>JBDHYF010000004.1:0-176226 GCA_039811185.1 Chitinophagaceae bacterium | reverse complement strand
CGTGAAACCTTCCACAAGATGAGTTTACTTTTAAGGGTCGTCAGAGACGATGACGTTGATAGGCTACAGATGTAAAGATGGTAACATCAAAGTCGAGTAGTACTAATTGCCCGTAAGCTTTAATTTTATTTTTTTTTGATGAAAATTATCTCCATTACTTTTACTTTAGAGTGAGCGATCCCAATATGTATCTTATTTAAGATTTTATGGTGGTTTTGCCGAGGGTGTTCACCTCTTCCCATTCCGAACAGAGAAGTTAAGCCCCTCATGGCCGATGGTACTGGTATCATTCCGGGAGAGTAGGTAGCTGCCATATTTATTTTAAAAAGCCTTGTCTCAAAAAAGAGATGAGGCTTTTTTGTTTTACCACCTCAGCCTGTTACAACCACCACAGCCCCCTTGCTCAACCACCATCCGCTGCCCATGGGCTGCGCGGTTGAAGCGGCATCCTTTTTTTGCCCCCCAAAGGCAAAAAAGATACAGCGGAAAACGCGATTGCAAAAGCTGAACAGAGAAACAAACCCTCACAGCCCCAAAAAAATAAACGATTAATTATAAATCCCTTTCCCTATTTTACCCATTTCTTTGCAGCCATTTATGGAAAGGGTAAAAGTACTTCACATCATTAAATCACTCGGACGCGGCGGTGCCGAAATGCTGTTGCCTGAAACACTTGCTTTACACAATAAGGACAACTTTGAGTTTTACTATGTTTATTTTCTTCCCTGGAAAGATCAGATGGTGAAGGAAATAGAGGCACAGGGAGGAAATGTTACGTGTTTGCCCGCGAAGAACAACCTGCAAATTATTTTTTCTGTAAAAAAGTTGGTTCGCTACATCAGAAAGCACCGGATAAAGTTAATACACTGCCACCTGCCGTGGGCCGGCATTGTTGGTAGGCTTGCAGGCATACAAACCGGCATCCCTGTATTGTACACCGAACATAATAAATGGGAGCGTTACCACAGGCTAACCTACTTTTTAAACAAAATTACTTTTGGTAAGCAGCGGATGGCAATTGCAGTATCGGGCGAAGTGGCGCAATCGATTCGCAAATTTTATTCTTCCTCACGCCCTGAAATACGGACCATTCTAAACGGTGTGAACACGCAAAAATTTGCACGCAGTGTGAACGACCGCTCTATGAGACTTAAGTTAGGAATTGTTGATGATGCGGTGGTGATTGGAACGGTTTCGGTGTTCAGGCTACAGAAGCGCCTGGATAAATGGCTGGAGGTGGCGCATGAGGTCCACATGCGGCATCCCAATACCTATTTTATTGTGGTGGGCGATGGGCCGCTGAGGGAAGAGATTGAACAGAAGGCCGCTGCCTTAAATATGAGCAGCTATCTTCACTTTGCCGGTTTACAGGAAAATGTGCGACCCTATTTTAACGCTATGGATGTGTTTATGATGGCATCGCGTTTTGAAGGATTACCCATTGCGCTGTTAGAAGCCATGAGTATGGAATGTATACCGGTTTGTACAAAAGCTGGGGGAATTCCGGAAGTGATTAACCACGGAGTGGACGGGCTGCTGTGTGATGTGGACGAACCCGGAAATTTAGCAGTTGAGATGGATCGGCTTCTTGCTAATTTTGGCAACCTGCAGCCTGTTTTAAAAGGTGCTGCCCGGAAAAAAATTATTGAGCGTTTTAGCCTGCGCAGGATGGTGACGGAGTTGGAAGAGGCTTATTATTCTGTGCTGAAGTAGGACAAGAGGCATCATTTTAGCTGATGCTGTTTAATTTAATTGGAGTGAGTGAATTGCTTTATTATTTTTAATATATGAGGCTGAAAAAAACTATCTTTGCCAGCCCTGCCGAAAAAAACGTACCTAACCAACAAAAACTTAGTCTATGAAATTGTTTTTTACTTCTGCCATCTATAAAATATTCGGCGTTTTGATTTTTGTTTCCGGAGGAGGGTTAGCTGTATCCGGGCAGGTGGTGTTTACAAATTTTACGACTCCTTACACACAGAATTTTAATTCATTGTCAAACATTACGCCTTCTGCTCCTTGGGTTGATAATTCAACGTTGCCGGGCTGGTATTCATCTGGAAGCGATGGAGTAGCATTGACCTCATACCATATCACAAATGGCTATGGAATGCCAGGGTTACATAGTTTTGGTTCTGGAGCGGATTTGGATCGAGCCATAGGAGTGATTTCCTCGAATGTTAGTCCTAATAACAAAGTATATTTCGGGATTAGGTTGGTCAATAATACTGGGGAAACCGTCAGTTCGGTAAATGTAGCTTTTACTGGGGAACAGTGGAGAAGACGTACACAAAAATCTTTAACAGTTGATTACTCAAGCGACTACAACACAACAAGTTTGACATCAGGGTTATGGACGCCTTGTTCTGAATTAACTTTTGCAGCTGTAAGCGTTGGTTCTGCGAAAAATGTAAACGGGAACGCTGTCGAATTTCAGACTCAACTATCTGCGACACTTGCAGTTACCATTCCCATTGGAGGAGAATTATGGATTCGTTGGAGTATTCAAGGGAAAGACGCACCGGGATTGGCAATAGACGACCTTACAATCACACTGAATGAAGCAACGAAATTTTACAACAAATCCTCCGGTGCTTTGAACCTGTTAAGTTCATGGGGCTCAAACCTCGACGGTAGCGGAACTGCTCCGAGTAATTTTTCCGCCAATGATCAGCTGTTCGTGGTTAAAAACAGTTTGAATGCAACCATCAACGGAAATTGGACAGTTACAGGAGTAGGATCAAAAGTTCGTGTAGGTGATGGTATAGCAAACGTTACACTTACAATCCCTGCAAACTACTCTTTAACTGGAACGGTTGAACTCTATGAAAACAGCAAGTTTTTTATCCGAAATACCACTATTCCTGATTTTGCAATTATTCAGTCGAACACAACCGTCGAGTTTGCATCAAATTCTACACAAACAATTCCTGCCGGAAATTACTTTAACGTCGTAAGCTCGGGATCCGGTAGTAGAATATTTGCAAAGCAAAGTCCCATCACCATTGGCGGCGTTTTTGCCAAAGGAACTAATTCCTACTCAACAGATAGTTCAATCGTTTATTTCAATGGTCAAAGCCCCCAGACGATTCCCACATTCAAATTTTTTGATTTATACATAACAAATCCGACTTCGGTTTTAATTTCCGACAGTGTTGTATACACCGGTAAATTAAGCGTAACCCATGGGACGGCAACTGTTACAAACCGATTAATTAGTGAAAGCTCAGTTGTTCCCGAAACGGATTCAATGCATTTAGTTTTTCCTGCCGGAACAATTTACCGGCATAAAGCCGATGGAGGTGGAATTGTGAAGGCAAAATGGCACGCTACTTCTCTGTGTGAGATAACCGGAATTATTAACGCCACCACACTTAGTAATTTTGGTAATCAGTCATTTGGTATTTTTCGGTGGAGAAATAATGGGCAAACTTTCCCGCTCAATCTCAATTTGGCTACAGGAAACCTTGTGAACATTCATAAACTTTTGATTGATTCAACGGGTATCGCGTCGCTACGTTTTGTTACCAATGGAAATCCTACTATAAACATTCTTGATGAGTTTACCATTTCCAACGGTCGCGTGTTCGGTTCCGATAATTCCGGTGGCGTGACTTTTAATATTTTAAACGACCTCAATGTCATTGGGGGCACATTTAATTTGAAAACTGGCAGCAGTAGTGTCGGTGTAAACAGCATATTCATTGGTGGGAACTTGAATGTTCTTTCGCCTGGCGTACTAACTCAATCAAACTCAAAAGTTTCGGCATACGGCCTTATCGTCCTAAACGGCACACAACCGCTGACTTTCAATCCAACCGGCCTTGTTTTAACCCGTATTAACCTGGAGTTTGGACCTAATACATTCGTTAACCTGGCGGGAACTTTAAACCTCGCCAGCAACGGAAAACTAACCGTAAAGGGAACGTTTGATGTGGGGACTTATGCGGTTAGAGGCGCGGCCAACATTCTTGTTGAAACGGGTGCCACCCTCATTTCCCGTGCCACCAACACAAGCGGCATTCATAAAAGTAATTTTCAAAACACCAATGGCCTGACATTTAATGCAGGATCTAAATTTATTCTTGCCGGCGCCGGTATGCAATATCTTCCCTCTTACAAAGTGGATGAGTTGGTAATCGATAATCCTTCAGGTGCCCGCCTGCTGAAGAGTGCCGTACTTACAATAGCAGGCGATCTGGTGCTGAAAGCAGGAGCACTTTCATTTACCTCCGTTTCTAGATTAATTCTTGACCGGGTAATTGTGCGGGACGGCGTGTCAACCACAGGCACTATCAATCCGGCAAACAGTATTGTCCATTTCCGCGGCGCAACCACTCAAACAGTACCGTCCAATGTGATTACAGGCAGTTTTAAAAGTTTGAAAATTGATAATAACAGCGGCGTTTCTTTTAATCAAGCCATTACGGTTACGGATAGCCTTATCCTCGACAAAGGTTCGTTTAGCGCACCGGGATTTACCATGGCAAACAATTCGGTTGTAAAACTTGTGAATGGAGTACTTGCCCAAGCCGGCGCCTACGGCACAGGTGTTAAGGTATTTTATGATGGTACGCTCGATGTGAACAGCAGCTACGAACTCGACCCGGTTTCGGGCTCGGCGTCTCAGCTCATTTTGAGAGGTAGCGGTAAGTATACACTGACTGCCAACTATCTGTTTAATCAGTTGATAATAGAAGCTCAAGGAAACTTAGACGCCAACAACAAAACCTTGTCTGTTGTGAGCGACCCAATGATTTATGGCAAATTGCGCACTACACACACCGAAGGGCTTGCCGGTACTTTTGCTGATGGAGGGCCAACGCATATTGTTCCTCAATTGGTGCAGGGCTCAACGGTAATGTTCGATGCCACTTCCACACAAAAGGTTGATTCCGTTTTTTATGGCAACCTGCTCCTCAACGGCGGTACAAAACTCATTCAGGGAAATATCATCGTATCGGGTAATTTAATCAGCACTGCCACTTCCGTTACCATACCGGAGCTTATTACCTTCAATGGCAATGCGGATCAGCAAATTACGCTTCCAAACGCTGTGTACAACCGTCTGCATATAAATGGTAATGGACATAAAACCTTCACTCACGCTTCCAGTTTACTTCAAGACATGACATTCGGCCCCGGCAGCGGTTTTGTAAATTTTGGCAACGATTTGTTCACACTGAAATCTTCTTCAAATGGTACAGCATCCATCGGCAATGTGTATGCTCATCCACTAATCGGCAGTGTGAAAACAGAAAACTATATCGCCGGAGGAAGAAGAGCTTTCCGTTTTCTTGCGCATCCATTCTCCACCACAAAAGATTTATCGCTGTTGATTGATGATATCGACATTACCGGTAAAAAAGGTGGAGGTTTCACATATACAAACTCCTATAATCCGTCGGCATTCAAATACGAAAATAACAACGGCTGGTATGCATTTACAAGCATCAATGGCCCATTCCCGAACGACTGGAAGCCCGGCGAAGCCATCCGTGTCCTGATCCGCGGAGAGAAAGGTCAGGGGCTCGATGGACAGCCTTATACACCGGATTCGGTAAATTTAACTAAAAACGGCCCTTTAAATTATGGCCCTTTTACCTGGAACCTAACCAAAGGCCTTGCCGGTGGATATAATTTCCTTGGAAATCCTTATCCCTCACCGATTAACACCAATGGTGTATTTGATCATCCAAACATTTATGGAAGCGCATTCTGGATATGGAATCCAAGAAACGCCACACAGGGTGCCTACGAAATGCGGTTGGTGAACGAAGATTTTGTACTGCCAATGGGTGCTGGAATTATGGTGGAAACTAATAACAACGTCAGCATTACGGTTACAGAGTTGGCGAAGCTGCACGATACAACAAATTTTGTTTTCAAATCAGCTTCAGCAAACGAATTGCTTCAGCTGGTATTTTCTTCCGACAATACAAAATGGAACGAACTATACGTGATGCACAAAGCCGGTTCGCTTGATGTTAAAGAACCCAGCGACAATGGATTGATGGCGGGTACCGACAGTGACTTTTTTACGCTTTCATCCGACAACAAAGTGCTGAGCCTCGACAGCCGACACTTGAACCGCTTTACTGAAATTCCTGTTGGATACCGGATATACGAACCACGCAGCTTTACACTCAGCATGGAGAGAATGACATTGCCGGATAGTTTGATGGCGTATTTTGTAGACAACTATACGGGCATAAGCACATTGTTACTCCCGGGCTCCACTTACAATTTTTCTATTAACGCATCGAATGGCGGATTGCAATCCGCCAACCGCTTTAAAATCGTTTTCCAATCTGTAAACATTTTGCCGATCAGCGGCATCGAACTTAGTGCCGTTAAGAAAGAAAATAATGCTGTTCTTAGTTGGAAAGTGAAATCGGAAGCTGATGTGTTAAGCTACGAAGTGCAACAGTCATTGAATGGGAAAGATTTTGCTGCGATTGGCTCGGTGAACGAAGTGAAGAACAACCATGCGGCTCAGTCGTATACCTACACACATGCGCTTTCTGCTGCTGACAATTTTTATAGAATTAAAACATATCATAAAGACGGAAAAGTTGTTTTCAGTAACATCGTCCGCCTTTCCACTTCCGGTGTCGAAATGTCCAGATTGGTAGTGTATCCCAACCCCGTTACAGGCAACCGCATTCAACTGCGGATGGATGATATGGCAGCCGGAAGCTATAGCGTGCGGATTGTTGATAGCAGAGGTGCCACAGTGCATCAGCAGCAATTGATGCATCAACAAAACAGTGTTTATCAAATCATACCTTCGCATAACCTGGCCGCCGGTATTTATCAACTGTTGCTCGAAGGAAACGGAGCTACACTTTCCACGCAGATCGTCGTCCAATAAAAAAGTTCTTTTTAAAGGTTCTGCTTAGCGGAACCTTTTTTTTGCACCTTTGGAGCCATGAACGGAATTTTTACCATTTCCCTCGACTTTGAACTGCATTGGGGAGTTTTTGATAAACGCAAACGCGAACAACGTATATCCTGCTACAACAATACCCTTAGGGTGGTGCCCGAACTGCTGGGCATGTTCGCATCTTCCGGCGTACATGTTACCTGGGCAACTGTGGGTTCGTTGTTTGTAAAAGACAAAGAGGCCTGGGACGATATTGCACCGTCAGAAAAGCCACACTATACAAGCGACGATCAAAATCCTTACAGCTACATTCAGCAACATGGCTTTTTACCTGAAGCGCATGTAGCTCCGGATATTGTAAAGACGATCGAAAATTACGAAGGGCAAGAGCTTGGCAGCCACACATTTTCACATTATTACTGTTTGGAGAAAGGCCAGACTGCCGAACAGTTTGCGGCCGATCTCGAAGCCGTAAGGCGTGCGGCCGGTGCCCTCGGGGTGCCTGCGCCCGTATCGCTCGTTTTTCCGCGTAACCAGTACAACGAAAAGTATTTATCAATATGCAAAGCGGAAGGCATCGAGGTAGTTCGTGCCAATCCTGCAAAGTGGTTTTGGTCGGGTGTATCGGAAGAAGACACTTCTCTTCTCAGAAAATTTTTCCGTACCGGCGACACCTATATCAATCTTGGCGGAAAAAGCTCTTATCCGCTTAACATACTAAAAAAAGATAAGCATCTGCCGTTACAACTTCCGGCAAGTCGGTTTCTGAGAAGTCACGACCCAAAGAATGCAGTTTTTAACGCCATGCGGCTGAAGCGGATTCTAAACGAGATGAGCGATGCAGCGAGAACTAAAGAGTGTTATCATTTGTGGTGGCATCCCGAACAATTTGGCTTCAACAGTTCGGAAAACTTAAATGATCTCCGCATTATATTATCGCATTACGAAAAGCTTAAAAAACGTTTTGGAATGCACAGCTTAAACATGAGAGAATATCTGTCGGTGGTAGAGTGATTTCTTATCTAAAATTCATTTATCATTTTATCTTTACGCACTTAATGCGGAAGTTCCTCTTTTTTTTATTGTTTGTTTTTGCGACTGCGACATTGGTTGCACAGGCGGTTCCTAAAAAGCCGGATCCGCCGAAGCTTGTGAACGATTTCGCTAACGTACTATCGCCCGATGAAAAAAAGTTTTTGGAAGAAAAGCTTGTGATGATAGATGATAGCTCGTCTAACCAAATTGCGATAGTGCTTGTAAAAACATTAGATGATGAGCCGATAGATGAATATGCTGTTGCGTTGTTTCGTAATTGGGGGATTGGAAACAAAAAAACAAATAACGGCGTTTTAATTCTTGCTGCGATTGACGACCGCAAAGTGAGGATTGAGGTGGGCTACGGCCTGGAAGGCGCAATCACTGATGTGGTAGCCTCGAACATCATAAAAAAAGATATTATTCCTGCGTTCCGTAAAATGGATTATTACGGCGGACTCTTTCAAGCAGCCGACGACCTGGCAAAGGCAGCAGAGGGCGAATATAAATTTAAAAGGTATAAAAAAGAGAAGGATGATGGTAGCGGCATCGCGCTTTTCTTTGTTGTGCTGTTTATTGTAATTATCATCGTCTCAGCAATGAAAGGTGGTGGCGGCGGCCGTGGCGGCGGAATGATCAGCCGCAGAGGTTACGGAGGATTTTTTCCACCCATCGGTGGTGGATTCGGTGGGGGAAGTTTTGGTGGTGGAGGCTTTGGCGGCGGTGGGTTTGGCGGCTTCGGCGGCGGCAGCAGTGGCGGTGGCGGCGCAAGTGGTGGCTGGTAAAATTTGAACTTAAAATGATGAAAGAAATACCGAACCTTTTTACATTACTGAACCTTGTTTTTGGTTGTATGGCCATCGTTGCCGTAATACAGCCATCTACTATTGTTGTGCAGGATGGAAATGGTGACAGCTTTATTAACCTGCCAGAGGAGATATACCTTGGTTCGCTCTTTATTGGCCTTGCGGCAGTAACTGATTTTTTAGATGGTTTTGTTGCGCGCCTTATGAAGGCCACGTCAGAACTGGGTAAACAACTCGACTCTTTGGCTGATGTGGTGAGCTTCGGCGTGGCGCCATCATTAATTATTTATCAGTTTTTAAAACTTGGATTTGCAGGCTCCGATTTCGGTGTAAATGTACCGTTGGTTTATTTAAGTCCCGCTTTTGTGTTTGCAGCGGCAGGTGCTTATCGGCTTGGTAAATTTAATCTTTCAAACGGGCCGGGACACTACTTTTCAGGGTTGCCGATTCCGGCTGCCGGCCTTGTGGTTGCAGGGTTTCCGCTGATTTACTGGTCGGGAACCGGCACATGGATGCAAGCGTTATTTGCAAACCTGTGGTTCTGGTATTTACTCATCTTTTTGCTTAGCTACCTCATGCTATCCTCTATTCCCATGCTGGCGCTTAAGTTTACCAAAGCAACGGTTACAGCTTTTATACCCTTTATTATTCTGTTGATCACCGGAGTTGTTTCTGCTGTATTACTTGGATGGCTTGCTGTTCCAATTGTATTCATTGGCTACATCGTTCTTTCGTTCATTTTCAAACCTTCTAAATGATGATTTACCACGTTCAGATAAAAGTAATGCCTATTAAGGAGTTGCTCGACCCACAGGGAAAAGCAGTTTTAGGCGCTGTGCAAAACCTTGGCGTTTCGGCTATAAAGGATGTTAGAGTAGGGAAACATATTTCCTTAGAGGTAGATGCTGCGGACGAAGAATCTGCAAAAGCCGCTGCCACCGAGGCTTGTGAGAAGCTGCTTGCCAATCCGGTAATGGAGTATTTTGAAATTGAATCCCTGCACCCTTAATCGCCCGGCGTGTTATTTCTGGTACCAACGCCCGTCGGCAATTTAAAAGACATCACCTTTCGCGCACTTGAAGTGCTTCAGGGCGCAGATGTAATCTTGTGCGAAGACACCCGCACCTCGCAACGGCTGTTACAACATTACAACATCGCAAAGCCATTGGCGCCCTATCATCAGCATAACGAGCACAAAGTTGTTCAGCATCTCGCAAATCAAATGGAATCCGGAAAAAACATGGCGCTCATAACGGATGCAGGTACACCCGGAATTTCCGACCCCGCTTTTCTATTGGTAAGAGAGTGCATTTCACGTGGCATTAAGGTAGAATGTCTGCCCGGCGCCACCGCCTTCGTGCCGGCTCTCGTAAACAGCGGGCTTCCCATAAACCGATTTTGTTTTGAGGGATTTTTACCGCCAAAAAAAGGACGTCAAACGCTGTTGAGGGAGCTCAGTGCCGAAACCCGCACACTAGTGTTTTACGAAAGCCCACTCCGGCTGGTGAAAACGCTTACCGAACTGGCCGGGTATTTTGGAAGCAACAGGCGCTGTACGGTAACCCGCGAACTGTCGAAAATGTTTGAAGAAACGGTACGTGGTACACTCGCAGAAGTTGCGGAACATTTCACCGCCAAGCCGCCCAAGGGCGAAATAGTGATCGTTGTGGAAGGCGCAGCCTAAAACATCAACACCTGTTTTTCTCCGCTCGATTTTTTAAAAGCCCGAAACATGCCCTCCGTGCAAAACGGCATTACCACATTTCCATTTTTATCAATCCCGATCAAGCCGCCGTTGCCGCCCATCCCAGGCAAAACTCTATGGATCATTTCGTTTGATGCATCTTCCAGGCTTAGTTGCTGATATTCCATCTTGTCAGACACCGTCTTTGCCATTACAAGCCGGATAAAAAATTCACCCCATCCGGTGCAGCTTATCGCGCAGGTTTTATTGTTGGCATAAGTTCCGGCGCCAATAACCGCAACATCGCCTACACGTCCAAATTTTTTATTGCTCATACCACCTGTGCTTGTTGCAGCGGCCAGGTTGCCAAACTTGTCAAGCGCTACGGCTCCAACTGTACCGAATTTAAATTCTGGATTGGTTACAACGGGTTCAAGGATGGCGGTGGCATTATCTTTCTGCTGCCGAAGGCGCTCAAAGCTTTTTCTTCTTTCCGGTGTAATAAAGTATTCCGGATTAACAGATTCGCACTGCATTTTTCGTGCAAACTCCTCAGCACCGCTTCCAATCATAAATACGTGCTGACTGCTGTCCATAACGAACCGGGCTGCTGTAACCGGATTTTTTATCGTTGTTAAACCCGCTACGGCACCGGCTCTCAGACTTTTGCCATCCATAACCGAAGCATCCATTTCTACTTTGCCGTCGGCGGTTAGCACAGAGCCTTTTCCGGCATTAAACAGCGGATTATCTTCCATTATCTTGATGGCCGCCACAACAGCATCTACAGCCGACCCGCCGTTTTCCAGTACGCTGTATCCCGCTTCCAGTGCGGAATTCAGCGCCTGTGTATATGCAGCCCGCTTCTCTTTTGAAGTATTTCCTTCATTTATAAATCCGGCTCCTCCGTGTATTACAATTGCATAGTTTTTTGCCGGAGTTTGTGCCGGTGAGGCAACGGTGAACAGAAGGCTTGCAA
Source organism: Chitinophagaceae bacterium (assembly GCA_039811185.1). Classification (GTDB taxonomy): domain Bacteria; phylum Bacteroidota; class Bacteroidia; order Chitinophagales; family Chitinophagaceae; genus JAEZDR01. The sequence continues at coordinate 164,836 of JBDHYF010000004.1, read as the reverse complement.
CAGTAAAAACTACGACGCCAACTTTAGTAAATAGTTTATTCAAATGAAAGTATTTTTACTTTTTTGCTAATTTAAACTTATTTGAAACGCTTTTTAAAAATTGTGCGGGTAGTTGTGTTTGCAACCATTGCTGTATTGTTGCTTGCATGGCTGCTGGTACAAACAGAAGTGGTTCAAAATTATCTTGTCGGTAAAATTACTCACCGTTTGTCGGATGAACTGAATACGGAAGTTTCCATACAACACGTTAGCTTTTCTCTTTTCAACAAAATAAATCTTGAAAAAACGCTGATTCGAGATCAGCAAAAAGACACCATTTTATACGCCGGCGAATTTAAAGTGCGGCTTACCGACTGGTTCTTTTTCAAGGACAAAATTGTTTTGAAATACATTGGTTTACAAGATGCCGTAATAAAATTGCGGCGGCCTGATACAGTTTGGAATTACCAGTTTATTGCCGACCATTTTTCCCGCGAGCCTGACACTTCATCCAAGCAGAAAAAGCAAATTGTCATCGATTTTAAGAAGATCGATTTTAAAAATGTTTCATTCCTTAGCGACGATCATTGGATTGGCACGAAGCAAACGATTAAAGCGGGAAGTGCACTGATCGATATTCAGCAACTCAATTTCGATAACAATCAATTTTTGATTAACGAAGTTGTTCTTGACCGGCCTCAGTTTTTAACTGAAGAATTTGACGGGAAGCGTCCGCCGCGCCATCTTCGGCCAAAGGTTGCTGAAGATACGGCAGCCTCTGACTTAGTGTTGAAAGTGTCGAATATAAGCATCACCAACGGCACATTTTTCAACACGAGCCTTACCGACGGTAATATGCGGTTTATTGGACGCAAGCCGGATAAATACTTCGACGGGCGATATATTCTTTTTAATAGAATCAATGCGCGGTTGAAAGATGTGTCGCTTGTGAGCAATACCTTATTGGCCGAGATTGATTTATCTGCATCGGAACGCAGCGGTTTTGTAGTAAGCAAACTGCAAGCGCGGATGAAGCTGACGCCGGAAATTATGGAGTTTTCATCGCTGAAAATTCATACACCCAAAAGCAGAATCGAGGATTATTACGCCATGAAGTACCGCGATTTTAATGATGACATGGCCGACTACATCACCAACATTTTAATGGATGCGCGTTTCAAAAATTCGCATGTTCACAGCGACGACATTGCTTTTTTTGCGCCCGAACTATCGCACTGGCATAAAGCATTCGACATTTCGGGAAACTTTTCAGGAACCGTAGAAAATTTTAAAATTCAAAACCTCCTGCTCCGCAATGGCTCAGGTACTTCTTTAAAAGGAACACTTACATCGAAAGGCTTACCCGACATCGACAAAACATACTTTACGTTGCGCAACGGTATTGCCCAAACCACATATCGCGACATATCCGATGTTTTTCCGGCCGTAAAAAAACTTAAAACACCCGACCTGCCGGCCCTTGGCAGCGTGGGCTTCCAGGGTAATTTCTCCGGCACCATTTACGACTTCTTTGCAACCGGAGACATAACAACCGCTCTGGGCAACTTCTCAACCGATATTAAACTGGTGCTCAAAAAGGAGCCAGAATACAAAGGCTCCATAAAAAGCAATAGATTCCAACTTGGAAGATTTATTAAAGAACCATTGATTGGCGGCGTAACCTTCGATGGCTTTGTAGAAGGAATCGGCTTCGACAAAGCAACGATGACAACGAGCATCACCGGTCACGTAGCGGAGCTGTCATTCAACAACTATAATTATCAAGACATCAACCTCAACGGTCTTTTTCAGAAAAGTTATTTCAACGGTGAACTGAAAGCCGACGACGACAACTTCAACTTTACCAGCTCGCTCGAAATCGATTTCACAAACGACATTCCGCGCTTTAATATCCTTGGCGACCTCGTAAACGCCGACCTTGCCAAACTGAATTTTATCAATCATCGACTTCAACTAACGGGACTCTTCGACTTAAATTTTTCAGGAAGGAATATTGATGAATTTTCCGGTTATGCAAAATTGCTCAACGCAAGCCTGCGTCACGACTCCGTGTCCGTTAGCTTCGATTCGCTTTCCGTTTATTCGGAAAATGAAGCTTCGGTAAAAAAGTTAAGCGTGCTAAGCGATGACTTTTCCGTTTCGGTTGAAGGAGATTTTTCCATCATGCAGCTACCCTCAAGCCTACAAGCGTTTCTAAATCGGTATTATCCCGCCTATATTGCTTATCCCGGCAAGTACCTTCCCAAACAAAACTTTCGATTCAATGTACAAACAGCGGCCTTTGAAAAATATATTCATTTATTCGACAGTAGAATCGGCGGTTTGAATAACAGTTCAATTTCAGGCCGGGTAAATGGTGTTGACAGCACCCTCAGCGTTGCTGCCAAAGTTCCGTTGTTTACATACAACACTTACATTGTAGAAGGCGCTTTTATTGAAGCGGAAGGCAGCCTCAGCCGGTTAGATATCAACGGTGAGGTAGATAATGTAATTATAAAAGACAGCGTTCGTTTTCCCAATACGAAATTTACTGTCAGTTCTCAAAACGACCTTAGTAAAATCCACCTTACCACGCGTGCAAACACCACTTTAAATGCGGCTGAATTTAACGCAGAGGTGACCACCTTTAACGACGGCTTATCGATTGATGTGAACCCATCATCTTTTGTTTTAAACGACAGAAAATGGTATTTGCAAGACCATGGTACCATCACGCTTCGGAAGTCGGTTCTCACTGCTTCGAATGTTGTGTTTAGTTCCGGCGACCAGGAGTTTTCCGTTCACTCGAAAAATGAAAATGGCGGCCCGAAAAACACGCTGGAAATTGGATTGCAAAAGATTAATCTCGGCGATTTTGTACCGTTCGTTTTTATCGAGCCCAGACTACAGGGAACGGCAACAGGCACGTTGGAAGTAAGCGATGTTTTTGACAGATTGAAGATTAGTGCAGACGTGATTGCTGAAGAATTTAAAATGAACAGCGATAGTATTGGAATAGTGAAGGTGCAGGCATACTACCCAAACAACGATTCGAAAGTTACATTCAGCGTACAATCGCCAAACGACCTCTACAGCTTTTTTGCAGAAGGCAGCTACGACCTGAAAGCTCCTGCTGATGAGGCTTTCGAGACGGTGTTGAGTTTAAATGGCGCAAACATCAGTCTCATTAATCAGTATGTGTCCGGTGTGTTTTCCAATCTGAAGGGCTTAGCGTGGGGCGACCTTCACATCGGCGGAAATGTAGCTGCGCCAATCATTACAGGCGAAGTTGCGTTGAGTAAAGCGGCGGTAAATGTGAACTACACCAACGTGGATTATTTCATCGATACTGCCAATATTCTTTTTGAAGCCGACGGAATTGATTTTGGAATCATCGAATTGAAGGACCGCAACGGCAACAACGGGTATCTGCGCGGGAAACTTTACGAGCAGGGTTTTAAAAACATGCGATACGATTTTGAGATGTCGTCGAACAGCATCCTGGCATTAGAAACATCGGCCGGGCAAAACCCGAACTTCTACGGCAAAGCCATTGGTAAAGTAAACATGAGCTTAAAGGGCAATGAAGATGATATTGTGATGGTGATTAATGCCCAAACAACCGATTCTACACACATTGTTTTGCCGCCGTCCACAAGCAAAGAAAGCGGAGAGGCAGATTTCATTGTGTTTTACGAGCACGGTACAACCATCAGTCAGGCTGCTTCAAACGGATCCAAAACACGGCTGAGTGTGCACCTCGACCTCGTTGCGACCGAGGTTGCCCAGGTAGATATTATTTTGGACGACCTTTCCGGAGACATCATTAAAGCAGTGGGAAATGGCCGGCTGCGAATGGATATCAACAACGGCAACGTAAGATTGAATGGCCGCTATAACATCCTTTCCGGATCCTACGATTTTAATTTTCAATCCTTCATTCCAAAGAAATTCATTCTGAAAGAAGGAGTTGATAACTACATTGAATGGTCTGGCGATGCATCGGATGCGAAAATCAATTTAAGCGCACAGTACACGGCTGAGAACATCAGCCTTAACGATTTAATCAATAATCAGAATATCGACATCAGTGGCAACCTGAAAGCCTATAAAGGCGATGTATATGTGATTGCAATGCTGACCGGAAAACTCGAAAGCCCGAAGATCGATTTCCGGATAGACTTCCCTTCCACACTCGCTTTCCGCAACGACCCTACTTTCGCTCAGTTTCTAAATAAACTCGAGAATGACCCAAGCGAAATGGTGAAGCAGGTAACCTGGCTAATCGTTTTTAAGTCTTTCGCACCTTATGGCGAAATCCGCACCGGTATCGACGTAAAGAAAATTACGCTAAACTCAATTTCACAACAGATATCCAACCAGATCAATAAAATGGTTAGCGACTTGCTGTTTAAATGGACGGGCGACAAAAGCCTGCAATTTGAAATCGGCGGCTCGCTGTACAGCAGTTCTCAGTTATTTACAACGGTGCCATCGAACGAAAATGCAAACATCGACCGACAGCGCGTTAACCTGAAGCTGAACAAGAAACTGCTTGATGGTCGAATCATTATTTCAGTTGGAAGCGATCTCGACTTTTATGTGGGCAACACGGCTGCTGCCCAAACAGGAAATTTGCAGTTACTACCCGATGTTTCGGCAGAATTTATTCTCACAAACGATAAAAAACTCCGCGCTATTATCTTCAGCAAAAGCAGTCTCGATATCAGTAAAACGGCAATTGGCCGGCGAAACAGGCAGGGGATTGGGCTCAGTTATTCAAGAGATTGGGGCAGAGTTCCTCCTCTGAAAAAGCCCGCTTCCATACCCGCGCGAAAAGACGACTAAGAAAAGTTTTTTGTTTCAGAAGCCAGCTTGGTTCACATCTTGCATCGGAAGGGGAAGAAATGTGAACGATGAAAAAGTGGAGATTTAAAATTGTTATATGGTTTTTCCAATTGAGTGCTTTAGGCTTTTTATTGATGGCGGGTTCTGCCCATAGCCAAACGAATGCCGGCACCTTTTTATTGCGCTATGAAGAAGAACCTACGCTTGAAGATTATGGTGTGCCGTTATCGATTATTCAGCAGGTGGAAACAATGAGTCCAACATCAATTGGAAAGCTGTGGGCCGTTTACAAACCCGAAATACAAAACGGAATCACGTCGTCACCATTACCTGAAATGCTGTTGGTGTTTCGCGATGATTGTCTTGTGGGGTTTGTATCGGATAACAACCTAAGCGACAGTTTGCGCGTTCCGGTGTTTGTACTTCCTGTAAACTGGGTGTGTACCACGCATAAACATCATTCACGTCAACATTCAGCGGTGCTCAGCGTGCTGGCCACTGTTACGGAGCATGAAGGCTGCACCGGCTGGCACCTGCAGGTTTCGAAGTCGGTGTTTACGTCGGCGCTTTTCCGGCAGTAACCTTATGCCACTTTTAAATCCCAAATTAAAGCACTCGCTCCGAGAATAGCTGCATCCGACTCACGCAGTTCGCTGAAAAGGATTTTTATCTTTTTTTGAAAGATGGGAAGCAGGTTCGCTTCCATGTGCGCGCGTGTTGGGCTTAGAATGAAGTCGCCGGCTTTTGTTAATCCTCCAAAAAGTATAATGGCTTCTGGCGAGCTGAACATCACAAAGTTGGCAAGTGCTCTGCCAAGAATTTCACCGGTAAAGTTGAAGATTTCGATGGCCGTTTTGTCGCCTTTCAATGCGCAGTCATGTACTTCTTTTGAGGTGATTTTTTCAGCCTCAAACTGATGTAAGAGCGACGATTGATGTTCCGGCTTTTCGAGGAGTTCTTTTGCGGTAATACCCACACCCGTTGCGCTGCAATAGGCTTCCAGAGAGCCTTTGAGCAAGGTGCCCCAATGCGGTCGTCCGTTTGGAATGATAACGGTATGTCCGAGTTCTCCGGCAAAGCCATCGTGTCCGTAAATCATTTTGCCGTTTGCGACTATACCGCTGCCGACGCCGGTGCCGAGGGTGATGGTGATAAAATCTTTCATGCCTTTGGCGGCTCCATAAATCATTTCGCCCACAGCGGCTGCATTGGCGTCGTTGGTGAGGGCTGCCGGAAGCTGAAATCTTTCTTCCATCAGTTGGGTAAAGGGAATTACTCCTTTCCAGTTTAAGTTGGGTGCGTACTCGATGGTTCCTTTGTAAAAATTTCCGTTGGGCGCACCAATGCCTATTCCTTTTATATTTTGTTTTCCAACAACAGCTATAAGCGGTTCCACGGCGTTGTAAACTGCATCAATATATTCTTCAACTTTATTAAATCCCGTTGTTGGAATATCGCCTCTGTGCAATATTTCACCGCGGTGGTTTACAATCCCAAACTTGGTGTTGGTTCCGCCAACGTCAATTCCAAGCGCCAGTTTATTCATACGCTTCATACTTTAATTTTATTCTTCTTCAAACTGAATCCCTCTTTTTCGAAGTGAGCCTTTTACAAAAAACGCAAAGAATGCAAGGTAGGCAAAACAGATTGCGGAAACCCAATACGACTGATGAATGCCGTAGCCTGACAACACCGACTTCGATTGCACAAAGTCGGCTATTTTTCCCTGCAGTGGAGGAATAATCCCGCCTCCTAAAATCATCATAATTAAAAATGCAGATCCCTGTGTGGTATATTTTCCCAGTCCTGCAATTGACAAATGAAAAATTGCCGGCCACATAATACTGCAAAACAAGCCACCGCTCAAAAACGCATAAACCGCTGTCATGCCGGTAGATAGAATGCCGGTTATCATGGCAGCCATTCCGAGCAATGAAAATATCAGCAAAGTTCTCGATGGTTTGTCTTTACTGTAAATGAATGCAACGATCTGTACAATTACACAAACAATGTAGTACAACAATGGCTTGATATCGTATTGAGAAAGTGCAATTACGGCAATTACAATTCCAAATGCAACCAGCGGAACAATTACCATCAACCATTGCTTTACCTTTTGCCTGCTCTCAAATACAGCAATAGATCCCGTCCATCTGCCTATCATCAGGCTGCCCCAGTACATACTGATAAAAGGCGCTACTTCTGATGATTTAAATCCCCCGAAATCCGGCTGCTGCAATAGTTCTCCGAGGTTGCTTACGGTGGTAACTTCTACACCTACGTACACAAAAATGCCTAACATACCAAGTACCAGTTGCGGATGTTGCATGGCGCCCCATCCTTTCGGATTTTTTTTTGCGCTGATAGTGGCTACAAGTAGTGTAGCTACAATTACAAGCAGCGCGCCGAGCAACCATTTTAATCGGTAAGCTTCCAGGTTGTGAAGAGCGGCTTCGGTTAATTCTTCCATTTTAACTGTGTAACTGCTAAATACAGGACTAAACATCACTATCAGCAAACCCGTCATTATCAAAAGTGCGGCAAGTGCCTTGTTTGCGGGTTCTGTTTTTTCGAGCGAAACCCCGGCAGGAACCTTTTTGGAAAAATAGAACATTAAGGCTGCTGCCACGAAAAGCGCTCCCACAGCGGCATACAGCACCATCACCTTGTTTAAACTCAGCGATTGGATCTGCTCGTCCGTAATTGCGGCGGTGGTTCCAAACAGGGCAAAGGCAACAACCAGCGGTCCAATAGCGGTTCCAAAAGAATTAATGCCACCGCCTAAATTTACACGGCTTGCTCCGCTCGAAGGATCGCCGAGCGCAATGGCGAAGGGCTGTGCGGCTGTTTGCTGAATAGAAAATCCCAACGCCACCACAAACAATCCTGCGAGCATGCCGGTGAAAGTGTTGGCGTCAACGGCTACAATCATTGCCATGGCGCCGAGGGCAGAAAACAATAACCCGAATACAATGCTTTTTTTATAGCCCCATTTTCCTACAAGGTCTTTGCCGCCAAACGCGCCAAATGCAAACAACGCCAATGCGCCGATATAGTAGGCGAGATAAAAGGCAAAATCAATTAACTGACTTTGAAACTGGTCTAAGCTAAAATAGTGTTTGCAAAAGGGAATAAAAACGCTGTTACCGGCAGCTATAAATCCCCAAAAGAAAAATACTGTAACCAGCGTAGCTAAAGCGCCTTTGTTGGTGGGTTGAGTCCGGCTCTCCATGGTATGGTTTAATAATTGTTTATGCGTTAAAGATAATTGTAGCGGCGAATATTCTGTTGAGCCACAGTTTCTTTTCCGTTATTGTAAATTAGATTATAACTTAACCGCATTATTGAGAAGCTGATGGAAATAATTCATGTGAGTGCCGAATGTTATCCGGTGGCGAAAGCCGGCGGATTGGGAGATGTGGTTGGCGCATTGCCTAAGTATTTAAACAAGGCCGGGCATACAGCAAAAGTTGTTATGCCCATGTACCGTACAAAGTTTCTCTACGAGAACAACTGGGTTGTAGATCATAAAGGACGCGCTAACCTCGGCGACTGGTTCTTCGATTTCACAGTGATTAAAGAGCCGTCAAACAAGTTGGGGTTCGATTTGTATTTAGTAGATATCAGCGGCCTTCTCGACCGTGAAAGCATTTATGGCTACAACGACGATTCCGAGCGGTTTACAGCGTTTCAAATTGCGGTGCTGCACTGGATAAATCAATGGCAACATTTACCCGATGTGTTGCACTGTCACGACCATCATACAGCACTAATTCCTTTCATGCTAAAATATTGCTTTGCGTTTTCGCGCTTGCAAAGTCTGCCTTCCGTATTAACCATTCATAATGCGCAGTATCAGGGATGGATGGGCTGGGATAAAAGCCGTTACATTCCTGCATGGGATAACTGGAAAGGAGGGCTGCTCGATTGGAAAAACACCATTAACCCACTGGCCTCGGGAATAAAAAATGCCTGGGCCGTTACAACTGTCAGTAACAGTTATTTAGAAGAAATGAAGTATCAGTCCAACGGATTAGAAACTTTGTTTCAGATGGAAGCGGCGAAGTGTTCCGGCATCTTAAATGGGATTGATACCGACGTATGGAATCCGGCTACCGATCCCCTTATTTTAAAGAACTACAACATCAGTTCTGCGGATAAAAATAAAAAGCGGAACAAAGCTGAAATCTGCCGGAAGTACAGCCTTGATGCGGATCGTCCGCTCTTTGTATTCATCGGCAGGCTGGTAGAGGAAAAAGCGGCAGACATTTTGCCCGATGCTATCGTTTCAGCTTTGTACAATCTTGGCGATAAAATATCCGTAATGATTTTGGGGAGCGGCGATCGGGAGGTGGAAAACCGGTTAAGAATTTTGGGGGATAATTTCTCCAACAGCTACCACTGTTATATTGGGTACGACGAAGGGCTGAGCCACTTGTTATATGCGGGAGCAGATTTTTTATTGATGCCAAGCCGCGTGGAGCCTTGCGGGTTAAACCAAATGTATGCGATGAAATACGGCGCCATGCCGATTGTAAGAAGTGTAGGCGGATTGAAAGATACAGTAGTTGATATTGGAGATGATGGATGGGGTATTACCTTCAACCATCCGTCTGTCGGCGATATTGTATATTCCATTGGTCGTGCAGTTGACATTTACCACGATAGCGCTGCTATGTCGGATGTGCGAAAGAAAATGATGGCGATCGATCACAGTTGGGAGCACGCAATTGATCAATATGTTGAACTATATAAAAGACTATAATAAACTATGATTCACTCAAAATCCGTAATGGCCGTAATTCTTGGTGGTGGTGCAGGCACGCGGTTGTTTCCGTTAACATTAAGTCGCAGTAAGCCTGCGGTTCCTATTGCAGGAAAATACCGCCTTGTAGATATCCCGATCAGCAACTGCATTAACAGTAATATCAATCGTATGTTTGTGCTTACACAGTTTAACTCGGCTTCGTTAAACAAGCACATCAAAAACACGTATCACTTCAATGCCTTCAGCACCAGTTTCGTGGACATACTTGCTGCTGAACAAACGCCGGAAAGTTCCAGTTGGTATCAGGGAACAGCCGATGCCGTTCGGCAGTCGTTGAAACATATCTACACTTTCGACTTCGACTATGTGCTGATATTAAGCGGCGACCAGTTGTATCAGATCGATTTTAATGAGATGATAGCCGGACACCAAAACAGTGGTGCTGAAATTACTATTGCTACGATTCCTGTTTCGGAGCGCGATGCTTCCAGTTTTGGAATTTTAAAAATTGATGAGCAGAAATTTATCACATCGTTTATTGAAAAGCCGAAAAAGGAATTGCTGCCCGATTGGATCAGCGATACAGGCGAAGAAATGAAAAGCCTTGGCAAGGTGTATCAGGCCTCAATGGGCATCTATATTTTTAACCGGAAAACGCTTCAGGATATTTTGCTGGAAGAACTGCCGGGCGATACGGATTTCGGGAAAGAAATTATCCCAAAATCGATCGGGAAAAACAAAATTGTAAGTTACCAGTATGATGGTTATTGGGAAGATATCGGAAATATCTATTCCTTTTTTACAGCCAATCTGGAGCTCACCCGCGACCTTCCACCGTTTAATCTTTTCGATAATACAAACATTATTTTCAGCCGGGCACGCATGTTGCCGCCGGCAAAAATCAGTGGTACCACTTTGGAAAAAACGATTATTGCTGAAGGTTCTATCATTAATGCAAGCCGCATCGAGAACAGCGTGGTGGGCATCCGCAGCCGTATAGGACACGGCACCACCATTGTAAGCACTTACATTATGGGAAACGATTTTTTCGAAACCATTGAACAGATGGACGATAACTTCCAGCGCGGCATTCCTAAAATCGGCATCGGCGAGCGATGCTATATCCGGCAAGCCATTATCGACAAGAACTGCCGTATTGGTAACGATGTGCGCATCAACGGCGGCAGCCATCTCGAAGAAACCGATCACAATTTGTACACAGTGAAAGATGGAATTGTTGTAGTGAAGAAGGGCGCTGTAATTCCTGACGGGTTTGTGATTTAACCTTGCAACATTTGAAGGTGCAGGTCGCCGAAGTTTTGGAGCGAGCTCAGCTTCAGGTCTGCTGCTGCCCATCGCTCTTGCTTTTGCTGCGCAGGTGCCGGCACAATCACACACTTCATTCGGGCTGCTTTTGCGGCAATCATTCCATTAAAAGAGTCTTCAAAACAAACACAATTTGCAGGATCTGCCCCTAACGCATCAGCGCAGTTGAGATACACTTGCGGATGAGGTTTTCCGTATTCAAGGCTTTCTGCCGAAACAATAGCGCTTAAGTAGGGTTTTATTTCTAGCTTATCAACAACCAGATCAATAAGGTTCATCGGCGAAGAAGAAGCGACGCCCATTTTAAAGCCGTATTCAAAAAACAATTTAAAAATATGATCTACCCCCGGCATCTTTAAGCCTTTCAGTTTTACTTTTTCCAGCACTGATGCAATTACATCGGCCTCTGCTTTCGCCAAATGTTCATCGGCAATTTGAAAGTGGCGGAACCACCATTGCACAAACTCCTTTGTGCGTAAACCGGTTGACGACAAATATTGTTGATGTGATAAGGTTACGTTGTACTGTTTAAAAACTTCTTCGGTTGCTTCCTCCCATAACGGCTCACTGTCGATGAGTAAGCCATCCATATCAAAAATCACGGTATTTAATTCCATAAACCGGCAAATATAAAAAAGGGTTTAGGATTCAATAACCCTAAACCCTCGCGCGGTTTAAAACCCTCGCTATAAACCACTGTTTCTGTCTCCGGACTGCTCGCTGCGCTGATGTCCGCTTTCGCCTGTGCGTCCTGACTGCTGATTGCTACCTTCTCTTTTTTCTGATTGGTTTCCGCTCTCACGGCCTCCGAGGCCTGTGTTCTGCTCGCGGCTTACATCACTGTTTCTTCCCTCATCCATCGGATTTAATCCTCTGTTTTCATCTTTCATTGCCATAATCTTAAGTTTTAAAAGTTCGATGTGTAAATCGCTATAAACGTGCCATACCAACACTTTGCAGCGATGCTTGCTGAATTTTAGGACTTGTTATAGATTCCGTGGGGTGAGGTTTATTAAGCCGAAGGATTGCACCGTAGACACAATCTTAATCACATAAAGCGCGATGAAAAAATATTTTTGCTGCAAATTTCGATTCTCTTCAATTTTAACAACCCGATATACTTAAACACTTATCTTCACCGCTTAAAATTATTGTAATGACTCCGGAACAAATTGAGAGTTTTATTGTACCCGAACATCTTTCAAAAAATCCAATTAGAATAAGTTTTAAAAATCGCAATAACGTTGTGGGCGTATTTATCGATAGTCCGGAATTCAAGGATTTGAAGGTGAAAAACTTTTGGCGAATTGTAAGCCCGAAAGACCTTAAAAAGTGGAAGGAAGTTAGGGATATGAAACTCGTAAAAATTTATAACGGTGCCGAGTTTACCAAGTTGGTATTAGATTAAGTCTGCATTCGCAAGAAGGCTTGCGCCCACCTCGCTGCCAGCACTTTAACGCGCAAAAACCGCTTTTATATTACCTTTGCGGCTTTAAGCATTGCGCTTATTCATTTAAACCTTAATTTAATGGCAGATATTTTTGAAAGGCTCACACACAACTACGGGCCTATTGGTCAGCACAGAGAAAGAAGTCATGGGTATTTTACGTTTCCGAAGCTCGAGGGCGAGATTGGCAGCCGGATGATGTTTCGCGGAAAAGAAGTAATCGTGTGGAGTTTGAACAATTATCTGGGCTTGGCGAACCATCCGGAAATCAGAAGAGTGGATGCCGAAGCCGCGAAAGAATTTGGAATGGCCTATCCGATGGGCGCACGTATGATGAGTGGAAACAGTGTGTACCATGAACAGCTCGAAGCAGAACTGGCGGCCTTCGAAAATAAAGAAGATGCCCTTCTGCTCAACTACGGCTATCAGGGTATAATGAGCGCTATCGATGTTTTGTGCGGACGGCACGACATTGTTGTGTATGATGCGGAATGCCATGCGTGCATCATTGATGGTCTTCGCCTTCATCCCGGACGGCGCTTCGTTTACAAACACAACGACATAGAAGATTGTGAAAAACAACTTGAGCGAGCAACAGCACTCATCGAAAAGCAAAATGCGGGTGGAATACTTGTGATTACAGAAGGTGTTTTTGGAATGGCCGGCGATCAGGGAAAATTGAAAGAAGTATGCAGTCTGAAAAAGAAATTCCAGTTCCGCCTTTTGGTTGACGATGCCCACGGCTTTGGCACTCTGGGTAAAACCGGAGCGGGAGCCGGAGAGGAGCAGGGATGTCAGGACGAAATCGATTTGTACTTTTCAACCTTCGCTAAAAGCATGGCATCCATCGGAGCGTTTCTTGCCGGCGATAAGGTTATTATAGATTATATACGCTATAACATTCGCAGCCAAATCTTCGCAAAGTCGCTGCCCATGCCGATTACAATCGGAAACCTAAAGCGGCTCGAGCTCCTGAAAACACAGCCGTCGCTGAAAGATAAGCTTTGGGAAAACGCACTGAAGCTGCAAAAAGGTTTAAAAGAAAAAGGATTCGATATCGGCAAAACGGATAGTGTGGTTACGCCCGTTTACATGAAAGGCGGTGTGGAAGAAGCCACCATGATGGTAGCCGATTTGCGAGAGAATTACGGCATTTTTTGCTCCATCGTAGTGTATCCGGTAATTCCGAAGGGACATATCATTTACCGCTTAATTCCTACCGCAACCCATACCGACGAAGATATTCGCATTACGCTTGAAGCCTTCACCAAAACGAAGGAAAAGCTCGACGCCGGAGCCTATAAAGCCGAAGCCATTCCCGACATGGCTGAAGCCGCGGTTTAATAACATCGTATTTACAGGAAGGTCCGCTCGTGCGGACTTTTCTTTTGCCCTTTTTTAATTGTTTAAACGTTTATTTTTGTCCGCATTTTAAAAACATAACTATGGCTGAAAAAATTAAAGTTGCCAATCCGGTTGTTGAACTGGACGGCGATGAAATGACACGGATAATCTGGAAATTTATTAAAGATAAACTGATACTTCCCTATATAGATGTTGACCTTAAATACTACGATCTTGGAATAGAGCATCGCGATGCCACCGACGATCAGGTTACGGTTGACGCCGCAAACGCCATTAAGGAGTTTGGAGTAGGCATTAAATGCGCAACCATTACGCCCGACGAAGCACGCGTAAAGGAGTTTAATCTAAAACAAATGTGGAAGAGCCCGAACGGAACGATCAGAAATATTTTGGACGGAACGGTTTTTCGGGAGCCTATCGTTATCAACAATGTACCCCGCCTGGTGCCCAACTGGACAGCGCCTATCTGTATCGGCCGTCATGCCTTTGGCGATCAATATCGTGCAACCGACTTCGTAACAAAGGGCAAAGGAAAATTATCCATCAAGTTCGAAGGCGAAGACGGCACTGTACAGGAATACGAGGTGTACAATTTTAAAGGCGATGGAATTGCACTTGCCATGTATAATACGGACGAAAGCATCAGAGGGTTTGCCCGTGCATGCTTTAACCAGGCGCTGAGCAAAAACTGGCCGCTTTACCTTTCTACAAAAAATACCATTCTTAAAAAATACGACGGCCGGTTTAAAGACATTTTTGAAGAAGTTTATCAAAATGAATTTAAAGTTGATTTTGATAAAGCGGGAATTACTTACGAACACAGATTGATTGATGACATGGTGGCAAGTGCGCTGAAATGGAACGGCAACTTTGTTTGGGCTTGTAAGAATTACGATGGCGATGTACAAAGCGATACAGTTGCACAAGGCTTCGGTTCGTTGGGGTTGATGACTTCCACTTTAATTACGCCCGATGGCAAAACTATGGAGGCAGAAGCTGCACATGGCACGGTTACGCGTCATTATCGGGAACATCAGAAAGGGAATCCCACTTCCACTAATCCGATAGCTTCTATTTTTGCATGGACGAGGGGGCTTGAGTTCAGGGGTAAGCTGGATAATAATCAGCCGCTGATCGACTTCTGTCACGCCCTTGAAGCCGTTTGCATAGAAACGGTTGAAAGCGGTATTATGACGAAAGATCTAGCCATCGCCATAAAGCCAAAGGTTTCGCACGGAACCGATTATGTGTATACCGAAGAGTTTTTGGATGCACTTGATCAAAACCTGAAGAAGAAACTGAATAAATCTTAATGATCGCTCCCCGTTGAAAACACGGGGATTTTTTTTACTACATTTATTTTAAAAGATTTGAGTTCGCCAAAGGTTGCGGTTGTTATTTTAAATTATAACGGAAGTGGAATGCTTCGGAGGTTCCTGCCTTCCGTGCTGTCGACTCAGTATGAAAATCTGGAGGTGGTGTTGGCCGATAATGCTTCTTCGGACGATTCTGTTGAAGTTGTAACAGCTCAGTTTCCTTCGGTTAAAGTTTTACGGTTACAGAAAAATTGGGGTTATGCAGGTGGCTATAATGCGGCGCTGGCGCAGGTTACAGCCGACTACTTCGTGTTGCTGAATTCGGATGTGGAAGTAAGCGAAGATTGGATTCGGCCGGTGGTTGAATTGATGGAATCCGATTTCAAAATCGCTGCCTGTCAGCCGAAAGTTCTTTCCTTTCATCGTCCATCGCATTTTGAATACGCCGGAGCTGCGGGCGGTTTTATCGACCGTTTCGGATATCCTTTTGCGAGAGGCCGGGTGCTTGATGTGATGGAAGAAGACATCGGTCAATACAACAACACGGTGCCCATATTTTGGGCTACCGGAGCAGCGCTTTTTGTCAGGAGCAGTGTGTTTCATGAAGTGGGTGGTTTCGATGGTGATTTTTTTGCACATCAGGAAGAGATTGATTTATGCTGGCGAATGCAGATTGCGGGATATCGGGTTTTTTGTTGTCCGCAATCGGTGGTGTACCATGTGGGTGGCGGAACGCTTCCGGCCGGAGCTCAGAAGTTGTACTTAAATTTTAGAAACAGCATCCGAATGCTGCGGAAGAACCTGCATCCACACGACCGCTTTAAAGTATTGTCTGCACGGCTTGTGTTCGACATTAGTTTTCTCTTTAAAAGGCTGCTTTTGTTTAAATGGAGGGAGGCAAAAGCCGTTGCCCGTGCTTTGTACGAAGGCTTTTTTTTATACAAAGGGGCTTCGACTCCGCGTCGAAAAAAGCTTAACGATTTAGAAGGCGTTGTGCATACCATTTTGCCGATCGATTACTATTTAAAAGGTAAAAAAACTTTCAGCGATATTGTTCGCCGCAAATGAGGAATATTTAACGCAACCACTTATTTTTGCGCATTACAATTAAGATTTCTATGGCACAGGAATTTGATAATCCGAAAGAGAAAGATTTTTTATACGATTGGGTTCATTCATCACGTTTTGTATTCTATCTTTCTTTGTTTTGCATCATTGCTTTTATTATGGGAAGTTGCTACAATCTTTCTAGGCACAGCTACAAAGGCAAACCCGAGGTTGAAGTTCCGGACAATACCAAACTCACGCCGAAATACAAATAAAAAAGTAGCAAAAAATTTTGTAGTTCAAACTCGATTGTTATTTTTGCACTCCCAATTAAAAAAGGGAAGAGTTCTTAAAACAATATTGCGGAAGTAGCTCATTTGGTAGAGCACAACCTTGCCAAGGTTGGGGTGGCCGGTTCGAGCCCGGTCTTCCGCTCAGAAAATCCCGCTTGTTAATGGCGGGATTTTTTTTCAAGGTTCGTCCTTGAACTGCCCTGGTGGTGGAATTGGTAGACACGCAGGACTTAAAATCCTGTGGCCAGCAATGGCCGTGCGGGTTCAAGTCCCGCCTGGGGCACACCTAAGGTTATCTAAACGATAGCCTTTTTTGTTTTCAGAAACGGCCGGTGCATGAAACCGCAGTAAAATTTTTGGGTAGAAGTTGAACGGAGCGTCGCCACTGAAGCTGCATCAAGAGGCTTAAGCCGGTAACATCATTATCATTTGTAAGAGAAAACGATTCTGCCTAAGAGCGCACCGTTTTTATTAAAGATCGATTCCGATTCTTTTAATCCATTGTTGTGATACGAATATTCCCAAACGAGGTAGTCGCTTGAGTTTGCGGGCATTTGTGTCATCCGCTTTACCCTTCCGGCTTCGTCGTAAGCGTAAAGGAAATCGGGGAGCAGGCGTTGTGCTTTATGGTTAAAACGAACAATGTCGGTTAACAATCCTGCCGCATTATAATAATAGTAGTATGTTTCAGCAATTCGTTTTTTTCGCTGCCATTTTTCTGCGGCAATATTTCCTGCTTCGTCTTTTATAAACGTAATAAAGGTGGTGTCGGCGCCGTCTTTCACTTTAATCATCTTCAGCGGCTTCTTATCTGCATCGTACAACCACAAGTGCTTCTCTTCACTTCTGCTGTTCATAAAAGTGTCGGCCGACGAAATGGTAATCAGCGCCGGAAGGCCATCGTCGTTGTACTGATAAGTAGTAATGGTAAGGATGTTGGAAGTGCTGTCTTCGCTCTTTAAAATGCGATTGTTTTGATATAGGTTAACGGTGAAGTTGCGCGTTGTTTTATTGCCCGACAGCGTTTCTATACGGCTGCCTCCTTCCATAATTTTTTGGGTCAGGAAAAAGCCTTCAGAAACCATATTATTGCTTTCGTAGCTCGTTGCAGTCATTTGCTTAACGCCGTTTTCTGTTAGTGCACGGTGTTGCAACGACGCCTGCTGGGGAGCAACAATGTCATTGAAATAATACTGGCCCTTTGCCTGAAGTGCCATTAAAAAGCAAACAAAGAGCAAGGATGTGGAGAAACGCTTCATGTATCAAAATTAATTTTAGCGAAGGGGTTGAAAAGATAAACAATTAATAAAATTACGATGGCGCTGACAGGCTGAAGAAAAGAAAAGTTTTGATGAAAAAATGCCGTTATTTTGGTTGAATGAGATGGATTGCTTTTGTTTTATTTCTTGGCATTTTTACGCAGGCTTGTAAAAAAACCGGCATCGTCACCGACCCGGGTGCATTGGTTTTTGCGTCGGCGGATACTCTTTCATTCGATACCGTTTTTACATCGGTTGGCTCCGTTACAAAAAGCTTTAAAATCTTTAATCCCAACGATGAAAAAATCGTACTGTCGGAAGTGAAGCTGCTTGGCATGGATAATTATTTTAAGATAAATGTGGATGGAAGCCCGGGCAATGCAACGAATGTTGAAATTGAGCCGAACGACAGCATTTATGTTTTTGTGGCCGTTAACATAAACCCTTCTGTTTCTACGCTGCCGTTTGTGGTGCAAGACAGCATATCCATAAAATATAACGGCAATGAAAAACAGATACAGTTGCAGGCGTATGGGAAGAATGCAAGGTTTTTGAACAAACGCGAGGTTACAACCGACAGTGTGTGGACGAGTGATCTTCCCATTGTAATTCTCGGTGGAATAAAGGTGAGAGAAAATGTGCAGCTAAAAATCAATGCCGGAACAGAGGTGTATTGCCATGCGGATGCGCCGGTTGTTGTGAACGGACAACTCGTGGCAAATGGAACCGCTGCGAACAAAATTGTGTTTACAGGCGACCGCCTTGACGAGCCATATAAATATTTTCCTGCGTCGTGGCCGGGCATCACGTTTGGCGAAAGCAGCTCAGGAAATTTGCTTCAACACGTGGTGATAAAAAATGCTTATCAGGCAATTGTTGCCAATCCACAATTGATACCTGTGCCCAAAGTTGTGCTTGACGCCTGTGTAATCGATAACGCTTATGATGCGGGCATTGTTGCCGTGGCTTCGTCAGTTTCTGCACGCAACTGTCTTATCACTAACTGCGGTGCAAACATTTATCTGGCGGGTGGAGGAAGTTATAGTTTCGATTACTGTACGGTGGTTACCTACACGAATTTATACTTCGATCATAAGCGTCCCGTTTTGTTTGTTACAAACAGCTATGATGGTTTTTTGTTTGACCTCGATGCGAAATTCAGAAACAGTATTTTCTATGGCGAAGGCGGCCTGGTTGAAGATGAAATTGTTGTGGAGAAGAAAGGAAGCACGGCTTTCAATTTGAGCTTCGAAAATATTTTGTACAAATCGAAGAACCCGCTTGCTTATGCTGATGCGGCTTCGCTGCGTAATCTGAATCCCGCCTTCGATACGGTAAACGTGAGTAAGCTTATCTATAATTTCCGCTTGCGCGATGCTTCGCCATGTGTAGATGCAGCCAAACCCTTGCCCGGCGTCCTTTTCGATTTGGATGGCTTAACACGTGAAGTGCCGGCAGGAAAACCGGATATCGGCTGTTACGAGCGACAGTAGAAGCATTCCACTGTATCCGTAATTTCCTGTACTACAGAAACCCGCGAAGATTCCTGTTGAATAGAAACGAGCAACGAGCTGCTTTTTTTTGAGCAGCTCGTTTATGGCTGATGGTTTTGCGAATTACCTTATGGAACAACGAGGCGGTTGTTTTTACGGTTCACATCCGCCATCCGCTGTGTGGGGTCTATATCGATTTCCTTTATTTCTGCAACCGGCCTGCTTAGGCGCAGCACGTATTCGGGATGCGTCCATCGCCAGGCGTCATGCTCAACCCGTTTCATCCAGCCTTCGTTCTGCTTTTTTCCAAGCAGGAGGTCGAGGGGAACATAATGTAATTCTTCACTACCATCTTTATAAACAATTAATACGTCCAGCGGCATCGGCATCAGGCCGTTTCGTTTTAGGGTAATGGCTGCCACTCCATCCTGCTCCTGTACGGCCGCAATGCTGTAATCGATGGTTTTCGTTGTTTCAATCCAATATTGTCTGAACCACTGTAACATAAGCCCGGCGCGCATTTCAGCTATCCGGATGAAGTCGTTAGGGTCGGGATGTTTAAATTTCCAGGTGCGGTAGAAGTCGAGCAAGGCAACATCCCGGATAGAGTCGCCAATCAAATAGCCGAGCTGCGTAAGAAACATCGAACCCTTCGAATAAGAAGAAATACCATAAGCCACATTTGTGTTGAAGTGGTCGGCATGGGTGCTGAGCGGCTCTTGTAAATTGCTTGCCGCAAGGTTAAAGTAGTTTTTATATTCGCCTGCCTGCTTAAACGGAAGCGCTGCATCAATGCCTGCCAACTCGTTCTTTGCCTGTTGTTTTTGTGCAGCATTGAGCCAAGGCGATTCGGGTGCAATATTTTTTAAGTAATAATAGTATACCTCATTCTCTGCAAAATTGGTGAAACCCTCATCCATCCATGGATAGAGCGCTTCGTTAATGCCGAGTAATTGTTGATACCAACTGTGCATCCATTCGTGTATCACCGTTCCGATGCCCGGACCTTTTAGCAAAGTTGCCATCGCATACTCCATTCCACCATCGCCACCCTGAATAAATGAATAGGTGGGCCATGGGTATTTGCCAAAGCGCTTTTCTATGTAAGGGAGCATTTTCTCAGCAGCAAACAATACATGTTGCCAGGCACTGTCGGCAGATGCGTTTGCGGGCTTATAAAATACATGCAGTGCAGGACCGTTTTTAACGGAGGTTTTTTCATGTACATATCCGGGGTCGGCAGCCCATACAAAATCGTGCACACCAACGGCTTTAAATTTCCATGTCAGCATTTCCCCGGCTGGCCGTGGAGGCTTGTAGCCGGCAGGTGTATAGCCCATTCCAATCTGAAGTGCATTTTGAAGTTCGCCCGTTGCTGCCACCATATAATCTTTGTGCAGCGTAATGTTTACGTTAAAGTCGCCCCAAACACCATAAAACTCCCGGGCAATGTATTGGTTGGCATGCCATCCCATTGCGTCGTACTCTGCCATTTTAGGAAACCACTGGCTCATGGAGTAACGGATGCCTTCTGCATTATCTCTTCCGGCCCGTCTGATTTGAACCGGCACCTGCGACACGAAGGCAACATCTATCAACACCGGCCCGCTGTTTTTAGTAACGGGCGGAATCGGTTTGTCGAGCACAACTTCTAAAATGGTTTCGTGCAGAATGGTTTTTTGTTTTTTGCCGCCAATCGAAATGAAGTCTACTTTACAAAAGCCTGTTTCGGAGCTGTCGAGTTTGCTGATGCGGTCTTTCACACGGGCGTCCCAGTCAGGAATGGGGTTGCCGTTTTTGTCGTTTCGATAGCTGTGTCGCCCCAGGTCGCGGCTTCTTGCGTCCATGCTGCTGTTGGGCTGAAAGGCGTTCCAGTACAAGTGAAAAAAGAGGCGCTTCAGCGTGTCGGGCGAATGATTCCAGTAGCGGATTTTTTCGGTACCGAAAAGCCTGTTCAACTGTACATCGAGGGTTACATCAATATCATATCTAATCTTTTGTTGCCACCGGCTGCTTTGAGCGTTTGCCTGCCCAATGTTTGCCAGTAAAATAAAACAGACGGCTGCAATTATTTTTCGAAGCTGAATCATCTTGAATGTTTGTTGCAATTGTGTGAATTAAAAAAGTAAACAAACTAAAAAATTTCTATATGGGGAGATAAAGTTTTATTTAAAATATTTGCGGTTCTTATTTAACCCGGGTAAAAATTTTAGACTGTTCTGTGCCTGCGCTTAAGCTAAAATGACCCCATAGCTGCCCTGATAAATTCCTTGGCTTAGCGCGCCAAAGAATTTGCTCTTCTACTTTTCGTGCGCTTTCAGTGGCTCGGCGGGGATGAGCGAACTAAAGCCGACGATGATTATTTTCTCGCAGCCAATAACCTGCTTCTCGGCTTAATAAAAACCGCCGAGCAAAAAAAATAGAACTGCAAAAGGTAGAAGATTACGGGTGGATAGACAGATTGATAGCTGCATCCGATACTTTTTAAAACTAAACCCGATCTGAGTGATGAGAAGGCGGGAAGCGGCGAAACCATGGGAGGGATTTTAATTAAGAAGAATAATGACAGAAGCGATCATGCAAGCGAGAAAAAAAATTATTCCCCACCGGTTATGCGAATTCCAGTGTGCAACTATTATATATAGTAAAGCGAAGGGAAACAACGGGATCGCAATAGCCGCTAATACCATAATCGGCAATGCTTTAATGCCTCCTTTGATTAATACGTAAATAAGCAAAAGGATACCAAACGCAACATAAAAAGATAAAAAAACAGCCATCAGTAGATAAACAGTCAATTGCAATTTACGACCAAATTAAAAGATAATGAAACCGTTACTTTTGACTGGGCAGGTTAGCAGCGGAGCCGACAAATCGCTTGATACGATAACAGCAAGCGCCAAAAAGATTGCACAAACACTTGGTGCTGAAAGGCCCCGGATTTAAAGTTGTTACGCCAGTCAAAACCAAACCCTGAACAGGCGTCCGAAGGTTTTTTTACCTCGGTAAAAATGGCCTGTTATTCCACGCTAGATAGGGAAAGAAAATTAGTTCGTTGTTGGCGGCAAACAGTAAGGCCTTAACCGATAAAATAAATTCGGGTAAAATCCGTTTTAAGAAGAACTTTAAAAAATAGAAAGTTAGACCTTTCGTTTCGCCGATTATAATATTTTGCTGTTCTTTACACGAAAAAAATGTCATTCTTTATAAGTTACTGGTGGTTGATTCTTCTGGTGTTAATTGTTTTTTCAGGACTTGTAACCGTTAATCAGGGTACAATTGCCGTCATCACCATGTTTGGGAAATACCGGCGCATTCTTAGGCCGGGCCTCAGTTTTAAAGTTCCCGTGCTTGAACAGATTTACCGAAGAATCAGTATTCAAAACCGTTCAGTGGAAATGGAGTTTCAAGCCATCACAATTGATCAGGCAAACGTGTATTTTAAAAGTATGTTGTTATATGCTGTGCAGAATGAAAATGAGGATACCATAAAGAAAGTTGCGTTTAAGTTTATATCGGAACGCGACCTGATGCAGGCGTTGGTGCGCACGATTGAGGGGAACATCCGCTCGTTCGTTGCCACAAAACGTCAGGTAGAAATACTGGGATTGAGGCGCGAAATTGTGGAGAATGTGAAGGAGCAGGTAGACCATTCCCTTGAAGAGTGGGGTTACCATTTACTCGATTTGCAAATTAATGACATCACCTTCGATAAGGCCATTCTTGAAAGCATGAGTAAGGTGGTAGCGAGCAACAATCTGAAAGCTGCTGCGGAAAACGAAGGGCAGGCGCTTCTCATCACAAAAACGAAGGCCGCAGAAGCTGAAGGAAACGCTATCAAGATTGCAGCCGAGGCGGAGCGGGAGGCCGCGAAACTGCGCGGCCAGGGAGTGGCGCTTTTTCGCGAAGAAGTGGCAAGAGGGATGGGGCAGGCGGCTCAGCAAATGAAACTCGCAAACCTCGACTACAACATCATTCTTTTTAGTATGTGGACGGAAGCCATTAAGAATTTTGCCGAAAGCGGAAAAGGTAACATGATATTTTTAGATGGCAGTAACGAAAGTATGGTGCGCACCATGAAGGAGCTAATGGGTATTATGAAGATGGATAGCCTGAAAGAATAAGAAAGCGTTAATTAAGAAGGATTATGTTTTATTGATTTTAAATTGCCTGCAAAACACATTCGTCATGAGATTTTTATCGTTGTTGCTGTTATCCTTTACTATAGCCAGTTCCGGCATTGCGCAGAAGTTTTTAATTAAAGGAAAGATTGCAGGCTTAGCTGAGAACAGCGCGGTGAGTATTGTGAATCCCGACAATGACGAGGTGTACTCGAAAGCACAGGTTAAGAATGGACAGTTTGTTTTGAAAGGACAGTTTACCGAAGCGGATACAAGGTTTCTCGTGCTCGAAGGCCCCGCGAAAAAGATTGTTCTTTTTATCGGGAACGATTCTGTTAACATCAGTGGTCATCAGGACGATGTGGCCGGTTTAAAAATTACCGGTTCTCAATCGCATTCCGATTATGAGGAGTTCATAAATTATGTGAAGCCCCTTGCAGACTACGTGAATGTTTATAACCAGGTGGTACAAACCACATCCAACCCTACTGTACGCGATTCGTTTATGGTGGTGTTGAATACGGCTTATAATATTTATCAGGGCAGCATCGATCGCTTTATAGCACGGAAAAACAATTCGCCCGTTGCCGCGCTGTTGCTTGCGTATGCGTACGACACAGACCCGAACAAAGACGCAATGACGGCGGAAAAGAGATTGAGCACCCTCAGCGCCGATGCGCAAAACTATAAGTATGCGAAGTATTTACAAGCTGCTCTTGCAACCGGGAAAATTGGTGCTGTGGGAAGCCAGGCAATCGATTTTACACAAAACGATGAAAATGGAAATCCGGTTTCCCTCTCACAGTTCAGAGGAAAATATGTGCTCATCGATTTTTGGGCGAGCTGGTGCAGGCCCTGCCGTCTCGAAAATCCCAATGTAGTAAACGCTTTCAACAAGTTCAAGGATAAAAACTTTACTGTTTTGGGAGTGTCACTCGATAAATCGCGCGAAAGCTGGATTCAGGCAATTAAGGCGGATAAGCTTACCTGGACGCAGGTTAGCGATTTAAATTACTGGAATAATGCCGTATCGCAATTGTACCATATTCAATCCATTCCGCAGAACCTGTTGGTTGACCCGAACGGAAAAATTATCGCCAAAAATTTAAGAGGCGAAGATTTAATGAAGCAGCTCAACCAACTGATAAAGTAATTATTTTTTAGCCTTCCGGTTTTTATAGCGTTCGCGAAAAACTGCTTCGTCAAAACCAATGGTAACAATTTTGTTTTCTGAGGTGATGACAGGCCGTTTTATCAGGGTGAGATGCGTGAACAGAAGATCGGCTGTTCCTTTTTTTGATGAAGCTTTCTTCTGTTCGTCTGGCGGTAGATTTCGCCAGCTTAAAGATTTTTTATTCAACAGTTGCTCGCTTCCTTGTGCATCTATCCACTCCTGAATTGTTTTCTTACTCAGGCCTTCTATGCGATAGTCGTAGAAGCTGAAAGGGAGATCTTTTTCTTTAAACCAGTTGATGGCTTTTTTTACAGTATCGCAATTCTTTATTCCGTAAATCGTGTACATCTCTTTTTATTAGGCAAGCTGGCGTTTATACATTTGAATGGTGTTTTGGAAACCGAGATAAAGGGCATCGCAAACCAGTGCGTGGCCAATACTTACTTCCGCCAGGTTGTTTACATTTTCTTTAAAAAATTTCAGGTTCTCTAAATCAAGATCGTGGCCGGCATTAATTTCCAGTCCAAGCCCGTGGGCTGATAGCGCTGCCTGCTGGTACGGATGCACAGCGGCGGCTTTATTTTTCAGAAATTCTTTAGCGTAGGCTTCCGTGTACAGTTCAATTCGGTCGGTTCCGGTTAAGGCAGCGCCTTCAATCATTTCTATTTGAGGGTCAACAAAAACGCTGACACGAATACCTGCCTGTTTAAACGAGGCAATTATTTCTTTTAAATACGCCTTGTGTTCCACCGTATTCCAGCCGTGATCGCTAGTTAGTTGATTGAGCGCATCGGGCACGAGCGTCACTTGTGCCGGTTTCACTTCAAGTACCAGATCAACAAACCGCTGCTCTCTTGGATTGCCTTCAATATTTAATTCAACACCAATCGCCTTTTTTATAGCTCTAACATCGTCGTAGCGGATATGCCGTTCGTCGGGCCGTGGATGTACCGTAATGCCGTCGGCGCCGAAGCGCTCCGCATCAACAGCGGCTTTCACTACGTCGGGGTTATTACCGCCACGGCTGTTTCTAAGCGTAGCAAATTTGTTGATGTTTACCGATAATTTTGTTGGTTGCATAGGCTGACTTAGCTGCAAATATATTGAATCAGCCGGTCGGCATTTTTGCCGTTGTTAAACAAGCCTCTCAACATTGTAACACGTTTCTCAAACGCCTCCTTTGTAAACTCTGTTTTCATCAGTGTGCGTGCCACTGCCGGAATATTTGTTAGCCCGGTAACTGCACAAATGTCTTCAAACTCGGTTCCTGCAACAGTTTCAGCGTTAGCAATGCAGTGTTTGCCGTTGTAGAGCGCGTTTATCAATTTCAGTTTAATTCCTGTTGCGCTCAACGAAGGGACAATATTAACCTTCGCCTTTGTAATAAGATTGTGCATTTCATCGTTCGAGGGGCTTGCAATCACTTCAATATTTTTTACACCTTTTGTTTGCTGTAATAGTTTTTTTGAAGGTTGATGCCCTGCTATCACAAATGGAATTTCGGTAGCTGCAAATAATTCAGCCAACAGCAAAGCCATCTTGTTATTAGAACTTATACTTAAGTCGCCGTGATACAAACAATAGTTTCCCGATTCTTGCTGGTATGCGGAACTCCATTCCGGGAGAAACAGCGGCAGATAATCACAATTTTTATAACCGTATCGCTCCGAAAAATCTTTCGCATCTTTTTTGGTTACGCATAGCCACACCGTATCGTTTGGTAATGAAGATTCGTACTGTTTTAATAATGCCGATTCTTTCCTGCAATAAAGTTTCTGCAACATCTTTACGGAATTCTTTCCGAGGTCAGCATAGTAATCACTTTCAATGTTATGCAGTCGTACCAGACGTTTGCGGTTGTTAAATCTTTCATCTTTCAACAAAAAGCTGCAATGCAACCCTTCCATCAATATCGGATAATTGTTCTGAAGAAGATTGTTGAATAAATCTTCGTTTATACGGCTTGCTACAATATGCGGAAGCCCGGAAAAAAATGTTTTTGAGTAGGAAACCCGCGGATAGTAAGTCACGGTTTCACAAAAATCATTCAGCGCCGGCTGTTGTCCACGCCCGTACTCAAAACAATGTAAGTGAATTTTTATCCCTTTGGCATGTAGGGCTTTCAGCTTATGAAACAAGTCGAACACCCCTCCGAAGTTAACAGGATATGGAACCGTAAGCGATACAATATTTAAGTGCTCTTTCAATTTGCTATAATATATCTTCCCAAATAGATTTTAATACAGATTCTTCATTTTCCCAACACAAATCCTCCCTTGCGCGAAGGCAGTTTTGGCGAAGCCGCCGATGTAGTTCTTCATCTTCCAGCAAACGATTCAGGCCGGATGCAATGGTTGCTGCGCTCGTGTTGTTTATCATCAGGCAAACATCATACTGCCGGTTGATTTTCTCGTATTCAGGATAGTTGACGCAAAGTTGCGGAACACCCGCCATAATGTAATCGAAAAAGCGGTTGGATAAGGAATAGTACTGATTCAGGCCGGTTTCTTCAAACAGCATTACTGCCGCATATGCTTTTGGTGTGAGTAGTTTTAAATCCGCGGGTAATACATATCCTTTCAACTCCACTTTCTTTTCGAGGCCGTGTTTTTCAATAAGCGCTTTCGTTTGTTGGAAGTAGTTTCCTTTTCCGCAAATAATTAATTTGGCTTTCACCGCTAACATAGCGGGGATAAGTGTTTCAAAGCATCGACCCTCGTTTACTGCACCCTGGTAAATAATAAATTTTTCTTCTTCGGACCCCGCAGGCAGCGGCTGAAGTTTGGGAAGATTTCTCACCACTCCGTATGAAACGCCATACTCTTTTTTAAACGCAGTGGCAATAAAATCGTTCACCGTATAGCCGTGCCGGAACCGTGGAATGGCAAAGCGTTCTATGCGTTTCCACACACGGTAAATGGCGCGGCGCTCCACAATTTCTTTTAGCTCAGAAAAAAATTCATGGGCATCATACACTCTTGCCTTTCGTTTAATAACAGAAGAAAAATACACCGGCAAAATGGTATCGAGGTCAATGGCGCAGACGGCATCGAAACGACAAAACAGCAGCCTGAAAAAAAGCTGGATGTTGTAACAGGCGTACATCAGAAATCCGGAATGAAAGGGCGACCAAATCCTGATTTGCCGGTAGGGTTGTGCAGTTGCTGTTTTTATGCCTCTTTGCTTTCGCCCGATGAGGGTTACATCATATCCCCATCGGTGCATACTGCCGCAAATTTTTTGCATACGCTGGTCGTACGCCAAATCGTTAAACACAGTAAACACAACGCTTTTTTTCTTCATCGAACGGGCAAATATATACGTTAGAAGAAGAAGTTACCGGCGGCTTGCAATCAGTAAATTCAGGTCGGTATATTTCAAGTCGAAACGTTGGCTGATGTAGAAGTTGGTAAGATGGCCTTTATACAGATAAATGCCGTGTCGCAGGTTAAACTGATGCCAGATCATTTCCTCAAAACCGCCTGCATCGCTCACCCGGAGCAAAAGGGGCATCAATACATTACTGATGGCATGGCTCGCTGTGCGTGCAAATCCGCTCGGAATGTTGGGAACACAATAATGAATTACACCATGTTTGCGGAAAGTAGGTTTTTCATGCGAAGTAATTTCACTGGTTTCAAAACATCCGCCCCGGTCAATACAGACGTCAATCACCACACTGCCATCGCGCATATTGGCTACCATATCTTCTGTTACAACAACAGGACTGCGGCCACTTTCGTTGTTCAGAGCGCCTACTGCCACCTCACAGGTTTTCAATTGTTTTGCAAGTATTCCGGGCTCAATTACGCTTGTCCATACACGTACTCCTAAGTTGTTTTGCAGTCGCTTTAAACGGTACACGTTGTTATCAAAAACTTTTACGGAAGCACCAAGAGCCAGTGCGGTACGCGTTGCAAATTCGCCTACCACGCCGGCGCCGATAATGATTACTTTAGTTGGAGGTATGCCGCTTATGCCGCCAAGCAACACACCTTTTCCGCCATTGGTGCTGTTCAAATACTGGCTGGCAATCAGCATAACAGCGCTGCCGGCAATTTCACTCATGCTGCGCACAATTGGGAACGTGCCGCTATCGTCTTTTAAGTTTTCGAAACTTAGTGCAGTAATTTTTTTCTCCATCATTTTTTCTATCAGCTCCTTTTTTAAAACAGGAATCTGGATAGGAGAAATGATGATTTGATTAATCTGGAAGTAGGGAATGTCTTCCATCAGGCAGGGAGCGCTTTTAATAATGATGGGCGCTTTATATACATCGTCCCTTGAATAAACAATCCGTGCACCGGCTTTACTGTAGTCTTTGTCGCTGTATTTGCTTCCATCGCCGGCTTTGCTTTCAATTACCACTTCATGTCCGTTGTTTACCAAAACGGCCACTGCGTCGGGCGTTAAAGCAATGCGGTGTTCCTGATAATTTGTGTTGCGCGGAATGCCAATAAAAAGCCTTCTTCCTTTGGGTTTAATATCGAGTGTTTCTTCCTGCGTTTCAAAAGTGAAACTGCCACTTACTATCGGTTTTCCCATCGCAAAAAAGTTAAGTAAAAGACTGAGTTTTAGGTGAATTGTAAAGCTAACGGCTTTTACTCAATTCGTCTGCTATTTTTAAACGCCGAATGCCTTCATTCACAACGGAAAGCTGGATCTCCAAATAGTTGTCCGGCAAAAGGTCCGGCGCTTTTTCAGGCCATTCTATCAAACAAAAACTGCCCGACTCCAGGCATTCGCCAACGCCGGCCTGAAGCGCTTCTTCGCTGTCTTTGAGCCGGTACCAGTCCATGTGATAAATCGTTCCAATTTCGGCCGATTCATATTCATTTATGATAGAATAGGTAGGACTGCTTACTGTGTCGCTTACTGCAAGAATTTCACACAGCGCTTTTATAAAAGTTGTTTTTCCGGATCCCATGTTCGCCTTCAATACCCAAACTTTTGTTTTTGCAAAGCGCCCGTAAACCTTTGCTGCTACCTTTTTAATTTCATCGAGTCCAAATTCGATTTCCATGTGAGAGTGTTTGACAACCAAATGTAGAAACTTGAATTTTAGTGCGATACTTTTGTTCTGTTAATTAAAAAAACCGGCGGAAGCGTGAAGCAATCACCCGAAAGCATACTGAAAAAGTTCTGGAATCACCACTCGTTTCGCCCCCTGCAAAAGGAGGTGGTGGAAGCCGTACTGATGGGGAAGAACGTGCTTGCGATAATGCCCACCGGCGGCGGAAAATCTGTTTGTTTTCAGGTGCCTGCACTGATGAAAGAGGGATTGTGTTTGGTTGTCAGCCCGCTGATTGCACTGATGAAAGATCAGGTGGAAGCGCTTACGAAAAAGGGCATTAAAGCAATGTGCCTGCACAGCGGATTACCTTTTTTTGAAGTGGAAAGCGGACTGCGGGCCTGCGTTGACGAAGACTATAAATTTTTGTACGTTTCGCCGGAAAGGCTCGCCACGGCATCGTTTCGGCAATGGCTGCCTCTGCTGAATGTGTCGTTCGTTGCGGTGGATGAAGCGCACTGCATCAGCCAGTGGGGATACGATTTCAGGCCGCCTTACTTAAAGATTGCCGACATAAAAAATGAGCTGCCAAACGCAAATTTCGTTGCGCTCACTGCGTCTGCAACGCCTTTGGTTGCTGACGACATTTTGGATAAGCTGGGCATCCGAACAGCGGAAGTGTTCAGACAGTCGTTCAGCAAGCCAAATCTTTCGTTTAGCGTTTTTAGATCAGAATCTAAGTTTTCAAAGTGCATCGACATTTTAAAGAAAGTAAACGGCGCATCGATTGTGTTTTGCAACACAAGAAAAAAAACAAAGGAAGTGGCGTTACTGCTTCGCAAGGAAAACATTGCAGCCGATTTTTATCATGCGGGATTATCTTTTGAAGAACGAAATGCACGGCAACTGGCATGGATGAACGGCTACTCGAGGGTGATGGTGTGTACGAATGCATTTGGGATGGGGATAGACAAGGCAGATGTAAGAACTGTGATACACTTTAATGCTCCGGACTGCATAGAAAACTACTATCAGGAAGCCGGGCGCGCCGGAAGAGACGGCAAGCCGTCCTATGCCGTATTGCTTTACGAGCCGCAAGACATCAGCACCCTTCAGTCACTTTGCAGCGAGCGTTTTCCGCCTGTGCAAAAAATTCGGGAAATCTATCAACATCTTTCCGATTTCCTGCAAATACCGGTGGGCGGTGGAGCGGGAAAAACATTTTCGTTTGATATTAGCCGTTTCTGTAAAAACTTTAAACTCTCCTCCATTACCGCATTCAACGTAATTAAACTGCTCGAGCAAAATGGCAGTTTGGCGCTGACCGATGGATTTTATCTTCCCTCAACTGTGGGTTTCCGTTGCGGTCGTACCACGCTGAACGAAATAGAAGCTACTGCGCCCCAACTCGACGAAGTAGTGAAGGCGTTGCTTCGCACTTACCACGGCATTTTCGATAATGAAGTGCCAGTTTATGAGAAGCAGCTCGCAGCTATCGTAAAAATTTCTCTGGCCGATCTTGTGCGCGCTTTACAGCACCTGAATACGGCTGGCGTAATAGCATATCATCCGCAGTCTGCTGAACCGAAAATTATTTTCCTCCATGACCGCGTACCGAATGGGTCTTTTTGGATAGATACGACGTCTTATCTTAAACGCCGCTCCCTTTTTCAGAAGCGGATCGATGATATGTTGAAATATTTCGACATCAGCACTTGCCGCAGCCGTTATTTGGGCGAGTACTTCGGCGACGGTAGTATGAAGGATTGCGGAATTTGCGATAACTGTCTCGAGAAAAAAAATGGCCGGTTGTCAACAGCGGATTTTGCCCGAATTGAGCAGGCGGTGCTCATAAAAGCCGGCGAGGAGTCTGCCTATCTTACCGCCTATCTTTCCGGGCTGAGAAATATTGAGCGAAGAAAAACACTCGAGGTCATCAGCTACCTTCAGGAAAGGGAAGAAATTTATATCGATGAAACCGGGCGTATAAGGAAAAAACGCAAACCGTAGAAACCGTTTATCACATTCTACTTTGGGAATAGTCGATTCGTTTATATTTGAGGCAATAAAAACCAGTTTTATAATGAGTATATCTAAAAAGCTGTTGAGTGCTTGTTTAGCCTTTTTTGTGCTTGCGGGCGCCCATGCTCAAAAAGTAAAATTTACCGAATACGATTTAGACAACGGACTTCACGTGATCCTCCATCAGGATAAGTCGGGTCCCGTTGTCGCTGTTTCGGTGTTGTATCACGTAGGAAGTAAGAATGAAGACACAGCCCGAACCGGCTTTGCCCACTTTTTCGAACATCTTTTATTTGAGGGATCCGAAAACATTAAACGCGGCGAGTTTATGAAGTATGTGTCGAGCAACGGCGGGCAAAACAACGCATACACAACTCAGGACCAGACTTTTTATTACGAGGTGTTTCCTTCTAATCAACTGGAGCTCGGGCTATGGCTCGAAAGCGAGCGGATGATGCACCCGGTGATTAACGAAATTGGTGTGAAAACACAAAACGAGGTAGTAAAAGAAGAAAAAAGACTTCGGATGGATAATGCTCCTTATGCCAATTTTGCCAAAGAAGTGTTCGGGCGTCTTTTTATAAACCATCCGTATCGCTGGCTGCCAATCGGATCAATGGAACACCTCGATGCGGCTAAGCTCGATGAGTTTATTGCATTCTTTAAAAAATATTATGTTCCTAATAATGCCACTTTAAGCATTGCAGGAGATATTGATATTGAAAAAACCAAGCAGCTGATTGCGGCTTATTTTGGTCCTATTCCGAAAGGCGCACCTGTAGTACAGCCTAAGATTACTGAAGCCCCCTTAACGCACGAAATCATTGATACCGCTTACGACCAGAATATTCAGATTCCCGCAATTTTTGCATCCTACCGCGTTCCGGGAATGGCCAGTCGCGACGCAAAAGTGATGGAAATGATATCGTCTGTTTTATCAGGAGGAGCAAGCTCCCGTCTTTACAAAAAAATGGTGGACGATAAAAAGAATGCTTTACAGGTATTTGCATTTAACTACACACTGGAAGATTATGGTGCGTACATAACACTTGCGCTCCCCAACGGTAACACACCGCTTGATACATTGTTGAAAGATATTGATGATGAAGTGAAAAGTCTTCAAACAAACCTCATCAGCGTAGAGGAATACAATAAGTTGTTGAACAAGTTTGAAAACGATTATGTATCCGCAAACTCGAAAATGCTGGGCGTTGCCGAAAATTTGGCAAAGGGCTATGTGTTTCATAAAAACACCAACTCCATAAATGAAGAGTTAGACGAAATACGCTCCATCACCCGTGAAGAAATCAGAGCAGCGGCTAAGAAATATTTAAAGAAAGATGCAAGAGTAGTACTATACTATCTGCCTGCGGAAAAGTAATTTCTTTTAATCATCAGTTTTAAAAAATAATATGAAAAAAATATTTTTGTTTTTAGTGTGTGGCGGCATTATGATGGCTGCCGGAGCACAGAAAATCGACAGGAGCAAAAAGCCGGCAGCCGGTCCAGCGCCTGTTATTTCCATAAAAGATCCCGCAACGTTCAAACTGAAAAATGGCATCACTGTTTTAGTGGTGGAAAACCATAAGTTGCCGAAGGTGACCGCAGTTTATAATATTGATGCAGGGCTAATTTCCGAAGGCAGGAAAGCAGGCGTTATGTCATTGATGGGGCAGATGCTGAATGAAGGCACCAAAACCAAAACGAAAGCACAGTTTGATGAAGCTGTGGAGAAAATGGGAGCCGACGTGAGCTTGTCGTCGTCCGGAGCAAGCGCTTCTGCACTTACCCGTTATTTTAGCGATGCGTTTATGCTGATGGCCGAAGCTTTAAAGGAGCCGCGGTTTACTCAGGAATCTTTCGATAAACTGAAATCGCAAACCATTACCGGATTAAAAACTGAAGAGAAGAGTGCGAAAGCCATCTCATCGAGGGTTGTTTCTGCGCTGTCGTATGGTTTAAATCATCCTAAAGGTGAATTTCAAAGTGAAGAAACCATCAACAACATCAACCTTAAGGATATTCAGGACGTCTATGCAAAATACATTACGCCGTCTCGCGGATATCTAATTTTCGTAGGTGATATTACCGCTGCAAAAGCGAAAGAGCTCGCAGAAAAAGCCTTTGGTAAATGGACAGGCAAAAGCCTTCAGTTGGGGCAAGCGGCTGCTGCAAGCAATCCGGCAAAAACAGAAATCAATCTGATCGATTTGCCAAGTGCGGTTCAGTCAGAAATTACCGTAACCAATCTTGTTGAAATACCGCTAAGCAGTCCTGACTACTTCCCTGTATTGCTTGCGAATCAGATTCTCGGCGGCGGATCCGACGGTCGTCTTTTCATGAACCTGAGAGAAAAACATGGCTTCACTTATGGTTCGTATTCGAATGTAGGAACGGGACGCTTCCAAACAAGTTTCAATGCGTCGGCATCTGTTCGGAATGAAAAAACGGATAGTGCTGTTGCAGAAATTTTAAAAGAGATTGAGCGGATGCGTTCTACTGATGTTACAGCCGAAGAACTCCAAAACGCCAAGGCGCTTTTTAACGGCAGCTTCGCGTTGCAGATGGAAAATCCTTCGCGCCTCGCAACCTATGCGCTCAACATTTTGCTCAACGGGCTGCCAAAAGATTTCTATCGCACATACT
This sequence comes from Chitinophagaceae bacterium, assembly GCA_039811185.1. Lineage (GTDB taxonomy): Bacteria > Bacteroidota > Bacteroidia > Chitinophagales > Chitinophagaceae > JAEZDR01. Next base: position 130,721 of record JBDHYF010000004.1, on the reverse strand, counting down.
TACAGAAAATAAATGCAGTTACTGCGGCCGATGTAAAACGCGTTGCCAATAAATACTTTAATCACGCAAACACAAGGGTGGTGGTAGTTGGAAAAGCCTCTGCTGTAAAAGCGCCGCTTGAAAGTTTGGGCTATCCTGTTCATCTCTTCGACAAATGGGCAAAACCTGTAACAGCCGAAACAACTGCACCAACAAGTTCAACCACTGCCATCGATGGAAAAACAATCATCGATAACTACATCAAAGCTTTGGGAGGCAAGGATGCGCTGGCAAAAGTTAATTCCATGCACGAGGTATATGAACTGAATATGCAGGGAATGTCGCTCGATGTTGAATTTAAAAGATTAGCGCCAAATAAAGAATCGCAAACCATTCTTATGGGCGGTAATCCCGTGCAGAAAGAAGTTTTCAACGGCACCGGCGGTTATAAAATGGCAGGCGGCCAGAAGAAAGATTTGGAGGGCGACGATCTGAAAGATAAAACAGCGGTTACTACCTTGGTTGAACAGCAGTCGTACCTTACAAATGCGGCTTTCAAAATAGATTCGAAAGGTGTTGAAAAAATTGAAGGCAAAGACGCGTATGCGGTTAGCATAACAAAGCCGTCAGGAGCTTCGGAAATGCAGTACTACGATGTGGCTTCAGGCCTTCTTGTACGGACAGAGAGCACCTCTGAAGCAAACGGAATGGCGATAACGCAAACAACAGATTATGGCGATTACAAGAAAGAGGGCGACATCATGATCCCGCATAAAGTAACGCTCACCATCAGTGTTGGCGACAACCAACAAGTGCTTGATATGACGTTGAAGTCGTTTAAAGCAAACAGCGGCGTAACAGAGGCCGATTTTAAATAGTAAGGATTCACTTCATTAAAACCGCATTCTGCAACGAATGCGGTTTTTTTGTACAAAAGCGTTTGCTTTGCGATAACAACAAGCCATGCAAATAGTAATGATCGGCGCTGGAAACGTTGCCACCGTACTGTGTAGGCTGCTCCATAATGCGGGCCACACGATTCAGCAGGTGTACAGCCGCAGCCTCGAAAATGCTGCGGAACTCGCTCACGATTACAAAAGCAATTTTACTGCGTCCATCAACGAACTCACGCCCGAGGCAGACGCCTATATAATTGCAGTAAGTGATGATGCAGTACCTCAAGTTGTCGGTCAGTTTCCATTCCGAGATAAGTTAATGATGCATACAGCAGCATCTGTTTCTAAAGACGTGTTTCTGCCAGTAACTGCATGTTATGGCGTGCTGTATCCACTGCAAAGCCTGCGCAAACAGAGCCTTCCTGCACAGATACCGATTTTGATCGATGGCAGTACACCTCAATCGCTCAGCGCTATTCAGGAACTTGCGGGCTCTATAAGCGATAGTGTTGGATTTGCCGGAGATGAAGAGCGCGTTAAACTACATGTAGCTGCTGTTATGGTGTCGAACTTTACCAATCACTTATACGCACTTGCCGACTTGTTTTGCAAGGAAGAAAATTTACACTTCAACCTTCTGCTACCGCTTATAGCCGAAACCGCCAAACGGCTCGAAAGCGGCCCGGCGCAATCGTTTCAGACCGGCCCCGCCATCCGCCACGACCAGCGCACCATCAACCGCCATCTTCAATGGCTCGAAAAACATCCGCACATTCGCCACCTCTACAAGCAACTCACGGAGTCCATTCAACAGTACGGGAAATCTGGTATATGAATTGAAACGTGGTAGCGAAAAAAAAGTATGAAATCAATCTTAGTTGCCGCCGTCGTTATTGGCGCCTCAGCCGCCGCTGTTCTGTTATACCTCAGCAAACCCGAAAAAAGCAAAGGAATGCTCGATGAAATTTCGAATGCAGCCGGCAATCCCTAAGCACCGTTTTTTCTGACGCATATCAGCCTCCAAAGGGCCTAACAGCCATTCGTGTAAAACTTGACGAAGGCTTTTTAAAAACTGATTTATGTCATAGAATTTCGATAGCCTCAAAAATATATTTGCTTCTGTTAGGATAAAATGTGACATAAAGCAAATGCCCGATGGTTATGAATGATGTTGAAAACCGGATTTCTCTGATATTTCAGAAATTTAATGAAAACTTTCCTTTTCTGAAATTGGAATTTATCAATGAGGGCAAGAAAAAAACCTTTCTAAGCAAAAAAATTAAGTTGTCGTCTGTTCAGCCGTCTTCAAACATAGATATGGACGGAAGCCGCACGGTTGCCGAATTAGAGCAGGATTTTGAAAACCTTTTTCAGATTCCTATACAGGTTTTTAGAAAAGCCGGGTCTACCTGGGTGGAAACGAGCTTAACCCACGATTGGACGCTTGAACAACAAAACAGAGAAGGGGAGTTATTCAGTTCTTCTGCACGATGAATTTATCCGTTGTAGGCCCACTTTATCCAGGTTGCTCCCCACGTAAAACCGCCTCCGAAAGCTGCTAAAATAATATTGTCGCCTTTTTTTAGCTGATGCTGCCATTCCCATAAACAAAGCGGAATGGTTGCGGCTGTAGTGTTTCCGTAACGTTGTATGTTCAACATTACTTTCTCCATCGGTAGTTCCATACGGTCGGCAGTGGCTCTAATAATGCGCAGATTTGCCTGATGCGGAACCAGCCAGCTGATGTCGTTTGCTGTCAGGTTGTTCTTCATCATAAGTTCGGCGCTGATATCAGCCATCCCTTTTACTGCAAACTTAAAAACGGCCTGTCCTTCCTGATAAACAAAATGTTCTTTCGCCATCACGGTTTCCACGGTTGCCGGCTTTACAGAGCCGCCCGCTTTCATGTGCAGGAAGTGGCGGCCCGATCCGTCGCTTCTCAATAAGCTATCCATTACGCCCACTTCATCTTCGGTCGGTTCTAACAAAACTGCGCCTGCGCCATCTCCAAAAATGATGCAGGTGGCACGATCCGTATAGTCAATTATTGAGCTCATTTTTTCCGCGCCTACAACAATCACTTTTTTATAGCGGCCGCTCTCAATTAAGGATGCACCTGTGGTGAGCGCATACAAAAATCCGCTGCATGCCGCTTCCAGATCGAACCCCCAGGCGTTCACCGCGCCAATTTTGTCGGCAATAATATTTGCTGTTGCCGGAAACGTCATGTCGGGGGTAACTGTTGCACAAATAATGCAATCAATTTCTTCAACAGCCAGTTTGCGGCTGTTTAAAATTACGTTTATTGCCTCGCAGGCAAGATCGCTCGTGCCTTTTCCCGGCGTATTCAAAATGCGTCTTTCTTCAATCCCGGTGCGGGTTTTAATCCATTCATCATTCGTATCAACCATTTTCTCCAAATCGAAATTGGTAAGTTTATTTTCGGGAACATAGCCACCAACCGCCGTGATCGCCGCTCTCATTCTTGCCATATATTTTTCAACGTTGAACATGCAAATATCTATAATGCAGTTCATTTACGGATGTTCCGCATTCTTGTGGTTAATAAAAAATAGGTTAACTTAGGTGCAACGCATCGGCCCGCAGCTATCCTTTAAGCCCTGCTGTTTGTTAACCGTTAAACTTGAATTATGAATTTTCAAAAACATCACCTGCAACTCGGAGACTATACGTGGAGCAGCACTGCCACAACACATGTAAACACCGAACCGGCACGCACGCCTTTCGACAGCCGCGACGGCCATCAGGTTTTGTTTATGATCAATTTTTTTGCACAGTCGATCGGATCAGAAAAAATTACGGAGAAGAATATCTTCGCGCTTGAAAAATTAATTCGCGACCTCCCCGAAGAGCTGAAAAGCGAGAAATCGGTTTTCAACTTTTTGTGCGGACAGTATTTGTATCATTCTGTTTAAACCACCGCTGAATTAGAATACATTTGACGCCCAAGAAAACATGGGACAGAAAAAATTAATTCGCTTCGCTGCGATAAAAGAATTTCCGAATGTTATTGAGAATGATGTTTCCTTAAAAGGATGCTGGGGCGAATTTTTCAAGAATGAAAACGACATCGTTCTCGAACTTGCCTGCGGTAAAGGAGAGTACACTGTAGGACTTTCGGAGAGGTATGCAAACCGAAATTTTATTGGGGTAGATATTAAAGGCAACCGGCTGTGGCGCGGCGCAAAAACGGCTTTAGAGGCCAACTTAAACAACGCAGCTTTTTTACGGACGCAAATTGACAAAATAGATGCGTTTTTCGGGAGCGACGAGGTAAGCGAAATCTGGATAACTTTCCCCGATCCTCAGCTTCGGTTTTCAAAGGTGAAAAAGCGCCTCACACACCCAAAATTTCTTCGCAAATACCGTTCGTTTTTGAAGGCAGACGGAGTGGTTCATTTAAAAACCGACAGCCCTGACCTTTACCATTTCACACGTGCTGTTATTAACTTTTATCAATTACCACTGATCGCTGCGAGCGATGATTTATACAACAGTGATTTGTATCAGGACGAGCTTCGTATCCGAACCCATTATGAAACACTCGACATTGCCGGAAGCAACAAAATTTTTTATCTGAAATTTTTGCTTAACAGCAATCTCGATAACAACCGTGACGAAAGTTTTAAAGAATTGATACGTGGCAAAGATTGCGCTTGAGGAGGATGATTTTTATACCAACGATTCCGGTTATATTGTATTTACCGAAGAATATCTGTTGAAGCGTGGATATTGCTGTGGTAACGGTTGTAAACATTGTCCGTATAATTATAAGAACGTCTGCAATGAAGAAAAAAGAAAACGGCTTATCGAGGAAAGGGACAAAAGGCGAGAGTGATTTTTTCTCGGATGTGTACGACGTTGTAAGGCTGATACCGAAAGGCCGCGTAACCAGCTACGGCGCTATTGCGGCTTATTTGGGTGCAAAAAAAAGTTCGCGAATGGTGGGATGGGCGCTGAACGGATTAATAAAGTCTGCTTCCGATGTTCCCGCGCATCGCGTTGTGAACCGACAGGGGCTGTTAACGGGCAAAATGCACTTTGGCGACGCTGATGAAATGGCGCGAAGGCTAAGAGCAGAAGGCATTCATGTGGAAAACGATGCTGTAAAGGACTTCGGGGCTTTGTTTTGGAATCCTATGGCGGAGCTTGGACTTTAGTTCAGTGATTTCCTTCAAAAAATCTTAGCCGGTTTTGAAGATTCGATAAGTCGGTTTGAAGTTGCTTCATCTTTTCCAGCAAATGACAAATCACTGCAATACCCTCAGCATTTAGGTCGAGGTCTTTATGAAGGCGAATCATTCGTTCCGCATCCTCCAGTTCCTCTTCATTTATATATTCAACATTTTGTTTTTCTATGATGTTTATAAGCCCCGACTGTTGCAAATCGTGGAAAAACCGAACTTCAATTTCGTAAACATTGCAGATATCTTTTGCTGCTATTAATTGTTGTTGCATGGCTTTAGTTTTTTAGATCAGCTAATTGTTGAAACACTTCTTTTTCCTTCTCCGATAAGTGTGTGGGCAACTGTACCTGCCAGGTGATATACAGATCGCCGAAGCTGCCCTCCTTCTTATAAACAGGAAATCCTTTGTCTCTTAACCTTATCTGACTCCCGTTTTGTGTGAGCGGTTTTACTTTCAGCTTCACTTTTCCATCCATCGTATCTACCAGCACTTCGCCGCCGAGTAAAGCGGTGTAGAGCGGAAGCGGATGCGTTAGGTAAAGATTATTGCCGTCGCGCTTAAAGGCGGTATTATTGATAATGGAGAAAGTAATATAGAGATCTCCGGCGGGCCCGCCATTTACCCCCGGCTCGCCATATCCTTTTAGCCGGATTTTTTGGCCGTTTTCAATTCCTGCCGGGATGGTTATCCTTACATTTTTTTCGTTTACAGTGATTGTTTGCTGATGGGTTTTGTAGGCGTCGGTGAGATTTAGCTGAAGCTCCGCATTGTAATCGCGGCCTTTAAATCTGGAGTGGCTGCGGCTTTGACGTGCACCACCGCCTCCAAACATCGACTCGAAGAAATCTGAAAAGCCACCTGCATCAAATCCTGCACCGCCAAAGCCTTCAAACCCGCTGCCCGGGCCGCTTTGGCCGTACGGTTGCTGTTGGCGCGAGCGCGCCTGCTCAAACTGTTCCGCATGCTGCCAGTTTTCACCGTACTGATCGTATTTTTTTCTTTTTTCCGGATCGCTCAATACTTCGTGCGCTTCGTTTATTTCCTGAAATTTTCGGTGCGCTTCCTTATCGTCGGGGTTTAAGTCGGGATGAAATTTACGCGCCAGTTTGCGGTATGCTTTTTTAATTTCTTCCGTACCTGCTGTTTTGCTGATGCCTAAAACCTTGTAATAGTCAATATAAGCCATAACCTTTTTTCCTCAATTTAAGTGCCTAAGGCGGAAATTGAAAAACTGTCTCATACGGCAAATAAAAAAAGGGCCGAAGCCCTTTGTGTTATGAAGTAACGGCAATTCGTTTTTGTTGTTTCTTCCTTTCTTCTTCATCGAGAATAACTTTTCTCATCCGGATGTGATTCGGGGTAACTTCAATACATTCATCAAACTGTATGTACTCCATACATTCTTCCAGCGAGAGAACCGTTTTCGGAGCAATGTTGGTAGCCGCATCGCTTCCGCTTGCGCGCATATTGGTGAGCTTTTTTCCTTCGTTCGGATTCACCACCAGATCGCCCGGCTTGTTGTTTTCGCCAATAATCATTCCTTTATAAACTTCTTCGCCCGGATCAACAAAGAAAAATCCTCTGTCCTGTAATTTATCAAGCGAATATCCGGTTGTTGTACCGGCTTCTTTGGCAATTAGAACGCCGTTGTTACGGCCCGGAATGGCACCTTTCCACGGCTTATAATCTAAAAAGCGGTGCGCCATTACCGCCTCACCGGCAGTAAGCGTGAGCATTTGTGTACGCATACCAATTAAACCTCTTGATGGAATTTCAAACTCCAGATGCTGCATTTCGCCTTTTGTTTCCATCACCAGCATTTCGCCTTTGCGTCTGGTTACCAGGTCAATCACTTTGCTGGCGAATTCCTGAGGAACATCTACTACGAGCGTTTCGTAAGGTTCGCATTTTTTTCCGTCAATCTCTTTCACAATTACCTGAGGTTGTCCTACGCTTAATTCGTATCCTTCGCGGCGCATCGTTTCAATCAGTACACCCAAGTGAAGTATCCCTCTTCCGTACACCAAAAAGCTGTCGGCGCTGTCGGTGTCCTGCACTCTTAAGGCCAGATTTTTTTCGGTTTCTTTCATCAGCCGGTCGCGGAGGTGCCGTGAGGTAACAAATTTTCCATCTTTACCAAAGAAAGGAGAGTTGTTGATGGAAAAAAGCATATTCATAGTAGGCTCATCCACGCTGATAACGGGTAGTGCTTCGGGGTTCTCAAAATCTGCAATGGTATCGCCGATGTTGAAGTTTTCAATGCCTACCACCGCGCACAAATCGCCGGCTAAAACTTCGCTCACTTTTCTTTTACCCATGCCTTCAAAAACATAGAGCTCTTTCACGCGGCTTCTTACTATTTTGCCGTCGGCCTGCATCAAAGCAATCGGTTGGTTTTCTTTGATGGAACCGCGCGAAACCTTGCCCACCGCAATTCTTCCAAGGAAAGAAGAATAATCGAGCGATGTGATTTGTAACTGAAGATTGCCTTCCGACACTTTGGGCTCCGGTACATATTTTAAGATGCCATCCATTAATGGCGAGATGTCTTCAGACTGCGTTAGTGAATCGTTGAACCATCCGTTTTTTCCGCTTCCGTAGAAGGTTGGAAAATCGAGTTGTTCTTCCGTAGCGTCAAGGTTAAAAAAGAGCTCAAAAACCGCATCGTGTACTTCATCGGGACGGCAATTCGGCTTATCTACCTTGTTAATGACAACGATAGGATGCAGATTTAACTGCAAAGCCTTTTGGAGCACAAAGCGAGTTTGCGGCATCGGACCTTCAAAGGCATCCACGAGTAAAATCACTCCATCGGCCATCTTTAAAACCCGCTCTACTTCACCACCGAAGTCGGCGTGGCCCGGCGTGTCGATCACGTTAATTTTTACGCCTTTATATTCTACCGCCGCGTTTTTACTGAAGATGGTAATTCCTCTTTCACGCTCAAGGTCGTTGTTGTCCATCAGCAGCTCGGCTGTTTCCTGATTTTCGCGGAAAACCTTTGTAGAATGGAGTATTTTGTCAACTAAGGTTGTTTTGCCGTGGTCAACGTGGGCAATGATGGCAATGTTTCTGATTTTCATATAAAAAGGCGAACAAAGGCAAGCGAAAGATAAAAATGTGCAACTGAAACCCTACTTGATGCTTGTTCTAAAATTTTTAAGGGTGCAAAAGTAAGGCATTGAAAAATGCAGTAAGGTTAAAAGAAAAAAAAAGTTATTAGTTTTAATTTGATATGTGCTTTTCGAAAATTTCTAATATGATGATATGGCGGTAATAGGGTTAAATACAATGCTTGAGGACGATTGGGTGCAATTAAGACCCTTAAAAAAAGCTGATTTTTCCGGTTTGTTTTCGGTGGCTTCGGATCCGTTGATTTGGGTGCAGCATCCTAACAAAGACAGATACAAGCGGGAAGTGTTTGAAGTGTTTTTTAAAGGAGCGATGCAATCCGGTGGCGCATTTGCAATCGTCGATAAAAGCAAGCGCTCGGTAATCGGGAGCACCCGGTTTTATGATGTGGACGAAGCCAATAGCAGTGTTTTTATTGGATATACTTTTTTTGCGAGGAGCTATTGGGGAGCAGGGTGGAATGCGCGCGTAAAAAGGTTGATGCTCGATTATGCATTCCGGCATGTGAACACCGTTTATCTTCATATCGGGGCTGAAAATATCCGTTCACAAAAGTCGATCGAAAAAATCGGCGCCAAAAAATTGAAGGAAGAATGGGTAAATTATTATGGCGAATCTTCTAAGTTGAATTTTTTGTATGCTTTTGATGCCCACGGTAGGTTGTTGTAGAAAATACGGTAGCAAAGTGTACATTAGCAGGGATGAAGAAAATATTTTTGATGGTGGCGGCGGGTTGCTTGGTGTTGATGTTTTCTTCCTGCGGTAAAGGGTTTTATTCGTACAGCGCACAAAAGCAGCAGCAATCCTTTTCACTGGATTTAGGGCGCTATAAATCGCCTCAGATGCGGCCGGGGCAAGATCAGAATCTTGTTCTGGGGATGGCTATTTCCGGCGGCGGGTCCAGAGCAGCCTGCTTTGCTCTCGGTGTGATGATGGGTTTAGAGGAGCTGCGCTATCGCGATAGTTCGAACATTTTAAATGAAATCGATTATTTCTCAACGGTGTCGGGCGGAGGCTTTGCAGGCGGATACTATATGACGCAAAAAGCGCATCATTTAAGTTGTTATCCGGAAAGAGAATTTTCGCTGAACAAGCTTTGGAGAACCGAAAATCAACATCGGCATAACCTGCCCGTGATTGACCTGAACTCCAACGTCTTCAAAAATATTTTTATTCATAATTCGTTTTCTCCCAACAGGAGGATGACCCAAATTCTCGACAGCATAAAAACCAGCATTGTGCTGGACGGAAAGGCCGACTGCAAGCAAAACATCTATCAGAAAATTTTGCTCGAAGACGTATTTGTGGACACAGCTTCTCAGCGTAAGGTTACACTGCCTGTGTACATTGCCAATGCCAGTTTTTACACCAATAACAATCGCATGCCGATGGTTCCTTATATCATCGACGATTTAAACATAACCGGATTGTTTTACCCAAAAGTGAAATTCAACGGACGGCTTATGCCGCTCTACTATGGCATTACTGCAAGTGCTTCTTTTCCCGGTGTGCTTTTACAGATGCGCTTTCAGAGCAGCGACAGCTCGCTCATCAGGGTGTACGACGGTGGCGTTTCGGATAACTTCGGCTATAAATCGATGGTGGATATTTTCAGAAAAATGCCGAACCGCGAAAATCATCGTTTAATTGTAATTGATGCAAGCGGGCAAGGACTCCCTGCTCCCGAAACAGGAATAGGTTCGGTGGGAATTTTTAAAGTTTTTACCAAGATGATCTTCGCCGGGCTGCAAAGCAAATACACCACCTCGAAAGATGAGGTGAAAGATTTTTTTAAGAACGACAGCTCGTTTTGTTTTATCGGCATTAACTCAATCCGAAAATATGCGGAAGACCATTATTTCCTTGTGCCTGCAAAACTTCAGACTAAGAAAAAGCTGATCTGGAGCGAATTGTACGACTATTTTGTTGAAATTATCGGCCAGCCGATCACCTATCAATCGACTGCGGATGTGATCGACAGTCCGGAAAAATATTGGCTGTTATTTGAACTTGCGGCTCAGGTAAAAACGAAGTTGTATGTAAACCCCGAAGAAAAAGATTTGTTGGTGTTAGCCGGTAGAGTAGCAGTAAAAATTCATGAAGCGGAATTGAAGAAGCTGATGATGAGCCGGCGTTAATTAACCGGGCATCCTCGAAATATGTTTGCGCATTTCTTTTATCTGGTTCACTACTTCTTCTGTTTTCGGTTTGCAGTCTACCGCCTTTTTAAAATAGTCTTTTCCGGCGCGGTTATGCCCTTTGCGGATAAAAATCTGGCTCATGCTCAGGTAAGCAACTGCGCGGCTTTCATTATCGGTTAAGCCATTTCTCAGCGCTTCGCGCATATAAGCTTCGCCTTGTCTGAAATCGCCCTTCTGCAACGCCAGCATTCCGAGTTGAAGGTTGTTGGCACCCGCAGCTTCCGGCATGGGCGAACCGAGGCTCGAACTTTTTTTCAGGTTGGCTTCTGCATCTGCAAAATTCTTGTTCATCATAGCCAGATTACCTTGCAGCGCAAAATAGGTGGAGCGAATAGGTTTGTAGAGCAGATTGGGAAACCAAACAGAGTTCAAAATCTTTTTCACCGCTTCTACATCACCTCTTTCCATCGGCACCTGAACCAACCGAAGCGGGCCAATAAAAAAATGAGAAAATAAAGCAATCAACGCCACAAAATATAAAATGAATGCCGGCCAAAAACCCGACAAAATGTTTACGGTAATGGCGAGTGCAAGCGACAATAATCCCAGCCAAAAGCGATACTTTATAAGAAGGTTATAGAATTTCATTTTTTCTGTTTAGGGCTGCAAATATACTGTAACCGATTTTTTAAAGAAGTTAATTAGAGGGGCGTTTTGGGGAGCGATAAATTCGAACAACAATAAATCTCTACTAATAAATCAACGGATTTGCGTTAGGATGAAAGAAAATGGCACAAAAAAAGCCTCAGAAAAATTTGAGGCTTTTGTGATCCCGCTGGGACTCGAACCCAGGGCCCATACATTAAAAGTGTATTGCTCTACCAACTGAGCTACGGAATCCAATTTTTAGTTTTCTTCTATCCCTTTTTTCATTGGGAGTGCAAAAATAAGAGAAATACTAAATGCACCAAATTTTTATTAAAAAAGTTTTTCTCCGCTCCTCCATTTCTTTTTAAAATCCATCTCAGCCATTAAGTACTTTTGCCGCCATAATCGCGCTTATGTCTTTTTATAAAAATAAGGTGGTCGTCGTTACCGGAGGGTCCGACGGAATCGGAAAAGCCCTCGTCAATCTCCTTTTAAATCTTGGAGCTAAAGTGGCCACTTGTTCGCGCAGCTACGATAAACTGTATTTGTTGCAGCAGGAAAATCCACATAAGCCGCTTATGATTCAGGCCGCCGACGTTAGTCAGTATTCCGATTGCGAGGCCTTCGTCCAATCGGTGATTAAGGTGTACGGCACAATCGATATTTTGATTAATAATGCCGGTATCAGCATGCGCGGTCTTTTTTCGGAAACCGACATTTCCACTATCGAAAAGGTGATGAACATTAATTTCTGGGGCAGTGTATATTGTACAAAGCTGGCATTGCCCTATCTCATCAAAAATAAAGGCTGCATTGTTGGTGTGTCATCCATAGCAGGTTACAGAGGGCTTCCCGGAAGAACTGGCTATTCTGCATCAAAGTTTGCTATGCAAGGCTGGCTGGAGTGCCTGAAAACCGAATTAAGAGATGAAGGCGTTCATGTAATGTGGGTGTGTCCGGGCTTCACCAGCTCAAATATTCGCAACGCTGCTTTAAATAAAGACGGTAACGCGCAAGGCGAGTCGCCAATGGATGAGGACAAGCTGATGGATGCGGTTACCTGCGCATCGCATATTTTAGCCGCAATAGAGCAGCGGAAACGCACGCTTGTGCTCACAACTCAAGGGAAAAAGACAATATTTTTAAATAAAATGTTTCCGTCGCTGGCCGATAAGCTGGTGCATCAATATTATTTTAAAAACGGTAAACTCATCAGGTAGTTATACATGCCCATCATTACACTATCAACCGATTTTGGACAAAACGATTTTTTGGTCGGTGCTTTTAAAGGGCAGTTGCTATCCGCACATCCATCCTTTCAAACCATTGTTGACATTACTCACTCGCTCTATACTTCCAACTTCCTGTACATCGCTTACGTTTGCAACAACAGCTTTCGGTTTTTTCCACCCAACAGCTTTCACATTGTGCTCGTTAATCTTTTCGAATCTGTGAATACCGAAATCCTCATCATACGGCATAATCAACAAATTATTGTGGGTCCCAACAACGGACTTCTTACTATGATTTTAAATAAGAAACCCGAAGAGGTTTTGGCGCTTAAGCTTCCCACGAGTGCGGAGCCCACTACTACCAACTACACCTGGATGATTAGTAAGGCACTGAAAGAAATGGCGTCGGGGCTGCCCGTTGAACACGAAACAGAACAGTTTACCGTTGTTGAAAAGTACTCCATCCGCTCCGCAGTTGGCGAAAACTGGCTCGAAGCACAAATCATTTTTATCGATAAGTTCGAGAATGTAATTCTAAATATTACCCGCACAGAGTTTGAACAAATAAGGCGTAACCGAAGTTTTAAAATAGAAGTGAGAGGTGCACTCATTTCAGAATTGAAAAGAAATTATTCCGATGGTGCGCCCGGCGAAGCAATTGCCTGGTTTAACTCCGCTGGTTATCTGGAACTGGGTGTAATTCAGGGAAGCATGGCCGGACTTTTTGGTTTGATGGGAATTTATGACCAGTCTGCCCTGCGCGACAGCAATTATTTTAAATCAACCATCCGCATATTTTTTGAATGATGATTATCCGAATTGTAAAAATGCACTTCGAGGAGTCGAAAGTGGAAGCGTTCCGGGCGTTATTTTACAGCAGACAAGCAGAGATTGCTGCTTTTGAAGGTTGTACGCATCTCGAGCTTTGGCAGGATACTGCGCACCCTCATATATTTTTTACTTACAGCATTTGGGTGTCGGAAACTCATTTAAACCAATACCGGTTCTCCGATTTTTTTAAGGACACATGGTCGCAAACCAAACCACTGTTTAAGGAGAAAGCGGAAGCATGGAGCCTCGAGAAACAGCCCGCTCAAACTGCCGCGAAATGAGGAGCGTGTTGCGGATAGCTTTCAGTGTGTATGCCCTGGTGGTGTTTGTACTGCTGATGTTTATTGTGTTTCCCTTTGTTTTAATTACTTCTTTACTCGGCCCCATAAAAGCTGGTAACATTAACTTCAAAATTTTCACGCTCTGGGGTGCAACTGCCTACTTCCTGACAGGCATCCGTCACAGTGAAATTTATCTTGCTCCGCACAATCGCAACAAACAGTACATCTTTATCGCCAACCATATTTCATATATGGATATTCCGGCCATCGTCCGCGCAATTCACCAGCCGGTGCGTGTTTTGGGAAAATATGAAATGGTGAAAATTCCGGTTTTCGGATTGATTTATCGCACGGTTGTTATTCTCGTCAACCGCTCGAGCGCGGAAAAAAGAGCAAAGAGTATTCGTGCTATGAAGGCGGCCTTAGGTCGGGGAATTTCTATTTTTATTTTTCCGGAAGGCACCTTCAACGAAACCCGAAAGCCGCTGAAAGCCTTCTACGACGGCGCTTTCCGCATAGCTATTGAAACACAAACGCCCATAAAGCCTGTTTTGTTTGTAGATACCCATGAGCGGCTGCATTACCGAAGTTTGTTTTCTCTCACACCTGGAAAATGCCGTTGTGTGTTTCTCGACGAAATACCCGTTGAAGGAATGCAGCTTTCCCGGATAGATGACTTAAAAAATTTATGCTACAAAACAATGGATGACGCGCTTCGCAAATACCGTGTGTACCGCGATTAGCGGAAAGACGGTAATTTTATCTGCACTTCAACCTTCAACCATAGAGCAAATGAGTCATTCCGATAACTTTCATTATCTTTTTAACCACTTAATTACAGGTGTTGCTTTAACGGACACCGCTTTTACCATTGGGCTTGCAAATGATGCCCTCTGCTCAATGTTTTCAATGAGCAAAGCAGACATAGTCGGCAAAAATCTCTTCTCGTTGTTTGACGGCGATGAACATACCGATCTGCAGTCGAAAATAATTAGCGGCGTCGTTTCCAATTTTGTGATCGGACTAAAAAATGGTGTCGGAAATGCCCGAAGTTGTATGGTTTCCGCCGGTATGCTAAGAACCGACAGCGGAGCATTGCAGGTACAGTTCAATTTCAGTCATCCCGGCGCTCATGTCTACACGCACGACGTGCATAAAAACATGCATCAGTCCTTGTCGCGTGTGTTCCGAACGTTGGCGCATGACATAAAAAACCCACTCAACAACATAGGATTATCGGTTGAACAGTTAATCAGTACGATAAGCGACGAAGAAAGCGAACCTTTACTAAAAATCATATCGCGGAATGCCGGGCGGATCAACACCATTCTCTCTGCTCTGACTGCTTCTCTAAAGCCGCCTGATCTCGAGCAGTTGCCGATGGATTTGAACCGTTTTCTTCGGGCATTTGTAGAGGAAGTGAAGGCCGCCTCCCGGTATCCGGGCGTTTCCATTTCTGTGCTTATTCCTGATAGTCCGATGATTGTTGCGGCTGATGGAAGCCTTCTGAAAGACGCACTGGAGCTGATTTTGAACAACTGTGCCGAAGCGCAGACGGCAACCATTACCATCGAATCTTTTACCACCGAATTTTTAAATCACGTTCGTATCACAGATGATGGCTGTGGCATCAATCCCGCCGACCTGCAACACGTTTTTCAACCCTATTTTTCAACAAAGAGCACGGGTGGTGGCATGGGGCTGACTACTGTAATGAATATTTTAAGTGCGCACGATGCCGTCGTTGATATTTCGCCCAATCCTTCCGGAAATGGAACCGTTGTAGTGCTTTCGTTTAAAAAGCCTTCATGAGGAAACTATGAGTAACATGAACTTCGAATCGCTATTTACCGCTTACTGGAAACAGCATCTATCTTTCATTGAACCGAAAGGAAGCTTTCTTATAGCAGCGGTGAGTGGAGGAGCAGACAGCGTGGTACTCGCATCTTTACTCCATCAGCTAAAGTTTTCTTTCGCAATAGCACATGCAAATTTTCAATTAAGAGGCAGCGACAGCACAGCCGACGAAGCGCTCGCTGAAAGCCTTGCCGCCCAGATGGGCGTAGCTTTTTTTTCGAAAAAATTTGATACGATGAAGAGCATGTCTGAATGTAGAATGTCGGTGCAGGAGGCGGCTCGGAAGCTGAGGTACGATTGGTTTCATGAACTGGCAACGGAAGAAATGCCATTGCGGTATGGAAGCGATAAATCTTACTGGATTTTAACCGCACATCATGCCGCAGACAACCGCGAAACCGTGTTGATGAACATTTTTCGCGGCACCGGATTCGATGGACTAAGAGGGATGGCACCGCGCAACGGCAAACTGATCCGACCAATGCTGTTCGCTGAAAAAGACCAGATCCTTGCGTATGCACAGGAAAAGAATCTGAAATGGAACGAAGACGCGTCGAACAAAGACGATAAGTACACGCGCAATTTTTTTCGTTTAGAGGTGATTCCTAAAATTAAAACCGTGTTTCCACAAGTAGAAAACACACTCCTCAATAACATGGCAAACTGGAGGAACGCGTCCGAATTTCTTCAGGCGGCCACAGATACGGCAAAACAAAAACTGCTTACAAAAAAAGGCAGTGATTACTTCCTCGCCGTCCGGGCATTGCAATCCCTGCCCGGCTTCCGGCATCTGCTGTTCGAAATTGCGTCCGACTTCAATTTTGCCCCTGCCCAACTTCCGGATGTGCTGCATATTTTAAACGCCCTTCCGGGTAAATATGTGCAGTCGCCGACACACCGCATCATCAACAACAGAAAACACCTCGTCATTACTCCCGTCCAACAAGCCGCATCCGAATTTATTTTAATAGAAAAAGCCGATGGGCAGCTCGAATTTGGCGGCGGGAAACTGAAGCTGAGGCGCGCAAAGGCCGATGTGGTAAGCATCACAGCCGATCCGGCAACAGCGATGCTCGATCTTGATAAGATTCGTTTTCCGCTTACGCTGCGTAAATGGAAAGAGGGCGACTATTTTTATCCGCTCGGGATGCAAAAGAAGAAAAAACTTTCCCGGTTCTTCATCAGCGAAAAATTATCGCTTCCGGAAAAAGAAAACATCTGGGTGCTGCTCAGCGATCAGAAAATTATCTGGGTGGTGGGCAAACGCATCGACAATCGTTTAAAACTTGTTCCGGCAACCAAAAATGTTTTAAAGATCAAGTTTTTGCCGCCTAAAAATTAAACTGCGGCTGCATCAAACGCTCAAGGAAAAATCCGGCAATCTTTGGTTGTATTAATAGGGTGATAACGATACCTGATACTGAGCCCCATAAATGTGCGCCGTGGTTAATGTTGTCGCCGCCTTTCTTGTCCATATAGATAGAATATCCAAGGTAGAGCACTGCAAATACGATGGCCGGCATGGGTAAAAAGAAAACATATAATGTGCTCCACGGTGAGATCAGAATCATGGAAAACACAACGGCGGAAACTGCACCTGAAGCGCCAAGGCTGAAGTAGCGGCCGTCTTTACGGTGCTTCAACAACGATGGGATGTTTGCAACAATCATCGAAACAAAATACAGCACCAGATAGAGGCCTTTGTTGAACTGAAGCGCATCTACATAAAAATTTTCCCACGCCGTTCCAAAAAAATACAATGTAAACATATTAAACAGAAGATGGTTGAAATCCGCATGTATCAATCCCGATGAAACCATGCGGTAATATTGATGATGCTTCAGAATGGCAGGTGGATGGAAAATGAGATCGTATTTTAATTTCTGATTGTTGAACGCAAGGAAAGAAAGGAGCGCTGTGGCAATTACTAAGATGAGTGTTAACGACATTCGATCGGTTTAAAGGTGATGGTATTTTTCGTTATGGATGATGGTGAAGGCCCGGTAAAGTTGTTCGGCCAAAATGAGCCTGACAAGCATGTGAGGGAATACTAACTGCGATAAACTCCAGCATTGATTTGCCCTTTCTATAATTGTTTCATCTACACCAAATGCGCCTCCTATCAGGAATACAAGTTTTTTTGTGGAAGCGTTTTGGTTTGCGGAGATGAGCTTGGCAAGCGATGTAGAAGAAAACATTTTTCCCCTTTCATCTAATAGAATCAGCACATCTGTGGCATGCAACTGCGCAAGAATCAGTTCAGCTTCCTTCTTCTTTAAGCCCTCTGCCGAAAGCGATGCCGCATGCTTAACCGGAGCAATGAGTTTCCATTCGCAGTCGCAATAATGCGAAAGTCGATTCGAAAAATCGTCGATGGCCGGTTTCATTGCAGCATCATGTGCCTTGCCTACCGACATCAGTATCAGTTTCAATGCGTGATCATTTTTTGAATGACAAAAATAGCAGGCAGAAACTTTATGTTTGCAAATATGAAATTCGGAATTATAGGAAGTGGGAGCTGGGCAACCGCTATTGCGAAAATTTTAACCGATAACCGCCATACAATTCAGTGGTGGATTCGCTCGCCCCAAACTACCGAGCATATTGTTTACAGAAGGCACAATCCGCATTATCTGCCATCGGCTTATTTCAATACTTCACAACTCCAAATTTCTTCGGACATCGAATCGGTGGTTGCGAAAAGTGATGTTATCATTATTGCCATTCCCTCTGCTTATGTTACGGAGGCGCTTGAGCAATTGCCGGCAAATGCCTTTGAAGGGAAGAAAGTTGTTTCGGCAGTGAAAGGCATTCTCCCGCAATCGAACCTTTTACTCAATGAATTTCTGGAACGGCAATACGCCTTTAGTATCCAAAACTATTTTACTTTATTAGGTCCCTGCCATGCAGAAGAGGTAGCGGCTGAAAAGCTGTCTTATCTTACCTTTTCGGGATATGACAATGATATGGCGGCATCGATTGCGCAGGAATTTAAGAATGAATACATTAATGTGATCACCAACATTGATGTTTGGGGCGTACAATATGCTGCTGTGCTTAAAAATGTTTATGCACTCGGCGCAGGGGTTGCGCATGGCCTGGAGTATGGCGACAATTTTTTGAGTGTGTACATTGCAAACGCCGCCACTGAAATGGTGTCGTTCTTAAAGCCTGCATTGCAGTTGCATCCGGAGAACAATGAGCCAATGAACTATGCGGCATCGGTTTATCTTGGCGATTTATTGGTAACCTGCTATTCGCTTTACAGCCGTAACCGCATGTTCGGAAATATGATTGGAAAAGGCTATTCCGTGAAGGCGGCCCAACTGGAGCTAAACATGATTGCGGAAGGCTATAATGCAAGCAAGTGCATTTTCAACACCAATAAAAACTTCAGGGTGAATATGCCCATTGCTGAAAACATTTACAACATTCTGTGGAACAACGTACGTCCGCAGGACGCCTTTAGCGAAATAGAAAAGATACTCGTTTAGGCAGCCATTTTTCTGCACATGTCGGCGCATCTGCCGCACGCGTCTGCGCATTCTCTGCAATGTTCGTGTTTATGTTTTGCACATTCTTCAGCGCATCTGCTGCAAACGTCGGCACATATTCGACAAATAGCATTGGCTGCATCGCTTCCCATACACATCAGGTTAGCAGCAGCGCCGCAAATGGCCGCACACTCCATATCGAGACGGATGCAGGTTGCCATCATAGCCACATCTTCCTCCTCGGTACAGGCTGCGGCGCAATGGTTGCAGATGGCCATACAAGCTAAACAAGCGTCGATGCACTCTTTGTACTCATGATATCCTTTCATACGATGATTATTTATTCAATTCCAGCCACAAATTCGTTTCCAGAATCATGCTGTGCGAAACTTATTTGGAAATTTGATAACCGATGTTGTTTTTTTGCAATCAAATTTTCAGTATGACCTCTTCTTTTTCTGATGCAGTCATTCTGCTCGCCGACGGCAAAGTTTTCAAAGGAAAATCATTCGGAGCCGAAGGAACCGCAACCGGCGAAATTTGTTTTAATACCTCCATGACGGGCTATCAGGAAGTATTCACGGATCCCAGTTATTACGGACAGATACTCGTTTTCAACAACGTACACGTTGGGAATTATGGCATATCTGATAAGGAAGTGGAGAGTAGTAAAGTGCAGATTCATGGTCTGATTGCAAGGAATTTGGAAGAAAAATTTTCGCGCTATACCGCTTCCGGCGCACTGAAGGAGTATCTGATAAGCAACAATATTGTGGCAGTTTCCAGTGTGGATACGCGGTCGCTTGTAACCTATATCCGCGAAAGAGGTGCAATGAACTGTATCATTTCATCGGGAGGAGAAAGTATCGAATCGCTAAAGGAAAAGCTTGCCGGAGTTCCCTCAATGGAAGGGCTCGATCTCGCGGAAAAAGTTACAACGGAAATGCCTTTTGAGTTGGGCAACGAACACGCAAAATACCGCATCGCAGTACTTGACTACGGCATCAAACAAAACATTTTAAATTGTTTGCTTAAAGACGATGTGTATATAAAAGTTTTTCCTGCAAAAACAACATTTCAAACGCTGAAAGATTTTAATGCTGATGGATATTTTATAAGCAACGGGCCCGGCGATCCATCTTCGATGGGTTATGCAGTAGATACAATTAAAGACATCCTCGCCACCGAAAAGCCGTTTTTTGGTATCTGCCTCGGCCATCAGTTGCTTGCGCTTGCAAACGGAATTCCTGCGTTTAAAATGCACCACGGTCATCGCGGAGCCAACCACCCGGTAAAAAATCTTCTTTCCGGCAGGTGTGAAATTACGTCTCAAAATCATGGATTCGGAATCGACGCCGATGCCGTTGCTGCCAACCCCGATGTGGAGGTAACGCACGTCAATATAAACGACAAGTCGATAGAAGGTATCCGGTTAAAGAACAAGCCCGCCTTCAGTGTGCAGTACCATCCGGAAAGCATGCCGGGGCCGCACGACAGCCGTTATTTATTCGACGATTTTATGGAGATGATAAAAGAGCGGAAAAATTAGTTTCTGATATTGCTGATAGCTTTACATTTGCAAACCTTGCGGAGGTGGCGAAACTGGTAGACGCACTACTTTGAGGTGGTAGCGCCTTCACGGGCGTGGGAGTTCGAATCTCCTCTTCCGCACAAGGCAACAGAGATGATGAAAATCGTCTCTGTTTTTTTTATTTAGAAGGCAGCTACGTCGGAGTTGCCAAACCAATAAGGTTGATATCCGGGCTCCTCGCGAAAAATCCATTTGGAAATAAAGTTTTTAAACGAGCGGATCAGGTTAGTTTGGTCAAACTCTTCGAAGCACTCCACCTTCTGAACGCGCATCTTAATTAAAACTTTATCGTCGTTTAAAGCGGCGCGAATTTCGGCGTCCAGTAAATTAATCTGGTCTGGATCGTTAATGATCATTGCCTTGCCGTGTGTTTTAATATGAAAGTTTTTACCTTTTTTATAAAAATGCAGTGTGGAAGGAAATTCCTTGTCGAACGTATCAATGTACTGGTGCGGCTTTGGCGCGATGAACCAAAGGTTTCCGACGTCATCTAATTTTTGAAGCGAGATCAGGCAAACAGGAAATTTTAAAACCGCAGTACTGTAATTATAAAATAATGCGCTGCTCAAATCCTCCATCTGGTTTTTTAGCTTCTGTAATTTTTTTGCGGTTAACATAGCGGTTGTTTTATTTGGTGCTGTTAATTCAAATTAAATACCAACCGTAAAAATTTAAATAATCCGTCTAAAGTTTATTGGGATAAAAACTAAAAATTGAATGGGAAAATTCTTCCGTGGAAGGGATGCTGAATGGCCGTATAACAAAGATGTACATGTTCGGCATAGTTTTTTAAGTTAGGAAGGTATTACTCACTAAAACTATTTTTTATGCTACGTTGGACAGTTATTTTCCTTGTTATAGCCATCATTGCAGCTATATTCGGATTCGGCGGTATTGCTGCCGGTGCGGCTTCTATCGCAAAAATTTTATTTTGGATTTTTGTGGTTTTGTTTCTTTTATCGCTTATTGGCGGAGGTTTCCGCAGGGTGGATTAAGGCATTAATCAATAAAATTCAACAAGGCTGATTGATTTGTTCCGCTGCTGGTTTTGGCGCGAAGAAGCCAATCAGCTTTGTCTTTTTAAAAAGTCGCATCTTTGCGAAATGGGCATCCTCCGTCAAATTGCAGAATATCTTTACCTAAAAAAGCCGCGTGAAGACGCAAAAAAGTCGCAGTTCCTTCGTTACATGCACGGAATGAACCGAATTTCCATCTTTATATTTCTTATTGCGTTAGTGGTAATTCTCATTCGCTTTTTTATCCTTCCCTTCTTCCGATAAAAACCGGACAATGATATTGGCAGCGTTATCGGAAGCGCTTCCATCTACATATAATTTATCCTTTAACTCCCGGTAGTCAGCTTGCATTTTTAGCTGTTTCTCGCTGTTATACAAAATGGCTTTTAGCTCCGCAACCAGATTTCGTGTGGTTAATTCATCCTGTATAAGTTCCTTCACCACTTCACGGTCCATGATCAGGTTTACCAAAGAAATGTATTTGATTCTGATAAGCCGTTTTGCAATCTGGTAGCTGATGGGATTTCCTTTGTAGCACACAATTTCCGGCACTTTAAACAAAGCCGTTTCAAGTGTGGCAGTGCCGCTTGTTACAAGCGCTGCCGATGCATGCGACAATAAATTATAAGTAGCGTTCTTTGTTACCGCAACATTGCTGTAGCGACTCAGAAACGAATCATAGAAAGCATCTTCCTGTCCGGGCGCTTTTGCAACGGTAAAGCAGTAATCAGGAAAATGGCGGCTCACCTCAAGCATTACCGGCAGTTTTTTTTCTATTTCCTGCTTCCTGCTTCCCGGTAGCAAGGCAATTATTTTTTTACCGGATGCAGGCTGTTCGGCTGCCCTGAAGTTTTCAATCACTTCTACAAGCGGATGCCCAACATAGTCAACCTCCCAATTCCATTTTGTTGCATAGTACGCTTTCTCGAAAGGTAGTATCACGAGCATTTTATCAATGCAGGTCTTCATCTTTTTTACGCGGTTTGCTTTCCAGGCCCATACCTGAGGCGATATGTAATACACAACCCTTATGTTCTGCTGCTTCGCCCATTCGGCAATGCGTAAATTAAACCCCGGATAGTCGATTAGAATGAGTACATCCGGACGATAATTTTCAATATCGTTTTTGCAGAACGAAATGTTTTTGAGTATCGTTCTAAGGTTCATCAACACCTCAACAAAACCCATGAACGCAAGGTCTCTGTAATGTTTTACCAGGTCAACGCCCTGCGCCTGCATCAGATCGCCGCCCCAGCACCGAAAATGGGCATTGCCATCTTTTTTTTTAAGCGCTTTTATCAGGTTGCTGCCGTGTAAATCGCCGCTTGCTTCACCGGAAATCAGATAGTACTTCATCGGCTAATAAACAAATTTCAGGAAGATGGCGATGATAGCGTACACCACAGTAACCGCAAATATTCCTTTGGCGGTTTGATCGCGTCGCGAATTGATGTAAATGGTAAAAAAAACTGCATTGGCAAGCAGAGAAAATGTAACGGCACTTGTTAGAGCGCGCTTTTCGATGCTTAATAAGCGCACATAATCGAAGAAGTTCAGAGAAGAGAACTTCAGAAAATAGAAACCTCCTATTCCGAGCAGCGGCGCAAGCAACCCAATAAACACGCCCAGCTTTATACTATCTTTCTTTAGCATCATCAATCAAATTTCCAGCTTTTTTCCAATTCTTCTTTCAGACGGTAATGGGTTAAATCAAACTCAACCGGAACAATGCTTACATAGTGGTGTTTCAATGCCCATACATCGGTATCTTTTCCTCTGTCAAAATTTACAAATTCGCCGGTTAGCCAGTAGTAGTTTTTTCCGTGAGGGTCGGCCCGCTCCATAAATTCTTCCTCATATTTGGCATAGGCCTGCCGGCATACTTTAGCTCCTTTCAGCAGCTTAGCCGGTACAGCCGGAATGTTTACATTGAGACAAAGATGTTTGTCGATGGTTTTGCCTTTCAGCAGTTTTTCTACGATGAGTGCGGCGTATTGTTGTGCACCCGAAAAATCGGCCTCGATGCTGTAATCCAGCAAGCTGAAACCTACGCTTGGAATACCTTCGATAGCAGCTTCGAGAGCGGCCGACATGGTGCCGGAATAAATTACATTAATGGAGTGATTGGCGCCGTGGTTTACGCCGCTGATGCAGATGTCGGGCTTTCCCTTCAAAATTTTATCTACCGCAAGCTTCACGCAATCTACAGGTGTGCCGGTGCACTGCCAGGCTTCTACGTCGTCGAACAATCGCATCCGTGTAAGGCGCAATGGAAACCCGATGGTGATGGCATGTCCCATACCGCTTTGCGCTTTATCGGGCGCCACTACCACCACCGTTCCCAAATGTTTTACGGCTTCAACAAGTGCTTTTATGCCGGGCGATGTAATGCCATCGTCGTTGGTTACAAGAATTAATGGTTTTGATCTTTTTTTGGTTGTCGTTTTCTTTTTTGCAGGTGCCGAAGTGCTTTTAGCCATAGTCAAAATTGTAAGTAAAATTATGTTTTTGCAAGGTGCACAAATTAGCCCGATAGCACAATAAAAATTGCTAATTCTTTTCACTAATTTAATTAGTAATATTGCAGCTAAATAAATTAGCTATGATTGTTGCCGGAAAAAACCTGCGCTATTTACGGAAGCTTAGAGGCTGGACGCAAGAAGAGTTCGCCGCGCGGCTCAATATAAAACGATCGTTACTCGGAGCTTATGAGGAAGACCGCGCCAAGCCGAACGTAGAAGTAATGCAACAAGTTTCCGGCATATTTAAAGTTTCGTTTGAAGATATTTTAATGAAAGACCTTTCGGAGGACAAGGCTTCTGCTTATTTGCAGAAGAGGCGGAATTTGAAAATGAGCCGCGAGGCACCGCCCATCCATTTCGTTCCTGTAAAGGCCGCCGCCGGTTATTTAAACGGATATGCCGATCCGGAATTTGTAGATGAATTGAATACATTCACGCTTCCGATGCTGATGCCGGGTAACTACCGCGCTTTCGAGATTGTTGGCGACAGCATGTTGCCGACGCCATCGGGCAGCGTAATCGTAGGTGAGAAGGTCGACGACCTGCACAACGTTAAGCCGTCGCACACTTACATCGTTATTTCAAAAAATGATGGCGTGGTATATAAACGCATTGAGGCAGGCCGCTCTGCAACCAAAGTAACCCTGATCAGCGACAACCCGGCTTATAAGCCTTACACCATTTCTTCCGAAGATATTCTTGAGTTATGGAAAACCGCGTTAATCATCAGTAAGCCGTCGGTACAGCCGCGCTGGGATGTAGGTCAGCTTGCCGGTCTGGTAAGCACGATGCAGCAGGAAATTTCTGCCATCAAGAAAAAGGTGAAGAGATAAGGTTACGAGTGAAGCAGAAAGTCGAGCGCAAGATCGTAACTCCTGAGGCCAAAACCGCAGATTACGCCTTTGCTTACCGCGCTGAGGTGAGAATGATGACGGAAGCTTTCGCGGGCAAAGATGTTGGAGATATGCACTTCTACAACGGTGGCGGGAACGGCGGCAACAGCATCTGCAATAGCCACGGATGTGTGTGAATATCCCGCCGCATTAATAATCATCCCGTGTGATTGAAAGCCAAAATGCTGAATTTGATTTACGAGTTCTCCTTCAACATTCGACTGAAAGTATTCAAGTTGCGCCCCCGCATACTTTCGCCTCAACAACTCGAAATATTCTTCAAAAGAGATTGTGCCATATATTTCCGGCTCCCGTTTTCCTAATAAATTCAGGTTAGGGCCATTGATGATGGCTATTTTTTTTGATGGCATAGTCATTATTCGCTCAGTTCTCCTTCAAGATCGTAGTCGTAAGCCCTGGTAATTTTTACGTTTACAAATGTGCCGGGAACAAGTTTTTTTGTGGTGTTAATAATCACTTCATTATCTACTTCAACACTGTCAAACTCCGTTCTGCCGATGTAGCGTCCAGCCTCTTTTTTATCAACCATAACCTTAAAGACCCTGCCTTCCTTTTCCTGATTTTTCTCCAACGAAATTTCTTGCTGAAGCTCCATAATTTCCTGCGCCCTCGCTTGTTTTTCTGCTGCGGGCACGTCGTCTTTTACTTCATAAGCAGAAGTGTTTTCTTCGTGGCTGTATGTGAAAATACCAACCCTGTCGAAACGCTGGGCCGATAAAAAGTTTTTCAGTTCGTCCACATCGGCTCGTGTTTCACCCGGATAGCCGGTTATTAAAGTGGTGCGCAAACAAATGCCGGGAACTTTGCTCCTGATATCGCCTATAAGCGTTTCCATTTCCTCGCGGGTGATCTGCCGGCGCATTGCTTTCAGCATATTGTTGCTGGCATGTTGCAATGGAATATCAAGGTAGTTACAAATATTGGGTCGCTCCTTCATCACATCTAAAATTTCCATCGGAAATTTCGAAGGATAAGCATAGTGCAATCGAATCCATTCCAAACCGTCTATATCGGCAAGCTTGTTCATTAAATCCGGGAGTGCTCTTTTCTTGTAGATGTCAAGCCCGTAGTAAGTGAGTTCCTGTGCTATCAACATAATTTCCTTCACCCCTGCTGACACTAAAAACTTCGCTTCTTTCACAAGGTCGTCGATGGTGCGGCTCACGTGGCCACCGCGCATCAGCGGAATGGCACAAAAAGAACAAGTGCGGTTGCAGCCTTCGCTGATTTTCAGGTAGGCGTAGTGCCTGGGTGTTGCAAGCAGCCTTTCGCCCAGCAGTTCGCTTTTATAATCGGCATTCAGTTGCTTCAGCAAAAACGGAAGTTCCATTGTTCCAAACCAAGCGTCCACCTCCGGAATTTCCGACTCCAAATCATCTCGGTAACGTTGGCTTAAACATCCGGTAACATACACCTTATCGAGGCGGCCCTGACGTTTCATGCTCACCTGATCGAGAATGGTGTTGATGCTTTCTTCTTTTGCCTTATCGATAAAGCCGCAGGTGTTTACTACAACAATGTTATGGTCGAGTTTCGCATTTTCATGTACAACGCTGATGTCGTTGGCCTTTAACTGGCCGCTCAATACTTCACTGTCCACCATGTTCTTGCTGCAGCCGAGCGTGATAATGTTAACCTTATCTCTTTTTAATGTTTTTGCTTTCATCGCTGCGCAAAAGTAACGTGCGCCCACATCTTAACGATTTAAAATATGTTTAATACCCGCTTATTGTGAAGAAATTAAAGGTGCGGCTTTTTAATGCAAATCGTCCGGCGACGCATTTTGGTTTATTTTCGCCTCCCAATTTATTTAAGATGCTTTACGGTAAAAAGGTTGTGGTGGTGTTGCCGGCATACAACGCAGCGCTTACGCTCGAAAAAACATATCGCGAAATTCCTTTCGATATTGTGGATGATGTAATTCTTGTGGACGACGCAAGCCGCGACAATACGATTGAAGTAGCGCAGCAGTTGGGCATCAAAAACATTGTTCGTCACCAGAGCAATAAAGGATACGGAGGCAATCAGAAAAGTTGTTATCGTTCGGCCCTGGCTTTAGATGCAGATATCGTAATTATGCTGCATCCCGATTATCAATACACCCCCAAGCTAATCCCTGCTATGGCCGGCATCATTGCAAACGATGTGTATCAGGTAGTGCTTGGCAGTCGTATTCTGGGGAAGGGAGCCTTAATGGGTGGTATGCCGGTATACAAATATTTCTTTAACCGGTTACTAACGCTGACACAGAATCTCATCATCAACCAAAAACTTTCCGAATATCACACGGGTTATCGCGCTTTTAGCAAAGAGGTACTCCAAGCCATTAATCTTGAGGCAAACAGCGACGATTTCGTTTTCGATAATGAGATGCTCTCGCAGATATTTTATAAAGGTTATCCTATTGCTGAAGTAACCTGCCCCACAAAATACTTTGAAGAAGCAAGCAGCATTAACTTCAGCCGCAGCATGAAGTACGGCCTTGGCTGTTTAAGGGTTTCTTTTATTTATCGCCTTTGCAAATGGGGGCTGATGAAAAGTAAGTTATATGCCTAAAGATATTCGGGCAGCAGAACCATCATCTTCTCAATCATGTGATAGGTGGCCGGACAGTACGCTACGTTTTGGTGATGTACATGAAAATAGTCTTTCATATCTTTTTTAGCAAGGTGCGGAAAGGTGGCACAATCTGCCGGCCTCACTTCGTAAATGGTGCATCGGTTGGTGTTTAAATCTAAAAACTGGCAAGGCATACGCACATTCAACCAGTCTTTCGTGTCTTCTTCTTCGCGGTACAGCCACTTCTTTTTGAATTCCGCAACCGACATTCCTAAGTGAGCAGCAATGCGCTTTATGTCGGCAGGTGTGTAAGTGGGGCTCATTCGTTTGCAGCAGCTGGCGCAGGTAGTACAGTCAATTTCGTTCCATACCGCTATTTCCGATTCGCTGCAAATTGCATCTAAATTATCAGGCGGAAAATCGTCTACGCGTTGTACAAATGCTTGTAGCCGCCCTTTGTTTTTTGCAACTTTCGCCCGGAAAGATTTCATGTTCACCGCCCTCTTTTCCATACCGAATAATTGAAGCGAATATAACGAAGATTGCAGGCGTCCTGCGTATTTTTACAACCTCTGACTATGTGGGACGCATACACAAAAGGATTTAAAGGATATCTGCGACTCGAGCGGTCGCTCAGCGAAAACAGTGTTGAATCGTATCTTCGCGATGTAACTCATCTCATTCAATATCTCGAAGGATCCAACAATCATAAAGCGCCGGCCGAGGTAGAGTTGAAAGATTTACAGCAGCTTTTAAAGTGGATCGCTGAAATGGGACTTGCGGAAACTTCGCAGGCGCGGATGATTTCCGGCATAAAAGCGTTTTTCAAATATTTACTGATAGAAGGAATTTTAACGTCCGACCCCACCGTTTTGCTGGAAGCACCCAAACTGAAGAGGAAGCTTCCCGATGTATTGACGTTTTCGGAAATTGAAAGCATCAGTAACGCCATCGACGTGAGCACAGCGGAAGGGGCACGAAACAAGGCTATTGTAGAAACCATGTACAGTTGCGGGCTGCGCGTGAGTGAAGTGGTGAATTTAAAAATAAGTTGTCTTTACCTCGATGTTGATTTTCTGCGGGTGATTGGAAAAGGCAATAAAGAGCGCCTTGTTCCGGTGGGCAGCGATGCCAAAAAATACATCGCAATTTATAAGGACCAGCATCGCAATCACGGAAAGTTGCAGAGCGGTTTTGAAGATTTTCTTTTCCTAAACCGCCGCGGGAAGCCGCTTAGCAGGGTGATGATATTCTATATAGTGAAAGACCTGGCGGCCAAGGCCGGCGTGGTTAAAAATATTTCGCCACACAGTTTCCGGCATTCGTTTGCAACCCACCTGGTGGAAGGCGGTGCGGACCTAAGGGTGGTGCAGGAAATGCTGGGCCACGAAAGCATTACCACAACCGAGATATATACCCACCTGGACCGTGAATTCCTGAGGGCTACACTTCAGCAGTTTCACCCATCTTTTCGGTAGCTTACCGAACCGGTCGAAGCCGGCAAAAACTTGGTTAAGAAAACTGTTGCGGGCTAATTATATTTGCAATCCTTTTAAAATAGAATAATGTTTAATAATCTTAGTGAGCGGTTAGAGTCTGCGTTTAAAAACCTGAAAGGTGAGGCCAGAGTAACGGAATTAAATGTTGCTACTACGGTAAAAGAAATCCGGCGTGCATTAATTGATGCCGACGTAAACTATAAAATTGCCAAAGAATTTACCGACAGGGTAAAAGACAAGGCAATGGGCGAAAAGGTGTTAAACGCCATCAGTCCGGGCCAACTGATGGTGAAAATTGTTTCGGATGAGTTGACGGAACTGATGGGCGGGAAAGAAGCGCCTTTTAATGCAAACGGAAACCCTGCGGTAATTCTTATTTCGGGTTTACAAGGTAGCGGTAAAACTACTTTCAGCGGTAAGCTGGCCAATTTCTTAAAGAGCAAAGGAAAAGCGCCTTTACTTGTGGCCGCCGATATCTACCGGCCCGCAGCAATTGATCAGTTAACGGTTTTGGCCGGACAAGTAGGTGTGGATGTGTACAGCGAAAGAGAAAATAAGGATGCCGTTTCCATTGCGCAGAACGCAGTGAAAGAAGCGAGGGCGCGCAACAAAAATGTAGTGATTATTGATACTGCCGGACGCCTTGCCATCGACGAAGCTATGATGGCTGAAGTGGAAAACATCAAGAAGGCAGTTGAACCGACGGAGATTTTGTTTGTGGTGGACAGCATGACCGGGCAAGATGCGGTGAATACAGCAAAAGCTTTTAACGAAAGGCTCGATTTCAGTGGTGTTGTACTTACCAAACTCGATGGCGATACCCGTGGTGGTGCGGCCTTATCCATCAAATACACTGTTAACAAACCCATCAAGTTTGTAAGCAATGGAGAGAAGATGGACGCGCTTGATATTTTCTATCCGGAAAGGATGAGCCAGCGGATTTTAGGAATGGGCGATATCACCACTTTAGTAGAGAAAGCACAGGCTCAGTTTGATGAGGCAGAAGCAAAAAAGTTAGAGAAAAAAATCAGGCGTAACCAGTTCGATTTTCAGGATTTTCTCGACCAACTGCAGCAGATAAAAAGAATGGGAAATCTGAAAGACCTGATGGCGATGATTCCCGGTGTGGGGAAGGCCATTAAGGATATTGACATAAGCGATGATGCTTTTAAAGGAGTGGAAGCAATGATTAAGTCTATGACGCCGTTTGAGCGCGCAAATCCCGACAGCATCAATCCTTCACGCCGTCAGCGGATTGCAAAAGGATGCGGAAAAGATGTTTCTGAGGTAAACGCCTTTATGAAGCAGTTTGAACAGATGCGTGAAATGATGAAGATGATGAATAAGATGCCGATGGGAATGGGCGGAAAAATGGGATTGGGAATGAAACGATAATATCGGAAAAAGAAGATTATGAAAATTATATTACAGATACTGGTTTGTACGGTCGGTTTAGTTTTCGGAACGCAGCATGCTGCATTTGCCCAGAAGCTGAAACCAATCAGCATCGGAGTATACGGTGAAATGGGTTTTCCTACGGGCGACTTTGAAAAAAGCCATTCCGGTGGATTTGGCGGCGGATTACAAACAACCATTCAACTGCCGTTTGTAGGACTTGGCGTTACCGGCTCTTTGGGCTATATGAACTTTCCCGCCAAAGCAGGCAATGCGGCGGCCGCTGTGCCTTTGCGCGCGGGAATTAAGTATTCGATGGCCGCATTCTACATTAAGGCGCAAGGAGGCCTTGCCTGGTTTGTAGATGCTCAGGGCAACCAAAAATCCACTGCCTTTATTGTATCGCCCGCCATTGGCGTACAACTCGGTAAATTCGATCTGGAGGGGAAATATGAAGTGTGGGCACAAAACCAGTCGTTGGCTTTTTGGGGACTGAAAGCCGGCATCAACTTTTTCTAACCAAAATAATAAACATACATTATGACAATAGAAGACTTTAAAGAGCTTTCACACGCGGAAAAACTGAAAGCGCTTAAATACAAAGGCGAAATATTAGGCCCATACGAGCGTACCGATGAGAAAGGAAGCAAAATGCCAGGCGACATCTACCAGTTAGAAGAATTTTGGGTGTACCTGAGCGAAGATGAAAAACTCGTTATCCCCACAAGGAGAAACCCGCTCGATAAATAATTTTTCACCGCCTTTCTTGTCAGGCACTGACGTTAAATTCTCTCAACGCATCGTTGAGGCTTGTTTTCAGGTCAGTGCTTGTTTTTCGTTTCCCAATGATTAATGCACAGCTCACCTGGTATTCGCCGGCCGGATATTTTCTGGTATAACTTCCCGGAATCACAACGCTTCTCTCCGGAACGCGACCTTTATACTCAACGGGCGTTTCGCCGCTCACATCAATAATTTTAGTGCTTTGCGTTAGCACCACGTTCGCTCCCAATACGGCTTCCTTCTCCACAATTACGCCTTCCACAACAATGCACCGGCTTCCAATAAAGCATCCGTCTTCAATAATAACCGGGCTTGCCTGCAATGGTTCCAATACGCCGCCAATGCCCACTCCGCCGCTTAAGTGTACGTGCTTTCCTATTTGTGCGCAACTCCCAACGGTTGCCCAGGTATCTACCATCGTACCTTCATCTACATAAGCGCCAATGTTTACATAACTCGGCATCAGCACAACATTTTTTCCCAGATAAGCGCCGTAACGGGCTACAGCATGCGGAACAGCTCGTACACCCTGCGAACGGTAGTCTTTCTTCAGCTCCATTTTATCGTAAAATTCAAAAGGATTCAATTCCCAGGTTTG
The DNA here is from genome assembly GCA_039811185.1 of Chitinophagaceae bacterium. Classification (GTDB taxonomy): domain Bacteria; phylum Bacteroidota; class Bacteroidia; order Chitinophagales; family Chitinophagaceae; genus JAEZDR01. Next base: position 99,144 of record JBDHYF010000004.1, on the reverse strand, counting down.
CATGGGTTGCACAGCAAAATACAGCAGGATTGCCTGCTTCACCCATTCGTTTACTTTCCATCCATCCGATAATTTTTCTGCAACCCGCAGCTTGCCTTTGTCTGCCAGTTCAATCACTTCCTTAACTGCATTTACATAGACGTCGTCGTTTAAAAGCGCTCTGTCATTCCAAACTGCGGCAATTTTGTTTTGCAACTCCATTTTTTTGCCGCTAAAATAAAGATTATCGCAAACCAACCTCAAAGCCGGGGAAAGAGATAGGGGATGAAGGATTATTTTTGTGCGAATGCAAAAGTTTCTGGTAATACAAACAGCGTTTATTGGCGATGTGGTGCTGGCTACAGCCCTTGCCGAAAAACTGCATCGCTTTTATCCGGGCGCCAAAATAGATTTTTTGGTTCGTAAAGGCAATGAGGCGTTGTTGCAGAATAATCCGTTTTTGAACGAAGTGTTGATTTGGGATAAGAAAGAAAGCAAGTATAAAAATCTTGTACGGCTTATTAAAAATGTTAGGAAACGCCGTTATGATTATGTCATTAACCTCCAGCGTTTCTTTGCCACCGGTTTGCTCACCGCTTTGTCCGGAAGCCGCCACCGAACAGGATTTGATAAGAATCCGCTCAGCCGTTTCTTTACAAGAAAGGTGTATCATGAAATTGGCAACGGAATGCACGAAGTAGACAGAAACCTGAAGTTAATCACCGATATTACTGATGACAGCACGGCTTCGCCAAGGCTATATCCATCCGCAGCGGACGAAGAGAAAATTGCACCCTTCACCAAAAAAAAATTCATCACCATAACCCCGTCGAGCGTTTGGTTTACAAAGCAGTATCCGGTTGAAAAGTGGGTGGAGTTTATCAATCATATAAAAGAAAACTACGCCGTTTTTTTATTGGGCGGCAAAGAGAATATTCCGGATTGTGAAATCATTGCTGCTGCGGTAAGTAAGCACACTGTTGTGCTGGCAGGGTCGCTAAGCTTTTTGCAGTCGGCGGCCCTGATGAAGCATGCGGTAATGAATTTTGTAAACGATTCTGCCCCGCTGCATTTTGCGTCGGCAATGAATGCCCCGGTAACGGCCGTTTTTTGTTCCACCGTTCCTGCGTTTGGTTTTTATCCTTTGTCCGATGCGTCTTTTATTGTGCAAACGGATGTGCCGTTGCAGTGTAAGCCCTGTGGTTTGCATGGCTATAAAGCTTGTCCCCTCGGACATTTTAAGTGCGCCTACACCATTCGTCCCGATCAATTAACAGATATTCTTCCGCATGACGATAGCTTTTGATGCCTATTATGCATTTCACTTTAAAACAGGCGTGGCGCACTACAGCCGTAACCTCATTAACAGCCTTGCGAAACATTTTCCCGGTCATCGGTTTCTGCTTTTTACCGATGTAGCAACCGATTTATACTGGCCGGAGTTCGGTAATGTGGAAGTAAAAGCAGCCGGCTTAGAAATTCCGTTTTTCGAATGGGTGCATTCTCCCGTTTTGTCGCAAATGATTACCGAAAATGATTTCGATATTTTTCATGGACTCGACCATGCGCTTCCTCCGTGTTTGCAAACACCATCGGTAGTTACCATTCACGATTTGTTTTTCGAAAGCCATCCACAGTTGTATGGCAGCGATGCAGTGAATTATTACTGTTTCGAAGCCCGAAGCGCCGCCATTGCTGCGGATAAGGTTATCGCTATCAGTGCCTATACGAAGGAGGATGTGAGGCAGCGTTATTCGGTCGCGGATGCGAAAATTGAGGTGGTTTATCAAACTTGTCATCCCCTGTTTTTTTCTCAGAGCGATGCCGCGCGCCAAAAGGAAATTGAGGTGCAGTTTCAGTTGCCGGAAAAATTTTGGTTGTACGTGGGTTCAATCACAGAAAGAAAAAATTTGTTGCAGATTGTAAAAGCCATGCACGAAATAAGGAAGGAAGTAAAGATACCGCTTGTTGTTATTGGTGAAGGCGGCGACTATTTGGATGAAGTCAGGACATATGTCGGCAAATCAGGTATGGAGGATGCCGTTCAGTTTATTTCCTACACAGAGGCGGCAAAACATTCGTCTTCTTTTCAAACTGCTGCTGATGTTCCTTTTTTTTACCGGCGTGCCTTTGCGCTGCTCTATCCATCACTGTTGGAAGGATTCGGCATTCCGCTCGTCGAGGCATTTGCTTCAGGAATTCCGGTTATTACATCCAACACGAGTTCGCTGCCTGAGGTTGGTGGTGATGCGGCTTTATATGTTAATCCAACAAATTTTTCATCCATTGCCGGTGCAATGTCGGCTCTGGCAACCGACGCCCGCCTTCATGCAACGCTTGTAGCGGCGGGTTGTCGCAGACTCTCTAACTTCCTTCCTGAGAAATTTGCCTCTCATCAAATGAGCGTGTATAAAACGCTCTGTCGTTCCATTTCCTGAAATGAATCATTTATCTTTCCGATATGTCCGAGTTAATTCATGGCAAGAAAGTGTTTTCACTTGCGGAAGTGGCTGAAAGTATTAAAAAAACTTTTGAAAGCCGCTATACAACATCGTTCTGGGTGATGGCAGAAATGAATAAGCTGAATCATTATCATCACTCCGGGCATTGCTATCCCGAGCTGGTTGAAAAAAAGGATGGGAAGGTGGTTGCACAGATGCGTTCGCACTTGTGGAAGGCCGATTTTAACCGCATTAACCGCAACTTTTTACGAGTATTAAAAGAGCCGTTAAAAGAAGGCGTGAAAGTTCTCTTTTCTGCGAAATTGAACTTCGATCCGGTTTACGGCGTTTCGTTATGGATACTCGACATTGATCCGGCGTATACACTCGGAGATCTTGAGCGCGAAAAGCAGGAAACCATCGCAAAGTTGCGCGAATCGGGTTGTTATGAATGGAACAAGTTATTGCCTCTTCCGCTACTGCCGCAACGCATTGCGGTGATTTCGGTGGAAACAAGTAAGGGATATGCCGACTTTTTAAATGTGCTTGAAAAGAATGAATGGAAGTATGCCTTTTTTAAAATGTTGTTCCCCGCGCTTTTACAGGGCGATGCGGCGGCACCAAGCATCATTCATCAGTTAAACCGAATCAGAAAAGCAAAAAATCATTTTGATGCGGTTGTCATTATTCGCGGCGGCGGTGGCGATGTAGGATTGTCGTGTTACAACCATTATCAGTTGGCGGAAACCATTTGCCGCTTTCCCATTCCAGTCCTTACAGGCATCGGCCATTCAACAAACGAAACGGTGGCGGAAATGGTGGCACATGCTAACGCCATTACGCCTACCAAACTTGCAGAAATGCTGCTACAGCGCTTTCATAACTTTGCTTTCCCATTAGCGGAGGCGGAGATGAAAATTGTGCGGGAAGCAAACTTTTTGATGAGTGCGGAGCACGACGCTCTATCGTCGACACTGCGGCTTTTTCAATCGGCTGCACGATCGCTGCTGAATGCGCAGGCTGCTCACGTGGATGCGAAGGGCGATTCGCTAATTCGGAACAGCCGGTTTGTAATGAAAGCAGTTGCTGACAACCGCATTCAGACGATGACGCAGCTAAAAGATGCTTCGTTACGGCTGATGTGGCAGCATCAATCCGAAACCGGCGCGCTGGAAAAGGCCGTTGAGTTGTTGAATCCTTTAAATGTATTGAAGCGCGGATATTCCATAACGCGGAGGAATGGATTAGCCGTTAAAGATGCTTCCATGCTGAATGCCGGCGATGTGATTGAAACTTTTTTTGCGGATGGCGCCGTGCAGTCAGTTGTTCAGAAAATTAAAAACCAAACCCATGAGTAGCATCACTTATACAGAAGCTTTTGAGGAGCTGAAAGCAATTGTTTTGGAGATAGAAGAAGGCCGGATTTCAATTGATGTCCTGTCTGAAAAAGTGAAGCGGGCGGCGGCTTTAATCAAAATTTGCAAGACGAAGCTGACCACCACCGGAGAAGACGTGAATGCGATTCTGAAAGACCTTGAAAGCAACTTGCAGGAAGAGGAGTGATTGAATGTTATTTTCCTGTTTATAGTTTCGGAACAGACTTGTCTTCACCTTCTTTTAATCAACCAATGTTCTGTTTTCAATATTCAGTAATTGATTTAGGTTTGCGCTATGTCACAATTATCTATCAGTGAACGGGCAGAAGTGATGCCCGCTTCTCCCATCAGAAAGCTGGTGCCTTATGCCGAGGCCGCAAAGAAGAAAGGAACTACGGTGTACCATTTAAACATCGGTCAGCCGGATATCGACACACCGAAGCCGGTGCTGGATGCCGTGCGGAAGTCGGACTTCAAAGTGCTCGAGTACAGCCATAGCGCGGGAAACGAAAGCTATCGGCGCAAGCTGACGGACTACTACAAAAAAGTAGGAATTGAAGTTGACCATAATGAAATTATTGTAACCACGGGTGGCTCGGAAGCCATTTTGTTTGGCTTTCTTGTTTGTTTAAATCCCGGCGATGAAGTCATTATTCCGGAGCCTTTTTATGCAAACTATAATGGCTTTGCCGTACAGGCCGGCGTAACCGTTGTTCCCATTCCTTCAACCATCGAGAACGGCTATGCATTACCGCCCATAGAAGATTTTGAAAACGCTATTACACCCCGAACAAAAGCCATTGTGGTGTGCAATCCGAACAACCCAACAGGCTATTTATACAGCCGAGCCGAAATGGAAACGCTGAAGAACATTGTTCAAAAACATTCTCTTTATCTTTTTGCTGACGAAGCGTACAGAGAGTTTTGTTACGAGGGCGAGCACATCAGCGCCATGCACTTAACCGGCATTGAAGACCATGTTGTGCTGATGGATACCATCAGTAAAAGATATAGCGCCTGTGGTGGAAGAATCGGTGCGTTTGTAACAAAGAACAAAACATTATTAAACGCCGCCATTAAGTTTGCACAAGCACGTTTAAGTCCGCCGTCGTTTGCGCAGATTGCAGGTGAGGCCGCAGTTGATTTACCGGATAACTATTTTGATAAGGTAAAGGCGGAATATGAATTGAGACGGAATACGATTGTAAAAAGATTGAATGCGATTCCGGGTGTTTTTTGTCCGAACCCGGGTGGTGCTTTTTATGCAATGGCAAAGCTGCCGGTGGATGATGCAGACAATTTTTGTCAGTGGATATTGGAGCAGTTCGAATACAAAAACCAAACGGTTATGATGGCGCCCGCTTCGGGCTTTTATGGAACGAAAGGATTGGGAAAACAAGAAGTGCGCCTCGCCTATGTATTAAATGTAAGCGATATTAACCGGGCCATGGATTGCCTCGAGAAAGCGCTGGAGGCTTATCCCGGACGTACGATGCTTTAAAAACCGTTATGAAACACTTTATTATAATCCTTGCTTTGATCGGCCTCCTTTCGTGCGACGCGTTTATTCGCAAAACAGAAACAGGCAACGGCAGAATGGTTACAACAGAGAGGGAGGTTGGTGAGTTTGAGAAAATTGCTGTGGAGGGCAACATCGATGTAGAGCTTTCGTACAGCGATGACTGCATGGTGGAGGTAGCGGCAGACGAAAATCTGCATTCTTATATTGAAACCGAGGTAGAAGACAATAAGCTTGTGGTTAAGGTGGAAAAGGGCGTGAGGCTGGAAAGTCAAAATCCCATTGTTGTGAAGGTGTTGTTACCCAATTTGGAAGAGCTGGCTTGTTTAGGGTCGGGCGGCGTTACCACTTCCGGTAAGCTGAGGGGTAGCGGAGCAGTGAAGGTTGAAAGCCTTGGCAGCTCAGCCATTTCATTGCGCCTGCGTGCGCCGGTGGTGAAGGCGACGATTTCCGGATCGGCAAACATGGATTTGTCGGGCGAAACAAAAGAGGTGAAAATTAAAATCAACGGCTCGGGAAAAGTGATGGCTGCCAAGCTAAAGTCGGAAACGGCCAGTGTGGTCATTAACGGCAGCGGGCGGGTAGATTTATATGCAGAAAACAAGCTGAAGTCGGTCATCAACGGATCGGGAAATGTAAATTATGCGGGCGATCCTGAAATTAATTCCAAGATTAATGGATCGGGAAAAATGAACCGGCTGGAGCAGCCCTAAAGAGTAAGGGCCGTTGTAAGCCATTCTTTATCGGAAAGTTATAATTAAACGGATGCCCACGTTAGTGATTGCAGCGGCATCCTTTTTTGCAAAGCAAAAAAGATATAGCGGAAAGCACGGCCGCAGGCAACGCCCAAAAATGAATGTTTTCTCTTTTGTGGCATAATAGTGGCTGCGGAAATTGCATGTTTAGCAATACCCACATCAGTTTCAGCGAGCCTCATGAAGTTATTCGTTGGGCAAAAAAGCTGGATGTAAGCCCTTGGCAACTCAAATCGGCTTCCGATGAAACCGGAAGTTCCAAAATTGCCGTTATTAAAAAACACTTATTGAAGCAACGGAAGAAAGCGTACAAACAGTACATTTTTACGTTTGCCTTTTAGCAACCAGCAAAAGAAATTCTCCTTCCTCTAACGCCGCCTCCAGCGTGTCGTTTATTTGTTGTTCCTGCCCGCTGAAAATGTTTCTGTATGCACCCTTCAGCAGTTTATTGGTGAGTTTTACGTTTAGGCTCTCTTTCCCCAAATTAAAAATCGTGATCGCTTTCTCCGAAACGCCCATTTGTAAGAAGGCAAAAACGTCTTCCCGACCGGCATCCAGCAGTAACGCACTCGCATTGATATGAAAGCAGTCGTTTTGTTGCTTTGCCTCCAACAGCGTTTTGTAAAAGCTATGCAGCGCAATCGTTTGAGAGAAGTTGAGCGTGTCTCTTTCAAAAAACTGCAACCGCTTATGGTTTGGAATTTCCTGTCCCGAATAAATGAGTGGCACCGCCGGTGCGCAAACGCTTATGGCTGCCAATGCCAGCGCCCGTGACTGGTATTTTTCGTACTCCGTTCCATTCCACGAATTTTCATCGTGATTACTGGTAAACAGCAGTGCTGTCGAGCGCTTTGGGTAGTGGAGATAGTGTTTCAACACAGCGCGGGCTTCACTCCATCCGCCTTCTCCCTTAACAGCCTTTTCGGTAGCGTGCATCCACTGCCAGGAGTAGGTGAGATCGAATGCCTGATGGTAGGCTATTTCTTCGCACTCGGCCAGCCAGAGCAACGGCTTAACGGCATCGCAGGCGCTGCGGGCTTCCATCCAGAAGTCTAAGGGGACGAGATGCGCCATATCGCAACGAAAGCCGTCGATGTCGTATCGCATTATCCAGCTCAGCATGGCATCGATCATTGCCAACCGCAGATTGGGGTTATGATAGTTTAAATCGTACACATCGCTCCAGCCGTGCTTTTCCATGAAATTTCCGTGTTTATCCCGCTCGTAAAAATCCGGATTGCTGATGGTCCATTCATGATCGCAACCGGTATGATTTGCCACCCAGTCGATCATGACCTTCATACCAAGGTGATGTGCCGCCCGCACAATCCGTTGAAGGTCGTGCGCGGTACCATAGCTTTCACAAACGCGGTTGAAGCTTTTTGCCGCATAATAGCTTCCCAAACTGCCTTTGCGGTTGTGCTCGCTAATGGGCGTAAGCGGCATAAACCACAATAATTGAACGCCCATATCTTTTAAACGTGGAAGATGTTTTTCAAAAGCGGTTAAACTGCCTTCGGGCGTGTATTGCCGCAGATTGACTTCGTAAATGTTGGTGCTGTTTGCAAAAGGCAGAAGAGGAAATGCTGTAGCCATGCAACAAATTAAATCAATAAACAGAAAAGGCACGATTTTAATGCAACGATGAACGATGGAATTGATTGAGAACATCAGTAAAAAGCGACTGAGCAAGTTGCATTACGATCCCGAAAAATCTGCTGAGCTGATTCACCTTCGCTATGTGAACGATGAAGAAAAGGGGATATCAAGAATGAAAAAAGGAAGCGGATTTTTTTATCTCCTGAACGGGAAGAAAATAAGCGATAGCGAAACGCTTGCCCGCATAAAAAGTTTAGTGTTGCCTCCGGCGTGGACGGATGTTTGGATATGCAAACACCCGAACGGCCATTTGCAGGCTACCGGCAAAGATGCCGCCGGGCGAAAACAATACCGTTATCATAACGATTGGGTGAAACTTCGAAATCAAACCAAGTTTTCGCATCTGCTCGATTTTGGTCAGCGTTTGCCCGATATCCGAAAAAGGGTTGAGGAAGATTTGGATGCGAAGGAGCTAAATCAGAATAAAATACTTGCGCTTGTGGTGAGTTTGCTCGAAACCACTACCATCCGTATCGGCAACAGCAGCTATGAAAAACTTTATGGCTCGTTTGGACTAACGACGCTAAAAAATAAGCATGTAGATATTGACGGAGCGAAGATTTCTTTTTCGTTCAAAGGGAAGAAGGGTGTGTATCACAACATAGAAATTAAAAGTCGTAAGCTGGCCAACATCATTAAAAAGTGCCGCGAGATTCCCGGAAAAGAATTGTTTCAATATCTGGATAAAGAGGGTAACCGACATTCGGTTGATTCGGGTTTAGTGAACGATTACATTAAAGAAATCAGCGGCGGCAACTTTACTGCAAAAGACTTCAGAACATGGAGCGGAACGGTTTGCGCTTTGATGCGTCTGGGCGAAGCAGGCTGTTGCGAATCGAAAACGGAAGCAAAAAGAAAGATTGTTGAGGTGCTGGATTTTGTAGCTGCGCAGTTGGGCAACACGCGTGCCGTGAGCAAGAAATATTATGTGCATCCGCTGATTCTGGATTTGTACGAAGCCAATGATCTGGAACATTATTTTGCGTCGTTCGATGCTATTGTATCCACTTCTCAATACGATTTAAAGCCGGAAGAAAAGCTGTTGATGCAAATTTTGGAAAAAGCCTGAATCCCGGCGAACAATCAAAAGGGCATAGAATTTTCATACCCATAATAAAATCTTTCTTATGCGACCATTATGGACAGGGGCAATCGGATTTGGGCTTGTTAACATACCCGTGAAGCTGTATTCGGCCACACAAGCCAGTGAACTTAGTCTGGATATGCTCGATAAAAAAGACCACGCCAACATCAAATACAAGCGGGTGAATGCCAGCACCGGACAAGAGGTGAACTACAGCGATATTGTTAAGGGCTATAAAATGGGAGCGGATTATGTGGTGTTAGACGAAAAGGACTTTGAAGCGGCAAACGCCAAAAAATCGCAACTAATAGAGATAGTAGAGTTTGTTGACGAAGCGGAGATTGATCCCATCTATTATGAAATGCCTTATTATCTCGAGCCTGCAAAAGGGGGCGAAAAGCCCTATGCATTGCTGCGCGAGGCCCTTCATAAAGCGGGCAAGGCGGGAATTGCAACCTTTGTAATGCGCACGAAAGAACATCTTGCAGTCATACGTTCTACCGACAAAGTAATTCAGTTAAACCGTATCCGTTTCGCTGAAGAAATCCGCGATGCCGACGATCTGAAACTTCCGAAAGATGCGGGTATAAAACCTGCCGAGCTGAAGATGGCAACCGCATTGGTAGACCAGCTAACCGGGAAATTTGATATTAAAGAATACAAAGACAACTATACCGAACAACTGATGGAGGTGATAAAAGCGAAGTCGAAAGGTAAGAAAGTAAAACCGCAGCACATGAAGGTGATTCACAAGAGTACGGATGATTTGATGGAGCAGTTAAAAGCAAGCATCAGTACTATGAACACGAAAAAGAAAAAAGCGTCATGAGCCTGAAACTGTACGATAAGAAAAGGAATTTCAAAGATACATCGGAGCCAAAAGGCAGGCTGAAAAAGCAAACCGACAAGCGGCTTGTGTTTGTAGTGCAGCGGCATAAAGCATCGCATTTGCACTACGATTTCAGGCTGGAGATGGATGGTGTATTGAAGAGCTGGGCGGTACCGAAAGGGCCGTCGTTGAATCCGTCGGACAAACGGCTGGCAATGATGGTTGAAGACCATCCCTACGATTATAAAGACTTCAGCGGAGTGATTCCGGAAGGCAATTACGGAGCCGGAATTGTGGAGATATGGGATGAAGGTTATTATTCGGACATGGATGAATCGGATTACGACAGCGCAGTGAAAAAACTGAAAGCAGGGCTTGCCGCCGGCAACCTGAAGTTTAAGATGTTTGGAAAAAAGCTGAAGGGTGAGTTTGCGCTGGTGAGGTTGAAAAAAGCGGAGGAAAACTCATGGCTGCTGATAAAGCATCGCGATGCCTTTGCTGTTGACGAAGCTTACGACAGCGAGGCCGACACGCCGAAGAATTCGCCCATCAACAAATGGCTGAAAGAAAACGGCAAGCCTGTCAAAAAAAAAATCGCGAAGCCTGAAAAGGAGAAGGAGAGCACGTCGGCCGATGTTCCGGAAAAAAAGATGGAGCATTTTATTCCTGCCATGCTCGCACAGACCGGCGAGCAGGCGTTTGATGATGAAGACTGGATTTTTGAAATTAAATGGGATGGCTATCGCGCTATTGCGGAACTGGATAAGAAAGAGGTAAAGCTGTATTCGCGCAACGGCTTGGTGTTTAATGAAAAATACCCTGCTGTGATACATGCATTAAAAAAGCTGAATATAAACGCAGTGGTTGATGGCGAGGTTACGGTGTTGAACGAAGAAGGGCTTCCCGATTTCCAAAAGCTGCAACATTATAGCGACTACCAGAACTATCCGATTGTTTACAACGTTTTCGATATCCTGTATCATAATGGAGAAGATATAACGGGCTGGCCGCTCACAGACCGAAAAGAACTGTTGAAAAAGCTTTTAAAAATGGGCGACATCATTAAGTTCTCGGACCATATTGAAACTTATGGAACTGCTTTTTTTAAAGCCATAGAGGAGCGGAAGATGGAAGGCGTAATGGCGAAGCGGGCTAACAGTTTGTACTATCCGGGCAAGCGGACGGCAGATTGGCTGAAAATTAAACATACAGTAACGGAAGAGGCCATCATCGCCGGCTTTACCGAACCCACAGGGAGCCGTAAGTATTTGGGTGCACTTGTGTTAGCGGTGAGGAGAGGAAATCAGCTTGTGTATGCAGGCCATACAGGAACGGGGTTTGATGAGGCTAAGTTGAAGGAAGTGTATGAAATACTAAAACCCATCACTACAAAAACATCCCCTTTCAAGGGAAAAGTAAAAACCAATACGCCCGTAACATGGGTGAAACCGCAACTCGTTTGCGAGGTAAAGTTTACTGAGATAACGAAAGACGGCAAGTTTCGTCATCCCGTGTTTCTGCATCTTCGGGAAGATAAAGAGCCAGAGGATGTTACGATGCAAAATCAGCTAAGAGAGGGCGGCGAGCCTGATAAGAAATTTCAGCGTAATAAAAAAGAAGGAGCCGATAAACCGTTAATTAAACGTGGGAGAGATGCGGTTCTGAAAGCCGGTGAGCATAACATCGTTATTACCAATAAGGACAAAATCTATTTTCCTGAATCCGGTATTACGAAGTTGCAGGTGGCCGAATATTATGATGCCGTTTCTAAGTTTATTTTGCCGTATTTAAAAAACCGGCCCGAGTCGTTAAAGCGCAGTCCGAATGGCATTAACGGCCAAAGTTTTTACCACAAAGATGCGGGCGACGAAGCGCCGGAATATGCAGATACCTTTGAGGTGTCATCGTCCGGAAACAAAACAATCAACTACATCGTTTGTAACAACAAAGCCACTTTGTTGTATCTCGCAAATTTGGGATGTATAGAAATGAACCCATGGCATTCCACCACTCAACATCCCGATCACCCGGATTATTTCATCCTCGATATCGATCCGTCTGAAGAAAATACACTGCCGCAGATTGTGGATGCTGCACTTGCCGTGAAAGAGGTGCTGGACAAAATCGGCGCTACGTCGTACATAAAAACTTCCGGCGCCACAGGGCTGCATATTTATGTGCCCACCGCTGCAAAATACACCTACGACCAAGTGAAAGAGTTTGCACATATTGTATGCAGCTACGCTCAACAGCTCGTTCCTGATTTCACCACACTGGAAAGAAATATAAAAAAGCGCGGCAGCCACCGCATTTATCTGGATTACCTGCAAAATAATCCCGGACAAACAATAGCCAGCGTATACAGTTTGCGTCCAAAGGCAGGCGCCACTGTTTCAACACCACTCGAGTGGAAAGAGGTGAATCATGAGCTAAGGCTGGACGCCTTCACTATTCACAACGTGTTAGAACGTATTAAAACAAAAGGTGATTTGTTTAAAGGCGTGCTCGGAAAAGGAATTGACATGATGAAGTGCTTGAAAAAACTGAACAAGCTTTAACCTCGGGTTTAGGAAAAGAAAGGCAGTAGCTTTTCCGCGAGTGCCGGAGGCATAACAGTTTTATTGCCTGTGGCGGTTTCTATAAAGTACAGCACTACTTTCCCTGCGCAAAGCAGCTTCTGTTTTTCGTTATACACTTCTTGCAGAAAAGTAATACGATGTTGTGGCGGAAGTTCAGGAACTATGGTGTGTATGGTAAGCAGGTCGTCATATTTCGCCGGGCGAATGTATTTGCAGCTTAGTTCCACCACGGGCATAATTATCCCTAACTCCTCAATGGCTTTGTAAGTAAAACCCAATTGGCGAATACTTTCCACACGGCCCACCTCAAAATACTGCGCGTAGTTTCCGTAATACACAACGCCCATCTGGTCAGTTTCAGCATACCGCACCCGAACTTCCGTTTGAGATCTAAACATGATTTCGTTTTTACAAGAATAGTAAAAAACAAAATGACCGAACCCAAAAAAAGAAAGCTTCGGACGAACGAAGCTTTCGAAAAAAAACTAGAAAATCTGAGAAGGAAAAACGGTGAAGTCTATTTAATCTCGATGTCGGTGAACGATCCGCTTAACGAAGTGATGCCGGCAATTCCGCTTCCTTGCGAAACAAAGGTGCCGCTAAGCTTACCGTTTGCGTTTGAAGTAATTTTAACCGTACCTCCGGATGCACTCCACATTCCGCCGCCTTTTAAATAATAAACCCCGTTTGTGCCGCCGATTGTGTAATCGCCTGCATTTAATGAGGTCAGGTTAATTTCGATTCCCGGGTCTGCCGATGTGGTTGTTGCCATGATGGTATTGTACTGCGTACGTGCTTCTACAACCTGCATTTGCATTTCAGGTCCGTTATTTTCTTTGTAGGTAAATCCGCCGCTGCCACCGGACCCGCCGTTGTTGCTGTCTTTTTTGCAAGAGGGTAAAACGAGAGAGGCGGCAATGATGATAGCAGTTGATAAAAGTATTTTACGAAACATAAGAAGGTTTTAAAAAATGATGAATTTTTACTACCCTCAAAGTTGAAGCAGCAGGCCGGGTGAAACAATGGGCTGAACGGCCCATTTTAGATGAGGCCATCTTCTCTGGCACGTTGGATTAACTGGACACGGTTTTCCGCCCTGAGCTTGGTATATATATTTTCTACGTGGCGCTTTACCGTAAACGGAGAAATGAAGAGTTCGTCAGCAATTCTTTTGTTGGTTCTGCCTTTCGCTATCTGCTGTAAAATTTCAGATTCTCTGGGCGAAAGAGAATCGCCGGCTGCATTGCCGGGGATGACTTTCATGCGAAAAAACTGAATGGTTTTTACCGCCACCGCAGGCGACATAGCCGCTCCTCCCTTCATCGTATCTGCAATGGCTTCATACAGTTTTTCCGCCGTTGTATCTTTTAAAATGAAGCTGTGGGCTCCATTTTTAAAGGCTTCGAAAATGTACTGGTCATCATCATGCAAAGTGTGCATCACGATTTTTATTTCAGGGTATTGCTGACGTAAAATGGTCGTTGTTTCAATGCCATTCAGCTCAGGCATTTCAATATCAAGCAGTATCAAATCCGGCGTGCAGCCGTATTTTAGCTGTTCTAACAACTGTCGGCCATTCTCTGCAAACAGCGTTAGGCTGATGTCGTTGTATCCGCTCAGCTTGTCTTTTATCATGCTCATCACTTGGTCGTTGTCATCAACGATTGCAACTTTTATCATGCATCGGTATTTTAATTAGATACATCGTTCCATCCGGCGAAGACTCCAGTTCAAGGTCGCCAATTTCAGCGGCCCTCAACCTGATGTTGCTCATGCCGTACGAACTGCCTTCCATTTTCTGTATGTCGAATCCAATGCCATTATCCTTCACTAAAAGAATGATTTGGTCGCGCTCCGATGTTAGTTGCGTCGTTATCCGAGAAGCTTTGGAATATTTGACGGCGTTGTTGATGATTTCCTGAAAGATGCGAAAAAGATGAAGGGCGGTTTTCGAATCGAGCGAGGCGTTGTGCAAGATAATATGATCAAATTCGAACTCGATCTGCTCTTTCGCTTCGGCGGCGCGGTGCATAAAATTGAGCATCTTTTCTTTTAACCCTTCCACGTCGGGCGCTGCCGATTGAAGTACCCAAAGCGTATTCCTAAGCTCCGTAACGGCGTTTCCTGTAAGTGCAGCTGCTTTTGAAATTTTTGTCTGCCGTTGCAATTCGTCTTCACATCCGGCGGCATCGTTTAGTATAGAAGAGATGAAACTCAGTTGCGCACCCATGTTGTCATGTAGGTCCTGCGAAATTTCCATCCGCTGATGTTGTATTTTCAACTTGGCCTGTTCTTCTGTTAACTGCTTCTCATAGGCATGTTTTTCATCGCGCAGGCGGGCATTCTGTCTGTAAGTTCTGAATATGACAGATCCTGCTAAAATAATAAACACAAGTACGATAAGCCCGAAGGTTTTCCGTTTCGATTCGAGCTGCTCTTCGGCAAGCAATAACCTCGTTTCCGACAGCTTTTTCTCTTTATCAGCCGTTTCAAAAAGCACATTGTAAGCTTGGAACAGCTGCTCATTTTTTTCGTTGATATACTTTTTGTATAGATTGATGTAGTTGGTTTTTGCGTCATACATTTTCGGCAGATGGTTTGCCATTTTAAAAACATTTTCAACCGCCTGGTAGTATTTGAGCTGATTGTTCAGTTGTTGTGTTTCGTCGAATATTTTTTTCGCTTCGTTTAAATAATACTGCGCACTGTCGAACCGCTTTTCGTATGCACTCAACTCCGCCAGGTTAATGTAAGTGTCGGCAATCCATGAAGGGTTGTTTAATTTTTTATCGATTTCGAGATTCTTTAAAAAATAGTGTTTCGCCATTCGATAGTCGTGCAGATATTGCATATAGCAACGGGCCAGATTATCCTGAAAAGGAACCATGTTTTCGGGCGAGTTGTTTTCTTTGCACAATGCAATTGCCTTTGCGTCCAGTTCCATTGCTTTATGGTAGTTACCCGTTGACCCTTCAATGTTTGTGAGGGTGTGCAATGCAACTAAGTTGGGTTTGGTAAAACGGTATTTTCCAAGTAAATCAAATACCTTTTCAATGTTTTGGCGGCTCCTTTCAATGTTGTCTTTTTCAAAGTCAAGCTGTGCAATGGAAGCGTAATTTCCTGCAACCAAAAGCGTGTCGTGTAGGCTTTCGCCGATGCTAATGGATTTTTGAAAGTGAAAAATGGCGTCGGTATAGTCACCGAGTTGCCTGTGAACCATTCCCAGTTGGGAGTGAATAGCTGCGGTAAGGCTGTCGTTGCTCAAGGCGTAACGGATAGCGTTTTGATGAGCCGCTTTGGAAAGATGATAGTTGCCGTTCCGTGAAAAATAGGTGCCTTCGATGAAAGCTTTTCGGCTGATCGATAGCGAGTCAGCAGGCGCATATACCTGCACCGAATCATAAAATGCCCGAAGCGTGTCGATGGGAAGCAGTTTGCTTTCTTTGAGCCGTTGAATCATCTGTTCGATTTTGCCATCGGTATGAGGCATGCCCTCAGTGGTTGTAGCGGGGCGTCGGCAGGCAATAAAAAAAATAAGAAAGACAAATGCAATCCTCACAGCGGCAGTTAATGATTCCAAATATAAAGTAAATCGCGCCCTAAACCGGCATTATTTCAACAGGGAAAGCTGTTCCAAAACATGAACTACCGCAGGGCAAAACTCACTGTTTTTTAGTGTAAGATGCTGTCGTTTCAGTAGCACATCTTCTGAGGTATACGGAAATCTGGCGCAGTCTGATGGCCGGTGGTCATAGACAGAACAATAGTTGTCAGTCCCTAAAAAAGGGCAGGGCTGCGATTTTGTAACGTAATCGCCCTCTGCGTCAAGCGTGAGATAGGTGTCGATAAAAACGGATTCCTTCAGCTTCAAAACCTTGCTGATTCTTTTGATGTCGGTGGTCTTAAACCGTGGTGAATAGTTTTTACAGCAGGCTGCACAACTCAGACAATCAACTTTTTCAAAAGCTTCATCATGCAGTTGCGGCAACACTTTCAGCGTTTTGGAAACGTTCAGCCGTTTGAGCGTCGACTGAAACGTTTTCGTTTGGGTTGCACCGCTTTTCTGCCTGTGATTGCTCATACAATGCAAAAATATAGCGGCCAATGAAAGTTTGTTGTTAATATGGATTCAACCGTTATTCGCGGCCTTCTTCAACTTGATCTTTCGAGTCGCCGCCTAAGCTGTAATAGTCGTTTTCTTCATCGCCTTGTCCCAGCGCCTCGGTGGTGGTATCGTCGTCGCGGTAAGGAATATCCAGATCGTCGCCGGTTCGGTCGAGCGCTTTGTCAACACCGGCATCGGGGTCCTCTAAATCCTTGGTGGTGATTTCATCGGTTCGCTCGAAACCTTCTTCATTTACTTCCGATGAATTGTTATCGCCCATCTCATCGTCAATCGCTTCCAGCCCCACTTTATCGTCTTCTGTCAAATCCGCCTCCGTGCCGTCTTTCAGCCCAAGGTCTTCTTTTTCTTCTGCTGTGTATGGGTTGGATTTGTCGGAAGGATTGTCGAGTTGCATCTTATTCAAATCGCGCTTCGATTCTTCATCCAGTTCACCCGTTACCCTGCCTGTGTTGTTTTTTGGATTCATAATGTCTTCCGAGGCAGGATAATGGGGATAGCCCGGAAAATCTTTGTCTATGTTCTCATCTTTTGAGCGTTTTACATCGCCTGCACTCTCCATCGGGTCGGTCGACTGATGCTGACTGCTTTTTTGTTGTTTATTGTTGTCCATAAAGTTTTTTTCAGTATGTATAAAAATCCGTGCCTTATTTTAATGGATGTCTGAAGCCCTTGCGGCAGGCGCATCTCAGCGGAAACTTGGATTGACTTTTGACCTGATGAAGAAAATCTACTCCTATGAAACCGATATTATTTATCCTGCTGATTTTTCCGTTGATTGGTTTTTCCCAAACCGGATGGAAGAGTATAAACATTCATGATGAGATGACCGTTTCGCTTCCCGGCGATGTTCCGGGCTCATTCACCGGCAACAGTTTTCAGCTACAAGATGATGAAGCAGGAAAGTTTACCGTGTTTACGGTTGCCTATCGCGATGCGAAACTTCTTCCCAATGCCGTGCAAACGTTTTCTGACCGGCAAAGACGAGAGTTCGTTGAAAGAATTGCACGCAAGGGAAAAATTGAGGTGGTGTTGAGTGCGAACGAAGTAGGTGCTGCCGGCATTCAGGTAGTAACAGCCAAAGGCATTACAAACGATGACAGGCGGGCGGAAATGAAGGTGTTCTTTTTCGACGACGAGGCTGTAGTGCTGGCACACAGCAGTGCGCCATCGAAATTGCGCGCAACCGTGGCCAGAGCGTTTTTCTCGTCCGTTACCTTTCGGTCCAGCGAGCGCTACTTTACGTCCGCAACTCCGTCAGCCGAGCTCCGTTAAGTATCTGACGAAGCGCCTTTTTGCAACCGGAAAAAACGTTTCACTAAAAGGGAACGGTATTGCCGACTGAAGCGCATAGGTTGCAGGCTGCGGAAGCGATGGCCGCGATTGAATCAACGACTTTTTAATGTTTTGATAGGTGTTGTAAATCTTGTCGGGCCAGGCATCAACAAACGCTGTTCTGATGGCGCGGTACTGCTCGTTCTGATTTTCGAATATGCTTAAACGGTATTCATACACTTTCGTTTCATTCTTGTCGCCGTTTTTTACAAACAGATATCCTTCCTTATTATCGAGCGCAAGAATGCCAATCGGTTCTATGGACAGGTTTTCTTCAACGAAGTCGTAAATCTCACTGCCGCTGCCAATAGCTTGTTCAAACTTTACAGAGGCATAATCAATAATCGATTCTAATTCCTTCATTAATTCATCATCTTCTATCATCTGCTGATAAATCAATTGCACCCGCTGAAGATCAACGCCGGTTAGCTGCTTTGGGAAGTTGTTTTGTAAAAATGTTTTGTTCTTTTTAAACAACACCAAATTGTTGTAATGAAAAACCAAATCGCCAAGCTGGGGATAGAGCCTGGATTCGCTGAAGTACTTGTTTACCTGCTGAAGGTATGCGAGCAGCGTATATTTCTTCAACTCAAAATCGATGTACCCGGTTGCAAACCAAATGTCGGAAAGGTTATTCATAAGCCAGATATTTTATATCGGAAGATATAAAAATCTATGCCTGAAAATTTGCTAAAACTTCAGTGTAGCCATTCACAATTTCACGGCCTATGGCAGCATAAGAAAAAGCTTCTTTTGCAGCGGCGGCAATGGCCGCTTTATTGTAAGATGTGCCTGATGTAATCATTCTTTTCATGGCCGCAAACAATTCCGCTTCATCCTGGTCAATCAAAATTCCATTGGTGCTGTCGATGACTTCAGGAATACCTCCAACGTTGGTAGAAATCACCGGCAGCCCGCAGCAAAGCGATTCCTGAATAACACAAGGCATGTTCTCGTGGCGGCTAAACAGTACAAAAGCATCGGCCTGTCGCATGTAATCTGCTACAAGTTCATAGCTCACCACCCCTCCGAATATAATGGCTTCGTTTTCCAGTAAAGGCGCATACTGTTCTTGCAAATCCGGCCGGCTGCCGCCAATCAACACGAGCTGTGTAGATGGATTTTCCTGATTCAGTTTGGAAAATGCACGAAGAATTCCTTCCACATTCTTTCCGTCTTCGAGGGTGGATGCATGAAGAAAACGGAATGTTTCATCCTGTTGTTTCAAATCTTCAGAATAATAAAAATGCGTGGTGTTCACTGCATTTCTAATTACGATGAAAGGCGTTGGGCAAACCATTGCATTAACGGCCTTGCCGAGATCGGCGCTGACCGGAAAAAATGCAGAGGCTTGTTGAAGTATTCGTCGCGTCAACCTTTTAAACCATAGATGTCGTGTGTTAAAATGATTGGGCGCAACATGATTGTAAATGCCCCAATGCTCGGTTACAACAAACGGAAGTTTATACCTTCTTTTTAAGTATAACGCAAGAAGCCCTGCTTTCACCGGCACGTGCACGTGAACAATATCCGGTTTTCCATTCTGTTCGATATAATGATTCAGCAAAGCTTTGTACTGCTCGAAATAATTGTACTGATTGTAAAAGGGCGCAAACATTCCGTTTTTGAACGGAAGCAAAACAATGGTTTCGGTTAGATGCTGATTCGTTTGTGTGGCAGAAATTTCCATCTTCTTTAACCGGTTTTCAGTATCGGGATGGATATGAAAAACGTCGATTGAACAAAACTCCGACGCTGCAATGGCATGCCGTTGAATGAAATCACCGTTATAGCGATCCAGTTTATCAGGATACCACGACGCAAGCCAAAGTGCTCTCATGATTGTTTTTTTGGAAGATAACCGATGAGCTGAAGCAGCCACACATAATCCGATTTCCGGATCGTAAAAAATGCCGTCAGATTGGTGCGGTAGTCCTTGTAAAACATAACGAGCGAATATAACAGATTCACTCCATAGCCAAGTGTGCTCGCAATCGCGGCGCCTTCAATGCCATATCGCGGAATGAGCACCAAATCGAGCGCCACCACAAATGTCAGCGCAATTGCCGCGCCGGTGATGTTGATTTTTAGTCTGCCCTTGCCGGCAAAATAGCTCGATAAAACGGTGAGCACCGAAAGCGCAAAAATGCCCGGCAACAGTATCGCAAAAGCAATATGCATTGTATTGAAAGTGGGCCCGAAAACAGCAGTAAAGATTGTTTTACCAAGCAGAACAAAAACGATCAACAAAACCACATATACCTGCATCAACAGGCGCGAAATTATCTGAAGCGATTCGTTGATTTCACTTCTCGATTTCCCGCTTGCCGTTTGCGGGAAAATGGCGGTTGCCAAAATATTCGGTACAATCAGCAGCAGCTGTCCGAGTTTCGATGCTTGTATGTAATTCCCAAGGCCATCTTTATCCGTAACATATCGTTCAACAAAATAGTAGTCTATTCTATAAACAAGAAAGAAAATGATGTTGCCGAGTAAGGCGGCAGCGGAATAACGAAAAACTTTTCTGTAAACGTCAGCCGCCGGCTTTAGCTGTCTGTACCGGCTTCCATACTTCAGATAAAATGCCGCAAACAACACTAAGCCCTGAAGCAGAAAAAATATAAAATAGATATTTAAAACCGCCGATATGTCTTTCGAAAAGCTCAATAACAAAACCACTAAAACCCCGTTGGTGGCAGCAAGTAAAAAGTTGGCGAGAAAAAAATTTTGGCGCGCATGAAACAGAGCGGTGAAGAGGTTCGACAGCATGATGCCCGACACGTACATGAATCCGAAAAAGAGAATCTGATTTCTGCTAAAGACGGAGGTGGGCAGGCTGAAGGGAATTGCAGTAGCGAGCAAGTACAATATAGCCGAAACCGCGCAGGTATAGAGAAAAGCAACGATGGCGAACGAGCGCGCATAATGCGGTGCAGCAGAAAGAAAATATCCGAGCCCGGTTTCAAGACAAACCCCTGCAACCAATACAATCAGGGCATAAATAGTGGAGTAATAAAATACCTCGCCGGCTGCGGCGGCTCCGAGTTGGCGCGATAGAAAAACATTTAAGATGAGTACAACAACAAATAGAAGACCCCGCCAAAGCAGACTTTGAAATAATGATTTTTGAAACTCCATTTAACAGCATTGCAGTAAGCTGCCGCTAATGTACAACTGTTTAAAATGGATGGAAGGAATAAACAAATGCCGCAATAAGCGGCACTGAGGGAAATTGATTAATCAGGTTGATGGCTGTATGGTTACATCGGTTGGCTTGTGGTGTTTGTAAACTGACTATCCGGGGTTGTGATGCCGGATTTTCGATTGCGTCCGTGCGATGCCTGACCGCCTTTGCTTGCAATGAGGCGCTGCTTCTCCTTGTTCATACTGGCAAAACCACGATTGGCTGTATTGCCCTTTGCAGCTGCTTTTCCGCCCGCACTGGCAATCAATTTTTGCTTTGCAGGGTCCATAGATGCGAAACCTCTGGTGGCGTTGCTTTTGTTTGGTGCTTGTTGCATAGTGGATGTTTTCGTTAGCAAAGTCTTTCATGGCTCAATTTTATTGCCAATTCAAACCGGCTGTAGCGATTTGTGCTTAAGTTTAAAGCACCGGCCTTTTTTTCGCAGCACCGCCAAAAAAAAACCGCCCGAAGGCGGTTGAATGATGTGACCATCTTTTATTCGGCTAAGTTTAGCGGATATCCGTACTGTCCTTCGTATCCGGGATAAATGCCTTCTATACGAACGGTGCCCGAAAATTTGGAAAGCGCTGCTTTAAAATCGTCCAGGTTCTTAATTTCTACGCCGTTTACGCTGGTAATGATAAAGCCTTCCTGTATGCGGGTATTTTTCAGCTTGCCGTCGCCAATCTTTTTAACCAGCACACCACCGCTGATGTCGTTACGCTTGGCTGTTGCTGCGTCTACATTTACGAGCTCACCGCCAATTTTGTCGAGAACGGTTTCTGCTTTTACAACACTGTAAGTACCCGATTTATTTTTCAGGGTAACAGAAGCGGTATTTTCCTTTCCGTTGCGCAGATAGGTAACCGAAATTTTATCGCCGGGTTTATAACGGGCTACCTGATCTTGCAGTTCCGGACCGCTGTTAATAGTAACGTTGTTGATCTTAATAACGATATCACCTTTTTTAAGTCCGGCAGCTTTTGCAGCTCCGTCTTCTGCCACATCGCTCACATAAACGCCGTTAAAATAATCAGGAATATTATTCTGTGCTTTTTGCTCGGGCGTAAGGTTTTCCATCGGATAAGAAATACCGATATACGCACGCTGAACGGCTCCGAACTTCACCAGATCATTAATAATCTTCTTTACAATGTTTACCGGAATCGCATAGCTGTACCCCGCATAGGAACCTGTTGGAGATGCAATTGCCGAGTTGATTCCGATCAGTTCGCCACTGGTGTTAATTAAGGCGCCGCCACTGTTACCCTGGTTTACTGCCGCATCAGTTTGTATAAAGGACTCGATAGGCGAGTTGCCGCGGTTAATGCCGATAGCCCGCGCCTTTGCACTCACAATTCCGGCAGTTACCGTAACATCGAGATTAAGAGGATACCCGATGGCAAGCACCCACTGTCCGAGGCGCACCTCATCGCTGTTACCATAAACGAGATAAGGAAACTGGCTGCCTTCAATTTTTATCACAGCAAGGTCGCTGTTAGGATCGCTCCCAATAACGGTAGCCTTATAGGTTTTTTTATTCGCCAGTGTTACATTCACTTCATCGGCATTTTCAACCACGTGGTTGTTGGTAATAATGTAGCCGTCATCGCTGATGATGACACCACTGCCGCTCGCGCGCTGCTCAGGAATCATCTGAACTTGCGGGCCGTTAAAAAACTGATCAAATACGTCGTCTCCAAAAAAATCTGAAAAAGGATTTCTCCGGTTGTTGCGGTTGTTGTTGGTAATTTGTCTTGCCTTTGTTCGTGTTTTAATATGTACCACCGCCGGTGTAGCCGATGTGGCAGCCGCAGTAAAATCGAGCGTAGACGGAGGGGCAGAATTCTTATCGAAAAAGTTTGCATAGTTTACCGGCAGCTTGCCCGTTGGCTGCATAGCATATGAGTGGTTCGATTGAATTTTGTTATAGCCCCAAACGCTTAAAACAGCCGTTCCAGCGCTTAAGGCAACAATCAAGAGAGCCTGTTTAAATTTCATTTTATTTGTTTTAAGGTTTAATGAGATCGTTTACTCGTCAAAAGATATACCTTTCACCATCCTAAAGTAGCAAACTGATTAATCGGCAGGAAACCGCTGCTTTATAATTAACACAACGTTTAAAACGGATTGCCGCCCTGCAATATTGTCAATTCAGTTGCGTGGAAAGCGTTAAATTGCCCGACCTCAAAATCAACTGTATGAAACATTTTGTAACGCTGTTGCTCGCCTGTTTTCCACTCTACCTGCTTGCCCAAACATCGTTCACTCCGGAGTTGTTATGGAAGCTGAACCGCGTGAGTGCCATCGACTTTTCAAAAGACAAGAATCACATCCTCTACAGTGTGGCAACGCCGGATATGGAAGCGAATAAAATAAACAGAAAATATTATATGATGCCGCTTGCCGGAGGCAGCGCAGTTGAAATTAAAAAGCCCGATTCTTTACAATTGAATACGAAGATTTCACCCGACGGAAAATATGTGCTCAACAACCGCGAAGTGAAAGTGAAGAAGGTGTCGGGAGAAGATTTTTATCCTGACTTAAAAAAGTCCACAGCACAGATTTACACCACGCTGATGTACCGGCACTGGGATGAATGGGAAGACGGGAAGTTTAACCACGTTTTTTTTGCACCGGTGAACGATGCAGACAATGCCGTAGATATTATGGCGGGTGAGCCATACGATTCGCCTACAAAGCCCTTTGGCGGCAATGAAGATTATATTTGGTCGCCCGACGGGAAAGAAATTATTTATGTTGCCAAGAAGAAGTATGGCACCGAATACGCACTGAGCACTAATACGGATTTGTATGCTTACAACATAGCATCAAAATCAACAAGAAATTTAACGGAAGAAAATAAAGGCTACGATCTGAATCCGGCATTTAGCAAGGACGGCGTACTTGCCTGGCTGCAGATGAGACGCGATGGTTATGAAGCAGATAAACAAGACATCATCACCATGAAGGACGGCGTTAAGGTAAACCTCACCGGCTTCAACAATCAAATTCATGTAACGAGTTTTAAATGGGCCGAAGACGGGAAGTCTATTTTTTTTACCGCCGCCAGTAATGGTACCGTTCAGTTATTTGAAGTGGAATATACCGGCCTCACAAAGAAAATTCCTTTTATCCGCCAGATTACCAAAGGCGATTTTGATGTCAGCTCAATAACGGGCGACCACGGCGGAAAAATTTATGTTACCCGAACCGATATGAACCATGCGGCGGAAATTTTCAGCGTAGAGAAGAAGTCAGGGGCAATGCAGCAACTTAGTTTTTCCAACCGTGAAAATTATGCGGGCATAACGCCATCAACAACCGAAAGACGCATTGTAAAAACCAAAGACGGAAAAGATATGCTGATGTGGGTGGTGTATCCGCCCAATTTCGATAAATCAAAAAAATATCCTACGCTTCTATACTGCCAGGGCGGCCCACAGTCGGCCCTTACCCAGTTTTATTCTTTCCGGTGGAACTTTCAGCTAATGGCCGCACAAGGATACATTGTAGTGGCGCCAAACCGGCGCGGGATGCCCGGCCATGGCACCGAGTGGAACGAAGAAATCAGTCATGACTGGGGTGGAAAAGTGATGGACGATTATCTGGTTGCGATTGATGAAATGAGCAAAGAATCTTTTGTGGATAACGGCCGCTTAGCCTGCGTGGGTGCGAGTTTTGGAGGTTACAGTGCCTTTTATCTGGCGGGAATTCATAACAACCGGTTTAAATCTTTTATCGCTCACGATGGTGTTTTCGACTTTAGAAGTATGTATGGAACTACCGAAGAATTGTTCTTCATCAATTGGGAATTTGGCGGCCCATACTGGGAGTCAGAAAACAGTGTTGCGCAAAAGTCGTTTAGCCAAAGTCCGAGCAATTTTGTTCAGAACTGGAATACACCCATACTTATTATTCAGGGAGGGAAAGACTACCGGGTTCCGATTGAGCAGGGGCTTCAGGCCTTTCAGGCTGTACAGCTAAAAGGCATTAAGAGTAAACTCTTGTATTTGCCCGACGAAAACCATTGGGTGCTGAAACCGCAAAACGGACTTGTATGGCAGCGCGAATTTTTTGGATGGCTGAAAGAAACGCTACAATAATTGATGATGGAAATAATTCCCGGCAAATTTTATCAACTCCCTATTGCTCGTAAAGTAACTGCGGGTGTTTATCTCGATGATGGCGACAAAGGCATCCTGCTACCAAAACGCTTTGTACCTCATAACGCAAAACCCGGCGACTCACTGAACGTTTTTATCTACCACGATTCGGAAAACCGACTCATTGCCACTACACAGCAACCGAAAGCCCAATTAGGCGAAATTGCCCTGCTGAAAGCAGTCAGCACCACGCATCAGGGCGCCTTCCTCGACTGGGGACTAATGAAAGACCTCTTTATTCCAAAAAGCCAGCAGTTATCTGTAATGCGTACCGGTGCACATTACCTCGTTAAACTTTATCTCGACGAACAAACCGGACGGGTTGCAGCCACAGAAAAATTTGAGAAAAAATTATCTGAGGCGGCCGAAGGCGAACTACAGGAAAAACAGGAAGTTGAATTGTTGGCTTTCCGCGAAACACCGCTTGGCTGGGTAATGATCATCAACAACACGTTTAGCGGTATGCTGCATAGAAACGAAATTTTTCAACCGATAAAGACGGGCGATAAATTCACCGGTTTCATCAAGGCAATTAAACCCGATTATAAGATTGATGTGCTAATAGGAAAAGCCGGCTATGGCCGCGTAGATAACGATTCCAATAAAGTGCTTAGCCTGTTGGTTGATAATAATGGGTATTTACCTTTCAACGATAAATCCGACCCTCAAAACATTTACGACGTTTTTGGAATGAGTAAGAAAACGTTTAAGATGGTGCTCGGTAAATTGTATAAAGAAAGAAAAATTGATTTCGGTAAGGAAGGGATTATTCTAATCGACAAATAGTTATTTTTAGTTCCGTTTTTTAAAACTTGCTTATGAGCGATAACGCAGGCTTTAAGCCTACTCTGGGACTTTTAGACGCTACCATGATCGTTGCCGGAAGTATGATTGGCTCCGGAATTTTTATTGTCAGCGCCGATATCACGCGTAACGTGGGCTCGGCCGGATGGCTGATTGCCGTATGGCTGATAACCGGTTTTATGACGCTGATTGCCGCGCTGAGCTATGGTGAACTAAGCAGCATGTTTCCAAAGGCCGGCGGCCAGTACGTTTACCTGAAAGAGGCTTATCATCCCATTGTAGGTTTTTTGTACGGATGGAGCTTTTTCTCGGTTATCCAAACCGGAACGATCGCCGCTGTGGGAGTGGCCTTCTCTAAATTTTCCGCCTACATATTTCCTGCGGTTTCTGAAGACAACATCTTGTTCCATATAGGCAACATCTCCGTTTCAGCGGCTCAGGTGTTATCGATCGTCACCATCGTTCTTCTCACCTTCATCAACACCAGAGGTGTAAAATCGGGTAAGCTCATCCAAACAACATTTACCCTTATTAAAATTATATCGTTGCTCGGTTTAATTGTTTTCGGATTTTTTGCACTGAACCCGGAGGTATGGAATGCCAACTGGCAAAACGCATGGAGCCTGCAACGCCTTGCCCCCGACGGCGCCGTTGGAAGTTACATTACCTCTGCTGCTTTTGGCGCCATAGCGGCTGCCATGGTAGGCTCTATTTTCAGCAGCGATGCATGGAACAACGTAACTTTTATAGCCGGCGAAATTAAAAACCCCAAGCGCAACATCGGCCTGAGTTTGTTTTTTGGAACACTCATCGTTACCCTCATTTATGTGGCTGCAAATCTTGTGTACACGGCTGTGTTGCCGCTGAACGAAATAGCAGGTGCGGAAAAAGACCGGGTGGCGGTTGCTGCAAGTCAGGTTATTTTTGGCGCAGGCGGTACCATCA
Organism: Chitinophagaceae bacterium; assembly: GCA_039811185.1. GTDB lineage: Bacteria > Bacteroidota > Bacteroidia > Chitinophagales > Chitinophagaceae > JAEZDR01. The sequence goes on along the minus strand of JBDHYF010000004.1, from coordinate 72,366 downwards.
TCATCGCGCTGATGATTATGATTTCAACCTTTGGTTGCAACAACGGACTCATCCTTTCCGGTGCACGCGTTTATTATACAATGGCAAACGATGGGTTATTCTTTAAGGCCACTGCGCAATTAAACAAGCATTCGGTGCCCGGCCTGGCGCTCTGGGTGCAGTGTATAGTTGCCTCGCTGCTTTGCTTAAGTGGAAAATATGGCGATTTGCTGGACATGGTGTCGTTTGTGGTAGTGATTTTTTATGTACTCACCATAGCCGGAATATTTGTTTTGAGGAAGAAAATGCCTGACGCACCTCGCCCATACAAAGCATTTGGATATCCGGTTCTCCCCGCACTTTATATGCTGATGGGTATTACTTTTTGTACGTTGCTCGTTATCTATAAACCGCAGTTTACATGGCCGGGCGGCATCATCGTGCTTATTGGAATACCGCTCTACTTTCTGGCGGTGGGCAGAAAGAAAAAATCCATTCATAACTAAGTTACATTTGCACCGGTTTTAAATTCTATGCAATGGAAATGGATGAACTTTTTAGTAAGCTCGAATCAATTAAAGTTGCCATAATCGGCGATGTAATGCTCGACACCTATTGGTGGGGCAATACAGAAAGAATTTCACCCGAAGCTCCTGTTCCGGTTGTTGCTGTTACTAAAAAGGAAATGAGGATGGGCGGCGCAGCAAACGTAGCGCTGAACACAGTTTCGCTCGGTGTAAGCACGCAGATGTTTTCTGTGATTGGGAAAGATGATGACGGCACAGCCTTATTGCAACTGTTTCGGAATAATAATATTGGAATTGAGGGAATTGTAAGTAGTGGCAGCCGTATTACCACAAACAAAACAAGAGTGATAAGCAGAAACCAACATGTACTGCGCCTCGATTCGGAAGAAGTGAAAGAAATTACGCCTGATGATGAGTTGGAGTTACTAAAACGGTTTCAAGCATACGTGCAGACCAGTAAGCCGGATGTGGTGATTTTTGAAGACTACAACAAAGGAGTGCTCACAGAACACCTGATTGCCGAGTGCATCCGTGTTTGTAAGGACAACCACATCGTAACTACCGTCGATCCCAAAAAGAAAAACTTTTTCAGCTATCGTGGCGTTACCATCTTTAAACCCAATTTAAAAGAGGTAAGAGAAGGATTGCATTTAACTGATGAAGAAGTAAACACAGGCTGGCTAAACAAGGTGCATCAGCAATTGCGGGAAAAATTGGAGCATGAAATTTCCTTCATCACCTTATCGGAGAAAGGGGTTTTTTATAGCGAAGACAATGGACGCATTATTCCCTCGCATGTAAGAAGCATTGCCGACGTTAGCGGCGCAGGAGATACCGTAATCGCTGTGGCTTCGGTGATTTACGCCATTACGAAGAACATGAAACTTGCTGCTGAGGTGGCGAACATAGCGGGTGGACTGGTTTGTGAAGAAGTGGGAACAGTTGCCATCAACAAATTGCAGTTGCTAAGCGAGGCAAAAGCACTGATAAAATAGTTTCCGCATGGAGAATAAATATGCCGTTATTGTTGCAGGAGGAACGGGTTCCCGAATGAACGCTGCAACACCAAAGCAATTCCTGCTCATACACAACCGGCCGATTATCTGGTACAGTGTGATCAGTTTTTTAGATGCTTATTCCGATCTAAAGGTTATACTGGTGTTGCCAAAGGCGTACATGGTGTCTTGTAACGACATTTTTTCTGAAGAAGAACTGAAGCGCATTACGGTTGTGGAAGGCGGCAGTACGAGGTTTCAGTCGGTCAGGAACGGATTAACCGCAATTGTGGGCGACGGCGTTATTTTCGTACATGATGGCGCCCGGTGTTTAGTGTCCACGACCCTGATTAAAAGATGTTACGAGCAGGCGCTCAGCAAGGGAAGTGCCGTGCCTTACGTACTTGCCACCGACAGCATCCGCAAATTAAACAACGATACACATTCTGTTGAAGACCGCAACAATATCGCCATTATTCAAACGCCTCAAACCTTTATCAGCACGGTAATACAGCCCGCTTATCAGTCGGCAGTGAACAATGAGTTTACCGACGAAGCATCCGTTGTGGAAGCCTTTGGACAACCGGTGAGTTTGATAGAAGGAGAATACGAAAACATTAAAATTACCCGGCCAATCGATTTGATTATTGCCGATCATTTGCTCAAACAAAAATTAACGAATCACACAGCAGCCTGATGTGCAACCCAACTTCATTCTGCTATAAAAAATATCATCATGAAACACGCATTTGTATTTCCCGGTCAGGGCAGTCAGTTTGCCGGAATGGGAAAATCATTATTTGAAGGAAGCGAACATGCGAAAGCGCTTTTTGCTGCGGCAAACGAAATTTTAGGCTTCAACATCACCGACATTATGTTTAATGGAAGTGAAGAGGATTTGAAGCAAACAAGGGTAACGCAGCCAGCCGTTTTTCTGCATTCTGTAGCGGCTTTTAAAACGCTCGACGCAGCCAAGCCCGACATGGTGGCGGGCCACAGCCTTGGCGAATTTTCTGCGCTCGTTGCGAACGGATGTTTAAGTTTTGAAGACGCGCTTCAACTGGTGAGCATCCGTGCATCGGCCATGCAAAAAGCCTGTGAAATGAATCCCTCAACGATGGCGGCCGTGTTAGGACTCGACGATGAAAAAGTGGAAGCGGTTTGCAACGAAGTGCAGCGCTCATCCGGTGAAGTAGTGGTTGCGGCAAATTATAACTGCCCCGGACAGCTTGTGATCAGCGGAACAAAGGCGGGGGTGGAAAAGGCCTGCGACGCACTGAAGGCAGCCGGCGCAAAAAGAGCGCTTATACTACCCGTGGGCGGTGCGTTTCACAGCCCGCTGATGGAACCCGCAAGAGTTGAACTCGAAAAAGCTATCGCTTCAACATCTTTCGATACGCCTTTTTGCCCCATCTATCAAAACGTAACGGCGTCTGCTGTTATCGATCCGGATGCCATCAAACAGAATCTTATAAATCAGCTTACCGGCGCAGTTAAGTGGACGCAGACGGTGGAGGCAATGATAAACGACGGATGCTCTCATTTCACGGAAGCAGGGCCGGGAAAGGTTTTACAAGGATTGGTGCTAAAGATTAATAAGACAATGATAACCGACGGCATTTCTTAAACATCCATTACAACGTTCAGCCATTCGCCGTCGAAGCGGGCGTTGTACTTTTTGTAGAAGTTTATGGCAGGCTTGTTCCATTCAAGTACCTGCCAGCAAATAGCGGAGTAATTCTTCAATCTCGCCTCCGCAATCAAGGCCTCCATCAGCCCGGCGCCGATTCCTTTACCCCGAAAAGCTTGCGTGGTGATGATATCCTCCAAATACATGCGTTCTCCTTTCCAGGTAGAAAACCGGATGTAATAAAGCGCGAAAGCAACAATGTGGCCTTCCACTTCTGCTACAAAGGCCCACCACACAGGGTTTGGGCCGAAACCGCTTTGGCAGAAAGCCTCAACATCAATCGTAACTTCGCCGGCTGCGTTTTCATAAGCCGCAAGTTCTTGCACCAGTTCCAACATTCGCGAACAGTCAGCAGCAACCGCCCGCCTGATTGTGGTTTTCATCATTAATCATTTTCATCAAGTAAATCGGGCCGTCGTTCTGAAGTTCTTTTAAGGGCTTCTTCATAACGCCAGTTTTCCACCCGCTTCGGATCGCCGCTGAGCAAAATATCCGGAACTTTCAAACCCCGGAAATCGGCCGGTCGGGTATAGACGGGCGGCGCCAGAAGGTTGTCTTGAAAAGAGTCGGTGAGCGCAGATGTTTCATCGTTCAGTACACCGGGAATCAGCCTGCCGACTGCGTCGGTAACGATGGCTGCGGCAAGTTCTCCTCCGCTAAGCACAAAATCGCCCACCGAAACTTCCATCGTTACAAACAAATCGCGAATGCGCTGGTCGATGCCTTTATAATGACCACAAATCATCAGCAGGTGCTGGTTCAGTGAAAGCCGGTTGGCTGTTTTTTGGTTAAAGGGTTTTCCGTCCGGCGTTAAATAGATGATTTCATCATATTTTTTTTCTTTCTGCAACGATTCAATGGCGTTGGCCAGCGGTTCGCACATCATCACCATTCCTGCGCCGCCGCCGTATTGGTAATCGTCTACTTGCCCATAGTTGTTTATTGCCCAGTCTTTCAGCTGAATCACACGCACTTCAAGCAAACCCTTGTCACGTGCACGTTTTAGTATGCTATGGCTGAAAGGTCCTTCCAGCAGTTCAGGAACAACTGTAAGAATGTCGATGGTCATCATTGAAAAATAAAGAATTGCAAAACAAAAATCCCGGCTCTTAACCGGGATCACTTCAATTAAGGCATTATTATCAGCGGACTTTTAGACTGAATATCTACAAGTTCCAAATCGAATGTCAGGTCTTTTCCGGCAAGCGGATGATTGGCATCAAGAATAACCACTTCCTCTTTCACTTCTTTTATAGCAACCGGAAATTGTTGTCCCTGCGTGTTGCTCATGCTTAACTGCATTCCCACTTCCGGTTTAAGATCAGCCGGAAACTGATTGATAGGGAATTCAAGAAACAGCTCATTCTGCAATTCACCGTAAGCCTCACCGGCAGGAATGTTAACGGTTTTTTTGTCGCCGATATGCATTCCCATCACGCCATTGTCGAAGCCCGGAATCACCATTCCGCTGCCCACTTCAAATTCTAAGGGTTCACGGTTTTCACTGCTGTCGAAAACGGTTCCGTCGTTAAGCGTACCCTTGTAATGCACCTTAATGGTGTCGCCTTTTTTAACTTCTTGCATAAAAAATTATTTTTCATAACCTCTCAAAAACAGTCCCATCATCGCTTGTGTTACCGAAATATTTACCGGTTAAGGCTGCGAATGTAAGGTTTTCACCCAACGAAATCTGAATTGAGACGGCTATATTTTAATAAGTTTGTATTTTGTTTTTATGAAAAAATGGATGCTCTTTCTGATTTCCTTCTCCCTGCTTTTTTCCTGCGCTGCCCAAAAAAATGCACAATCATTTTCAGCCCTGATTGAGCCCGGGGCCTACGCCACGGCCGAATACCTGCCGTTGCTGAAGGGCCGGCGGGTAGGCGTTTTCGCCAACCATACCTCCGTTGTTGGCGATAAGCATTTGGTTGACCTGCTGAGAGAAAATGGTGTTGACGTAAGAAAAGTTTTTGCACCGGAACACGGCTTTCGCGGAACGGCCGACGCAGGTGAAAAAGTTGCCTCGGGCATTGATGCCCGCACCGGAATTGCCGTTGTTTCACTTTATGGAAGCAAGCGGAAGCCCACTGCCGATGATGTAGCGGATATTGATATGCTGATTTTCGACATTCAGGATGTGGGCGTGAGATTTTACACCTACATTTCTTCGCTTCAGGATTTTATGGAAGCTGCCCTCGAGTTGAAGAAGCCGCTGTTAATTTTAGACAGGCCCAATCCGAATGGTTTTTATGTGGATGGTCCCGTGCTTCAACCCGAGTTCAAAAGCTTTGTAGGAATGCAACCCGTGCCCGTGGTTTATGGCATGACGATAGGCGAGTATGCACAAATGTTGTTGGGCGAAAAATGGCTAAGCGCTTCGGCCATGAAACACTATGAAGATGCGGATAAGGCGCATGCGATAAGCATTATTCCCGTAAAGAATTACAAACACTCCGACAAGTACAAACTGCCGGTTAAGCCTTCGCCGAACCTGCCGGATATGTCGGCAATTTATCGTTATCCCTCCACTTGTTTCTTCGAAGGAACAGTGCTTAGCGAGGGCAGGGGCACAGAACATCCGTTCGAAATTTTCGGCCATCCCGATCTCCCTTCAAACTTGTATTCGTTTACACCCACTGCAAGAGAAGGAGCGCTTTCTCCGAAATTTTTACATCAGCAGTGTTTTGGCTGGAACATTCATTTATCCGAGAATAAAGTCCTTCAGCAACATCCACATCGAATCGATTTGTCGTGGCTGCTTCGTGCTTATTCGGTTTTCAAAAACAAGCCGTCTTTCTTTCTCGTTTCGAAAAAAGAAAATCCTAAGCCGCAAGATTTTTTCTTCAATAAATTATCCGGAAACGGACTGCTAATGCAGCAGATAAAAGCCGGAGCTTCAGAAGCCACGATCAGGAGCAGCTGGCAATCGGATTTAAAGGCGTTTAAAAAAGTCAGGAAGAAGTATTTGTTATATGAAGATTTTGAATAACATGGAAGATTTCAGAGATCTCAGAATTGTTTTTATGGGTACGCCGGAGTTTGCTGTGGCCTCGCTGAAAGCCTTGCGCGATGCAGGTTGCAACGTAGTTGCGGTGGTTACTGCGCCTGATAAGCCTGCCGGCCGGGGAATGCTGCTCTCGGAAAGTGCTGTTAAGAAGTATGCGGTACAACACGGGCTTCCGGTTTTGCAACCTGATAAGCTTAGAGGAGCAGGGTTTCTCACGGATTTAAGAAGTTACGAGGCCGATTTATTTATAATTGTTGCATTCAGGATGTTGCCTGAAGTGGTTTGGAACATGCCGCCGTTGGGTACGGTGAATCTGCATGCGTCACTCTTGCCGCAGTACCGCGGAGCAGCGCCCATCAACCACGCTATCATCAATGGCGAACCGGTTACCGGCGTCACCACATTTAAATTGAAGCACGAAATAGATACCGGCAATATATTGCTGCGCGAAGAAGTGCCGATACTTCCGGATGATGATGCCGGAATATTGCACGATAAATTGATGCGGGTGGGTGCCGGATTGTTGGTGAAAACAGTGCAACAACTCGCCGAAGGAAGCCTGACAGAGAAAGAACAGCCACAGCCGGATGAGACACTTCGACACGCACCGAAAATTTTTCCGGAGCACTGTGCAATCGACTGGAACAATCGCGTTCAGGATGTGTACAATAAAATTAGAGGACTAAGTCCTTACCCCGGTGCTTACACCCTTTTAAATGGCAGGCGTTTAAAGATATTTAAAGCAGCCGTTGACAATAGCCATCCGGTTGGAACCTGCGGCAGTTTTCAAACAGATAACAGAAGCTATTTAAAATTTGCTGCGGCCGATGGAAATATTCATGTGTATGATTTGCAGTTGGAGGGAAAAAAACGAATGGGCATAGACGCTTTTTTAAGAGGCAACCGGCTGACTTAATTTAGCTTGGTCTATTCAAAAGAGCACTCATTTCCTGTTGCAGCAATTGTGCTGCATTCGCTGCGGCTACTTCAAAGTCATTCCCTGAAGACGCGTAAATAACCGACCTGCTTGCGTTCACAAGCAATCCGCAATCTGCGGTCATCGCATTATCGGCCACTTCGGTTAAACTTCCGCCTTGTGCGCCAACACCCGGAACAAGAAGAAAATTTTCCGGAACCAGCGTTCGTATCCTTTTCAATTCGCCGGCTTTTGTAGCGCCGGCAACGAACATCAAATTATCGGGCGTGCCCCATCGCGATACCTGTTCGATTACATGCTCGTATAAATACCGGTTGCCGCAAGTTAACTGCTGAAAGTCTTTGCTTCCGCTGTTGCTTGTCAGGCCAAGCACGATAGTAAATTTTTCGGAATAATTTAAAAAGGGCAGCAGACTGTCTGCGCCCATATAAGGCGCAACGGTAACGGCGTCGAAACCCAAAGTGTCGAAAAAGGTTTTTGCGTATTGTGCGGAAGTATTGCCGATGTCGGCTCTTTTTGCATCGGCAATGGCGAAGTGCGACGACGGTATCATGGCAAGCGTTTCTTCCAAAATTTCCCATCCTTCAACGCCGCGCGCTTCATAAAAAGCCGTGTTTAATTTATACGAAACACAGTAGGGCGTTGTGGCATCTATCACCCGTTTATTGAACTCTAAAATACCCTTCTTGCTTCGTGGCAGCCCGGCAGGCAATTTCTCCGCATCGGTGTCAAGGCCTACGGAGAGAAAGCTTTGGTGTTGGAAGATTGAATCGATGAGCTGTTTCCGTGTCATAATTATCGTGCTCCGGGCGCGCAAAAAGTTTTAAGGAAATGAGTGAAAGTGGTGGAGAGGTGCTGAAAGGTTTTATACCCGCCTTCTGATAAGCTGTGGCTTCGGTTTGGATAACTCATAAACTGAAATACTTTGTTGTGGCCGATGAGTTCGTTAATCAGCAATTCAGTGTTTTGATAGTGCACATTGTCATCGCCGGTGCCGTGTATCAGAAGTAAATTTCCGCGAAGATTTCCGGCATAAGAAAGCGGTGATCCGGCAACGTAGTCTGCCTTCGATTCCCATGGCACGCCCATATATCTTTCCTCGTAAATATTGTCGTAGGTGAGCATGTTTGTAACCGGTGCGATAGAAATGCCGGTTTGAAAAAGGCCGGGATACTGAAACAAAAGATTCAGTGTTGTAGAACCTCCGCCGCTCCAGCCCCAAACAGCCATGCGGCTGCTGTCGATGAACGGATAAGTGGCAAGTAGTTTTTTTGCACCCAAAGCCTGGTCGCGGATGTTGATTTGCCCTATTTTACGATAGATGGATTTCCGCCATGCTGCGCCTTTTGGGGCCGGCGTTCCGCGGTTGTCGAGCGAAATCTGAATATAGCCGTCCGCACGCATGTCGCCATTATATAAATAAGTTCCGATTGCACCATAGGTATTGGAAACAGTGGTTGCGCCCGGCTCTCCATACACGTAAAAAACCACCGGATATTTTTTGGAAGGATCGAAATTTTTGGGTGTAATCAGGTAGCCGTCCATTGTAACGCCGTCGTCGGTTTTTACAGTAAAAAACGCTGCCGGTCCGTAGTTGTTGTTAACTTCCGGAGCAGCCGTAAGAAACGAATGAGAAGCGGTGCTTATCCAGGCTTTTTTAGGAGGAGTTACAATGTTGCTGAAGCTGTGTTGGGCATATCTCGTGTCCGGTGAAAATACATAGCTGTTGGTACCGCTGAAGGCAGCCGGCGTAAGCTTTTCCGCCCGCGATGGCTTACGGAACGACTGGCGATATAAATATGCCTCCGTTGCATTTGATGGCGATGCAGTGAAGTAAATGAACTGATTTTTTTTATCAATGCCGCAAAGGCTGATGATATCGAAATCCTCCGTGGAAATCTTCCTCACTTCCCCGTTCAACGAAATGGAATAGGCTTGTCGCCATCCTTCTTTTTCACTGACCCATAGAAAGTCGTTTTTTTCGTTGAGCCATTCCCATCCACGCGGATCATCGTCGTTCCAACGGCTCTTTATATCAATCCATGCATGATCATTTTCTTTAAATATCCGCGTTGAACTTCCGGTAACAGCATCGGCAATAAAGATAGAGCTCTCGTTCTGCTTGCGGTTGAGCTGCTGCACAATCAGGCTGTGGCTCTGTGGTATCCATTCCATTCTCGGTAAATAATGTTGCTTGCTGTCGCCCGGAATCTGCATCAGCACACGCTTTCCGCTTTCAACATCTACAGAAGCCAGGCTAACTGCCGATGGATCTTCACCCACAACAGGATATTGTACGGGTATGGTAAACGAGTAAACAGAGTCGGTGTTATTGATCATCAAAAAGTTTTTGATGTTGGTGGCATCAACCTGCCAGAAAGCAATATAGCGGCTGTCGGGGCTCCATCTAAAGCCGTCGCGGCATCCAAACTCCTCTTCATACGCCCAGTCGAATGTGCCGTTGATTACCCTTTCATTTCCATCATTCGTAACCTGCCTTATTTCGCCTGTTGCAAGACTTTCAACATAGATGTTGTGTCTGCTTACATAAGCGGCGTATTGCTCGTTCGGCGAAATTTTTGCAAACATCAGCGAACTGTCGGGGAGCGATTTTCCAAGTTTTCTTAACAACTTTTTACTGAGGTCGTAAACAAAGTACTCGCCCATTGTTTCGTAACGCCATACTTTTTTTGTGTTGGCAAACAGCAGTAGAAACGACCCTCCTTTTGAAAGCTGGATGTTTTTTATTTTAAGTGGCAGTTTGTTTTTTGGAGATACAAGTTCCGTTTTTGCAACGGCAACCGACGCTTGTAAGCTGGGTAGGGTGGTTAGCGATATTTCGCCGTTTTGATAACTGTAAAAAGCGTCGCCCTCAGCCGTAAAAACTTCGGAAAGCTTGTGCTGTGCCTGAATGCCTGTAGCTACAATAAGCGCTACCGCAATCAGCAGATGCTTCATCTTGTTCATTATTTAAAAAGCATTTATAAGTTAGATTTTTCTGCCGGTGTTGCAGCGCCGGTTTTGTATTCGTTATAACGTTTGGCGGCTTCCACAAAGTGAACGAACAAAGGCGCCGGAGCTTCAACAGTACTTTTGAGCTCAGGATGAAATTGTACGCCGATAAAGAAAGGATGCTCGGGGATTTCAATAATTTCCACTAAATCCGTTTCGGGGTTAATGCCGCTTGCAATCATTCCGTTTTCTTGAAAAACACTCAGGTATTTATTGTTGAATTCGTACCTGTGGCGATGCCGTTCGGAAACATAAGGCTTCTGATAGATGTGGGATGCAAGCGAACCCTCTCTAAGTGCGCAGGGATAGGCACCCAGCCGCATGGTACCACCAAGCATCTTAATTTGTTTCTGCTCTTCCATCATACTGATAACGGGCTCCGGTGTGTCTAAATTCATTTCGGTAGAATGTGCCTCGGGAAGGCCCAAAACATTTCTTGCAAATTCTATAACAGCCATCTGCATTCCCAAACAAATACCGAAGAAAGGAAGATCGTTTTCACGAGCATATTTCACGGCAATGATTTTGCCCTCTATTCCCCGCATACCAAATCCCGGTGCTACCAGCAGGCCATCGAGTCCATCTAACTTCTCCTTTACGTTTTGCTCAGTTACAAACTCACTGTGCACATTTACCATTACCACTTTCACCTCGTTCATAGCCCCGGCGTGCACAAAACTTTCGAGTATCGACTTATAAGCATCCTGCAACTCTACATATTTTCCGATAAGACCTATGGTGACTTTGCTTTTCGGATATTTTAGTTTGTCGAGAAACTTTTTCCACTGCTCTAATTCCGGTTCGCGGGTATTTTGGATGTTTAATTTTTTCATACAGATTACATCCAGCTTTTCCTGCATCATCAGCAGTGGCACTTCGTATATGGTTGATGCATCCATTGCTTCTATAACGGCTTCGGTTTTTACATTACAGAACAACGCAATTTTTTTCTTCAACTCGTTACTCAGGGTTTCTTCGGTGCGGCAAACAATAACATCGGGATGCACACCGGTTTCACTTAACATTTTTACGCTATGCTGAGTGGGTTTTGTTTTTAGTTCACGTGCAGCTTTCAGATAGGGGATCAGCGTAAGGTGCACAACGGCAACGTCTTCATCAGGAAGTTCCCATTGCAACTGGCGCACGGCCTCAATAAACGGAAGGCTTTCAATGTCGCCAACTGTTCCACCAATTTCAGTAATCACAACATCGTAATTTCCTGTTTTGCCTAACAGCAACATTCTCCGTTTTATCTCATCGGTGATATGCGGTACAACCTGAACGGTTTTACCGAGAAAAGCGCCTTCTCTTTCTTTATTAATTACATGCTGATAAATGCGGCCGGTGGTAACGTTGTTTGACTGCGAGGTGAAGATATTTAAAAAGCGTTCGTAGTGTCCAAGGTCGAGGTCGGTTTCTGCTCCGTCTTCAGTTACATAGCATTCACCATGTTCGTAAGGGTTCAGGGTTCCGGGATCTACGTTAATATAAGGATCGAATTTTTGGATGGTGACGCTGATGCCTCTGGCTTGTAAAAGCTTGGCGAGCGATGCGGCAATAATGCCTTTTCCTAAACTACTGGTAACCCCTCCGGTAACAAAAATGTATTTAGCCATAAAATAAAATTCTGCTTCGTTTTAGCCCAAATGCAGCCTGAATGCGCATGCGGACGTTGAATGCTCGACCAAAAAGAAAGCATAATTTCTGAGAGGTCGAACAAACCTAAGTTTTTTTTGTCAATCGTCTTTTAACCGGCTGCCGTTTTTAGAATCATTTTTGTTTTATCAGGGGCTCCGGCACACCGGAGGGTGGCACGATTTTTACCCCGTAGCAGAAAGCATCAAAAAACAAACATTGAAATTTCAGCTACATTTAAACGACACAGTTGAACTGAACGTAAATGTGCATACCCGTAAAATGAATCAGCGCATTTTTTACAGCGCCGATTGTTTCGCGTCGAAAGAGCTTCAGCAGTCGTTTGAAACAGAGCTTCCGGTTTTTTCTTTTTCGTTCTGGCGGAATACAAATTCGTGGGCTGAAATAGAAAACTTTAAAGTCAGCTCGCAGTTGAGGAGCAGAAAGGTTGAGCAGATGCTTGCAACCGTAAAGCGATTTTTAAAAATGGATTTGATTCATGGCATCCGGGCGTGCGAAATCAATTTGTTCGAATAACTAAAATCCAAAGTCAATAACGCGTTTCACATACTTTTGGTTATCGATGATCCAGGTTGTTTCAAAACTGCCGCGCCCGGCCTCGTTCTGTATCAGATACACATACAGGCGCTTTCCATCCGCCGACAGATATACACCGTTCCGGGTTTTGCTTTGCCCATTTTCTTTATAATAGAATGATGGGTTGTATATATCGGCAAATGCCTCTTTAGGAACAAAAACGGTGTCTTCGTCAAACAGAATCATCACACTTTTTATTTCCGATTTAGGAACATAACCATAGTTGCCGAAAAATGCTTTGTTGTTTATCCTAACCGCGTATTTCTTGTTGTCTTCCCCGGTAAAGTATTGAATTTTGTTTTTGGCAATATCAAAGGGCTGTGCGGTAATCATCACCTTTATGTCCTCGTTACCAAAAACCATTTCGTTATCATCAACCTTCAACAAAGGCAGTTTTTGTAATGGTTCTTTGCCCATGCTTTCATCTATGCCGCCCATGGTAAAAGTGGCGAGTTCATTTCTGTATGTGGGCTCGGTAATTCGCTTAAACAAATCTCGTTTGCTTCTATAGTCGGGAAAAAGGTCGTCCTGCGCCATCGCATTCTGGGTACATAAAGCCGATAACAGCAACGCAAAAACTACGTTCTTCATATTGAAATATTAGGAGTTTAAAGCTAATTGATTTCGAAGCAACTTCTCTATACAAACTCTTAAAAAAAGCCATTATTAAGGGTAAGGATTTACATTTGCGAAAACCATTTTTTGATGAATTTGATTGAGGAGTTGCGCTGGCGTGGCATGTTGCAGGATATTATGCCGGGTACGGAAGAACAGCTTTTAAAAGAGCCGACAGCCGGCTATGTTGGATTTGATCCGACGGCAGACAGTTTACATATTGGAAGCCTTGTTCCTATTCTTCTTCTTGTTCATTTGCAGCGCGCCGGACATAAACCTTATGCGCTGGTAGGCGGCGCCACAGGTATGGTGGGCGATCCAAGCCATAAATCGGAAGAAAGGAAATTGCTGGGAGAAGAGGAGCTAAGCAAAAACGTTGAAGGCATAAAGAATCAGCTTTCGCGTTTTTTAAATTTCGATGAAGATAAACCGAATTCGGCCGTGCTGGTGAATAACTACTCATGGTTTAAAGAGATAAGCTTTTTGGGATTTATCCGCGATGTGGGAAAACACATTACGGTGAACTATATGATGGCGAAAGACAGTGTAAAAAAGAGAATGGAAGGTGAGGCAGGAATCAGCTTCACGGAGTTCAGCTATCAACTGATTCAAGGTTTTGATTTTTATCATTTGTATAAAGAATACGGTTGCAAATTACAGATGGGCGGAAGCGATCAGTGGGGAAACATTACAACCGGATCCGAACTCATCAGAAGGATGGCGAAGGAAGATGCTTTTGCCTTTACCTGTCCATTAATAAAAAAGTCCGACGGCGGAAAGTTTGGTAAAACCGAGCAGGGAAATGTTTGGCTCGATGCAGCCCGAACCACGCCTTTTGAGTTCTATCAGTTTTGGCTCAACGCAAGTGATGAGGATGCCAAAAGCTGGATTAAGATTTTTACTTTTCTTACAAAAGACGACATCAACGGTTATGTTACCGAACATGACAACAATCCTTCATTGCGAATTCTTCAAAAGAATCTGGCGTCGGAGGTAACCCGCTTTGTGCATGGCGAAGAGGCCTATCAGTCGGCAGTGGAAACCACCGCGAAGCTTTTTTCGGCGCAGAAGGCTCCGGTAGCGTCCCTCTCGGCCGATGATCTCCAAAATATGGAAGGCATTGTAAAGATTAACTGCTCCCGCAGTGTGCTCTCAAACACTGACGTGGTAAGCTTTACAGCCGATCATCAGATATTCAGCAGCAAAGGTGAAGCAAGAAAAATGATTGCCAACGGAGGATTAAGCATCAACCGGAATAAGGTAACCAATGCAGCTATGCAAATGAACGAAGCAACACTGCTGCATGATAAGTTTTTGTTGATTCAAAAAGGGAAGAAGAACTATTTTCTGATAACCGCAGAGTAATGCAGAAGGTGTTTTTTATATCCGGCCTTGGCGCAAACGAAACGGCATTTGCCAACCTGAGGCTTCCGGGTGTAGAGCCGGTTTATTTAGGATGGATGCCACCTGAAAAATCCGAATCCATATCGCATTACGCAGCGCGTATGGCGGCAAAAATTACAGTTGCCGACCCGGTGATTGTGGGCCTTTCGTTTGGTGGAATGATGGGAGTAGAAATTGCGAAACTTATTCCCGTAAAAAAGCTCATCTTAATTTCCAGTGCTAAAACCAGATATGAGCTGCCGGCCTATTTCAGGATTGCAAAACTGATTCCCGCTCATAAGTTTCTGCCGATTGAAAAAATTGGAACCACTGATTGGGCGATGCATTACATTTTTGGAGCAAAAACACAGCGGCAAAAACAAGCACTCAAATCCATTGTGCTGAACACGGCGTCCGGTTTTAATAATTGGGCAGTGGATGCGGTTGTTAACTGGAAGAATGAATGGGTTCCAAAACAAATTGTACACATTCACGGCGATGCCGATCATTTATTACCCTGCCGGTTCACCAAGCCCGATTACATTATTGAAGCCGGAACGCATTTAATGATTTTGACAAAAGCAAAGCAGATTTCTGACATCTTGCTAAAGGAGATTTTTGTTACACCAACTTCCTGACAACTTCCCAGAGATGTTGTGCCACAAGTTCGTTTCCCTTAAGGTTTAGGTGCACGCCGTCTTCGGTTAGATAGCCTTTGTAGCTCCGGGGTTCTGGCAATTGCCGCTGATAGGTTACAAACACTTGTCGCAGGTCGCAAAGCGGCAGTTGATAGTGGGTCGACAGTTTGCGTACCGCATCTGCAAAAGCATCGAGCTCGCGGTTCATATCGCTTTCTTCAGCGCTCAGTTCGCCGATGGTTGTAGGTGTTGCCAGCACAACTTGTATACGATCAGGGAGCAGGGAATCAATTATTTCTTCATACAACATCCTGAAGTGGTTCAGCTCCGTTCCCCCCAATGGGGTGGAAGAATGCCAAACATCATTTACCCCGATTAATATAACCACAACGTCGGGCGACTGATGCAGCACATCTCTTTGAAGCCGGTTTTTAAGATCGCTGATTTTGTTGCCACCAACACCGGCATTTTTAAACCGGATTTGTTGCTTGTTTTCATTGGCAGCCATCCGTTGCATAACTGAAATGAAGCCGTCCGAATGGCTTCCCTGCTGCGTAATGGAGTCGCCGAAAAACAAAATAGTCTTCATCGATTTGTCGGTTTTATACGCAATGAATACGAGAAAAGAAATAAAGATGAACAGTAGGAAGAGATTTACAAACACGCCTAAAAATAAAAAAGGCCGTGGTAAAACGGCCTTATATTTAATTTCCTTGCATTGACGGCGCGATGCGCTCAGGATTGCGTAACTGTTTTGGAGTTCCTACGTCGGCATCCACTTTTTTCATATTTTTTTTCAGCCGGTCAACACTCGGGCGAAGAGGCTGAGGGCCGGGAAGGCTGCTCACTTTTTCTGCATACTTTACTGCCGCAGCGGCATTTAAAAAACCGCCGGTTTTTGAAAGCTCGTTTGCACTTACTTTTTCGTGTGTAGACGGGTTGACAAACTCAATGTCTTTTCCGTCAAATTTTATTGCCGACGTTTCAATAACGTGCTTCACCTGTGCGGCTGTAAGCTTAGGAAAATAGCTTCTGATTAAGGCAGCCACACCGGCCACTACCGGAGCCGCCATGCTTGTACCCTGAAGGGAAGCATATTTATCGCCGCCAGGAACTGTTGAATATATTTTTGTACCGGGTGCAAAAACATCCACAGTAGCCGGTCCGTAGTTGCTGAAAGTGGCAATCATATTTTTCTTACTGAATTCGGGGTCGGCGCTTGCACCTACTGTAATGTAGTTGGATGCACGCATGTTGCTGCCTTTGAAAACCGGATTTGGGTAATTCGGTTTTTCATCTATATTTTTTCCGTCATTACCTGCCGCATGTACAATCAGCACATCGTGTTTCTCTGCATATTTAACGGCATCGTCTACCCATTTCTTTTCAGGCGAGAAGCTTTTTCCAAAGCTCATATTAATCACCTTCGCGCCGTTGTCAACGGCATATTTTATTGCCAGGGCA
The DNA here is from genome assembly GCA_039811185.1 of Chitinophagaceae bacterium. Classification (GTDB taxonomy): domain Bacteria; phylum Bacteroidota; class Bacteroidia; order Chitinophagales; family Chitinophagaceae; genus JAEZDR01. Next base: position 55,887 of record JBDHYF010000004.1, on the reverse strand, counting down.
ATGTCTTTATCATATTCGTCGCCGTCAGGAACCGCACGAATCATCATCAGCTTTACGTTGTCGGCAACGCCATCAATTCCCACATTATTGTTTCTAACAGCACCAATGATTCCGGCAACGTGCGTACCATGCAGCGGTTCTCCACCCATAACATCGGCATTGCCATAATACCTGTCGTTAATATCGGAATAATTATCTCCAATTATTTTCCGGTAGTCTGTCATCGGCTTATTTCTCGCTTCAAATGCTTCTTTCTTCGAACTAACATAACCACCTAATTCTTTAATCAATCCTTTCACATCGAGGTCGTCGATGCTCAAAAGCTTTGTTGTGTTAATCAATCCAAGTTTCGCTTTTTTTGCCTCTTCTGTTTTGCCGGTGTAGGCTTCCAGTTCCTCCATCGAGTATTGGTCTTTTCCCATGTCGGCACGCAGGATAGAATCATTTTTGATAATGGATTTCAAAGCAACATCCATATACATCAGTTCTATCTGCTCTTTTGGATCGGGCTGCGATTCAGTGGCTGCCCGCTTCCACTCAAGATATTCTTCTTTTTCACTGGCATTTAGCTTGCTTTCATCAATCGTTTTTCCTTCATATTTATCTTTAAACCGGTTATACACCCGAAGGCTTTCGTAGTTTTCTTTATTTACATTTTCGCCATTCTTATTACCTAAAAAATTCCACCCGTAATAATCATCTACATAGCCGTTTTTGTCGTCATCAATTCCATTTCCGGGAATCTCTTTTGTGTTTCTCCATAACACAGGGCGAAGGTCTTCGTGTGCGGTGTCGATGCCCGAATCAATTACAGCAACAATTACGGGAACGCTCTTTTTGCCCTTTAAGAAGTCGTATGCTTTTTTAAGGCTGATGCCATAAAGGGTGTCGGTTTCGGCATCTTTTAAATGCCATCCGTTGTAATTTTTGGACGAAGTGTTTTGTGCCTGCGCAGCAAATAAGAAAAACGAAAACAGAACCAGAAATGCAGATTTAATGAGTTGCATATTGAAATATTATTGAACGAATATGATGAGAAATCGGTGAAAGAGATTAATTAAAAAATGATTTTAAGATAATGTTTATTGAAGAGCTACAACTCGAACTTAATTCCTTGTGCTAAGGGAAGGCTGTTGCTGTAATTGATGGTATTGGTTTGCCGGCGCATGTAGTTACGCCAGGCATCCGACCCACTCTCTCTTCCTCCCCCGGTTTCTTTTTCGCCGCCAAAAGCACCGCCGATTTCTGCTCCGCTCGTGCCTATGTTTACATTAGCAATTCCGCAATCGCTTCCTTTTACGGAAAGGAAAGCTTCTGCTTCGCGCAGGTTCAAAGTCATAATTGCCGATGATAAACCTTGGGGAACATTGTTCTGCATGGCAATGGCTTCATCAAGATCGCTGTATTTCATCAGGTACAAAATCGGCGCAAACGTTTCGTGTTGCACAATCGCCATTTCGTTGGTTACTTCTGCTATGCACGGCCTTACGTAACAGCCGCTTTCGAAGCCGGCACCGTTAAGCACACCCCCCTCCACAACAAACTTTCCGCCTTGTTGCTTACATCTGTCAATAGAGGTAAGGTAGGCGTCCACTGCCTGTTTATCAATCAAAGGCCCTACATGATTTTTCTCGTCTAATGGGTTTCCAATCTTTATTTGCTGATACGCTTTCACGAGCTTGTCGCGGAAGTTTTCGTAAACCGATTCATGAATAATCAGCCTGCGTGTGGTGGTGCATCTTTGTCCTGCTGTGCCCACTGCTCCGAAAACGGAGCCTATAAGCGCCATGTCGAGGTCAGCGTGCTGTGAAATGATGACGGCATTGTTGCCGCCTAACTCCAACAGTGTTTTGCCCAAACGCGCTGCAACCGTTGTTGCCACTGCTTTTCCCATTGCCGTAGATCCGGTGGCTGAAATCAGTTGTACTCTTTCATCCCGGCACAGCCATTCGCCAACCTCACGGCCGCCCTGTACCACAGAGCTAAGGCCCTCCGGCAGGTTATTCCTCCTTAACACTTCCGAAATAATGTTCTGACAAGCAATAGCACAAAGCGGCGTTTTTTCGCTGGGTTTCCAAATACATACATTTCCGCAAATCCAGGCCAGCATTGAGTTCCAGCTCCATACAGCAACGGGGAAGTTAAAAGCCGAAATAATTCCTACAACTCCGAGTGGATGCCACTGCTCGTACATGCGGTGCGCCGGCCGTTCGCTGTGCATGGTAAGCCCATATAGTTGACGGGAAAGGCCAACAGCGAAATCGCAGATGTCAATCATTTCCTGCACTTCGCCATATCCTTCCTGAAGGCTTTTTCCCATCTCGTAACTTACAAGGGTTCCGAGAGCTTCTTTGTTATCGCGGAGCGCATCGCCCATCTGACGAATAATTTCTCCGCGTTTGGGTGCGGGAACCTCACGCCAAATGGCATATGCATCTTGTGCTTTTTTAACTACAGCTTCGTAAGCTTCTTTGTCGCAGGAAGATACTTTGGCAATCGGCTTCCCGTCTACCGGCGAAAAACTTTCAATGGTATCGCCTTTACATGTTAGCGAACGGGTACCGGTTGAAACGCCATCGTTCACATCATTTATTTTCAGCTTTTTTAAAATGTCTTTTATCATAATTAATAAGATTCTTTATCGTTAGGAAAATCGTTGGTTTTTACGTCTTGAATGTACTGTTGCACGGCGGCGGTAACCTGCTCGTGCATGTTGAGGTATTGCCTCAGGAACCGAGGTTTAAATTCGGTGTTGATGCCGAGCATATCGTGCATTACCAGCACCTGTCCATCACAATGTTTACCGGCACCAATACCTATTGTGGGCACTGTAAGTAATTCAGTAACTTCTTTCGCAAGTGTGGCGGGAATTTTTTCGAGTACGATGGCAAAGCAGCCTGCCTCCTGTAATAACAGGGCATCACTTTTCAACTGTTCAGCTTCTGCGGCTTCTTTTGCCCTTACGTTATAGGTGCCGAACTGGTAGATGCTTTGCGGCGTTAAACCGAGATGCCCCATTACGGGGATGCCCGCATTCACAAGCCGTTTCACACTGTCAACAACGGTTGATCCGCCTTCGAGTTTAACTGCATGTGCGCCGGTTTCCTTCATAATTCTGATTGCCGACGCGAGGGCTATGTCGGAGTTAGACTGATAAGCGCCGAAGGGGAGGTCAACCACTACAAGGCAACGGCTGATACCTCTGATGGCGGATTGCGCATGGTAGATCATGTGGTCTAAAGTAACCGGCAGCGTTGTTTCGTGGCCGGCCATTACGTTGCCGGCGCTATCGCCCACTAAAATCACGTCAATGCCTGCTCCGTCAATAATGCGGGCAAAAGAAAAATCGTATGCTGTGAGCATCGAAATTTTTTCGCCCTTTGCTTTCATCTTTTGAAGCGTGTTGGTGGTTACTTTCTTAATCTCTTTATTAACCGACATAAGTGCGGATTTTATTTATTTAAAACGAGAGTTGATAAGGCTCAGGAATTCTTTTCGGGTAGCATCTTTCAAAAATTCACCGCTGAACGATGAAGTGGTGGTAACGCTGTTTTGTTTTTGAACGCCGCGCATCATCATACACATGTGCCGGGCTTCTATTACAACGCCAACGCCCTGGGGTTGCAGCGTTTCCTGAATTACATCCCTGATCTGGTGGGTAAGCCTCTCCTGCACTTGCAGCCTTCTTGCAAAGGCATTTACTACACGGGCAATCTTACTTAAACCGGTAATATATTTGCCCGGAATATAGGCTACATGCGCTTTTCCGATAAAAGGCAGCATGTGGTGCTCGCACATACTGTAGAGTTCAATATCCCTTACAATCACCATTTCGTCAACTTCTTCCTGAAACATTGCCGAACGCAATATGTCGGCAGGGTCGCCGCAGCCGCCGCTGGTATTATACAGCATTGCCTTTGCTATTCGTTCCGGCGTTTTTATCAGGCCTTCGCGCATGGGGTTTTCTCCAATCAGTTCCAGAATAGCCTTGTAGTGAAATTGCAGTTTGTTTACAACCTCTTCGTTGTATTGTTCTATTTTTTTATAGTACATAGTTTGTTGTTAGGCAGGATAATCTACGAAGTTTCTTTCTGTTTCATACAACCGTATCTGCAACTGCAAATGTTGAGGAAAAAGTGGGCGCAGCCGGTTAAAAATAACGATAGCAATGTTCTCGGCAGTGGGATTGACTGTCTTAAACTCTTCCACTTCGAGGTTTAAATTTTTATGGTCAAAATCTTCCAATATCCTGTCTGTAATGATATCGCTCATTTCTTTTAAATCAAATACAAATCCCGTTGCCACATCAACAGGGCCGGTAAGTTTCACAACAAGCTCATAATTATGACCGTGGTAGTGTTCGTTACTGCATTTTCCGAAAACTGTTTTGTTTTTCTCGTTGTTCCAGGAAGCATTGAACAGCCTGTGCGCAGCGTTGAAGTGTTCTTTTCTATATACCGATACCAGTTGTTGAGCGGCCATTTTCAATTTTTAGTTTCCAAAATATTCTACATAAATCCTTTGTGTTTCATAAATTCTGATGCAGTGCAATGAGGCTTCTTCCGGAAGATGAGGCAGCAGTTCGTTCCAAATCCCGATGGCAAGATTCTCTACCGTACACATCGTATCCTTCATAAAATCTACATCGAGATTTAAATTTTTATGGTCTACTTTGGCAATGATATGTTCTTTAATGATTTGTCCGAGCACTTTTGCATCCATAACGAAGCCGGTATCCTTCTGCGGACTGCCTTTTACTGTAACGTGTAAATCGAAATTATGGCCGTGCCAGTTCTCGTTTGCGCAACCGCCAAACACTTCTTCATTCTTTTCTTTCGTCCAGTTTGTATTGTATAATTTATGTGCCGCTGTAAAATATTCAATGCGGGTTAAGTAAACCATTATAAAAAATTTGTCCGCAAAATTACTGATTGTATGCAAATGGCCGGAAACCGGTTGGTGTTAAACATTTTGTTCACAACTGCCGCTGCCGCTGCCTAAATGTTTATTGCAAGGCATTTAGTTGGTTATTTTTGGCGCATGAAATTCGGTATTGTTGTTTTTCCGGGCTCCAATTGCGACCGCGACATGCAAAGAGCATTACAGGACGATATGAATAAAGAAGTGATTATGCTTTGGCATAAGGACAACGACCTCTCTATGTTCAGTAAAAACGATTGCATTGTGCTACCCGGAGGTTTTTCTTACGGCGATTATTTGAGGTGCGGCGCAATTGCGCGTTTTAGTCCGATGATGCAGCAGGTGGTGGGTTTCGCCGGGCGCGGAGGAAAGGTTTTGGGCGTATGTAACGGCTTCCAGATTCTGTGTGAAAGCCACTTATTGCCCGGCGTATTGCTCGGGAATGCAAACCGGAAATTTGTTTGTAAGAATGTGTTTATTAAAGCTAACAATAAACACTGGAAGATTCCTGTTGCCCACGGCGACGGAAGATATTTTGCGCCGGAAAGCACGTTGGACGAAATGGAAAAGAACGGACAGATTGTTTTCACCTACTGCAACGAAAACGGCGAGGCCGACGACTTCTGCAATCCGAATGGCGCCTGCCGCAATATTGCCGGCATAAGAAACAGAGAAGGAAACGTTTTCGGCATGATGCCCCATCCTGAAAGAGCCACCTCCCAATCGTTAATTAACACCGATGGAATTGAAGTGTTTCGGTTTTTAGGATTGAATTAACCGTAGGCAAAAACCTTAGTTTTACTTTCGCTTCAAATAGCAGAAAATGAAAAGATATCTATTTTTCGGGTTGTTTTTATTTCTAACATTCCACACGTTCTCACAGATAAAAGATCCTGTAAACTGGAGCTATAAAGCGGTGAAGAAATCCGATAAGGTGTACGATATTATTATTTCTGCCAGCCTGAAAAATCCATGGCACATCTATTCGATGAACACGCCGGACGGCGGGCCCGTTGCCACAAAATTTGTGTTTCAAACAAATCCGTTAGTGGCATTCGATGGAAAGATGAAAGAAGTGGGGAAACTGAAGAAAGAACGCGATAACATTTTTAATGTTGATGTGCTTTATTATGCGCAGGAAGTAAAATTTATTCAAACCGTGAAATTGAAGAGCAGCGTTAAAACGAATTTGAATGCCACCGTGGAGTATATGGTTTGTGATGATGAACAATGCCTTCCGCCCACCAAAAAGTCATTCAACATTCAACTTCTCTAAACTGCTGTATGAAGTATTTTTTCAGCTTCGTTTTTTCTTTATTGCTTTATGCATCTTATGCGCAGGAAACCGGGCCCATACAGTTTAGTTTTCAGGCGAAACGTGCAACCGATTCAACTGCTGAATTAATCATTCATGCGGTTATTCAAAATGATTTTAAGCTGATTGCAACCGACGCTTTCGGCGATGGTGGAATTGTTTCATCGCTCAACTTAGATACGGCTGCCGGTGTTCGGCCTAACGGGCCGGTTTCCGCAAACGGAAAACTCCAAAAACTGGAGGATGCCGACTTGGGTACACTTGGATACTTCGAGAAACAAGTATCGTTCACACAAGCCGTTAAGCTGCCCGCTGCAGTAGAAAACATCGAAGGGACTTTTAATTGGCTGGCCAAAAAGGGTGCTGAATTTCCGAACGGAGCCGAAACATTTGACGTAAAAATTGAGCAGGCGTCGTCTTCATCAACTACGGCCGGTAATGAGCTTTCTGTAAGCGATAAAAAGGACGAAAGCTTATTCACGATATTTTTTATTTGCCTCGCTGCCGGGCTGCTGGCGGTAATTACACCCTGCGTATTTCCGCTCATTCCGGTTACCGTAAGCTTCTTTCTTAAAAAAAGCAAAACCCGCTCAGAAGGCGTTAGCAATGCGTTTTGGTATTCACTTTCCATCATTCTCATTTACACCATTCCCACACTGATTATTACACTGGTGTTTGGCGAAAAGGCTTTGTATAACATCTCCACCCATCCGGCATTCAACTTCTTTTTCTTTGCCATTTTCATTGTGTTCGGCATCTCGTTGCTGGGCGCTTTCGAAATTCAGCTCCCCAACAGTTGGGCAAATAAAGCCGACCAGAAAGCAGGCAGGGGCGGTTGGGTCGGTATCTTTTTTATGGCGCTCACGCTCGTAATTGTTTCTTTCAGCTGTACAGGCCCTATTGTGGGCACGTTGCTGGGGCAAACATCCAATCAGGGCATTGGGCTCGCTCCTGTAACCGGAATGCTTGGGTTTAGTTTAGGGCTTGCATTGCCGTTTGCTTTGTTTGCCCTGTTTCCATCTATGTTGAAGTCGCTTCCAAAGAGTGGCGGATGGCTCAACTCGGTAAAAGTGGTGTTCGGATTTATCGAACTTGCGCTGGCGCTGAAATTCCTCAGCAACATCGATTTAATGTACCATTGGCATTTGCTCGACCGCAACATATTTCTTACCCTTTGGATTGTAATTTTTGTGTTGTTAGGGCTTTATCTGATTGGTAAAATCAAGTTCAGCCACGACAGCGATGTTTCTTATGTTTCCATTCCGAAGTTGTTTTTCGCAATTGCGTCTTTCAGCTTTGCACTATACATGGTTCCGGGTTTGTTTGGTGCTCCCTTAAACGCACTAAGCGGATTAATACCACCGGTTACAACACAGTCGTGGCCCACACAACAGCCTGGTGAGAAATTTGAAAGCACCGGTGCATCCAATGTGAAGATACCTGCTCCCAAAAAGCACGCTGACATTTTAAGTGTTCCTTACGGCTTAACTGCTTACTTCGATCTGGAGGAAGGAATGGCGGCTGCCCGTGCGCTCAACAAACCGGCAATGCTTGATTTTACCGGCCATTCCTGCGCAAACTGCAGAAAAATGGAAGACTACGTATGGCGCGATCCCCGCGTTTTATCACGTCTAAAAAATGATTTTGTACTGATTAGCTTATATGTAGATGAACCTCGAAAGCTGCCGGCAACCGAGCAGTACACCAATGCAGCCGGAGAAAAAATTAAAACTGTGGGCGCAAAAAACCTGGATTATGAGATTACAAAATTTGGGTTTAATGCCCAGCCGCTTTATATGTTTTTAGATTTGAATGAAGCACCGTTGAGTAATATAAAATACGGCTACGATGCGGATGTAGAGAAGTTTATATCGCATCTCGACGCAGTGAAAGAAGAGTACAAAAAAAGAACCTCGCGATAAAGGTTCTTTTTTGTTAGAGGGGTTCCAAAGTACTTTGTCGTTTGCAGCAAAACCGAACAATTTTTGGCAAGCAATCCAAATTTTCGGGCGGTGATATCTGTCAAAAACTTACAAAGGGCTTTTATTTTGGACGACTAATATCGGAAAAAAAATTGTGTTTGCAAATTTAAAAAAGAAGTGGGCCCTGCTTTCCGGGAAGCGGCGTTTTTCCCAAATGCTCATAGGCTTTGGGGGTAACTTCACGGCCCCGGGGCGTACGCTGTATAAAACCCTCCTGAATTAAAAAAGGCTCATACACTTCTTCAATAGTGCCGGGCTCTTCGCCCACAGCCGTTGCAATCGTTGTAAGGCCTACCGGTCCACCCTTAAATTTTTCAATAATACAGCTCAGGATGCGGTTGTCCATCTGATCCAGACCATGCACATCCACGTGAAGGGCATTCAGTGCGTGGCGGGTAATTCCAATGTCGATGTTTCCATCATTCAGCACTTGCGCAAAATCTCTCACTCTTCTCAGAAGTCCGTTTGTTATTCTCGGAGTGCCGCGGCTTCTTCTTGCTATTTCGAAAGACGCCTCTTTTGTAATCGGCACGTTCAAAATTGCTGCGCTGCGCTCTACAATTTTCTGCAAGGTGGAAGCAGTATAATACTCAAGGCGGCTTTTAATTCCGAAGCGCGATAGTAGAGGAGCAGTGAGCAAGCCGCTTCGGGTTGTTGCGCCGATGAGCGTAAACGGGCTTATGTTTAACTGAATACTTCTTGCATTGGCACCACTGTCAATCATAATGTCGATCTTAAAATCTTCCATCGCCGCATACAGATACTCTTCTACAACGGTGCTTAAGCGGTGAATTTCATCAATAAATAAAACATCGTTCGGCTCAAGATTGGTGAGCAGTCCTGCAAGGTCGCCGGGCTTCTCTATCACCGGCCCGGAGGTTTCTTTAATATTTACGCCTAACTCGTTTGCAACAATCCGGCTCAGTGTTGTTTTACCCAAACCCGGAGGGCCATGAAACAGCACATGATCCAGTGCTTCACCACGGATTTTGGCTGCCTTTATAAAGATAATCAGGTTCTCAATTACCTGAGGCTGTCCGGAAAATTCGGTGATTTCATTCGGGCGAATAGAATTTTCGAATTCTTTCTCAGCCGCCGTAAGCGGGTTATTGATGTGAAGGTTGGAATTGGACATGCTGATTTTGTTGATGAACCTGTACAAAAATAATCAAAGCGATTTTGATGCACATCCTTAATTCATGATTTACATTAATTTTGCCCTGCAAAAAATTGCTAGTGCCTGTATGAAAAAAACAATTGACCTGGATTATTTTAAAAGAGGAATGCGGTATGAAGAATATCGTTTGTTAATAGAAACTTTACTGAAAGAAAATAAAACTACAGGCAGCGATCAATCGCCCGAACTTTTTCAGTACGCAAAATTAAATATGAGTCGGATGAACCGTTTAGATAAGACGGTTGAACTGACGGCCGAAACAACGGCGCTGTTGAATACTATTAGAACAACACAGTTTTGGATTTTACTTACCGAAGGATGGTGCGGCGATGCGGCACAATCCGTTCCGGTAATCGCAAAAATGGCGGCAGTAAATCCAAAAATTGAGTTGCGTATTTTGTTGAGAGATGAGAATTTGGATCTGATGGATCAATACCTGCAAAATGGAAGAAGCCGCAGCATTCCTAAGCTGATTGCGGTGAATGAAAAAGGAGAAGAACTTTTTAATTGGGGGCCGCGTCCTGCCGAACTGGAAACGATTTACACCGAGTTAAAAAACCGGACTTCCGATTTTGAAGTGATTAAAACAGAATTGCACAAATGGTATACAAACAATAAAACCATTGGTGTGCAGGAGGAAATCTGTGCTGCCATCCGGTCGTCTGCAAGCTAAAAATCTTTGCCTAGTCCTATTTGAAATATCTTCGATTCTGGCGATATAGAATAACTAACGCTTGCACTGAAAAGATTAAACGGCGCTAACATAAAACCAACACCGTACGCATTGTGCCAGCTATCCGAGGCTTCACCCGGCATCCATACTCTTCCCTGATCAAATAATACGAAGACACCCAGTTTGCCGTTCAGTACATGGCTCCGGAAATTTGTTTGCCAACTTAAATCATTATTGTTGTAAACAGCGGTTTTGCCATAAAATCTTTCGCGTCGGTAACCCCTTAATATCTTGTAGCCGCCGAGCCATGGATAGTGATAAATGGCCGCTTCATCCGTAATGGTGCTTCCCCCGCCTCGAACAGAAAGTACAAAATGACTGCTTAACGGAATGTACGATCTGAAATAAGCATCCAAACGACCGAACGCATAATCGTTTAAAGTAACTGCCTTTGTGAAAGACGCTTTTCCTCCAAAAGCAAAACCATGAGTGGGAACAATCTTATTGTTGATATTGTCATAGTCGTAAACAAGCGCAGCACCGGCAAAAGTATTTGCAGCATAATACTCGGGCGCGGCAGCCACTTTATCAAGATAGTTCCCCTCTCTCAGCAATTCTTTTCCCTCAAGAAAGAACTGAAGTTGCACGGAATGTTTTTGGTTAAACGTTTGTTCCAGGCCGGAAGCAATCTTCCATTCGTGCCGATGGGTGCGATAATACTGTTTGGAAGAATCGAAGGAAGTTTCGTTGCCAAATCCAAAAAAGTTAGCTCGGTAAACCTCGTCATAATACGCATCGGCAATAAGATTCCATCGTCCTGCAACTTCTGTAAAGATGCCTCTATACCAAACGGACGGCGCCTTCTGTGTAAAGCTGTATTTATAAGTAAAACTGTGCTTGGAGGCAAAAGGCTCTTTTCGCCATTTCTGAAACAGTAAACTATATCTTAAGCCGGCATACAGGCCGTCAGCATTGCTATAGAAAATCACCGGACTAAAGCCGCGTTTATTGTATTTAAAATGGTCGTAAATAAACCGGTTCACCGAACTGTCGGTGGAAAATTTTGTCCGAACGGTTTTCGGATTTTCAACATAAGTGCCGGGCTGATCGTAAACAGTCAGGAATTTCCGTTTGGTGTTCGTTGTGTTTATAATTGAATCTTCTCCGCTGCTACCAATAATCTTTACGCGAATAGGACGCGCTGATTGCCCGCTCACTTTAAAAAGATCGCCGCCGCCAATGCCGTATAATCTGATCTCTTTTGTTTCGGTTGAATAAAAAGTTCGTCTGTAAAAAGGAGTGGAAGCAGTTACGTTCCGGTCGTAATCGTACACACTAACGGTAGTATTGCCGTCTTCAACACTCACTAAAAAAATTTCCTTTTTTTCGCTTCCGGTAACATCAGTTTCCTTGGCAATAAATCGGTAGTACTCAACAGCCCATTGCTGCAAATGTGTTCGTCTTTCTTTCAACTTGCCTGCAATATCCATCGCGCTGAAAGGCTGCACTTCTTTCGGCATTTGCTTCATCGCAAAATCGATGACACTGTCGGTTAAATGTTTTTCCAAAAACGCTGCCTCCTCTTTCCAAACGCTTAGGGGCATCTCGTTTGCAAGCCATCTGTCTGAGTTCCTTCCTTCGTAATTAAAGGTTTTTACGTTCTTGATATTGCGTTCAAAATCTTGAAGATAAAACAAGCCGGCTCCTTTAATGGCCGCCTTCAAAAGCAGGCCGTCGAAAGACGTATAAACCATGTCGCGGTCTTTAGGAATCGGTTGATAAAGATTATCGTTCTTCCTCTTAATTTTCGCCCATCGCCACTGTCCTTCATGCCGGTCCCAATCGCCGAGAAACATATCAAACAAACGGCTTCTCACATACATCCTGCCATCTGTCCGGTTTTTATTGCTCTTAAGTTTTTTTGCGTGAAAATCTTCGGTGTCAATTATTTTTTCAGAGTAGCCAAAATTTGAGGCATCGCTCCAGTCGTCGTCCGGACGTTGTTCAAACAAATACAGTTTATCTCCGAAGGATTCATTAAAGCTGTCGAGAAGCGGCTGTTTTGGGACGAACACGTTTTTGTTTTCACTGTAATAAACATTTGCTGCCCGGGCAAGCGGCGGAATAGTAGTTGCCCCAAAAGGATGCGAAAGGCTGGTAAGATCTGACACGAGATCCTCAACAAAGCTTCCCTTGATAACTTCGGGCGCTGTGCGGGCAAATTCTTTATCAACCGAACGCAGCGCATATTCTCTTTTGTTTATTGTTTGTAAGTGAAGCGAAAAACTTTGTTTACCGCCGCCCATTTTGGTAACGCGAAGACCTCCTTTTGCCGTGTCGAGAAAAAAGTAAGGAATACGCACCTTCTGAGTCCATTCTTTCCTGAAATGCTCACCCCATAACAGTTTGTAAAACCCGGGCTTGGCATAGCCTTCTCCGGCCGCAATCAGGGTATCTTTCTGTGCAAACGTTGTGAGGCATGTAAAAAAAACGACCAGGAAAACGAGCGCGGCCTTACGGAAACAAAACATGCTAAAGCTTTCGCTCATCTGTTAAAAAACCTTGCCAATCAAGCGCATTGTGTTTATTGCTTCGGTTTTTTTTCTGCTTCGGATATTTTTTCTTCCGGGACCATCACGTCTTTTCCTGCAAGTCCCATCGCTTTGTTTAAAGCTTCTTTTGCTGCTTGCAAATTTTGCTGTTCTTCCGTTTCTTCTTTGTTCATGTTTTTTCGCATCCAACACAAACATCAGGCCTTTCAAAACATCAGATCGTCATATGCGGCTTTTAATTCGTTGTATGTACGATTGTCGTTTTGCCGCCTGGCTATCTGCATCCCTTTTTCAAAATAATGTTCTGCCAGTTCCTTGTCGCCCATGGACGCCAGAAGTTGTGCAACATGATAGTACGACCCCAAATAATCGGGATTGTCGGTTAGCAGGTTGATGAAGGTAGATTTGGCTTGTTCTAGTTCGTTCATCTTTATCAGTTCCAGTGCTTTTGCATGCAACAGAAAACTGTCGGACGGATGGTTCTTCAGCATTTCTTCTATTCGTTTTAACCTGTCCATAAGCCGCTATGAAATGATTTTTTAGGAATTAAAAGACTTCTATATTTGCAAATTAGTTGTTTATGCAACTTAATTTCTAAAACAAATTCTGGATAATGAAAATTTTAGTTTGTATCAGTAAAACGCCCGATACCACTTCAAAAATAGCGTTCAGCAATAACAACACAAAGTTTGATGAGGCCGGTGTTCAATGGATAATAAATCCTTACGACGAATGGTATGCGCTGGTGAGAGCCATCGAGTTAAAAGAGAAAAACACGGCGGCAACCATACATCTGATAACTGTTGGCGGAACAGACGCGGAGCCGGTAATCCGCAAGGCGCTTGCACTTGGCGGTGATGAAGCCATTCGTGTAAATGCAACGAGCGATGACAGCTTTTATGTTGCTTCACAAATTGCACATATTGCTAAAGAAGGCAACTACGATTTAGTGTTTACCGGTAAGGAAACGATTGATTACAATAGCGGCGCTGTGGGTGGAATGGTAGCTGCGATGCTTGATGTGAGTTATGTATCGCTGGTTACAAAGTTTGATATTGACGGTAACACCTGCACTGTTAACCGGGAAATTGAAGGAGGGGAAGAAACCATCGAAGTAAGTACGCCTCTTGTGGTGAGCTGTCAGAAAGGAGTGGCGGAGCAAAGAATCCCGAATATGCGGGGCATTATGGCTGCAAGAACCAAGCCGTTGAAAGTGGTTGAACCGGTTGATGTTGATGTACTCACATCGGTACAATCGTACGGCCTTCCGCCCGCAAAAGCAGGCGTGAAGTTGGTTTCGCCCGATAACGTGGCGGAACTTGTGCGGCTGTTGCACGAAGAAGCAAAAGCTATTTAATTGTTTTACTATCCATTTAAAAATAGAATATGTCAGTTTTAATATTTGCCGACCATGCAGATGGTCATTTTAAAAAATCTTCTTTCGAGGCATTGAGCTATGGCGCAGCATTGGCCGCTCAGTTAGGCACAGATGCCGCTGCGGTGGTAGTTGGCAGCGCAAATGAAGATTTAGCTACATTAGGAAAATACGGCATCAGCAAAGTTTATCATGCTAAATCGGAGGCCCTCAACACGGTAGACTCTCGTTTATATATTGCCGCCATTGTGGGTGCTGTTGCGAACAGCGGAGCCGATATCATTGTGTTTTCTCAAAACCAAACCGGCCGCATGGTGGCACCCGGTGTGGCTGCTAAGCTCGGCGCAGGGCTTGTTAGCGGAGCAGTGGGCCTTCCGGAAACTTCATCGGGCTTCACAGTTAAAAAAAATGTGTTTTCAGGAAAAGCTTTCGCCAACGTAAGCATCCTGTCCGGTAAAAAAGTAATCAGCATTAATCCCAACAGTTATGCGGTAAAAGCCGGTGAGGGAAGCGCAACGGTGGAAGAAATTTCACCCGAAATTCCTGCACCATCGGTAAAGCTTAAGTCCGTAAATAAGGTGAGCGGCGAAGTTCCTTTAACGGAAGCGGAGGTTGTAGTAAGTGCCGGTCGCGGGCTGAAAGGTCCGGAAAACTGGGGCATGGTGGAAGACCTTGCAAAGGTGTTGCATGCAGCACTTGCTTGTAGTAGACCGGTTGCCGATTCCGACTGGCGTCCGCACCACGAACACGTTGGCCAAACAGGCGTGCAAATTGCACCGAACTTATACATTGCGCTCGGCATTTCCGGAGCTATTCAGCATCTTGCCGGCGTAAACAGGAGCAAAACAATTGTAGTCATTAATAAAGATGCAGAAGCGCCCTTTTTCAAAGCAGCAGATTACGGAATTGTAGGCGATGTGTTTGAAGTTGTTCCAAAATTGATAGAGGAGATTAAGAAAGTAAAAGGCGGTAACTGAGCGAAAAGAAAAAGCGAAAAAAGGTAGTTGCGAAGCTGCCTTTTTTTATGCGATTCACTGCCCATTGCTTTTTATGTTAGCATGATGATTGCTGATGTGCGCCAAGATAAATAGATGTAATTTGTAAATGCTTACTTTCGCACAGAGTTATGAAGAAAATAGAACTGGAAATTGTTGCCCTTTCACACAGTATTGCTCAAACTCATTCATACGCCATCGTTCTGGGCGAAGTGAATGGCTCACGCCGACTGCCGATTGTTATCGGAGGTTTTGAAGCTCAGGCAATTGCAGTTGCACTCGAGCGCATGCAGCCCAGCCGCCCCCTGACTCACGATCTTATGAAAAACTTCATGAATGCCTTTAATGTAGATTTGATGGAAATCGTAATCAACGATTTGCAGGAAGGCATTTTTTATTCAAAGCTGGTTTGTATCAGCGAACAATACACCATCGAGATCGACAGTCGTACCAGCGATGCCCTTGCGCTTGCCGTTCGATTTGGATGCCCTATTTACACATTCGATACCATCTTGGATAACGTTGGATTAATTATGGATGACGGCGCCACAAAAACAAAAAAGGCCGGCGCCGATGAAGCGTTGGAGGCCGACAGCTCGCCGGCCGATGACCTTTCCAATTTAACCGAAGACGAACTAAACAGTCTGCTGAACGAGGTGCTGGAGAAAGAAGATTATATCCGAGCCATCTCTATTCGAGACGAGCTCAACAAACGGAAAAAATAAGGATTGATGATCTTATTTCCGAATTGTAAAATCAATATTGGATTACAGGTTATTGCCAAACGCGCCGACGGATTCCATAATCTGCAAACGGTTTTTTATCCTGCCAAATGGTATGATGCGGTTGAAATTTTACCGGCGCCAGATGGCGAAACTACCGTACGCACAACCGGTAACTTAGTTGAAGCAGCGCCGGAAAATAATCTTTGTTATAAAGCGTGGAAAATACTGAAGAACGATTTTTCGCATCTTCCGGAAGTGCAGTTCATCCTTCACAAAGCCATACCGGTGGGCGCAGGTCTGGGCGGCGGAAGCGCTGATGCAGCCTTCGTTTTAAAAGGATTGAATGCCAAGTTTTCGCTTGGATTATCCGCGCAAAAGCTGATCGAATATGCCGGCAGATTAGGAAGCGACTGCAGTTTTTTTATTACCGGTCGCCCTGCGTATGCAGAAGGAAGAGGAGAGATTTTGAGTAACATTGAATTAAGCCTGGATGGATATTCCTGCATCATTGTTTACCCTTCGGTAGCTGTTGCCACCGCCTGGGCGTTCGGGCAAGTGAAGCCGTCGCTCCCTGTTCACGATTTGCGCTCAGCAGTGGCCCTTCCTGTTGAAGAATGGAGGGATAAAATTTTTAATGATTTTGAGCGTCCGATATTTAGCAGGTTTCCGCAAATTGAAGCCCTAAAGCAGCAGTTGTACAGAGCCGGTGCCAGCTATGCTTCGCTAAGCGGTAGCGGGAGTGCGGTGTTTGCCATTTTCCGGGAAGATGATTTTCGTTTGCCGGTATTTCCTGCCAACTACGTAACGAAAATATTTCGGTTTAGCAGTGGTGAACAGTGATTGCAGCGACAACATTTTTAGCAGAAAAAATACTAAAAAATTAGCGGCAAAAATTGTTTATTTTTTTGGGATATTCAGACGGCAATCCCTATTTTTGCCACCCCTTTCAAAAAGGACTTATCCGGTGAGGTGGATGAGTGGCTGAAATCAACAGTTTGCTAAACTGTCGTACGGGTTAAACTGTACCGAGGGTTCGAATCCCTCCCTCACCGCAAACTTTTTGAAAAGGAACGGGAAGTAGCGCAGGCCGGTAGCGCATCTGGTTTGGGACCAGGGGGTCGCAGGTTCGAATCCTGTCTTCCCGACAGTAATACCACTTGAGAAATCGGGTGGTATTTTTTTTCTTTTACCGTTAAGATGTTGTAGAAACTGCAGGTTTGCGGACGATGAGCGTTAACTGCCGTGTTAGAATTTGGGGCAAGGCAAGCCGTTGCCGTCAGCAGGCTTCTTGATGTAGATCAACGACAGTTCAATCCCTCCCTTGCTTTGTGATGCGGTTCGTAATTCCGAGGTGTTTATATCATAGCTGGCTCCCAATCTAAAATCACCGAACTCAAGTCCAACGTAAGGAATAATCGCATCTTTCATTCTCATCCAGCCACCCACATACACGTTCACCGCTTCGCCCGTTTTAAGCTGTAATGCACCTCCTGCAACCATTTCAGCGCTTCCTGCCTGTGAACTGTACAGCCCGCTAACATGCACAGTTGCCGCTTCACTCACCGGAAAATATCCGCCTCCATGTACAGTATATCGCGGCTCAATAAAATAATTCGCTCCGGTAAATTTTTCCTGCGGCCGGTTAATATGATAGATGCTTAGGCCGGCATAGAAGTTATTGTAATCATTTGTACTGCCGGTGTAGAGCGCACCAACATTTACATCAAAATATCCGGCCTTCAAATCGCTGTTGGCAAACACTTCGTTTGTAACACCCGTAAACCCAATCGACGTTAACTGGTCTTCAAATTTTAATTGGGTGGTGTTTATCAGCATATTTGAATAGGTAGCCTGAAACCCAAGTCCGATTTGCTGGTAGCCATCCTGATCGATTGATTTGTGATAAGCAGTAGACAAACTGAGGTAATTAAACTTTACTGCGCCACCTGCACTTTTATCAGACAGCGCGGTAATTCCAAGTCCCCAGGTATCGCCAAACGCAAGCCGGTTTTTAAGTAAAGCAAAATCGGCCGAAACGCTTGTGGTTTGAAAGGCCTTGTTAATAGCAGGCCATTGATTTTTATAATTTCCGGCCACGCGAAAATTTCCATCGAATTTTCCGGTGAATGCCGGATTCAATGTGAGTGGCGACGCAAAGAATTGCGAATAGTGCGGGTCCTGCGCTTTCACAATCGCAGAAAAAGCGCATAACAACAATAAGCAAGCAATCCTTTTCATCCGCAGTTATTTTTACGATTGAACTTTACTGCCAAAAGCGAGGTCGCCGGCATCGCCGAGGCCGGGCACAATATATCCTTTCGCCGTAAGTTCATCATCAATATCTCCACACCATATCACCACATCATTTCCCGATTCGCGGCGGATATATTCAATACCCACTGTGCAGGCAATTGCTACCACTACATGTATCTGTTTAGGCGAATGATCGAGCTTCATCCGCTCAATCGTTTTTACGATGGATGCGCCGGTTGCCAACATCGGATCGCTGATAATGATGACCCTGTTGTCGAGCGAAGGGCAGCTCATATACTCGAGAGAAATTTCGAAAGTGCCGTCGCGATGATGTTTGCGGTAAGCAGATACAAACGCGTTGTCCGCGCGGTCAAAATAGTTCAACAAACCATTATGCATCGGCAGCCCTGCGCGTAAAATGGTTGCAAGCACAGGCTGATCGGTAAGCAGTTTACTGTTATGTGTACCGAGAGGTGTTTGTATTTCTTCTTCGGCCCATGCCAGCGTCTTACTGATTTCATAGGCGGCAACTTCACCGATGCGTTCCAGATTGCGCCTGAACCGCATCCGGTCGTTCTGGACATGTACGTTTCTCAGTTCGCTTACCCAGTTGCTCACCAGGCTGTGATTGTCGCTTAAGTTAATTACCATTACGCAGTTGATTTCTAAGGAAAGAAAAACCTTCCATTTTGCAGCGCCGAAAATACATAAACTAAAGTCAAAACATTTTGACGATCATCTATCTTTAGAAAAAGAAGAGATTTTTAACTATGATTTACCGCGTGATTGGACTGATGAGTGGCTCCTCCCTCGATGGTCTTGATATGGTACTTGTTGAGTTTAATAAAATAGACGATAAGTGGTCGTTCAACCTCTTATCGGCATGTATGGAAACCTTCGACTCAGAGATAGAAAACCGCTTGCGACAGGCACACGAAATCACGGCATTTGAATACTGCAAACTTCACCGCGATTTCGGCTTTTACTGCGGTAAGAAAGTAAATGAATTCGTCTCCGCCTCCGGCTTTTCTGCAAACGAAATATTGCTTGTTGCCTCGCACGGGCACACGGTTTTCCACTTTCCCGACGATCACCGGTTTACGGCACAACTTGGCGATGGCGCGGCGCTGGCGGCCACTTCCGGAATAAATGTGGTTTCCGACCTAAGGGCGCTCGACCTGGCCTATGGCGGAAAAGGCGCACCCATCGTTCCTCTGGGTGAGTCAGAGCTTTTTCACGCCTATCATTATTTTTTAAATCTGGGTGGAATTGCAAACTTGAGCTGTCGGGATCAGCACCGTTACGTGGCTTTCGATGTATGTGCCGCAAACGCTGTGCTGAACAGGCTTTGCAACGATGTGGGTATGCCATTCGACGAAGGCGGAAAGCTTGCCACTGCCGGAAAATGCAACGTCCAATTGTTACAAACTTTAAATGCTCTCGAATACTATCAACGGATTCCGCCAAAAACACTTGACAACAAAGCCGGGCGCGATGAAATTTACCCACTCGTAAAATCGTTTTCCTTGCCGGTGCAGGAGGCGCTCCATACCTACTGCGTTCATATCGCCCGCCAGGTAGCGAAGGCCATCATGGACAGAAACGGTGTTGCAGCGCCGCGAAAGATGCTTGTTACCGGCGGCGGAGCTTTTAATCATTTTCTTATTCAACAACTGCAAGAAGCAGTGTTCGCCTTAGGCATCGAGGTGGTTATTCCCTCCGCTGATATTGTGAATTACAAAGAAGCGATTGTGATGGCTTATCTCGGGCTGATGCGGTACTTTCATAAGCCAACCGTTATACAAACGGTTACCGGCGCTGCAAGGGCGTCTTCGGGTGGCGCGCTCTGGTACGTAAACAATCATCATCAATAACATCAAACACTATGAAGTATATTTCTCTCGCGGCCTTTATCATTTTCACCTTGTTTACATCTTGTGGTGCCGATGATGACAAAGCTGAAAGCTATCAGCAACAAAAGCAGTCGTTACTGAATAGCGAAAAATCTAACCCTCTGCGCTTTCTAAAAGTTACTTCCGATTTTAAAAAGAACCTTCTTGGCAAAACCGTTGTAAAAGGTAGCGTTGAAAACACTGCAACAGTAGCATCATACAGAAATGTGCGGTTGAAACTTTTGTATTTTAACGATGGAAAATTGTTCGAGAATCACGAAGATGTGATGACCGACGTGTTAAAGCCCGGTGATGAAATCGGCTTCAAGCTCAGGTACAAGCTGCACCAAAAGGCAGACAGCGTATCGGTTAGTGTAATGAGTGCCGACATAGCCGACTAATTGTTTCGCCCGGTGGTTTCGGGAACAGCGAAACAGCGTTACTTTTGCGCGCATCAAACACATTTTATGGTCGACGTTATTTTAGGGCTTCAATGGGGCGATGAAGGGAAAGGAAAAATTGTTGATTATTTTGCTCCGCATTACGATGTGATTGCCCGTTTTCAGGGCGGCCCCAACGCTGGGCACACACTTTACGTAAACAACGAAAAAGTAGTCTTGCATCAAATCCCGTCCGGTATTTTTCACCAGCATTGTGTAAACCTTATTGGAAGCGGCGTGGTGCTCGATCCGGTTACCTTAAAAAGGGAGTGCGATAAGGTGGCATCGTTCGGAATTGATGTAAAAAAGAACCTGTTTATCAGTGAGCGAACCAACATTATAGTTCCCACACACCGCGCACTCGATAAGGCGTCGGAAATGCAAAAAGGGCAGGATAAAATAGGCTCTACCCTAAAAGGAATCGGGCCGGCTTATATGGATAAAACAGGGCGAAATGCCATTCGCGTAGGCGATATTCTAAATAAATCTTTCACCACACAATACATCAAACTCAGATTAAAGCATCAGCGGTTGCTCGACAATTTTCATTTCAATGAAGACATTTCTACATGGGAAGACGAATTTTTTGAAGCACTCGAATTTTTGAAAACACTGAATGTGGTGAACGGCGAATATTTCGCAAACAACGAGCTAAAGAAGGGGAAAAAATTACTTGCAGAAGGCGCTCAGGGCAGTATGCTTGATATCGATTTTGGAACTTTTCCGTTTGTTACTTCTTCAAACACTATTTCCGCAGGAGTATGCACCGGGCTGGGTATTGCACCGAATAAAATTAACCGGATAATGGGTGTAACAAAAGCGTATTGCACACGCGTGGGAAGCGGACCATTTGTTACAGAACTGGAAGATGAAACGGGCGAAAAATTAAGGAAGATGGGCAACGAGTTTGGTGCTACCACCGGACGGCCGAGGCGCTGTGGTTGGATTGACCTTGTGGCTTTAAAGTTTGCGTGCATGATTAACGGTGTTACCGATGTAATTATGACCAAGGCAGATGTGCTCGATTCCTTTGAAACACTGATGGCCGCCACATCTTACGAAGTTGATGGAAAGGTTGTAACCGAAGTGCCCTACCAACAAATGCAGAAAAAAGTTAGCCCTGTTTTTGAATCAGTGAAAGGATGGAATACAGATATTACATCCGTTAAATCTGATGATCAACTTCCGGAAGAAACGAAAGCATATTTGAAGTACATAAGCAGCTATATTGAGGCACCTGTTAACTACCTGTCAAACGGGCCAAACAGAGATCAAATTGTTGAAATAAAAAATAGGTAAAAAATTTGTTTGTATTAAAAACTCGGTGAAATTTTACACCGTTAATTTATTTGGATATGGCAGCAAAATCGAACAAAGGAAATTTAGGAAAGAAAGAAAATCCGGCGGAAAATAAGAGTCAAAAACTGTCTTCAAAATCGAAGAAGAAATCGGGGGAAGAGGATGATGACTTAATCGGCGATGAAGTTGAGGAAGACGATATGAAGCAGAAACAATCCGCAAAAGCAGGACCGAAGTCGAAGTCGAAAAAAGACGATGATGAAGATGAAGAAGACGATGTGGATGATATAGAAGATGATTGGAATAAAGTGGAGGAAGAGGATAACTGGGATCCTGATTTTGATGAGTTCGATATTCCCTCATCAAAAAAAGGCGGTAAGAAAAAAAGTGGCGATGATGAAGACGATTTTAAGGTGGAAGAAAATTTTGATGACGACTTTGACGACTTGTTCAGTGATAAAGACGAGTTTGATGACGAAGACGATGACTATTGATGTATACGAGCCCCGTTGAAGAATCGTTTGCACTTCCGGTTAAGCCGGAAATATTTATAAAGCAGATGTTGAACTGGTCGACACAGTTCAACATTTCTGTTTTAATGGATAGCTGTGGCTACCGCGATGCACATTCACGCTACGATGTACTGCTTGCCTGCGGCGTACAGCACGCATTTTTTAACGTGGATGAGGCGTCTGACTTCCAAAAAAATACAGGATGCTGGCTGTTTGGGCACATCAACTTCGAGTACGGCTTACGCTACTTTAATATTCCGCCCCGCGCAGTATCAAAACCGGGCTTTCGACCATGTTATTTCTTCGTTCCTCAGTTTATTCTTTCACTAAAGGACGATTTACTGACTGTTCATTCAACCGATGGAAGCCTATCGGAGAACGACCTCTTCAGCCAGTTAAATTCCGCCTCAACAATAATAAGCGGACCGGACGTTCATTTTACCTTTCAGCCTTCAGAATCCGAAAACTGCTATTTTGAGAAAATTGAAAACCTGCTAAAGGAAATTCGTTACGGAAACTGCTATGAGATCAACTATTGTCAGCATTTTTACGCTGCCGGTGCGCATATAGATCCCTATTACATGTACCAAAAACTTAAAGCGGTTTCGCCCAACCCTTTTGCCGCTTTTTACCGCCTCGGAAACGATCATCTTATTTGCGCAAGTCCTGAAAGATTTATCCAGCGGCAATCTCATCAACTTATTTCTCAACCCATCAAAGGCACAGCAAAGCGCGACCTAACGGACGAAAAAAAGGATGCACATTTAATGCAAGGGCTTGCATCCAGTGAAAAAGACCGTTGCGAAAATGTGATGATCGTTGACTTGGTAAGAAACGACATGAGCAAAATTGCTGAGCCCGGCAGCGTGCAGGTACCGGAGCTGTTTACGATAGACTGCTATCCTCAGGTTTATCAGATGAAGTCAACCATTGAATGCCACTTAGCTCCGAAAACACCCTTCAGTAAAATTATTGAAGCCATGTTCCCGATGGGCTCTATGACGGGAGCGCCGAAAAAGAAGGTATTGGAACTGACGGCAGCCCATGAGGTACACCCAAGAGGCATTTATTCCGGAACAATGGGGTACGTTGATCCTTATGGCAATTTCGACTTCAATGTGGTGATCAGAAGCCTGATGTACTATGCAGAACACAACTACCTCGAATACTTCGTGGGAGGCGGAATTACCCTCAACAGCAACCCGGTTTCCGAATACGAAGAATGCCTTCTAAAAGCGAAGGCAATTCAAACAATATTTTCGTGATTAAAGCGCATACGCCAGCGAATCGTTCATCGCTTCACTATTTACCTGATAGGCCAACAACTCGTCCTGAGTAAGGGTGGTAATGCCGCCTTTACCTTCCAAAACATAATGCGTGGCAATGAAGCGTTTCACATGATTTCTTGTTTGAAGCGGGAGGCCGGCTTCTATTTCCCAATAGTTCGTGCTCTTATATTTATACATTGCTTTTCGAACCCGGTTGGGTCCGGCATTATAAGCGGCAAGCACCAACATCCAGTCGCCAAAGCTGCTATACAGTTCCTTCAGCATTTTAGCCGCAGCGACGGTGCTCTTTGTTACATCGCGTCGTTCGTCAATTTTTCCGGAAATTTTAAGTCCTAAACGGCGGGCTTCGGTGGGCATAAGCTGCCAAGGTCCCGCGGCGCCTTTAACGGAGCGGGCATTTATTTGCAGATTACTTTCAACAATACTCAGATATTTCAGTTCTGCCGGCAGCCCTTCTGCTACCAAAACACCTTCCAGCCTGGAAAGCAGTTTCTCTTCCTTACTGGCAAGCGCTGTCAGCCTGCGCACATCTGACGCAGGATATTGCTCAACAAAAGATATAGCTCCGTCGCTGATCATCGCATAACTGTCGTCTTCCTCTAAAAAGGCATTTACGGCCAGGTCAGCACCGGCAGTGTCTTTCTGCGTGGCGGAAAAAATTTGTCCCGGATGTACGGTAGTAAACGACATCAACACAAAACATAATAAAATCCAACTGTAGCCATAAAAAGAATGGAAGAGCCGGATCACATTAAAAACCAAAACTTTGCTTTTGTTTTTCATTAAATAGATTTAGCAGGTTAACAAACCACCGGTAAAAAAACACCCGGCAGAAAAAAATCAGAAAACCTAAGGGAAAATAAGGGACGGGTTTTCTAAATGAACTAGTGAAAAACGGGGGCAAAAATAAGAAGGCTGACTAAAGAAATTACTGTTTTTGAAACGTGTTGTTGTTAATGTGGTGTTTTCGAGGCGCAACACATTGGCCATCAAATCTGTACAGGTTAAAATAATTTTGTTAAAACGATGAAGTGCGGGCTTATAATGCACAAAAAAAGCAACCCCGCTTTAGCAGAGTTGCTCTCCTATCGTAATAACAATAAAGAAAATTACTGTTGCGAAACAGGTGCCTTGTCCTTTTCCTTCATGCCTTCCTCAATTTCTCTCTTCACATTATCTTTCGCGTCGTTAAACTCACGCACTCCACGGCCAATGCCACGCATTAACTCAGGAATTTTTCTGCCGCCAAAAAATATCAAAATCACCAGGATAATAAAAATCCATTCACTCCCTCCGGGCATACTGAATAATAAAGAAGAACTAAGCATTGAAAAAATTTTTGTAAAGGTAATCAGTAATGCAATTGAATTGTTTCGTTAGCATTATTTTAATAAAAAAACGGAACCACTTCCCAAGAAATAGTTCCGTTCTGAATAATAGAAATAAATTATCTAACTCTTTTCTCTTTAATCCTTGCGCTTTTACCGCTTCTCTCACGAAGATAGAAGAGTTTCGCACGGCGTACTTTACCTACTTTGTTTAAAATAACAGAATCCACATTAGGAGAGAAGAAAGGAAAAATTCTTTCAACCCCTACACCGTCCGACATTTTACGAACAGTAAAAGTTGCTGTAGCACCCTGACCCTGACATTTTAAAACATCGCCGCGGAAGCTTTGAATTCTTTCTTTACCGCCTTCTACAATTTTATAATTTACGGTTACGTTATCTCCTGCTTTAAACTTAGGAAATTGTTTGGTACCGGTAAGTTGTTCGTGAACAAACTGAACTGCTTGGTTCATATCTAAAAATTTTCGGACGGCAAAAGTAAGGGGCCGCCTTTGAAATTCCAAAGTATTTTTTTTCTGCCTTGCTTTTTAAGTTTTTCTTATTGCTGCAACCGTTTAGCAAAATGCAAATTTAGCAACAGGCTTCCTCTTTCCCAACGATGCATACTACCTTTGCAGCCACATTATTATAAGGAACATGCAAATTTATTGCAACTCAATAACACAATATAAACGGCTGGTAACGAAAGAAGTGAATGTTGGCGGTTTACTTTTGGGTGCTGGCCATCCGATTCGTGTGCAAACGATGACGACTACCGACACCATGAATACGCTTGCAACAGTAGAGCAAACCATCCGCTGTATTGCGGCAGGTGCGGAGCTGGTGCGCATTACCGCCCCGAGCAAAAAAGAAGCGGAAAACCTGAGAAACATTAAGGAAGAACTAAACCGTCGCGGCTATCATGTGCCGTTGGTTGCAGATATACATTTTACGCCGAATGCGGCTGAGGTGGCCGCACGCCTGATTGAAAAAGTAAGGATTAACCCCGGGAATTATTTAGATAAAAAGAAGTTCGAATTTATTGAGTACACCAATGATACCTATCGCCAGGAAGTGGACAGAATACGACAACGGTTTACACCCCTTATTCAAATTTGCAAACAATACGGCACCGCAATGCGCATCGGCACCAACCATGGCTCACTCAGCGATCGGATTATGAGCCGATATGGTGATACAGCGATGGGCATGGTGGAAAGCGCAATGGAATTTTTACGGGTTGCACGCGACGAGAGCTACCATAATATTGTATTAAGTATGAAGAGCAGCAACCCACAGGTTATGGTGCAGGCCTACAGAATGCTGGTTCAGAAAATGGAAGAAGAGTTTAATGAATGCTATCCGCTTCATCTTGGCGTTACAGAGGCCGGCGATGGTGAAGACGGCCGCATTAAAAGCGCAGCAGGCATTGGTACTCTACTGGAAGACGGAATAGGTGACACAATCCGTGTTTCACTAACCGAAGACCCCGAATTTGAGATACCCGTTTGCAAAAACCTCGTTAACCGGTACAGCAATGGGCAGCTTAAGAAAAGAGAAGCAGAGAGCTTATTTATTCCAACCGCAAACGGCCATCTTCCTTATTCGCCGTTTGAGTACCGCCGCCGAAATACGGCAACAATTCAAAACATCGGTGGAAAAAATGTGCCTGTTGTAGTTGCAGATTTGTCGAAGCTGACCGCTGTCACTCCCGACAGCCTGAAAGCCGCCGGATACACCTATCATGCTCCCACCGATAAATGGTTTATATCGGATACGGCTGCTGATTACATTTTCACGGGTGCACAACTTCCCGATTTTTCACTTCCGGGAACGCTTAAAGTAATTTGTTATCCGAATGCCTGGCAAAACGCTATCGACAAATCCAAATATTTCCCGGTATTTGAAGACAAAGGCTTTCTAACGGCTGCGCTTAAAAGTAGTGAGCTGAATTTTGTAATGCTTAATTGTTTTAACGACGCAATGCCGGAAAACGACTTCAGTTTTGTTGACGATCTGGCCACCGATCCTACGGTTGTTCTCTGTTTAACAACCACAAATGCCGCAGGCATGGCAGCAATGCGCAGAATGCTGATTGAGATGATGAACAGAAAGATAGATCGTCCGGTAATTCTTGCTCCGGTTGGTAATTACGAAACGCTCGACGACAGCTTGCTGCATTTTGCGATAGAATCCGGCGCCTTGTTGTTAGACGGGATGGGCGATGGATTGTGGCTTTCGCTGTCGCGGGAAAGTTATCAGCAGGTTGCCTCGGCAGTGATGGCGGGACGAACATATTTACAGTCGAACGGTACAGAAGGATTTCTAAACAACACCGCCTTTGGCATTCTTCAGGCCAGTAGAACGCGCATTTCAAAAACGGAATATATCTCTTGCCCTTCGTGTGGGCGTACCTTGTTTGATTTACAGGAAACAACGGCAAAAATCCGTGCAGTGACCCATCACCTGAAAGGCGTTAAAATTGCCGTTATGGGCTGCATCGTAAACGGCCCCGGCGAAATGGCTGATGCGGATTTCGGATACGTGGGCAGCGGCCCGGGGAAGATTACTTTGTACAAGGGGAAAGAAGTGATTAAACGTAACATCGATGATACCGTTGCGGTGGATGAGCTGATAAAATTGATTAAAGAAAACAATGCATGGACTGAGCCTGCACAGCCCCAACTTAAGTAAGGATGCGAAAGCCTAACTTAGCCGCGTGGATAAATCGATTTACAAACGTGTAAAGATTGTAGACATCATATCGCTGACGCCGTCGTGTAAGAGCTTTGTACTCGATGCAGCGGGATGGCAGCCGAAATACAAAGCCGGGCAATTCCTGACGCTTGTTTTTTTTACGAAGCATGGTGAAAAAAGGAGGTCGTATTCCATTTCATCTTCCCCGAAAAACAGTGAGCCGCTTACCATTACCATAAAGCGGCTGGACAACGGCGAATTTTCACGCCTGTTGCTATCAAAGGCAAAAATCGGCGACGAACTGTTTACATCCGGCATCAGCGGTTTCTTTAGTATTCCCGAAAATCATAGCTTTCAAAACTTGGTTTTTTTCGCTGCGGGCAGTGGTATTACGCCTTGCTATTCTATCATTAAAGATGTTTTATCTGTCCGGTCGTATGTGCGCATATTTCTGGTTTACAGCACCCGCTCGGTTGTGGAAACCATCTTTTATAACGAAATAGAGAGCTTAAGAAAACTGCATCCGTTGCTTACAGTCCATTATTTATTCAGCAACGATGCACACTATCCGTCGCGCAGGCTAAATAACGGGCTGGTAGAAGTTTTGCTGCAAAATTTTATCGGCAACGACCTTCGTTCCACCGCCGTTTTTGTTTGTGGTCCGCGTTCGTATATGCTCGTGGCAACAATAGCCGCACAAGTTTATGGTTTTGCGAAAGACCAAATATTTAAAGAAGAATTTTTTCCTTCAAAACGGAAAAAACTGCCCCGCCCGCCCGATGAAGACGAGCACACAGTAGTCATTCACGTTAACAAAAAAACATACTCGTTAAAGGTGCAGTTTCCTACAACCATTTTGCAGGCTGCAAAGGCCGCAGGCATTGCGCTGCCTTATAGTTGCGAGGCGGGTGTTTGCGGCAGTTGTGTAGCCACCTGCACCAGCGGACAAGTTTGGATGGCCTATAACGAAGTACTCACAGAAAGCGAGATAACGCAAAGAAAGGTGTTGGTCTGCGAGGCGTTTCCTGTTTTTGGCGATGCCGAAATCACCTTCGATTTGCCTTAGCTTATAATTCGTGGCAGCGGTTTTGTTAGGTTCGGTATCTGCAATGAAACCTGAGAAAATTAAAAACGAAATTGGGATACCCGAGTCGATCGACACGCATGTGCTGGGATGGAAAATTCAACGCATCGGCTGGTTGATATTTACCCTTCTGTTAGTTGCGGCCGGAATGGGCTTATTTGGTAACGGCCCGGTGAGTTATCGAACCGAAATTATCCAAAACGATACCCTGCGTTACCAGAAATTCATTCGTTATCAAACAGAGGCCAATCTAAGTTTTGTAGTGAACAGTGAGCAAACGAACAGGCTGAAGCTGCAACTTTCTTACTTAAAAAATTTCGATCTTCAGCAGATTTCTCCAGAACCGAAATCAACAAAAATCTCCGGCGGATTTGTCGTTTACGACTTTGATATCTCCGGTCCCGCTCAGATCGATTTTGTGCTTACACCCAACACGTATGGCAACGTTGGCGGAAGCGCACAAGTCGAAAACAAATCCTTCCTTATTTCTCAATTTATATATCCTTAAGCGTATGAATCTTGTTTTAAGAGGCGTCATCATCTATTTTTTTATCCTGATAATTTTCCGCTTCGCAGGGAAAAAAACGCTTTCTGAAGCCACCACTTTCGATCTTGTGCGGTTGCTCATCATCAGTGAAGTAACGCAAGCTGCAATGATCGGGAACGACTTTT
This sequence comes from Chitinophagaceae bacterium, assembly GCA_039811185.1. GTDB lineage: Bacteria > Bacteroidota > Bacteroidia > Chitinophagales > Chitinophagaceae > JAEZDR01. Next base: position 26,707 of record JBDHYF010000004.1, on the reverse strand, counting down.
CGTTAACCGCCTCCATTGTATTAATCGTTACGCTTGTGTCGCTCGATTTTTTGGTAAATAGAATTAAAATGCGTTCAAAAAAAATCAGTAGTGTGGTTGATGGTCTTCCTTTAATTGTTGTTGAAAAAGGAAATCCGCTTAAGGAACGGATGAAACTTTCGAATGTGGAAATAGATGATGTGCTTCAATCGGCAAGACAATCGTTTGGCATTACATCTTTAACCGAAATTGATTACGCCGTTCTTGAAACGGACGGCAGCATTTCCATAGTTCCTTCACGCAAAGCGGCTCCTGTGAAATCTTCTGAATAATGCAAGCGAAGCAAGCACGGAAAGTATGGCCACCGTAATGCCCCCGGCAATATCGAGTGGAAAATGCTGTGCTAAATAAACGCGGCTGTAGCCGACAATCATGCCGTACAGCAGGCCCGTATATATCAGCCATTTTTCGCGGTACGCGAGTACAAATAAAAAGTAAAAGCTAAATGCGGTGGCTGAATGGCCGGAAGGAAAACTCGACACTGTGTGCAGCTCAATGCTTTCAACAAAGTGAAACGCTGCGTCTGTAATGGCTTTGCTTGGCCGCGGTTCGTCGGGGATGATGAGATATTTGAAAATTTGCGTAATGATGGTAGAAGTTAAGAAGGTGTAGATAGCAAGTGGGAGGTAAGGCTTTTTCTTAAAATAAAACCATAGTGCCACTGCTATCCAAAGTGCGCCGTTGCCGAGCTCTGTAACGAAAGCAAAAAAGTAGTCTGCAATTTTACCACCATTGCCGTTCAGGAGCAGAAAGGAATCGCGCCTGCCCAGGGCAAAAGTGAGCGCAAAAAGAAATATTGCTAATGTGGCCGACAATAATATCGCAATCCGTAAATGATTCTTGTGCAGTTGCATGGCAGCGAATATAGAAGGTTATTTCAATTGCGAGAAGCTTATGCCTTTTATGTTTTTATACATTTCAACAGCATACAAATCCGTCATTCCGGCGATGAAATCCACCACAGATTGCAGGTTGGAATAGAAAGAATTTCCCGGGATAATTGCGAATTGTTTTGGAATAAGTTGCAGCAATTTTTTCGACTTAGGCTTTTCTGGATATGCCAGTGCAGTGCAGAATTCATCCAGCAGTCCGCCAATTACATTGTGTCCGGCAATTTCAACTTCAACAACGGAAGCATGGTTATATATTTTCTGCCTGCTGAACGCGTCTATTTCTTCAATGATTGCTTTGTCGGCCTCGGGCAGCAGTTTCATCAGCGGACGATCGAGGGTTCCTGCAAGCAGTTCGGCTTCGTTATTCAGAAAAGCAGTCGTAACTCTTTCAACGAGATAATTTATTACAACGGCGCGCAGGTATTGCACCTTTTGGTTTTCATCGTTAATTTCATGAAAGCGCTTATTTACTTTTTCGCGTTGATTGCCGTGGAAAAAACCAAAAAACAACTCGTTAATCATCTGCGCAGAAACGATATTGAGTTTAAATGCATCTTCAAAATCCATTATCCGGTAGCAGATGTCATCGGCAGCTTCTACAAGAAAGACGAAGGGATGACGGGCATACACATTTTCATCAGCAATTTTCGGTATCGCGAAGGCTTTAGCAATCGTTTGAAAAGTTTGCACTTCTGATTGAAAAAATCCCGATTTTTTTGTTGCGAGGCGGTCTCCTTTAAACCCCGACGGGCTGTCGCAAGGATACTTTACAATAGCGGCAAGTGTGGTGAGCGTAAGGCGATAGCCTCCGCCACTACTTTCGTTAAATGCGTGTGTCAGCGTCCGAAATGCATTTGCATTTCCTTCAAACTTTAAAAAATCCAACTGCTCGGCTTCGGACAAATTTTTATGAAACATTGACTGAAACGGTTCCGGACAACTTTCAAAGTAGGCGCGAATGGCTTCTTCACCCGAATGGCCGAACGGTGGGTTGCCAATGTCGTGTGCAAGGCAGGCGGCGGCTATTACCGATGGGAACTCGTACAAATAAAAGTCCCTGAAAACCGCATCGTCCGGGCGCTTCTTTGCTATTTCTTCGCCTGTAATTTTTGCGAGCGACCGGCCTACCGAACTCACCTCCAGGCTGTGCGTTAAACGGTTGTGCACCATTACGGCACCGGGTAACGGAAAAACCTGTGTTTTGTTTTGAAGCCGTCTGAAAGCTGATGAAAATATGATGCGGTCGTAATCGCGCTGATAGGAGGTGCGTATTTCAGAGGAAGAAACAGGCGCCGTTTGCTCTTCTAAACGGTCGGCGCTGAATAAGGAATGCCAGTTCATGGCGGTAAAAATACACTGCCACAACTAATAAGCGGCTGCAAATAATAACAGCCGCCTATATTAGGTATTTATCATTAAAACCGATTAAACATCCTCCTCGGTTGTAGTAACCGTTTTGCCCGATACCGGATCGGAATGTACGGTTGTGCGGCGACGGAAGGAACTGCCACCGGCTAATGCAAAAAACAGAATTAAAAACACTACAACGCCCACTATCCAAAGCCAGTTGTTGGCAAACCAGTTCTGCGGATTATTCGTTACTTCCACTGTTGTTTTCTCTACCGATTCGGTTACTGTTTGCTGCGCAAAAGTTTGCAAGCTGATGAAGCTGAACAGCAAGAACGCCATCAATTTACTGTATGTTGTTCCGATGCTACTTACAATCGTTTTCATAATTTTCTTTTTTAAAATTTTTTCAAGAAACCTGCCAATTATTCCGCTTGATGTGATGCCTTCCGGAACTGCATTTGATACAGGCGCGCATAAAAGCCGTTTTGCGCAAGCAACGACTGATGTGTGCCCATCTCTTTTATCTCGCCTTTATCTAAAACAATAATTTTATGTGCCTTTTTAATGGTCGACAACCGATGGGCAATTACAATTGAAGTGCGTCCTTTAATCAGCGTATCAATTGCGTGCTGAATAAGCTGTTCGCTTTGTGTATCGATCGATGATGTAGCTTCATCCAAAATTAAAATGGAGGGATTGTACAACAGCGCCCGCAGGAAGGAGAGGAGTTGCCTTTGCCCTAAACTGAGCATTGCACCGCGTTCCCGCACGTTAAACGCATAGCCGCCCGGCAGCTTTTCTATAAACGCATCGATTCCTATCATCCCGGCCGCGCGTTTCACATCGGCAGGCGAAATTTCTTCATTTCTTAAGGTAGTATTTTCTGCAATAGAACCGGAGAACAGGAATACATCTTGCAGCACAACACCGATGTTGGAACGAAGGCTTTCCACATCATATTCCAGAATGTTTCTACCGTCCACTTTTATTTCGCCTTTCTGAATGGGGTAAAATCTGTTTAAAATATTTATGACCGAAGTTTTCCCGCTGCCTGTATGGCCAACGATAGCCACCGTTTGTCCGGCTTCGATTGAAAACGAAATATCTTTCAGTACAAAGTCATCGCCGTTATAAGCGAACCATACATTTCTGAATTCGATGTTCCCTATAAAATTTTCAGGCTTTAGCTGTCCTTCATTTTTCATTACAGCGCTATTGTCGAGCACTTTAAAAACCCGTTGCGCCGCTATCATTCCCATTTGCAGCACATTAAACTTATCGGCAATTAGTCGCAGCGGCCGAAAAATTAAATTCAGATACAATGCAAAAGATACGATCCAGCCTACCTGCATTTTTTCGTTGCCGTCCATTACTTGGGCCGCTATCCACCACACCAACAGCCCGGTACTTAATGCAAGTACAATTTCAACGATGGGAAAGAAAACTGAATAGGCAAAGATGGATTTGATGTTTGCATCGCGATGCTCTTTATTAATGGAAACAAACTTTTTAAATTCCCGTTTTTCGGCTGTAAACGCTTGAATAATCATCATTCCGCTCAGATGTTCCTGGATGAAGGCATTCAGCGCCGCCACGGCATTGCGCACTTTAATGAACGATTTATTTACACTCTCTTTGAAGTAGTAAGTAGCTATTATTAGGAAAGGAAACGGGATAAGGCAAACAAGTGTTACCTGCCAGCTTGTGCTGAACATTACAATTAAAATAGTGATGATGGAAAGTAAGTCGGCAATAATGGGAATTAACCCGTCGGAGAACACATCATTGGTGCGTTCAATATCGTCGATTGTGCGGGTGGTAAGTGTGCCGATGGGCGTGATGTCGAATTGTTTTAAATCGAGTCCCAGTACTTTTTTAAACGTTGTCGTGCGTAAATCATGCACCACATTTTGTCCTAACAAGGCGGTGAGAAAACCGAATATAAAGCGAAGCGCTGTTTCGAAAATAATGAAGATAATTTGGAAAAAAGTGATGTCAAAGATGAGCTGTAGCGCGCTGCCCGCCGCTGTTTCAGGCAAAAAGGGCCGGAGGAAAACCGGCAGTTGAACATGCTTGCCGGTTGCAGCGTCGATTGTAAGCTGAATCAGATAGGGGCGGATGGGCGATATGGCTGCAAGAAACACAGCGAGAAAAAGGCTGATAAAAAACGTGCTCCTGTATGGCTTTACAAACGCAAACAGCCGTTTCAGGGTGGCAAGGCTCAATTCTTTTTCTTTATCCATCAGAAAAGCAAAAATAGTATTCCCGCTGTTGGCGAAATATAAAGACTTTTCTTCCCTCTGAAAAAGCTGCACTTTGGGCGTTTGAAATATATTTTCTGAACATCTAAAAATCTTAAATTCGCTACTATGCAATTAGACTCCGGTAAAACTGAAGAACCTGTAATTCCTAAATACACTTTAACGGAAGAAGAAGAAAAGAAAGAAATTTTGCGTCAGTACCGGGCGCTGCTGAGGGCGTTGAAACCAAAGCTGAGCCGGAGCGACCGCAACAGTATCCGCACTGCGTTTGAGATGGCTGTTGAAGCACATAAAACCATGAGGCGCAAGAGCGGTGAGCCTTATATTTTTCATCCTTTAGCGGTTGCGAGAATCTGTGTGGAAGAAATTGGGCTGGGCATAAGAAGCAGTATTTGTGCGCTTTTGCACGATACGGTGGAGGACACGGATGTAACACTCGAAGATGTAGAGCGCGAATTTGGAAGTGAGATAGCCAGAATTGTTGACGGGCTTACCAAGATTTCGAATGTGATGGACGCAAACTCCAGCCAACAAGCTGAGAATTTTAAAAAGATTTTACTCACACTCACCGACGACCCGCGGGTGATTTTAATTAAGCTCGCCGACCGATTGCATAATATGCGCACACTGGATTATATGCGCCGCGAGAAACAATTAAAAATTGCCAGCGAAACAGTTTGGGTGTATGCGCCGCTTTCACACCGCATGGGTTTGTACAGCATTAAAACCGAGCTCGAAGATTTGGCGATGAAATATCTTGAGCCTGCCGAGTACCGGTCAATTGCAAGAAAGCTCGCTGAAACAAAACGGGAAAGAACGCGCTACATCAACGAATTCATCAAGCCCATCCGCGAAAAACTTACTCAGTCCGGATTTAATTTTGAAATATATGGCCGCCCGAAAAGCATCCATTCTATCTGGAATAAAATCAGAAAAAAAGGCGTTACGTTCGAAGAGGTGTACGATCTTTTTGCCATTCGCGTATTGTTAAACTCTTCTCCCGAAAAAGAAAAAGAAGAGTGTTGGAAAGTGTACTCACTCATTACCGACGAATATTCCCCTGCACCCGAAAGGCTGCGCGACTGGTTAAGCAATCCGAAGGCCAATGGCTACGAGGCACTGCACACAACGGTTATGGGGCCTCAGGGGAAATGGGTAGAGGTGCAAATTCGCACTAAACGGATGAATGAAATTGCGGAAAAAGGACTTGCCGCACACTACAAATACAAAGAAGGCAGCAGCGACGAAGACCGTTTCGATAAATGGTTTGGACAAATCAGAGAAATGATCAGCAGCCATGAAACAGACACAGTAGATTTTCTTCAGGATTTTAAAACCAGCTTTTTAGCCGAAGAAATATATGTGTACACCCCAAGAGGCGATGTAAAGATGCTGCCGATCGGCTCAACCGCGCTAGACTTCGCATTCTCTATCCACTCTGCAATCGGAAGCAAATGTATCGGTGCAAAAGTGAATCATAAACTCGTGCCGCTGAGTCACAAACTTCGCAGCGGCGATCAAATCGAAATCATTACAAGCAACAAACAAAAGCCCTCCGAAGACTGGCTGAATATTGTAGTGACGGCGAAAGCAAAAAGTAAAATTAAAGATGCGCTGAAGGAAGAAAAAAGAAAGATTGCCGAAGATGGAAAATATATTGTAGAACGAAAGCTGGAAGCGTTTGGCGCAAGCTTTAGTCAGCATAATATCGACGAACTGGTGAACTTCTATAAACTACAGTCGCAACTGGACTTGTTTTACAATGTGGCAGTTAAAACCAATGAGCTAAAGGAATTAAAAGAGTTTAAGCTGCTTGGCGACCGCCTCGAAATGCCAAAGCCGAAGTTGGAGCCAAAACCGGAGTACGAACCCAAACCGTCTGTAACGAAAAAGGATTCCGAGCTGATTATTTTTGGTGAAAGCAGCGACAAAATCATTTACTCCCTTGCCAGATGTTGTCACCCCATTCCAGGCGACGACGTGTTTGGATTTGTGAGCTCCGGTAAAGGGTTGATTATCCATCGAACGAACTGTCCGAATGCGGCCGCGCTGATGGCCAACTACGGGCACCGCATTGTAAAAACCAAATGGGCAAAGAATAAAGAAATTTCTTTCTTAACCGGATTGAAATTAATCGGAGTTGATGACGTGGGTATCGTAAATAAAATTACTACTATCATCAGCGGTGATATGCGCATTAATATCGCAGGCCTTTCTATCGAATCGAGAGAAGGCATGTTTGAAGGAACCATCCGCGTGTTTGTGCACGACAAAGAAGAATTGGATGAGCTGTGTGACCGGCTGAAACGCGTCAACGGGATTGAAAGAGTTGAGCGCTTCGAAACGGAGGAACTGGTGTAACAGCTCACCCGGAAGTTCTATAATTTAATATTTACAGCCAGAGTAAAATTGGTGCCCGCCATCGGGAAATAATAGTTTTCGGTTGTATAACTTCCGCCGGAAAAATAGCTGAAGGTGTAACCATTGCTTTCATATACTTTGTTAAACAGATTGTTCACATAAAGCACCAGTTCGGTGGAAGCGAATAACTTGTTTTGCAATGTATAGTGTAGGCGCAGGTCCTGCACATAATACGGATTCAACGAGCGGCTGTTGTGTTGTGTGTTGTCGAGATATTGCTTACTCACGTGCTTGCCAATAAAAAACACACTCAGGTTTTTTACCGGATCGAACTGAACCGTTGCAGCGCCAACAACCGCCGGAGAAAATGCTATATCAGTGTTCTTATGGCTGTAAGATTTTTGTCCGCCGTTATCGTAATCGTCAACAAACTCGCTATAGGCAGCAATCTTGTTTTTGCTCACGGCAAGATTGCCGCTTATTTTCATCCATTTCGATACGGCTGCGCTTCCGGAAATTTCGATGCCGAGCCGATAGCTGTCGTCTGCATTCTCTCTGGTGTATGCGCCCACATCGTTAATTTTACCGGTCGCAATCAGTTGGTTTTTGTACAGCATATAAAAGCCATTTACAGCGTAGCTAAACAGTTTCCCTTCCCGTTCAAATCCTAATTCAAAATCGTGCAATGTTTCATACTTGGGTTGGCTGCCGGTGCTCACCTCAAAATCGTCGCGATTGGGTTCTTTATTTGCAAGCGAATAGCTTGCATACCCTTTCATTTTGTTTTTCGTGTAGGATATTCCCGCCTTTGGGTTCAGGAACTGATACTTTTGCCGGACAAATAGTGAAGGCGTGTTTTTAAATCCATTCATCGAGTAATCAACAAATCTGAATTGCACATCTGCAAACGTACTGAGTTCAGGCGTTAAACGGTACTGCCATTTTAAGTAGGTGTGCGCATCTTTTTTAAGCGCCGGATTATTGTAGTATTCATGATCCTTGTTTACGCCCATCTCTGCCCAAATCACTCGTCCATAATGTCCTCCTTCGTACTGATAAAGTCCGCCGCCCCACACAACAGTATTTTCGTTGTTGCGGAATTGAATGGAAAAAATGCCGCCGTAGAAGTAGTTGTCCAACCAAAGCTGACGAACCAGATCCGTTGAACTGAAGGTTTGACCACCGGCTGTAAAGTCGGGCAAGCCATATTTGCGGAATTTTTGTGAAGCCTTGTATTGCTCGTAGTAACCGAGGCCCCGGGTTAAAAATCCGGCAACGTTGAAACTGAGGGCGCGGTTGACTTTCTGGTTATAGAAAAGCTGATAATGCGTTTGTGAATAATTGTCGGTTTCGTTTGCATAGGGCTCGCCGGGTTTTTCTGTACCGCTGCTGTTAAAGGTGCGGTCCGTGGCAAGCAAATGCTCCGGTACGCCGTTCCAGGCCTGATAGGTTTTTTCCTTTCCGCTAAAAATGTTCAGACGGACCGATTTGTTTTCATCGGTATATGACGCCGAAGTGTAAAAAGATTTCAGGTTGCTGCTGCCGCGGTCAATATATCCATCGCTGCTGATGCGGCTCAGGCGCATTTCAAAATTAAAATGATCGCTGATGACGCCACTGCCTGCAAGCACCGTATTCTTCCAGGTGTTGAATGTGCCATAGCTGTTGTTAAACCGCACGTAGGCATCTTTGTTTAACGTGTTTGTGCTGATGTTTACACTTGCGCCAAATGCTCCAGCACCGTTGGTAGAAGAGCCCGCGCCGCGTTGTATTTGAATCGAGTTCACCGACGATGTAATATCGGGCAGGTTCACAAGAAAAGCGCCCTGGCTTTCTGCATCATTGAACGGGATCCCGTTTAATGTAATGTTGATTCTGCTTGCATCGGAGCCTCGAATGCGCATGCCCGTATATCCCACTCCGTTGCCTGCATCGGATGTGGCAACGAACGACGGAGTTTGATTCAGAATGTAAGGGATGTCGCGGCCGAGGTTCTCTTTTTCAAGCGTGGCTTTATCTAAATCTGTTTTCGTAAAAGGCGCATCTTTTCCTACCCGTATCGATCGTACTTCGAGCGGCTCAAGAAAATAAACTGCCTCTTTCAGTACAATAACTAAAATGCTGTCCGAACCCGGATTGTCAACCACTTGCTTCTGCTTGCCCGCATACTCAAACACAAGCCGGACAGGGTAGGTAAATGGAAGAGAAAAGCTTCCGTCGGTGAGCGCCCGCTTCTCGGTGGCGTAAGGGCGGACAATAGTTAATGTTGCACCAGGAAGACGCCGGCCGTTATCGTCGGCAACGGAGCCGGTGATCTGCTGCCCGAAAGATTGAAGCAATAAAAAATAGCAAGCGAATGTTCCCAAAAATCTTTTCATGTTTTTCGTTTAAAAAAATTAATAATGGGAACAGGGAAATTGCAAAAGTGGAAGTGAGAACAGATAATTCACCATCCCTTCGCAGGCATTACCCTGTTCAGGTTCAACGGGTATTTCTCAGCCGTAATGAAACAGCACCCCGGGAAATTGCGGCGAATATAAATGGATAATTTATATTGTAACTTTCTTTAACGAATTGCGTATAGTATATATAAATCGATAAAAATGCAGTTTAAATTATTACTTGCGATTGCCGGACTTTTCATGATTCATTCGGTGAAAGCGCAGAACATTGTTTATGATTCGAATGCTGAAGTGCGCACCGTGGGCAGCTTTTCGGCGCTCGATATTTCGGGGGGAATAAGTGTTTATTTATCGCAGGGAAGTAAAAGCGCGGTTGCTGTGAGCGTTGATAATGGCAAGAACACAGATAAAATTATCACTCGTGTGGAAAACGGCGTGTTGAAAATAGAAATTGACAACGGTGCATGGAACGCCTTCAACTTTGCGAATAAAAAAATCCGTGCTTACATCACAGTTGATGATTTAAAGTCGATTAGTCTTTCAGGCGGATCCATCGTTAAAACGGTGGATCCAATCAGTGCGAATACATTAAAGGTCAGCGTTAATGGAGGAAGTATTTTAAAGGCCACTTTTCAGGCTTCCGTAATGAAAGCCGAGCTGACTTCGGGCTCTATATTTAATTTAGCCGGCGATTGTACTGAAGCGGAAATTAGCGCATCGGGCGGCAGTGTGGTAAAAAGCACGGGTACTTTTACGCAGGCAGATCTGGATGCAAGCGGTGGCTCTGTGCTAACGGCAAAAGTGAGCGGACAACTAAAAGCGCGGGCCAGCGGCGGAAGCGTAATCACTTACTATGGCAACCCCTCTAACCGCGACACTAACAGTTCCGGCGGCTCGGTTATTAACGCCAAAAACTAAAAAAGATTTTGTTTTCTAAAAGATAGTCTTATATTTGCAACCCGATTTGAACCGGGCGTTCAAATTTCAACAGCGATTCACCTTGATAAAGATACATCGCGAAGTAGAGCAGCGGTAGCTCGTCGGGCTCATAACCCGAAGGTCGGAGGTTCGATCCCTCCCTTCGCAACAAAGGCCTCTTTTTAAGAGGCTTTTTTTATGCTTCCTTTGCAGTAAACAAAATTCTTAGAATGAAAGCCGGTTTTGTAAATATTTTCGGAAGGCCAAATGCCGGTAAGAGTACCCTGCTCAATAATTTTCTCGGGCAAAAGCTTGCCATCGTATCGCCAAAAGTTCAAACTACACGACATAGGATTAAAGGATTTTTAACCGTTCCGGGAGAATATCAAATCATTTTTTCAGATACACCCGGTATCATTGAAGCAAAATACAAACTGCACGAAAAAATGATGCAGGCGGTAAAAGGTGCGCTCGAAGACGCGGATGTAGCCCTGCTCATTGCCGACGCATCAGAGGATCCGCAGTTGAGCGACGATGTTTTTAGTAAGCTCAGGCTAAAAGTGCCATCGATACTGCTTCTTAATAAAACAGACAAGGTAAGCAAAACGCGCCTTGACGAGGTCATTGCATTTTATTCGGGAAAGAAATATGCACGGGAAATTATTCCGATTTCAGCAATTAAAAATTTCGACGCTGCACCAATCGTTTCAGCAATTTTGAATCATCTGCCCGAAGGAGAGCCGTTTTTTAGTGAAGACGACCTAACCGATTTACCTACAAAGTTTTTCGTGTCGGAAATCATCCGCGAAAAAATTTTTCTCATCTTGGAAGAAGAGGTGCCTTACCAGTCTACAGTGCTGATTAATGAGTTTAAAGAGCGTGAATCGCTGATTAAAATTCAGGCCGATATTATTGTGCAGCGCGAAAGCCAGAAGGCGATTATTATTGGCAAGAAAGGAGCAACTGTTAAGGAAATTGGCATGCAAGCCCGGACGGAGATAGAGCAGTTTTTAGAACAGAAAGTGTTTTTGGAACTATTTGTAAAAGTGCGGCCGAAGTGGCGCGATAACGACAATTATTTAAAAGAATACGGTTACCATTAACAACTGAATTGTTGTTTGGTAGCAGATATTTGCACCGATTTTAAAAAAAAAGTATGGGATTTACACTGGCAATTGTTGGAAGGCCGAACGTTGGGAAGAGCACGTTTTTTAATCGTTTACTCGAAAAACGCAAAGCCATTGTAGATGACATCAGCGGTGTTACCCGCGACCGTCAGTATGGAATAGCAGACTGGAACGGGAAAACCTTTAATGTGGTAGACACCGGAGGGTTTGTGGCGGGCAGCGATGATATTTTTGAATCTGAAATTCGTAAGCAAGTTATTATAGCCATTGAGGAGGCGGATGCCATATTTTTTATGACGGATGCGGAAGCCGGAGTGACACATTTGGATGAAGAAGTGGCTCATATACTGCGCAAGAGCGTGAAGCCGGTTTTTTTAGTGGTGAATAAAGTCGACAATTACGAGCGCCAACTTGCAGGAAATGAATTTTATGCACTCGGCTTCGAGAATGTTTTTTTTGTGAGCAGCATAAGCGGCAGCGGTACCGGCGATTTGCTCGATGCATGCACCGAAATCATCCCGCAGGAAACTGTTGAGGAAGACGAAAGTCAAATACCACGCTTCGCCATTATTGGCCAGCCAAATGTTGGTAAATCGTCGCTCTTAAATGCACTGATAGGGCAGGAGCGAACCATTGTAAGCGACATTGCCGGAACTACCCGCGACACAATTCACACGCACTACAAATTATTTCAGAAAGAGTTTGTATTAATCGATACGGCCGGTATCAGAAAAAAGAATAAAGAGAAAGATGATCTGGAATTTTATTCGGTGATTCGCGCTATCCGTGCAATGGATGAAGCCGATGTTTGCCTGCTTGTGCTCGACGCAGATAAAGGCATTACCGCTCAGGACATAGCCATATTTTCGCTTGCCGCACGAAAAGGAAAAGGCGTGGTGGTACTGGTGAATAAATGGGATTTAATTGAAAAGTCAACCAATACCGCCAGAGAATACGAGAAGGTGATTAAAGATAAGATTGCACCGTTTACTGATGTTCCGGTTTTGTTTATTTCCGCCATCGATAAACTTCGCATATTTAAAGCGATTGAAAAAGCGCTGGAAGTTTTTGAGAATAAAAAGCGGAAGATATCCACCAGCAAACTCAACGATGTGATGTTGAAAGCTGTTGAAGCTTTTCATGCTCCGGTAGTACGCGGAAACACGGTAAAGATCAAGTACGTAACTCAGTTGCCGTCGTCTTCGGTACCTACGTTTGCGTTTTTCTGTAATTACCCCGATGATATTAAGCAGCCCTATAAAAATTATCTTGAAAACCAGCTTCGTCAGCACTTCAACTTTACGGGCGTTCCGGTAAGGATATTCTTTCGTAAGAAATAACGGAGAAGCTATACAAAAAAATTTGATATTTGCATCCTAACAAAACCTTGCATTTATGAAAAAGCTTTTAGCATTAATGGCCGTTGCCGGATTTTTAACCGCATGTGGCGGAAACACGGAATCTGAAACAACCGTTGAAGATACGATTGTAAGCCACGGAACAGAAACCCCTGTTGTGGTGGATACAGCGGCAACTACAACCACAGACACAACAACAACTACTACCACTACAACCACAACGACACCTTAATTTAAGGGCGTACGCAAAGCAAAAGAGGCTGACTCACAACTTGTGAAACAGCCTCTTTTTTTTCGTGCAAACCTAACCGCAGTGACGGAAGGAAGAATCAGTTTAAAGAATCGTCTGATCTCTATTGAACTTTCTCGGTCTTATACACTAAGCTTTGCTTCTTCGAGTTTCTTAATACGGTTCTTAAACAAAATCAATTCTTCTTTTTGCTGGTTAATGAATGAGTTGTCGCTCAATTTCCCAAGCACATTGTCCATTTCCGTGCGGTTATCAAACACCATCTTCCTGAAAGGGTTCGTGTAATCTTTCGTACGCGAATCTTCTATACCTTTTGTCATCCATTCTTTCGTTTTAACTGCTTCGGAAACAAGCCGGCTGATTCTTTCTGCCGTGAGCTCATCGGCGGAAATGTTTAAGATTTTTAATAAGCTGGCAACCGCGTGGTTATGCTTGTCCGATGCGTAGGAGGAGCCGTTGTCGATGTAATACTGGTGCACCTCATCCCAAGATGTAATTTTTCCACTTGCCACGTGCTGCTTTAAAAGCCTCACCGCAGAGTCCGACATCAACTGGCCGCCGATGTTGTGCCAGGGTTCAATGCAGTAATCTAGCTTCAGCAGGCCGCGTGCCTCATCATAACCTAGGTTATTTTCTTCCATTAATTCAATCAAATGAAGGGTGCCATAATAGGTAATCAACTCTTTAAATAAACGGTAAGCTTGCGGGGCTTTCCTTACTTCGCAAGGTCTTTTCGAGTTTTCGAATCCTTCAATGGAAATGGTGAGATTTTTTAGTTCAGGATGATTGTCTGATAGCAGCATACGGCCGGTTTCTGCGTGTTCCTTCTCCGTGAAATGCTGTTGTGGATGAAATGCTTTATTGTAGGATTTTCCCGTAGCCGTTTCAAGAAGATCGATCGATTGAAACAGTTCATTCACCGTATCCGGAGCCAGATAATCGTATTCGATATGCTGAATTTTTTCGGTGCGCTTGTCGCGATCTTTCAATTTACTTGTATTGCGTGCCAACGCATACATGTTGTAAAAAAACCAGTAGCCGGGCATCACAACTAATTTATCTGTCGATACTTCATTGCTCACCAGCGAAAACGGAAACTGAATGTTTAACTCAGCCGGGAAATCGCCTTTTGCAAGCATGGTGAAGCTTGCAAACTTTGAGTTATGCTTCAGGCTGACGCAGAGCCCCGGCCAAAAGCCTCTGCTGGCTACAATTTCCCCGTCGGCGCCGCGCGAATTGTGGTTGGAGCCTATGGTGGCGCCCGCAGCTAAATTGCTTTGCCCCATAATTACAGCAGCGCATAAAAAAGAGTTGTTGTGATGCTGTTCGTGTGCCGGGAAAATGAGGCTATTAAGCACTTCGCAGCAGGAAATAGTGGCGTTATTTCCGAGATAGGAGTTGATGAGCCTGGCGCCATATTTTAACTGCGAATGAGACGCCATAATAAAGCGCACAGCCTTTACGCCATAAAATATTTTACATCCATAATCGATGATCCCATTCACCAGTTCACAGCCTTCACCAATTTGAGAAGGCGCATGAGGACCGCTGTTAATGGTAAGGTTCTTCAGCTTGTTAGCGCCTTTCAGGTAGGCGTCGCTTCCTATCCACGTGTCTTTTACAATCTTACAGTTTTTGATTACGGTGCGGTCACCCACTTTCCCATAGTAACCCCTTTGCTTGTCGAACTTGTTTTGAGTGAAGAGTTTAAATTTTTCGAGCAGCGCCTCGTCATCTCTGTATTTACTCCATAGCCAAGCGTCGCCGGGCAGCATGCCTGTAAAAGGAATCACTTTACGACCGCCGTTTTCGTTACTCAGCTCCAGCCAAATGCGCGTGTTTTCATCTTCTCCGTCCTTTACAATGCCATTCCCAAACTTGGAATAGCTGGTGGTTGAAAGCTCGTTAACGTTGATGATGATTACCTCGTCGCCGATGATATAATGCGACAGATAGTTCACATTTTGAATCACCACATCATTTCCAAAATCGCAGCTAATAATGGTAGAGTTATACAAACCGATGGCAACCTTCAGGTCGCTAAATTCAAGGTAGTAGGGCTCGAGTTTTCCAATTCTGTTAAGCCCGAAAAATTTACAGTTTTTTACAAGTTCGGGATTGAAGGCATCCGACACCAAAAAATTATTCCAGTCGTCGCAGGTATTACCGTTTCTGACCAAAACCTCAATTTCAAAAGCAGTTAATTTGCGATAGTTGATGCCGCTGCGGTTTTGCATATTGCGCAAAAAATATTCATCACTTCCTTCAGGGATATATTGCGGGTCGATGAAATCGTAACCAAGAGCCGCCACATCACATTTTTTAATATTGTTTCTGTACATAGTAGTCGTTAACGAATTAAATATAAAACAAAAGCCGGAATGCTTGGTTCCGGCTTTATCTGTTACTCTACTGTAACGCTTTTGGCAAGGTTGCGAGGCTTGTCAACATCCAAACCTTTTGCCACACCAATGTAGTAGGAGAGTAGTTGAAGAGGTATAACGCTTAACAGCGGTGCAATAATTTCGTGTGCCTTCGGAATTACAATTACGTCGTCGGCAATCGTGGGTGTAACCTCGTCGCCCTCAGAAATAATCGCAATTATTTTTCCTTTACGCGCTTTTATTTCCTGCATGTTACTCACAATTTTCTCATGGTATTGATCTTTCGTGGCAACAAAAACAACGGGAAGTTTTTCATCAACCAGGGCAATAGGGCCATGTTTCATTTCAGCAGCAGGATAGCCTTCCGCATGTATATAAGAAATCTCTTTCAGCTTTAGCGCTCCTTCCAGCGCAACGGGGAAATTATATCCTCTTCCTAAATACAGAAAGTCGGTGGCGTCTTTATATTTTTCTGCAAGCTCCTTAATTTGGTCGTTGGTGGTGTTTAAAATGTGAGCAACCTTTTCGGGCACGTCGTTCAGCTCTTTACATAGAAGCGTAAACAATTCGGGCGAAATCGTTTGCTTTTCTTGCGCAATTTTTAAAGCTATCATGTTCAGTACCGCCAGCTGCGCTGTAAAAGCTTTTGTGCTTGCCACGCCAATTTCCGGACCCGCATGTGTGTACGAACCGGTATGCGAAACACGAGAAATAGAGGATCCCACCACATTTACAACTCCAACAATCAGCGCACCTTTTTCTTTTGCATTTTCAATGGCAACCAGTGTGTCGGCTGTTTCGCCGCTTTGCGAAATGGCCACGATTACATCATCTTTATGAATGATGGGGTTACGATAACGAAACTCAGAGGCGTATTCAACCTCCACCGGTATCCGGCAAAGCTCTTCAATTATATATTCTGCCACCATGCCGGCATGCCAACTCGTTCCGCAGGCAATTACAATAATTCTGTCGGCATTCATAATTTGTTCGGCGTACTGCTGAATGCCGCCCATCTTAATGTAATTTCTTTCGAGGTCTAAACGTCCTCTCAAACAATCGTAAATGGTTTGTGGCTGTTCAAAAATTTCCTTCAGCATAAAGTGCTCGTATCCGCCTTTTTCAATGGCGGCAAGCTCCATATCCAAACGGGTGATGTAGGGCGTTTCGGGTTCGTTACCAAGATTTTTCAGAATGAGTTCGTCCGGTTTTACAATAGCAATTTGGTAGTCGTTTACATACACCACATCTTTTGTGTATTCAATAATGGGCGATGCATCGGAGGCAAGAAAATGTTCGCCTTTACCAATTCCGATTACAAGCGGACTGCCTTTGCGCGCGGCCACAATGGTATCCGGCTCATCTTTATCAACAAGCAAAATGCAGTAGGCGCCCACAATGCGCTTTAGTGCAATACGCACCGCTTCTTCAAGCCTGCAATTTTGATTTTTTTTGATGTCTTCAATAAACAGAAGCAAAACTTCAGAATCCGTATCACTTTTAAACGTATAACCTTTTTGAAGCAGCTCGTGTTTAATTTGTGTGTAATTCTCGATGATGCCGTTATGAATCATGGCGATGTTACCGCCGCCGGATAAATGCGGATGCGCATTGCGGTCGCTGGGTTCGCCGTGTGTTGCCCAGCGCGTGTGTCCGATACAGATATTGCCGCTGAGCACTTTTCCTTTCAACGTCTCTTCCAGATCGGCAACACGCCCTTTCTTTTTATAGATATTTAAATCACCGTTTAATAATGCAACGCCTGCCGAATCGTATCCGCGATATTCGAGTCTTTTTAATCCTTTTAAAACAATTGGAAAAGCATCACGCGGGCCAACATAACCAACAATACCACACATAGGGTTTAAAAATTTTTTGCAATATCAGAAAAAATGAACAGTTTTTTTGCATGGATATAAAAAAAGCTAATCCATGGAAAGCCGCAAAGCGGTGCTTGCTTAGCTATTCTTTTAGTTTGTCGGCGAAAATCTTTTCAAACTTTTTCACCTTCGGTAGAATCACAAACTGGCAATAGGGTTGTGCAGGATTTAATTTATAATAATCCTGATGATAGTTTTCAGCAGGGTAAAATTTCTGCAATGGTTCTATTTTAGTTACAACAGGCGATGCGTAAATGCCTGATTTTTCAAGTTCATTTTTGTAATACTCCGCTTTTTCTTTTTGCGCCGGGCTATTGTAAAAAACAACGCTTCTGTACTGATCGCCTACGTCGTTGCCCTGGCGGTTCAGCGTAGTGGGGTCGTGCGTTTCCCAAAATATTTTAAGCAACTCGTCGTAGCTAACTTTTGCAGGATCGAATACAATTTGAATTACTTCAGCATGGCCGGTATTGCCGTTAGAAATTTCCTGATAGGTTGGGTTTTCTTTTTTTCCGCCACTGTATCCGCTAACTACTTTTTCTACACCGTTAACGCGGTCGAAAATGGCTTCCGTGCACCAAAAGCATCCGCCTCCAAATGTTGCTGTATCAAGGCCGGCCCGGGGTGTTGATGTTGTATCGTTCGTCATGTTGTTGGTATTATTGTTCGTGCATCCGTTTAAAGATGTAAGAAATAAAAGTGCCTGAATAAGTAAAAGCTTCAAATCAAAAATATTTTAAGCCACAAAATTCCGGTCAGCGGATTTTATGCAGAGGTTAATTAACATTTATGCGAGGGAAAAACGATAGTGATAATTTTTTCGAGCGTATGAAATACTCTGGCGAATCTATATTTTTGCGGGCTGAAAATAAGAAGGGTTTTTAAATGAAGGTTTATCCCGATGAGGGTTTTGAGCAGTTAGAATTTGATAAAATTAAACAGCTTTTGCACCAGTATTGTCATACCGACTTGGGTGCGAAAAAAGTGGCAGCGCTGCGGGTGCACACGAAGAAGGAATACATTGAACAGGAACTTCATCAAACGTATGAATACAAACTGTTGCTCGATCAGGGCATGGCGTTTCCCAACGATTTTACACTCAATATTTACAGCGATATTAAGCTGCTGGGCGTGCCGGGCAGTATTTTGCTTGCCGAACAGTTTTTGAAGATTAAAAAGCTGGCGCTTGCTTTTCAGCGGATGTATCAGTGGTTTAATCCCGAACGCCGCATGGCATTTGCTGCACTTTACAAAGTAATTGGCAATCTGTATTACGAAAAAGCCATCGCGGAAAGCATCGATGAAGTGATGGACGAATTGGGTATGGTGCGGGACGACGCATCGCCGGAACTGAGACACATCCGCCAATCGCTTTACAAAAAGAGAAACGAACTGAGGCGCACATTCGACAAAGTTGTTGCACGCCTGAATAAAGCGGGATATGCTACCGATATAGAAGAGAGTTTCAGCAACGGCCGCCGTGTGGTGGCAGTTTTTTCCGAACATAAACGGCAGGTGAAAGGTATTTTTCATGGCGAAAGCGACAGCCGTAAAACAGCCTTCATTGAGCCTGAAGAAACCATTGAACTGAACAACGAAATCTATATTCTCGAAAATGAAGAACGCAAAGAGGTTATTAAGATTTTAAAGTCGCTCACAGCAAATCTCTCCGTTTATGCAGGCCTCCTGTTTTCGTATTTGGAAACTTGCGGTATGTTCGATTTTATTGCCGCGAAAGCTATGCTTGGCCGCGACATGGATGCGAACTTACCTGTGCTGGAAGACAAGCCCGTTGTAAACCTGGTAAAAGCTTTCCATCCGCTGTTGCTGCTGTACAACAAAAAAAGTGGAAAGACAACGCATCCGGTGTCGATTCATCTTTCGCCGGAAAACAGAATTCTGATCGTCAGCGGCCCAAATGCTGGAGGTAAAACCGTTACCATGAAAACAATTGGGTTAAACCAGTTGATGCTTCAAAGTGGCTTGCTGGTGCCGGTGAGCGCAGTTTCGCAGATGGGTATTTTTAAACAATTGTTCATTCATATTGGCGACACACAAAGCATAGAGTTTGAGCTGAGCACCTACTCCAGCCATTTGATGCACCTGAAGCATTTTATTGAAAGTGCCAACGGCAAAACATTATTCTTTATCGATGAACTTGGTAGCGGAAGCGATCCGAATATGGGCGGCGCTTTTGCAGAAGTGATTATGGAAGAGCTGAACAAGAAGCGAGCGATGGGCGTGGTAACCACACACTATCTTAATTTGAAGATAATGGCTAACCGCACATCAGGCATCATGAATGGCGCAATGCTATTTGATGAGCGGGAGCTGAAGCCGATGTATCAATTAGTGGTGGGAAAGCCCGGAAGTTCATATACTTTTTCCATAGCACAGCGCATCGGCATGCCCCATCATCTTATTTCAAAAGCAAAAAAACTGGTAGACGAAAAGCATTTCAAGCTCGATCATCTTTTAAATAATACAGAGAAAAATCTTCAGATGCTTCAACAGCAAACAAAAGAGTTGGAGGAGCAAGTGCGGATAAATGCTGCGCTGAAAAAAGAGCTGGAAGTTTTAATTAAGAAAGAAAAACACAGGCAGCATATTGAGTTGCTGAAACAACAAAATAAACGCGATGAAGAAAAAATTGCCTGGCTGAAAGAAACGGAGCGCAAACTGAAACAAATGATGATCGACTGGCGAAAGGCAGACGATAAATCCGAAGCTGTGGAGAGAATACAATCGCTGCTTTTTCCGAAAAAGGAGAAAGCTGCCGGTGGCAAAGCTGCAAGAAAGATTGAAAAAAAGTTTGTTGAAACGGAGTTGGAGGTGCTTCCCGGTGCAATGGTAAAGCTGCGAAATAATCACCAAATAGGCACCGTGAGCGAGATTCGGGGCAAGCGGGCAATTGTACTGGTTGGATTAATGCCGATGAATGTGGAGATGAAAGATTTAGTTGTTGTTGAAAAGAAGGAAAATAACTCGAAATAAAAGCATCAATTTGTTTTATTTATATATATCATCCTTATTTTTACTTTCTACCTAACCCAATACTTATAAAAAATGTCAAAATTTAAAAACGTTCTTTTGGTTGAAGACGACCATATCACTATTATGGTGTGTGAACGTATTATCACAATGACCTCATTTGCATCGAAAATTAAGTCGGTGGTGAATGGGGAGGAAGCCATCGATTATTTCAAATCTATCATTGGACAAGATGAAGAAATTCCTGAAATCATTTTTTTGGACATCAACATGCCTATTATGAATGGCTGGGAATTTTTAAACGAGTTTGAAAAGCTGAAACCTTCGCTTCCTTTTTCTCCGCGCATTTTTATTCTTTCTTCAACGGTTGATCCTGAAGATTATAAAAAGGCAGAAATGTTTGCATCTGTGGAAGAGTTTATCAGCAAGCCGCTAACAAAACAGCATTTGGAAAAAATTAATCCGTCTTAACTCACTTTCTGCTCACTTTCTGCGTTTGCGGAGCCGGATGGCTGCGTTTTTTATGTAGTCGCTTTCGAGGTGAATCTCGTAGCGGTTGTGCTTGTCTGTAACAATCATCAGCGCCGCGTTTGGCGGAATTGAACCGAGATTTTCCGCAAATAATATCAGCTCGTTATTGGCTTCAATACTATCTACATAAATTTTAAAGCTGATGGGCTTTCTTACTTCTAAAAGCTCATTTTTTACTATTGCTTTACCGTTATGATAAACCGAAATCGAGTCGTGATCAAACTCGCCGTTGTCGTACAACTGTATAAGCACCGAGTCCTCCACAACATCCAGTATTCGTACCACTTCTTTGCGCCGGTAGTTAAGCTTTTTCAGGTCCGGCGACAAAGTGGGAACGGTGTTTTTTGGCTGCACCGTGTCGTTGGTTGCAAAATGCGATTCCAACTTTTCCAACTGACTTTCCGTTTCTGATTTTACAAAACTGATGTTCAACGGTGGACAAGTGTAAGCGTACTCTTTGCTGTAAAAATAACCGGTGAAACTGCTCTCAACCCGCGACGCTTTTAACAAAAAGCTGCCGAGCATATTGCAGTCGATTCCAATTTCCAGCTTTGTGGTTTTATAGTATAAAATAGGAATGGTGTTTATGGATAATTCCCTTGTTTTCGGATTGTAGCTGCCGGTTATTTTATTAGTGAAATAGCCGTTGCGGAAGTAGTAGTTCAGGTAGCCTTCTATTTTGTTTTTCGCTTTCTTTTCAATAATCAGCTCGCACAAAAAGCTGTTTGCCGGTTCGGCCACATCAGGTGTGGCTACCCCATACCATTTACCGGAAACGTCCTGCGCTTGCAGTTTAACAGCGCCAGAGAATAGGATAGATGCAAACAAAAAGACGGCGTAAAAAATGTTCTTCTTAATCATTATTTCAAACAGGAAAGCAGCTACTTTAAAAAGCGTTTAATTAACTTATCGGTATCACGTTTTTTAATGGTTTCGCGTTTATCGTGCAGTTTTTTTCCTTTAGCAATTCCAATCTCCATTTTTGCAAGATTGTTGTCGTTAAAAAATATTCTCAGGGGTATTATGGTAACACCGGCTTCCTTCGTTTTGTACAAAATTTTTTTCAGCTCGCGTTTGGTAAGCAAAAGTTTTCGGTCGTAAACGGGTAAATGATTGTTTACCGTACCGTGTGAATACTCCGCAATATATAAGCTCTTTACCCAAAGTTCGTTTTTGTGGAAGACGCAGAAACTGTCGTTAAAACTCGCTTTCCCTTCGCGGAGCGACTTAATTTCGGTTCCTTTTAAAACAATGCCGGCAGTGTATTTATCCTCAATAAAGTAGTTGAAATACGCCTGGCGATTATTAATTTCTTTCACAGCCATTCAACAAAAATAGGCAGGCTCGTTTTGTATAAACGAGATTTAAGAAAAATACTGAGTTTTAGTTTTTGAACAAACGGATTACCTGTTCCAGTTTTTGTTTCAGGTTTCTGCGGTCTATGATAAAGTCCAGAAATCCATGTTCGAGTAAAAATTCGCTTCTTTGAAATCCCGGCGGAAGATCTTTTTTAATGGTTTCTTTAATCACACGCGGACCGGCAAAGCCAATAAGGGCGCCGGGTTCGGCAATATTCAAATCGCCTAACATGCCGAAGCTCGCTGAAATACCGCCGAAAGTGGGGTCGGTTAACATCGAAATATAAGGAAGTCCTTCATCGCTAAGTTGCGAAAGTTTGCCACTTGTTTTACCAAGCTGCATTAAACTGAAAGCGCTTTCCATCATTCTTGCGCCGCCGCTTTTACAAATAACCAGATAGGGCAGTTTGTGCTCGATACAGTAGTCAACAGCGCGGCTAAACTTTTCCCCCATTACACTGCCGAGCGAACCGCCGATGAATTCAAAATCCATACAGGCAATCACAATTCCTTCGCCGTTAACGGTTCCGGTTGCTACCCGCATACTGTCTTTTAAATCAGTTTTGGAATGAATTTCATCCAATCGTTTTTGGTAAGGCTTAAGGTCGGTAAATCCTAAAAAGTCTTTGCTGCGGATGTTGCAAAAAAGCTCAGTGTAAGTTTTGTTATCGAAAACAATATCGTAATATTCTTCACTTCCAATTCGGTGATGATAGCTGCATTTAGGGCAAACAAACAAGTTTTCTTTCAGTTCGGAAGTGGTTTGAATGTAGTTGCATTGAGGGCATTTGTTCCATAGTCCTTCAGGGGTTTCCTTTTTCTCCGAAGTGGAGGTAAGGATGCCTTTTTTTATGCGCTTAAACCAGCGCTCTTTCACTTCTTCATCGTTGCTTATACTCGGTTCGCCTGCTAAGTTGGAGTCGAAATCTTCTTCTCTGTCTTTTTTCATAATACTAAATGGGGCATCGAAGATAGAAATTTTTGTTTTTGCCGGGCACAAAAAAGCCGGGTGCAAAAAATACAGCCCGGCTGAATAATAAAACTTATGCTACCGTGATGGAGTCGTCTAAATAAACATCTTGTGTGGTGTGCAATAATCTGATGCCTTCTGCCATCGGCTTCTGGAAAGCTTTTCTGCCAAGAATGAGCCCCATGCCGCCTGCTCTCTTGTTGATGACTGCGGTATAAACGGCTTCAGACAAATCGGAGGCGCCTTTGCTTTCGCCGCCCGAATTTATCAGGCCTACACGTCCGGAATAGCAGTTTAAAACCTGATAGCGGCAAAGATCGATCGGGTGGTCCGATGTAAGTTTTTCGTAAACCAGGGGCGATGTTTTTCCATGTTTGGTAGCCAGATATCCGCCGTTGTTAGTAGGAAGTTTTTGTTTAATGATGTCGGCCTGCAACGTAACGCCGAGATGATTGGCCTGGCCGGTTAAATCGGCGGCCGAGTGGTAGTCTACCCCATCAACTTTAAATGCACTGTTTCTAAGGTAGCACCATAATATGGTACACATCCCTAACTCATGAGCATATTCAAATGCTTCCGCAACTTCTTTCAGCTGGCGGGCACTTTCTTCGCTTCCCCAGTAAATGGTTGCACCAACGCCCACGGCGCCCATATTCCAGGCGCTTTTCACCGTTCCAAACATCGTTTGATCGAAGCGGTTGGGATAACTTAGGAACTCGTTATGATTAATTTTTACAATGAAAGGAATTTTGTGTGCATATTTTCTGCTCATCATTCCTAACACACCGTATGTGGAAGCAACGCCATTGCAGCCGCCTTCCATGGCAAGTTTTACAATATTTTCCGGATCGAAATAAATAGGGTTGGGAGCGAAAGCCGATCCACCACTGTGTTCAATGCCCTGATCTACCGGGAAGATGCTGCAATAGCCGGTGTTGGCAAGGCGTCCATGACCTAAAAGGGTTTGCATGCTTCTTAACACCTGATTATTTCTGTTGCTGTTAATCCACTGATCGTCGAGGTGAGTGGGCGAAGGCAGGTGTAGTTGCGACTTATCAACCGTTTTACATTCATGCTTCATCAGATAGTCGGCCTTGTCGCCGAGTAATTCTAAAATTTTCGAGTTGGTCATGGTTTAATATTTAAGTTTCGTTTCAAAAAGGTGGGCAAATATAATCTTTAGTTGTGAGGAGAATTTTTTGAGTGCTTTAAATTAAAAAAACCTTTATTTTCACGCCCTAAATTAATTCTATGCGTAAAATTTACTTATTTATGTTGATGCTGTTTGTAACAGCTGCAACGGATGCTCAGGTTCTTCTTTCCGAAGGGTTTGAGTCTCCAACATTTCCACCAACAGGTTGGACCAGAGTGAACGCCGGAAGCGGCAACAACTGGCTGCGTTATACAGACTACGGCTCTTATGTAAATGGGGCCGCTGAAGGCACGGCGGCGATGGGAGTGAATTATAATACCACCAATGCTCATAATGCCTGGATGTTTACGCCGGGGCTCACCTTAAGTGCTGGGGTATCTTACACCCTGTCATTTTCGTATGTAACATTTGCCACTTTAATAAGTGGTGAGACTTATCCGGAAAAGTTGAAAGTTACTGTTGGAAATGCGGCAACTGTTGCAGCGGCCACTACGGTTTTAATGGATAGTACGCTGAGTAACGTTGAGTGGAGAAACGGTGTATTTACTTACGTGCCAACCACTACCGGAACATATTATTTCGGATTTAACTGCTATTCCCCTGCAGACATGTGGCGGATGTCGGTAGATCAGGTGAAGGTAACCGTTACTCCAACTGGGGTGCCTTCATGCGCTACCCCGGTTTCACCACTTAATGGTGCAACGAACGTTACTTATGATCCAAATTTACGGTTAACGTGGAATTCGGTGCAAGGAGCTACAGAATACGATGTGTATGTTGGAAATAGTTTTATCACCACAACCACCGACACTTTTGCACTGTTAAGCGGCGGCTCCCCTACAACAACCTTTAGCTGGTACGTGGTTCCAAAAAATGCGTTTGGACCTGCCACAGGTTGTGCTGCGGGTGCTCAAACCTTTACCACGGCTGCAGCGCTTGGCGCACCGGATTGTGCTACTTATGTAAATCCGCTGCCGAACGCAACAGGAGTGAGTCCGGTTGGCTTGATTTTCAGATGGAAAAAAGATCCGAATGCCACTCAGTACTATTTTCTTTTAGTGAATGCTACTGAAGATACCTTGATATACGAAACGCAAACACCAATTGTAGATACTTTCATTCAGTTGAATCTTCAGAATATGGCGAATGATTACGCATTCAGCCGTACCTTCAAATGGATTGTGCTTCCGTTGAATGCAGAGCATGATCAAGGGCCTGCCAATTGTAATTTCGTTGCATTTACAACTAGTGCAAAACCAACAGTAGCCCCGACTTGTACGCAGTTGATTGCTCCTGCAAATGGTGCAACCAATGTTCAGTACACAACATCGGGCGGCCAGCCGGCTATTACTATTAGCTGGAATTCAGTTGCCAATGCAACAGGTTACAAGATTTATTTTGGAGCTACGTCAGCTAATCTTGCATTGCTCGGCACAACAGGCGCTACATCGGTAAATGTTAACGGTCTTGCCCCCGGCTCTACAAGATACTGGAATGTTATTCCGACAAACTCAATTGGTGATGCTACCGGCTGCGCTGCGCCTTGGTCGTTTACGACTGCGACAACGGTTCCAGTTACGTTAGTTGATTTTAAAGCAGAGAAAAAAGGAAACATAAATCTGTTAAGCTGGGTAACTGCAACTGAGCAAAACAATGCCGGATTTACCGTAGAAAGATCTGCAAATGGTAAAGACTTCAATGCACTTTCTGTTGTTGGCAGCAAGGGCGACAATGGATACAGCAATGCAACATTGAACTATGTATACACTGATGAGACGCCTTTAGCCGGTGTAAATTATTACAGATTGAAACAAACAGATAAAGACGGTCGTTTCGAGTATTCAAAAACAGTAAAAGTTGTGAACAGCAACCTGGTGAAATTCGAAATTGTAAACGTATATCCTAACCCTGCAAAAGATCAGGTTCGTTTAATCATGAACAGCATAGCTTCTGATAAAGTGGCCATTGCCATCACTGATCTTTCCGGTAAAACTATCAGCACGCAATCTTCTTCTGTGAAAATGGGAGATAACGAAGTGGTGTTGAACGTTTCTGCACTTTCTGCGGGCACATACTTTATCACAGTAACTGCCGGAAACGGAGAGAAATTAAATACAAGATTTATTAAGCACTAAGCTTTAATAAAAGTTTGTTTTTGAAGGGCTGCCTCATGGCGGCCCTTTTTTGTTTGGGTGGATGAAGCCGCCGCAGTTGCTTTCACAAAGTTTTAGTAATAAAGATGGAGAAAGATTTGGATGGTGTTGATGTGGGCGGTTATCTTTGCACTCCCGTTTAAAAAGGGGTTAGTTCTTAAGGTATTTTTGGAAGGTATTTCGGAGCGATAGATTTTCAAAATTTATTTGGTTGGTAAGGTTAAGATGTTTAGTTTTGCCGCCCGCTTTTGGGAAGTTCTTTTCGGTTGGTTTTTGGGTTAAAAATAATTTTTGAAAATTTTTTTTGGCCATTTAAAAAGAAAGCCAT
>JBDHYF010000003.1:0-244081 GCA_039811185.1 Chitinophagaceae bacterium | reverse complement strand
TGCACCCGCCAAAGTCAAACCTCCTCCGAACGACTGCCAAAACCCCTGCTCCGCAAAAACTGTCCACTAAGCCACCCACAAACAGCACCGCAAAAACTAACTCAAGACTTCTTGACCTCGATGAACCAAAGCCGTCTCAACTGCTGTCCTGCAAGCCCTGAAAAGTCCAGCTGCAAAAGAACGCCTACCCAAACCGCGAGTGTCCAACAAACCGTCACCATCGTCTTGAACTATCATTTACCAGTCAAGCCACAAACGCTGCAAATCCGATTGAAGATTATCGGGCGACGTCGAACGAAAGACCACCACGTAAAAGTCAAACGCCACAAAAACGTCGGCAATAAAACAACGAATGTCAAGGCGAAAAGTCCTTGTCCGAAAACGGAGATTGATCGGACAAGTCACAGCGCAACAGGTGTCGATGAAAATTGTCAAGCGATGTTAAGAAGGAAGGAAAATAACCAGAATGTAAATAACGACCTCCAGTCCTAGCGTCCGAAAAAACCGTCGACGGAGCTATCGTTAAAACCAACCATTGCCTACAACGTTTTGCGGCTTGGCGTAGTGGCGGATTTTTAGCACAAATGTTCAATCGAAGAACTGCACTCGAACCTACCACAAAACTGTCATACGAAGCACTGCACCCGCCATTACGCCAAACCGCTGTTAGCTGCTGCCCTTCTGTCTTTAGTTGTCCCGTCATAGTCAATTATCGTTTTATGTCACGAAATAAGTCCTTAATTAAATGTTTGTCGTTTACTTGAGAATATAGCATATTAATATTCTCTTCAGTTGGTTCTTCGTCTGGGTGTCTACCATTTCCGTGAATACCAATTCCTTCTTTAAACTGCAAATCTTCAACAACTTTTAATGATTGTCGTACTGTCTCACAAATGGTTTCATACTCGTAAACAATTTCATACAGATAAACCGTCTTAAAGTCGGAAATTATGTAACGATGAACAACCTTATTCCTCTCTGTGTATAGCTTGTCAAGTTTGTCAAAGGTGTCTTGGGAAATAATGTCAAGGTCTTTTGCTTGCTTATAAATTTTTCTCTCCATAATTGGAGTGTCCGTTTCTCCCTGAAACAAAAGGGCAATGTCAATTCTGTTTGTCCTTTCTTGTAACTGCTTTTTCATAACAATAGCCATACGCAAATAAGCGTCAATTTGATTGGCAATTATTATCATCAACTCTATGACGGATTTGTTTTCAATGGCTTTATTTTTCAGGTCAAACGAAGCAGCTAAAGAAGCCATAAATTTTTCATACTTGTCAAACTCTAAGGCCAGATTTCTTTTGTCTGGGCTAATTAATTCAAGTGTCGCCAAAGCTGCTTCGGCTTTTTCGAGCTCAGTTTTAACTTCTTTGTCGTTTTGTTTTGAAGTGTCATAAATATACTTGGCCATAAACATATGGTCTTCAACCACAGCATACCAAAGGTGCATATTAAAACCACCTCCGTCCATTCGTTGTTTAATGAAGTCGAGTTTGTTGGTGTCGTATTTTTGAGCGGGAACATTTTTATTAAGTGGTTTTTCTTGCTCAGAATAACAGCTTATCTGAAATGCGCCAACTGATTCTCCATACAGTTCAAAACTAAATGGTGAAACCTCACCGTGTCCGACAGCAATGTTTTTGTATTGCCATTCTGTCGGCACTTTGATTACAAATTTCCCATTCGGTTCAGTAAAATACTTCATTGATGTTTTTCTGTCTTTGTTGGTTTGTGTGTCGTCACAGGGTTGCAGCTAACGGTTTGGCGCTTGGCGCAGTGGCGGGTTTCGGAGCACTAAACTGTCAACCTGCACCAAAGCTGAATAGAAGCACGAACTTTCAATTTTGCACGTCACCCCCCATTGCGCCAAACGCATGTTAGCAGTAGGCGTTTCAGTCATTTGTTAAGTTAATTTTATAAGTTGTCGGAAACTCGCACAAGTTTGTCAAGTCACCTTTAATTATCAAAATGTCTGCGGTATCGTTCTCCTCGTTGTAGTTATACAGTCTATACAAGTAGAAATTTTCTTTTTCAATTTTACTTCTTTCAAGTTCTGTTCTTGTAATGTAAAAAGTTGAATTTTTCCCTCCTTTTGTCGTCTTAACTTCAATGTAAATTTTTTGTCCATTTCTGTCAAATGACTGGATGTCGTAGCCCGTTCCGTCTCCTTCGTCTTTTGCTGTGTGTTTGATTTTGTCAATTAAGTTGTGTTGCCCAACTTGTCTTAATTTCTCTATTTCGTATTTCAACGCCCAAAGTTCACCCAAGTCGCCAATTCGTTTGTTGTCAATATTGTTTTGAATGAAATTTACTGTCCTACCTCTAAAAGTTAATTGGTCTATTGAAGTTGAAAGATTAGTTGCAGAAACTTCGCTTGCTGTTTGGAATGTTGAAGTTACAGAAACTGCGGTCTGTTGGTTTAAGTGTCGTGAAACCGCATAAATAAAATCTTGTGTTAGAATGTTAAGATTTATGTCATTGTAACAATCTGCTGTTATTCTGTCTTTGTGAAGCTGTACGAGTTCTTGGTCGTTGGAAAGTTCATACCTTACGATTTCACACAAACTATTGAAGTGTCCTATGTTTTCAATATGTCCACGAATTGGTCTATATGTTATTTCAAGTCGTTCAGAAAATTGCTTAAACATTTCAAACTTGTAGAAAAAGTATCGTTCAGGATAACGAAGTGTCAAGTAAACGATAATTGCTCTGTGGTCTTGGTATGTATTTTTGCCCGGAAATAAACTGTTGTTTATTGCTCCTGTCCCGTTTTGAAAGTCCTCAATTCTTTGATAAATGTCGTTTTCTTCGTCATACAGATTTCTAAACAACTGTCGTAGTTCTTCTGGTCTTTGTGTTGCGTAATGCTCTAACATTCGCAAGGGGAAATATTGTCCTGATTTTAATAAATTTTGAGTAAGACGAATTGATTGAGAAAGCATTTCAAGAAAATTTGTCGCTTCTATGTTCCAATTGTCTTGGAAACATTTAACCGCTTTCCACTTGTAAATTTCTTGTTGATTTACTCGTTCAAAGTCAAGTTTGTATTCGTCAATATATTGTCTTAAAATCTGTCTGTTCATTTCTTGTACGGTGTCTTTTTACGCTTACTGCTAACGGTTTCGGGCTTTGCGTTCGGGCGGGTTTCGGAGCACAAAGCTTCAATTTATTACTACATTTCATTAGAAGCACGATGCTTCAAGTTTGTACGTCAGCCCGCCTGACGCAAAACCCGTGTTAGCGGCTGCCTTTCTCTCTGTCCAAAGTCGTGTTGTCATACAGTCAGTTCGTCAATGATTATAAAATTCCCAAAGTCAATTTCGGTCTTGAAACGTTTAATTTTGTCGTCCTTAATTGTCTTGCCGTTAATTCTCCAACGAAGTCGCCACTCGTAATGTGCAGGATGAATAATTGGTCTTGATAATTTCCTTGTCCCGTCTATAAACTCTAAGTTCCAAAGGTAAGTCGGTGGAGTATTGTCATTTGTCGTGTATGGCTCGTCATTCCACAACTCAATTGTTTCGTCTGCACGTTGAACAGAGCTTGTTTGCAAATGCTCGGTCAAAATTTTATAGAGTTTTTTGTTGTCGCCAGAGTTAAAGTTGTAGTTCTCGGGTGGGTCTGGAAATTCTACAAAACCTAAACGCTTCCACACAGGTTCTGAAGTGTCGGGGGAACATTGCAGGTCAACAACACAAACACCTTTGTCTGTAAGAAAATTGAGAAGCTGAGTTGTTAGTATTTTCCCAATTCCTTTTTTGCGATGTGTCGGCTTTACTTCCGCTATTTCAATTCTTGCTGTCTTGTCAGATGTGAGTCGCCAAGTTGCAAATCCAATAGTTTTACTATTGAGTGAAATTGTCGCCAACTCGTTATTGTCAAACGAAGATTTAATAATGTTCCAATTACAATAAAAACCGTCCCCAGTTTTTTGTCTCTCTGTAATTAACCACTTTTCTATTTCTCCAACTTGTTTGTATGTTGGTGAAAAAGTTGCTTGATAACTGTCGGTCGTATTTAGTATTTCAGTCGTCATTAATTGTATCTCTCAGTTGGGTTTGCACTGTCGTCTAAGGTTGCCGCTAACTCAAATATACACGACCTTTCCCAACCCGGCCGACATCCCGCAAAAAAAAATTTCTCTCCTCAATATCAATCATATAACACCAAAAAGCGATGATCACATACAAAAATCCGCGTTGCACAAATCGCATTACAACAAAAAACGAATATCGTCCAGCGGACTAACAATCTGTGTCAAATCCTTATTACTAACATGCAAATACTTCAACGTAGTCTTTATATCATTGTGTCCTAAAAGCTTCTGAATAAACACCACATCAATCCCTTTCTCCAATAAATGAGTTGCAAAACTGTGCCTCAGCAAATGCACGCCACCCGCCTGTTGAATGCCCGCCTTTAACTTCGCTTTCTGTAAAACCGTCTGTACACTTCGCGCACTTAAATGCTCATCCGCACCCTGCCCCTCAAACAAATAAGTTTTCGGACGATACTGTTTGTAATACTCACGCAACATCACCAACAAATAAACACTTAAACTTACCACCCGATCCTTCTTCCCCTTTCCCTTCTCAATAAACAAAAGCTTCCGGTTGCCATCAATACTTCCCACCTTAAGCCGCACAACTTCACTAACACGCAAACCGCAACCATAAGCCAACATCAAAATCATTCTGTGCTTGGTATTTTCAATGCTGTTAAGCAGCAATGCAACCTGTTCCTTACTAATCACTTTCGGCAAAGCCAAAGGACGCTTAGGTCGGGGAACATCTACAAAAAACCGGTCGCGCTTCAATACCTGCTCATAATAATATTTCAACGCATTCAGCCTGCTGTGAACGGTATTCTCACTCAGCTTCAAATCCTGAATGCAGTGCAAAAAATAACTCTTAATACGAACCGTTTCCATTTCCCTCGCACTAACATTCTTTAATGCCTTCAAATAAGCTAAAAACTCATTACCATAAGTGCGTACCGTACTTTCGCTGTACGCCCGAAGCCGCAAATGCTCAATAAAAATCTCAAAAGCCTCCTTATTGGCTGCGCACAATTGCCCCGTCTGCTGCCATAAACCTTTGCCCGATGTTGCCTCCGCCGGTTCCAGTTTAAACAAACGCCGGTTTTCAATCGTATCCGGAACGTGCCACGATTTTAACGAACGGCTAAAAGTAGCACCTTTAATCCTTCTTACCCGCGCATTCAAAGCCTCATTATGATCAAACCTTACAGCAATGCGGCTTTCGCCCTTGTGTACAATACAATCGTATACAACTTTCATAATTCGTGAATGTAGGCAGCTTCGCTAACTCAGTAACAATCGCCGTGCATCTAATATAAACCATTTTCTTAATGCACCATTTATTGGGGCTGTCGGCTAAGGGCACTTGCTCAACAGAGTCGTCGGGTTTTCCGCTGTATCTTTTTTGTTGCACAAAAAAGGATGCCGCTCCAACCCCGCAGCCCATCACCGTTCTGCCATAAATCCTGCTAAATGCCGGTGTCCGCAAACACAAATCCCAGCTCCTTAAAAGCATAAAAAATAGCCGTAACATGCATGGCCTGTACAATTTTTCGCTCCATCAACAAATTATATAAGGCTTCAAAACTGTGCTCTTCCACTACAATTTCTTCATTTGCATCTAACTGCTGCTCATGCTTTCGCTCACCATCCTGCAACAGAAACATATACATTAAATTGTTGTTGGTGGAGGGGTTCGGCGATATGCTGCCAAGCGAAATGCAGCTTTCAAACACATAGCCGGTTTCCTCCCTTACCTCGCGCAATATGGCATCTTCCGGCCGCTCACCGGCGTCAACACAGCCGCCCGGCAACTCAACACTTACCTCGCCAAGGGCATGCCGGTACTGTTTCACCATCACCACACGGCGCTCCTTTGTAACACAGAAGCCGCAAACAAAAGGCGGATACTCCAACACATAATACGGCCATACAATTTTACCATCGGCGCGCAAACACTTGTCAGCACGCGCTTTCAGCCAACTGTCTTTAAACAGATACTTGCTTTCAACAGTTGTCCATTTTAAATTGCTGTTGTCCATTACTCTTCCCTCAGCGATTTTCCGGTTAAACTAATAAATACATCCTCTAAATTGGCCGCTTTTGTTTCCTTTGGCTTTTCAAAACCGGAAAGTAACAAATCGTCAATCAGCCTGTCGGGTGTGGCAAGCGCAATAATTTTACCGGCATCCACAATCGCCACCCGGTCGCAAAGCCTTTCCGCTTCGTCCATATAATGTGTGGTTAAAATAACAGTTGTTCCCTCACTTCTGATGTCTTCAATTAAACTCCACAAACTGCGCCGCGCCTGTGGATCCAGGCCTGTGGTCGGCTCATCGAGAAAAATAATTTTCGGACGGTTAATTAAGGTAGTAGCTATAGAAAAACGCTGCTTCTGCCCGCCGCTCAGGTCTTTAAATTTTGCTTTTGCCTTATCGCGCAAATTTACTTTGTCGAGCAGCGCATCCGCATCAACACTCGTGTTGTACAATCCACAAAAAAGACGAATCAGTTCCACTAAATTCAGGTAAGGATAATACCCGCTGGTTTGTAACTGAATGCCCGTAATTTTTTTTATTTCGGCAGCCTCTGTGTCCACACTATAGCCTCCTATCACCACCTCGCCCGAAGTCTTCTCCCGCAACGTTTCCATAATTTCGAGTGTGGTCGATTTTCCTGCGCCGTTAGGGCCAAGCAACCCAAAAATTTCTCCTTCCATTACCTCAAAGCTGATTCCGTTTACGGCAACAAAATCGCCGTATTTTTTTACCAGATCTCTTACCGAAATAATGCTGTTGCCGTTTGTCATGGCGGCAAATTACTTTATGCCAACCCTATTTTCGAAAAAGAATTTGTGTGTAGTAAATGGTACCGGCATCATCCACTGCAAACCCCAACCCCATAAAATTAAAATTTCCTAACAGGTTTTTGCGGTGAGGCGCACTCTTTATCCAGCTTTCCACTGTTCGTTTTGCGTCGGGCTGGCCAAAAGCCACATTTTCTGCTATCCCGGAAATCTTGCCCGTTTTTTTCTCCAGTGCCGCATACCGCTCGTTAAATCCATTGTGCCCAAAAGGCGTTTTCTTTAACGACATATTGTTGCTGTGCTCAAACGCAAGGTTGCTTGCAGCCAGATTTAGCTGAAGCGGCGCAAGGCCATTTTTTTTCCGAAACTCGTTGGTGTAATACAGTACAGACTGCTCCATCTCGGTTGGCTTAACTGCCGGAGCAGCAGAAGCGTCCGCACCGGTTTTGCTGTCCGGTTTGGAAACACTGTTGGCCGTCTTCTTCGAACAGGAAGTCACCAATAAAACAACAGCAATAAAAAGCAGCCGGAAATAAAAAGCCATAGTGCAAATTTACTATGGCCTTTCAATAAATACTATACCAAAAACACTAAGGCCGATAGTGTGTTTCAAGTTCCTGCATCATCTTTTCGCTTCCAATAAAAAAGGGTGTGCGCTGATGCAGCTCCAAGGGTTCAATATCCAAAATACGCATCTTTCCGTTCGTAGCCCGGCCACCCGCTTTCTCCACTATAAAAGCAAAAGGGTTGCACTCATACAAAAGCCGGAGCTTTCCGTTCGGCTTGTCTGTAGTTCCGGGATACATGAAAATGCCGCCCTTTATTAAATTGCGATGCACATCCGAAACCATACTTCCAATATATCGCTGAGTGTATGGTCCGCCGCTTGCCTTGTTTTTCTTCTGACAAACATTAATGTATTCGCGAACGCCTTCATGATACTGAAAGAAATTGCCGTGGTTAACCGAATAAATCTTTCCGTTGTCAGGACACTTTATATCCGGATGTGAAAGCGTAAACTCTCCTATCGACGGATCGAGCGTAAACCCATTCACCCCGCGTTTCGTGGCATACACAAGCATGGTGCTGCTTCCATAAATTACGTAGCCGGCAGCCACTTGTTTATTACCGGGTTGTAAAAAATCGGCTTTCGTGGCGGGCCTGCCCACTTCACTCACACGCCGATAAACACTAAAAATGGTTCCGATAGAAACGTTCACATCAATATTTCCGCTCCCATCCAGCGGATCCATTAACACCACATATTTACTGTTGTTGCTTACTTCATCATCAAAAATCACCACATCATCCAACTCTTCGCTTCCAATACCGGCACAACTGATGCCATGGCGCAAAGCACCCATAAACTGATTGTTGGCATATACATCCAGTTTCTTTACTTCTTCACCTTGCACATTTGTAGTACCATAGTCGCCAAGAATGTCTACAAGGCCTGCTTTGTTCACTTCCACATTCACGCGTTTTGCGGCCAAACCAAGGTCGCGAAGCAACGAACTGAGCTCCCCGGTGGCGCGGGGAAAATCTCTTAATCCCTGAATGGTAAACTCATCAAGTGTTAAAACCTTTCGGTTAATATTCATCATAATATAAAGATTGATCCATGCACTGAGGGTAACAAACTATCTGTTACCGGTTAAACCGGTCGCCGTCGGAACGGCCTTTGTACCCATCGCCGCTGCCGGAAGAATAATTTCTTTTTGGTGCAGATGGATAAGCAGGCCGCGAACCTGAGCCGCCGGCTTCATTGGCTTCCTGAACACTCATTTTTTTGCCACGGCCCATTCCGGCTCCGTTTAATATTTTGATGGTTTCGCGGGCCTCTTCTTCATTCGGCATCTCCACAAAACCAAAGCCTTTACTCTTATTGGTAACACGATCTTTTATCAGCTTCACAGCGCTGATATCTCCGTATAATTCAAACATCTCTCTTAAATCAACCTCATCAAAATCTGCAGGTAGTCCGGCAACAAAAAGTTTCATAATAATAATAAACCATAAATGTAAGGCACAATTCTATACACAGCACATTTTTTTAATAAAAGAGCACACTACTTCATCAATAATTTATGCAGCTTCTCCACCTCGTTTTTTTCTGCCGGAGAAATAGAATTGTCCGACAGCTTGCCCTTTAAAAACAAGATGCGTTTGTGACCGGGAAATTTTAATAAAATATCGGCCATCAGCACAGCCGTTTTTTCATCAGGTTCGAACAGCGGTTTGTTATCCGGCTTGTCCGACTTAAACCGGTCGGGTAGCCGCTCAATATTGGCTTCCAGCGTAGCCAGCCACCCCGAAGGAATGCCCTCAATTTTTTTTGCCTGATCGCGCAGGCCAATCATCTGTTTTTTGGTTAAAAAGCCGCGCTCTTCATACTGATGCATTAAACTCATTATGAAGAGCGAATAATTGAGTTCCTTATAGCAGGCAGCCAAAATCTTTTCAATTACATCAACTTGACGGCTCATGGTTGCAAGATAATTTTTTTGCCCAACATGTTGCATCTTAGGCATTTGTTTTGCAAAATGGAGAATTATGAAAAGATGTATTCTAATAGCCCTAAGCTTTTTGCTGCTTGCAGCGTGCGGACAAACCGATAACGAAAACGACAACAGAAAAGAAGCAAAAAAGAAAATCAGCAAGCGCGACTACAGCATTAACAAAGAAAACAGTTACAGCGATTTGTTTTTAGACAGCCTGCGCATGGAAACATTTATTACCTCCGAAAGCCTGCCCGACTCCGTGGCACGCCGCATCAGAAGTTTCTACAACACAAGAAATTTTCAGTATGCCTGGTTTAACTCAACCGGCCCCACCGAGCAGGCACTCGGCTTCTGGAATTTATTCGATTACTACATCAGCTACGGTAAAGACAGCACACTGGAAACCGAAAAAAAGTTTCATAATAAAATGGAATCGCTGCTGGGAAGCGGCACATTAAAAATTTCAGAGAACGATAAAGGCTATCAGCAAACCGAACTCGAATTAACCAAACGACTCATCGAATATTCACTCCGTACCTTTCTTCAGGACAAACAGGTTAAACGAAAAGAGCTGGAACGATTTGTTCCTTTTAAAAAACGGGAAGTGATGGAATTCTCCGACTCGCTCATCAACAAAAAACATAAAGACAATAAATATTTTGACGACGTAAACGAGAATTACGCCAAGCTGAAAGATAAACTGGAGGCCTATTATATCCTTGCTGAAAAAGGCGGATGGCCGCAAGTGAGTGCTGCTGTAAAAGGAGCAAAACCCGGCGCACAGTCAGCGGACATTTTATCGCTGAAAAAACGCCTCATCGCCTCCGGACAACTCAGTGCAGCGGATACCACTCCGGCATTTACGCCCCAACTGGAAGACGCCCTGAAACAGGCTCAGCAAAGCTTTGGGATGAAGGCCGATGGTATTCCTTCCAAAGAGCTGATTGCAGCGCTGAACGTTCCGGTAAAAGAAAGAATGAAGCAGATACTGATTAACCTGAACCGGATGCGGTGGATGCCTTCCCGCCCGTCAGGCGAACTGATTTTGGTAAACATTCCGGAATTTGTGATGCACATTTTCGAAAACAACAACCTCGTGCACAGCATCGACGTGGTGGTGGGCAAGGAAGGCCACAATACCGTGCTGTTTACAGGCGACCTGAATCAGGTAGTTTTCAGCCCTTACTGGAACGTACCGCCGAGCATCGTAAAAAACGAAATTCTTCCGGCAATGGAACGCGACCCATCCTACCTGGAAAGAAACAATATGGAGCAAAACGGCACCGAAGGCAATCTGCCGCGCATCAGACAGAAGCCGGGTCCGGGCAACTCGTTGGGTGCAGTAAAATTTTTATTCCCCAACCGCTTCAACATCTATTTTCACGACACGCCGGCCAAAAGTTTGTTCAACCGCGATAAGCGCGCTTTCAGCCACGGATGCATCCGCGTTGCCGAGCCGGCGAAGCTGGCAAACTATCTTCTCCGCAAACAACCGGAATGGACGCCCGAAAAAATTAATGCAGCCATGCATGCGGGCAGCGAACAATATGTGAAGCTAAAGCAGCCCGTTCCCGTATTCATCACTTACTACACCGCTTGGGTGGATAATAACGGACAACTCAACTTCCGCGACGACATCTATAACCACGATGAAGAAGTGGGTAAAAGGATGTTTACAGACGGCTATAAATAAGGCCAACTACAAACAATGCGGTTGCCGGCAGCTATATATTTGCAACGAAAATGAACTATATGAAAAAGATATCGTTGCTGATGATTTGCCTCGTGGTGGCCGCATCGCCTTTTGCACAGAGCAAAATACTGAGCATGGAAGACGCCATGATCAAAAACCGGTCTGTGCTCGCACCGGCCAGCCTCAGGTTTGTACAGTTTCTGGAAGCTACCGACGATGTGGTGTATCTGGATACGAAAGGAAGCCCGGCCTGGATGAAAAAAAAGGCAAACGGCAAGGATGAAGTGGTGCTGTCGTTATCAGAACTGAATGCGATGCTGAAAAAATCGAAGCGCGATACGCTTGCCCAAATGCCGCCAATCGATTTTAAGAGCAGCAACTGGACGCTGACCGTAAAAGGCGAAAAAATAGCTGTTAATAAAACAACAGGAAATATTAGCTCGCTTGCAGACAAAACGATCTTTTCAAAACCCGTCACCGACATCAGCAAGGCAGGCTACATCGCGTTTGTAGACAATCACAACCTCTACGTTACCGATGGAACGCAAACAACGCAGGTAACGAACGACGGCAGCGAAAATATTGTTTACGCAAACACGGTGCATCGCGAAGAATTCGGCATTTCCAAAGGCACATTTTGGAGCAACGACGGCAAAACGCTGGCATTCTATCGCATGGACCAGTCGATGGTGAACGACTATCCTATTCCCGATTACAGCACCATACCGGCAAAAAACATCAACATAAAATATCCGATGGCCGGAACAAAGAGCCATCATGTTACGGTAGGCATATACAATACAGAAACAAAAAAGCTTCTCTACCTGAACACGGGCGAGCCTGCCGAACAATACCTCACCAATATTGCGTGGACACCGGACAACAGGAAGATTTTGATTGCAGTGGTTAACCGCGGTCAAAACGAGATGAAGCTGAATCTTTACGACGCCATAACCGGAAGCTTCGATAAAACATTGTTCATTGAAACAGACGATCGTTATGTAGAACCGCTGCAACCGGCTGTATTTTTGAAAAATAATCCAGACCGTTTTATCTGGCAATCCAACCGAGATGGTTACAATCACCTTTATCTTTACGACATCAGCGGCAAATTGATTCAGCAACTCACAAAAGGAAATTGGGAAGTTACCGAACTGAAAGAATTTGATGCAAGCGGTGAAAATGTTTTCTACACTTCAACCGAGGTTTCGCCCCTTACCCGCCACTTGTACAAGTTGAATTTGAAAAGCGGAAAAATCTGGCAGATTACGCAGGAATGGGGTGTTCACAATACGCAAATCAGCGCCAACGGCACGGCTGTAATTGATGTTTACAGCAGCGCCAATACGCCTCGCGCTGTTAACCTGATTACGAAAGACGGCAAACGCAAAGAAATATTCTCGGCCGCAAACCCGCTTCAGGACTACATTCTGGGTGAAATGAGCATTTTTTCTATCAAGAACAATTCAGGCGACGATATCTACTGCCGACTGTACAAGCCGGTAAATTTCGACAGCACCAAAAAGTATCCGGTAGTGGTGTATTGGTACGGAGGGCCACATGCACAACTGATTAATGCCGGATATAACGGCGGTGCCGGCGACTACTGGTTTCAGTACATGGCGCAACGCGGCTATCTTGTATTCAGCATCGATCCGCGGGGAAGCGACAACCGTGGAAAGACGTTTGAACAATCGATCTTCCGCCGTGCGGGCGACCCGCAAATGGAAGACCTCCTTTCCGGCATCGGCTATCTGGCAGCCCAAGGTTATGCCGACACCTCACGCATGGGACTATTCGGATGGAGCTACGGTGGATTTATGACTACTAACTTTATGCTCACACATCCTGACATATTTAAAGCAGCAGTAGCCGGCGGGCCCGTAACCGACTGGGCAATGTATGAGATTATGTATGGCGAACGCTATATGGATACACCCGACGAAAACCCAGAAGGATATAAAAAAACCAACCTCAGCAACAAAGTGCAAAACCTGAAAAATAAACTACTGCTCATTCATGGCCTGCAAGACCCGGTTGTGGTACAGCAGCATTCCATTAACCTGATAAAAGCAGCAGTGAATAAAAACATTCAAATCGACTATATGGTTTACCCGGGACATGAACACAATGTTATCGGGAAAGACCGCGCGCATCTCTATCAGAAGGTTACCGACTATTTGATGGAAAATATCAGGTAAATAGCGCAGAGGTTGCCTTAAAAAGCAGCCTCTTCTTTATTTCAGCAACTTAATTTTATTGCGGCCAAGCGCCACTTCGCCGCGCTCTTCCAGTTGCTTCAAAAGACGCGATACCACAACTCTTGCAGTAGCCAGCTCGGTTGCAAGCTGTTCGTGCGTAACGGTTATGGTATCAGACGAGGTGAGTGCGGCTTTTCGCTTTAGCAGTTCTAGCAAGCGCTCATCTACTTTCTTAAACGCAATGGCGTTAACTACGTCGAGCAGCTCTTCAAAGCGTTTATGGTATAGCCGGAAAATGTAGTCGAGCCATTCGGGATGTTCTTTGATAAAAAGAGAAACTTTTTCAACCGGCACAAACAAGATTTCGGCATCCTCTTCCACTTCCGCACGGACTACGCTCGTTTCGTTATGCAAGCCGCCCAAAAACGACATGATGCAGCTTTCGCCTGCTTTTATGTAGTACAACAATATCTCGCGGCCATCGTCTTCAGTGCGGATAACTTTCAGCACACCGCTCACTACAATTGGGATGGATCGGATGTACGATCGCTCGTTGAGGATCACCGCTCCGGCTTCAAACCTTTTCCGAATGCCATAAAGGAGCAGTTTGGCTTTCAGCTCGACCGATGCGTCAAGCGCTTCTAAATCATCTAGTGGATCAGTCATGGCTTGGCGTTTTGTCTTCACATCGTTCTTTAATGTTCATCAGTCCTTTCTCCATGGTAGGTCCTAAAATTTTATCGTTGAACATGGTGCCGAATCGCTGCCAGGGTTTCCATCCCACCGTTTCTACCATTTGCCAATGCAGCGTGTATAAATCTTTATCGTGGCCAATCAGCGCAAAAGTTGAAATAAGTTTATTGGTGCCGCGCTTCCATTTGGTAACGATAGTGCTGTCGGTAATGGAAATAAGGCTGATGCGGGTTTCGTTTAACAACAAATCATCCTTCTCCATCACGGGTTTAAAGCTGCTATCCTGCACCGGAAGCCAGTTGCCCCAGTTTTCCAACCGGAAAGTTTCGTTTTTTATTATCGATTTTTCACTTTTAATATCTATTGCTCGCGACACAACGGTTGTGGCCGGAAAAAACAATCCCATCACCGTAACTAAAGCCAACAGCACTGCAAGGCTGATTACAATCAATTTGATAAACTTCATATTATTCCCACTTAAAAAATTTAACGGCCGCAGCGTACACAGCAATGCCCCAACCCACCAAAACCGCAAGCTGTGGCCAGCAGCTAAACAATCCCGCTCCCTCAAATGCAATGTTTCGCATAGCGTCGTTCACCGCGGTAAGCGGCAAAAAATTTATAACTGCCTGAACGCTTTCCGGCAGTGCGGTTTTTGGAAAAAATGTTCCCGACAAAAAGTACTGCGGAAACATAAAAATGTTGGAATAAATGGGTATTACATTTTGATTTTTTGCCAGTCCGGATATAAAGAAACCGAATCCCATAAAAACCAGCAGTCCAATAAAACTGATAACAAGCATATTCAATACAGTGACTATCCCGTTTGCCAGTGTGAAACCGTAAAACCAATAACCAAAAGCGATCAGGAAAACCACCGTGGTCATTTGAAAAATAACCCTTGAAATCCCCTCTCCCAATAATATAAAAGTCCGAGAAACCGGCGTACTGTACAGTCGCTTTAACACAAGCGTTTCACGAAACGAAAAGAAAGAAAATGCAACGCCGAATATCGCTGACCCGATTAATGCAAGGCCTATCATTCCCGGTAGCAGAAAGTCTATCATTTTATACTTCCTCCCCGGAATGGTGGTTTCCGAAATCACAGCAAGCGAAGGACGCCCTGCAAACAAACGCTTTTCGCTTAAGTGTATATAATCGCGGATAACCGATTGCAGCAGTCCAAGGTCTTTCTTGCTGGCATCGGATGTTTTTAAATGAATGTTGTAAACCGCATTTTTATCTTTCGTGGCAGAGTCGATGTGGATGATGGCCGTAATGCGCCCCTTCTTCAACAAATCATTCATTTCGGCATCGGTGCCCTTCTTCACGCGCAACAACGGATGATGAGAAAGCTCCTTAAAAATTAAATTTGATGAATCGTTCCCGCGGTCAAACGCAACGTCAACTGCGGCCTCGCCGCCACCGCCAAGCGAGCTGAAAATGACAATCAGCACGACCGGAAAAAAAAGACTGAAAAAAACAGATTGCGGACTTCGGAAAGTTGCCGTTAAGCTGGCTTTTGTGATTGCCCACATTGCCCGGAACTGACTGTATTTTTTTACCATAACTGAGGGAGGCGCAAAATTAAACATTTCGCTGCTCAGCTATTTTTTATTTTGTATTCAGCTATTCTTCCGTCTTTTTTTTCTGATCGCCGGCGAGGGGCACAGGCAGGTTCCAATGATATCTCAACGAAAAAATGCGCAGCAAAAAACAAATAATCAACGCTAAAAGAAACAGGTAGCTTATCGGTAAAACAGAAAAATAACTGCCAATTACCACAATCGACGAACCGAGGAGCGCGGCCGAAGCATAAATTTCTCTTTTCAAGATAATGGGCACGCGGTTCAGCAATACATCGCGCAGCACCCCGCCACCAACAGCCGTTGTGGTGCCAAGTAAAATGGCCGCTTCCACATTGGCCGTATATACATAGGCTTTATCGGCTCCTGTTACGGCAAAAAAAGACAGACCTAAGGCATCGAACAAAATAACCGGATGATCAATTCTTTTTACCCACGAATACATGCTAATGGTAACGGCCGAGGCCAGTAGCGATGTAAGCAGATAATACCAAACCGAAAGCCCTGCCGGCGGCACAGCCCCAATACAAACATCTCTTATAATACCACCACCGCAAGCAACCGTGAACGCGATAGCGCAAATGCCAAAAACATCCAGCCCCCTCTGCTTGGCAGCAGTGGCGCCGCTAATGGCAAAGGCAAAAGTTCCGGCTAACTCAAAAAAAAGAAATAAGGAAGAAAGTTTCTCCATAAATAATATCGCATCTATTCAATCATTTCAAAGGTATTGCCCTCACGGATATCGCCACTGGTAAAACCTTTTTTAAACCAATACATCCGCTGCTGCGACGTGCCGTGCGTAAATGCGTCCGGAACGGTATAGCCCTGCGACTGCATCTGCAACTTATCATCGCCAATAGCGCTCGCCGCTTGAATAGCTTCTTCAATATCGCCAGGCTCCAGCACATGGTTTACCTGCTGGTTGTAATGCGCCCAAAGGCCGGCAAAAAAATCGGCCTGCAACTCCAGCTTCACCGATAATTTATTATACTCTCTTTCCGAAATGCGTCCGCGCTTCGCATCCAGTTCCCGGGTAATGCCCAGCAAGTTTTGAACATGATGACCCACTTCATGCGCAATTACATAAGCCATTGGAAAATCGCCATAAGTATTAAACTGCGTTTGCATCAAATTAAAAAAACTAAGATCGAGATACACTTTTTCATCGGCCGGACAATAAAAAGGACCCGTTTGAGCACTCGCAAATCCACAGCCCGACTGGGTGCTGTTGGAAAACAATACCATGCTCGGCGGACTATAATTTCCCGATAATTGCTCACTGAAAATTTTTGCCCAGATGTCTTCTGTATCCGCCAAAACAACCTTTGCATAAGCGGATATGGAGTCGTTGGCTTCTGTGGAAGCCGGCGCGTTGGTTGTCATCTTTAAATTGTTCTCCAAATCGGCGCTGTCGCCTCCAAGCAGATAAAACAACAACGCTATAATTACGCCGCCAATGCCGCCACCCGCGACCCAGCCACCCGAACCGCGACGGTCTTCAACGTTCGAACTTTGACGCCTTCCTTTCCATAACATAAAAATAGTTTTCGGTAATTTACCTAAATAATGTGCCGTTGTTGCACTATTATTGTATAGATGATGCACGTTTGAAATTAAAACTAACTTTTTTCATTTTTAAATAACCCAGAAATCAATTTATGCCTAAAGTTTTGCTTATAGACGATGAAAGAGCAATTAGAAAAACACTGAATGAAATACTAAGTTTTGAAGGATTTAAAGTAGATGAAGCGGCAGATGGAGAAGAGGGCATTAAAATGTTCAGCTCAAAAACTTATGATGCCGTATTGTGCGATATTAAAATGCCCAAACTCGATGGCCTCGAGTTTTTAAATCAGGCGTACGAAATAAATCCCGACGTTCCGGTAATTATGATAAGCGGACACGGCACCATTGAAACAGCGGTGGAAGCGGTAAAAAAAGGTGCATTTGATTACATCTCAAAGCCGCCCGACCTTAACCGGCTTCTCGTAACCATCCGCAATGCAATGGACAAAAACTACCTCACAAAAGAAACCAAAACGCTTCGAAAAAAGGTAGGCAAAACGATGGACATGGTTGGCGAATCGGAGCCCATCAAAAAAATTAAAGACACAATAGAAAAAGTGGCGCCAACAGATGCACGCGTGTTGGTAACCGGCGAAAACGGCGCCGGAAAAGAAATGGTGGCACACTGGATTCACACCAAAAGCAACAGAAGCAGCGGCCCGCTCGTAGAAGTAAACTGTGCTGCCATACCTCCCGAACTAATAGAAAGTGAATTATTCGGGCATGAAAAAGGTTCTTTCACTTCAGCCATTAAACAACGAATCGGCAAGTTTGAACAAGCGAGCGGCGGCACTTTGTTTCTCGATGAAATTGGCGACATGAGCCTGAGTGCACAGGCAAAAGTATTGCGGGCTTTACAGGAAGGAAAGATTACTCGTGTAGGCGGAGATAAAGAAATTTCTGTTGACGTACGCGTAATTGCAGCTACCAACAAAGACCTCCTGAAAGA
This sequence comes from Chitinophagaceae bacterium, assembly GCA_039811185.1. Classification (GTDB taxonomy): domain Bacteria; phylum Bacteroidota; class Bacteroidia; order Chitinophagales; family Chitinophagaceae; genus JAEZDR01. Next base: position 226,047 of record JBDHYF010000003.1, on the reverse strand, counting down.
AGTGGAAGAAAAAAATTTCCGGCTCGACCTTTATCACCGTCTTGGCGTGATCCTGATTCACGTACCCTCGCTAAACGAAAGAAAATCAGACATCCCTTTATTGGTAGAGAAATTTTTGGGCGACATATGTGCCGAGTACGGGCAGGCAAAAAAATCAATCGATAAAAAAGCGCTCGACGCGCTGCAACAGCATAACTGGACGGGAAACATTCGCGAGTTGAGGAATGTGGTGGAGCGGCTCATTATCTTGTCGGGAAAAACAATAACCGCCGAAGATGTGAAGCGCTATGTTCTACCCTAAAACTGCATTATGCGGGCAAAAACGGTAATTGTAATTGGCGGACCCACGGCCTCAGGAAAAACGGCCTTGGCCATTGAGGCGGCAATTGCACTCAACACCGAAATCATATCCGCCGATTCGCGGCAATGCTATAAAGAACTGAAAATTGGTGTGGCAAGGCCGTCGGACTTTGAGCTAAGCCGGCGCCCACACCACTTCATAGCCTCTCACTCCATATTCGACGATGTGAACGCTGCCATTTTTGAATCCTACGCATTAAAAAAGCTCGACGATATTTTTAAAACAGCGGATGTTGCTGTTGTAGTAGGCGGCACCGGCTTATACCTGAAAGCATTATTGGATGGGCTTGATGAACTGCCACAGGTTGGAAAGGAAGTGCGTCAGTCGATTGCTGACAATTACCGGCAAAACGGACTTAAGTGGTTGCAGGAGGCGGTAAGCAAAAAAGATCCCATGTTCTGGAAAACCGCCGAACAACAAAATCCTGCCCGCCTGCTTCGTGCACTCGAGTTGTTGGAAACAACGGGAATGCCCATGCAACAACTGCGGCAGGGAACAAAAAAACAACGCCCCTTTCAAGCGCTTTGCTTTTCGATTGATATGGATCGCGAGGCCTTATATCAAAACATCAATAAACGAGTGGATAATATGATGGCCGATGGCCTGCAAGCGGAAGCGGAAGGCTTGTTTCGGCATCAGCATCTACAAGCGCTGCAAACGGTTGGCTATGCAGAACTCTTTTCTTTTTTTAGAGGCGAAACGGACTTGCCCTCAGCGGTGGCTGCCATTAAACAAAACACCCGTCGATATGCAAAAAGGCAGCAGACCTGGTTTAAAAACAGCGGCAGCTACCGGCGGTTGTCCGCCGAAAACATTCGCGTTGCTATCCGGGAATGGGCAGCAACAAGCAATGAATCTTAACCTTTTGCTCCTTGTTTAATGCGGGGGGCTTGGTAACAAATTTTATCTTTGCGCCTTAAATTTTTTTTTTAAGCAACATGATCAGTGTAAAAAACCTAACGCTCTCATTTGGGAAGCGCGTTCTGTTCGACGAAGTAAACATCAATTTTACTAAAGGAAATTGTTATGGAGTTATTGGCGCCAACGGAGCAGGAAAATCTACTTTTTTAAAAATTCTGAGCGGCGAAATTGAACCATCGAAAGGATCGGTTGAAATTACACCCGGTGAGCGAATGGCTGTTTTAAAACAGAATCAATTTGAGTTTGATGAAGTGAATGTGCTGAATACCGTTTTAATGGGGCATAAGAAACTCTGGGAAATTATGCACGAACGGGAAAAGATATATGCAAAAGAAGATTTTACCGAAGAAGATGGAATGAAGGCGGCGGAACTGGAAGGCGATTTTGGAGAGATGGGCGGTTATGAAGCAGAAAGCAGCGCCGCTACCCTGTTGAGCAATTTGGGCATAAAGGAAAGCTACCACCAAAGTTTGATGAAAGATATTCCGTCTAACTTAAAGTTGCGCGTGTTGCTTGCGCAGGCACTCTTCGGGAATCCCGATATTCTTTTACTAGATGAACCTACGAACGGTCTTGATATTGAAACGATCGGCTGGCTCGAAAATTTCCTTGCCGATTACGAAAATATTGTACTGGTGGTTTCGCACGACAGACACTTTTTAGACGCTGTGTGTACGCACGTTGCCGACGTTGACCGCCAGAAAATAAAAGTCTTTACCGGCAACTACACTTTTTGGTATGAGAGTTCTCAGTTAATGGCGCGTCAAATTACGGACAAGAACAAAAAAGTTGAGGAAAAGCGGCAGGCTTTAATCGACTTTATTGCGCGGTTTTCGGCCAACGCATCAAAAAGCAAACAAGCCACCAGCCGGAAAAAAGCACTCGAAAAATTAAATATTGAAGAGATAGAACCCTCCACACGCCGCTATCCGGGAATTATTTTTCAGCCGCAACGCGAAGTGGGTAATCAAATTTTAAATGTAGAGAACCTGAAACAATCTATCGAAGGCAGAACGCTTTTCGACAAAGTGAGTTTCAGCGTAGGGAAAAACGATAAAATCGCATTCTTGAGCCGCGACCCTTTGGCGGTAACCCAGTTTTTCGAAATCATCAACGAAAACGCTAAGCCCGAAAACGGAAAATTTGAATGGGGAACCACCATTACGAAAGCCTATCTGCCATACGAAAACAGTGAGTTTTTTGAAGAAAAAATTTCGCTGATCGATTGGTTGCGCCAATTTGTTCCGTCGTGGGTAACCGATGCCGACGAGCCTTTCCTCCGTGGATTTCTGGGAAAGATGCTCTTTAGCGGCGACGACATCATGAAAAAAACAAATGTGCTGAGTGGTGGTGAAAAAGTAAGATGCATGGTAAGCCGTATGATGTTACAAGGGCCGAACCTGATTGTGCTTGACCAACCCACCAACCACCTCGACCTCGAGAGCATCCAAAGCTTCAACGACGGATGCCAGATGTTTCCCGGTGTGGTGCTCCTGACCTCGCACGATCACACATTTATGCAAACGGTTGCCAACCGCATTATCGAACTTACTCCTAAAGGAATCATCGATCGCCTGATGACTTTCGATGAATATTTAAGCGATGACAGGGTGAAGCAACTTCGGGAAGAAATGTATAACTAATGGAATGGCCGCAGCTTACTTGTTGCGGCCTTTATTTTCCCGGCAGGCGAAACCGCCTTACATCAATTTCAGCTACAATAAAAAAGCTGCCCGCAATTACAACAAGGTCGTCGGCTGTTGCATTTTGCAAAGCTGCATCAACGGCTTCGCCAACGCTTTGGTAGGCCGCACCATCCAACAAGTATTTCGCTCCCAAAAGCTGCAGTTCATCAGCCGGAAGCGCCCGGGGAATGGAAGCATTGGTAAAATAGTAATGGGCCAAAGGCGGCAACAGCGATAACATGGCGTCTGCATCCTTATCCTTAACCAGCCCGATAACAACATGTAAGTTTCTGTATGCAACATTTGCAACGGTTTGCAATAGCGTTTGCATGCCCTCGGCATTGTGCGCCACATCGGCAAGCACCAGTGGTTGTGTTTGCAACACTTCCATCCTTCCCCAAAAACCCGTAATGTCTTTTACGTTTTCGATTCCGGCCACTAACGAATCCTGCGAAATCTCTATCCCACCATCGCGGAGCACGACTGCCGCTGCAAGCGCTGTTCTGATGTTTTTCACCTGATGCGGTCCTGACAACTTAGACTTGATGGTAAACGAAAGACTCTTGCTACGGCAGAAGCAATCGGTGGTCATTTGAGTTAAGTCTGACGTGAGTACCGAAACGGTGAAAACATCTTCGGCAAGCGTTAAAGGAGCAGATGCTTTTGCCGCAGCTTGCTGAAATACCGGAAAGGTTTCGCTTTGCAATTCGCCTATTAACACCGGTGTGTTGGGTTTGATGATGCCGGCCTTTTCGCCCGCAATTTCCTGAAGGGTGTTTCCCAGCATATCGGTATGATCGAGGCCGATGTTGGTGATAATGCTGAGCTCCGGCGCAATAATATTGGTACTGTCGAGCCGCCCGCCTAATCCCACTTCAATCACGGCGATATCTACTTTTTCCTGAGCAAAATACCGGAAAGCCATTGCAACGGTAATTTCAAAAAAAGAAGGCTGTATCTCCTCAATAACGGATTTGTAGCTGCGGACAAACTCAACCACAAAATTTTCTGTGCAAGGAATTCCGTTTACTCTAATCCTTTCTCTGAAATCGAAGAGATGAGGAGAAGTGTACAAGCCGGTTTTGTATCCTTGCTGCTGAAGCACGGCCGCTAACATATTGCTGACTGAGCCCTTGCCGTTTGTTCCGCCGACATGAACCGATTTAAACAAGTTTTCCGGATGGCCTAAGTGGTTGCAGAGGGCTTCAATGTTCGCCAAGGTTTTCTTGATGGCCCGGCCGCCCAAGCGGGAGAACATTGGCAAGGTAGAAAAAAGGTATTCTATTGTTTCCGGATAAGTCATGGTCTGCAAAATTCAACATTAAATCGCTTTCTCGTTTAACAGCTGAATTGTTTTTTCGTCGCGTTTGCCCTCAAAAAAAACATGCAGCACTTCATCGAAAAGTTCATTATTTGTGCCGGCAGCTAAGGAAAACAAGGTCATGCACGATTGCAACTTCCTGTCGTCGGGCCGCCCCAAAATGTCCGTGGCCGTTCTTTGTTTCCACCGAAGCAACGCATTCGAAATTTCCTTTAATCGCACTCCAAGAACAGGATGTAACAGATAGGCACGCGCCTCCTGCAATGAGGCGATTCCATACAAAACAGAGAAATTACTGCTGCCAAGACCACGCAGCTGCGGAAACACATACCACATCCAATGCGTTCTTTTCTTTCCGGCTTTTATCTCATGCAAAGCTTCGCTGTATGTGCTCGCCTGTGCCGCCATGAACCTGTATAAATCATCGCCGGGCATACGTTCGATTTTTATTATTCCGAATCATGAGTTCATCATAACATCCTGTCACAATGATACAAATACCTATAATTAAATACCTTACTTTGTAGCACATTTAAAACAGAAAATTTTCCTTCATGAGATGGCTGAGTTTAGTTTGCATCATCGTGTTTTTGGGGTGCCGCACCAATGACACCGAGGTCCCGGTTATTGGGGTTGTGGATCAGTTGGAAGATGCTACGCTGAAATTGGCAACCGACGGATTTATGCAGGCGCTTGCCGACAGCGGTTTTAGTGAAGAGAAAGGCAGTCTGAAAGTGATTTACAGAAACGCACAGGGCGATATCCCCGCGCTTACCCAAATTGTGCAGTATTTTATTTCAAAACAAGTGGCGCTGATTGCCGCTAACCCTACAACAGCCACCATTGCAGCCGTTCAGGCAACCCCGTCTATACCCGTGTTTATGATGGTTTCGCCGGTGCCATCGGTGATGAGTCTGGAAACAAAAACTAAAAAAGCACCTGACAATTTATTCGGTGTTGGTGAAGAACTATGGTACATCGATACAGCCTTTACACTGATTCCAAAACTGCTAAAAAAAGAGAAGGTTCCGCTTCGGGTGGGCATGTTATACAACTTATCCGAACCGCAGTCTGTTCAGGCATATGAACGAATCAGGCGCACGGCAGAGACTCTCCGGATAGAACTAATCCCTGCCGCAGTGAATAATTCTTCCGAGGTGCAACTGGTTACGCAGTCGCTGTTAAATAAAAACATCGACGCATTTTTCGCCAACCCCGACAATACTGTGTTTGCCTCTTTCGAAACCATTATTCAGGCATGCAACAACAACAATGTTCCCGTATTTACCAGCGAGGCCGGATTGGTGAAACGCGGTGCTGTAGCGGCTTTTGGAGCAGACATGCATCAATGGGGATATGATGCGGGCGCACAGGCTGCCATCTATTTGCGCACCGGATCGCTCAAAAACATTCACTGGCAAACGGTTTCAAAACGCAACCGGATCATCAACGAAAAAGCGGCTGAAAAGTTCGGCATTTCAATTCCTGCAAACTTTGAAAAAATTTGATGGACTATTATCTGGCAGCCATAATTGCGGGTTTATGTTTATCGCTTATGTCGATGGGGATTTTCGTGAGCATGAAAATTTTTAATATCCCGGACATCACCACCGATGGCAGTTATACTTTAGGGGCAGCAGTTACCGCTGTGGTACTCATGTATCCGGCTCATTATTTGGTTGCTTTGCCGCTCGTTATTGTCGGCGGCGCTGTTGCAGGCGCAGCAACCGGCTTTGTGCATACCCGCTTGAAAATAGATGCCCTTCTTTCCGGTATCCTCATAATGACAGCACTTTATTCGGTAAACCTGAAAGTGATGGGCCGCTCAAACATCCCACTCATTGCATCGGAAAACATTTTCTCCCTATTTGGAGGCCTGCCACTTGCTGCGCTGTGGACGGCTATTTCAATTGTTGCATTGTTTTCGGTTACACTTATTTACCTGCTGAAGACCGATTTCGGAATTGCTATGCGCGCCACCGGAAACAGCCTCACAATGGCCAGAGCAATGGGCGTAAATGTTGACAGGATGCGCATTACAGGGCTGGCCATTGCTAACAGTATGACGGCAACAGCCGGATTTCTTATGTCGCAGTATCAGGGCTTTGCCGACATTAACATGGGAATCGGGATTGTCATCATTGGGTTGGGATCGGTTTTAATGGCCGACGCTATCATAAAATCGTTCGGCATCACTTCTGTTGTATTACAAATTGCGCTCGTTATCGCGGGCAGCATAGCGTTCCGTCTGGCACTGGCTTTTGCGCTTTCGCTCGGCCTCGATCCTACCCTGTTGAAATTGGTTACGGCGGCCTTCGTATTAATCATCGTTGCTTTATCATCGGTAAAACTTAAGGCAAATGCTTGAACTGAAAGAGGTATCTGTTGTTTTCAATAAAGGAAAGGCCAACGAAACGAATGCCGTTAAATCGGTGAATCTGCGTATTGAACGCGGCGAATTTGTTGTGCTGATTGGCGCTAATGGCAGCGGTAAATCTACCCTGATAAATGCCATCAGCGGGTCCGCACAGCTAACCTCAGGAAGCATTCACCTGAACAATCAAAGAATTGATTATCTGTCAGAAAACCGCCGTTCGCGTTTTGTTTCAAAGGTTTTTCAGGACCCGTTAAGCGGCACAGCGCCCGACTTAACCGTAGTAGATAATTTCCGGCTCGCCGCCATTCGGTCAAAGGCGAAAAAGTTAACAGTCGGTATCGACAAAGACTTTAAGAAACAGGTAGAAGATATAGTGGCTGTGTTGGGGTTGGGCCTGGAAAAAAAACTTAATCTTCGAATGGGGAGCTTATCCGGAGGTCAGCGTCAGGCGCTCACTTTGCTGATGAGTACGATGGATGACACCGAACTGCTGCTGCTTGATGAACCGGCGGCAGCACTGGACCCGAAAACGGCTGAATTGATAATGCAGCTAGCAAAGGCTATGATTACAAAAAGGAAGCTCAGTGCCATATTGATAACGCATAACCTTAAGCACGCACAAACTTTTGGGAGCAGACTGATTCAGATGCGTGAAGGAATACTATGCCGCGATATCAGCGGGGAAGCAAAGAAAAACCTCACCCCTTCTGAAATGGTTGAATGGTTTAATTAGATTGCTTCTGGAGCAAGGCGTTCACCATTCTGATGATGGAAATAAGTACTATCATAGCATTTTAATTTACAGCAGAAAATACAGGTCGGTTGATGTCGATGGCAGGAAATATTTCCCGGATCCCTTTTATAATATTTTTTACCGGTTTCATGTGAAAAGATTTTCATCTATTCTTTCAAAGTCAGTGCCAGTGAAGCTTTGAGCGGTTGCCCAGGGGCCTAACTTCATGTTTATCACCCAAAAAATTGTTTTGTCGAAACGAAAAATCTCGTGTTGAGGCAGCGATGGAAGAAGAAATTGAGTAATTTAAATTTCCAATCGTACCTTATGCAAAATGCATCGATAAAAAACTGGGCTGTGGACGACCGTCCCCGCGAAAAACTGATTTTAAAAGGCGCAGAAGCGCTAAGCGATTCCGAGCTGCTGGCGATACTCATCAACAGCGGTACGAAAGATGCCTCAGCGGTGCACATTGCGAGAGAGTTGCTGCATAAGACGGGCAACGATTTAAAAAAATTGTCGCGGTTATCCGTTGAAGACATTCAGAAACTCAACATCAAAGGGCTGGGCCGGGCACGGGCTATTACTCTGGCAGCCGCGGCCGAACTGGGTTTCAGGCGCCTTGCAAGCGAAACGATACCCTATGTAATTAAGCAGCCAGAAGACGCTGCCAAATTTTTACAGGCCAAAATCGGACATAAAAACATCGAGCTTTTTGTTGTGATGTTTCTGAACAACGCCAACAGAGTAAACCATCACATGGTTTTAAGTGAAGGCGGGCTTTCCGGAACAGTTGCAGATCCACGGATAATTTTTAAAGCAGCCCTTCAATACAATGCAACTTCCATCATTCTTTGTCATAACCATCCAAGTGGAAATGTAAAGCCGAGCCGCGCAGATGAGCAACTCACACAATCGATAAAAACAGCGGCAGAAATGCTTCAAATTAAATTACTCGACCACATCATTGTAAGTGATGAAAACTACTTTTCTTTCCAGGACGAAGGGCTTTTGTAGCTACTTCCGCTTGCCAAAAATGAGCGCTACGTAGGCGTTAAAGAAAAACTTCTTTGCAGGGTTTTGTGCCATCATTGGCATTTCCTGAAAATAATAGTCGGCATTAACACCGGCCTCCAGCGCCGATACCACGTCGCGATAGCGACCGTAATCGAACCGGACAGCAGCCCGTGCATGTGCGCCGGGAACGAACTTTGCCATGCCAAAACCCTTGGTAAAGCCCGATGAACCGAGTACCGGCCCCTGCCCGATAAAATAAACTGTATCGGCGCCCTCGTATCGTACATCATCTATTTGTGATGGATTTACCTTATTAGGCACCTTAAGATAATACGGTTTTAAAAAGCCGGCGCTGAATCCGCCGCCGTAAATAGCCATAACGGCAACACCGTTTTTGTTTCCTTTACCACCAAGCAATAGCGACTGCGAAAAGCCCAGCTTGGCATAATAAAGGTTGTTTATCTTCCCAAAAATAAACGGATTGCCTGTGCCGTATGCCGGGTGAGTGTATGTGATTTTTTCTTCTTTAGGATGTTTGCGCTCGGCCAGCTCAATCCAGACAAGGTTTGTTTTCTTTATCGATTTGGCCCACCCATGTTCATAATACAAACCGTAACCATCGGTCATTAATTTCAGCCCGATTGCATTTTGCTTATTAAAGATGATTGTTCCCTCCTCTTCTTGTGCAATTAATTTTTTTATGCGTTCGTTCTGTTCTTTTCGTTGCTGAGCTTTTCGTTCTTTTCTTGTTTGGCCATAACTTGCAGCGGAAACTGCAATCAACATCATCAAAAAAATTAATTTCTTCACTTCCTGCGGTTTACTTAACGGTAAAAATAAATAAAAAATAACCTTATATGCCTACATCAAGAATTGTTTACAACGGAAATTTAAGAACCACCGCTACCCATTTAAAAAGCAATACAGTAATCGAAACCGATGCGCCTACCGACAATCAGGGAAAGGGCGAACGATTTTCACCAACTGACTTACTGGCCACATCGCTCGGAAGCTGCATGATGACGTTGATGGGAATTAAAGCAAGAGACATGGAGATAGACCTTACGGGCACAACGATAGAGATAACAAAATTTATGGCAAGCGATCCGAGGCGTGTAAGTGAAATTGGCGTAAACATTCAATTTCCACAAGGCTTGAATTTAAGCGAAAAAGATAAAACCATCTTGGAGCGCACGGCCGTTACCTGCCCCGTGCAAATGAGCATTCATCCCGACATTCAGGTAAGGCTGTCATTAAGTTGGTAGCACGTCGAAACTCGTTGACCCGGAATTACGGAGGATGTGATTCCCCACCGCACAATTAAGACAAAGGCGTTCGGCGCAATAAACGGATTTCAGCTGCAGCAACGCCTGCGAGTCGAGCGCTGTTTTTACCGGTACCGAAAACGCTTTCCAGCCACGGACGACGTTGTTATTCTCTGCGTGTAAAGCTTCCAGCCATTGCAGCGCTTTGTTTTTGTAAGCTTCATTTGCAAACACATCGCCGAGTGCAAACAATACAGGAACAATCGTGTTGATGAAAAGATTCTGGATTGTTTCTTCCCCCAAGACTTTTTCTTTATAAGGCGTCTCCTCATCGAACCGGTAATGGTAATTCCAATAATCGTTTGCACTAACCTGAAACAGCTTTTTCAATTCGCTTATGGACGGTTCTTCTTTCACAACTGAAAGTAAATGGTTGCTTTTGTGAAGCAGCGCCGCCAGTTGCGACAATCGAAGCGTGGGAAAATTAGCGGGCCGCATTCTGAGGAAATTGGGATAAGCGTTCAGTTGTGCCAAACGGTATTTCTGTTTTAAAAACCTGTGCTCCTTTTGCAGCATCTGCGGATAGTCGTCCTTAAACCCGCCTAACAATAAATTGGCCTGGCCCATCAACAAAGCCTCCAGTTGTACTACGCTGCGTTTATGCTTTGCAATAAGATTTAAGTCTATTGAACTCGCCATCAACTCAAATAAATCTGCGTTTACCTTATAGCCGAAATTCCGGCTTAACAACTGCCAAAAGCACTGCTCCCAATGGCCATTTACACGCTGTAGCATTTGTATAATATAACCGGCTTTCTGATGCAGCCTTTCAGCCACCAGCCGGTCCTTCCACGCCATCCATTGCAGGTGGGAAAGCGCCGGCAAAAAAGTTTGACACGAAACGAAGGGCGCATTGTTTAGCAACGTAGCATATCGGTTTAACAGAACCGACGAAACGAGCGGTTGCAACTCCAGCGTAGGGATGTGGTCCAGTACGTCGGTATCGTTATGGTAAACAACATGTAAAATGAGGTTTTGAAATTTTTTATCGAACTGATGTTTATGTAAAAGAAAATCGGACGTTTTTAAATGCAGTTCGATGTTCCCTGCCCAGTTTTGAGCGCCGATTTTTACTCTTGCATTCAAAAAATCCGGACCTTGGTTAACATTACAAACTCCCGGATTCAGCACCATTATTTCATCGCCTTGCACAGTACGGAGCGATGCAGTATTAAAATACTGAAACTGCCAGATAAACTGCAACAGCCGTTCATTCATGAATACGATGCCCACATCATACTTTAGGTACTGAAATTACATTAAATTTCTATTTCGTTCAGCACACGCAACAGCCTGCTTACCGGAAGCCCCATCACATTATAATAATCGCCAGATATGCTTTTAATTCCGGTGAGGCCGATCCACTCCTGAATGCCATATCCGCCCGCTTTATCAAACGGCTGATATTTCTGAACATAGTGTTGAATCTGGGTTTCCGATAAATTGTAAAAACTAACGTCTGTGGCTTCAAAAAAACAATGTTGTGCCTCTCCAACATCGATGCAAACACCGGTAATAACCCGGTGGGTTTTCCCGGACAACTTTCGGAGCATGTCGATGGCAGCAGTTTCATGAAACGGCTTACTTAAAATTTCACCATTTAACTCTACAATGGTATCAGCGGCTACAATGGGCATACCGGCAAACTGTGGTTGCTGCATATACTCCGAGCAGCACTTCACCGCCAGCGCTTTTTCGCGTGCAATATGTACCGGAATCTCTTCAACCGGCAGCCCGTCGGGATAGTCTTCCGTTGTGTTTTTTACGATTATGGTAAAGCTCACTTCTGCCATTTCGAGCAATTGCTTTCTTCTCGGCGAGTGCGAGGCAAGTATGATGGACTGCATAGCGCAAAGATGGCATTTCAGCGCATTTAAAATTGATTTAAGATTTAAGCCGCGCCCAAACAGTTGTTGACCAACGCTATCTTTGCAGCTTATGAGCACTACACAATCGGTGGCCTTTCACACGCTGGGCTGTAAATTAAATTTTGCAGAAACTTCCACGCTGAGCCGCCAAATGGAACAGGAAGGTTTTACAAAGAAAGAGTTTGATGAAGTGGCCGATGTTTACGTAATCAACACTTGCTCGGTAACAGATAATGCAGATAAAGAATGCCGACAAATTGTGCGGCGGATTCAGCGTCGTGCCCCACAAAGCATGGTGGTTATTACAGGGTGTTATGCTCAGCTAAAACCAAGAGAAATCAGCGAAATTCCGGGCGTAAACCTGGTGCTCGGCGCCAAAGAGAAATTTAATTTAACCCATCACATCCGCGAACTGATTCACGGCGATTCCACTAAAATCAGCAGTTGCGACATCGATGACGTAGTAAGCTTTCACAGTTCGTATTCGGTGAACGACAGAACACGGACATTTTTAAAGGTGCAGGATGGATGCGATTATACTTGCAGCTTTTGCACAATTCCGATGGCCAGAGGAAAAAGCCGGAGCGACACCACTAAAAATGTAGTACAAACTGCAGAAAACCTTGCAGCTTCGGGCGTTAAGGAAATTGTTCTTACCGGCGTAAACCTGGGCGATTTCGGAAAAAGCGAAGAGGGAAACAAAAAGCACCGCGAGAGTTTTTTTGAATTGATACAGCAACTCGAAAAGGTGGAAGGCATCGAACGCTACCGCATCTCTTCTATTGAACCGAATTTGCTCACCTCCGAAATCGTTGAGTTTGTGGCAGGCAGCAGAAAGTTCATGCCTCATTTCCACATCCCGCTTCAAAGCGGCAATAACGAAATTTTGGGGTTGATGCGCAGAAGGTATAAACGCGAATTGTACACCGATAAAATTGCGCACATTAAATCACTTATTCCGCATTGCGGAATCGGAGTGGATGTAATTGTTGGCTTTCCGGGCGAAACCGAACAGCATTTTTCCGATACCTATCGGTTTATTGAAGCGCTCGACGTGTCGTATCTGCACGTTTTTACCTATAGCGAACGACCCAATACAAAGGCATTGGAAATAGAACCTGTTGTACCGGTAAACGTTCGTCATCAGCGCAATAAAATGCTTCGCGAACTTTCTTATAAAAAAACCCAATTGTTCCAGGAAAAATATGCGGGCACAACTCGCAGGGTGTTGTTCGAGGGTCATGCAAAAAACACTATTATGGAGGGCTATACCGACAATTACATTCGCGTGTCGGCGGCCTACAACCCTAAGTGGGCAAATCAAATTGTTGACTGGAATCTGTAACGGCTGTTGAATCATTTTTTAACAGTAAAAATTGATATTTAATCTGGCTTAATGCTGAACCGGTTGGCGCTCAGGCGAAAATTGCGTTTGTTAAGCTATGCTTCCGGCCAAAAATTCCTGTTGCTTTCGCTTTTCCTCTTTTTGGTAATGGGCTATCTTTGCTTTCCTTGCAACCCCAACCATAAAAACACACCCGTTAAATTCTGACCCATTTTAAAAATAATATCGAACTATTGATTTTAAAAAAAGAAAACACTATGTATTCTTACGGATTATTGGAGCCCAACTGTTATTACTTGATTCAGGAAAGTGAAGAGGATGATTTGATGTTGATTCAGGTAAAGGTGATGAGCGACCATTGCATGTACATCATTAAATATTTAGATGAGATGGTGATGGAATGGAAGAAGAAGTCGGACCCTGTTTACGACATTGTTGAATTATTAAGCGATGAGGCAGTGCGCGAATGGAATGCTGTGTACAACAGCAGCGAAGACGCGTACTATGAAGGCGATGACGAGTTGTAGCTTTTATTTTATTGTTGAAACCTTGCCGGCTGTCAGAAAACGACAGCCGTTTTTTTATCCATTTTTTCCCTCCAGCATTGGAACAAACGAAAAAGCATCGAACGCTTCTTCGCGCAAACTTCCGTCGTCGAGTTTTGTAAGCCGTTGCATGCGCTGAATCTCTCCTTCTCCTTCATTCAAGGGTATCACCATTTGCCCGCCCGGCTTCAACTGTTTGATAAGCTTTTCGGGAACGTAAGGCGCCGCAGCGGTAATAATAATTCTGTCGAAGGGAGCAAATGTGGGCAGCCCTTCAAAGCCGTCGCCATAAAAGAATTTTATATTCGGATATTTCGGTTTCAGAATGAAGTTTTTGTTTTGATCGAACAGCGCTTTTTGCCGTTCGATGGTATAAACATAACATCCGAGCTCGGCGAGAATCGATGCCTGATACACGCTTCCGGTTCCAATTTCCAGCACTTTTTGTGCGGGCTTCAGTTGCAACAACTGTGTTTGATAGGCAACCGTGTAGGGCTGGCTGATCGTTTGCCCCGCCGCAATCGGGAAAGCTTTGTCTTCATAGGCAATTTTGTCGAGGGCGGAGTCCAAAAAGAAGTGGCGCGGAACTGAATTGATCGCTTCCAAAACCCTTTCATCGGTAATGCCTTTTTCTCTTAATACATTTACCAGTTGCTTTCGCAAACCTTTGTGCCGGTAGGTATCCTCGTATCTCATTGCAGCAAATATAAAGTCGGAGCCGGCAGGAATCGCCTATGTTGATAAGAACGCCGGCGCAATTGTTTTCATAAACAAAACGTTTAAAACGGGCTCACCAGATAAACTTAACGCTATTTTATAGCTGCTGCTTTTCGAACCCTATACTTTTGTTGTGAATGCAGCCATTATAATATGTTGAAGCGGTTTTTCATCCTCATTATTTCTGTTTTTCTTTCATCCTTTCTTTTTGCGCAAAACCTTACGGGTGTGTGGCAGGGATATTTTATCACTGGTTTCGGACCCAACAAACACCGCTATAAGTTTGAAGTGCAAATCAACAATAAGGCAAACGATGCGCTGGAAGCGGTAACCTATTCTTACAAGTCCACTGTGTTTTATGGAAAGGCAGCAGCTCAGGGTGTTTTTATGAAGAAGCAAAAAACACTTGTTTTAAAGGAAACCAAACTGATAGAACTAAAGATTGAAGAATTCAGTTCACCTTGTTTAATGACTTGCTATCTTGATTACAGCAAAGAAGGTAAGCTTGAAGTGCTGGAAGGAACCTACTCGAGCGTGGTGATCCAGAACAATTCCGACTGTGGTACGGGCACCGTTTATCTTGAAAAAGTGACTGAATCAGATTTTAAGAAAGAAGATTTTGTGGTCAAGTATGAGGCGCGAACGAAGAAAACCCCTGCTCCTAAAAAGCATGCTGCAAAAAAGACGTTGCCTACTGCCAAAAATCCGACTGCCGGCAATTCTGCTCCTAAAAAGCCCACCGGTAAAGCAACTGCCCCATCACAAGTAAAAGCGCAGCCAAAAAAGCCTTCTTCTGCCACAACTGCACCACCCTCAAAACCACAAACGTCCAAGCCTCCACAGCAGCCCGACCGCCCGCAACCGGCTGTCACCGATCAACTCCAATCCGCAAAAACCCCTCAATTAGCAGCGTCTTCCAAGCCACTTCCGCCCGTTCCAAAAATTATGATGGAAAGAGAAAATAAACTGGTGAAAAAAATTGACGTTTATTCTAACTCCATCAAAATCGAAATTTATGATAATGGCTATATCGACAACGATACCGTATCGGTTTATCATAACAATGAGTTGGTGATTGCAAAACAGCGTCTCACACACGAACCGATCGTATATAATATTTCCGCCGACGCCGGTGTGAGCGAACACGAAATTGTGCTCGTAGCAGAAAACCTTGGCGAAATTGCGCCGAACACAGCGCTGATGGTTGTGACAGCCGGCGATAAGCGCTATGAGCTAAACATTGTTTCATCGGAAGAAAAAAATGCCCGAATCCTGATTCGGTTTCATCCGCAACAATAAAAAGATGGAGATAGAAATCTGGAGCGATGTGGCTTGTCCCTTTTGCTATATCGGCAAGAGGCGGTTCGAAAAAGCAATTGAGCAACTGCCGTTTCAAAACGAGCTAACCGTTGTATGGAGAAGCTATCAGCTTTCACCGGACATCGTTACCCGTCCAAACTACAGCATCACCGACTATCTTGTAGAACAAAAAGGAATGAGAGCAGAGGAAGCAGTGGAAATGAACAACTATGTGCAGCAGATGGCAGAAGCCGAAAATCTTTCATTCGATTTCGCAAAATTGAAGGTGGCCAATACTTTTAAAGCGCATAAACTGATTCAATTGTCAAAACAATTTTCGCTTCAGAACGAAGTGGAAGAGTTGTTATTCCGCGCCTATTTTTCGGAAGGAAAAAATATCGGCGACGATGAAGAACTGATTCGCATTGCTGAGGCCGCAGGCATTGGCCGCGACCCGGCTGCAACCGCTTTGGCATCCGAAGCTTTAAATGCAGCAGTAGAAGCTGATATTTACGAAGCCTTTCAGATTGGCATTCACAGTGTGCCTTTTTTTGTTGTTAACCGCAAATACGGAATTGCAGGGGCGCAGCCACCGAATGTCTTTATCGACACGTTACAGAAAGCGCATAAAGAAGCATCGGAAGCTTAAATTGCGTCAGATAAATTTTCAATTCTTTAGTAATATTTATTTCCCGGTATTTCTTTTAAAATGAATCTTTACACAAAATTATAATTTATGAAAAAACTGGCTATTGGGCTATTTGCTATTGTGTTATTGTCGGCCTTTACGCTTTCCTCCGTATTATGGAAAAGCGATAAAGCGCACTCTCAATTGATGTTTACCATTACGCACATGGGCATTGCTGACATAAGCGGACATTTCAGCGATTTCGAGGCCACCATTAACACGGCTGCTGTGGGCAGCTTTAAAGATGCCACCATCGAATTAAGAGCCAAAACCCACTCGATCGACACGAGAGTTACCGCCCGCGACAACCATTTAAAATCGGCCGATTTCTTCGACGCTGATAAATATCCCGAACTTATATTCAAAAGCACGTCCGTATCCGAAACCGGAAAAAACACGTACAAGCTAACCGGAAACCTTACCATGCACGGCATAACAAAAGAAGTAGTGCTCGATCTTGAACATCGCGGAACAATCGACGATAAAAACTCCGGAAAACAAAAGGCAGGATTCCGCGCCACGGGCACCATTAAACGTTCAGACTTTAAAATCGGCGAAAAATTTCCCGAAGCAGCACTTAGCGACGTCGTGTTGATAAAAGCCGACGGAGAATTTACTAACTAAAAAATTTGTTGTTGCAAGCTTTGCATCATCAAATCATAAAAGGCAAGCGGCCGGTTCACTGGTGAACCGGCCGCTTGCTTTAAAGTACTTCGATTTCAAAGCCAGCTTTCTTAACGGCTTTCATCACCTCTTCCGTAACATCGCTATCCGACGCAACGGTAAGTGTTTTTTCAGGTTTCTCCGTATCCACCTTCCACTCCTTTAAAGTTTCAATCTTATTTAAATGCGGACTAACAGCTTTTACGCAACTCCCGCAATTGATGTTGGTTTTGAATTGTTTCGTTTTCATTTTTTTGTTTTTAAAGTTTGATTGCTTTTAGGCGTAAACTATTTAGCACCACGCTAACGCTGCTGAGCGCCATTGCCGCACCCGCCAGCATCGGATTCAATAAAAATCCGTTTACCGGATATAACAAGCCGGCTGCTATCGGTATACCAACAATATTATAGATAAATGCCCAGAAAAGATTTTGTTTGATAGTGGCAACTGTCTTCGATGAAAGCCGAATCGCCTGCGGAATTTTACTAAGGTTCGAGGAAATAATCGTCATCTTGGCAACATCCATAGCAATATCGCTTCCCTTACCCATCGCTATGCCCACATCGGCAACGGCAAGCGCAGTACTGTCGTTAATGCCATCACCCACCATGGCAACCACTTTCCCCTGCTGCTGTAAGCTTCTGATAAAGGCCGCTTTTTCTTCCGGCAACACTTCGGCTGTAAAAGCTGAAATGCCCACCTGTTGTGCAATTGCCCGGGCAGTATGCCGGTTATCGCCGGTAAGCATGTAAACCTCAATATTCATGCGCTGCAAAGCTTTCACTGCCCCGGCAGTTGTGTCTTTTATCTTGTCGGCAATCGCCATCATCCCTATTAGTTTGCCATCGCCTGCGAACCACACAACCGTATGAGCGGCTTCGCTCCAGGCTTCGGCTTTCATTTCCCATTCCTTATCCGGCAGAATACCGCTTTCCAGCAGCATTTTCTTGTTGCCGGCCAAATACATCACACCATTCACCACCGCACGAATTCCGCGGCCGGTATAGCTCTGAAATTCTTCTGTTTCTACTCTTTCTGCTCCCTCAAAATATGCCGCTATGGGTTCGGCAAGCGGATGTTCCGACTGCTTTTCCATAGCCCGTAAAATTGCTTTTTCAGTTTCACTGCCCCGCCAAAGTACATGGTTTACCTCCGGCCTCCCGTGCGTGATGGTTCCTGTTTTATCCAGAACAACTGCATCCACTTTTCGCGCAAGCTCCAGGCTTTCTGCATCTTTAATTAAAATACCGTTTTCCGCACCTTTTCCCACACCTACCATGATGGCGGTTGGCGTGGCAAGTCCAAGTGCGCAGGGACAAGCAATCACCAATACTGTAACGGCGGCAAGTAACCCGTGCACAAACCCGTCATCGGCAACAAAAATCCATGCTAAAAAAATAAGTACGGCAATAGCAATAACGATCGGCACAAACACACCGGCTATTTTATCTACCAACTTCTGTACGGGCGCTTTGGAGCCCTGTGCATCCCGCACCGATTGTATTATGGATGCAAGCAGCGTTTGCCTTCCCACTTTGGTTGCGCGAAAACGAAAACTCCCTTTCTGATTAATGGTGCCGGCAAAAACGGATTGCCCCTCAAACTTTCGGACGCCGGCGGGTTCGCCGCTCAACATACTTTCATCTACATAACTGTCACCCGAAATCACTACGCCGTCTACCGCTATTTTTTCACCCGGTTTCACAACAATTACATCATTCACAATTACATCTTTCACCGGCTTCTCCATTTCTTTTAAATTGTCGACAACAGTAACGGTTTTGGGTTGCAGTGTCATCAGCTTTCGGAGTGCCTGCGAGGTATTACTTTTTGCGCGGGCTTCAAGCAAACGGCCGAGTAAAATAAAAGTGATGATGACAGCCGCTGCTTCAAAATACACATGCGCTTCGAGTCCTCGGGATGTCCAGAACTGAGGATACATCATATTAAAAACGCTGAAGCCATAAGCAATGCCTGTGCTCAGTGCCACCAACGTGTCCATATTCGCGGAAAAGTGTTTAAGCTGCCGAAACGCATTCCCAAAAAAACTGCGGCCCAGCCAAAAAATTACCGGCGTGGAAAACGCCCACATTACCTCATTTGCATACGGCATATTCATGATGAACATGCCGATAACCGCAACAGGAAGCGTAAGCACTACCGACCAAATGGTTTTTTGTTTCAATTGTCTGTAATGCTTGCGCTGCATGGCATCCAGCGAGTCTTCTTCTTTTTCTTCGTCTTCCTCAATTAACAAATCGAACCCGATTTCCTGCAACGATTTCTGAATCTTATCTGTACTTACAACATCCGGCAAATATCGAACTGAAAGTCGTTGAGTGCCGTAGTTTACGTCGGCTTCCAACACGCCGAAAAGACTTCGAACAGTAGATTGCGAGCTGTTTGCACAAGAGGCGCAACTCATTCCCAACACCGGAAAATTATTGTCGGCAGCTTTAATATTGAACCCCTCGTTATTTAGCGCCCCGGCAGCTTCCAAAAGCGCTTCCTCGTCCTTTATCAACAATTCAACCGCCCCACCCGACACTTTAAAAGACGTAATACCCGACAAGGGCTTCAACACCGCTTTTGCCACCTCCTGATCCGGCGCACTCAACGGCTGCTGAAATGGTAAAACAACTATTTGTTCCATTCCACAAAGTTGCGCATTGCAGTACAATCCGGGTTACAGTTTTATGGATATGTTTTGTAAGATTTACACCTTATCAATTGCTTTTCTTTTATCCTCCTTCAGCTTTCGGAATGCAGTTGGCGTAAGGCCTGTCATCTTTTTAAACTGATTGCTTAGGTAGGCAACGCTCGAGTAATTTAACTGCGCAGCAATTTCACTTAACGAAAGCTCGTCATACACAATCAATTCTTTAATGCGCTCAATTTTTTGCAAGATAAAATATCGCTCAATGGTGATTCCTTCCGTTGCAGAAAACAAATTCGACAGATAAGAATAGTCCTGAAGTAAGGCAGCCGAAACCACGTCGGAAAGATTTTTGTCGCGCTCCGATGCAACGCCTCTCGCATATTGTATCACCATCGATTTAATCTTTTCTATTAGTCTGCTTTTTCTGTCGTCGAGCAGCTCAAAGCCAAGAGGCGCAAGCGCTTCCGCAATTTTTTTCCTCTCGCCCTCAGTAAGTTTACGCCCAAATTCCGCTTCGCCTAAAGTAACCAATGTTACCGGCAGGTGCAAGCGCAAAAGTTCCTGCTTCACCACTAATATGCAGCGATCGCAAACCATATTCTTGATAAACACACTATTCTTCATAAGTTGACGGCTCAAAATTACAGGGTCAAATCAGGAAAGCAATTGTTAACATAGTCGCCGAAATTTGGCGTGGGATTGTACTATATTTGCGGCCTTTTAAAATTCAATTATGGCTTTACAGGCAGGCATCGTTGGACTTCCAAACGTTGGGAAGTCTACACTATTTAACGCAGTCAGCAAAAACGCAAAAGCGCAGGCAAGCAACTACCGGTTTTGTACCATTGACCCGAATGTAGGACTGGTTGATGTACCCGATGAGCGGCTGAACAAACTTGCTGAACTGGTGAAGCCTAACCGCGTTGTGCCCACACAACTCGAAATTGTTGATATTGCCGGCCTCGTAAAAGGCGCGAGTAAAGGCGAAGGTTTAGGCAATAAATTTCTGGCAAACATTCGTGAGGTAGACGCCATCATCCATGTGATACGCTGTTTTGAAGACGATAATATTTTGCGCGACGAAGGGCCGGTTAATCCGCTTAACGACAAATCGATTATAGACACTGAACTTCAGTTGAAAGATTTGGAAAGCGTAGAAAAAAAGATGCAGCGCACCGAAAAGCAGGCTCGGGTTGACCCGAAAGCAAAGGCAGAACTCGAAGTTTTGCAGCGCTGTAAAGCACACCTTGAAGACGGAAAAAGCATACGTGCCTTAGGTCTTGAGAAAGAAGAAAAGCAAGCCATTGCCGACTTGTTTTTGCTCACGGACAAGCCGGTTTTATACGTGGCAAATGTGGATGAAGCAAGCATGCACACGGGAAACAAATTTTCGGAAGCACTGATAGCAGCGGCGACCGAAGAAAATGCCGGTGTAATTGTGATGAACAATTCGGTGGAAGCCCAAATTGCTGAAATGGAATCTGCGGAAGACCAGCAAATGTTTATGGACGAATATGGAATGAAGGAACCGGCTTTAAACAAGCTGATTTATTCGGCATACAACCTTTTACAGTTGCAGACTTATTTTACCGCCGGCGTGCAGGAGGTACGTGCTTGGACCATTCAAAAAGGCTGGAAAGCGCCTCAGGCAGCGTCTGTGATACATACCGATTTTGAAAAAGGATTTATTAAAGCAGAGGTAATTGCATACAACGATTTTGTGAAATACGGTTCTGAAGCAGCCTGCCGCGACAACGGCCGTCTGCGCATCGAGGGAAAAGAATATCTCGTTCAGGACGGAGACATTATGCACTTCCGGTTTAACGTATAAGATTCGGGGCTGTCAGCTTTTAGCCGCTCTTCAACTTTGCCGTCGGGCTTTTCGCTATATCTTTTTTGTAAACAAAAAAGGATGCCGCTGCAATCCCGCAGCCCATCCTCTTTTGTCTTTCTGTTTATCGCTCCGTCCTCAAAAGCTATCTTGCCAAATACGCAGTTACTTTTTCTTGCAGCACTGCACTCAGTGGTGTCAGCGGCAGCCGGAGATTATTTTCAATAATACCCATTGCCGACAAAAATGCTTTTGCCCCGGCCGGATTGTTTTCAGCAAACAGTAAGTCTACCCCATCCAACATATCATAATGCACCTTTCTTGCCGTTGAGAAATCGTTCTGCAAACAAAGGTCAACCATCATGGAAAAATCTTTCGGAAAGCAGTTTGCAGCTACACTAATTACGCCTTTCATGCCAATGGCAATTTGAGGAAGCACCAAATTATCATCGCCGCTTAAAACAATAAACTCCTGCGGCTTGTTTTTGATAATCTCCATTGCCTGCACAAAATCGCCGCTTGCTTCTTTAATGCCGGCAATATTGGAAACTTCATTTGCCAGACGCAGTGTGGTATAGGCAGAGATATTTCTTCCCGTTCTGCCGGGAACATTGTACAACAAAATTGGCTTGGCTGTGTTGTCGGCAAAAGCTTTATAGTGCTGAAACAAACCTTCCTGCGACGGTTTGTTGTAATAGGGCGACGCACTTAAAATTGCTTTGGCGCATTCCAGTGGAAGTTCCTCAAGGTCTTTAATACACGCTTTTGTGTTGTTGCCGCCAATGCCAATTACCAACGGCACGCGGCTGTATGCCCGCTCGTGCGCAAAACGAATAATATCAATCTTTTCAGACTTTTCCAGTGTGGGCGTTTCACCTGTAGTGCCGAGCAGCACCAAATAGTTTACACCGCCGTCAATAACAAAATCAATCAGCTTACCTAAAGATTTAAAATCTACACTTCCATCTTTCGCAAAAGGAGTTACCAGGGCTACGCCCGTTCCTGTTAAAATATCTCTTACCGACATTATGATTATTTAATTGTGTTCTAAATTGGAATCGCAGAAATCGCCTTCTTCCCAAAATCCCATCCTTCCAAACTTCTCAATTCTTTCGTTTGTCCGTTGCTCCGCAGTTTTGGTTTGCAGTTCTTTTAAGTTGCTGAGAATAGACTGTTTTAAAATTGCGGCCGCTTCATCATAGTCCCAATGCGCACCGCCAAACGGCTCCTTCACTATTTCATCCACTAAGCCGAAACCTTTCATATCGGTTGCCGTCAATCGAAGTTGCTCTGCGGCCACTTCTTTTTTATCCCAACTGCGCCACAATATCGAGCTGCAGCTTTCCGGCGAAATTACCGTGTACCATGTGTTCTCCATCATTAAAACACGGTCACCAACGCCAATTCCTAACGCACCGCCACTTGCTCCCTCACCGATAATGCAACAGATAACGGGTACCTTCAACCGGATCATTTCGTAAATATTCCGCGCTATGGCTTCGCCCTGCCCTCTTTCCTCAGCCTCAAGCCCTGGAAATGCACCAGGCGTATCAATCAGCGTAATAACAGGTTTATTAAATTTTTCAGCGAGACGCATTAAGCGCAGCGCTTTTCTATAGCCTTCGGGATTCGCCATCCCAAAATTCCGCAGTTGCCGTAGCTTGGTATTCGTACCTTTTTGCTGACCGATAAACATTACGGTTTGCCCGTCAAGATCAGCAAATCCGCCTACCATCGCCTTATCGTCTCTCACATTTCTGTCGCCATGCAGCTCCAAAAAGTTAGACGACATTTTCTCAATAAACTTTAAGGTATAAGGCCGGTCGGGATGTCGGCTAAGCTGCACGCGCTGCCAGGGCGTAAGGGACTGTGTAATTTCTTTGCGCTTCTCTACAATATCTTGCTCTAACTGATCGATGTTTTTTGAGTAGTCGATTTTCGAGTTCTTTTCTGCCAGTTTCTTCGCTTGTTCTATTTGTTCGTACAAATCTTTTATCGGCTGCTCAAATTCTAAAAATTGTCTGTTGGGGTATTGTGGCATAATTCGATTTCAATTTACAAATAGCGCGTAAAATTATTAATAAACAAGCATCATCCCGCTAAAAATACAAACAATCGTTTCCGAAAAGCATTTTACCGGAACACAACATCAGCAATGACGGAAAATTCTGAGTAAAATCAGTGCTTGCTATAAACAAAAAAGCCCTGCCGGAGCAGGGCTTTACGAAACAATGTTGGCCATTAACCCTTAGGCTTGCCGGTGGCTGTTGCCACACCAACAACTTCTCCTTCTATCGTTAAATCGATAGGCTGGTTTAGGCCTGCAACTTTCACATGCACCCGTTTGGTGAATGCACCCATTGCAGCTGAATTATAAGTTACTTTAACAGTGCCTGTTTTTCCTTTTGCGATGGCTCCCTTTGGATATTCGGGCGATGTGCATCCGCAGTCGGCAGTAGCGTTTTCTATTACCACCGGTTTATCGGATGTGTTAATAAAACTAAAGGTAGCCGTTACCGGAACGTTGTGTTTTACTTTCCCAAAACTGTGTTTTACCGTTTTAAAGGTTAGCGGAGATTCCTGTGCAAATGTTGCAACAGAAAAAAGCAGTGCAAGCGAGAAAAAAAATCCTTTCATTCTATTGTAATTTATTGTTTAACGTTATCCTTTTTTCAGCTTCTGCAACTCGTTGTTGGCAGGTGCGGGCTCTGTAGGCGCCTGATATGCTTCCCCGTGAAACTTCACCACTTTGCTTGTACCGTTGCTGAAAAAGATAGTTGCGTTCTTTTGAAAATGGCCGTTCGACATACCATTAAAACCCAGGCGCACTTTAAACTCCTGCCCCGGCGCAATCATTTTTCCCTGCTCATACTTGGGTGTTGTACAACCGCAGCTTACCTGCACTCTTTCCACTTTAACCGAATCGGCGCCAATGTTTTTCATCACTACATCGTACTCAACTGCTTTTCCGTAAACAATTTTTCCAAAGTCGTAATCGTCGTTCGAGAAGCTGAACGTTTCCTCAATTGAGGGTACCTTTTTTAGCTGTGCGTCGGTGGTGTTAATCGGTTGGTTTTTTTGCGGTGCTTGTGCCTGAGCCATTGTTATTCCGCCGGCAAAAGCAAGTAGCATTACTATTTTCTTCATTGGGAGTAATTTATTCGGGTAAAATTATCGATAAAAAATTATAACCTCCAACAGCGGTAAAACAATTTTATGAAACCATTAAAGCCGCCGAAATCCGGCTTACATTTATTGAACGGCTTAGTTTTTCAAGCATTGTAAACATTACATTTGCGATATGGAACAAACGATTAACGAAACCCAGATAAACCAGGATATGTTGTCGTACGAAGGCTTTAGAGGCGAGGTTTTAAAAGATTATAAAATTGCTTTTAAAAGCCGTGAAGCAAGTATCACAGGCCGGAAAGAAGTGCTGACAGGCAAAGCAAAGTTTGGCATTTTCGGCGATGGAAAAGAAGTGGCGCAAATAGCCATGGCAAAATTTTTCAGGAAGGGCGATTTTCGTTCGGGCTATTACCGCGATCAAACGTTTATGTTTGCCTCGGGCATTCTTTCGGTTGAAGAATTTTTTGCGCAGCTGTATGCCGATCCCAATATTGAAAATGAGCCTTGCAGCGCAGGCCGCCAAATGAATGGACACTATGCCACCAGATTTGTAGACGACGCCGGCAACTGGCTGAACTTAACCGATCATAAAAACGTTTCGGCAGATATTTCCCCCACTGCCGGACAAATGTCGCGCGGACTCGGACTTGCTTTCGCTTCGAGCGCATTCCGCCATATTGAAGAACTAAAAGATCATAATACACTGTCTGATAACGGAAACGAAATTTGTTTTTGTACCATAGGCGACGCCTCTACTTCCGAAGGGCAGTTTTGGGAAACCATCAACGCTGCCGGCGTGCTTCAGGTGCCGCTCGCCGTTTTTGTTTGGGACGACGGATACGGTATTTCAGTACCCAAAAAATATCAAACCACAAAAGGATCCATATCGGAAGCATTAAAAGGTTTTCAAAAACATAAAGACACCAACGGCATCGACATCTATCGCGTGAAAGGATGGGATTACGCCGGAATGTGCGAGCTGTTTGAACTTGCGATAGACAAGATCCGTAAAACGCATACACCTGCTATCTTTCATGTTGAAGAAATTACGCAGCCGCAGGGGCACTCCACATCGGGCAGTCACGAAAGGTATAAAACCGCCGATCGGCTGCAATGGGAAAAAGATTTCGACTGCCTGAAAAAAATGCGCGAATGGATGATCCTAAACGGCATATCGTCCGACGAAGAACTCGACATTCTTGAACAGGAAGCAATAGAAGAAGTAAGGCAGAGCAAACAAAAGGCATGGTCTGATTTTGCTGCTCCGTTAAAAGAGCGTGCACAGCAGGCGGCCGAACTGATACAAGCCGCCGGCGATGCAGAAAGCGCTGCTAAACTTGCAGCCGTTCGGGAGCCGCTGATGCGCGACATACTTTCTGCAACCGCTAAAAGCCTTGAGAGCTTTCCAAACTATGAATTGGAAAGATTCTATGAAGATTTACTGAATGATGGAAAATCGCTCTACAATTCTCACCTGTACAATGAAGGACCGAAAAGCGCATTAAAGGTTGCTGCCAACGCCGCTGCCTATGCAGATGATGCGCCCACGTTAAATGGCTTCGAGGTGTTGAACAAATATTTCGATGAGCTTTTTGGAAGCAGAAAAGATGTAGTTGCGTTTGGCGAAGACCTCGGCTATATTGGTGATGTAAACCAAGGGTTCATGGGCTTGCAGGCCAAATATGGAGAGAGAAGAATTTTCGACACGGGCATTCGTGAGTTAACCATAATGGGTCAAGGAATCGGCATGGCCATGCGTGGGCTGAGGCCGATTGCCGAAATTCAATATCTCGATTATTTGTTGTACGGGTTACAGCCGCTGAGCGACGATGTGGCAACGCTTCACTATCGAACCAAAGGGCAGCAATCATGTCCGCTGATCGTTCGCACCCGTGGCCACCGTTTGGAAGGGATATGGCACAGCGGCTCACCAATGGGCATGATCATTAACGCACTGCGCGGAATGTACGTTTGCGTTCCACGCAATATGGTGCAGGCAGCGGGAATGTACAACACGCTGCTTCGCAGTAACGATCCGGGAATCGTCATTGAATGTTTGAACGGCTATCGCCTAAAAGAGAAGCTGCCATCCAATCTTATGGATTTCACCGTTCCGATGGGTGTGCCCGAAGTGATTAAACAGGGTTCAGACATCACAATTGTTTCCTACGGATCTACCTTACGCATTATTGAAGAGGCTGCACAGCGTCTCGAAAAACAAAATATCTCCTGCGAAATTGTCGACGTTCAAACGTTGCTTCCTTTCGATGTGCATCATGCAATTAAACAATCGCTTCAAAAAACAAACAGAATACTTTTTGTAGATGAGGATGTTCCGGGCGGAGCTGCCGCATATATGTTCAATAAAGTGATGGAAGAACAAGGTGGCTATCGCTTACTCGATGTTGCACCGCGTACTTTAACGGCAAAGGCACACCGTCCTGCTTACGGCAGCGACGGCGATTACTTCAGCAAACCCAACGTGGAAGAAGTGATGCAGGTAGTAAATGAAATGATGTCGGAATAGCGAAAAAATATTCTTGTTGAAAAATTTTGCAACAATACGCAACACCATTATTTTTGCACTCCTTTTACGGAATTGACCCATGGTGTAACGGTAGCACTACAGATTTTGGTTCTGTCTGTTAAGGTTCGAATCCTTATGGGTCAACATAAAAAAAGAGGCATTGCGTTAACAGCATGCCTCTTTTTTTTAAGTGTTCGTTTTTCTATTTAAACTGATAGAAAAGACCAAACTGCCAGGTGCGGTTCTTTATTGCAGGCGAGTTCTTAGCGATATCGGTAATACCATGGTTATATCGCGCATCAATGCCTAAGCCGCTTTTCGTGAGAAAGCCGGCGCCAAACGCCCACGAAAACTCTGTTGTATTTAAAAAGTCCTTCGCAGCGGTTTTGTTGTTGCCCACTTCAATATCGGCACTTGTTAAAAAGCCAATCTGCGGACCGGTTTCAATACGAAAACCGTTTCCAAACATATACTGTCCGAGTACCGGAATGCTTACATAGTCGGTTTTCAACTTCACATTATTATATTCACCACCCTGGGTTGAATAAAGTACTTCGGGCTGTAGCGCAAAGTTTTTATTCAGATGTATGTGCGTAAATAAACCCGCATGATAACCGGTTTTACTGTTTGATGTTAAATCGGTTGTTTGGACTGATGATAAGTTAACACCACCTTTTACTCCAAATTGAACGTTGGATGTTTGGGCGTAACTGAAGCCAAACATTCCGCATAACGACATCGTAATTACAAAAATTTTTCTCATAGTTTATCCATTTTGTGCCCCATAATTCAAACAAGATGCCACCGCAACCACCGCGGAACATAAAAATGTTAATTCGCCTGTAACGATTTATCTTTTTCTTTGGAACCAAAACAAGAAGACTATGAACATGACAATTATAGTTTGCGTACTCGCGCTTGTTGTATCCGCCTCTTCTTTTTCAACGGCTGAAGAGAAGGAGATTCTCGCACCGCCTGCTTATGTACAAACGGAAGATTTACCCACCTTAAACATGTGGGATGAAAACGGGCGCATCGTAAATCTTCAGCAGTTTAAGGGCAAAAAAGTTATCATTAACCTGTGGGCAACATGGTGCGGCCCATGCCTTGCAGAAATTCCTTCAATAATAAAATATTACCAAAAGGCCGACACCTCAAAGGTTGCGCTCGTGATGCTGTCGGTCGACGATAGCTTTGAACAACCGAAGCGATACTTCAAGTCGAAAAAAATTTCTTTACCTCTTTATTATTCGCAGGGGAATTTGCCCGATGTATTGAATGTGCGCAGCATTCCCACCACTTTCGTTTTTGACGAAAATGGAAAACTGGCGAAGAAATTTGTTGGCACCATGGATTTTACCACGGCCAAATTTTAAACGGTTTATTTTGCCAGATGGGCGCGAAGCATCCACGCCATGGTTTCGTGCTTTTGCATCATCCCATTTACGAAGTCGCTCGTGCCTGCGTCGTTTAATTCTTCTTCAATCGGTGAAATGTTGTTGCGCATCCCGACGATAATACTCTCATGATCGCGCAGCAAGGCGGTGATATACGCATGGCTTGTGTTAGTGCCCCTCTCGTACTCCTTTAAGTCCGACATCTTAAGATAGTCTGTCATCGTGGCAACGGCGTACTGGCCGATGGTGCGGATGCGTTCTGCAATGGCATCAATCATTAAGGCAAGTTCCGTGTATTGCTCTTCAAAAAAAATGTGCATTGCATGAAAATCCGGCCCTTCCACATTCCAGTGTGCATTCCGGGTTTTCAAGTACAACACGTGTTCATCGGCAAGCATCTTATTTAAAATTTCCGCAACAGAGGCTGCATTTTCGTCTTTGATTCCAATTTTCGCTTTCATATTTAGCTGATTTAAGTTTAGAGAAAGTGGGTTTTCTATACAATCTGCGATCCAACAAAGTTCTGCTTTAATAATTATTTGATGTCAATTTTATGCACCTATCTAAAGAAAGAATAAATTAGCGAAAATTTTTCGACTAAAACAACATCAATTACCACTGTTATGAGAACAATGCTTCTGCTTACTGATTTTTCGGATGCGGCCATGCACGCGTCAAAATATGGCATTCACATCGCATCGTCGCTTGGCATCGACAGAGTGATATTGCTTCATGTATATCCTTCAACCACTGCTGTGTCGAACGTACCCGTTGAACATGGTGGCAAAAAAGAACTCGACGAAAAATATGAAGGGGTTTTGCAGGATTGGAAAGATAAACTGATGACCGAAATGCCGGATTCGATGCCGTTGCAGGTGTACACGGCCGAAGGCGAATTGGCCGATGTAATTGAAATGATTGGTAAGGAGCACGCCATTCGTATTGTAGTGATGGGCATGAAGGGAAAATCGGATTTGGAAAAAATATTTATAGGCAGCAACGCCATTCGTTTGTTGAGCGTTTGTTCGGTGCCTGTGTTGTTGGTGCCGCAAAAAGCTACGGCCGACAAAATTGGCAAGGTGATGCTTGCACTGGATTTGCAGAAGCCTATTGAAAGCTTTCCGTTATCTGTTTTTGATGAATTGGTTGGGTCAAGTGCATCTGAAGTGATGATTGTGAATGTTGACCACACCGAAAAGTTTTTACCACCTACCCGCGAGCAGATGGTGAAAATTGAAGAGGCATTTGCAAAGTTTAATCCGCAATACCATTACATCAACGATAAAGACGTAGCTGAAGGACTCAACGATTTCGCGCTCGGTCATGCTGCCGGAATCATTGTAACCATACCGGAGCGTCATTCGGGAATTATGGGTGTTTTCAGAAGATCGGTAACAAAGAAGTTGGCCTGGCATACCGAGGTGCCGTTGTTAGCCTTACCTGAGGTGTCGGTGCATTCGCGCTAGTATTTTGTGGAGTGTGCAGGAGGACTCTATTTCGGAGATGGTGCTATTCAAACCGTGCAATGGCTTTAGACAGCAGTCGGCCGGTGGATTGCACCATTTTTTTTGAGGAGCACGAAAGCTTCGGATGCTTAGCGCTGCTGTTTGCGGCATCCCCAACCTCTGCCTACTTCATCAACCACAGATAAAACGCCGGAAACTCCTTTCGCCACGCCGCTTCGTTATGAAGCGCCTGCTGATCCACACTCGAAATAATTTCGTAGTTGCCTTTTGTCTGCAACAGCTTAATCATCTTTTCCATGTCCTTCACCATCGATTTACTTTCTCTTCCGCCAGCATAAAAATACATCCGCTTTTTTGTGCTCCATTTCGAATCGGCTACAGCCGTGTACATTTGCGGCGATATCCAAAACGCCGGCGAAAAAATACCCGCGCTGCCAAAAACATTCGGATAGCTGATAGCCGCGTACAAACTGATAAGCCCTCCCATGCTGCTGCCCGCAATAAACGTATTTCCCACATCAGTAAGCGTGCGGTAATGCTTGTCGATATAAGGCTTTAAGGTTTCGGCCACAAAAGCCGTATACGCTCGTCCCTCGCCTACCCCAAAGCTGTCGTTATTATATGGATTGTACTCATTAAGCCTTTTGCTGCCACCATGATCAATTCCTACAACAATACACTCTTTACCGGTTTTCCGTTGCAGACTGTCGAGCGCTTCATCCACACCCCACTCACCAAAAGGCGCGGTTTGCAGGTTAAACAAATTTTGTCCATCATTCATATACAGCACGGGATAACGCTTCCCCTGCGTGCGTTGATATGAGGCCGGAAGATAAATCCATATCCTCCGATGACGGTTAAGCTGAGTAATGAAGAAAGCCGTATCCATCACAGAAACATTCGCAGTGGCGGTGTTCGGAATCGGCTTGTCCGGAAAATCATCTTTCCAACCTGCAATCGCGCAATTCAGGGTTACATCTTCCTGCACATCGGCTACTCGGTTATCAACATCATATCCCTTTGCATCCGTTTCAACTTTATCCCAGTTGCCGCGTGTAAACTTGAATGCTATCTTTCCGGCGGGCAAATCTTTTATAACAATGATTTTACGCCCCGGGCCAAACGGCTTTAACTTGTATTGAAAGTTGCCGGCATCCCAGTTATTAAAGCTGCCCGTAACATAGATGTCATCTTTCGGCTTAGTTGCCACATCTTGCACAACAAGCTTTAAGGAGTATTGAGCAGACGCCGTGGCTGCACCAAAAAAAGCAATTACAAAAAGCAAAAAAATCAGCCGGATATTTCTGTTCATACTTCTATCATTATCTCTTAAATACCTAAAAATTTGAAATTAGTATTTTTGTGTCCTCCTAAAAAAAATACAGGCAAAAATTAAAGTGAATAAAACGTGCATCTACCTAAGTTAATTGAAGACCTTGCTTTAATACTTATTGTGGGCACCGTAACCACCTTAATTTTTAAACGCATTAAACAACCGCTTGTACTCGGATACATTATTGCAGGCTTTGTTGTGGGTCCGCATTTCAGTTTAACTCCCACCGTTGTGGATAATGCCAGCGTAAAGGTGTGGGCAGAAATTGGAGTGATATTTCTGTTGTTCAGCCTTGGACTTGAGTTCAGTTTTAAAAAGCTCGTGCGGGTTGGCGGAGCCGCTTCTGTTACTGCTTTCACTGAAATTATTTTTATTACGATAGCCGGTTATCTGCTCGGAAAATGGATGGGTTGGTCTACGATGGACAGTCTTTTTCTTGGCGGTATGCTTGCAAGTTCTTCTACAACCATCATCATTAAAGCGTTTGACGAACTCGGCATAAAAGGGAAGCACTATGCACGTATAGTGTTTGGTGTCTTGATAGTGGAGGATATTGTTGTGATATTGTTGATGGTACTCCTCTCCACCATGGCCGTTAGCAAGCACTTTGAAGGAATGGAAATGATTTACACGGTGGTGAAGCTCCTGTTCTTTCTTGCGCTTTGGTTCATCGCCGGGATTTTTTTATTGCCCAGCCTTTTTAAAAAAGCGAAGAAATTTTTAGATGATGAAACGCTGTTGATTCTATCTATCGGTCTTTGTTTGGGCATGGTGGTAATTGCCACACAAGTTGGCTTTTCGGCCGAACTCGGCGCTTTTATTATGGGATCGATTATAGCTGAAACTACGAAAGCGGAAAAGGTGGAACACCTGATAAAGCCGGTAAAGGATTTGTTCGGAACCGTTTTTTTTGTTTCGGTAGGAATGATGATTGACCCGAAAGTAATTGCCGAATACAGCGGCCCGGTTTTGTGGGTTACTTTGCTTACATTATTTGGAAAACTTTTCAGCACCACATTCGGCGCACTCATATCGGGACAGCCGTTAAAGCAATCGGTTCAGGTGGGAATGAGTATGGCGCAAATTGGCGAGTTTGCGTTCATTGTGGCTACCCTCGGCTTGTCGCTCGGCGTTATTTCCGACTTTCTTTTTCCGGTTGCAGTGGGCGCTTCGGCCATCACCACATTCACTACCCCTTACCTCATCCGCTTCAGCGATCCTATCTATCACTTCCTCGAAAAAAAACTCCCTCCACGGTTCGTCGCTTCCATCAACCGCTACTCGTCGCACACCCAGTCTATCAACGCGCAAAGCGCATGGAACAAAGTGCTCATCAGCTACTTGAAAATTGTGATATCAAACGGTATCATCGTACTCGGCATGCTGCTTTTCTCAATCAAGTTCCTCGACCCTTTTATCTCTCGTACCATCGACAACGCTTTCGCTGCCGACATCACAAGCATTGTAATTACACTTTTGATTGTTGCGCCTTTTCTTTGGGCTATGATGGCTAAGCGGCCCACCATCAGCGCTTATAAAGAATTATGGATCGATCAGAAGTACAACAAAGGCCCGCTTCTGATTATAGAAATTCTGCGCAACCTTCTCGGTGTGCTGATCATTGGCTTCATTCTCGACTATCACTTCACCACGGGCATTGCACTCCTCGCGGGCATTCCAATAGTTGTGCTGGTGATGATAATGTTCTCCAAACGGATTCAGCGTTTTTATCGAAGGATTGAAAGAAACTTCCTTACAAATTTGAATGCCCGACAAAATTTGGGAGCACAAAATTCAATCTTACATTTTGATGCAGATGCCGATGGATCGCTGCTTCCGTGGGATGCACACATTATTGACATGCAGGTTGCACCCGATGCGGAATATGCCGGCAAAACGCTCATTGAGCTTGCATGGCGCGAACAATTTGGAGTAAATATTATTTACGTAAAACGCGGCGAACGCATCATTCATGCCCCAGGAAGAACTGTGAAGTTGCTGCCCTTCGATTTGGTTGGAATTATTGCAACAGACGAACAACTGCAAATCTTTAAACCCACATTCGACGCCACCGACAAAACAGAATATAAAACAACAGAACTTTCGAACATTGCCCTGCAAACCATTACGGTAAATGAGTATAACCGGCTAAAAGGAAAATCCATACGCGAGTCAGCCATTCGTGAAATCACCAACGGACTTGTAATCGGAATTGAGCGAAAAGGGCGCAGACTGTTAAACCCCGAATCGGAAACGATATTTGAATGGGGCGACATTGTTTGGATTGTTGGCGACCGCCGGAAAATATTACGCCTTGGCAAATCGTCTCCTCAACAGCATTCTTAAAATTCCGATCCATATTCTTTCATCAGCGCAAGCAACACGCCATTCGTCCAGCCAAATCCATCCTGCGCGGGATACTCGCCTCCGCCGCCCGGAAGGTTAACGTCTTCAACATTGTACTTCTCTAATAGCTTACCCGATCGCTGATACTCGTTTACCACCAGCCGAATCCATCGCTGCGCTATCGTGTCGGCAAGCGCCTTGTAGCCGTAATTCTTAAGACCCGATATGGCCATCCATTGCAAAGGCGCCCAGCCATTCGGCGCATCCCACTGCTGGCCGCTTGTAATTAAGGTAGTAACAAGCCCACCGTCGCGCAGAAAAAGCGTTTCTAAATTTCTCTTTATCCCATCTGCGCTGTTTCTGTCGCACAGTCCAAAATAAAGCGGAAAAGCGCCGGCCAATGTTTTATGAGGACTTCTGCTGCCCGTTACAAAGTTGTAGTCGTAAAAAAAACCATCCGCTTTATTGTAACAATACTGCATCAGAAAATTTTTCCGGCTGATTGCTGCTTGCAGATAGTGCGTTTCTTTTTGTGGATCCTTAACGGCATAATATTGCGATAACGCAATTTCATAGCCATACAGCAAACTGTTTAAGTCGATGGGAATGATGTCGGCGGTGTTTATTGTGGTAAGATGCATGCTGTCGGCAAACCAACGGCTGCTGAAGTCCCACCCGCTACATGCCGCCGAGCGTATATGGTGATAAAAACGCTCTTCATTTGCTTCGCCCTCTACATTGAAAAACGCCTGTATGTCTTCACCATAGCTTTCCTGACGCGGCTTAAAACTGCTGTCGGTGTACCGGTTCACTGTAAACCTTCCCACCTCAACCGCTGAAGGCGCGCGGCCACTTTTATTCATCCAGTATTTATATTCCTGTTCAACAAAAGGCATTAACTTGTCGAGCGCTTCTCTTCCCTTCATCGCGGCAAGCAGCTGAACCATCAGGTTAAAAAAAGGCGGCTGCGACCTGCTGAGGTAATAGGTTCGGTTTCCGTTTGGAACATGATGAAACCGCCCGATCAGATACGCAAAATTGTTGATCATTTCTTCAACTAAACCGGCACGCCCACTCTCTTTCAATCCGAGCATCGTAAAATAAGAATCCCAATAATACACTTCTCTGAACCTGCCGCCCGGAACCACATAGTTAAACGGCAAAGGCACCAGCGAACTTCCCTCAACGGGCACATCTTTTTTTCTTTCTAAAAAATGCCACAAACTGTCGATATGATCTTTGATGTTTCCCGCGTAGGCGAAGGATTCGGAAGCAGGCTTCGGGAGGCTGAAATGCGCTTCTACAAAGTGTTTCAGCGAAAAACGAATACCGGGATGCGAAAGGATTTCGAGATATCGTTTCACAATTGTGTCGGGAGGAAAAAGCGGCACGGCATCTACAAACGTTTTACTGTCGGGAAAGATGCCGCTCTTCTGCACATCGGTAAAAAGGCGTCCGTACACCTCGTCGGGTGTTCGGATTTCCTGGGCAAAAACAGAACTAACAAAAAAGAAAAACAGCCATGAAGCAAGCAAAGATTTCATCGTTCTAAATTAAAGCATTCGAATGTAACGCCCGATGCTACTTAGCCTGCGGCATTTTTTCAAAACGATAAGTGGAGTAGTCAATAAAATCGTTTGCTTTCAGTTCGATCGCTATGGGCTTACCGGTTTCCATCGTGAAGGCCACCGGCAAAATTCCGTATTCTATATTGTCGTACTCGAGCAACCATCTTGCATCGCCCATATACTTTAAAGAAGCGGTGAGGTTTTTATGCGAATGGAACTTCAGCCTAAGAAAATTGTCTTTTACCGAAATGGTCAGTTTTCCGTAAAGCTCATTTTCATACTCACCCGCAAAAGCCGGTAAAGGAGTCGTGGGGCGGCTTTGAAGGGCAACAGAGTCGCGCCAGCTTTTTATATCGGCAAGCTCTTTCGTTCTTGCCTTATTAAAATTAGTCAGATACTGTCTGCTCCTGTTGGTGTATGGAACGCCGAGATAAGCATCCAATATCTGATAGCGAAGCATCTCGAAAAATGTCTGATTATCCTGATTGGTTAAAATGGCAATACCCAAATTTTCTTCCGGAACAAAACAAACGCCGCTCACCATCCCCGACGCGCCTCCCGTATGCCAGAACAGTTGTCGCCCGTTGTAATCGGCACTCATAAGACCAAGGCCGTAGCCTCTGAAGTGCACAGGAACCACAGGCGACTTCCGGCTCGACATCATAATATTTACATCGCGTGTTTTTTGGAGCACCGGCCAGGCAATCACCGGCTTGCCGTTCAGCCTACCGCTGTCGAGCTGAATAAAAAGCCAGCGCGACAAGTCGTCCACATTACTCACAATCGATGCGGCCGCTGCAAGGTTATCCCAATGATCGTACGGAACCTTTTTAAGGGTCTCTGAAAAACTCGTGGTGTAGGGCGTTGCCACGTTTTCACGTTGTTCAATGCCCATGCTCAGCGCATGCGTATTCAACATTTGTGAAGGAAGAATTAAGCTGTCGTATACATAGACTTCCCAGGGTTTTCCGGTAACTACCGGTATTACATCGCCCGCCGTCATATAGCAACTGTTGCAATAGCCGTAGTCTTGACGGAAAATGCCTCCCGGCTTCAACAACCGCATCTTGTTCCTGATTTCCCTGCTTGTGAGCTTGCTGTTCCAAAACGCAAAATCGCCCTGAAACGTTTGTGTTCCGATGCGGTGGGCAAGCAAATCCCGGATGCTTGCCTGAAGCGTGGTAAGAGAATCATAGAGCCTGAAGTCGGGAAAATATTTTGTAATCTTATCGTCGAGCGAAATCTTTTTATTATATTCCAATTGAGCCAAAGCAATGCCTGTAAAAAGCTTGGTATTGCTGGCAATCATAAAAAGGGTGTTGGTGTCAACCGGCTCCCCGCTGTCAACGTTTCTTACACCATAACCTTTTTTTATCACCACTTTTCCATCTTTTACAATTACGAGTGCAAGCCCGGGCAAATTCCAGTCTTTCAGCCCACTTTCGATGTACTTGTCTAACGAGTCAGTAATAAAGGAGGGCTGTTGCGCCAGCGCAGTGGCCCACATCATCGTACAAAAAAATAATGCTATCAGTGTACGCATACATATCAGTTTGAACATCCGCGACAGTACTTCCAATATAATTCTTCGTACTGCGGAACAATTTTTTGAATATCGAATTGTTGTGCCTGCAAGTAAGCATTCTCTTTAAACCGCTCCAGCACAGCATCGTCTTGTAAAATTTCTGAGGCGTATTTTGCCATCAGTTGCACGTCGCCCACATCAGCCATAAATCCTGTGGTGCCATGTACATTAATTTCCGGCAGTCCGCCTGCATTACTGCTCACAACCGGTACCCGGGCGGCCATTGCTTCCAGTGCAGCAAGTCCAAAGCTTTCGTATTCCGATGGCAACAAAAACAAATCGGAAATAGCAAGTATTTCTTCCATCTGCTCTTGTTTTCCTAAAAAGCGCACATCGTCGTACACATGCAACGTCCGCGCAAGTTCTTCCACCACGGGCCTTTCAGGGCCATCGCCCACCATAATCAGTTTAGCTGAAATGTTTTTTCGCGTTTGTGCAAACACATGCACTACATCGGTAACCCTTTTCACCGAACGGAAGTTAGAGGCGTGGGTAATAATTTTTTCGTTGTTGGGTGCAATTACCTGCTTAAAAGCAATGACGGGTTTCTTTGAAAAGCGCTCCAAATCAACAAAGTTGTGAATCACTTTTATGTCTTTTTCAATTGCAAAGCTTTTATAGGTTTCTTCGCGGAGGTTGTTCGATACGGCCGTTATTGCATCACTTTCATTAATAGAAAAAGTAACCACCGGCTCGTACATTTTGTCCTTACCCACCAAAGTAATATCCGTTCCATGCAACGTGGTGATAAATGGCACGTTTCTGCCCGACTTCCTTACAATTTCTGTTGCCATAAACGCAGCCGAAGCATGTGGTATGGCATAGTGTACATGCAGTAAGTCGAGGTCATAATTCTTTATCACATCCACCATCATTCCGGCAAGCGCTACTTCGTAAGGCGGAAAATCGAAGAGCGGATACGTGGGTACACGCACTTCATGATAGTAAATGTTAGCGCTGAAAACATTCAGTCTAACAGGTTGCTGATAGGTAATGAAATGTATGTTATGTCCTTTATCGGCGAGTGCTTTTCCAAGTTCAGTAGCCAGTACGCCACTTCCACCAAAAGTGGGGTAGCATACAATTCCTATTCGCATAGCAAAAATTTAGTGCGTAAAAGTAAGCAACCCATCGATGTTACCACCCAACGATTTGATGTGAGGTAAAACCAGTCCCGTTTGCGGCGATCAGGTGGAGCGATAACCCTCTTACTTCAATGGCCATCTATTTTATGTAATCATCGTTCCGCTGTCCATTCAACTCCCGTCGCGTCGCACCGCGCATCGTTCAGCACGCTCCGCATCTTTTCTTCTTCCTCACCCAACACAACCGCCGCAAAAATTATTTCCCTCCCATACAGGCTTCAATCTCTTCTACCGTAATCGGAATGTTTTTCATCAGATCAATATTTCCATCGGCAGTTATCCAAAGGTTGTTTTCAATTCGTATTCCCATCTGTTCTTCTTCAATATAAATTCCGGGCTCCACAGTAAACAACATGCCCGCTTCAATCGCATCCACCCTCGAACCCAAATCATGTACATCAATTCCCAAATGATGCGAGATACCATGATACAGATACTTGCGGTAGGCTCGGTTATCCGGATCTTCATTCTTTATATCGGCATCGCTCAGCAAGCCAATTGTTTTAAATATGGCAGTCGCCTCATCGCCTACTAGCTCCGTATAATCAACAATTGAAATGCCCGGCTTCAGTATGCTTTTTGCATAATTGTGCAGCAACAAACAGGCGTTGTACACTTCTTTCTGGCGCTGGCTGAACTTGCCGCTTACAGGAATGGTGCGCGATAAATCTGCACTGTAACCACCGTAATGCGCGCCAAAATCCATCAACAACAACTCTCCTTCCTTGCATTCCTGATTGTTGCTTACATAATGCAGGGTTCTTGCACGGTCGCCGCTTGCAATAATGCTTCCATAGGCTTCGCGGGTGGCGCGGTTGCGTAAAAATTCGTGCACAATTTCTGCTTCCACCTCATACTCCATCACACCGGGTTTTACAAACTGCATTACACGGCGAAAAGCTTTTTCGGTAATGTCGATTGCCGTTTGTGTTACATCAATTTCCATAGGCGTTTTTATTGCACGGAGCTTTTTCAAAATTTTGGCGGAGCGCAAAAAATTATGCAGCGGATACCGATCCTTCATCTCTTTAATAAATCGATAATCACGCGTATCTATAAGGTTGGCCGACTTTCGGTCGTTTTCGTTGCTGTTTAAATAAACATTATCGGCGGTATGCATCCAGGTTTGAAAAAGCGCTTCAAGCGTGTCGAGCCATACTACGGTCGGGAATCCGGAAATGGCCTTTGCTTCTTCTGCCCTCAGCCTTCTTCCATCCCATTTTTCTTTCATCTCCTGCGGACGTACCAGCACCAACACTTCGCGGTATTTTTTGTCGGGATTATCGGGATACAAAATCACCATCGTATCTTCCTGTTCAATTCCTGAAAGCCAGTACAGATCGCTGTTTTGCCAAAACCGGTATAACTGGTCGCCGTTCGTCGGCAGCTCATCATTGCTGTTAAAAACGGCTATGCTGTTGGGCTGCATTTCGGCAATAAATCTTTTACGGTTTGCGGTAAACAAATCGGGATTAACAGGTAAATGTTTCATAGAAAATATTTAGAAGGCGAATTTAATTGAATGCCATCGAAAACGCCGTTATCTTTTCCTGCAAAACACAATTAGATTTGCACGCATATCTTTTGTTATGAAACAAGTTATCAGTTTTCTGTTGCTGCTTTCTGCGTCCATATTTTCGTTTGCACAGCAAGCCACATCGCCCGACAATTTTCTCGGTTATAAGCCCGGCGATACGTTTACTCCGCATCATAAAATAGTTGCCTATTTCGAGCTGCTGGCGAAAGAAAATCCGGCAACGATGCAGCTTCAAACCTATGGATATACCTACGAAGGAAAGCCGCTCTTGCTTGCCGTTTTTTCATCTCCCCAAAACATCAACAAACTGGCGGCTATACAACAGCAGCACAAATCCGTTGTAACAAATGGAGGTAACGAGGATGTTGGCATTGTTTGGCTGAGCTATAATGTGCATGGCAACGAGCCTTCATCATCGGAAGCAGCTATGGTAACTGCGCACGCATTGTTGAATCCTGACAACAAGAAACTAAAATCTTTTTTGGAGAATACGGTGGTAATTATTGATCCTTGTTTAAATCCCGACGGGCGCGACCGCTACGTGAACTGGTATAACAGCACGAAAGGAAAAAAACCGAACAGCGATCCGCAAAGCCGCGAACATTCCGAACCCTGGCCAACGGGAAGAGGCAACCATTA
This sequence comes from Chitinophagaceae bacterium, assembly GCA_039811185.1. Taxonomy (GTDB): domain Bacteria; phylum Bacteroidota; class Bacteroidia; order Chitinophagales; family Chitinophagaceae; genus JAEZDR01. Next base: position 186,019 of record JBDHYF010000003.1, on the reverse strand, counting down.
CTACTTCGATTTAAACCGCGACTGGGCATGGCAAACGCAGACAGAAACCCAACACAGAATGAAGGTTTACAACAACTGGATGCCACACGTACATGTGGACTATCATGAACAATACTACGACAACCCCTACTATTTTGCGCCCGCTGCCGAGCCGCAGCACAATGCTGTAACAAACAATCAGAAGGAAATGCAGCGCATCATCGGAAAGAACAATGCCCGTTATTTCGACGCCAACGGATGGCTGTATTTTACGCGGCAGGAGTTTGACCTGTTTTATCCTTCATACGGCGATACATATCCAACCTACAACGGATCTATCGGTATGACCTACGAGCAAGCCGGGCACAGCCGCGCAGGCCTCAGCGTGCTCACCGCCGAAAAAGACACCCTCACCCTTTCTGACCGCATTCAGCACCACTTTACCACAGCCTTTTCCACTATTGAAATGGCATCGACGCATAACAAAAAACTCATCAGCGATTTTCGTTCGTATTTCGATGACGCACGAAACGCAAAAAACAGCGCATATAAAACCTACCTTCTCACTACAAACTCAGCAAACAAGTTAGCAGAGCTAAAAGATTTGTTTCGAAAAAATGAAATAGAATTCGGCACACTTACATCTGCAAAAAATTTAAAAGGCTTTAATTATTTCAGCCGCAAAACAGAAACCGTTGTTGCCGACAGTTTTGTTATTGCCGTGAGCAGCTATCAGCCGAAAAGCGTGCTGGCGGGCGTTTTACTTGAACCGAAGAGTGTGTTAACCGATTCGGCCACTTACGATATAACGGCCTGGTCGCTGCCGTATGTTTATGGCGTAAAAACCTATGGCATTCATGAAAAGCTTTCCGTTTCCGTTGAGCCGCCTGCCAACATCAACGGCAATTTTCCCCTTAGCACATTCGCATACGTAATGCCGTGGAACAGCTTTTCATCGGCGCGTGCAATGGCTTCTCTCTTACAGCAATCGGTGCAGCTCAGGGTAAGCGAAAAAGCTTTTGTTTCCGGAGGCAAAAATTTCGATCGGGGAAGTGTAATTGTGATGATGGCAGGTAAACAGCCGGATGACTTACTGACGATTTTGAAAAATGTTTCAGATTCGTTTCAGGTATCCTTCAGTCCGGTGCAATCGGGCTTTGTGGAGTCGGGTGCTGATTTCGGATCGGCCGATATTCGTTTGGTTCGCAGGCCAAGCGTAGCAATGGTTACCGGCAAAAGCATATCGTCGCTTGGCGCCGGCGAGCTGTGGCATTGGTTTGACGAGCAATTGAACTACCCTGTTTCTCTGCTCGAATTAACCGACCTTCCGTATTTGGATTTGTCGAAGTACGACGTAATCGTTCTGCCGCAAGGAAACTACTCATCTCTTTCTGACAGAAGAACAGACGCCTCGCTGAATCAGTTTTTGCGCAACGGCGGAAAAGTGATTGCCCTGGAAAACGCAGTGTTTGAGCTGGCAGATTATTTCGATATAAAAGAAAAAGAAATCCCCACTGACAACGACACAGCCGGATACGTGCTTTTAAAAAGATACGAAAACCGTGTAAAAGACGAAGTAACCAACTATGTTTCGGGTGCTATCTATAACATTGAGCTGGACAACAGCCATCCGCTTGCATTTGGTTATGAAGACAACTATTTCTCACTGCGCACAACCGGAAAAGGATTCAGCTTTATGCGCAATGGCTGGAACGTGGGATTTATTAAAAAGAACAACCACATAAGTGGATTTGTGGGCAACAAGCTAAAAGAAACTATTAGCGACCTGACTTTGGTTGGAGAAATTCCGAAAGGAAACGGAAAATTGATTTACTTTACGGACAACCCTGTATTCAGAGCGTTTTGGCAGAATGGGAAACTAATGTTAGCCAACGCTGTTTTTATGGTGAAGTAACCGTAATTCAAATTAAAATGAAACCCTTTAACCCTAAGTCCGAAATCCTCGCGTCGGATATCACGCTGTTTAACTTCTTAAACAGCATTGATTCCGGTTATTTTGTTGTTGACCGGAATGCGAAGATTATCTTTTTTAATCCGGCCTTTGCGCGCTGGCATGAGCAGTTGTTTGGATACAAGGTGCAGACAGGAAGCGGCATTACACATCTTGAAAAAATAGACAACGGATTTATTGCAGAGAATCTGGAAGCTGTTTTCCGGGGCGAAAAGGTGGAGCATGAAACGAAAAATACCGATGAGCTAAACAGTTTTATCTGGTTTTACATACGCATGACGCCTTTGTTGAACGATGAAGAAACCATTACCGGAGTAATTGTTTATCTGGCAGATATTTCGGAGCGAAAACGCGATGAGCTTGCGCTGAAAAAAAGCAGTGAGCTGCACCGTTTTGTGGCTAAGATAACCAGCGATGCCATTTGGGACTGGGATTTCAGAACGGGTGTTTTAAAATGGAGCGAAGGCTATGAAACAACGTTTGGATATGTGATACCGGAGAATGTAGAAGAAGTAAATTTATGGGGGCAGAAAATACATTCAGAAGACCGGGAACGAGTAATAGAAAAGCTGAACAACGCAATCAAAAACCCGGAGGTAAATTATTGGGAAGATGAATACCGGTTTATAAAAGCCGATGGCAGCATAGCCTACATCTACGATCGCGGTCACATCATTTACGAAAAAGGAAAGATTGTGAGAATTGTAGGTTCGATGAGCGATATCACCGCCCGAAAGCTATTCGATCTGGAAAAAGAACAAATTACCAACTCGCTGATTCAGCGCAATAAAGACCTCGAACAGTTCTCCTACATCATCTCACATAACCTGCGTTCGCAAATTGCCAATTCACTTGGCCTCGTCGATATTTTAGCCAGCGGATACTATGGTGAAGAGGAAAAAGATGAGCTATACCGGCAATTGAATTTCACCGTCGGGAAAATGGACGACATTGTGAAAGACCTGAGCCAGATTTTACATGTAAAACGAAACATCTACGAAAAGAAACAGCCGGTTGACGTGCAGGAACTTTTTAACGATGTACTGGAGTTGCTAACCGATAACATCCGCGAAGCAAAAGGTGTTGTTAACCTTTATGCCGATAGCGGAACCAGCATATTTACCGTGAAATCTTATCTGCACAGCATTTTCTATAACCTTATTTCCAACGCAGTAAAATACAGAAACCCAAAGGAGCAGTTAGCCATTACAGTGGAGATTAAAGACCGTAACGAGATGCACGAAATTGTGTTTACCGACAACGGAATGGGTATCGACACCAACCTTCATGAAAACAACCTTTTTGGTCTTTACAAGCGATTTCACGCCGGTATTGAAGGAAAAGGAATGGGGTTGTTTATGGTGAAAGCGCAGGTTGAAATAATGGGTGGCAGCATTTCAATAAAAAGCCTGCCGGGCAAGGGAAGTGCTTTTACGGTTACATTGCCGAAGGGGAGCCTTCCAATGTAGCTTTCCCCCATCCCCATTTCAGGAAATCCGGAAAGGCAAGCGCCCAGGTTTCCACATTATGTTTTCCGTCGGCTAAGGCAACGTAATGCATTGCATCGCGGCTGTAGCCCTTCTGCTGCAACAGTTTCATCAAATCATTTATATCATCAATCACGTCTATTACACCGTTGTTATTTCTGTCGGCAGTTTCATCTTTAGTACCGCATTGAAGATAAAACCGTAACCAGGGAGCAAAGGTTCCGTTCTTCACCTGAAGGTGCATCAGCCTGTCGTGTTCGTCGCTGTAACCATCCTCATAACTCTTTCTTCTCCACCAAAGCGCGCCGCTGAATACCCCCACTTTCGTAAAATGGCAGGCGTGATTCCAAACAATGTCCAACGCCATAAGCCCGCCCAACGAAAAACCGGCAAACGACTTCTCACGAAAGTCGTCAACCGAAACAAATTTTCTAACAAATGGCAGCAGTTCATCGAAATAAAATTTGGTGTACAGGCCCGCCTTTGATCCGCGCTTTAAATAGTCGGCACTATAAGCCACGCCATACTCTTGTAAGCGCTCGGCACCGCAATGGATACCCACGCAAATCAAATCATCCATTTGCGCATCAGCCATCAACTTAAAGAAAATCGAAGCAAAATCCATCTTCACCAGGTCTTGTCCGTCGTTAATAAAAAGCACCGCAGGACTGGCAGAAATGTTTTCCGGTTTATAAATATCGATAATCACTTCGCGTTCCAGATAATCGGAATACAATGTTGTGCTGAGAGGTCGTAAACCGGACTTTTCCGATGCAGGTTTTACCATAACGCCAAACCTAACAGAAGAAATTTTATCCATCAAAAAAATAAATGACAAATTGATTTTTATACTGATTGTTAGTTATATTGGAACTTAAAAACCAGCGCGCATATGAGAAAAATTGGCATTTTGTACGGACAGGAAAGAAGTTTCCCCAACGCATTTATTGAAGCAGTAAATAAGAAAGGAATTGACGACATTGTTGCAGAACCGGTGAGAATAGATAAGGTGATACAGGGCGAACCTTGCGGTTATGCTGTTATCATAGATAGAATAAGTCAGGATGTTCCCTTCTACCGGGCTTTTTTAAAAAATGCGGCTTTAACCGGAACAGCGGTTATCAACAACCCGTTTTGGTTTAGCGCCGATGAAAAATTCTTCAATAATTGTTTGGCCACAAAAATCGGCGTGCCGGTTCCAAAAACGGTTATCCTTCCCTCCCGCCAGCATCCAGACGACACCACCGATCTTTCGTTCAGCAACCTTGCCTATCCGTTGGACTGGAAAGGGATTTTTGATTACGTTGGCTTTCCTGCGTACATGAAGCCGTTTGCAGGCGGAGGTTGGAAACACGTGTATAAGCTACATAACATGGAAGAGTTTTTTGAAAAGCATGCCGAAACAGGACAGCTTGTTATGCTGCTTCAGGAAGAAATTATTTTTGAAGAATATTATCGCTGTTATTGCATTGGCGGCAAATACGTCCGCATCATGCAATACGAGCCGCGCAATCCATACCACCTTCGTTATCAGGCTAACTTCAATCCAAGTCAGGAGCTACTAAAAAAGATGGAAGAAATTGTATTAAAACTGAATCAATATTTAGGTTACGATTTTAATACTGTAGAGCTCGCGGTGCGCGACGGCATTCCGTACGCAATTGACTTTTGCAACCCCGCACCTGACGCCGAAAGAACAAGCGTGGGCGAAGAAAACTTTAACTGGGTGGTGGAAACGGCGGCCAATTTTGCCATTGAAAAAGCCATGAGCTTTAAAGCAGACAGCGACAATCAAACTTGGGGAGAATACGTGAAACGCAGCAGCCAAAAAAAAACGTTATAAACATATCCTGACTAACTATGGGCTTAATAAACTACAAAGTTTTTACACTTGGTGTAGAAGAGGAATATATGGTGATTGACCCGGAAACACGGGAGTTAAAAAGTCATGAGCAGCGCATTGTACTGGAAGGGCAAAAAATAATGAAGGATAAGATTAAGGCCGAGATGCATCAGGCCGTAGTTGAAGTGGGCACCGACATTTGCGCCGATTTGGACGAAGCGTTTCACGATGTGAGTAACCTTCGGAAAACGATGTCGGAAATTGCCGGCGGCCTTGGCTTTTGGCTGGGTGCATCGGGTACGCATCCGTTTAGCCATTGGGAAAAGCAACTCATCACGGATCATATCCGCTACAGCCAAATTGTAAACGAGTTACAGGAAGCGGCGCGCAGCAATCTTATTTTTGGACTCCATGTTCATGTGGGCATGGAAGATCGCAAAACGGCGATGCATCTGGCAAACTCAGCGCGTTACTTTCTACCGCACGTATTTGCGCTCAGCACCAACTCGCCTTTTTGGGAAGGCCGGTTAACGGGCTATCAGTCGTTTCGGGTGAAAGTGTTCGATAAATTTCCGCGTACCGGCATTCCGGATTACTTTGAAAGCATTGAAGCCTACGACAACTACGTAAACCTGCTGATTAAAACCAATTGTATCGATAATGCGAAAAAAATTTGGTGGGATTTGCGTGTGCATCCGTTTTTTGAAACGATAGAATTTAGAATTTGTGATATTCCGTTAACCGTAAAGGAAACGATTGTAATTGCCGGCCTTTTTCAGGCCATCTGCGCCAAGTTGTATAAGCTGAAGATGCAGAACCTGAATTTCAACAACTATCACCGCTCACTAATTAATGAAAACAAATGGCGCAGCAGCCGCTACGGCATCGATGGCAGCCTGATAGATTTTGGGAAAGAACAAGAGGTAAACACCCGAATTCTGATTTATGAACTGCTCGATTTTGTGGATGATGTAGTGGATGATTTAGGAAGCCGCTACATATTTGATTATGTGCATCAGATTTTGGACTCAGGTACGGGCGCAGACAGGCAAATTGCTGTTTTTAACCAAAACAAAAATATGGTGGAGGTGGTAGATTACATCCACAATCAGTTTTTGTCTATCTAACATATGGTTGTCAGCTTTCGTACACATCGAGTAAGCCTTCAGGGAGCTGGACGTGTACTTCTTTGGTTTTACGGTCGATCTTTTTCAGTGTTTCCGTGTGCACCGGAATGTAGGCCTGACCGGCTTTGTAGTTGATGACAAGCAGTAGCTGATGTGGTTGTTCGATAACTTCGGTAACGTTACCCAGAAACGTTTTGTTATCGAACACCTTATAATCGAGCAAGCCTATAGGTGCGTTTTTATCGGCAAGCTGCTGAAACAGTTCTTCATTTACCCATAGTTTTTTTTGTAATAGCGGAAACAAAGATTCTTTTGTGTTAAGGCCTTCGAGTTTTAAGATGGTTTCGGAGTCGGACTTTGGTTTCGAACTCTCGGTAAAGTGCGGGATGTAGGAACCTTTGAGCTTTTCGATAAACACTACGCTGCCTTTTGGAAACAACGAAGGCTTTCCCAAGGCATGCACCACCACTACCTCACCCTTCAGCCCGAAAGAAGCAGCAATTTTACCGATGTGTATGTAATTATCCATTATTGTTTTGAAGCCGGACAGATGGCCTTAATCTTTTACTCTTATTAAAAATATTTCGGCCCTTGTCTACGCCTCGTCTCAATTGCCGCTGCTCCTCTTCAGGCAAATGAATAAACGAAAGGCATTCGTTGCTGCAACAGCCTTCGAGTTTTTCTGCACATTCCGGGCACTGAATGAAGAGTAAATGACAAGCGTCGTTTATACAGTTGGTATGCGTATCGCACGGCTTTCCGCAGCAGTGACAATGAGCGATTACATCGTCTGTAATCCGTTCGCCCAGCCGGTTGTCAAAAACAAAATTCTTTCCAATAAAACGGCTTACCAGTGATTTCTCCTTTACCTGACGGGCGTAATTGATAATGCCGCCTTCTATATGGTAAACATTACGGAAACCTTTATGCAGCATATAAGCACTCGCCTTTTCGCACCGGATACCGCCCGTGCAATACATTACCACCGGCTTATCTTCTTTGCCCTCAAGCATTTCTACCGCCATCGGGAGTTGTTCTCTAAAAGTGTCCGACGGCACTTCAATCGCATTCTTAAAATGTCCTACTTCATACTCGTAATGATTGCGCATATCAATCATTACCACCTCTTCTTTATCCAGCAGTTCGTGCAGCTTTTCGGCATCCACATATTTGCCTTTGTTTTCGATGTTGAACGAAGGATCATCAATTCCATCCGCTACAATTTTATCGCGCACTTTTACTTTTAAAACCCAAAACGATTTTCCATCATCATCTACGGCAACATTTAAGCGGATGCCACTAAGCCCTGAAATAGAATATAAAAACGATTGGAAGGCATTGAAGAGAGCCGAGGGAACACTCAGTTGCGCGTTAATGCCTTCTTTCGCCACATAGATGCGTCCAAAAACCTTCAGTTCACTAAAATTCCTGTACAGGTAATCGCGGAACTCATGGGGGTTAGCAACAGGAAAATATTGATAAAAGCTGATTGTTGTACGCGGCTCTGTTTCCATCATCAGCCGTTGTTTCAGTTCCTCGTTGGAAACTCTGTTGTGTAGTACTGCCATAAATTAATTTTAGATATTGGGAAGTGCCCAATATTCCGATTTAAAAACGGACTCACTTGCAGGGTGAGCAAAACCGGCGCAAAGATAAACAGTCCTACGAATGCACGCGTAGGTGGGAAAATACCCGGCTTGCTTTTTATCGCTATGTTAAGAACTCTTTCTTTTTTTAAACTAACTTTCATCTATGGAAAGCGTTGCTTTACGTACCTGCGTTACCTGCAAAAAAACTTTAAAAGGCAGAAGCGATAAAAAATTCTGCGACGATTATTGCCGTAACACGCATAACAACCGTGTAATGAATGAGGATACGGCATTGATAAAAACCATCAACGGCATTCTAAAGAAAAACCGGAAAATTTTACTCGAATTTTTAAAAGAAGATGCTTTTAAAACGGTGGACAGACTTGCGTTAACCGATAAAGGATTTCAATTTAAATACTTCACGCATCAAATAGCCAATAAGAAGAACGATGTTTATTTCTTCTGCTATGAGTACGGTTATTTGCCTATTGCAGACAGGAAAGTGTTGGTGGTAAGAGGGAAAGAAAGCCGGCAATCGCCGCTGCCGTCCGAAAAGGCGAACACATAAAAAAACGCTTCCGGCAGGAAACGTTTCTCTATCGTAAAATGTGTTGTTATTTCTTTTTAGAAGCTTTAGGTGCAAACATCACAAGCATTCGTTTTCCCTCCATTTTCGGCATGCCTTCCAGCACGCCCACTTCTGCAAGGCGTTCCGCAAACTTTAAAAGTAACAGCTGCCCCCTGTCCTGAAACATAATTGCGCGGCCTTTAAACTGAACATAGGCTTTCACCTTGTTGCCATCCTTCAAAAATTTTTCGGCATGCTTCGCTTTAAAATCGAAGTCGTGCTCATCGGTGCCGGGGGTAAATCTGATTTCTTTTACTTCACTTTGTTTGGCATTCGACTTCATTTCTTTTTCTTTCCGTTTTTTCTCGTAAAGAAACTTTTTGTAGTCGATGATTTTGCAAACGGGAGGATCCGCCTGCGGAGAAATTTCAACGAGATCCAGTTCCTGATCCTGTGCAATTTTCCTTGCTTCTTCTGTAGGATAAATGCCAACGGTAACGTTCTCACCCACTAACCTCACTTTCGGAACACGTATCTTATCATTAATACGGTGTTCTGGTTCGGGTTGACGGTTGAAACGAGGCTTAAATCTTCCTCTTTGTGGTAATGCCATTAATTGTTTTTTGGTGAAAAATTTTTAGTTATACAATTTAAGTTTCTACATCTAATGACGGCAATATAATACTATTTCCATCAAATTAAATGCAAGATTTTACTGATCAGAAAGCCTTTCTTTTATTTCATTTTCCAATCGTTTCATAAAGTCGGCAACCGGCATAGCATCCACATCTCCTTTCCCCTGGCGCCTTACGGACAGCATATTTTCGCTCACTTCCTTTTCGCCGATTACAAGCATGTAAGGCACTTTCAGCAACTCCGTGTCACGAATTTTTTTACCGATTTTTTCGTTCCGGTCGTCGATGTCCACCCTCGCGCCAACCGCCTTCAGTTGGGCCATCACTTCTTTTGCATAGGGGAAGAACTTATCGCTGATGGGCAGTATTTTAACCTGCAATGGTGCTAACCAAACCGGCAGTTTGCCTGCATAATGTTCAAGAAGAAAACCAATAAAACGTTCGTGTGTACCGAGCGGCGCCCGATGGATAATGAGGGGCACGTCGTGTTGATTATCGGCAGTGGTGAAATTGAGGTTGAACCGGCGTCCCTGCGCAAAGTCTACCTGATTGGTTGCAAGTGTAAACTCTCTGCCAATCACGCTCCAGATCTGTACGTCAATCTTAGGCCCGTAAAAAGCAGCTTCGTCGGGCACTTCGATAAATGGAATGCCGGCTTCGGTCATTACTTCCCTCACCATCGCTTCTGTTTCCAGCCATAACTCCGGCTCGTTCACGTACTTGACACCCAGCTTTTCTTTGGAATGAAGAGAAAGGCGCATCACATATTTATCAATTCCAAAGAGCTTAAAGTACTTTAAATACATTTCGTTTACCGCCTTAAATTCTTGCGCAAACTGCTCTTTACTGCAATATATGTGGGCGTCGTTCATGTGCAAACACCGCACGCGCATCAACCCAAATAATTCGCCGCTTTGTTCGTAGCGATATACCGTTCCATACTCTGCAATTCTATAGGGCAGATCGCGATAGCTTTTCGGCTCGGCAGCATATATCTTATGGTGATGCGGGCAGTTCATTGACCGGAGGTAATATTTTTCACCATCCAGTTCCATTGCAGGATACATGCTATCCTCGTAATAGGGAAGATGTCCGCTTGTGAGATACATTCTCTCTTTCGCAATATGCGGCGTTACCACGCGCTTGTAGCCGGCGGCTTCTTCCGTTTCCTTGGCCAGTTTTTCGAGTTCTTCTATTATAATGGTTCCGTTGGGAAGCCACATAATCAAACCAGGCCCCACATCTTCATCCATTGTATAAATGCTGAGCTCTTTTCCTAACTTCCGGTGGTCGCGCTTCTTGGCTTCCTCCATCATTTCAAGATATTCTGCCAGCTCTTTTTGCGACGGAAAACTAACGCCGTAAATTCTAGTGAGCATCTTGTTGTTTTCATTGCCTTTCCAGTAGGCGCCGGCAATATTGGTAAGCTTCAGCGCTTTTATTAAGCCCGTTGATGGCAAATGCGGGCCGCGGCAGAGGTCGGTAAAGTTACCCTGAGTGTAAAACGTTATTTCGCCATCTTCCAGGTTTTGAAGTAAATCGAGTTTATACTCATCTTTTTTATCGGTAAAATAATGCACCGCTTCATCTTTTGAAACAGACTTCCTTACGTACGCATTGTTCTGCTTTGCGAGCTCCACCATCTTATCTTCCAATGCCTTCAAGTCTTCTTCTTTCAATTGTCGGTCGCCGAGATCCATATCGTAATAAAACCCACGGTCAATGGCAGGGCCCACCCAGAACTTTACACCGGGAAAAACAGCTTCCACTGCTTCTGCCATTAAATGTGCAGTAGAGTGCCAGAAAGTAGATTTACCACCCGCGTCGTTCCATGTCAACAACTTTAAGGTTACGTCTTTTGTAATAGGACGGGTTACGTCCCACACTTCGCCATTAACTTCCGCAGCAATAATTTTTCGCGCCAGTCCTTCGCTGATCGACCTGGCGATGTCCAAAGCAGAAACGCCGCTTTCATACTGCTTTACAGCGCCGTCGGGTAGTGTAACCTGAATCATTATAAATTGAAATCTTTTTAGGTGTGCAAAATTAATCATTGAACCGATAAAACTTTCGTTTAATTCCATTCACCATTTTTAGGCATTTAGCAATTCGAAATATGGCGAGTATTTAAAGTTTTCCTGGTTCTTTCCGCAAACAAAAGGCCTGTCGGGATCGGAAAGTTCGGTCAGTATTTCGGAAAAGAATTGCAGAAACTCCTTCATTTCATCATTTAGCGTGCTGCTGTCGAGCGGAGTTTTTGTCCGCTCAATCTTCTTGGCAAAATGCGTCTGAAACCCGTCGGATGTTTTAAGGCTTTTCAGCACATACAAAACAGGCAGCGGAAGTTCGCCATGTTGCAGATGGTACATCCACGCATAGAGCATGGTTTGCACAAAAGCTTTATTAATTTTTTTGCTGTTGTCGAAGCAGGTTTCCACGTTCCCGTAATCAAGCGTGTCGGAGCCTGTTTTATAGTCTACAATCCGCACTTGTCCATTAGCGAGGCGATCTATTCTGTCTATTTTTCCGGCAAGCTTTACAAACCTTTTTCGCCCTGTTTTATCGGTGAATGAAAACTTTACCGGACCAACGGGCTGCTCAAGACCTACAATAGCAAAGGGTGCGTTTGCTTCGTCGCATTCCAACACTGAGGTTGCAAATTTTTTAATCACTGATACGATGATTGTGCGCTGACCATCCGGCATACTGTTCAGCTTCGGTACGAGTTTATCGTCTAATTCAGCTTGCAAATGCTTGCGTAAACCGGCTAATGTTTCACTTGTTACCGGCTCTGCTTTTTGCCCGAAAGGAGCATATAAATCCTGCATAAAATCGTGAAACAAATTACCAAGCATGCGCATATCGAGGGCAAAATCTACTTCCTCGGGCTGCTGAATACCGGCCACATATCTATAAAAGAAATCGAGCGGGTTTAACAGGTAGGTGAGAAAAGCAGAAGGCGATAACGACCTTCCTTTGTCGCTGAAAAGTGCATCGATTTTTTCCATAACGGCCGGCGTTTTCTCAATTACCGACGGTTGGTTTTTGAACGACTCCACACGTCCACGAATAGAAATATTTTGGAAGCAGTAGCTTGTTTCAAACTCTATTTGTTTCAGAAAACGGCTTGGCTCACCGGTGATGGTTTCGGTGGTTGTGCTGTTGTAAAAAAGGAAAATGTTTTCAGCGCGCTGAATGCTGCGATAAAAAATATAGGACGAAATAGCATCTTGGTTTTCGATTACACTCAGGCCGAAAGCTTTCCTGATGATGTAAGGGATAAAAGTTTGAGGCGCGTTCGATTTTGGAAAAAGGCCCTCGTTAAACCCGAGGAAAATAATGTTCTTAAAATCGAGACTTCTTGTTTCGAGCGCGCCCATAATCTGAATGCCTGTTGCTGCGTTTCCGGCAAATGGAATGGATAGCGACTGAAGTGCATTTTTAATAAGATTCAGGACGAACAAACCTCCGGGCTGAATGGATATTTCGGGAAGATGCAGCGCTGCCTCAATCGCTGCCAGTTCGGAATAGATATGTTGAAAGACGTCGCTGTCAACTTTTTTCAGTCGGCCGGATTTCGATTCTTCAGCAGCGAGGCATTGCAGCAATCCGGTTAGTTGCTGCGGAATTTGAGCCGTGGATGAAGGCGATGCGAAAAACCGGTTCAGTACCGCATTCTGCTCCTGTAAAGCCTTTATTTCAACGAATGACGACTGCCTGTTGATGCATGAAAGGGTTATTGCCGCCGCATCGTCGGCCGATAGCTGCGTGTAACCGTTCAACATCACCGGCTGCACCAACGCGAAGGGAACCGAATTGCGCTGCGTTTCAGGGCGCTTCAGATAATGCGTTTGAATGGCTATCCAATCGCTGATAAGTCCAAATAACGGGAGCTTGGCGAATGGCATTCCCATTGTAACATTCAGATCGAGCTCCACATCACCTATCCGCTCGGGCAACGACTGTAACAGCGGCAACAACAGTGTTTCATCGGCCAGCACAATGGCAGTATCGCCGGCGTTTATGCTTTCGGATTGAATTATAGATGGAAGCCGCTCGGCCAGCGCTTTTGCCTGCGCCACCTGCCCTTCTACCTGATACACATGCACCTTTTTGTCGCTGCTTAAAAATGATTCGGACGAGGTATAGCTGTTCTCTAACCCGTACGCGTTGATATTTTTTCGAATGAAAGTGCCGGCTTCATGAACAGGGTCGTCCATATAAAAAGGATCCACATCAAAATAAAATTCTGCCCTTCCGGCATCGGCCAAATAATTAAACACGCGTTCTTCCGCACGGGAAATGGCGTTAAATCCAATAAAGAAAATCTTTTTATAGCGGTTAAAGAAGGTGTTGCTTTGCTGCGGATTTTGTGCAACCTGACGGTAGATATTGTCGGGCGTGGAAAGATTTTTTGCAGCAAGATGCTGATGAAAGTCTGTATAAAGTGCAGGCATTCTCCTCCACATTTTAATAAAACCCATCTGCTGTGCTTTATCCTTCCCTTCGTAATAAGCGTTCCAGAAGCCGGATAAAAAACTGATTTGCTCCTCGGTTAAAAAACTGAACTGCTCATTGATTACGGCAATATCTTCCAACTCTTTAAATAAATTGAAAGCGTTAACGAGGTAGCGGTCAATCTCTCCAAAATCAGATAAAATTGAGTTCCCAAACTTTAAGAAGGCTTCTATATCAATTTCCTTTTCGCCCTCTTTTATTAAAAGGCTATTGTAACATTCATGCAGTACAAACAGCTGCGTATACCGATCAGCGACCGACAGTGTTGAAGCCGCTTCAAAAAAACTTTGAACAGTAAAAAAATCAGGACTAAAAAACGGCTTGCCCATTGCGTTTGCAAGAAATTTTCTAAGATACCCTTCAGGCCTTTTGTTGTTGAAAACAAAAGCGCAGCTTTCGATATCGCTGCCATGCTCCGCTACTAAGCCGACCGCAATTTGATGTAGGAAAGAACGACTCACGTTAAACAAATTTTAGATGTTGTGACCTTGCATAAAAAAGACAGGCGCTCACTTTGTTATAACCCATCTGCTGCAACAATGAACGATAACCGGCAACCTGGTGCTGGTGATGCGGCTCCTCATTTAGCGTAAACTTATAATCGAGCACGATTACTTCTTCCTGTTTAAAAATTACTTTATCCGGACGGAGCGTTTTTCCATCGCTGCTGATAATTCCCCGCTCCGACACAATCTTCTCTGCTTTATCGAAAAGCTTTTGCAAAGCAGGATGCTGCAACACTTTCAGCGCTTCTTCCCGAATGCGGGTGAGATCTTCCGGAAGGTAACTGCCTTCTCTTTGCTTCTCCGAAATCAGCGCCTGCAACTCGGCTTCGTTGTTAACGGACGCAAGGATTTCATGAAGCTCCAATCCACGCTTGCCGGCGGCTTCCACATTCAACACAAACCGGTAATTCCGTTCTTCCTTCGTGTTGAGCAGCCCCGATAATCTCGGCGTATAAGCAATCGATTTGAAATGAAGACTGTTCTCGCCGGCGCTTTCAATAGCCGGGAAACTGTCGCCAAGCGTAAAGCCATCATCATCTTTACATTTAGCCAATGCGAGCAAAAACACATCGCCGATGTTGGTGATGGTTGACGTCTTTTTTTTCTTTGGCGAAAAATATAAATAGTTTTTTGCGCGTGTTGCTGCTACATAAAATGCATTGAGTGCATCGATGTACTGATATGCTATTTCCTCAAGATAAAATTTTCCAATGAGCGATCCTTTCAATTTTTCCTGAAGATTGAAAGGGAAATATCCAATTTCCTTAAAGGGCGTATCAGCGGTTGGAACCCAGAAGCTTCCTTTCCTGCTTTTCAGCGGTTGATCCATGAACGGAATAAACACGGCACCAAAGGCCAACCCTTTCGATTTATGAATCGTCATCACATTCACTGCATTGGTTTCTTCATTCGCCGGCAGCGTTGCTTTTACGCCCTCTTCTTCCCACCAGTTTAAAAAGCCCGGAATATCCAAACATCCGGCGTTATCTACCAAGTCGCGGAAGGCGAGCAGGAAAGGTGTTTGTCCTGCCACTTCAGAAAGACCATAATCGCTGATTAAAACTTCTGTCAATTCGTACACAGGTAATCGTCTGTAAGAGTCGAAATGGTCGATAACAGCATTGGGGAGCAGGCCGTTTAAAGCGGTGATGCCGTCGGTTGCACAGCGCAAATAATCGTCGCCGGAAACCGCCATGTCTTTAAGGTTAGCATAATGAAGCAGGCAGTGCGATTTGTAATAAGCTGCGTTTTGAGGAGCAGTGGTTAACAGCCTGAATGTGTTGATCAGCAGCTTTACCGAGGTGTTGGCCGCAATGACAAGTGCCTGACTTGAAATAACCGGAATGCCTTCCTTCATCAGTTGATTAATCACCTTAACAGCTTCCGAATTCTGATTTACCAGCACGGCAATTTCTTTTAGTGGAAATCCGCCTTCCAGCAGCGCCTTCATTTCAAAAACCATTTCAGCAATCGCCGCTTCTTTATAGCTTTCGGATTCCACTTCTTTCACTTTAATTAGCCCTCCGCCGCGGCAATTTTTTGGCGGCTGCTGCACAATTTTGCTGTAAAGCGAAACAATCATATCATCCAAACGCTCGTCTGTCTGGCTTATTCCGGGATCGTCGGCGGCAAATTTATTTACCTCGGTCTGGATAACAGAGGCTATTTCGGCGAACATGGCGTTGTTAAACGCAATGATATTTTTACAGCTTCGATAATTTTCGAGCAGCGAATCTTGCAAGATGTAAGCGGCTCCGATATCGTCGGACACTTGTTTGTGAAGGATACGCCAGTCGCCATTCCGGAAACGATAGATGGCTTGTTTTACGTCGCCTACAATCAGATGTTCTACCGCATTACCGGAGGAAGATGCAAGGGCATTTTTAAATAGGCCTTTTAAAGTGCTCCATTGTTTCGACGATGTATCCTGAAATTCATCCCACAAAAAATGTTTGTATTTACTGCCTGTTTTCTCCCAGATAAAAGAAGGATTATCACCCGCCTCCTCGGTAATGCCACGCACCAGCTTAATCGTATCGCTAATGTGTATCGTATCCGTTTCGTCGCGGTAAGTTTTTAGAAACGAAACCATATTTTCCAGAAAATATAAATAGGGTAAACGTTTTATCGACGATTCTCTCAACACATATTCGGACAGGTGTTTTAAGTGATTCTTCAACTGAGTAATTAATGGCTGTAATAACTTAAAGCAATCCTCATATCCGACAATCTTAAAACAGTCTTTATAGTCAGAATATCCGGAAATTTTGATCAGTGTTTCTAACTTTGGAGCCTGCTGCCTTATTGCAATTCCGCTCAGCGGGCTTCTCGATTTTCCTACATAAGCTTCTACCGGAATTTGGTAACTATTCAGTGCGGCTGCAATTGCATCAATAAGTTCTTCGAGTCCCTGATTGAATTTTGCTATAAACTGCTTCGATTCTGCGGCATACTTCTTTACCAGTTCGCTAAAAACGAATGCCTCACTGCCGCTTAAATGTTTTTCAAAATGATCGAATCCTTCGGAGAAGATAATTTCGGTTGCGCTACGCAGGTCGTTTTCATAATTCCAGCTTTCGTTATTCGCCATTTTCTCTTCAATCAATTCCATTAAAAAGCTGAGCAGGCCGGCGTTACTGCCGATTTCCTCATTGAATTTCTCCATCAGAAACCCGATGATTTTGTCCCTGTCCATCTCCACCTGAAAATCCGATTGAAGATTTAGTTCAAACGCAAAGCCTCTGATAACCTGAAGGATAAAACTGTCGATGGTACAAACGGCGAAGCGGCTGTAATCGTGCAAAATGCGGCGGTATATTGCGGCTGCTGTTGGCCTGAGATCCTTGTCCAGTGCGGGATTGTGCTGAACGAGGGCTGCGCGGTAATGGCTTATTTCGGCAGAATTGTTACCCTCGGCAAATGCCTTTAACACGTGCAGAATGCGGTGTTTCATTTCGGCCGTTGCCTTGTTGGTGAAGGTGATGGCAAGAATTTCTTTGTATTTGTCTACGCCGGAAAACAGCAGGCTGAGGTATTGAACGGTAAGGCTAAACGTTTTTCCCGAGCCGGCCGAAGCCTGCAAAATTTTCAAGGGTTTTATATCAGATGTCATCGGTGAAACTTAGAATGCTGAGAAAATGATTTTGTCAAAATACGACGCATTCACGCAATAAAAAAATCCCGGTGGCTAACCGGGATTTCCTAAAAAAAAGATCGAAGTTATTCCGCTACTACTTCAAACTCCACTTCGGTTACATTGCCGTTTCCAAAATCGATGTTTGCTTTGTAGTTACCCAGTTCTTTCACATCATCCACCAAAGAAATACGCTTTCTATCGATTGCATATCCTTTCTGATCGCGGATAGCGCGGGCAATTTGAAGAGAAGTAACACTTCCGAAAATTTTTCCGCTTGTGCCGGTTTTAGCTCCAATTTTTACAGGCGCCTCTTTTAAAACAGAGATTACCTGGTTAATTTCGGCCAGCATTTTCTCTTCTTTTTTGCGTTCAATTTTTAAACGCTCTTCTAATTTTTTTAATGATACAGGATTTGCCTCTACCGCCAGTTTTTGCGGGATAAGATAGTTACGGCCGTATCCGTTTCGTACTGTTACCAGTTCGTTTACACCGCCGAGGTTATCTACATCCTGAATTAAGATTACTTGCATGATTGTTTGTTTAGTTCCCAGAGCCCAATCGAAGATTGTGACTGTCTCCCTTTGCGGGGATTAGGGAATGGTGACTAATGAAATTTTAAAAAGCGGGCAAAGCCCGCTGAATGCTATTTTAGTAAGTCGGTTACGTAAGGCATCAACGCCATTTGACGCGCCTTTTTTACCGCCTCAGAAACTTTACGCTGATATTTAATAGAGTTTCCGGTTAAGCGACGAGGAAGAAGTTTTCCCTGCTCGTTAACGAATTTCTTTAAAAACTCAGTGTCTTTGTAATCTACATACCGGATACCATATTTTTTAAAGCGGCAGAATTTCTTCTTTGGCTTTTCGGTTTTAATGGCAGTAAGGTATTTAATTTCGTTTGCTTTTGCCATGGTTATTCCTCCGTTTTTTCGGTTCCTGTAGGCACGCCTTTTCTCTTTTTCTCGTTGTACTCAACGGCGTATTTGTCGAGTACAGTGATCATGTGACGCATTACTTGCTCGTCACGAAGCATTTGTACTTTAAACTTCTCATTGAAGCTGGATGGCGCGCTGTACTCTAACACCCAGTAAATTCCGGTTGTTTTTTTCTGTACAGGATACGCCAGTGATTTTAATCCCCAGGGATTGCTGTGCACCAACTCACCACCATTTTCGGTAATAAAGTCGATGTATTTTTTCTGAACATTTTTAAATTCATCTTCAGAAAGCACAGGGGTAAAAATCACCATCAATTCATAATTCTTCATCATCCCTGATTTGTAGTTAAAAAATATTTGGGTCGCAAAATTAAGGAATCCTGTTATTTATACCGCAAATCTTTTTTTCTATTTAACAAGAATTATTAGCTTTAAACAAATTAGCCATTTTTTTGAGAAGCCACGACCATTTAAGCGATTCTGAATTGCTGCAAAAATTTTATCAGTCGGGCGAAAACGACTGGCTCGGCCTTCTGCTGAAAAGATATACACTGCTGCTGTTTGGCGTTTGTATGAAATATCTGAAAGATGAAGAGGCAGCAAAAGATACGGTGCAGCAGGTTTTTGAAAAGGCGCTGAAGGAAATTCCGAAATATAAAATCAGCCACTTCAAAAGCTGGCTTTATATGGTGGCGAAAAATGAGTGCCTGATGCGTTTTCGAAAGCAGCAGCCCGTGCGTTTTCGGGACGAATTATCTGACAATTTGTTGCCCGCATCCGCTGCTGACGATGAGGCTGCCATTAAAAAGGAACAATTGCTGAACCTTACAGAACAGGCCTTACAGAAGCTGAATGCAGAACAACGAACGTGCATCACCTTGTTTTACCTTGAGAAAAAATCCTATAGTCAGATAGCAGAACTCACCTCCTACTCTCCGGCGCAAGTAAAAAGCTATATCCAAAACGGTAAGCGAAACCTCAAAATTATTCTTGAAAAAAACATGAGCAATGAGTAACGCAAATGCCAATAAAAGCGAAAACTATCATCGCATTTCAGAAGATGATTTATTGCGATATATTGAGAACAGGATGACTGAGGCCGAAAAGCATGCTCTTGAACTTGAACTGCAAGAAAATGCTTTTTTAAGCGATGCGGTGGACGGCCTGCAAGAAACAACTGCTGCCCACACAAAAACGAATATCGAAGAGTTGAACCGTTATCTGTCGAAACAGCTTCAGCATAAAAGAAAAAGAAGCGGCAAAAAAATAAAGCACCTCGGGCTGATAGTGCTCGCCGTAGTAATTCTTCTCTTGCTGGTATTAGGAAGTTATGCTGTACTGCACCACTTAAAATTTTAGCACCTACAACTGCTGTCGGATGATTTGCTCGAGCTGTGTTGCCTGCACTACGCCCGACTGCCGCCACAATATTTTGCCCTGCTTAAACAAAATAAGTGTTGGCACGCCGCTGATGCTGTAGGCCGCCGCCACAGCAGGGTTTATGTCCACATCAATTTTTAAAATTGTGGCATCATCTCCAATTCGTTTTTTTAAGTCGTCGAGAATCGGTGCCATCATTTTGCAGGGCCCACACCAGGTGGCAAAAAAATCTACCAGCACCGGTTTATCTCCATTAATTATTTCGCTGAACTTCATTTTTGATTCGTTTTAAATATCGAGAAAAGCAACCCGCCCATCATCGCGCCGTACAAGGTGCTGCTCGTAGGATTCGAAGTTATCGCACATGTTCCCGAGTCGCATCCAACCAGTTTCCAATAAAGAAACCCTGCCCCAGCGCCCACAAAAATGCCAATAACAACCAAACCGTAATTCTTCATTATCGCTTTCATAAACATCTATTTTACTTCTTCAAAAACAACTTCTTCCCTGTCGCGGGCCGAATGGGGCCGGACAGCACAATCTGTACCGCAACATCCAAGATTAAATACAGCCATGATGATCATCCACGATGGCAACACTAAAATAAGCCATTCTTTCATTATCGCTAACTGTATAAAAAACAGCAAACCGAACACGAGGTAAACCAGGCGGCGCAGATTCCAGTTTTTCAGTTTCATCTCTTTAAAAATTTTATGAATAATTCCGTTCCTTTCCGCGGCTCGATACTGTTATAACAAGGCGACATCTTCATGTGAAAACGCGGTGAAAACAGCTTGCGGTATTCATCTTCGCTGCCCCCAAAAGGCGGCCCTTGCTTTTCAAATGTTTTATCGAACAACAGCCCAGCAACCGACCCTCCGTTGCGGAGCAACTGGTAACATTTTTCAACATAAGCCGTGCGAAGGGAAGGATCAATTGCGCAGAAAAATGTCTGCTCAATAATCAAATCGTACATGCCTTCGTGCTGAAAGAAATTTCCGCAAACAATGTTCACTTCTTTGCAACCGGCAA
Source organism: Chitinophagaceae bacterium (assembly GCA_039811185.1). Classification (GTDB taxonomy): domain Bacteria; phylum Bacteroidota; class Bacteroidia; order Chitinophagales; family Chitinophagaceae; genus JAEZDR01. Next base: position 165,311 of record JBDHYF010000003.1, on the reverse strand, counting down.
ATTTTTCTTCCAGGTTTTTTACCGCTTGCGGTGCCAAATCGATCAGGGTAATATTTGAAAATCCTGCCTTTACAAGATGAGTTGCCTCATACGCATTTCCGCATCCGGGAATTAAAACAGACACCGACTTATCTGCCACGCCATCGAAAAGAGTTGTGATGGCCGGCGATGGATATCCAACATCCCATCCCGTTTCTTTATTTATCCAACGGTCGTTCCAATAGCCTTGCATTGCATCTTCTTGATTGATTTCGGCTTTCATGTATTCAAATTTGGCGCTTTAATTTTGAACGAACGGTTACAAAAGTTACAAAAAAAGCCGTGAGCAGCAATCTCACGGCTTGTAGCAATAGGAAAAAATGGGTTATTGAACGTGAAATTTCATACGGATGATGTTCAATGCACCGCCCGCTTTAAACCACTCAATCTGTTGTTCGTTATAGGTGTGATTTAAAATAACCGAATCGGAAGTTCCATCGTCATGATGCAGTTGCATTGTTAGCTGACTGCCCGGAGCGAAGGAAGTTAAACCAAGAATATCGATTACATCGTTCTCGCGAATTTTTTCGTAGTCTTCTTTGTTGTCAAAGGTCAATGCAAGCATTCCCTGCTTTTTCAGGTTTGTTTCATGGATGCGGGCAAAGCTTTTTACAACGATAGCACGAACGCCGAGGTGACGTGGTTCCATGGCAGCATGTTCGCGTGAAGAGCCTTCGCCATAGTTTTCATCTCCAACTACCACGGTTCCAATTCCTGCTGCTTTATAGGCGCGCTGCGTTCCGGGCACTGATCCATATTCGCCGGTGAGCTGATTTTTTACAAAGTCTGTTTTTTCATTAAAACTGTTTACCGCACCAATAAGAAGGTTATTTGAAATATTGTCGAGATGGCCGCGATATTTCAACCAGGGTCCTGCCATTGAGATATGATCGGTGGTACATTTTCCTTTGGCTTTTATCAGCAAACGCAGTCCAGTCAGGTCAACGCCCTCCCAGGCTGCAAACGGCTCAAGCAGTTGCAAACGCTGGCTTTCCGGGCTTACAATCACTTCGATTGACGAGCCATCTTTTGCAGGTTCCTGATAGCCTGCATCCTGCACTTCAAATCCGGATGGAGGTAGTTCGTAGCCCTGAGGTTCTTCGAGCATAACGTCTTCACCATTTTCGTTCTTAATAGTATCGGTAAGCGGATTAAAAAGAAGCGAACCGGCCAATGCAAAGGCGGTTACAATTTCCGGCGACGCAACGAATGCGTGTGTACCTGAGTAGCCGTCGTTCCTTTTAGCGAAATTTCGGTTAAATGAGGTGATGATTGAATTCTTTCTGTTTGGATCGTCGATGTGCCGGCTCCATTGCCCGATACAGGGCCCGCAGGCGTTTGCAAGAACGACTCCGCCAATTTGCTTAAAGGTATCGAGAAGGCCGTCGCGTTCGATGGTGTAGCGAACAAGTTCCGATCCCGGCGTGATGGTAAATTCAGAGCGCGCCTTTAAGTTTTTCTCCATTGCTTTTTTTGCCACATAAGCCGAGCGGGTAATGTCTTCGTAAGATGAGTTGGTACAAGAACCTATCAGCGCAACTTCGAGCTTTTCGGGCCACTCATGTGCTTTAATAGCATCTGCGAATTTGCTGATGGGCCATGCGAGATCGGGTGTATAGGGACCATTGATGTGCGGCTCAAGCTCTGAAAGATTGATTTCTATCACTTCATCGTAATAGCTTTTCGGATTTTCATAAACTTCGTTATCGGGACGCAGATGTTCTTTTATTGCCGCCGCTGCAATTGCAATTTCTTCTCTGCCGGTGCCTCTAAGATAGTCGGCCATCTTCTCGTCGTATGCGAAGAGCGAACAGGTGGCACCAATTTCGGCGCCCATATTACAAATAGTGGCTTTTCCGGTTGCAGAAATCGAATCAGCTCCTTCTCCAAAATATTCTACAATTGCACCCGTACCGCCTTTTACAGTAAGGATGCCGGCAACTTTAAGAATGATGTCTTTTGCCGAGGTCCATCCATTCATTTTACCGGTGAGTTTTATACCGATTAGTTTGGGCCATTTCAGTTCCCAGGGCAGCCCGGCCATCACATCGCAGGCATCTGCGCCGCCCACGCCAATGGCTATCATACCCAGGCCGCCTGCATTCGGAGTATGTGAATCGGTGCCAATCATCATTCCACCCGGAAATGCATAGTTCTCGAGCACTACCTGATGAATAATTCCTGCTCCGGGTTTCCAAAATCCGATTCCATATTTATTTGAAACAGAGGAAAGGAAATCGTAAACCTCTTTATTGGTTTGAATGGCTGTTTGAAGATCGGTTTCAGCACCTTCCTTTGCCTGAATCAGGTGGTCGCAATGCACGGTGGAAGGCACCGCCACCTTTGGCCTGCCCGCCTGCATAAATTGTAAAAGCGCCATTTGTGCTGTTGCATCTTGCATTGCTACGCGGTCGGGCGCAAAGTCTACATAGTTTTTGCCTCTTTCAAATTTTTGAAGTGGATTGTCGCTGTGTAAATGCGCATAGAGTATCTTTTCGGCAAGCGTAAGCGGATGATTAACCGTTTGCCGGATTTTGCTTATTTTTTCAGGTAAATCGGCATAAACCTTCTTAATCATTTCAATATCAAAAGCCATGAAGAAAATTTTACTGGTCAATAAATATCCTGCAAAAATAAGCAATAACAAGTTGCGATGCTTTACAAAAAATGGTTGATGATTTGTAATAAAACATATCTTCGGTAAGCATATTTGATGTAATTGTTGGTTCATGGAAAAGTTCAGGAAATATATAGAGTGGCAGTTGTTTGGTGTTTGCACCACAATTGGTGAAAGGTTTGGTATTGCCACCACAAGGATTAGAATGTGGTTTATTTACATATCATTTCTGACGTTTGGTTCGCCAATTATTTTGTACATGATTGTGGCATTTTGGATAAACATCAAAAACTACATATTGGCTGCAAAGAGAAACCCCATTAAATACCTCTAATACCGAAACATTGCTCAGGCTGAAACACAGCGCTGCCTGCCCGGCAAGCCTCACCCTCCACTTGTGTAAAAAAGCGAACGTGCCGCACTCAGACAGTTCGATTCAGTTGCCACCCGATATTGCGTCAGGGGTTGCAGCGTGCCGACAACTGCGCAACGGCTCCGGCGTTTTACTGCTTGATTTCTCTGCCCACACCGAAATTGTCATTCAACGGAAAAAAGCAAGACATCCGGTATATATCCTGCGCTTTGAACAAATTGAAACCTCAACCGACAACCAAACCCGTTCAAGTGTTTCCATTTCATATGCTACAACGGATTGGACGCTGACGGCAGCAGAAAAGCAATCTGTAAAATGCGTTCATCTCTTTGTTCCGAAAAAGCTTTTTCATCTTTTGCTGCAAAGTGCTGAAGGAACAACTGTAAAGAACTTTCTTCTACAAAACAGCAACCAAATAGAGTTGGGCGCATTGAATGTATCATACAAAAAACTGCTTCGCCCATTTTTCGAGCTTCCCAATTGCGAGGGGCTCAATAACCTCGTTCTTCAAAACCGGATGATGTTGTTGACCGAAAAACTGATTGAGGATGTTTTCGGAAGATTGAAGCCGATGCGGCAACTGCTGAAGGTGAGCGCTGACGAAGTAAGACGCTTGTGCCATGTGGAAAGTATTTTGAAAGCTGCACACCATAGGCCACCGCCTACCATAGATGTGCTTGCCATTGAAGCGGCGATGAGCCCATCCAAACTGAAACAGCGTTTTAAAATGGTGTATGGAATTTCGCTTTATCAGTATTATCAACGACACCGGATGGAGAAGGCCCGACTGATGCTTCTTAGTCGTAACGCGTCGGTACCGCAAGTTGCAAAAGAGCTCGGATTTATTTATCCGCGCACATTCCTGAAAGTTTATACGAGGTATTTTGAAGATGCAGTTATTAAGTGATCCAATGATTGAAAAAGTTGTTTTAAATATCAGCCAGCTCAGCTTTGAGAAAACAGCTGTGGAAATTGCTGCTGCTGTTGGTGCCAAAATGAATCGTGGTTGCATTGCCATTCCCCCGTCCTGTGGAGCAGGACGCTTTTCGTTTATTGATTTTAGCGAGTATGCGAGTGTAATCAGAGGCGAATTTTTTACCGAGCAGCAGTTTATATTTACAACCAATAGCCCCCGCAGCAACTTTTATACGCTGGTGCTTACCGAACATACAGATAAAGGATTAGAAAGAGTGTGCGATCCGGTAAGTGTTCAATTGTTTCACTCCGCCATGTCGAATTCCGTTGCCTGCTGTTACCAAACCAACATGCGGCTGTTGATGATTAATTTCGATCAGACGGTGCTGCGCGAATACCTGCTGCCGCAAGTAAGCGAATCTTGCTTGAACGGGTATTTTTCACGTATGCGGAAAGACCATCTTTACACGTTGATGCACCATAAATTCAGGGATCTTCTGGAAGATATTTTCTCCATTGGTTCCACTGATCCTTTCCGCGACCTGAAAATATTTAACCGGGTAATGTTGTTGCTGGAAGTGATGATGTTAAAGGTTAATGAACAGCCTGCAAAGCCACGATACCCGCATAAACAGCTCGATATTTTTCAGGCAATCGAGTCATCGCTGGTAAAGGATTTTAGCCGCCCGCCGCCAACCATAGAACAGCTTTCGCTGCAATATGATATCAGCGCCACTCATTTAAAGAAAAGATTTAAAGAGGTGTATGGGCTTCCGATTTATGAGTACTATCAGAAAAGCAGAATGTGTTTTGCAAAGCGGCTGATAGAAACGCGGCAATTGTCGATGAAAGAAGTGGGCATGCAGGTTGGCTATGTAAATCTCAGCCATTTTGCAGCAGCCTTTAAAAAAGAGTTTGGCGTGCTTCCGAGCCGGTTCCATCATAGCGATTGGAGTGCAGAACCACGCAACTAAGCCTTGGCAACGGTTGCACCCGGTGAAAGGTTTTTCTGGATGGTAGAAAGAAGGGAGCTAATATCAAAAGGCTTCGGAAGAAAATCGTCGGCTCCGGCCTCCTTCACGGTTTGTGAAGCATGTGGATGCGCAGAAATCATCACCACCGGAATATCTTTATTGGTTGCATCGCTTTTAAGGTGAGCGCAGATCTCACGGCCATCTACGCCGGAGAGCATCAAATCGAGAATAACGAGGTCCGGTTTCACCTCATTTACCAAATCTATTGCTTCTTCTCCCCTTTCAGTAACCACCACATCATAGTTGTAGAACTTCAAAAGCTCCTGAAGCGCAAGCAAGATGTCTACATTATCATCTATCACTAAAATTTTACTCATTTTCTAAGCAATCTTCAAAGGTGAACGGTTAAAGCACATAACAGACGAAAACAGAGGCAAATAATATGCCTTAATGCAGGTGTTAAAAACGAAATTTATAGCCCCTTCATTATCAAAAGTAATCTTGGGGGCGATGTTTCGTTTCCTTCTAAAGAGGAACGGAAGGTTCTATTCTGCTTCGGTTTACCAAATCGTAAAGCATGCGGTCGGCGCCGGACTCCGTGTTGATCAGATGTTGCAGTGTAATTTGATCGAGCAAACTGTCTACCACCACTTGTATCATTTGCCAAAGTGAACGCGAGGTACAGTCAACCGAATTGGTACATAGTTTCAGGATTCCTGAGTGTGAATTACAAAATTCATCGCGGGTAAAAAGTGCACCGCCCAAGCATTTCAACACCTCATTGATGATGATTTCTGACGCAGGCCGCGCCAAAAGGTAACCGCCTACGTTTCCAGGAGTGCTTTTTATAAAGCCGCCCAACCGAAGCAGCCGGGTGAGCTTAGCCGCATAATGCTGGCTCAATCCTTCAGCATCGGCTAATTGCAGATTGCTTAATCCTTTTGCTTCCTTGCAGCCGGCAATGCGTATCAGCAAACGAAGCCCATATTCTTCCTGTGCGGTAATCTTCATAGTTGTTTATTCATAGCCACCCCAATTCGAGCAGCGCTTCTTCACTCATCATCGATTTATCCCAGGGCGGACTCCATGTAACATTCACGTGCACATCGTTTACACCCTCAATGGCGCGCACTTTTTGATCTACTTCCACCGGAAGTGTTTGCGCGGCGGGGCAGCTTGGCGCAGTAAGCGTCATGGTAATTTGAACATTTCCGATCGGCAGAATATCAACACGATAAACGAGTCCGAGATCGTAAATATTAACCGGGATTTCCGGATCGTAAATCGATTTTATTGTTTCAATTACCTGATCGCGAATTACATCTCCACTAATCATTTTATTACGATTTAAGTTTGAACGCCAAAGCGTAATTTTTCATTTGCTTTACCATGGCAACGAGGCCGTTGGAACGTGTTTGCGCTAAGTGATTCATCATACCAATTTCCCCCAGGAAACCGAGCCTTGCTTCGATAATATCTTGCGGGGTTTGATTGGAAAGTACCTGCATCAGCAAACTAATTAAGCCCTTTACAATTACAGCATCACTATCGCCATAAAACACCACGCGCCCGCCAATATATTCTGCCCCCAGCCATACGGTAGACTGACACCCTTTCACCTTAAAAATTTCTTCACGGTACTGCTCAGGCACCGGCGGAAGTTTTTTCCCGAGCTCAATGATGTATTCGTACTTTTCGTCCCACGAATCGAAAAGCGAAAATGATTCTACAATATCTTTTTCAATATCGGCTATCGTTGCAACTTTATTCACCTCAGTAACTTAACAGATTTTTTCAAAGCTTCCACAAAAACATCCACCTCTTGCAGGGTGTTATACATGGCAAAAGAGGCTCTTGTAGTACCCGGAATATTCAAACACTTCATCAATGGTTGCGCGCAATGATGACCCGTGCGCACCGCAATTCCTTTATTGTCTAAAAGAATACCAATGTCCTGTGGATGCACACCTTCCACTACAAACGAAACCACGCTTATTTTTTCGGATGACCGGCCGAGGATGGTTAGTCCATCAATCGTGGAAAGCGCTTGCTGCGCATGTTTCAGCAGATTTGTTTCGTGTGTGCAGATGGCCATCTTGCCTACTTCGTTTACAAATTCAAGGGCGGCTTGAAACGCAATCACATCGGCGATATTTGGCGTTCCCGCCTCGAATTTATAGGGCAGATCGTTGTATGATATGCCATCAATACTTACCTCTTTTATCATTTCACCGCCGCCTTTATAAGGTGGCATACTTTGAAGAAGGCTATGTTTTCCGTATAACACACCCACGCCCGTTGGGCCGTAGACTTTATGCGCAGAGAAGGCGAAAAAATCGCACTCCAACATTTGAACATCGATGTTGAGGTGAACCGACGATTGTGCGCCGTCCACTAACACTAAAGCGCCGACTTCGTGTGCTTTTCTGATGATTTTTTCAACAGGATTTACAACGCCCATTGCATTGGACACATGCACAATGGCAACGAGCTTGGTTTTTGCAGAAATCAATTCATCAAAAACATCCATTCGCAACGCGCCTTCTTCAGTAACCGGTATCACCTTCACCACCGCCTTTTTTTCGCGGGCGAGCATAAACCAGGGAACGAAGTTGGAGTGATGTTCCATTTCTGAAACGAGAATTTCATCACCCTCGTGAATGTTTTGTCTTCCCCATGTTTGTGCTACCAGGTTAATGCTTTCAGTTGCACCCGAGGTGAAAATAATTTCTTCACGTTCGGAGGCGTTGATGAACTGTTTAACGGTGTCACGGGTTTGTTCAAAGGCAGCCGTAGCCTGCTCTGCAAGTGAATGTATGCCGCGGTGGATGTTAGCGTTATAATTTGAATAATAAGTAAGCAGTGCGTTAATAACAGACAACGGCTTCTGTGTGGTTGCAGCGTTGTCGAAATACACCAGCGGATGGCCCTTAATCTGCTGCTGTAACACAGGAAACTGCTGCCGTACCGCTGCAAAATCATATAGCTCATTATGTACAGACACAAGACTATTCATGGATGCCGGCTCCTAATCTTTTTGTAATAAGCGCTTCAGCATGTTCACGTACCGGCTGAAGTTTGATATATTCTAAAATATCTTTTGCAAAAGCCTGAATCAACAGTGCCTGAGCAGATGCCTCGTCTATACCACGCGAACGCATGTAAAACATACTTTCCGAATCGAGCTGACCGATGGTGCAGCCGTGCGAACACTTCACGTCGTCGGCAAAAATTTCAAGCTGTGGTTTCGTGTTTACAACGGCATCGGCCGAGAGCAGTATGTTTTTGTTAGATTGAAACGCATTGGTTTTTTGCGCATCTCTCTGAACATAAATTTTACCGTTAAAGACCGCGTTACTTTTATCTTCCATAATACCCTTGTATAGCTGATTGCTCAGGCAATTGGGTGCTACATTGTCAACAATTGTATGGTTATCGATGTGAGTATTGCCGGAAACAAAATACAACCCATAGAAGTGCGATTCGCAGTAAGGCGCTTCCATGGCAATATTCAGATTGTTGCGCACAATGCCTCCATTGAGCGACAGCGTTACAGTGTTTACAACACTTTTGCCGGTTTGCCGAATGTGTGTGGTGTTTATCTGGTGCGCTTTCTCATTATCGTTTTGAATGATGTAGTATTCGACGTTTGCGTTCTCCTCCACAATAACCTCGGCTACCCTGCTTGTAAGCGATTCGTTCGCACCGATAGTGGTAAAGCTTTCTGCAAACTTTATTTCCGCGTTCTTGCCTACATGAATGAGGGTGCGCGGCTGAGAGAAGATATTGCCGGCAGAAGAATCAAGAATATTGTAAATGTAAACCGGATGTTCCACTACTTTGTTTTGCTTCACGGCGATAAAAATGCCGTTCTGCAAAAACGCGGTATTTAAAGCATGCACCCCATCCTGAATGTACTTTGCACTGTGATTCAGGTGTTCATCCACAACTTTTGCAAACTCATTTTTAGCCGCCTCTTCAAGCGAGTGGATGATGAGCTCATCAGAATACACCACCGAAAGCGACGGGTTAAAAATGCCGTTTACAAACACCAATTCGTTGATTTCCCTAGCTCCGGAAATTTCTACTTCTTCCAAAAGCTCCTTCGAAACATTTACCGGCTGCTCCTTCTGTGCAAAAATGTATTCATTGTTAAACAAAGAAGCAATACGTGTGTATTTCCATTCCTCATGCCGGAGTGTAGGAATGCCGAGCCGTTCAAAATTCGCAAACGCAGAAGTTTCCACCTGAGTGAGTGCGCTTGAGCCATTTTTACTTTGCAGATGTGAGAAATGCTGTTTTAAATTTTCAATTGTTTTCATAAAAACTAAGCTTCATTGGAAGCCATCACTTCATTTTTAATAAAATCGTATCCTTTTTCTTCCAGTTCAAGAGCCAGTTCTTTTGGTCCTGATTTCACAATCCGTCCATCGTATAGCACGTGAACGTAATCGGGTACGATATAGTCGAGCAAACGCTGATAGTGTGTAACAAGCAAAACGGCATTATCCGAAGACCGCAACTTGTTTACACCGTTAGATACGATACGAATGGCGTCGATGTCGAGCCCTGAATCGGTTTCGTCCAGAATAGCCAGTTTTGGCTCCAGCATGGCCATCTGAAAAATTTCATTCCGCTTTTTTTCGCCTCCGGAAAAGCCCTCGTTCAACGAACGGCTGAGCAGCGACTGATTGATTTCTACCAGTCCCATTTTTTCACGCATCAATTTTAAAAACTGTACGGAATCGTAGGCTTCGAGACCGCGATATTTTCTTATTTGGTTTACTGCTGTTTTAATAAAATTGGTGGTAGTTAAGCCCGGAATTTCAACAGGATACTGGAAAGCAAGAAAGATGCCTTCGCCTGCCCTTTCTTCGGGAGAAAGTTCGAGTAAGTTTTTTCCTAAAAAGCTCACCTCACCACCGGTTACTTCAAAGTCTTCACGCCCCGCCAAAACGGATGACAGGGTGCTTTTACCGGAGCCGTTAGGCCCCATAATGGCATGTACTTCGCCCGGCTTAATTTCTAAATTAATTCCTTTTAATATTTGTTTTCCTTCGATGCCTGCTTCTAAATTTTTTATAGATAACATACTGATTGTTTGTATTTAAAATAATTGATTATCCAACGCTGCCTTCTAAACTGATTGCCAAAAGCTTCTGCGCCTCAACAGCAAACTCCATCGGCATCTGGCTCATTACTTCTTTGGCAAATCCGTTTACAATTAATGCCACAGCCGTTTCGGTATCAATTCCGCGCTGGTTGCAATAAAATATCTGATCTTCTCCAATTTTGGAAGTGGTGGCTTCGTGCTCCACAATAGCCGTGTTGTTCTTTACTTCAATATAGGGAAAGGTATGTGCGCCGCATTTATCGCCAAGAAGCAGCGAGTCGCACTGCGAAAAATTTCTCGCTCCAGAGGCATTCTTTCCCACATGAACAAGGCCGCGGTAGCTATTGTTGCTCACGCCGGCTGATATGCCCTTGGATACAATACGGCTTTTGGTGTTTTTACCCAGATGCATCATTTTAGTGCCGGTATCTGCCTGCTGATGATGGTTAGTAACGGCCACAGAATAAAATTCGCCAATAGAATTATCACCCTTTAAAATAACGCTCGGATACTTCCAGGTAATGGCGCTTCCTGTTTCCACCTGAGCCCAAGATATTTTAGCGTTATTGCCAAGACAAATACCACGCTTCGTTACAAAGTTGTAAATACCTCCTACACCATTCTTATCGCCGGGAAACCAGTTCTGAACAGTAGAATATTTAATTTCTGCATTCTCCAGCGCAATCAGTTCCACAACAGCAGCATGGAGCTGGTTTTCATCACGCATAGGCGCTGTGCATCCTTCCAAATACGATACATAGCTGCCTTCGTCTGCAATGATAAGTGTGCGTTCGAACTGACCGGTGTTTTCTGCGTTGATTCGGAAGTAGGTGCTCAGCTCCATTGGACAGCGAACACCTTTCGGTACATAAACAAAGGAACCGTCGGTAAAAACAGCCGAGTTCAGGGCCGCAAAAAAGTTATCCGACACGGGCACCACAGAACTCATATATTTTTTTATTAATTCGGGATGCTCTCTTATCGCTTCGCTGATAGAACAAAAAATAATCCCCTGTTCGGCAAGCTGCTCTTTAAAAGTGGTGGCTATCGAAACACTGTCTATCACCGCATCCACCGCAACGCCGGTAAGACGTTTCTGTTCCGACAACGAAATACCCAGCTTATCAAAAGTCCGCTTCAACTCGGGATCAATTTCATCCAGACTTTTTGGATTGATTTTTTGTTTGGGTGCAGAATAATATTTGATTGACTGATAATCGATCGGTTCATAATCCAGATTGGGCCAATGGTGAGGCTCCTTCATCTTCTGCCACTGCGCAAAAGCTTTTAAGCGCCATTCTACCATCCACTCAGGTTCATTCTTTTTTGCAGAGATAAACCGGATAATATCTTCATTCAATCCCAGCGGAGCTTCATCGGCTTCAATTTCAGTAACAAATCCATATTTATATTCGCTTTGAACATGCTCCTGAATCGGGTCAAGTTCTTCTGTTTCAGATGTGGTTGTAACAGTTTCTGATTTCATTTTGCAAAAGTATCTCTATTTATACTAAAAAGTATAAATAAATTGTTTCTCAGCCCTTGTTTAAAAACTTTTAGGGTTTCGTTTTTAACCAAAAAAGGCATAGCATAATAACACCGATGTGATAATGCCGACAAGGTCGGCGAGCAGCATGGCGCCGATTGCATACCGTGTGTTTTTAATGGCCACTGCTCCAAAGTAAACGGCTACAACATACATGGTTGTATCCGACGAACCTTGAAGGATACATGCAAGCCTGCCGGCAAACGAATCGGGGCCGAAAGTTTTCATGGTATCCAGCATCATTCCTCTGGCGCCGCTTCCCGTCATGGGTTTAATAAGTGCGGTAGGCAGTCCGTCAACAAAACGGGTATCGGCACCTAAAAGCGCAGCCAGATCTTTTGCACCGTTTATCACTACGTCAAAAGTGCCACTGGTGCGGAGCATACTAATGGCGATGAGCATACCAACGATGTAAGGAATGATTTTTATTGCGGTGTCGAAACCACCCTTCGCTCCTTCTACAAAAGCGCCAAACAAATCTATCTTTTTATATAGTCCGCCCATTACGATAATGAAGAACAAAAACAGTATGATGCCATTGCTGAGTGTTGCGGAAAAGATGCCGGCCTGCGAAACATTCAGATGTGTAACGTACCAAACAAGGAGTGCAATCAATGCCGATGCGCCCAAAATCCATAGCAGCACAACCGGCTGCAATAAGTTTATTTTTTGTTTGAATGAAACGATGATGAGTGCCGCCATGGTAGCAGCAAAAGTTGCAATAAGGCAGGGAATAAAAATGTCGGTAGGATTTGCTGCTCCAAGACCACTCCGGAAAGCGATAATAGTAACGGGAATCAAAGTTAATCCGGATGCATGCAGCGCAAGAAACATTATCTGCGAATTGGAGGCTACTTCCTTACTTGGATTGAGGGTTTGGAGGCTCTCCATCGCCTTTAAACCAAAGGGTGTGGCGGCATTGTCGAGGTTTAGCAAGTTGGCCGAAAAGTTCATCATCATGTGACCAATCGATTCGTGCCCTTTCGGAATTTCGGGAAAAACTTTAGAGAAGAATGGAGCGATGATACGCGACAAAAACCTGATACCACCTGCTGCTTCAGCGATGGCCAGAAATCCCATAAACAACGCCATGATACCAATAAGCGGTATAATGATGTCGATAACCGCATTTTTCGCCGTTTCTATAACTCCGTCCACATGTCGCTTTAAGGACGACTGAATGCCCACGTAGGTAGAAGCGCGCAGTTTGGTGTTGGCAGACAACAATAAACGAACAGAGTCGTCCTGTAAATCGCTGGTAAGGATGATAGACGCTTTATGCAGGTCGGAGGTTTTGAAATATCCGTAGCCTTCCAAAAATTCCGAATAATTGTTTGAAAGACCCTGCCGGAGCGGGTTTCCGACGCCGATGTAAAAAATGCTGTCGTACTTGTCGGATGATTTTCCAACCACCATTCGGGAAAAAATAGCGTCGTCGCCTTGGATAAGGCGGAAGCCTGCAACGAGCACCGCAATGATGATGAAAGCCGCCCAAATTCTACTTAAAGCCATAGCCTGGTTTTGACAACTGCAATGTATGAATTAGCGAACGATTCAGATGGAAGAATCACTCTATTTTGTTCAATGCTTCTACAGCTTGTTGCTTTCCCCACGAAGGATGTAATGGTTTCACTTCCTCGGCTTCGTAAAATTTAACTGCCGCCTCCAGAACAAGTTTTCCCTTTTGTTTTCCACCGCCGAAAGCTTCAGGGGTATTTACGAGCGCCATTCCTTTTAAATAATTAAGCCTCGGATTGTCGGGTTGCATCTTTAATCCTTTTTCCAGTGCAGCAGCGGCTTCTTGTCCAAATGTCATATATCGCGAAGGCGGATCCACGAGCATTTGCTGCGTTGCAAACATATAAGTTAGCGCATATATTTCGGCATTGTCGCTTAAAGCAAGTGCAGCAGCTACCAGCGCTTTGCCTTTTTTTGCGTTTGCATCCTTATCCAAATTCGCGTCTGTCCAACCGGCCATGGCGAGTGAATAGGCTGCATAATAATACGGAAGCCATAAAGTTTTTTCCGCTGTTGCCACCCGTTCGAAGGCGGCACTCAACTTTTGATAGTCCTGCGTGGTTTTTGCATCCGACAGTTGTTGCAGATAGTTCGTCATCGCGTCGTTATATTTTTCCGACTGCCCAAACGACGCTGTTGCGCCGGTAAGAAGCATCATCAATAAAAGTGATCGTATCATTTTTTGCATTTTTTATGGTTATAAATTAGAGTCGATAATTTCCTGCGTCCGGTCGATACCCCAGTTAACAAAAAGCCCGATGAAGAAAAATCGGGGCGCCGGCGGCTTGATGGGCTCGCGGTATTTTCCGTTATACGAATATTGATAGTTGTACACCTGATCATGTCCTAAAACATTCGATACGCTGGCAACGAGAACAAGAAAGGTTTTGGCTTTCGGATTTCCAGCGGACGGCACGTAATTGAGGCTGAATCCAAGATTACTGAATGGCGTTGTACGGCCTTCGTCAGCAATATCATATTGAGCAGTTGCGGTGTTGTAGCGAATATCGTAGTAAGGGCGGCCGGTAGCAAAACTATAGGTAAAATTGAAGCCGGTTTTTATGGGTAAGAAAAATCGCTTCAGCACCACGGACAGCGTATGAGCGGCGGCAAAATTTGGGTGAATAGAATAAGGGAAATTCAGATAATCGCGTTTGGTATCAAGATAAGAATAACTAATCCAATAGTCGAAATTGCGCACACTTTTTTTATCGCGCCAAAACAGCTCCACACCCTGCGCATAACCATCGCCGCCGTTGTTGTAACCGGTGAAATTGGTTTGCCTGATCAGATGATTATATTGTTTATAAAAGGCTTCAATCCGGGCAATGCGCCCGGCCAGTTTTCGTTGGTAGTTGAGAATATAATGGGTGGATTTCATGAAGGCTAACGGTTGCCGGAAGTACAGGTATTTATTTTCGGGTTTTTGATAGAAAATGCCGTAAGCAGCAGATAGCTGATGCACCTTATTGAACTGCCATGCCAACGCTACCCTCGGTGCAACATTGCCTTTTTTCAGGAGTGAAGAATATTCATATCGCCCGCCAATTTTTAAGGCGATGTCGTTGTTCAGGTAGATGTCCGTTTCGGCGAAGGCAGCAGCAAGGTGGTCGCGAAGTGGATAGGCTGAATCATTAAATACCGGTTTATCTGATGCTATCCATAACTCACCGCCCAGACGAAAAACATTCAGCGCATCAAGTTTTTTCTCGATTACCGGTTTTATTTGTACGAGGGTTTCAGTTTTGTCGAGTGTAAAATTTTTCGATTCCCATGGCATGCCCGGCAACAACACTTTGTTACCTTGAGGGGTTTCCAATGCGCCACTCATCCTGTCGCTATTGTAGCTGAAACCAAGCCCCAGACTGGTTTTCCAGCCGCCGCCCCAGTTTTCGCGCCAGCTTATGTTATTGTACCAGTTGAAATTTTCGATCGCGAATACATTCTTTAAATCAAGACTGTCGATGTCCGGGTCCTTAACTCCCAACTTACTTTTGCCGAGAAGGCTGTAAAATTTAATGATGCCGTTTTTAGTCCGCCACCGGAAATTGGTTTCGAGGTTGTGGAATTCCGGCGATTGAAAATACTCCTGGCGCTGCTTAACAAGCTCGAAATACAATTTCACGTTTGTGTAAGCATAATGCATGCCCCAGGAAAAGTTTTTTTTCCGTGATACGCTTTGATATCCTGCGCTCAAAAAAAGTGGCGACACTCCGATGGATGCTTCCGTTTTCTCCGGCATATCAACCGTTTCCAAAATTAAAGCAGAGGAAAGCGCCTGCCCGTACAGAGCAGAGTATCCGCCGGCTGCAAATACGGTTTCTCTAAACAGCGCAGGATTAAAGCGCCCTCGCGTAGCCACATTCGGGCTCCCGGAAAAATACGGATGGTCCACCATCGTTCCGTCGATGAACTGTTTCGTTTCGTAGCCTTCACCTCCGCGTACAAACAGCCCTTCCGATTCGCCAACCTGTTGCGCGCCCGGCAATGTTTTTACGGCAGTTGTAATATCGGCATTCCCACCACCTACAGTCAGGATGTCGAGTGTGTTCAACACGGTGCTGGCCCGCTTTCCGTCGCCCGCCGCAAATGCACCTGCCGTAACTACTACAGCTTGCAGTTCGTTACGCTTCTCCTTCAAAATAACATTTACGGTGGTGCGTTTATTGGCTATCACCACTTCTGTTTCCACGGTGTTATAACCAACAGAAGTTACCACTATTATTTGCTTTCCTGTTTCAAAAGTTTCGAAGGAATAGTTGCCCGAAGAATCCGAAATGGTGCCGTCGTAGCTTCCCTTAATGTTTACCGAAGCAGCAATTACAGGTCGCCCTTTGGTGTCTGAAATTTTTCCATCGATGGTTGTTTGCGAAAGAGACACTTTAAAAACGAGCAGTGTTAGCAGAGTGAAGAGTTGCTTCATGCAAGGGAATTATCGATACAAATATGAAGATTTTTTACGCGCCCAAACAAAAAAAGACCGCCTGGCAGCGGTCTTTTGAAGTAACAGCGTAATGTTACTTATCAACGAGTTTTAGTTCTACCCTGCGGTTTTTGGCTTTGCCTTCCGCAGTGCTGTTGTCGGCAATGGGCTGTGTTGACCCATAGCCTTTAGATGAAATTTGTGCTGCTTTAGCGCCTTTCGATTTTAGGTATTTGGCAACGGCATCTGCGCGTGACTGCGAAAGACGATTGTTGATTTTATCGGTTCCGGTGTTATCCGTATGACCCGAAACTTCAATCATTAAATCAGCATTATCTTTTAACAGTTTAGCCACTTCATTCAAAGAAGTGTAAGACTTTTTGAGTAGCGTGGCGCTTCCGGTTGCAAAGAAAATTTTCGTAGCAGCCGTATCTACTTTTGCCTGATGCTTCTGTGCTTTGGTAGGACATCCAAAGTTGGACGCCGGGCCTGCTTCGGTTGGGCATCTGTCTTCTTCATCGTTTACACCATCACCATCCGTATCCGGAATCGGACAGCCATGATATTTCGCAAGGCCTTTTACAGTAGGACATTTATCTTCTTCGTCGTTGATTCCATCGCCATCCGTGTCAGGAATCGGACAACCCTGATATTTCGCAAGGCCGGGAACAGTCGGACATTTGTCTTCTTCATCATTAATACCGTCACCATCTGTATCAGGAATGGGGCAGCCATCGTATTTTGCCACACCGGGAACTGTCGGACATTTGTCTTTACTATCAACAATGCCATCGCCGTCTGTATCTTTTTCAACAACAGGAGGAGGCGGAGGAGGCGCAACAACTGCAGTTTTCTTTTCGGTTAGGGCACCGCCTACACCAATTGAATAATTTAAGTGGTAGTTAACCCAGTTGGTTACCGGAACACGGTATTGAACATCGGTAAAGATGAAGGCATCGCCTTGTCCAAGGCTAAACTGCAAGCCGCCACCAAGGGGAACAAAAGCGCCAAAACGGTTTTGGAACATGCTGGCACCAACACCGGCCGATACGTAAGGCGTTATTAAATAACGATCGTCTAAAAATTTTCCTCTAACACTTGCATCCCACTCCACAAGAAATTTATCCTTCAACATTTGATTGTCGTTGCGGTATTTGTAATCGCTTACAGAAACATCCAACCGGGTAGAAAAATCGAAGTGGTTGCTTAATCCTTTAAGATATTGTAAGCCCACGCCCATGCCCATTTCGGATACTTTAGCCCACTTATTATTGTTTAAAACGCTGGAAAGAGAAGTGCTGCGGATTTGCTCAGCGGTTTTAAAATCGTTGAGAACAACGTTTAACGCAAAGGTTGGCCGCTTTTTGTAAGCTGATGTTTTATTTTCGTTTTGTGCATTTGCACCCACTGCTATGCAAACGAATAGCAATGCTGCCATAAATTTTCTCATAAATCTCTTTAGTTTATCCGCAAAAATAATAGAATTACCGAAATAAAAAATGGCAGCCAAAAGCTGCCATTTCAAAATACTGTTATTAAACTTTAGTCTATCTCATTGTTATCGAGCGGATCATCGACTACTTCAAGTTTCACTTTTGCAAGGCCATGATGAAGCATTGCAATGTCTACAGCTGCCGAACGGCTCAGGTCGATAACGCGTCCTTTTTTCGCCATCTTCGGATGCATGCGGTCGTTGATGCGGACAATTACCGTCTTCAAATTTTTAAGATTGGTTACTTTAACCCAGGTGTTCAACTTAAAAAAGTTGCTGGCAGCCGTATAATTCGTGTTCGAAAAAACTTCGCCTGTAGCTGTTTTGCTTCCTTCCAGATTCTTGCTGTAAAAGCTGGCTGTTCCCGTCAGTTCTTCAATGGGTTTGTAACCCGATAAAACTGACTGTGCGCTAAACACCAAAGCAAATGCAAGTGTAACCGATAAAATTTTCTTCAAAGCCATATTAAGAGGTTTTAGGACTTAACTTAATAAGCTGCGCTTTTTAATGAACGGGCAAAAGTACAATTAATTCTTTTTAACAATGTTAAAACCATTGGCGCTATTTAATGCTGCTGAAGATGCGACTAAAGCGAGGCCCGTTTTTCCAGCTAAAGAATATCAGGCTGGCTTTTCCTACAATATGGGTTTCCGGAACAAAGCCCCAGTAACGGCTGTCCTGACTCCGGTGGCGGTTATCCCCCATCATCCAATAATAGTTCTGCTTTACTTGATAGGCTGAAGTTTCTTTTCCATTAATGAAGAATTTGCCGTCGCGTTCTTCAAGGGTATTCTCCTCATAGTTTGTGATTAAGCGCCGGTACATCGCAATATTCTTCTGCGACAGTTGTATAATGTCGCCTTTTGCGGGCACACGAACGGGACCGAAATTGTCGACCGTCCATGGAAAATGCTGAGGATCTTGCGGAAACAAAGGCCCCACATTGTTATCAATAAAGGGTTCCACGCTTATTCCTTCTATCTTCTTTAAATTCTGATAGCCCTGTTCGGTGCAGTTAATGATATAGCTTCCCGGTTCGTTCAGCTGAACGATGTTCTGTTCCGGATCGGCAAGATTTCCGTTTTCATCTGCTTCCAAATCTATCCCCAATTCGTTTTTTAAAAATTCTTCCGACAACGATTTACCGTTCATCTTAACGAGGTATTCCTTTTCGAGGCCGGGTGGATGAAAACCGGGCTTCTCGTTTACATACAAAACACCGTTCTTAATGGACAGCACATCGCCGGGCATACCCACACACCGCTTAATGTAATTGTCGGTTTTGTCCATCGGATGCACAATCACAGGATAATGATCTTTTAGCGCTTCGCGGTCGCCGTTGAATTCGTAACGAAGCACATCGTAATAGGTGCGAAATGATCCGTAGCCGGGAAGGTTGATGATGGTGTCGCCGGCAGGAAAATTAAATACCACCACATCATTTCTTTTCACGTGTCCGAAGCCTGCAAGGCGTTTATATGGGAGTTGTATCCACTTTAGATACGAGAGCGTGGTTGTTGACAGGGGCATGGTGTTGTGCACGAACGGAAAGCTAAGCGGTGTAACAGGCAAACGGGCGCCGTAACTCATTTTACTTACAACCAGAAAGTCGTTTATCAGCAAAGTTTTTTCCATACTCCCGGTGGGAATCGTGTATGCTTCAAAAACAAAGGTGCGGATAAGTGTGGCAGCAACCACGGCAAACACCAGGGCGTCAATCCATTCTCTCACGGTTGATTTCTTATATCTTTTCACACCCTCATGCCCTATCCATCTTGCATCACCGGAAGTTGAAAGATAAGGGAGGTAAACAAACGGAACGAAGACAGTTAGAATATGATCCAATAATGAAAATTTTCCAAAGTGCATCACGAAAATAATCGTCATCCAGATTGTGATAAACTGTCCGGCAATCGGTATAAGCTGGAGCCAGAACCACCATTTCTTAATGCCGCAGTGCTGTGCAATAATCCAGGTATTGTAAAATGGAATGAATCCTTTCCACGGATCTTTAAAACCGGCTTTTTTAAAAAGAAGGTAGATGCCGATATGCCAGCCCACTACATATATGATAAAGATTATCCAGCCCATGATTTCGATTTAGAGATTACAAAAATAGAAGGTTGATGTTAAGCGAAATGTTAGTTTTTACCATCGGTTAATTAATGAATTTCCAGAAAATGCCCACCCGGAGCCACAAGGCTTCATCGGGATAATACTCAGCCCGAAAGTTCCGTTCTTTAAACCCGCTTTTATTGCCCGACAGCGTAAACGTATTTAAATTTTGAAGCCTTATAAATCCACGAAACTTTGTTATTTGGAAATGTAAAAAGTAATGCACATCCGGCCGGTTGCGCGCCGTCCAGTGGTCCTGATAAATAAACTGTCCGGTTAAAGGCGAGTATCCGGCCGCTTTATAAGCGGTATGGTATCGCACCTCAAAACCTGTTGCCCATCGCAAATTTTTAAACGCTTTTCCTTCCCACACCACCCGGTTTCTTGTAAAGAAAAACGGAAGGTTAACAGGCGCGTTGGCTGTTGTTTGTTGCACGAAAGCCTCTATGTACCAGTTTACATTTTTCAATAAGCGCACCCTTTTCTCTGCACCAACCTTCAGCACATGAAATAAAGCAGATGACTGCGCAGCGTGATAAAAAGAATCGAAGTAAGCGTAGTTGGCGAGCAGATAATAGTCGCCGGAAAGTTTCAGTTTTAAAGCAGAAAGATAAACCGATGAAAAGATGTGGCTGATGTTTTCTTTTCCGCCAATGGCGGCTCCGGTTAAAGGAAAAGCGCTCTGCGGATCGAACACGAACGACGGTGTTCGATTGATGTTTCTTGCGCCTAAAGAAAAATACCCGAATGCTGATCCGAGCGTACGTTGCAGCTCAACAGACGCGGCATAGTCGCCCGCATAACCGCCGGCTGTGTAAAGCCTGCCCTGAAGATTGATATCCCATTTTTTGTTGCGCGTAAGATTGCGATACTCTCCCAATAAATAAACTTCGGAATAATTGATTTTGGATGACCCGGTGTCAAGTGTTCCATAAATCAAATCGAGGCCGGCACCAAGCTTTATGAATTGGTTAGGATTGTTTTTTTCCGGAAAAGAAATGAGTGTAAACTCGTTGTTGATCTGTTGCCACTTATCGCGAAACACAACCGTATCGGAGGCAGCGAGCCCTTTGTATCCAAAATACTTCCTATAATTCGAATCGGCGGCATACACATCTTCGAAACTATAGGTGGAAGAAGAATAGTTGAGGGTATGCTGAAGCCGGAAGCGCGGATAAAAAAGGCGGTAAACAACAGTATCCTTCACCAACGAATCTTTTTGCCCGAAGTCGTACTGATTGCGAATCATAAGCATCGACTCGTTATAAATAGTTCCGGTGCTCACATTGGTATTAAAAAAATTGCGCGACAGTGTTGTTCCGCTGTTACCGAGCCTCGCCGGAATTTCAATCGGATCGCTGAGTTTTAAACTGTCGAGTAAAGACGCGTTTACCAATCCGCCATTTTCGGACGATTTCAGTTTGTTGTTGATGAAAATGCCATAAAAATGATATCGTTTATTGGGACTTTGATAAGCGAGATTAAAGCGAATGTTGTTATGACTTGAATTTTGGTTCCGGAAGTTGCCAAACGAGTTGATGAAGCGGTAGTTGAAGCCGAAGTTTAGGTTGCTCGTGCGGTTTTGAGTGTGAGTGATTTCAATGATTTGTTGCCCTTTGCTGCCAATGGTATAATCCATTTCGGTGAAGGGGCGGGTGGTTTCGTAAAACTTTGTTTTTTCAATTGTATAACGATAGGCGTCGTAGGCATGAAAGCCGGCATCGAATCCGGGTTTCATTATCGGACTAAACAAATAACTGTTGGCGGCGTTTCCGAGATTACCGAGATGATAGCTCGTAAATGGCAGCGGGAAGTAGAGATCAATGTCGTTGAGTGTGGTGTCGGGAAGGTGCAGTTTGTTGCTGTCGAGATAGCGATAGTAAATGGTGATTGAGTCTTCCGTGCCATCGCGGTGTCGTAAGGTGGTATCGGCACTTTTACGCTGTGGCGGAGCGGTGCTGCCGGGGTGAGTTCCCATTCCCGAAACCGGCACAGTGGGATCGCGTTTTATCCTTTCTTGAGCGGCAGCCGTTGTGGCAACCAGCGCGGTGAGAAACAAAAATGTAACGAGGGCAATAAAACGAATCATCGGCAACGAAAAAATCAAATCTATTTAAAAAAGGCAGCCCTCAGACTGCCTTCTACATTTTTGGATAAATTTATTATACAGATGCTACCAGCTCTGTAAAAATCTTTGTGAGCTTGGGTTCGGCCTCTTTAGCCGCCATCAATACTTCTTCGTGCGTAATAACAGAATTGTCCTCACGAATTCCTAAATCGGTGATTACGCTTACGGCAAACACTTTCATGCCTGCATGAACTGCCGTAATGGTTTCCTGAACGGTACTCATTCCCACCGCATCTGCACCAATCGTTTTAATCAGGCGATATTCTGCATGGGTTTCAAACGTAGGGCCGGTAACCGCAACATACACTCCTTCTTTTAAGTCGAATCCGTTTTCCTTCCCTATCGCTTTTGCTTTATCGAGCAGTTCTTTGCTGTAAGGTTCACTCATATCTGGAAAGCGGGTGCCGAGTTCATCTTCATTCTTACCGATGAGCGGATTTGGCGTAAAGAAACTGATATGATCGTTAATGAGCATGAGGTCGCCCACTTTAAAATCCGCCCTTACACCACCGGCAGCATTCGAAAGCAAAACGGTGTTTATTCCCAACATTTTCATTACTCGGATGGGAAAGGTTGTTTGTGTGGAAGAATAGCCTTCGTAATAATGAAAACGGCCGGCCATCACCAAAACTTTTTTACCGCCGAGCTCGCCCAACAACAACTTTCCGCTGTGCCCAACAACCGTAGACACAGGAAAATGAGGAATATCGCTATAATGAATTTCTTTTTCTACTTTAATAACATTTACAAGGTTGCCAAGTCCGCTTCCTAAAACGATTCCAACTTTCGGCTGTTCGCTGTACTGCGACTGAATATAGTCGGCAGCTTCTTTTAATTGTTGCATGATCTGAGACATAAGCTAAAAATTATGGCTGCAAAGGTAACTACTGAATGTTTAACCGAACAACAAGATGCGTTTAAATGTTCGGCGACCGCCGGGCAAACCGTTCTATAATTTTTCAAACGCAGCCTCCATGCGGTTCAGGGCTTCTGTGAGGATCGTTTCAGAGGTGGCAAAACAAAGTCTGATGTGCCCTTCTGCTCCGGGGCCAAACCATTTTGCCGCGCCCGGCACAACGGCTACACGAGCCTCTTTCAGCAGGTAATCGGCAATAAAAACGGACGACTTACCGGTTTGTCGGATGTCAGGAAAAACAACATAACAGCCCTGTGGAAGATGACAGCTAACGCCCTTCATCTTATTTAAACGTGAAACAACCATGTTGCGCATCTTTTCTAAGTGCTCCAAAAAAGCAGTAACCCAGTAAAAGGCTTCGTTATAGGCAGCCGTTCCGGCAATTTGCGACACCGTTGAAATGCCGTAAGCCGTTGTTTTCATCTGCGATGTTTCCAACAATCCCTCGTACACCAAATCGCTGGGTGCCACTACATATCCAATGCGCAAACCCGCCAGTCCGTAGCTTTTGCTGAATCCGTAAACGGTAATGGTGTGCTCAGCAATTTCTTTGCTGATGGATGCTATACTCGTAAAATGGTTGCCGGGATACACAATATCGCTCCATATCTCATCGCTCATAATCCATAAATCGTTTTCAACCGCTATGTTTCCGAACACTTCAAGTTCCGATTTTGTAAAAACTTTTCCCGATGGATTAAGCGGATTGCAGATACATAGCATTTTTGTTTTTGGAGTGATGAGCGATCGCAGCAAATCAATATTTACTATTCCTGTTTTTACATCAATGGGAAACAACACGGTGGTGGCGCCCGCATTTTCTACCGATGTTTTAAAAAGAAAATCTACGGGATCAAAAACGATAGCTTCATCGCCGGGCTGAAGGCAATATCGCGCCGCAATCATCATTCCCTGCGCAGCGCTGTCAACAGGAAGTACTTTTTGTGCATCAGTGACGATGTTTCTTTTTTCGGAAAGAAAATTCACAATTGCCGCCCGAAACTCGGGCAATCCTTCGGCGGGGCCGTAAGAAAACGTGCCCCTGGCAGCGTATTGTTGAATGGCGTTTACAATTTCGGGCGCGGCCATAAAATCGGGATCAGCGGCCGTGAGCGGAATCACATCTTCAGGTTGTGTTGCCCATCTAAGATTGTATGCGCGCTTCCGCAAAGCGGAGAGGTTAATTTGCGAATCGTCGAAAACCAGGTGTTTACTCATTATTTGGCAAGCGGTATAGGTGATTGTTTCATTTTTTCGGGATGGGTAAAAATTTCTTCCAGCTCGCGTCCAAACTGAATATAACTTTTCAAACTTTCTTTTCTTTCATTATAAAACAAGGTAAACACTTCTTCATCTGAAAGTGAAGGATAGCTGTTGAACAGCCTGCTTAAAACGAGTGCATCATTAAGGGCGCTGTTTGTTCCCTGGCTGGTAAACGGCAGCGCCAGATGCGCGGCATCTCCTATCAGCACAGCATTTTTATAGTGGAACGCCGGAAGCAGATCCATGTCCTTTGTCTTCCATAAAAAAGCAAGGTCAAAATTGGTGGCATCGAGCGCCTGCTGCACCGGTTGAGGCCATCCGTTTACAAGCTTGTTCGCAAAAGCGCGCTTGGCTTCTTTACCCGAGTCTTTCAGCGAGTGCAGCGCTGTATTGTGTTGAATGTACCAGATAACCTGCGTGCTGTTACAAGGCAGTAAGCCGATCGAAAGCTGCTCGTCGGCAGAAATTGTTTTCAGTAACCCATCGCCAAGTTCTTCCACCAAGTCCGGAGCATCTGCAATACCTACGAGCTCTTCAATTTGTGTAACCCGAATGGTATGATCCGGAAAAAAGAGTGCTCTCGATCTCGAATTCGCCCCATCAGCGGCAATAAAAACATCGCCGTACTCTTTGTGACCGTTTTTAAACACTGCCGCAATAATTTTCCCGCTGTCGTCATATTCATAATGCGAGAAATCTCTTCCTGTTTTAATGCTGTCGCCGGGCAACAATAGCCTCAGCGCATCAATACAGGTTGATCGTTTTACGGCGAGTACGTTTTCGAGCGACTCCTCTTTCAGCGTGTCGCCATTTTTCTTTCTTAACCGCACCTTTTGCAGCGGACGTCCATGTTTATGTACATAAGCGCCGGCACCCACTTCGTTCAGCGCAGCAAGGCCATTCGGCATGATAATGAAACCAAGTCCTATTTCAAGAAAGCGTTCGGCCCGTTCACATACAACGGCCCGCCATCCAATATCGATAAAACTTTTGGCAGCAGCGAGGCCGGCGATTCCACCGCCGATGATAACAACTTTTCGCATTCAGAGCAATCGTTTTAGGGCGGCAATCTATTATTTTTGTTTTAATACAACAACAAATATCAGTTTACGCGCTTTTTGTTCGCAGTTATCTATTTCTTTGTATAAAACCTTTGCTGTTATGATAAATCGTTTGATGTTACTTGTTTCTTTGTTCTGCGCATTTTACGCCTCGGCACAAACAACGTATTCGGTGCCCATGCAGCATCCGTCGTGGATAATGCAGGGCAATATTTACGAAGTGAACACCCGTCAATACACGCCCGAGGGCACTTTTAAAGCCTTTCAAAAACACTTGCCTCGTTTAAAAGCAATGGGCGTGCAAACGTTGTGGTTTATGCCGATACATCCGATAAGCCTGACGGACCGCAAAGGAACATTGGGAAGCTATTATGCAGTAGCCGATTTTACCGCGGTTAACCCTGAATACGGAAGTTTGAACGACTGGAAAAACCTTGTGAAAGCTGCACACAGCATGGGTATGAAAGTGATTATAGACTGGGTGCCTAACCACAGCGGAGCCGATAACAAATGGCTTACAACGCATCCGCAGTTCTACTCAAAAAACGATAAAGGTGAATTGATTGCGCCTTTCGACTGGACGGATGTGAGGAAATTGAATTACCACAATCGCGAAATGGCCGACAGCATGATTGCATCTATGCAGTTTTGGGTGAAAGAAACCGGCATCGACGGATTCAGATGCGATGTTGCCGCCGAAGTGCCACAGTTTTTTTGGGAAAGATGTATTGCAGAGTTGAAGAAAACGAAACCGGATATTTTTATGCTTGCAGAAGGAAACGAAAGCTGGCTTCATCTGGCCGGATTTAATGCTACCTACCCCTGGGAAATGTTCCACAAAATGATTCAGGTTAGAAAAGGGCTGACACCGGCTTATGCGCTTGATAGTGTATTGAGGAAGATTGATCAGACCTACCCTTCCGGTTCGCTGCAAATGTATTTTACCAGCAATCACGATGAGAATAGTTGGAACAAGGCCGACTACGAAACCATGCCCGGCGGCTCGCATGCACCTTTTGCCGTACTTACACAAACCTTGCACAGCGCCATTCCACTTATCTACAGCGGACAGGAAGAGCCTTACCTCGACAGCCTCAGCTTTTTTTATAAGGACACGATACAGTTTAAGCACTTTAAGCGGGCTCATTTTTATGCTGCCCTGCTGGCACTAAGAAAATCGAATGAAGCGCTTGCCGCCGACGCTGCCTTTAAAAAACTGTCTACTACAAACGACGAAGCTATCTACGCTTTTGAAAGAATGAAGAACGGAAAGAACGTACTTGTAATTACAAACTTGTCCGATAAACCGCAAAGCTATTTGTTTGTTACAGCACCTGCTGCGGGCAACAGATACAATATATTTACAAAGCAAACCGAAAAGCCGAAGCTGAACCTTCAGCCATGGGAATATCTGGTATACGAGCTACGATAGAAACAATTTAAGTAAAGAAAAGCCGCAGACAAAAAACGTACTGCGGCTTTTTTACGGTTAAAGCGGGCTATTTGTTTAACTCGATACTTTTTGTATTCTTATGCAAGCGGATGTTGAGCATCTCAACTACAAGCGAAAACCCAAGGCAGGAATAAATAATGCTCTTGCTCACTTCCTGATGAAAGCCGCCTGCCACCAACACCACACCGATTACCACTAAAAACGAAAGTGCAAGTATTTGCAGCGAAGGGTGTTGATTGATGATACGGGTTACAGGCCCTGCAAACAGCATCATAATGCCGATGGAAATAATAACGGCCACAATCATTACGAGCACATTATCCACCAAACCAACGGCGGTTAGTATAGAGTCGAAAGAAAAAACAGCGTCTACTAAAATGATTTGCACAATCACCGATGTAAAACTCATGGCTTTCTTAGCAGAAATGCCGGCTTCTTTCTGCTCGGGCGCCTTCAGCTTATGATGTACTTCGAGCGTGCTTTTTACAATCAGAAACAATCCACCAGCAATCAGAATGATGTCTTTCCAACTGAGGCTGAAAGGTGTTTCAGTTACACCCGCAATACCGGAAAAAGTAAACACCGGCTCTTTCAATCCGATAATCCAGGTAATTGAAAACAAAAGGGCAATCCGGAAAAACATTGCGAGCAGCAGCCCAAGGTTCCGGGCACTTCTTTGCTTCGATTCGGGCAGCTTGCCGGCAACAATCGAAATAAAAATAATGTTGTCGATGCCTAGTACAATCTCTAAAAAACTCAGAGTAAGTAAGCTGATCCAGATGGCGGGGTTTGCCAGATCGGGAATAATAATTTCCATTTATGTGTATTTAAATCTTGGTTGAAGAGGCTTAGTCAAAATCAAAAAGATCGCCGAGAAACGACTTTCTTTTTTTAGGATAAGCATTATAGAAGTCTTTCTTGGGGTGCCCGGCGTGTTGCGCATCGCGGTTTATCGGCGCATCGCTTCTTTCGGCAAACTGAAGCATTTTATCCAGTTCACCTTTATCGAGCCAAACACCTCTGCATTTTGGACAATAATCTATTTCAATTGAATTGCGTTCTGTCATTAACAGCGTTTCATTGCACGAAGGACATTTCATATTTTAACTTTTGTTCTTAAATAATATCAGCTTGCGTCAAAACGAATCGACTAAAACAAGTAATAAAGGAACAAAAACAAATAGTAGTTAGGACGACAAACGGTAGCCAGAACGGCGGATAATGTACGGACAGACAGCGCCGTAAATGCCGATAAGGAAGTTGTGGGTTGAACCGCACCGGCCTGATCTTTTTCTTCGGCCCGCGTTATACAACGGTCATCCTTTCTTACACAAACATTGTCTTCTTCAAAATTCAATTGTGCCGAGCGCACAGGTGAATGAAATCCTGCCTCCGACAATGGCGATGCTGCGCACACATTAAAAAACAACAATGCCAGCAGTGAAAGCGCAAATGTAAAGTGATGAAATTTTGCTCGTGGCATCGTAAAATAAATGTCGGCAAATCTATAATGAAAAAGCATTATCCAATTCTTTGAAAAAAGATTTTTGCTTTTTTTAGACCACATTTTGCATCATGACGGATTCATGATTTACAATCTGTCCGCCGCGATTCTGTATAAAAAAAGCTGTGGCAACAAACGCCACAGCTCCTCTACAGCATCACCTAACAGTTTATTCCATATAAGCACTCACCGGCTCGCAGGTGCAGATAAGATTTCTGTCGCCAAACGTATTGTTGATCCTGCTCACCGAAGGCCAGAACTTGTTTGCACGCACATACGCCAGCGGGAAAGCAGCCTGCTCTCTGCTGTAATCAAAACTCCAATCGTTGCCGCATATAACCTGCATGGTATGCGGTGCGTTCTTTAAAACGTTGTTGGTTCTGTCTGTTTCGCCTTGTTCAATTGCTTTTATCTCGTGGTAAATCGAAATCATCGCATCGCAAAACCTGTCAAGCTCTGCTTTGTCTTCACTTTCCGTGGGCTCAATCATTATCGTGCCCGGTACCGGAAAGCTCATTGTAGGCGCATGGAAACCGTAGTCCATTAACCGCTTCGCTACATCTTCCGCTTCCACGCCGGCGGTTGCTTTAAATGGACGCAAATCCACTATAAACTCGTGTGCGGCGGTACCATTAATACCGGTGTACAATACATCGAAATATTTTTCAAGCCGCGCCTTCATATAGTTGGCGTTTAAAATGGCGTAGTGAGTTGCCTTGAGCAGTCCCGTGCGGCCCAGCATTTTAATGTACGCATAGCTGATCAGCAGAATGCTTGCCGACCCGAAAGGCGCCGCGCTAACTGCACCACCCTTAGGTTCTGCGCCCTCGAAGCCGGTTGTATGCCGGTAAATGTAATGCCCGGGCAAATAGTCTGCAAGGTGTGCGGCTACACAGATAGGGCCCATTCCCGGTCCGCCACCGCCATGTGGAATGGCAAAAGTTTTATGTAAATTCAAATGGCAAACATCAGCGCCAATAACGCCGGGCGCAGTTAAACCCACTTGCGCATTCATATTCGCGCCATCCATATAAATCTGTCCGCCATACGCGTGCACAATGTCGCAGATTTCCTTTATATCTTCTTCGTACACGCCATAAGTAGACGGATACGTGATCATCATTGCTGCAAGGCTTTCTTTATACAGGGTTGCTTTTTCCTTCAGGTCTTCAATATCTATATAACCATTCTCCAGGCTTTTTACCACAACTACCTTCATTCCCGCCATTACCGCCGACGCCGGATTGGTGCCGTGCGCTGAAATAGGTATCAGCACTACGTTACGCGCCGTCTGATTGTTTGCTTTATGATAAGCCATAATGGTTAACAATCCCGCATATTCGCCCTGTGCACCGGAATTGGGCTGAAGGCTGCAAGCTGAAAAAGCAGTGATTTCGCATAAGTAGCGGCTTAATTCTTCAATCACTTTTAAATAGCCCGCTGCCTGGTTTGCGGGAACGAAGGGATGAATGGTGGAAAAAGCCGACCAGCTTAGCGGAATCATTTCAGAGGCTGCGTTCAACTTCATCGTACAACTTCCAAGAGAAATCATACTGGTGTTGAGAGAAAGATCCTTGTTTTCGAGCATCTTTAAATAGCGCATCATCTGGCTTTCGCTTCTGTGCGTATTAAACACCGGATGGGTTAGATATTGCGATGTTCGCTTTTGCCCGGCAGGGAATGTGAGGGCCGCATCATCGCTGTCGAATTCAATCTCTGCTTCGTCGAGACCTTTGGAAAGTGCAAAAACATATACGATGTCGAGCACGTCTTTCTGCGTGGTGGTTTCATCAATAGAAATACCGACATGTTGTCCGTCTTCGAAATACCGGAAGTTTATTTCGTTTTGCTCTGCAATGGGTCGGATAACTTTCTCGTCCGCAACCACTTTTAACGTATCGAAGAAAGCGGAGTTTGTGTTTTCGAAACCCAATTGCTTCAAGGACTGTGCGAGTGTGTATGTAAGCAGGTTTATGCGCAGCGCAATGTCCCTTAAACCATCAGGGCCGTGATACACCGCATACATGGCAGCCATGTTGGCGAGCAAAGCTTGTGCAGTACAGATATTGGAAGTGGCTTTCTCGCGTTTAATGTGCTGTTCGCGCGTTTGGAGCGCCATTCTTAATGCACGATTGCCGGCCGCATCGGTGCTGACACCGATAATTCGCCCGGGAATATTTCTTTTAAACTCATCGGTGGTGGCAAAAAAACCGGCGTGAGGACCGCCATATCCCAGGGGTACGCCAAAGCGTTGAGCTGATCCCAACGCAACGTCGGCATTTAAATCGCCCGGGCTTTCCAACAAGGTTAATGCAAGCAAGTCGGTTGCCATAGCCACATACACACCGGCCGCGTGTGCCTTTTCGATAAAGGAGCGATAGTTGGCAATACCGCCGTTGTTATCGGGATATTGTACCAACGCACCGAAATAACTTTCGTTAATGGCTTCTACCTCATACTTACCTACAACGATGCTAATATTTAAGGGAAGTGCACGTGTGTACAGTATTTCGAGGGTTTGAGGGAATATGTTTTCATCAACAAAAAACTGATTGCGCGGACTGCTGCCTTTTCGGTTGTTGTAATAAAACATTGCCATAGCTTCGGCAGCGGCCGTGCCTTCGTCGAGCAGGGATGCGTTGGCAATCGGCAGGCCGGTGAGGTCGCTCACCATGGTTTGAAAGTTCAGCAGGCTTTCGAGGCGGCCCTGCGATATTTCGGCCTGATAAGGCGTGTATTGTGTGTACCATCCCGGATTTTCGAAGAGGTTACGTTGAATAACGGGGGGCGTAATGGTGCCGTAATATCCTTGTCCTATATAGGTTTTAAACACCTTATTTTCTGCGGCAATGCCCTTTAGTTCCTGTAAGTATTCGAATTCGCTTAAGGGAGCAGGAATGTCGAGTGGTTGCTGAAGCCGTATGGCGGCGGGAATCGCTTTATCAATCAATTCATCAATCGTGTCAATACCAACAGCAGCAAGCATTTCAGCGGTTTGCACCTCATCGGGTCCAATGTGTCGCTTTTGAAATTCTGTCGATTGTTTATCGAATAAATTCATATCAGGCAAGTTGTTTTTTTCGGTGGAGTGAAAATTTGCCCGCAAAGGTAAGCGGAATATCGTTGCTTCAAAGGAGAAAAGCCGACGGTGTTTTTTGGGGCTGTTGTCGATAACCCGCTCAGCAACGTTGCCGTCGTGCTTTCCGCTATATCTTTTTCGCTTCGCAAAAAAGGATGCCGCTGCAATCACGCAGCCCGTCATCGTCCGGATGGTTATGCATCCCTTCCTGCCAACAACCGCTGCACGTTTCTGTATAAGGTTTCAACATAGCCTGAGCTGTAACTCACGCCTTCAAAATAGTGAACGGGCATCACAAACCGGAAGGCATTCGTAAGAAAAATTTCATCAGCTTCTTTAATGTCTTCTACGGTAATGGCAGTTTCGGCTACAGGAAGTTGAAACACTTTATTGTGGAGCAGGTAATGGCGCATCACCCCTGCAACAGCCCCTTCGGAAAGTGGGGGCGTTTTAATCAGACCGTCTTTTAGAATGAAAAGGTTCGACAGGTGCGATTCGGCAATGCGGTTTTCTGTGTTTAAAATAAAAGCGTGCTCCGCATTGTGTTGCTGCGCATATAGTCCTGCTGCTATGTACAGCAGCCGGCTATGAGATTTAATAAACGACAAACCATTGGCTTGTTTTTTTTGGTTTGGATACAGAACGGCAGCGCTGTTGCGCAAAAACGAAAGCGGCTCAGCCACCATTGTTTGGATACAATATTGAGGTTTGGTGGTGTTTCCATGGAAGACGCTGAGTTTTACCCGCGCCGTTTCGGACAGTCCGTTGGTAGCAGCGAGCCGGATAATTTGGCGAAGCAGGAAATCTGCATTCGGTAAAGCGCCTTCATCCATTTCGAGGCTGCGGAGCGATGCGCATAAACGTGCGTAATGCAACGGCCACAGGGGCAACGTACCATTCATCAGCCGCATTGTTTCAAAGCATCCGTCGCCATAGTCGGCGTCGTTAGAATCATCCGCCTTCTCCTCAAATGAGCCATTTAAACAAATCTTCATTCTTCCATTCGTTTAAACAAAAAAGCAGCTCAGAAAGCTGCTCTTCTTTTTAAAAAACCAAAAATTTATTTCATCTGAAAGGTTTCGAGAAACTTGGTGGTAAAATTACCTTTCCGGAAATCTTCGTTCTGCATCAATTGCAAATGGAACGGGATGGTAGTTTTTACACCTTCAATTACATACTCGCTTAATGCACGGTACATGGTATCGATGGCCTCGTCTCTTGTTTGGGCAACGGTAATTAATTTACCAATCATGCTGTCGTAATACGGGCTGATGGTGTAGCCCGCATACACATGGCTGTCTACTCTAACGCCATGTCCGCCGGGGGTGTGCAGCACGGTAATTTTACCGGGTGACGGGCGGAAGTCGTTGTACGGATCTTCGGCGTTAATCCGGCATTCAATGGCGTGCATCTGCGGCTCATAATTTTTACCGCTGATTCGCTCTCCCATCGCAATTTTTATCTGTTCCTTAATCAGATCGAAGTTGATAACTTCTTCTGTAACGCAATGCTCTACCTGAATACGGGTGTTCATCTCCATAAAGTAGAAGTTGCGGTGTTTGTCCACAAGAAACTCAATGGTGCCAACACTTTCGTACCCGATTGCGGATGCTGCTTTAATGGCCGCATCGCCCATTGCCTTACGCAGTTCGGGTGTCATAAAGGGCGAAGGCGATTCCTCTACAAGCTTTTGGTGCCTGCGCTGGATTGAGCAGTCTCTTTCACTCAGGTGACAAACGGTGCCGTAGCTGTCGCCCGCGATCTGAATTTCTATATGGCGCGGCTCTTCTACAAATTTTTCCATGTAGATGCCGTCGTTTTTGAATGCTGCTCCTGCTTCGGCTTTTGCGGTGTTGTATGCCCTTTCCATTTCGCTTTCTTCCCACACTACACGCATGCCTTTTCCGCCACCGCCTGCCGTGGCTTTCAGGATAACCGGATAGCCGACGGTATTTTTTGCAAGGTCCTTAGCTTCTTCAAGGCTACCGAGCAATCCATCGCTGCCCGGGATTACCGGAACACCGGCTTTAATCATAGTTTCTTTCGCCGTCATCTTATCGCCCATGGCATTAATCATTTCAGGCTTGGGCCCGATGAATTTAATACCATGATCGGCACATATCTGCGAAAACTTAGCATTTTCTGCCAAAAACCCATATCCCGGATGAATGCCGTCGGCATTGGTAATTTCGGCGGCAGCCATAATATTGGGAATGTTGAGATAAGAGTCTGCGCTTTGCGGACGCCCGATACAAACGGCTTCGTCGGCAAATTTTACGTGCAAACTTTCCTTATCGGCAGTAGAATAAACGGCAACGGTTTTAATTCCCATTTCGCGGCAAGTACGTATTACACGCAACGCAATTTCACCGCGATTGGCAATTAGTATTTTCTGAAGCATAAACTAATTTGTAGATATTGAATGAGCAGCAAAGCCACTTTTTAAAAAAGAGAAACAGGTATTGCATTATGCCGGTTCAACAAGAAACAACGGCTGATCGTACTCAACGGGGCTGGCGTCTTCAACCAGAATTTTTACAATTTTACCCGATACCTCACTTTCAATTTCGTTGAAAAGCTTCATGGCTTCGATGATACAAAGCACTTTACCGGAAGAGATTTCTGTTCCTACTTCCACAAATACAGGCTTGTCGGGCGAGCTGCGACGATAAAAAGTACCAATCATCGGGCTTTTAATCGTGATCAGATTGTCGGCTTTTGGCTGAGCAGCAGGTGCTTTCACGTCGGCTGAAGGTGCCGCAGTGGCGGGGGCGGCAGGCATTGCGGCGGGCGCCGGAGCATACATAGCCTGAGGAGCCGCCATAATGGTTTGAATCTGCTCTTCTTTTTGCTTAATGGTTATTTTAAAACCTTCTTCCTCTATGCTGATCTCCCCTATGTTGGTTTTGTTGATAATTTTTACCAGTTCCTGAATTTGTTTAATATCCATAATTATTGAATTGGGGTGTGAATTTATTGTTTAATTAAGGGGCGGCAAAATAAATATTTTTATTAGTTACCGCCAAAATTCTCTGTTTTGCTTAAGCATTACTGCTTCTTTACATACTGTGTAAGAATTACAATTAACTGTCCTTCCACCCTGCCTTCAATCTGACCGCTGTTGTTCGGCACCAGCCGAATGTTTCTTACGATGGTTCCGAGCTTTGCGCTGATGGTGCTTCCTTTTACGTTGAGGGTTTTTATTAATACAACCGAATCGCCATCGTGTAAAATATTTCCGTTTACATCGCGATGCAGGTCTACGGAAGTTCCGGCGTCTTCATCGCCCAATGCCTTCGCCCAGCTTAAAGTATCGTCGTCGAAGTACAGCATGTCGAGATTATCCTGCGCCCAGCTTTCGTTCTTAAAGCGATTGAGCATTCGCCAACAAACAACTTGCACCGCCGGCACTTCGCTCCACATAGCAACCGGCAAGTGTTTTTGCCAGTGCTGAGGCGATATTTCAGCTTTCTTTTCGATTTGCGACAAACAGTTTCCGCAAACTGCCATGGAAAATTCGTCGCCCGTGTTTTTTTGAGGTGGCACATCATATACCGTTATCTCCGCGTTCGCGCTGCATATCTCGCAACGTCCTGCACTTCTGTTTAAAACATTCGTGTTTGCCATGGGCGCGAAAATAACACAAAGCAACAAACAGCACTTGGATCCACGCTTCCTGACAGCCACTGGCGGATGCAGCCAAAAAAAATCTTATGCTACCTGACAGCCGCAGACGCATAGAACAGCTTTCCGAAAAGCCGGCTTCTCCATCTTTATTAAATAATACGATTCGCTTCTAAAAACAACAACGTTTTTTCGTAGACTTCCTCATCGGAAAAATCCATCGGAATGAAGCTTTTTCCAGTAATGATTTCATACAGCTCTATATAGCGCTTACTTATATCTTCCACAATCTGAGCGGTCATCTCCGGAATGGTTTGTCCTTCAAGTCCGCAGAAATTGTTTTCGAGCAGCCATTCCCGAACAAATTCTTTGCTCAACTGCTTTTGCTTTTCACCCTTCTGCTGCCGCTCCGAAAAACCATCAGCATAAAAATACCGCGACGAATCGGGTGTATGAATTTCGTCCATTAGATAAATGCGGTCATCAATTTTGCCAAACTCGTATTTTGTGTCGGCAAGAATCAGCCCTTGTCTTTCGGCAATAGCACTTCCCCGCTGAAACAGCCTCAGTGCATACTGCTTCAGAGAATGCCAGTCTGCTTCCGAAACAAGTCCCCGGCGAATGATATCTTCTGCGCTGATGTCGGTATCATGACCTTCTGATGCCTTTGTTGTTGGCGTGATAATCGGCTCAGCGAAAAAGTCGTTTTCCTTCAGTCCGTCTTGCATTGCAACGCCGCACAGCGTCCGCAATCCCGACCGGTAGCTACGCCATGCATGGCCACAAAGATTTCCGCGCACTACCATTTCAATTTTAAACGGATTGCATCTTCTACCTACCGAAACTTGCGGTGCAGGAACACCGGTTAGCCATACCGGAACAATATCCTGCACCTGATGCAGCATAAACGCAGCCATCTGATTCAGCACCTGGCCCTTAGAGGGAATGGTTTTTGGCAGCACCACGTCAAAGGCAGACAGCCGGTTGGAAGTGAACATAACAATCCAGTTGTCGGCTATGGTGTAAACATCGCGTACTTTGCCTTTATAGAAATGAGTCTGGTGCGGAAAATTTGCTTCCATCCCACAAAAATATTGATCTGAAAACGCGGCAGGAGAAATTTTTTTTATGCTGACACTGTGTTGATTAAAATCCATTTAAGTTTCTTATTTAAAATTTGCCGTTCGTAAATTCTAAAGTATTATTGTTAATAATTTTTAAACGAAACTTAGCTTTTATGAGAATTCGCTTACTATGCTTTGCCGTTACGTTACTGGCGTTCTCGAATGCCTTGTTTGCACAAGGTGTTACCACGATACAGGGTAACGTAAAAAATTCTTCTTCCAACGAAAATGTTCCTTCGGTATCTGTTATTATCAAGGGCACGCAGATCGGCACATATGCCGATGAAAAAGGAAACTTTAAACTCACTACAACCCAAAAGCCGCCGTTTGTTGTTGTGTTCAGTTCGGTTGGCTACGACAGCTTTGAAAGAACTATTGGTTCGTCGAACGAACAGCTTAAAATATTTTTACAGCCTTCTGTTGCTCTCGGACAGGAAATTGTTGTGGCTGCATCGCGTACACCGGAAAGGATTTTAGAGTCGCCGGTAACTGTTGAACGAGTAAGCACCAGCGTTATCCGTAATGCGCCGGCTGCATCGTATTACGACATTCTGGGGTATCTGAAAGGCGTTGACATGACGACCTCGAGCCTTACTTTCCGCACGCCAAGTACGAGAGGATTTAACGGAAGCGGAAACCTGAGATTTAACCAGTTTGTTGATGGTATGGATAATCAGGCGCCCGGATTAAATTTTTCTGTGGGCAGCGTTGTAGGGCTTACCGAACTTGATGTGGAAAGTATGGAGCTTTTGCAGGGCGCATCTTCAGCTCTTTATGGTTCGGGCGGCATGAACGGTACTTTGCTGATTAACAGCAAAAGTCCGTTTAAATATCCCGGACTTAGCGCACAGGTAAAGATGGGCGTTAACCATATTGACAACTATCAGCATAAAAAATCGCCTGTTTACGACTGGTCTGTAAGATGGGCGCAGAAGGTGAGCGACCGGTTTGCCTTCAAAATTACTTCTCAATTCTTTCAGGCTCAAGACTGGCAGGCTTCCGATTCGAGCAACCTCGACAGAAATAATGTATTCAGCTCTCTGAAAAACGGCACGCGCCAGACCGATCCCAATTATGATGGTGTAAATATTTATGGCGATGAAGCCAGCGCGAAAATGAACTCATTTGCGCAAGCGGTAGTAAGTCAGGTTCCCGGTCCCGCTCTTGCTCAAATTCAGGGATTGATTGCCGCAGGATATAACTTTCAGCAAATTGCGCAAATGTTGGGCGCCAACCCCACAACTGCGCCGCTGGTGCAATACCTGCCGTTTATTATGGGTTACGGTGCCGGTATTTATGGCGACCAATCCGTTAGCCGTACCGGCTATGCCGAAAAACACCTAACCAATTACGAATCGTACAACTATAAAATCGGCGCGGGTCTTTATTATATGATTACGCCAAAAATTGAAGCATCGGTATACGGCCATTTCGGAACCGGAACTTCTGTTTACACAGGGGCCGACCGCTACTCACTCGTAAACCTGAAAATGGCACAATATAAGTTTGAACTGAAACATAAAAACTGGTTCATTCGCGCCTATACAACACAGGAAAATTCAGGCGACTCTTATGCATCAACCATCACTTCCATTTTGCTAAACCGCGAATGGAAAGCCGACCAAACCTGGTTTCAACAGTATATAGGCACCTATTCACAACAAAGATTAACCGGACAAACCGATGCAGCTGCACATACCGCAGCCCGTACAGTTGCGGATATGGGAAGATATATGCCGGGTACGCCTCAGTTCAACAGCGCATTCAACAAGGTTACGAGCAAGCCGATTGGCCAGGGCGGATCTAAATTTGCCGATCAAACCGATCTTTACCAGATTGAAGGGCAGGTTAACTTAACCGATTTAGTGCAGAATAAAGTTGAAGTTATTCTCGGGGGAAGTTACCGCCGTTATGTGCTCAATTCTCGCGGAACGATTTTCGCAGATACCACCGGCCGCATCAACATAAACGAAATGGGTGCCTACTTCCAGCTTCAGAAAAAGCTCTTCTACGATGTGTTGAAACTTACGGTTGCCGGTCGTTTTGATAAAAATGAAAACTTCGACGGCCGTTTTACACCGCGCTTCTCTGCTGTTATTAAAGCGGCAAAAGACCATAACATCCGCCTTTCGTATCAACAGGCTTATCGTTTCCCGTCTACACAAGATCAATACATCAATCTTCAAACGCCGGGCGCCCGTTTAATTGGCGGACTTAGTCAGTTTAACACCTACTTCAACTTTAATAATGTGGCTCCTTACACATCGGAAAGTGTAGTTGCCTTTAGAACTGCCGTGGGTAACAATGTAACGCCGGCTAATTTGCTTGCTAACGCAAACTTGTTAAAAGCTTACTCTTTTACTGCCATTAAGCCGGAAACATCCAACTCGTTTGAGGTGGGATACAAAGGACTTATTGCCAAAAAGTTGTTGTTAGACGCTTATGTATATTACACTGAGTACAAGGATTTCATTGGACGTGTTGCCGTGGCGAGAGGACAAAGCTCGATCGATCCTTCAGCAGGACCTGCTCAGGCAGCTCAGGCTTATGGCGAGATTTACAGTCCTTTTACAACAACAAACTACTCGCTTATGAAAAACCATGAAACTCCGGTGAAATCGTTCGGATGGGGATTGAGCGCTGAATACAAAGTGTATAAAACCTATTACATCAACGCGAATGTTTTTGGTGATGAGTTGAAAGATCTTGAACCCGGATTTACCTCATTCTTCAACACTCCAAAACTTCGTTACAACATTGGCGTAGGAAACGAAAATGTGTACAAAAACATTGGATTTAATGTGATGATGAGATGGCAGGATAAAGTTGATTGGGAAGGCACCTTCGGTTCCGGAGAAATTCCTGCATACACTACTGTTGATGCTCAGGTCAGCTATAAAATGCCTGAGATTAAATCGATGTTTAAAGTAGGCGGTACAAACATTTTAAATAAATACTACCGCTCTGCGTTTGGAAATCCAAAAGTGGGTGGACTGTACTATGTAAGTTTTGCTTACAATATTTTCTAACGAAATAGTTTGAATAAAAAAACCCGCGGTTGCGGGTTTTTTTGTGCCTTACTTAAGACAAAGCCTGGTTTAAATCGGCGATAATATCCTCTACATCTTCTATTCCAACGCTCATACGGATAAGGGAGTCGGTGATGCCCGACATCTCTCTCTCCGCCTTGGGCACTCCGTAATGCGTCATAGAAGCCGGGTGTGAAATCAATGTATCTACTGTACCCACCGACACAGCACGCACACATAGTTTCAGTTTGTTTATGAAACGCTTGCCCTCTTCTGTCCCACCCTTCAGTTCGAAAGATAAAACGGCTCCGGCGTGCTTCATTTGCTTCTTCATAATTAAATGGTCCGGATGGGTGGGAAGTCCTGCATAAAACACTTTCTGTACCTGGGGGTGGCCATTCAGAAACTCTGCCACACGCATGGCATTTTCGCAATGTTGCCGCATCCGCACGGCTAAGGTCTTCATTCCATTCATTAACAGGAAAGCATCGAAAGGGTTGCTATTGCCGCCCAACAGACGATGCCATTTTGTAATTTTCGTATTCATCAACTTCAGGTCTTTCCCAATCAATACACCGCCGATTGATGTGCCATGTCCGTTCAAAAATTTGGTAGTAGAATGAATAACGAAATCTACTCCATGCGCAAAGGGCTGTTGTAGCCATGGCGTAGCAAACGTATTGTCTGCACTCACTTTGCAGCCGTTTGCGGAAGCGATTTTCACAATGGCTGCAATATCTACACAGCTTCCGGTTGGGTTCGCCGGTGTTTCAATATGCAGCACCTTGTACGGATGTTTTTTAAAGGCTGCGCTTATTGCTGCTAAATCGTGCATGTCTATAATGTCGCACGCAATGCCAGCCTCCGATAAAACCTTCATCACTAATTCGTGCGTACCGCCATAAAGCGAGAGATGGGAAAGCAAACGATCGCCAGTTTTCAGCAGGCTTAAAAATAAGGTAGCCATTGCGGCCTGTCCACTGCTGTGTAAAAGAGATTTAAGCTGAAGCGGAGCACCGGTGTTATCAGTCAGGCCAAATCCTTCAAGCCTCGAAATGGTTGCTTCAACCGCCTGAAAAGTCGGATTCCCCCAGCGGGAATAGATAAATCCTTTGTCCTTCCCTTCAAACCGGTTCATGCCGGATTCGGCCGAAGGAAAACTAAAGGTTGAAGAAGCAAAAATCGGTGTTAGATGAGCGTCTTGGTCTTGATGGCCGCTATAAACGGCTGCCGTTGCAAAGCCCTTGAAATTTGGAGTATCAGACATTCGTTTTCTTTTGTGAACCAAATATAGAGTGATGTTGGAAATAATATGAGCTCCTTCAACGGGCGCGGGTGTGGATGCTTTCTGTTTTTTGATGAAGCTCTAAATAAAAAAGTCCGACGCAACGGCCGGACTTTCAAAAATTCCAAGAGAGGGTCGGTTATTCAACCAATATCCTCGCTGCATCATATTTTACGTCGGCAGCAATATTTACAAGCATCAATGATTTAGAAATGTAAGAAGGAAGTTCCACAGTCACGGTATTTGTTCCTCTGATTGCGTTCACTTCTTTTGTGTGCAAAATTTTTCCGGATAAGTCGGTTATTCTAATCACAACTTTTCTATCCTGATCAGAATCGAAACTACATTGGAACACTCTTCCCGCAGGGTTCGGATAAATACGCACCACTTTCGATTGCAGGCTGCGGTTACTTACGATGGATTGCTGGGAGAATGCAAGATTGCCCACAGAAAAATTAACGCTCCGTAGAACACCTCCCGGTGCTGTAAAGGAGAACACAACCGTTTTAATTTTCGACAAATCGATATCGGCACCGTAAGTTTTAGAAGCAAAATCTTCCAGGCTGATGGTATAATCTTTATCAGCTTCTGTCAACTCAACTTCTGTTGAAAACTGATCGGCAAACTTTTGAATGGCGCTGCTAACAATTGTGATTGTTACTTTTCCACTGCCTTTTGCAGTAAACTTCAAAGATTTATAGGCAGTGAGGTCTGCATCCTCAAAACCCGCTTTCAACGATTTGTAAATCGATATATAATCTCTGGTATCTGCTTTCAGAATAACGCTTCTATATCCCGGATACTCATCATCTTTATAAATTCTCCCGGGTTCATTCACGGTTTTGTACTGCACAATCTGAGTCATCGCCTTCTCATAATCGAGCCCCCAGTTGCCATCAGCCATATAAAACTCATCCACCAGAATATTGTTCACAAACAGTTTACCGGCGTACTCATAACCATCTTTTATCTGAAGACTCGCCACATTGTTCTTACCGGGTATCAGTGTTATATTCTGCGTAATAATTCCGGTTCCTGAAAGTTCATTGGGTCGCTCTTCAAACTCAAGATAGGCGTTGGCGTTGTTTCCGGTATTGTTGATGTAAATTTCTAACTGATCTTTATTCCGCTTTCCTTCCATCATATACGCAGAAGGCAGTCCGCTGTTGTTCAACTGTACAACCGGCATATCGCCTTCGAGAGTGGTTATAATGTCGATAGCAAGTTTTGTTGCAAAATGCGGTTTTGTACCCCATAGCTGAATGTTGTATATGGTTTCGTCTTGCTGATAAGAGGAGATCAGCCAGTTGGTTTGAAGGGTGTAAGAATTACGCCCCGTTTTTTTTCCGATGACAAACGACATAGCATATTCTATTGTGCCGTCGTTTTGCAGCAATGTAAACCTTGTGAAGTTGAATCCTTTAATCTGAATGTCTTTTACATCGATCAGTTTACCACCTCTGAAACGGTCGCAGATAGATTTGGTATGGCTGTACGCCTTGCCTTCAGTTCTTAAGCCGAGAATAACTGCTTTCGCTTTATTGTTGTTTACATAATCTACCGCAATTACTTCCTGCGCCTTGGTTAAGTTAAGAAGATCAAGAGGCGAAGTAAGTTTTTTGATGTCGCCGGATTCGAGCGTCAATGGAATTATATCTTCCAAAGTAAGGCCACCCGCTTTTTTGGCTCCCAAGGTGGCTGAATGCGGTTCGAAATTCCGAATCTGCGAATAGTCGATTTTGCTGACTACGTCGTTTTTGATTCTGTCGTATCTCCATTTACTTACCAGTTGTCCTAAGCTTTCGCTTTCCAGGCCTCCGTTATTGCCGCTGCCGGTACTGTCGGCCGGGGTGGACAGATGGGGAATTCCTGTGGTATCGAAGGCATTATCAGGAGTAGCGGTTAAATAAAAAAGAACGTCGTTGAAGTCATGGTCGCTCAGTCCGTTTTCGCGGTGTTTGTCTTCAAATCCGAGAATAATATGTTTGGTTGTTGTATCGTACAAAAACACATGGTGGCGTTTCAACAACGGGTCTGCCTCGGGGTTAAAATTTGGGTTTGAATAGTACATCCCAATTCCGGGCGTAACGGAACTGGTAGGCTGATCGAAACCATTGGCCATTAAAACGAATCCAATACCGGTGTTGGCGGGATAATGACCAAGATAAACCTTGTCGCCGCGGTTCAGCCAGCCGCCGCTTCCCGGTAGCGAAGTGTTGGGATAGATAACTGTAATATTGCTGTGCGCCGGTGGTGTTGCCGGAGGATTGTTAAGATCGTAAGTATAATATCCAAGTGCATTTAAAAATGTTGCTCCTTCGCTAACAAAAGTAATCCAGACGTCGCCCGCCTGAATCAGTTTCATGTCGGTCAGTGGCTGCTGCAGATACTCGGGGTGATAGAGCGGTACCGGATACGACTCGGGCAAAGAGGCGTCGAGTTGATCTAACAAACTCTGTGAAATGACGTCGCCCGGCGATACGAGGTAAGAAGGAACGCCCTGTACATCCCACGGACCCATTGTGGCAAATTGCGCTTTTGCGCTAAGCGAAAAGCAACCGGCAATAATCAGTATAGCAGAAAGGTAAAAGTTTCGCATAAACAACAATTATGGTGTGCAATATATTTAGTATAATTGGTTTTCAACG
Source organism: Chitinophagaceae bacterium (assembly GCA_039811185.1). Taxonomy (GTDB): domain Bacteria; phylum Bacteroidota; class Bacteroidia; order Chitinophagales; family Chitinophagaceae; genus JAEZDR01. The sequence continues at coordinate 122,572 of JBDHYF010000003.1, read as the reverse complement.
CTCCTTTCTTAAAATTGAGCGCCAAAAAGCGATAGTTGAGCGCCAAGCAATCTTTTGAATATATCGCTGACACAAATTTTGTTTTCAACAATTTATCAACTTTCGACCGCCAAATCGTTGATAAATAGTGAGGCACCCAAAAAAGGTATTGGGGCAGAACCTTTACTTTTGACGCTTAATTGTAATTGCTTACCATTAAAAAAATTTATAATGGCACTTGTTGACCTAGTGATGCCTAAGATGGGCGAAAGTATAATGGAGGCTACCATTTTGAAATGGCATAAAAAGCCCGGCGATAATGTAAGTCAGGATGAAACAGTTTTAGATATTGCCACCGACAAAGTAGACAGTGAAGTTCCCTCTACTGCTGCCGGTGTGGTAACGGAAGTTTTATTTAACGTGAACGATGTGGTTCCCGTGGGCACCGTAATAGCGCGCATTGAAACCGACGGCATTCACACCACGCAAAAGCCGGCGGAAGCGCCTCCTGCAAGCAGTACGCCCACTCCCCCCCCTCAGCCGCAGGAGGCTGCTGTTCCCTACCTTCCGCAATCGGACAACACCCAAAAATCCGAACCCGTTGCACAAAATGGAAACGGAGCAAAATTCTACTCTCCTCTGGTGCTGAATATTGCACAAAGTGAAAATATACCCCTCACAGAGTTGGAAAAAATTACCGGCAGCGGTAACGAAGGCCGCGTAACGAAAAAAGACATTCTACAATATGTGGCTGACAAAAAAGCGGGCAAACACGCTGTTCAGCAAGAAGCACCGGCTGCGGCCGCCGCACCACCGAAAACGGACACGCCACCTGCCGCTGTAAAACAGGCCGGCGAGCTGCCCACCGAATTTGGGGAGAATGTTGAGATTATCGAAATGGACAGAATGCGTAAGCTGATAGCCAAACATATGGTTGACAGCAAACACACGAGCCCGCACGTAACCAGCTTTGCAGAGGCCGACGTTACCAATATGGTTTTATGGCGCGAGAAAGTAAAGAAGGAGTTTGAAAAAAAGGAGAATACAAAAATTACCTTTACCCCCATCTTCATCGACTGCATTGCCCGCGTTATTAAGCGCTTCCCAATGATAAACAGTTCGTTGAAGGGAGATAACATCATCATTAAAAAAGATATCAACATCGGAATGGCAACGGCGCTTCCCTCGGGGAACCTGATTGTTCCGGTTATTCGAAACGCCGACTATTTAAATCTTGTCGGTTTAAGCAAGAAGGTAAACGGATTAGCCGAAAGTGCCCGAAACAATAAGCTTAAGCCCGATGATACCCAGGATGGCACCTTCACCTTAACAAATGTAGGTACGTTTGGAAGTTTGATGGGCACCCCAATTATTAATCAGCCGCAGGTTGCAATTTTGGCTGTAGGCGCCATCAAAAAGCGCCCGGTGGTGGTTGAAACGCCGCAGGGCGATACAATCGGCATCCGGCACATGATGTACCTGTCGCTCAGCTACGATCACAGAATTGTTGATGGCAGCTTGGGTGCTTCTTTTCTTACGGCTGTTGCAAAAGAATTTGAGCATTGGGATGAAAACCGTCAAATCTGGTAAAATTTTAGCCCGCTTAACTGCGGGCTTTTCTTTGAAAAATGTTCTGTTAAAACCAAGAAAAGTGGGGAAATAGAAGAATTAATTTTGTTGGTATCGTTATATTTTCTCACTTTTGCACTCCCGTAAAAAACCGGATAAAAATTATTATCATGGCTAGAGTATGTCAGATTACTGGAAAAAAACCAATTGGTGGACATAAAGTTTCGCATTCTAACATAAAAACCAAGCGTCGCTTTTTACCCAATTTGCAAACAAAGCGTTTCTATTTTGCTGAAGAAGACCGTTGGATAACGATTAAACTATCCACTCAGGCGTTAAGAACCATCAACAAAAATGGTTTGGCAACCGTGGTTAAGGAACTAAGAGCAAAAGGAGAACACATCTAATTTTAAAAGAAATAAGTTTAAATTGTCTATACAATGGCAAAGAAAGGAAACAGAGTTCAGGTGATTTTAGAATGTACGGAGCAGAAAACTACCGACGTTCCCGGCACAAGCCGTTACATCACCAAAAAGAACAAAAAGAATACGCCCGAGCGTATAGAGTTGAAGAAATACAACCCCAACCTTAAAAAAGTTACTGTTCACAAAGAAATTAAATAGTCATGGCAAAAGTAGCATCTAAGAACGCGAAAATGAAAGACCAGAAAGCAGCTGCTGAAGCTAAAAACTGGACTAAAGTAATTAAAGCAGTGCGCAGCTCTAAAACCGGTGCATACACCTTTAAAGAGTCGATCGTACACAAAGAAAAAGTAAAAGATTTTTTGGCCGCTAAATAATAGCCGCTATCTTGTTTTTTTATAAGCTTTCCCTCTCTCCGACGGAAGGCTTTTTGCATTTTATATATTGAAGCTTAATATTGCAGCCAAATATCAAACGCAGAAATTATAATGGGATTTTTTAATAAACTGTTCGGTAAGAAGGAAAAAGAATCGCTGGATGAAGGACTTCAAAAAACGAAAGACGGTTTTTTCTCGAAAATTACAAAAGCGATTGCCGGGAAATCTACAGTGGATGAGCAGGTGCTCGACAATTTGGAGGAAGCCCTGATTACCGCCGACGTGGGCCTGAATACGACAATAGAAATTATTAAAAACATTGAAGAAAGAGTTGCCCGCGATAAATACGTGAGCACTTCCGATTTAAACAAAATTCTTCAGGAGGAAATGCAGTCGATTCTTTCCGACGCTCCGGATGATCAGTACAAAACGTTTAACCTTTCCGGTTCTCAAAAGCCACACGTAATCCTTGTAGTTGGCGTAAACGGCGTGGGAAAAACAACCACTATCGGAAAGCTTGCCTACAACTTTAAAAAAGCCGGCAACGCGGTAATACTCGGAGCGGCGGATACTTTCAGGGCGGCAGCCGTTGATCAGCTTACAATTTGGAGCGAAAGAGTAAGTGTTCCCATTGTAAAACAGCAAATGGGTTCCGACCCCAGCGCGGTTGCATTCGACACCGTTCAGAGCGCGGTGGCGCAAAAATCGGATGTCGTGATCATCGACACGGCCGGCCGCTTGCACAACAAAATCCATTTAATGGATGAATTATCGAAAATTAAACGCGTCATAAAAAAAGTACTGCCCGACGCGCCCCACGAGGTTTTACTGGTACTCGATGGATCAACCGGACAAAACGCTTTAGAACAGGCGCGACAGTTTACCGCAGCCACCGAGGTTTCTGCTCTGGCCATTACCAAATTAGACGGAACTGCAAAAGGCGGAATCGTACTTGCCATTGCGCACGAACTGAAGATTCCCGTAAAATATATTGGTGTGGGAGAAAAAATGGAAGACCTTCTTCTTTTCAATAAAGAAGAATTTATCGATAGCTTGTTTAATCTTGAAAAATGATGCCGGGTTTCCCCAACCACGCCGTTTTTACGCCGCGCCTTGTGCTTCGGCCCATCGTTGATTCCGACATACATAAAGTTTTTGAAGGCCTTTCGCATCCAGAGGTAATCCGATACTATGGCGTATCGTACCAGACACTTGAGGCTACAGCCGAACAGATGAAATGGTTTCGGCAACTGGAAGAAGAAAACGCCGGCAAGTGGTGGGCTATTTGTGTGCAGGAAACATCGGATTTTGCGGGTGCCATCGGATTTAACAACCACGAGCCCGCACATAAAAAGCTCGAAATTGGTTTCTGGTTATTGCCCGTTTTTTGGAAAAGAGGATTGATGGCTGAGGCCCTCGAATGCGCTGCTGAAATGGCCTTTTCAGCGGGTATTCAAATTATTCAGGCAGAGGCAGAGCCGGAAAACAAGGGCTGTTTGCGACTATTGGAGCGGGCCGGTTTTCGCTTTAAGAAAAAAATCAACAATGCCGAAATCAAAAACGGGCAGCCGATACACCTGTTGATTTTTGAACGCAGTAATCCGCTAACATAGAAGAAAACTTACTCGTTTTTATACATTTCTTTTCCTGACAACATTCCTTGAATAATAAGCCGATTGCACTATATTTGCCGCTCAAAAATTTTAAAGTGGCGTCTACAAGGTTTTCTAAAGAAACTTATATGTACTGGTACGAGTTAATGCAACTCATTCGCCAGTTCGAGCTTAAGTCGGAAGAGATGTATAAGATGGCCGGGAAAATTCGCGGTTTCTTTCATGCTTATGTGGGTCAGGAAGCGATAGCGGCGGGTTGCATGACGGCTACGCGTCCTGAAGATTTGTTTATCACTGCTTATCGGGATCATGGGCTGGCGCTCGCAAAAGGAACTTCAGCAAATGCCTGCATGGCGGAATTATACGGAAAAGCAACCGGTTGTGCGAAAGGTAAAGGTGGCAGCATGCACTTTTTCGATAAAGCAAATAACTTTTATGGCGGCCATGGAATTGTGGGTGCGCAAATAGGCACCGGCGCCGGTCTTGCGTTTGCAGAGAAATATAAAGGCACTGATAATGTAGTGCTCACTTTTTTTGGCGACGGAGCTTCACGACAAGGGATGCTGCATGAAACATTTAACCTCGCCATGTTATGGAAGTTGCCGGTAATTTTTATTTGTGAGAATAATAATTATGCGATGGGTACTTCTGTTTCGAGAACATCGAACGTAATTGATATTTACAAGCTTGGCGATGCGTACGAAATGCCTGCGGACCAGGTGGATGGAATGAAGGCTGAGGCGGTGCACGATGCGGTTGCCCGCGCGGTAAAGAGAGCGCGTGAAGGTGGCGGCCCAACACTACTCGAAATAAAAACTTATCGATACAAAGGCCACTCTATTTCCGACCCTCAGAAATACAGAAGCAAAGACGAAGTAGATCAATACAAAACCAAAGATCCTATTACAGAAGTATTGCAGATTATTAAAGAAAACAAGTTTGCAACAGACGACGAAATAAAAGCCATCAATGAACGAATCGACAAGGTTGTGGACGATTCAGTAACTTTTGCTGAAGAAAGTCCGTGGCCCGATGAATCGGAAGTATTGAAAGATGTTTATGTAGATAAAAACTATCCCTTTATTGTAGATTAATATTCACCTTCTTCTAAACCCAAACAAGTATATGTCAGATAAGCGAAATGCTGCTCCCGAACAGCGCCAACCCACCGACGTGTTGGAAAGCGTATGGTTTAAAAACAAAAAATTTATCGCCTACATTATTGTGGGTGTAATTGCAGTAGCCGGTGGAATTTTTGCCTACCAGAGCTATGTGGTAAAACCAAGAGCCGAACGGGCGGCCGCAGCAATCTTCACAGCCCAAAACTATTTTGCAGTAGATTCCTTCCGCCTCGCTTTAAATGGCGACGGTATCAACAAAGGATTTCTCTACATCATCAACAATTACGGCGCTACAAAAGAAGGCAATCTTGCAAAGTACTACGCCGGCATTTCATACCTGAAGCTTGGAGAATTTGACAACGCAGTAAAATATCTCAAAGACTTTTCCACTGACGCCAAACAAATTCAAATGATGGCCTACGGTGCCCTTGGGGATGCATTGAGCGAACAAGGTAAAAGTCAGGAGGCAATCGACTCCTATAAAAAAGCTGCCGGCGAGTTTCCTGACGATGAGTTTAACAGCTCCGAATACTTGTTTCGTGCAGGTTTGCTTAACGAGACTATGGGCAAAACAAAAGAAGCAGTTGACATTTATAAAGACCTGAAAAAACGCTTTCCTAAAACGGATAAAGGTTTTAATATTGACAAATACATCTATCGGCTCGAAGTTCAGGCCAATGATTTTAGCGTAAAATAATTTATGTCTGCTCACGGAAATTCAGAACTTAAACAAGGCATTCCACACCCGAAGGATGCCTTTGTTATTATAGTTAAGACGGAATGGAACGCCCATATTACCGACGAACTGGAGGCGGGCTGCAAGCGTGTGCTTTCGGAAGCCGGCGTAAACTATAAGTGCATTTGTGTGCCGGGTGCGGTTGAAATTCCTTTCGCCATTCGCACCTACATCAGAAGCAGTAATCCTACCGCATCGGCCTTTGTTGCTTTGGGTGCTGTTATTAAAGGCGACACACCTCATTTCGATTACGTTTGCAAATCGGTAACCGATGCCATCACCTTTTTGAACACCACCATCGAAGTGCCGGTTATTTTTGGTGTACTTACCGTAAATACCGAACAGCAGGCGATTGAGCGAATCGGCGGAAATGCCGGACATAAAGGTGAAGAGGCGGCCATCACGGCTTTAAAAATGATTGCACTAACCCGGAAAATTAACCAGCAAAATATCTGATGCGGGTTAGCTTGTTTGTTCCTTGTTTCATCGATCAGCTATATCCCAATGTGGCATTTGATACCGTTAAACTGCTGAGGAAAGCTGGCTGCGAAGTTCACTACAACCAGGACCAAACATGTTGTGGCCAGCCGGCCTTTAACGCCGGCTTTGTGGGTGAGGCAAAAGCGGTGTGTACGAAATTTCTCGACGATTTTAAACACGAAGAACTTATAGTTGCACCCAGCGCCAGTTGTGTTGGATTTTTAAAGAACCACTACCCTTCTCTTTTTTCCGATTCGGCATATTCCATACACGCAAACAAAACAGCGGCAAGAGTGTTCGAGCTTAGCGACTTTTTGGTGAACCATTTAAAATTTGACGACTTTGGTGCAACCTTCCCGGCAACTGCCACTTATCACCACAGTTGCGCGGCCCTGCGTGAGTGTGGTATTCGTTCCGAACCACTACAGCTGTTAGCGAAGGTTCAGGGGCTGGTACTAAAGCAAATGATGGACGAAGAAACCTGCTGCGGCTTCGGAGGCACATTTGCAGTAAAATTTCCTGCCATCAGCGCCGCAATGGCCGATCAAAAAATAGGGCACGCACAAGCAACCGGTGCCGATTTAATAATCAGTACGGATATGAGTTGCCTCATGCACTTAAACGGGCGGTCGGCCAATCAACAACAATCACTGAGGTTTCTGCATTTGGCAGAGGTACTTACTTCCGGTTGGTAGGTTCTTCTGACGACCGGTCATCATCGCTTTTCTGCGGCCCTTCAAAATACTCATCGCCGGCTTTTTTTAAAGCTTCGTTGTTGTGGCTCACCACTCGGTCGGCATCATTATCGCCGCTGCTTCTTGCCATGTCATCCTGATTCAGGTTTCCCTCTTTTGTGGAGGTTTGGCTTGCAAATAAATCGCGTTTTTCTTCTTTCATCTTTTCATTTTCATCTGATCGTCAACATTCCTGCCAGTTAAAAAGCAATGGAGGCCATTAAATTTCGATTTATGTTTCAAGTAGTCGCTTTAAAATAGTGTTCGGTTTTTGCTATTTTTACCACCCCAGATTTTTCGCATGCCAATACCAAACGAAAAAACCTTTTTCTTTCATTCAAAAGATGTCCTCGATAAATCATTCCCGATGGCAATATTGGACGGTCGTGGCTTTGTTGCAAGTGTAAGTCCATCGATGTGTGCATTATCGGGTTATGCCGCTGATCAATTGGTGGGCAAGCCATTTAATTGCACCTTTATTTCAAAGGGCGTTTCGGGCAGCTTCGCAAAAATTCTGCTGGCAATTGAACAGGAAGGATTTTGGCAGAGCGAGGTTCATCATCGCAACAAAAAAGGAAAAAAGTATTGTACCCACTCCCATATTTTTCCGTTGAAGTGCACATCCACTGCCGAGCCGCGGTTTGTGCTGATTGAATCGTTGATTGATGAACAAGATTCCGGCATACAAGTCATTAATGAGCGGCTGCACTCTGTTTTTAATGCGCTGGCGGATATGGTTTCTGTTACCAACAAAGATGGAAACCGGATTTTTGCGAACAGTAAATTTTGCGATTTTTTTGGCGTTGCCTCCGACGAGTTTAAGAAAATAAAGCATCTTTTTAAAAGCGCTACCGAAGAAAAGAGCTACCGCAATCAGCTTTTGCAGTTAACAACCGAACATCCGTCGATTTCTACTACTCATTTTGTACAAGATAAAGATGGGAACGGAAAATGGATCCAGTGGTCGGAAACAGGCATATTCGACAACGATGGCAAACTGAAGGAAATACTATCAATCGGGAGAGATATTACTGAAATAAAAGTGAATGAAGACTCTCTTCACTTTTCGCTGAAAGAGGTTGAGCTGATTGGTTCCATTACGCAAATTGCATTGTCGAAAAATCCAAAATCAACCATTTACAAAAGCATTCTCGAGGCCTATCATAATGTTACCGACAGTGTGGTGGCCAGAGTGTTTTCCTACTCAAAGGCGGAGAATCAGTTTTGTCTTGAAGGCGAATTAAAGGATGGTGCTTACGTTGAAAAGGGCCGAGCCGATTATCTGGTTCCCGCCACTGATATTGATATCAATTTGGCCGAGAATGTGAATGAAAACATTCTTGTATTTCCGAGCATCAAAGACCTTATTCCTGCGCTGGATATTGAGAAGCAGCACATGATCAAAAGTTATTTAACCGAAATAGAATCTACCACTCCCGGCTGCGCGCTTATTATCATTCCCCTGCTTTCAGGGAATGATATTTTAGGAATGATTTCGCTGGTGACGAAAATGACCAACGATGCGGTGATTAGCCGGTTAAGGCGGATTAATGAGCAGTCGTCCATCATTTTTGGTAAGCTTGCCGCCGTTGAAGAGATGGAGAAACAGAAAGTGTTTCACGATACCATCCTCAATAAACTTCCTGTTGACATCGCCGTTTTTAACAGCGAACTGCAATACCTGTTTGTAAACGAGGTGGCCATAAAAAACCCTGAGCTCCGGAAATGGCTGATTGGAAAAACGGACTTCGAGTTTTGCGAGCATAAAAATTTTCCGCGGGCCATTGCCGAAAAAAGATTGCAACATTTAACGAAAGGGCTCTCTGGGTTAAGCACCGAATATGTTGAAGAAATTAAAACGAAAAACGATATTCATTTTTTTCTTCGAATCATCCATCCCATTGTCGAAAACGATAAAGTAAAATACCTGATTGGTTATGGTGTTGATATTACCGGATTGAAAAAAGCTGAACTTGCCAAAACGGAATATGTACAACAGTTGGAAAAGATTGCATTCTCCACTTCCCACGAAATTCGGCAACCCATCGTGAATCTTCAGGGGCTTGTTAACCTGCTTGAAATTGAAGAAGATGGTGAAGAAAAACAGAAGCTGCTCAATTATATTAAAGACGCGGTGAACACGATGGATGTTTGCACAAGAGACCTGGCAAAGGAACTGCATAGCTACCGCAGCCGGATTTAACCTTGTGTTCTCCTCCAAGCGTAGCCCACTCCAAGTTTCCCGTTTAAATTTTCTACAGGCGCTTGCAGCTTAACCAGTTTGATATCGATTTCGCGAACTTGTGTAAATGTTTCAGCAATTTCAGCCGCTATTTGCATAACAAGTGTTTCCAACAAGGGCGTGGGTTTCGCCATGTGCTTCTTTATAATGAAAAACACACTCGAATAATCGACCGTTTCTTCTATTGTACAAATTACCGAACCGGGGCTTTGAAATCTGATCTCTGCACTTACGCTGTATTCACTGCCAATGATTGATTCTTCATAGTGCAAACCATGAAAAGCATTGAAGCGAAGATCGTCCAGATAAAGCGTTATCATCTTTAAAACAATCCGGATTCTCCTAAATAGCGTTCTGCATCCAAAGCGGCCATACATCCGCTTCCGGCAGCGGTTACAGCTTGCCTGTAAATTTTATCCTGCACATCGCCGCAGGCAAAAACCCCCTTCACATCCGTTTTGGATGTACCGGGTTTAGTAATGAGATACCCTGCCTCATCGGTTTGTAAAAACGGTTTAAAAATATCGCTGTTCGGATGGTGGCCGATGGCAACAAAGAATGCGCTTACCGCAATTTTTTGTTCTTCGCCACTGATGGTATTTTTAATGAGTACCTCTTCAACTTTCTGCTCGCCCAACACATCAATTGTTTCGGAGTTCCAGTATATTTTGATGTTAGATGTTGCCTTCACACGGTCTTGCATTACTTTGCTGGCGCGCATTCCATCCTCGCCCTTCCTCACCAGCATGTGTACCACCGAACATATTTTGGACAGGTATAGCGCTTCTTCACAGGCTGTATCTCCCGCACCAACTATTGCCACTTCTTTCCCTCTGAAAAAAAAGCCGTCGCAAACTGCGCAGGCACTCACACCATAGCCATTCAGCCTTTGTTCGCCGGGAATGTTTAGCCATTTTGCCGATGCGCCGGTAGCAATAATTACAGCATCGGCATGCACTTCTTTTTCTTCATCAATCCAAACTTTATGCACGCCGTCGGAGAAAGAAAAATCCACTTTCGTGGCCATCCCGTATCGCAGGTCGGCGCCCATTCTTGCCGCTTGTTTTTCAAAATCTATCATCATTTGCGGCCCCTGAACGCCTTCGGGATATCCGGGATAATTCTCCACTTCGGTGGTTATGGTGAGCTGCCCGCCGGGCTGAATTCCCTGATATAAAACCGGCTTTAAATTAGCGCGGGAAGCATAAATAGCTGCTGTATATCCCGCCGGTCCCGATCCTAATATTAAGCAATGAACTTTCTCTATTTGGCTTGGCATGATGTAGAATTAGTGGCCGCAAAAATACTCTCTTTCAAAGAATGAGTAAGAATAGAATTGCAAAAAAACAAAAAAGCGAACCGGCAATGCCCATTCGCTTTTTTATAGTGCTCACAGCGCGCTTATTTGTTTTGCGACTGCTGTTTTTCTTGCTGTTGTTTTATCAGTTCCTGAATCATTTCGGGCGACATGGACTGCTGTTGAGGAGCAGCTTTCTGCACTTTCTTCACTTCTACTTCAAACATCAAATTGGAAAACGGAGGAATTGCGGGAGGCGAGCCCTGCGGACCATAGCCAAGCGATGAGGGAATAAAAATTCTTCCTTTACCACCTTCACCAAAGTAAGGAAGCGCTTCTTCCCAACCGGCAATCACCTGATGACGACCAACAACCACATCAATGCTGCCCGCATCAAACTCTTTGTTTTTCTCCATCAACACACCGCGATACTGTACAGTGGCCTGCTTGCCGGTATCGGCTTTTACATCGTTGCCTGCATTGGTAACTTCAACAAAAGCGCCGTTGGTGGTTTTCACCGCCTTAATGTTTTTCTCTTTCAGATAAGATTCGATGGCGGCAACTTCTTTTTCCTTTACGCGTGTGCCTTCAGCTTCATAATCTTTCATCATCGCATCCTGATTCTCGAACACAGAAATAATTTTTACTTTTCCTAAAACGTTCGCGCCTTTTTTAAACACTTCGTTGTACTCAGGTATCATGCCTTTGCTTTTTAAGCTGTCGATGCTGATGATGAATACAAGGCTGTCGCCCACTTTCGATTTTGGTAACAGTTCCACAAAAGAATAAGTCGTCATTTTTCCGGTGTCAACCATGGTATAACCGGGCATTCCGTTATAAGTTGAGTTCAGCACCGAATCTTTTTCGCCACTGCGTTGCAGTAGATATTCGATATTAAACTTAATAAAATCGTTTGCGGCAATTTTCTTTCCTTCTTTTGAAGGATAGATTTTATAGCGCAGCCCCGACGCTGTTTTGTCGTAGTTAACACTGCACGAGGTAAAAACAAATGCAGCCAACAGAAAATAAAATGCTTGTTTCATTTTTAAGATTTATTATGATTGATCCGGATAACGATTGTTATTGTCCGAATGATTTAAGTCCGTTTCGTATTGTTTTAAAACCTGTTTAAACTTGTTTAATGTATTGCCAAGTGTATCGTAACTTTTACCGCCGGCTGCGTTTTTATGGCCGCCGCCTTCAAAGTGTTTACGCGCAAAACTGTTTACGTCAAAATCGCCTTTGCTTCTAAAGCTCCAGCGCCTTTCTTCTTCGCGGTCGGTTACCAAAGCTCCGAACACAATTCCTTCCATCGATAAAAGATAATTCACCAATCCTAATGTGTCGCCCGTTTTAATGTTATACCGGGCAATCATTTCGGCTGAGATGGCCATTACAGCAGTGTTGTACTCATACATCACTTCCATCTTGTTTAGTAGGGCATCGCCTAAAAACCGGAGTCGGTTTTCATGAAAGTTGTCGTAAATGTTTTCGTGTATGATGCTGTGTTGAAGGCCGAGTTCCATAAAATGCGCGACGATCCGATGAACCGCAGCGGTGGTGGATGCAAACCGGAATGATCCTGTATCCGTCATTAAACCGGTGTAGAGGCAGGCGGCAATGTTTAGGTTGATGTATTTGCTGTAACCGGCTTCTTCAATAAAATCGTACACCATTTCGCAGGTAGAGCTTTTCATTACATTGCTTACGCCGTAAGTGAATTCTGCTGCTTCCGGCTGCTGATGGTGATCGATTAAAACCTTTGTACAGTTGGCTGCCTTTATTACCGGCTCGAGGTTTTTGGTTCGGTGAAGCACATTAAAATCGAGACAAAAAATGATGTCGGCGGCAGCTATGATTTTTTTTGATTCTTCGCGTTTTTTTTCAAAATCGATGACAGATTTCAGTCCGGGCATCCAGTTTAAATTGGCGGCCCAGTTGGTGGGCGAAACAACGGTTACGGAATGGCCGAGCTGTATCAGAAGGTGATACAACCCAAGAGATGAGCCCATCGCGTCGCCGTCGGGCTTCTGATGCATGGTGATAACAACCGACTGAGGTTTAGCTAATAGTGGATAAAACGCTTGAATGGGCAGCATAAAGGTTGGCAAAAATGGATTTTTAAGTCGATAGTTTCAAATCATTTTTTAGAATGTTTTGAAAAACAAGAATTTTCAAAATCGATTGCCATAATTTCGCCTCCCAAATTGATAATATGAGCAACATTACTTTTACAATGATTAAGCCCGACGCCACTTCCAAAGGTAATACCGGGGCTATTTTGAACGATATTATTGCCTGCGGCTTTCAGTTGAAGGCGATGAAATGGATCAGGCTTTCGAAAGAACAAGCGGGTGCATTTTACGCAGTACATAAAGAAAGGCCCTTTTATGGTGAGTTGGTTGAGTTTATGAGCAGCGGGCCTATTGTGGCTGCCATTTTGGAAAAAGAAAATGCTGTTGCTGATTTCAGAAAATTGATCGGAGCAACGAATCCGGAACAGGCGGAAGAAGGAACTATCCGTAAGAAGTATGCAGCATCGGTGGGCGAAAATGCTGTGCACGGCAGTGATAGCGACGAGAATGCAGCTATTGAAGCAGGGTTTTTCTTCTCCGGCCTCGAGCGTTTTTAATTGAGCTTAGATTAAATATAAAATCCCCGGCAAAGCTTTTGTCGGGGATTTTTTTGTGGATTTTTTTCCCGGAGATAGCGAAACGCTTTCAGCAGCGGCGCGGTGCTTAGAAACTAAAGCGGAAAGTTTGTTGGTTGTGAGGGGTTTAGTTTCAATGCAAAATATTTGCAGGCCTTTTGCTGCTTTGGCATAGTCTTTTCTTAAAAAAAATGTTTTTTAAGGGTTTAGGGTTGAAAAAAGGGGCACTGGTTCACCGGAGCCCCTCTATTTTTTTAGTACCGCTATACTGATGTTCTATTCAGCCAGAAACGGATATTCGTATCGCACAGGCGGATTGAAAGTTTCCTTAATCGTTCTCGCACTTAGCCATCTATATAAATTCAACATACTGCCGGCTTTATCGTTCGTACCGCTTTTTCGTGCGCCTCCAAACGGCTGCTGCCCCACAACGGCGCCCGTGGGCTTATCATTCACATAAAAGTTACCCGCAGCGTTCCTGAGTTTGTCTGTAGCCTTTTTTACCGCGTTTCTGTCCTGCGCAATAATAGATCCAGTAAGGCCGTAAACCGACGTGTTGTTTAAGATATCCAAAGTTTCATCGAATTTGTTGGCGTCGTAAACATAAATCGTCAGCACGGGACCGAAAATCTCTTCACACATCGTCACATATCTTGGGTCTTCTGCTTCTATGATTGTCGGTTCTATAAAATAGCCTTTCTCCTTACTGTAATTACCTCCGCAAATAATTTTTGCGCCGCCTTTTTTTACGCCATCAATGTAATTGGCAATGTTATTAAAGCTTTTCTCGTCGATAACTGCATTGATAAAGTTGGAGAAATCTTCAACGGTGCCCATCTTAAATCCTCTTACCATTTTTACCAACTTTTCCTTTACCTCCTCCGCTATATTCGATGGAAGATATGCACGCGAGGCGGCCGAACATTTTTGCCCCTGAAACTCAAATGCGCCGCGTGCAAGTGCTGTAACGGCAGCATCCACATCGGCGCTTTGGTGTACCATAACAAAATCTTTACCTCCGGTTTCACCCACAATTCGGGGATAGGTTTTGTAGGTTCCCACCTGCTCGCCGATGGATTTCCACATTGCGTTAAATACACCCGTTGACCCGGTGAAGTGGACACCCGCAAAATCGGGATGCGAAAAACAAACCTTTCCGATTGTTGGCCCATCCACATAAACAAGGTTTATTACGCCGTCGGGCAAACCGGCCTCCATTAAAATCTTCATGATAATTTGCGCCGAATACACTTGTGTGTTGGCGGGTTTCCAAACCACTACATTCCCGCACATGGCCGCACTGGTGGGCAAGTTGCCGCTGATTGCCGTAAAGTTAAAGGGAGTTACCGCCAACACAAACCCTTCCAACGGGCGCCACTCCATTCTGTTGTGCATTCCAGGCGCTGACACCGGCTGCTGCTTGTAAATCTCACTTAAAAAATGAACATTAAATCGTAAGAAATCAATTAACTCACAAGCGCTGTCTATTTCTGCCTGATATGCATTTTTACTTTGTCCAAGCATGGTGGCACCGTTAAGCAACGGACGGTACTTAGTGGCAATTAAGTCGGCCGCCTTTAAAAATATGTGCGCCCGCTCCACCCAGGGCATTGCCGACCAAGCTTCCCTTGCTGCCAATGCCGCATCAATAGCTTGTTCCACATGTTTTTGTTCACCGGCATGGAAGTGGCCAAGCGTATGGCTGATTTCATGAGGAGGATGAATGTTGACGGTATTACCGGTTCTTACTTCGGTTCCACCTATGTACATGGGTATGTCTGCGGTTTCGTTCTTTAGCTTCTTCAATGCATCTTTCAGGCTTTTGCGCTCCGCAGAATCAGGAGCATAATTTAATACCGGCTCATTTGCCGGAAGCGGATAAGAAAAATAACCGTAGTTCATACCAAATAATTTTTAAGGTGCAAAGGTAATTATTGCTTTGCTTATTCTTTGCGGCAGGCAATCGGTAACACAGCTTTATCTTTGGTTGAATGTATTTTTTTCGCTTCATTCATTTCATCTTTTTTAAGGCTTTCTGCATTCTGCGGGAACGAAGGCGGGAAGCCCTTCGGGCAAAAAAAGCGCTCAGTCTTTTAGAAGATCAAATCGGCGGAAAACTGGATGAGGCCACTCGCAAGAAAATTGTTGTTAGCCACAGCATTTATAACCCAATGATTGTTGACAGCTTTTCTACTATACACGGCCGCATCAGTAATGCCGACGAAAGAGAAAGGCTTATCCTCTATTTTATTTGCAGTTCTCTGCTTGATAACTTTTTCGACAGAAATGAACTTTCCAGAGAGGCGATAGAAGCTATCAGTTTCGACACTGAAAATTACCGGGCCGCTACGTTTGACGAAAGGCTGTTTGCCCATTGCCATCTTACGCTCTTAAATACTGTATACAACAAATCTCGCTACCTCGCTGTGGCTCGTGCAGAACTTGATGCGCAGTTTGAGTCGCTGCAACAGTTCGATGCAGGAATCAGTTGCGAAGAATTAATCCGGATTATGGAAAAAAAGGGCGGCAACGCAGTGCTGTTGTGTCGCTTCTATCTCGACCTTCCTTGGAACGAGGATGAAGCGGCTTGCTGGTATTTAACCGGCGAAATCATTCAACTCACCAACGATTTGTTCGACATTCATAAAGACCTTAACGATGGCGTTTATACCGCTGCCAATAAATGCTTGAGCGCAGATGAAATGAGTGATTTTGTGCTTGCAAAAATAGAATCACTAAAATCTAAATTGTCGCAACTGCCGATAAGCAAACGTAAAACGCGGCGCCTGAACTTATCGCTCGCGGGCATTTATGCTTTTCCGTTAATAGCGGTTGAAAATTTGAAACGCCTTGAAGTAAAATATGACGGACTGCATTTTAAAAAAATGTCGAGGAAAGATTTGATTATTGACATGGAAAAACCGCGCAACATTTTTAGATGGTTTATGTATGCTTACCGGTTTGGTAAGATTTAAGGCATGTGGGTTGCAGCAATGCACCCATGCACCATCTCATCAACAGCAGGTTCAACTTACACCACGCGCTCTATTCAGAAAACGGACATTTTCCCAACAACGGCTTCCTGCCTTTTCTTTTGTATAAGAACGTCCTTTTGTTTCCGGCCGAGAAACCGGAAATTATGCGAGCGCTTGAAGCGAAAGGTTGGACCAACAGCTGGACAGGAAGTATTTTTGATTATCATCATTATCATTCCACTGCACATGAACTGCTGGTGGTTTTAAGCGGAAATGCAGTGGTTCAAATTGGTGGGCCGGTAAGTGATATTTTCGGAGTTGGAGTCGGCGATGCACTGCTTCTACCCGGCGGGCTGGCGCATAAATGTGAAACCGCTTCGCGCAATTTTATGGTGCTGGCAGCCTACCCCAATCAACAGCGATACGACATCAAAAAAGGTAAGGCAAAAGAAAAAGAAAAGGCGACGACAAATATTTTAAAACTTGCCCTTCCGCAGAACGATCCGTTTTTTGGAAACGAGGGACCGATGGAGTTGCTTTGAAAAATGATTGATTACGACGGAGATAGTGCGGGCAAAAGATTGTCAGCGATAATCACATTTCTAAAACAGTTGCGACGAATGCTGCAAAGCAATGGCGCTGTCAGCAAAATAGCACACTTCTACATTGCGGCTGCTTATCTCCTGTAATTTTTTTACTGCCGCCTCCGTTTTCTCTTCTTCTACCTGTCGTATATAAACCGCCCTAATCCGGTTGGGGAAGTGAAGAACAACAGCCGCATAAATAGAAGGGTCTTCCTGCGTATCATCGCCAAGTAATATAAACTGCAAGTTTGGGAAGCTTTCCAAAATCCGCGTAATCCGGAAAAATTTTGTTTTGTGTTTATTCTTCCCGGTTTTCAACAGCTGGGAAAAAGTTTTTATCTGATTCAATAAATACACGCCGGACGGCAGCTCGTTCTTAGCCGAAAATTCAAGTATATAATCATACAAATTCCATTCGCTGCTGCTCACATAAAAAAAGGGGTTTCCGTTTCGATTATCTTTACCGGATTGTGCCAGCCATTGGTAATGTTTTACAACGCCATTGAATGGCTTTCGGCTCCACGCATTTTTTGTAAACAGAACAAACAGTCGTTTTGCAATGGTTGAAGAATGAGAGATGAGGAAGGTATCGTCGATATCGGAGATAAAACCATATTGTGTAAGGTAAGGGGAAAAGAAGGGCGCTTCAGCTGTTACAAGACGTTTGCCGGTGGAGCGTATGAGTGTGATGGTTGCAGAATGCCAGCCGGGCTTTAACGGGGTTCGGAGCGGAATTTCGAAGCGAAAAAATCCATCGTCTTCGCTATGTGTAAAATATTCTTTTGAGTGGAATGTCACTTTTAGGAACGCACGTGGAACCGGCTTTACAATAAACAGCCGGATGAGGGCGAATAAATTGATGAGGAAGCTTTTGCGAAAGTGTTTGCGGGTAACAGGGCTTATCTTAAAAACATGTCCGTACAAGATAACGGAAGTACTGTTGGCGAAGCCACGGTAGGTTTTAATGGTTGTAGATGTATTGATCCGTAGGAGGCGCCACATCATCCGTGCAAACAGCGGCTGCTCGTTATTACCATTGTGTTCGTTGGTACTATTTTGGCTTAGCATACAAACAGTTATAGAAAAATATGCCAGCAGCCAATCCACTGATCTTTTTTGTGATAAATCCGGTTTCCGGCGGTAGAAAAAAACAAGAATGGGAAAACGCCATCCGAACCTTTTTCGCCGATAAACCGGTACGGACAGAATTTTACCTACTTACTACTGCCGACGACTCTTCTTCCATTGAACATTATATAGAAACGATGAAGCCGCAAAAAGTTGTTGTGGTTGGCGGCGACGGAACCATTACATTGGTGGTGTCTGTTTTGCTGAAGATGAATTTGCAAATTCCCCTTGGGATATTGCCTGCCGGTTCCGCCAATGGCATGGCCGCCGAACTTTCCGTTCCCTCTGCCGTGGACCAAGCGCTGACAATTGTAGAAGCCGGAAAAAACATACAGGTGGATGTGATAAAAATAAACGGAAACCTACACTGCCTACACCTTAGCGACATTGGCGTAAATGCAGAAATGATTAAATTCTTCGACAGGCATCCGCGAAGAGGAATGATTAATTATATCCGCTTTTTTGTAAAGGCGCTATGGCATAAAAAACGCTACCGCATAAAACTCGTGCTGGAAAACAGAGCCATATACCGACATGCTTATATGGTGGTGATAGCCAATGCCACGAAATACGGCACGGGCGCCGTTATTAACCCCGACGGCAACATCGCCGATGGAAAATTTGAAGTGATTGTGCTGAGAAAACTTTCGGTTACCGAATTAATTAAAATGATTTTAAAGAAGAAAACACTCAACCCAAAAAAGACTGAAATCTTCAGCACAAGCCGCGTGTTGATTGAAACAGAAAACCCCATTAATTTTCAGATAGATGGAGAATACCTCGGGAAAACAAAACTGATAGAAGCAGAAACGCTGCAAAAAGCGGTAACGGTCATCCTTCCCTAAAACCGGCTGCGCCGGTAGCCCACATTAAAAACGATAAGGCCGATGATGGCAACAGCAATCCCAATTACTCTGGGGTAAATGAAATTATATCTGTTGTGTGCTGCTGCTATTTCCACGTTCTTACCGCTATAGGTAACTTCTTCAATACTGTAAGGAAAAAAGTTGAAGATGAACATACAAATACCCAGAACAATAAGCGCAATGCCGATATATTTCATTTGAATAGAAGGAATTTCGAGCCCTAAAGTAAAGGAAATAATAGATAGCAAAAACGAATTCTGCTATCTAATACAAGAATTAAACTGCTGACCATTGATTTTTTGAGGCGCAAGCCTACTCCCAATTCTTCGACTCATCCTTATCATCGCTGTTGGTGGAAAACAGTGCTCCGAACAGATGCGAAAAAGTGGAAACCGGCCCATCCATTTTATTTGTTGGATCGTCCATTGTGCCATCTTTTAAAATCTGTCCCATGTTTAATTCCGCAGGTAAATACGCAAGCATCTGCTGGCGCTGACCGGCGAGGTAAGATTTCAGCGTATCTTCCGTTGCAGCGTTGCCAACATCTTCCCGGATACATTCAACAGCGTTGTTGGCAACCTTGTCCATCAACTCTTTCGTTTTATCGGTAGCGTGGTGTGTATGATTAGCAATTTGTAATACTACTTCGTCGGTTTTTTCGCCAAACAATTTCGGAAGCCAGTTAGTGTGTGCGTTGGATAATATATCTCTTGCCCCCTCGTGTGTTCGTCCAAATCGGTACAAGCCCGAAAGAACAGCCATCATAGCAGCTTGTTTAAACTTATTAGTATTATCGGGCTTCACGGTTTCAAACTCGTTTGGTTTGGTTGGATCAATTTTATGGATCGAATCCCAACCTAATTTTTCTTTTAATTTTTCAACCAGAATAACAGCCATAACTCATTGTTTTAATAATGATTAAGAAAAAATGATGCCTAAAACGCCCGTTCATTTATGGCATATTGTTTGGCAGAATGTGGAAAAACGATGTTATGGATAAGATGGAATTTAAGGGCAACTGGAATAAGTGGAAAGGAAAAGTGAAGCAAGCCTACGGCGATTTAACCGACGACGACCTTACTTATGAAGAGGGCAAAGACGATGAGTTTTGGGGTCGTTTGCAAGAAAAAACCGGCAAAGCAAAAGATGATTTAATTCACTGGCTTCGTTCGTTAGGGTAGTGAATTATTTTTGAAAAAGCACTCTGTAATTTGCGCAGGGTGCTTTTTTTGTGGCCCTTTAGCTTCAAAGTACAACAATTTTTTTGCTGCGGAAATGGTTATGGCCGATAATTCCTAAATTCGCGGCACCAAATTTTTGTCTATGAATCTTCATGAATACCAGGCTAAAGACCTTTTACAGAAGTACAATGTTCCGGTTCAAAACGGAATTGCGGTAGATACCGTAATGGCTGCCGAAGAGGCCTATCGCCAAATTAAAAACGAAACGCAAAACAATTTTGCCGTTATTAAAGCTCAGATACATGCAGGCGGGCGCGGTAAAGGAAAAATCGTAGGCAGTGAGCAAAGAGGTGTTGCCGTGGCAAAAAATATTGAAGAGGTAAGCACGATTGCAAAAAATATTTTAGGACAAACGCTTGTAACGATTCAAACCGGCGAGGCCGGCAAAAAAGTAAATAAAATTCTTGTTGCGCAGGATGTTTACTACCCCGGCCCCAACGAGGTAAAGGAGTTTTACTTGTCTATTTTACTCGACCGCGCAAAGGGTATGAACGTAATTATGTACAGTACCGAAGGTGGAATGGATATAGAAGAAGTAGCGCATAACACACCGGACAAAATTTATAAGGAATGGGTGCATCCCGGCGGCGGACTGCAAGGATTTCAGGCGAGAAAAATTGCATTCAACCTTGGATTAAAAGGCGAAGCATTTAAAAACTGCGTGAAGTTCGTTACAAACCTTTATCAGGCATATATCGGCCTCGATTGCGGAATGCTGGAAATAAATCCACTATTTAAAACAAGCGATGAAAAAATCATTGCCGTGGATTGTAAAATGAATATTGACGACAACGCGCTGATGCGTCATAATGATGTGGCATCATTAAGAGATTTAAACGAGGAAGACCCGACTGAAGTGGAAGCCGGACAATACAATTTAAACTTTGTAAAGCTCGATGGGAACGTTGGTTGTATGGTGAACGGTGCCGGTCTTGCGATGGCTACCATGGATATGATTAAATTAAGCGGCGGCGAGCCTGCCAACTTTTTAGACGTGGGCGGAACGGCAAATGCGCAAACCGTTGAAGCAGGCTTCCGAATTATTATGAAGGATCCAAACGTGAAAGCTATCCTCATTAATATTTTTGGTGGAATTGTGCGTTGCGACCGTGTTGCAGCCGGTGTAATTGAAGCCTATAACAAATTAGGCAACATCAATATTCCGATTATCGTTCGCTTGCAGGGAACAAATGCAGAAGAAGCAAAAAAGCTGATTGATGAAAGCGGTTTAAAGGTGCAATCTGCCATTTTGCTAAGCGAAGCGGCCGACTTGGTTAAGAAAGCTGTGGCTTAACACAACATCAAATCATTTTTCTAAAAGGCTGCCGCAATGCAGCCTTTTTGTATATACATCAAAATCCATTTTATGCAAAAATTTCAAAACCTGTCGAATGCTGCTTTTTTGTTAATTGATATGCAGTACGATTTTATGGAGGGTGGTGCGCTGGAAGTAGCGCAAGCGAATGATCTTATTAAACCGATCAACAATTTGCTTGCGCTCGAGTGGAAAACAGTTATCGCCTCTAAGGACTGGCATCCGCACAACCATGTTTCTTTTGCCTCTAATCACCACAACCACTCTCCCTTTGAGCTTACCACCTTGCCAAACGGCCGTTCGCAAATGCTGTGGCCTGTACATTGCGTACAAGACACGTTGGGCTCAAAAATTCACAGCGATATTGACGTATCCAAAATTAAAGCAACGGTGTTGAAAGGCCGCAGCCCGCATGTAGACAGCTATTCAGCCTTTTTCGATAACGATCATATTGAAAAAACCGCGTTAGATGAAGTACTCCGTCAGCATGAAGTGAACACCATTTTTGTTGGCGGCCTCGCTGCCGACTACTGCGTAAAATTTACAGCACTCGACGGAAGGCAATTGGGATACGAGGTTTATTATGTGCTCGATGCCACAAAGTTTGTATCTGAATTAAACAGAACACAAACCTTATCGGACCTGGAAGCAGCAGGTGTAAAAATCATCTCCTCAACCGAAATCAGCTCTTAGGAATGGTGTACAATAGTTTGCCGTTATGGACGGTTGCCGCTTTTGTGTAGGGATGTTCAGGCGCTTTGCCAACATCCATAATGTGAAGCACCTTCCATCCTTCTACTTTCAGCTCATCCGAAATTAGCGATCTGTGACAACGCCACCACACGGCTTCGGAGCACATGTAAGCGGCGCGCTTCGTTCCGGCTGCGGCTTTCAATGCGTCGAGCGATTTCCGAAACGGCTCAGTTTCCATGTAATCGGCATAACCGCGGAAAGCAGGATGATGCCAGGCAATATTTTGTGAAGCAGGTGAAGGCTTTCGCCTGCCGCCCAGATCTTCGAGATGCAGGTAGTCGATGTTTGCGGCCGGCATTTCAACCAGCAAATTGTCTTTATTAAACCAGGGAAATTTTCGCGAGCCGGGATAGTGTCTTACGTCGATAAGCAGGTCAATGTTAAAGGAGCGAAGCATGGCAATAAACTCGCCGATGCTGTGCGTTGAGTGTCCGATGGTGTACACGGTTTTTTGAAATTGCATGCATTAGCGATACATATTTAATACCAGCAAAAACGATTAGCCGTTACGGGACGGGAGGTGGTTGAAGTAAACTGAAAAAAACTTTAGTTGATTAGGATGATTTATTTGGAAATTAATACCCCAACCTATT
Organism: Chitinophagaceae bacterium; assembly: GCA_039811185.1. Classification (GTDB taxonomy): domain Bacteria; phylum Bacteroidota; class Bacteroidia; order Chitinophagales; family Chitinophagaceae; genus JAEZDR01. Next base: position 99,897 of record JBDHYF010000003.1, on the reverse strand, counting down.
ATTTTGCACCCGGAGAGATGGCAGAGCGGTCGAATGCGGCGGTCTTGAAAACCGTTGACTGTAACAGGTCCGGGGGTTCGAATCCCTCTCTCTCCGCTGAGACACCAATGGTGTCTTTTTTTATGCCGTACTTTGTTTACATTATTTATTCACTATCAAAAGATCGTTTCTATATCGGTCAAACACAGGATTTCACTGAAAGGATCAGACGCCATAATGCCGGAATGGAGAACGCCACCAAACCTTACAAACCCTGGATTTCCAAACTGCCAATTGAAAACCGTCGCGAGCCGAAGCGATGTCCTTGCTATACAATCTGCCGAATTTTTATTGGCATTCCCGGGAAAAAATCAGGTGATATAACCTCAATACAACTTCGAAACTTTTTCAACCAGCTTTTCCGAGGTTCATTTTGAGGTGTTGGAACAAGGAGCTATGCAACTATTTTCCATCGATGGGTGGCAGCAGCTTTCAAGTGGCTGAGCACGGAAACCGACAACCAAAACGGAAATTGCAACAAGGATGAAATTTTCAATTTTGTCCACCTGCAAGCGTCTTTTACTTTTGCACCGTTCCGGCAAAGTAAAAAATGGAAAAAAGAAAGACTGAAATAGCAACAAATTCTTCCACGCCCGTTTCAGCTGGGCCAGCAATTGCCGAAAACCCGGCGAAAATCGGTTGTTGCACTCATCAATATCATCACAAACACAAATATTTTGGCGAAAAAACCGAGCTATTTTTTGCTTTGCTTGCAGGCATCTTTTTGGCAGCAGGTTTTACAACAACTTTTTTCTTGGCCGCTGAAGCCTCTGTTATTCTCTACCTAATCTCCTATTTTTTCGGCGGCTATTTTACTGCCATCGAATCGGTTCAGGGCATCCGGAACGGAAAGTTCGAAATCGATTTTTTAATGCTGGCTGCGGCAATCGGCGCGGCCTTCATCGGACAATGGGGTGAAGGCGCACTGCTGCTTTTTCTTTTCAGTCTGGGCCACTCACTCGAACATTTTGCCATGGATAAGGCGAAAAAATCTATTCAAGCGCTGGCGGGCGTAGCACCGAAAACGGCACTGTTGAAACAAGGTAGCTCCGCAAGCGAAGTTCCGATTGAACAACTGGTACCCGGCGATGTCATTATTGTAAAACCCCACTCCAAAATAGCAGCCGACGGCATTATCATCAGCGGTAGCAGTGCAGTTAACGAAGCGCCGGTAACCGGCGAAAGTATCCCTGCCGATAAAAAGCCTTATCCGCAAAAGCCGGATGTGGAGCAGCATGCGCATCTCCCGAAAGAACATAAAGTGTATGCAGGCACTATCAACGGTGCAGGTAACCTGGAAGTGGCGGTAACTAAAGTAGCAGCCGACAGCACTATTGCAAGGCTTGTAGCGCTGGTAAATGAAGCGCAGACACAAAAATCATCCACCCAAAATTTCATCACCAAAGTGGAGAAATATTACGTCCCGGCAGTGTTGATATTAGTTGTTTGTCTGTTGTTTGCATTTCTCGTAAAGGACGAAGCTTTCAACAAAAGTTTATACAGAGCCATAACCGTGTTAGTGGCAGCCAGCCCATGTGCACTTGCCATTTCTACTCCAAGCGCCGTGCTTAGCGGCGTTGCAAGAGCAGCCCGCGGCAGTGTATTGATAAAAGGTGGAAAACCGCTGGAAGCACTGGGAAATATTGATGCCATTGCGTTCGATAAAACCGGTACGCTTACAACCGGAAAACCATCGCTCACGAACATCATTTCTGTTGACGGCTTTGATGAATCCAACCTGCTCAAAGTTGTGTTGGCTGTGGAAAGTCTGAGCGATCATCCGATTGCAAAATCAGTTTCCGATGCACTCATCCAAAAAGGTATTGAGTCGGAAGCCCGTGCAACCAATGTGCTGGCCGTTCCGGGACAAGGTGTAACAGCAACATTTCAATCGAAAGAGGTGATTATCGGGAACAGAGCGCTGTTGCATTCCAGAGGTGTTTTCATCAGCAACGAGATGGAAGCGCGCCTGAGTGGACTGGAGGCGTCAGGCAATACGGCCATGCTTGTTGCGCAGAACAATACATTAATCGGCATTATTACCGTAATGGACACCCCACGTGCGGATGCAAAGCAAACAATACAATCACTGAAAAACATGGGATTGAAAAAATTGATTATGCTTTCCGGCGACAACCAGAAGGTAGCCGATGCTATTGCAGCAGAAACAGGAATTACTCATGCAATCGGTAATTTATTTCCTGAACAAAAACTCGAAATCATCGAAAAAATGCAGGCCGACGGCAGCCGCCTTGCGATGGTGGGCGATGGTGTAAACGATGCGCCCGCAATGGCAAGAAGCGCTGTAGGGATAGCAATGGGTGCAGCCGGAAGCGACGTTGCGTTAGAAACCGCCGACGTGGCACTGATGGCCGACAAACTCAGCAACCTGCCGTTTGTAATTGGATTGAGCAAGAAAGCAAAGTCCATTATCCGGCAGAACCTCTTTATCAGCCTTGGAATGGTGGCTGTGCTGGTGCCGTTAACACTGCTTGATATTGCCCATATAGGACCCGCCGTAATTGGCCACGAAGGCTCAACAATTGTAGTGGTTTTCAATGCGCTGAGGCTACTTGTTTACAAATAAGTTTTTCTTTTGGCACAATAGTTGAAAGATAGGATTAAACCGAATAAAAAAAACATTTTAAACCTATCTAAATCAATGCATTATGCAACTATCACTATCTCCTATTAATACAGTTTATGTAATTAACGGCATCAAGCTTCAAGGAAAAATTTTAAATCAGCCCGTTAAAAGAATTGAGTCCCTGCTGAAGAATTTCGGATTCATGGAAGAAGTTTCCTCGCTTCAGGGCATGTTCCGTTACTTCTCACCCAAGAAAAGGAAAGAAAACAAAAAATCTACATTAATCACCATCGACAACAATGGTAAGGTAAATAAGATCCGTTATGTAGATATGGCTTAATACAATTTTCACCATATATCCAAAGGCCGACGTTTATATCTCGTCGGCCTTTTTTTGTACCCTCTTAATTGTTCTTAGCCGGTGTGATCGCTTAAGAGACCGGCTGTTGATGATGCCGTGTGAATCGATGGGGTCAACGCGAACCCGTCCAGATGCATGGATAATACTATCACTGCCGAGCAATATTCCAACATGAATAATTCTGCCATCCTCGTTATCGAAAAATGCCAGATCCCCGGCACGGACTTCGGATAAAAAACCAACATCATCGCCACATAATGCCTGCTCGGAAGAGTCCCGTGGCATGTGCTGTCCGTGCATCCGAAACACTTGTTGCACCAGTCCGCTGCAATCGATTCCAAAACTGCTTCTTCCACCCCATAAGTAAGGCGTGTTCAGAAAAAGCATGGCCGTTTCTATATAATTGACAAAACCGGGCTTTACTTCAGCCAAATCGTATTTGTAATCGGTGCTTCCGATTCTGATGCGGTGCCCCGGATAAACCGGCGACCCCATGGACAGCAGAAATGCATTTTCCGGAGCGATGATTTTTGCACCGGCGGGTGAATATTCAGTTGCACTTGCAAAGTCAGACGGCGCCGCTTCCACCTGGCCTGCCTGCACCCATCCGGTGTAACCATCGTGGCAGCAGCGAATGTGAAGGAAATCCTTGTTTTCGCTCAGTACTTCTACTGCTTCGCCGAACAGCAGTTGCGATACCATTTCGGCCCGGTGCGACGGCTGTGAACGAACAGGGGCAACACTAACCGAGCACAAAAATATCTCTCCCATAAAATATTATTATTGTTAACAAAGAAAATGAAGTAATATCGATTTATGCTTGTAATTTTGCGCATTATTTTGAGTGAATCCAGGTAATTGAATGTTTTCATCAGGCTTCTATTTTCTGCAAATTTTCTCAGCTTTTTATTTATTTTTTAAAGTTTACACTGAATGAACATTTATGTTTCAAACTTAAGCTTCAACGTTGAGAGCGAAGACTTAAGAGATTTCTTTTCTGAGTACGGAGAAGTAACATCTGCAAGAATTATCAAAGACAAATTCACCAACAAAAGCCGTGGTTTCGGATTTGTTGAGATGAGTGATGATGCTGCAGGTGAGCTTGCTATTAAAGAACTAAATGGTGCCATCGTTGAAGGCAGAACCATTGGAGTTACAGTAGCAAAACCGCGCGAAGAAAAACCTAACAAAGCATTTTCTGCCAGCAGATGGTAATAAATTGTTTTTGAAAAATTGAAACCGCCTTAAGGGCGGTTTTTTTATGCTCATAAAAAGTAAAATACAATTTGAAAGGCATAAAAAATAAGATTGACAGCAATGATCCAACGGGGAATTCCGGCTGTTCCCTTTTTAAATAATATACGTAGCGCGAGCAGTATAAAAAATAACGCGTTCACAATAATCGGGAGTACGGCGCCCACAGAAATCACAAAGTCGGAATAATGCCTGTATGAAAGCGTAAACAAGTTGTAATATCCGAGCAGAAACAATAAAAAAACCAGGTTAAAGAGAAAAGCAACACGAGCTATAAATAATATCGATTTCATATTTCGTAAATGAAAATACAGTTAATTTGCCAATTCCCTAAATCACCATTATGAGCAATTTTAACTGGAAGAAAAACATTCTCCCCCACCTGATTGTGATTGCTGTTTTTCTGCTTGTTGCCCTAATATATTGTAGTCCGGCTTTGGAAGGAAAGGTGTTGCAACAGCACGATGTAATGGGATGGAAAGGGATGGCGCAGAACTCGTTTAACTACAAAGAAACACACGGTCATTTCCCGCTTTGGAGTAACGGAATGTTCAGCGGTATGCCTGCCTATCAGATTGCCGTGGAAGGCAACAATCCATTACCACTGCATTATATTGGTAATGCGTTGAGTCTGTTTCTTCCTAAGCCGGCCAATTATTTCTTTCTTGCGAGCATCTGTTTTTATATTTTGTGTTTGGCCTTTCGCACCCGCCCTTTCGTAGGAATGCTTGGCGGGCTTGCCTATGCCTACGCTACCTATAACCCCATCATCATTTCGGTTGGGCACGACACAAAAATGCATGCACTGGCGCTCCTCCCCGCCTTCCTCGCTTCCGTAAAGTTGCTATTCGACAAAAAGTACTTTACAGGCGGCGCCCTCACCGGTCTTTTTACTGCGCTGCTGATTGGTGCAAACCATTTACAAATCACTTACTACGGACTCATCATTCTGGGTTTTATGACGATTGGCTACCTTATTCGCTGGATAAAACAAAAAGAGTTTAAGCATATCATCATTACATTTTCGATTGCAATAATTGCAGGTTTAACGGGCGTGCTGTATAACGCTGTAACGCTCTTTACCACCTATGAGTATGCAAAAGAAAGCATCAGAGGCGGAAGCGCACTTGCCGACGAAAAATCGAATTTCACAAAAACCGGGTTAAGCACCGATTATGCGCTCAGTTATAGCATGGGAATAGCAGAGCCTATGGTGATGATGTTTCCCAAAATGTTCGGTGGCAGCAGTTCGCAAATGGAGGTGGATGTCGAAAAAAGCAAAGCAGTTGAAGCTTTGCAAAATATGCCGCAGGAAGTGGCGCAGCAACTTCAACAGTTCGTTAATTTTTACTGGGGTGGAATTGACGGAGTAGGAACTTCCGGCCCGCCCTATACCGGTGCTGTGGTTTGTTTTCTTGCACTGGTAGGACTTGCGGTGTTAGACGGCCGACACAAGTGGTGGATTTTAGGCACTATCGTGTTTACATTGTTGTTGAGCTGGGGAAAATACTTTGAAGGATTTAATATTTTTATGCTCGAACATTTGCCCTTCTACAACAAGTTTAGAGCGCCGAGTATGATATTGGTGGTGCCCACCTTGTTACTGTGCTTGCTCGCAGTTCTCTCTGTAGAAAAAATCGTTTCAATAAAATACGACGCTGACTTCTTCAAAAAATATAAACAGGGATTGATGATTTCCGGAGGATTGGTAGTGCTCGCGCTGCTGGTTTATTTCTCATCATCTTTCAGTTCTGACGGCGATGCCCGGTTATTGTCGCAAATACAATCGATTCCCGATCCGCAGCAAAAAGCCGCTTTGGAGCAGCCTGTAAAAAACTTTGTTGCCGGCCTGCGCGATGACCGGCAGGGGTTAATGATGAGTACCATTTTACGATCCTTATTTTTTATGGCGGCGGCAGCGGCCGTAATTTGGGCGATTGTGAAAAATAAACTAAACGCTGTATATGGCATTATTGCGATAACGGTGCTGGCATTTATTGACGTAATAACGGTTGACACGAAGTATTTAAATAAGGAAAACTACCTTGATGCGGAAGATGTTGATGCCTACTTCCATCCATCCGCCGCCGACAATGAAATTCTTAAGGACACCGGCTTCTACCGTGTTTTCGATTTAACGCAGGGTGTTGGAAATGCGTTTAACGGTAACTCGCTTAGTTCGTATTTCCATCATAACATCGGCGGATATCATCCTGCCAAACTCAGCATCTATCAAGATCTTATCGAAAATCAACTGTACAATTTTCCGAATGCGATGCCCACCATTAATATGCTTAACACCAAGTATATGATTAACGCTGACCCGAGCGGAAAAAAGATGGCGTACCCTAACCCTGAGGCGCTCGGCAACGCATGGTTTGTAAAGGGTGTGAAATGGGTGGAAACGCCCCGCGCTGCAATGGATGCGCTCACCTATTTTTCTCCTTCCGATACGGCTGTAATTGATAAAACATTTAAGAGTGCTGTTGGAAATTTCTCGTTCGATTCTGCGGCTTCCATCAGGCTGATAAAGAACGACAACGATGTGGTTACTTATCAGTATGAAGCTCCTGCACCGCAGCTTGCTGTGTTTAGTGAAATCTACTATAAACATGGCTGGAAGGCTTATATCGATAATAAAGAAGCTGACTATGTAAAGGCGAATTACGTGTTACGCGCAATGGTGGTGCCGGCCGGAAAACACGACATCCGTTTTGAGTTTAAGCCGGCATCGTTCTACACAGGCAACACCATTTCGTTGGTGGCAACTGCAGTGATTTGGCTGGCCTTGATTGCAGCAGCTATTGTTTGGTACCGACAAAACAATCGGCGTGAAAAAAATACTGCCTGATATTTCGGTTTCGGTGATCGTATGCTCGTATAACAGGGCAACCTACATTGAAGGCGCTATGAGGAGTCTTTGTGAGCAATCGCTGAATAAAGACTTGTACGAGATTTTTGTAGTCGACAACAACAGCACTGACAATACAAAGGAAGTGTGTAGACAATTCATTAACAAGCATGGGCGCTATAATCTGTATTTGATTAATGAAAGACAGCAGGGATCGTCGTTTGCGCGGAATGCCGGCGCAGCATTGGCGAAAGGAGAAATCCTTGTTTTTATGGATGACGATGCCATTGCGGACAAGTATTTTTTAGAGCGCATTTTCAATTTTTTTAATGACTATCCGGATGCCGCCGCCGTTGGTGGCCGCATTATCCCAAAATATATTCCCGAGGAGCCAAAATGGATGAGCTACTATGTATCCTCGCTTGTTGGGAACTTCGACTATAGTGAAAAGATGGAAATATTCGCTGAGGGAAAGTACCCTCTTGAATCGAATATGGCGGTACGTAAAAATCTGTTCGACCTTATCGGTGGCTTCAGCACTTTTCTGCCGGGCGTAAAGGGAAGCCTTAGAATAGGCGGCGAAGGCAAGGATTTTTTTCTGCGCCTTGCCGAACTCGGAAAACCATTTTATTATAAACCTGATGTGGTTGTTGAACATATTGTGGAAGTGAAAAAATTAACCTCGGAATATATGTACCGCGTTGCTTCGGGAATTGGCAGAGGCGAGCGGGTAAGGACGCTGAAAAAAAACCGAGTGGCCTATCTTAAAAAGATCTTCGAATATAGCTGGAAGCTGCTTGCTGCAATGGTTTTGGCGATGGGCTATGTACTTCAGATGAAACCCGCAAAAGCGTGGCCGGTTATCCAATTCAGAATCGACGCCTTTAAAGGACTGCTAAATTATTGAAATGAGAGTTTACTATTTATTGAAACGAAAGGTAAAAGGAACGCTTGAAAAAAAGCTGAACATCCGGTTGAATTATGGCTCCGAAACACAGAAAATTCGCCATCTGGTTTTACCTTTTTGCGAAGGATATGGTTGTGATGTTGGATTTGGGGGCGACAAAATTAAAAAAGAGGAGTGTGATGGAATCGATTACCCACGCCCGTATACTCAGGTTGGACGGGATTCCGTTGACATTGGCGTAGACGTGATAAATGAAGAAATTCCCGTCAGCGACAACACTTATGACTACGTGTATACGAGCCACTTGATTGAAGATTTTACCGATACCACAGCCGGTTTGCGGAAGTTGATCCGGATACTCAAGAATGGTGGAACACTTATACTCGCCTTTCCTGATCAGGGAGTATATGAAGACTATTGCTACCAGCGGGCCATACCACTAAACCCCTTTCACAAACATGCAGAAATGGGTTTAGAATACATGATGGCATGTTTGAATGAGGTAAACAATGCCGAATTTGAAATTCTATTTCAAAGCAATTGCGAGATAGATTATAATGTGATTTTGGTGCTTAGGGTGATAAAATTAAACCGGCTATAGTTTAACAGTAATTCTTCCGGTATCATCCATTCGGTTTAGCAATACCGGTATATTGTTTTCAGCGAAGTATTCGTCCACCGCCTTTCGGGAACCTCTCCAGTAGCCATAATCATCGATAATTAACACACCATGTTTTTTCAATTTGGGATAAAGCTGGATGAGTTCGTGCTTGGTTGATTCGTACCAATCCGTATCAAGTCGCAACAGTGCAATCTCTTCAGGCCCTATTGCAGGAATCGTTTGAAGTACATCTCCTTTTACGTACTCAATATTTGGCTGCGGGTAGGCGGTTTTTTGCATCGTATTTTTTACCTCATCCAAAGCGGAATATGCCCAAACTACACTATTCGCTTTCTTATGTTTATCCTTATCGAGAAGCGACGAAGCTTTCTCGCTTGCAAAACTTTCATCTACTTCCTGCGGAGCCGTCATCCCTTCAAATGTATCGTACAAAAAAAGTCTTCTACTTGTATCTCTGAGTTTAACCAAGGTTTCCGCTACAGCCAGCATACTGCCGCCTTTCCATACACCACACTCCACAATGTCACCGGCAATCCTGGCCTCAACAATATATTTTACCGCTTCTATCAGCCCAAACAAACGTTCAACGCTCGTCATGGTGTACGGCTTTACGGTTTTAATAATATCGATGTGAAAAGAATCGAAGTCAGTTGGAAACGACTGCTCGTGAGAAGGCGTCAACTTGTTAAGTATGCGTTTGATCATTTGTTATCCTCAAAGTTTCTTTTATACGCTCCAGCACTTTTTCCGCCGGAACATTATCGTAACTAACTGAGGTCGTAAAAGTATATTTTTTTTGCACTTGCTCCATATCCATCACCTCTTTTTCTACCTCATCAGGATAGACAGAAACAACCGCCTTTGCCACTTCAGGCGGATAAGGCGAAAACCTTCCGTACTGGCTGCCGTTAAAAATGCCGTACACCCTGCAACCAACAGCAGCCGCCATGTGCACCGCGCCCGTGTCTACGCTTAGTAGGCACTGCGCCTTTTTTAAAACCGAAAGCATTTCCGCCAACCCTGTTTTGCCCGTAATATCCACACAAAAATGCCCGTACTGTTCCACAAAAGCATCGCAATAAGGCTTGTCTGCATTACTGCCGCAAACAACAGCCGTTAACCCATAAGTTAATGCAAGATAGTCGGCCACCGACAAAAAATTCGCGGTACTCCAAATGCGGGCTGGATTTCTCGAGCCCGGAAAAACAACAAAATAACGCTCCGGCAAACCACTCACTTCGGGGAATTTTTCTGTATCAAACAAGTTGTCGGTAAATTTAACTTCATGTCCACAAACATATTCTGCAAAAGCCTTGTTTCTGTAAAACTCAAACACCGGAAACTCGGGCATAACAAACGTGCGGTTAAAGAGATTTTTCCGTTTCTTCATTTCATAGTTCCGCACATTTTCTGTATTTCTGTTCATCCCTAAACGCAGCCTTGCCTTTGCTGCTTCCACCATTGCTTCATCGTAACGTGGATCGCGAGAATAAAGCGGATCAATCACCACATCATAATGGGTTAAATACAATTTTCGCAAAAACCTGTATCGATACATAACGTCTTTCTTAAACTTGATCTTATCCACCCAAAACGTTCTGTCAAAAAAATCGGTGTCCAATAGTTCCGCAATTTGACGCCAGCTTTGGTTACCTACAAAGTCAATTTTATAACCTTTCAGCAGTGCGCTCGTAGCAATGGGCTCAATAAATTTTCGCCATAAAATGTAATCGCCAATCTCATCCGTTTTTACAATCAGCGCTTTCTTGTTGCCTTTTTGCCGGGGCCCAAGCATTGCAACATATAATACAACGCGATACAAAATATCCTTCAATCTGTTCATCATTCTTTAAAAACACTTTATTATTGCAAGCTAAGAACATCTCGCCGATGGCAGTTCCCAACGATTTCAATCCTTCAAAGTCTCACCCGTTATATTTTATCCGAAAAGGGCTGTACAACAAAATTAGAGAATATCAGTCCAAACTCACTGGCAGGTTGCTCGACTTTGGATGCGGAGCTAAACCCTACAAATCGCTTTTCACCGGGCTTGATGAATACATCGGAGTTGACTACGCACAATCCGGACACAGCGGCAAATACAGCGACACCGAATTTTTTTATGATGGTAAAACACTGCCCTTCCCTAACGAATCGTTCGACAGCGCTTTCAGTTCGGAAGTGTTTGAACATATTTTTAACTTGGATGAAATTCTGCCGGAACTGCATCGCGTGTTGAAGCCCGGTTCAAGAATTTTAATCACTTGTCCATTTGTTTGGGAAGAACATGAAGAGCCGTTCGACTACGCACGATATTCGAAATTTGCGCTTGCAGATATGCTGAAGAAGTATGGATTTGAGATTGAAGTTTACGATAAAAGCGGCGATTTCGTTACTGCCTTACATCAGCTTTTCATTCTGTATTTAAACGACCACTGGATACACCGTGTTTGGTTTTTGTCGCGCATTCAGCTCTTTAAAAAATGTGTGCGACAACTTTTAATACCTTCTCTGAATTATTTGTTTATCTTCTGCAGGCCGTTATGGCCGATAAACACCAAACTATATTTGAACAACATTGTTGTGGCAAAAAAAACCGAATGCAAAAAATAATATACACTGTTTGTTCTGCTAACCATCTTGCCTTTGCTAAAACGATGGTGCATTCATTTCTTCGGCATCATCCCGACTATCGTTCCTTCATCTGCCTTACTGATAAAATTGCAGGACGATTTAACGCTGATGATTTTGCTCCGGCAACAATTGTTGAGTTGGAAAATATCGGAATAGAGAGCCTGAAGCAAATGAGCACTCAGTACTCCATTATTGAGCTCAATTGCGCAGTAAAGCCTTTTATGGCGCTTTACCTGATCGAAACCTATCATCCCCAAACGCTGATTTATGCCGACAGTGATCTATTTTTCTATCAGCGCATATCCCCCGTAGAAAAAGATTTAATAAGCAACAATATTTTACTGACACCACATATCCTCACGCCGTATAATGATGATGCCGATCCAAAAGAACGCGATATGCTCCGGTCGGGAATATTCAACGCCGGGTTTATTGGAATGAAAATAACGGGCGAAACGATGCAGTTTTTAAACTGGTGGGCAGACCGGATGAAAACGCAGTGCTATTACAACTTTGAGCTTGGAATGGCGGTAGACCAGAACTGGTTAAACCTTGTACCGTTATTTTTCAGCGATGTCGTTATATCGCACAACAAAGGATTAAACGTGGCCTATTGGAATTTACACGAACGGAAGCTCAGCATTAACAATAAAACCATAGTAGTGAATAACGATGAGCCGCTTGCGTTTTTCCACTTCAGCGGATACAAGTTAGCTGCACCCAACACCATTTCGGTTCATCAAAACAGAGTTGACATGGCCACAAATTCCGTTCTGCAATCGCTGTTCAACGATTACCGCAAAGCAGCTCTGGACAATGGTTACAGCCTCTATCATGCCTTACCGTGTTACTACGCAAAACCACCGCGGAAATCGATGGGCATCTTAGCAACAGCAAACAAGTTTTTACGATTGGCCGGCATAGAAATTAAAAAGGTACACTAAAAGTTTTCAAGCTTCAGCCTGCGTTTTATGGCATACAAAAACTTTCCGGCAGGCGACTGCAGTAAAGAGTGCAGCAGTCGCAACCGCATCTGCCAAAGTATTAGTAGCCCGCTGCTACCAAAATGCTTTTCGTACACTTTTTTAGTTTCCTGCAGGCTGTCGAGGTAGCGCACACTGCTGATGCCGCCGGGGTCGAACACGGCAACCGGTATATCCAAAAAACGATAGCGCTCTTTGGAGATGCGGCAAAGCATATCGTAATCCATCGCTATCTTAAAGCGGTTATCGTAGGCTCCTACCCGATCATACACTTCCTTTTTTACAAACCAGGTTGGATGAAACACACTGCGCATGCCGCGATAAAGCTTCTTCGCTTCAAACGGCTTACCTACATACACCCAACTGTTTGCCCGCAAAGTTTTCAGTATACCTGAAACCCACATCAGCGAAGTATCTGACGCAAATGCCGCACATACATTATTCAACACATTCGGGTTTTCATACATATCGCCGCTGTTGAGAAGATGGATGATATTGCCGGTTGCTTTTGCAATCCCCTTGTTAAAAGCATCAGCAATTCCTTCGTCGCGCTCATGCACCGAAAGTCGGAAATCGGGCTGTGGAGCGGATTCCAGCCATTCGCGGATAGCGCTGTTGGAAGAGCCGTCAATAATCAAATGTTCGAACGGAGCAAGGGTTTGCGCATTCACCGACTCCACTGTTTTCTTCAGCTCATCGGGATTATTGAAACAAATGGTTACCACAGAAATTTTGTTCATGCATCGGCTTAAGGCCACAAAATAACAAATCAGTTGTCACTTGCTCTTTAGATAAATTCATTTCTTGTTCGTTTCTTTACAGCAAAACAGCGGGCGCGTTAATGGGCATCATTCAAAAGCAAAGCATTCAATCTTCTCTCATCATTTTTATCGGCTTTGCCATTGGCGGCTTCAACATGATTGTGCTTGCGCCAAAATTGCTTACGCCGGAGCAACTCGGCCTAACGCGGATAGTTACAGACGCAGCAGCTACCGTTGCAAGCCTTGCCACAATTGGCTGCCTTCCTGTTATCTACAAGTTTTTTCCTTTCTATAAAAGCTATCTGCCAAAACAAAAACAAGATCTGGCAGGGCTTACCTTCTTAATTTGCCTCATTGGATTTGCCATCATGGCCACCGCAGCTTGGTTTGTACAACCGCTGATTGTGCGCAAGTTCAGCGAACGGTCGCCCTTGTTTGTCAACTTCAGTTACACAGTCATTCCATTTGCTTTTTTCTTTCTTCTTTTTATGTGGCTCGAGGCGTTTGCCTGGTCAAATAAAAGAGGCGTTGTCAGTAACAGTTTAAAAGAAACCGTTTTCCGCATATTTTTCACCATTATTATTTTGTTGCTCGGTGCTCAACTTATCGGTTTTACGAGTTTCATGAACTTGTTTGCGCTCTCGTGGATGCTTCCGGCATTGTTGCTTGCAGTTATTTTGATACGACATCGCGAACTCGTTTTTCATTTTAAAATCAGTTCACTAACAAGGCGGTTAAAGGGCAAGATGATGGCATTCGGCCTGTTTATTTTCGGCGCATCATTTCTTAACTTACTTGCGCGTACTGCCGATACGTTTATCCTGTCGGCAAAGGCGTCCGGCGGTTTAAAAGACGCAGCCATCTTCACCATTGCAACTTATGTGGTAACCCTGATGGATGTTCCGCAAAGAAGCATGAACTCCATTACCATTCCGGTGCTCGCAGAATCGTGGAAGAACAAAGACTTCAATAACATTCGTCATGTGTACGCCAAAAGCGTTAACAACCTTCAACTCATCGGAATGCTGATGTTTGCACTGATGTTGCTGAACGTGGGAAGCCTTTCGGACTTTCTCGGAAACTCATATTCCGAAATACAAATCATCACCCTTTACATGGGGTTCGGTAAGCTCATCGACCTTTCCACCGGCGCCAATGCACAAATCATCGGCACATCACATTACTGGAAAGTCGATTTTTTCACCAATGTTGTTTACACCCTGATTGCGCTTCCGTTAAACTACATTCTCATCTCTAATTTTGGATTGATGGGCGCTGCCTATGCCAACCTGCTTGCTATTAGTTTATACAACTTTATGCGCTTCGGTTTTTTATGGTATAAATTCGGACTGCAGCCCTACGGAGTAAAAAACCTTTTGGGATTGATGCTGGCAGCGGCTGCCGCTTTCCTAAGCTATCTGCTTCCAAAATTCGATTCAATTTATATTGATGTGCTGATCCGCTCTGCCTTGTTTTTGCTGCTGTTTTTGCCGACCATGTATAAACTCAGGCTCGCGCCGGAACTGAATGCAATTGCCGATAAATTTTTAAGGAGAATATAGTGAATTGAATAATCAGACTACTTTTGCCCTTTAGCCATACTATGGAACTTAACCCGCTTACCGCCATTTCTCCGATTGATGGACGCTACCAGAAAATAACCAATCCTCTATACGCATATTTTTCAGAATATGCGCTGATAAAATACCGTTTGTTTGTAGAGGTAGAATATTTTATTGCGCTTTCTGAAAGCAATTTTTTCAGGCTTACCGCTGCTCAAAAAAAACAGCTCAGAAATATTGTCCATAACTTTTCTGTCGGCGATGCAGAGGCCATCAAAAACATCGAAGCAGTTACTAATCATGATGTAAAAGCGGTTGAATATTTTTTGAAGCAACATATAGAAAGAATGAACCTTTCAGATTTGAAAGAATGGATTCATTTTGGACTTACCTCGCAGGATATCAACAATACCGCAATTCCTTTAAGCTGGAAAAACTATCTGGAAGAAGTTTATTTTCCAACCGTCATAAACCTTCAGCATCAACTCCAAAAACTGGCGGCGCAATGGAGTAAAGTGCCCATGCTCGCACGAACGCACGGCCAACCCGCTTCTCCTACTATACTGGGAAAAGAAATAATGGTTTTTGTAGAAAGGCTCGAACACCAGATAGCTATGAGTTCGCAAATTTTGCACAGTGCGAAATTTGGCGGCGCCACCGGAAATTTTAATGCGCACCATATTGCATTTCCGAAATTTAACTGGCCGGAGTTTGCCAACCGCTTTGTGGAGGAGAAATTAGGGCTCATCCGCATGCAGTACACCACTCAAATAGAACACTACGATAATCTCGCCGCTCAGTTCGATGCATTAAAACGCATCAACACCATATTGCTTGACTTTTGTCGCGACGTGTGGACTTATATCAGTATGGAGTATTTTCAGCAACAAACAAAAAAGGGAGAAGTAGGCTCGTCGGCCATGCCCCATAAGGTAAATCCCATTGATTTTGAAAACGCAGAAGGCAATCTGGGCATTGCAAACGCACTGCTGGCGCATCTTTCAGAAAAATTACCCATCAGCCGGTTACAGCGCGACCTGACAGATTCAACCGTTCTTCGCAATATCGGCGTGCCGGCGGCACACATTCTTATTGCTTTGGAGTCGGTTAGGAAAGGTTTGTCCAAACTCTTGCTTAACGAAGCAAAAATTACCGCAGACTTAGAAAACAACTGGGCTGTTGTTGCAGAAGCCATTCAAACCATTTTGCGGCGCGAAAATTACCCGAATCCTTATGAGGCATTAAAGGAGCTAACCCGCGGAAAGCACATCAATCAAAAAACCATTCACAAGTTTATTGACGGATTAGATGTGCGGAAAAGCGTGAAGACAGAGCTGAAAAAAATCAGTCCACATAATTATACAGGTGTGATTGCCGGGGCTATTTCTTGATTTTCGACGCTATAAACATCCCAAGAAATCCATATCCCGCAACGGTTCTGGCATCGCCGGTTTCGTAATAAACCGTTCTATAGAAAAAATTATCCGTCACCGATATCTTCCGCTTAAAAAGATTGAGAAAAATGGTTTGTTCGGTTGGAGGCAGTGCAACCGAAGGATTTAATTCCGTGCGCACGTGTTGGAAAGCCTTTTCCTTTAAAACACTTTCAGATGGCTTTGTAAAGAAAAAAACGGCGCCAACAAGCGTTAGGATAATAGCAAGTGAAATGGCTCGCTTCATTTTTTTTCGGGTAAAAATAATGCCTAAACTTTAGCTTCTGCATCAACATTTATCCAATAGCTTTACGAATTTTCAAGCAATGCGCTATCTGATTTATATGCTTACAGCTCTTCTCTCCACCTCCGGCAGCCATGCCCAAACAGCATCCGGCCTGCTTTGGAAAATAAGTAAAGATGGGATGCCGGTTTCCTATCTTTTTGGAACCATGCATTTGGTGTGTGAAGAAGATTTTATTGTCAGCGATCAACTTCAAACAATACTTCTTTCTGCCGAAACATTATGTCTTGAAATCGACTTGAATAATGAAACGGAGATGGCGTCGGCTGTGCAATACATGCAAATGAACGACGGCACTACAATTGAATCGCTTTTAGGGAAAGAGAAATTCGCCTTTGCCGACAGCGTGTACACATCCAGAACCGGTATGTCGCTGCTGTTTGTGAACAAACTTCAGCCGTTGCTTGCTCTGTCTGCCCTCTATCCATCTTTTTCCGGTTGCCCGATGGATGGCGTTGAAACAAAGCTGTTGCGGTTTGCAAAACAGAATGGAATTGGCAGCGCCGGCCTGGAAACTGTTGCGGTGCAGGCGGCTATTTTATCTGAAATGCCTTTTGATGTGCAGGCGCAGATGCTGTGGAAATCGTTAGAGCGGATCGACAGCAGCAAAGCGCTATTCGAGAATATGCGGCATGCCTACCGAAGCGGCGATTTAGAAAAGATTCAGTCGCTGACGGAATCTGATGCGGACTTCGCCGGGTACGAAGCGAGCTTTCTCGCCAAACGTAACAATCGTTGGATGAAAAAATTAGACAGCCTTCTGAAGCAGCCAACATTTATCGCGGTGGGTGCAGCACATCTTCCCGGAGAAAACGGCCTTATCTCACTTTTGAAAAAAGCAGGATTTACTGTAACGGACCTGCCATTTTAAACGCATGTAAAAAAAACATATGTTTATTTTTTTTTGGAAGAATTGCCGTAAAAAGCAAACATCAATGATTCAAAAGGTAATTTTTTAAGGAACGCCTTTAAAAAAAGGCCGTATTAGTAAAATTTTTTTGCTGAATTGATGACGATGTCTTTTTTTTGGCATCTAATTTAATTTTATGTCATTACGTTTTGAGGCGGTTAAAAAAGTGTTGAACACTTACGAAAGAAACCGTCCGGATGCCTACACCAAAATCACCTCAATCTTCGGCGAAAACGTGTTTACCCTGCAAACGGCCCGCGCCTACCTCAACGACGAAGCCTACAAAAATCTTTCTGCGAGTAACAAAGCCGGTAAAAAGCTCGACTTAAACATGGCAGCACAAATTGCGAATGGGTTAAGGGCCTGGGCGCAATCGAAAAACGTTACGCATTACACACACTGGTTTCAGCCGCTGAACGGCGCCACCGCAGAAAAACACGATTCGTTTTTTACGATCAAAGCCGACGGTACGCCGATTGAAGAATTCGACGGGGCTGCACTGATTCAACAGGAGCCCGATGCATCGTCTTTTCCGAGCGGTGGCCTTCGCGCTACTTTTGAAGCACGCGGCTATTCAGCATGGGACCCAACAAGTCCCGCCTTCATTATGGATACAGGAAATGGCCGCACGCTGTGCATCCCAACGGTTTTCGTGTCCTATACAGGCGACAGCCTCGATTACAAAGCACCGCTTCTGAAAGCAATCGAGGCCATTAACAAAGCCGCTGTGGAAGTGAGTAATTACTTCGACCGGAACATCACCAAAGTAACGCCCACGCTCGGTTGGGAGCAGGAATATTTTGTGGTAGACGAAGGCTTGTTTAACTGCCGACCGGATCTCGTTCAATGCGGACGCACCGTGTTTGGCGCTGCCCCCGCAAAAGGCCAACAACTCGACGACCACTACTTCGGCGCCATACCTGAACGTATTTATGCCTTTATGCGCGAATTTGAAGAAGAATCCTACAAACTCGGCATTCCGCTTCGCGCCCGCCATAACGAAGTGGCGCCCGGACAGTTCGAATGCGCACCTATTTATGAAGAAGTTTCCGTTGCCGTTGACCACAATATTCTATTAATGGATATTATGGATCGTGTTGCCCGCAAACACCACCTAAGGGTTTTGTTTCATGAAAAACCCTTTGCAGGAATTAACGGAAGCGGCAAACACAACAACTGGAGCTTAAGCACCGACACGGGCGTTAACCTGCTGGCTCCCGGAAAAACACCGAAAACCAACCTGATGTTTCTGACTTTTTTTGTGAATGCAATTAAAGCCGTTCACGATTATTCAGAATTGCTGCGGGCGTGTATCGCATCAGCCGGAAATGATTATCGCCTCGGTGCAAACGAAGCGCCTCCGGCTATCATCTCGGTTTTTATCGGTCGTTATTTATCAAAAGTGTTAAACGATATTGAAACGCGTGTGGGAGAAAACTTTGATGAGCAAGATGAAGCGATTCTTAAACTCGATTTGCATCGAAGCATTCCCGAATTAATGCTCGACAATACCGACAGAAACCGAACCTCGCCTTTTGCTTTCACCGGCAACAAGTTCGAGTTTCGCGCAGTGGGCTCATCTGCCAATTGCGCAAATGCCATGACGGTTCTTAATACAATTATGGCACAAACGCTGAAACAGTTTAAACAAGAAGTGGATGGCTTAATAGAAAAAGGCGATAAAAAGGAAATAGCCATCATGCAAACGATTCAGAAATACATTGTTGAATCGAAAGCAATATTATTTGAAGGCGATGGCTACAGTGAAGACTGGGAAAAGCAAGCTGAAAAACTTGGCTTGCCGAATGTGAAAACAACACCGCGGGCACTCGATGCAATGGTGAGTGAAAAAGCGGTTCGCCTCTTTACAGGAAACAATGTTTTCTCACATACAGAAATGCACGCCCGATATGAAATTGAACTGGAAAAGTTTATTAAAAAAGTGCAGATTGAAGCGCGTGTGATGGGCGACCTTGCGTTAAACCACATCATTCCGGTGGCTATCGGCTATCAAACAAAACTGATTAACAACATTCAGGGATTAAAAGCTTTGAACATGCCGGAGGATGTATATGCGGCTCAGGAGAAAATCCTGCAATCGGTATCCTACCACATTGCCCAGATTTACAAATATGTAAAAGAGATGGTGAATGCGCGCAAGCAAGCGAATACGCTGTCCGGCTCTCGCGAAAAAGCCATCGCATACTGCGAAGAGGTAAAGGCGAAATATTTTGACGTTATCCGTTATAGTGTGGATAAACTGGAAGCGCTCGTGGCCGACAGCGATTGGACGCTGCCTAAGTATCGCGAAATGTTGTTGCTTCGATAAATGAGGCGCATAAAAAAGAGGCGGCAAAAACCTCCTCTTTTTATACCCCCTGACTTTTCGGATAGTGATGAAATTACTCGATGTTCATGATATTGAGTTTGGGCGCAACCTATCCCGTTCGAACTTTATAACGATGAAACGGACATTAAAAAAGGCATTCAAACGAACGCCTTTCTTAACAATAAGTACAATTACTTGTTTAGTTTTTGTCGTCGACTTTCTTCTTCAACACCTCTTTTATATGAGGCTTAATCCGGGAAAAAATATTCAAGCCGGTGGCATATTCAATCACCTCCAAACTTTTACGATAAAATTTCCAATCGCTCACAACATCGTTTCTGTTAGGAACAACAACAGATATCAACCTTGTATTCGCGTCGACCCGCGAAGTGTCGTCGTTTCCGTTTGGAATAACCAGCGCCGTCTTCCATACATAAGCCGGCACCTTAATGCGCCCGTTATCAATTGTGTAGGCTTCGCCATTACTTCCCGAACCGCCGCTGCCGTATGTACCCATCACGATGTACACTTCGTTTCCATCTATCACCAGGTCACGCAGATAGCTTTCCATTTTCGCCCATGTTTGCTGATTATTATTCGGCGCCTGCGGAATCATATTCGTCATGAAAAAAGTAGAACTGTTAGCAATCGTGCTGCTTGTGCGGTCACCGCTCGGGCAACTGTGGCCTCTGTCGAAACCACTACCCGAGTAGGACGAAGAGCCAACCATATACCATCCCGTCGGCAGCGCATTATCTGCTCTGAAGTCGTTTTGCCGTTTCGCAGAACCCAAGTCATCGCTGTTTAAATGCCAGGCAACCCAATTCGAAATACCCTTGTCGCGGCTGTAGCTCAAATAGTAGTATTCTTTGTCCATCAGATAGTTGTTGGGGCTGTCCAATACAGCTTTCGCATCGCTTGGGTTTCCAAACAACAAATGATCGTTGTCTTTTAGAATATAGTTGCCGTTATTAGTAGTATCCTGTGGAGGATCAACAGGCGGATCTACGGGTGGATTTACCGGCGGATTGGTGTCAACGCTGCCCGAGTCTTTTTTACAGGAGGTGAAAGCAATCGCCGTTACCAGCACAAAAGCCAGTACACTTCTGAACTTATACATCGTTATGAGGTTTGTATGAGGCAAAAAACAAATATAACATAAAGCATCCTGCATAACGCTGATGTGAGCAGCCATTCAGCACTTTTAATCATTTTTTATGCGTTGATTTGTATAATACTTTCAGGAAAATGAAAAGCATCCTATGGTAAAGAGCGCAGCTTTAATTACAATTGGAGATGAATTGATGATTGGACAAGTTGTTGACACGAACAGCAGTTTTATATCGCAGCAACTCATTCTTGCAGGGCTTTGGGTAAGCCTGCGTGTTTCGGTTGGAGATGAGGCGCAGTCTATTTTACAGGCGCTGGATACCGCGGCTGCAAAAGCAGATGTAGTCATTATTACAGGCGGCCTTGGCCCTACAAAAGATGACATTACAAAAGAAGTGCTGTGCCGCTATTTCGGTGGTAAAATGGTAATCAATAACGAAGCGCTCGAAAATGTAAAGTCCATCTTCAGCAGGCTTAACAAGCCATTGATTGAGTCGAATTATAAGCAAGCTGAAGTGCCTGAAACCTGCACCGTTCTGCTCAATAAAAACGGAACCGCACCCGCCATGTTTTTTTCAAAAAATGACAAATTGTTTTTCAGTTTGCCGGGCGTTCCTTTTGAAATGGAAGCGCTGGTAAACGAGTACGTCATTCCAATCATTCAACAAAGATTTCAGCTTCCTAAGATTGTGCACAGGCACATACTTACGATCGGGCTTGGCGAATCGTTCCTTGCCGAAAAAATAA
Source organism: Chitinophagaceae bacterium (assembly GCA_039811185.1). Lineage (GTDB taxonomy): Bacteria > Bacteroidota > Bacteroidia > Chitinophagales > Chitinophagaceae > JAEZDR01. The sequence goes on along the minus strand of JBDHYF010000003.1, from coordinate 78,503 downwards.
AAAGCATTGAAGACAGCCTTCCTCCCTCGATAAAACTTGCTTATCTACCGGACAGCGGCTTGGTTAAACTGAGACTAACGGCAACCGATGGCAGTGATGAAGTAATATTAGCACAACTTGACTCGGCCGCTTCACAAATCAGGAAAATAACGGATGAATACTTTGTGTGCGATGAAGACATTAAAATAGAAACCGTGATTGGCCGCCTTTTAAGTGAGAAAAAGAAAACCCTTGCAACCGCTGAAAGCTGCACGGGTGGCTACATTGCGCATTTGCTTACGGCAAACCCAAAGTCTTCCAACTATTTTACCGGAAGTGTGGTTTGTTACGACAAGCGAATCAAATCGGAAGTGTTGGGAGTACATAAGCAACTGATAGACGCGGAAGGCACCGTGAATGAAGCCGTTGCTGTACAGCTTGCCCGTGGTGTGTTAACTGCTCTCGGTTCCGATTATGCCATCGGAATTACAGGATTGATGGGCCCCGACGCCGGCGATGAAGATAAACCGGTGGGCACTACGTGGATTGCTGTCGGTAATAAAAACACGATTGTTGCAAAAGAATTTTTATTTCGTTTCAGTCGTCGTAAAAACATTCAAAATGCCGCAACTCAAGCATTGAACTTGCTCCGGCTATTTATTAAAAATCAAGAAAAATAGAATTATGCGCATAGAAGCTGAAGTAAAACTTGGATTTAAAGATGTGATGATCCGTCCGAAAAGATCTACCCTCGCCTCGCGTTCGGAAGTATCGGTAACAAGAAGGTTTAAATTTTTGCACGGCGGCGGCGCCTGGGAAGGCGTGCCCGTAATGGCCGCAAACATGGACACAGTCGGCACTTTCGAAATGGCGCTTGCGCTCTTCCATCATCAGCTATTTACTACGGTGCACAAACACTATGCACCGGAGCAGTGGAACAGTTTTCTATCCAACGCACCTGAAGCCATTATCAACCACATAGCAGTGAGCACCGGCACAGGAAAGACCGATGCTGAAAAGCTCAAACTTCTTATGCAACAACACCCCTCGCTGCGGTTTATTTGTATCGACGTGGCCAATGGATATTCCCAGCACTTTGTTGATTTTGTAAAGCAAACACGCAACAACTTTCCGGACAAAATAATTATTGCGGGGAATGTGGTTACCGGTGAAATGGTTGAAGAACTATTGTTATCGGGAGCCGACATTATTAAGGTAGGCATTGGTCCCGGTTCGGTTTGTACCACCCGGGTAAAAACAGGCGTCGGCTATCCGCAGCTATCGGCTATTATTGAATGTGCAGATGCGGCACATGGCGTTGGCGGGCACATCATTTCAGACGGGGGATGTAAAATTCCAGGCGATGTGGTGAAGGCTTTTGGCGGTGGCGCCGACTTTGTTATGCTGGGCGGAATGTTTGCCGGCCACGACGAGAGCGGCGGCGATATTGTTGAAGAAAACGGAAAAAAGTATAGAACGTTTTATGGTATGAGTTCAGAAACTGCAATGAACAAATATGCCGGCGGCGTTGCGAATTACCGTGCGTCGGAAGGCAAAACAGTAAAGATGCCTTACAAAGGCCCGGTGGGCGAAACATTGCAAAACATATTGGGCGGACTGAGATCAGCTTGCACCTATGTGGGCGCTGCTCAGTTAAAAGAACTTTCGAAACGCACCACCTTTATCCGGGTGCAAGAACAGCATAACGAATGGTTTAAAGAGTAGTCTTGCATATTTCCTGAAAGTGTTGCAGTAGCGGCAACTGTGATGAATGGATTTTTTCTGACGCCTCACTTATTGTAAACCATGCCGCTTTATCGGCTTCCGGAACTGAAATAAACCGCCCTGATCGCGGCGGCCATTCCAACTCAAACTGATTCGACAGAAGCGCGCTTGCATCGAAGGAACATTCTGCTGCGAACACGATGATTTCCTTCCTCGATGTTGTAATTACTTTGGGAAGCTCAATCAATCTAACCGCATCCAGATGAAAACCCGTCTCCTCCTGAAACTCTCTTCTCGCAGCGCTTTCAGCGGTTTCCACGGAAGGGATGTATTCACCTTTGGCAACCGACCACGCACCCAAATCCTTATTCCTCCAAAAAGGTCCGCCGGGGTGTATAAGAAACACTTGATACTGTTGCTGCCGCTTTCGAAAAGGAAGAATTCCTGCGCTGTATTTCATAGGTAGTAAAACTTGTTGATATTTATCCGCTCGTCTAAATTTCTGCTATAAAAATCTTTCTATTTTTGAGCATGCCCAAATTATTTCTTCCGGCACTTCTTGTTTTAATCCTGTTTACCTCTTGCGGGAAGTACGTTACGCAAACAGGGAAAGCCTCTTACTACGCTGACAAATATGATGGTCGCAAAACTTCAAGCGGCGAAATATTTCGCCAAAGCAAACTCACTGCTGCGCATCCTTCACTTCCATTCGGAACAATCGTTACCGTAAAAAATCTTTCTAATGGAAAAACTGTTGATGTAAGAATCAATGACCGCGGGCCTTACGCAAGGGGAAGAATTATTGATTTAAGCCGTCGCGCTGCGAGCGATATCGACATGATTCGGTATGGTGTGGTGAAAGTAAAGATATCGTACAGGAGAAAAAAGAAGCGCTAAGAGCTGCAAGAAAGCATACTGCAGCCGGGAGCATTTGCCGCCCATTCAGGACGCAGCCCACTCAACTCCGGATATCGATTTTCGTAAGGAGTGGTAATGGCGTCACTCAGCTTTTTAAACAAGATGTCGTCGCCGGCTTCCATTTCCTGGGCAGCTTTGTGAAGCAGGTAATTTCTCGGAATAAATGCCGGATTATTTGCACGCATCGTTTCCAAAGCGCTGCTTCTATTCACACCCTCTAAACGCCGCAAATACAGTTGCAGAAAGGAAATCAGCTTCGTCGTATCCTTAAGAGGAGCGTTGGGATAAAATGCCGTCTGAATCTCCATCACAGCTTCTTCTTCACAGAGTCCATCGCTTACCACAACAGTCAGCAATTGGAAAAAGAGCGTCATGTCAGGCTTCGCGTTCTTTATGAAATGTTGAAGTGTAGCGATTAATTTTTCATCGCCGTCGTGCAGTGAAGTGAACCCAAGCTTCCGCCCCATCATTGCTTCGTATTCCTTCCAATACATATCGGGAAAAGCCTCCAGAATTTCGATAAAGTCGCTTTCATTTTTGTGTAATAATGATAAAGCGCCCGCAAGGCATCCCAAGTTCCAATGCGCCATGGCCGGCTGCTCGCCAAATGCATAGCGGCGTCCGGGCAAGTCGGTGGTATTGGAAGTGAATTGTTCGTCGTATTGATCTAAAAAAGCAAAGGGGCCGTAGTCTATCGTCAGCCCGAGCATCGACATGTTATCGGTATTCATTACGCCATGCACAAAGCCAACGCGCATCCATTCCGACATCAACCGGGCGGTGCGTTTGCAAACTGCATGGAAGAGGCTGATCACTTCGTCGCTACCTTTTAGCTCCGAATAAAACCGGTCGATGGTAAACCTCAGCAATTGCTGAAGCAGCGGCACTTCGTTCCGGGCAGCCGGTAATTCAAAATGGCCGAATCGCAAAAAGGATGGCGACACACGACAAACCACTGCACCTCTTTCATACGCCGGGTGTCCGTCGTAAAACATGTCGCGGAGCACCGCTTCGCCGGTTGCAACCAAACTTAACGCACGCGTTGTTGGAACGCCGAGATAGTGCATGGCTTCGCCCGCCAGATATTCGCGAACCGACGAACGCAGAACAGCACGGCCATCAGCTCTTCGCGAGTATGGCGTGCGGCCGGCGCCTTTAAGTTGCAACTCCCAAAAATCGCCATTGCCGTCCTTCAGTTCCCCGAAATTGATAACGCGACCATCGCCAAGTTGTCCCGCCCAATGCCCGAACTGATGACCACCATAGCAACTTGCATAAGGAACCGCATTCGCCGGCAGCTTGTTTCCGGAAAGGATGTGCAAATCCGCTGACGCGTCGGGCTGCCTTAGCCCTAAGGTAGCAGCCATATCCTTACTCCATGCCAACAGGACCGGCGTCTTCACGGGTGTGGGGCCAACCGCTGAAAACAGCACTCCCGGCGTGTTTCGGGATACAGGGCTCATCGAAAAATCACCCGAAAAAAAATCGGTAAAGCGATTAGAAAAACATTGATGCGAGAGCGGTTTTGACATACCTGTTTTCAGCAAGATTAAAGCCATGAAAAAACCGGAAGCGAGTTCCGGTTTTTTAGGAGAATCGTTAGTCTAAAATGAGCTTATGCGTTTCGCTAAAACCCGGCGATGAAATCTTTAAATAGTACACGCCCCGAGCAAGCGCTGCTACCTGAACAGCCGCTGCACCTTCCGCTACTATGCCCTTCATCACTTCCTGACCTTTGCCGTTAAACAGTGAGTACCGCGCTGTTTCTTCACTGCCGGTTAAACGAATGCTGATGAGGTCTTTTGCGGGATTGGGCGATACAATTACTGAATATCGTCCGTTGAAATAAGCATGTTTCACCGATGTATAGGTAAATGCGCCATCTTTATCTGTCTGCTTTATCCGATAGTAGTTGCTGCCGCTGAGCGGTTGATAATCGGTGAAGCGGTAGGTGTTTAAAGTTGTACTGTTTCCGGCAGCTGCAACCGTTGCAACCGGCTCGAAATCTTTCCCGTTTGCGCTCCTTTCCACCACAAACTTATCTGTGTTTTGTTCGGTAAGGGTAGACCACTTCAATAAAACCGTGCTCTGTTGTTTTACCAAATCGAATGATGCCCAGTTCACCGGTAATACATTAGAAATATAGGTAACGGTATCTGTGATTGACACCGGCTGATTTGCCTGATTAAACAGTTGGGCTGCGTTAAGAATACCCGATTTGCTGGAAAGATAAATATCATCCACAAACCATCCGTTTCCGGCACCGCCGTTGTCGCAAGAAAAAGTAAAACGAAGTAAGATGTTGTTACCGGCGAGCGAAGAGAGATCAACCACTGTTTCAATAAAGTCGCCACTGGCGCCACTAAAGGCATTTCGTCCGGCAAGCGGAGTTCCGGAAGAAGAAGCAATCACACCGTTGTAGCCGTTTTTCTTCATTAACGGACCTGCGTCTATCCAGGTGAGCCCGTTGTTTAGAGAGAACTCGAGAACGCCGCCATCATATCCGGTTTCGGTATTAAACCAATGCCAAAAGCTGAGCATAGTTATTCTGTCGATTGGATATGAGGATGTAGTGGTTAGCACGAGTTTGTTGGGTGACGAAGGCTCAGCAGCATAGAGTGAATAGTTACTGCTCTTAAACCGAGTCCCGGAAGTTGTCCACGCTCCGTTTGTTGAGCCAATCGATGTCCAGCCGGAAGGAATTCCTGCTGCATTTACTTTTTCATCGATATGCACAACCGGCGCACTGTAAGTGCCGGAGTTTACTTTCACCTTAAAAGAGTAGTTTGCCGTACTTGAAGGCGGTAGATTTATGTTGCTGAAGGTAACAGTTCTGTCAGTTGCGTTATAGGTGCCGCCACTAAATGCAACGTAGGTAACATTGTTCGGAAGCGTATCTACAATTTTATAGTTGTTGACAGGTGCACATTGCGATGTAACCCGAATGGTGTATTCAATTTCATCGTTCATTGCCACTTCTGTTTTATCGGTGCTGATTGTGCCCACTGCAGCGGATGGAACCGTAAAGCCCTCCACTTGGTCCAAGTAGCTGTTCGAACTTCCCTGACTTGCGTTTACGCCCACTCCGCGCTTCGCAAACGCACTCCAAATGGCACAACTGTTTGCCCCGTTATACAACAATGTATCAGCTTTTAAGATGGCGTCTCTTCCATCTACAAAACCAGGACTGCATGGCTGAAGTTTCATGCCTGCCATAACAAGATTTAGTGCAACGCTGTTGCCTCCTGCCGCCGATGTGTTGTAAAGATTGGGGTTGATTACATTTTGTTGTTGGATAATAGCCCATGTCATTTCCCAAAGCATCGTGCACCAGATTTCGCCGATGGCATGCTGACCGCCTCCTGTGTTGGTTGCTACATGGCCGTATTTCCAGGGATTAACCATCATATTGGTAGAGTAACGGTAGTTTCTGATACCCGCACCCGTATGCGTCTGGCTGCGCACAAAAGTTCCGATTCCAACACCGGCGCTGCCATCGTTGACAGTTGCAGTAGACCAATCTTTCGAAAGCATCAGACTGAAATAATCGCTCCATCCTTCGCCCATTTGTTCGGCATTCTGCAAACATCCCGCCGCCGAAGGGCCGCCGGTTAACCGATTAGATATACCATGGGCATACTCGTGCAAAATGATTCCGTTATCGAGGTCGCCATCCAGTTTTACATCGTTTAATGTGGCAATAACCGTTTGCGTGGCAAGGCGCGCTTTCATGTTATTCCCTTCAGCCATTGTAATCATCAGCGCAGGAATGGTAACTGTATTGTCACTTCCACCCATAACAATGGGAGCCGATGAGGTGTTGTCTGCAATTAAAACCGCTAAGGCGCCTGCGTTCTGCGCCAGTTTCACCTTATCTGAAAAACTGCATGTACCGCGGTCAATCAATACAATTTTTCCGTTGAATAAAGCGGCGTTGCTGGCAACCGAACAGCCTAAATGACTGGTGCCTGCGGGATCGTCATTTAGGAGAATTACTTCTGCGGTAATCGCAGCCTTCGTCATTAATATATTGTTGACACTGAAGGAACCTTCCACTGCTGTTTTGTAGCCGGAATAAGCCGACGGTGAATTTACATACAACAAGGAAGGAGCAGTATTCCATAAAAACATATACATGCTTGGCTTAGTGCCGTCGGGCGGAGAAGAAAACATAGCATTGTTTACTCCGCCTGCATCTTGCGCATGGGCAACAACATAATCGTTTCCAAATCCTCCCCTGTTTAAATTATTTGCCTGAAAATTTCCCGCTGGTTCTGTAAATCCATAAATGTAGGAGATGTCGTGAATGATGTTGTTCCAGTAAAACAAGTTGGTAATAGCGGTGGTTTGATTGGCCGAGAAAATGGGAGGATTTGCACTATTGTAGCCGTAGGAAAAACTAAGGTTTGGAAACACGCTGGTGGAAACAGCGGACAGCCCCATGGTGTTCTCGTTGTTGTCTCTGTTTTCCTGCGCATACACATTGTTTCCTCTTGTGTAGTTATAGTCTGTAACGCCGTCGTTATGCCATTTTAATGAAACAGCATCCGAACTGCCCGAAGCGCTTACTGCATTCCACGGATTATTTACAAGCGAAAGCGCGCCGCCGGGATGCGTGGGACTCATAGAAGGAAAAGGCGACACGAAATATCCTGCGGTAACCGCCGACTCCGACGATTTTTTAGCCGATACCGGAGCGACAAAATTCTTGTTGTGGACATGATGTTCGTCGGTGCAATTGGATGTAGTGTTCAACTGATTGTCGGCAGCGCAGTAAACAGTGTAATTATCTCTTCGCATGATTTGGCCTGTATTTGCGCTTACGCTCATTAACCAATAGTCTTTCGAGAGTACAGGGGCAATTTCAACCTGCCAGCAAAGGGTAAAAAAATCATTGTTATCGTTCCCTACCCACATCAACCGGACACGAATGTCTTCTTTTGAAACAGATGATTTTGAAAAAACAAGATTGCGTCCGTCATCGGCGCTTGCAACAAGTGCGGGATTGTCTGTACCATGCAGATTCAAGGCAGATAAAACCGATTGAAGCGCTGCATTTGCGGTACCCGAAGGCATTGCACTTTTCTGGTTAGTGGCATTTTCTATCTTGGCAAATCGCCTGTTGGTTACAAAAGCTTTTCCATTGCGGGGTAAAACAACCGTAGAAATTTGATTATATACAGGAACTCCCAAGTAGGTTTGCTGTACATACAGAAGCTGAGCATTCAGTTCCTTTGCAAAATACTGATCGGAAACAACCATATTTGAAAGCTCGGCGTTCGTAAAATTTAAATCTTTTTCGTGCTTTTTTATCAGGTCGGTCACATTGGTCGGTTGAGCAAACGCGTAAACATTAGGCAAAAGCGTTGCGAACAACAAGGCAAGCAGGGGAAAGGAAAGACGCATTTTTAAAAATTAAGAATGGCAAGATAATAAAGACCTCATAATTTTATTTAAAATTGTAACCACGGATGCATGACTAATACTGCGGCCAGTGAATGTTGTATGGATATACATAAAAAATCTCCTGTTGAGAATGCTAAGAATGAGTTGTTTATCGATGTGTTGGCAAAATTCCGTGCAAATTTCTTTGTGATTGATTGTGCTGCGATGGCTGTTGAAATGAGTGAAGAGCTGGCGAACCTGATTGAAACAAACACGGCTGCCGGCTTAAACGATTTCCTTAACGGATTGTCGGCTCAGGGCCGCGAAATTTTTGAAAGCGAGTTTGCTCATATCGGCGCTTCTGCCGAGGCAAGTAACGAGGGGCGTTACAATACCTTACTCCTTAAAAACGGATCTGCGTACCGATGTTTTTTAAAGCCGGTTTCCGAAAGCGGAAAGCTTTCAGCGGTAACGGGATTGATCGAAAATACCAACGTACTCTCAACGCTTTCGTTCAAATATTTCCGGTCGGCTTTTGAAGAAATTCCTTTAGGCGTTGTCATTAGCACACTCGATGGAAAATTCATTTATACCAATAAGGAATTTAACCGGTGGCTTGGCTACGATGCGGCCGACCTGATTGGGCTGGATGCATACGCCATCACACATCCCGACGACATCGTAAAGAGCCTCGACTTCAGAGAACGCCTGCTTACAACAGAAAGCTCGCTCCAAATGGAAAAGCGCTATCAACATAAAGATGGCGAACGTTTTTTCTGGGGACGATTATTCAGCAGCATGATTAAGGATGATGGCGGAAATAACATTTACTATTTTTCTATTATCCGCGACATCACAGAAAAGGTGATATTGAAAAGCGAACAGCGCAAACTGTTAAGTCTTGTTGAAAACAGCGTGAACATTATGGGCATATTTGAACCCGACGGCTCTTGTACCTACATCAATAAAAAAGGAGTGGAATTGCTGGGTATCGAAGGCGAAGCAGACCGGCTGAGTTTTGCCTCGATGATGTGTAAAAACCAACACGCATTTTTACGCGGGCAAATGATGCCCCTTCTTGCTTCCAACGGCCGCTGGACGGGCGAGCATGCACTTACAAACATGCAAACAAACGAAGTATTCCGGGTAGAAAACAATGCCGTTGTCATTCCGGATACGGAGGCCGGCGGCGGTGAATCAATTGGAATGATCATGCGCGATCTTACGCGTGAGGATGAGTGGAAAGATGCGCTGAAAAGAAGCGAACAGAATTTCAAAAATATGGTGATGCAGGCGCCCGTTGCCATGGCAATATTTGAAGGCGACGACCTGCTGATCACCGTTGCCAATCACACCATGCTCGCACTCTGGAATAAGACGGAGGCTGATATTTTAAACCGTAGGTTAATTGATGTTTTCCCGGAATTCAGCAACAACATTGTGTTTCAGGAAATTCAGGAAGTTTACCAAAGAGGAGTTGAGAAATATGGGCAGCATGTTGAGGTTGACTTTGTAACAAATAATATTTCTGAAAAGCGATACTATACTTATGTTTTTTCGCCTTTATATGATGATAAAAACAAGATTAAAGGTGTGATCAACGCCGCCATCGACGTAACCGAACAAACGATTGCGAAGCGGAAAATACAGGAGAGCGAAGAAAAATTTAAGCGCCTGATTTTAGAAGCGCCGATGGCCACGGCATTATACAAAGGAAAATACTTTGAAATTGAAGTTGCCAACGAAGCAATGATCAGGCTTTGGGGTAAAGATGAATCTGTAATCGGGAAGAAGTTGATTGATGCGCTTCCTGAGTTGAAAGACCAGCCCTTCATCGGAATACTGAACGAAGTTTTTGAGTCAGGAGTTGCCTACCACACCAGTTCGCAACCGGCAAATCTTGTGGTAAACGGTCAACTGCAAACATTCTGGTTCAACTTTACTTATAAACCCATTCGCGACGAACATGATCAGGTGATCGGCATCATCAATTCCGCAGTTGATATCACCGAACAGGCATTACTCCAAAAACAGAAAGATGAATTTTTGGGAATCGCCAGCCACGAGCTACGCACGCCTGTAACAAGCATTAAAGCTTATACACAAGTTCTTGAATCTATCTTTTTAGAAAAAGGAAATGAGCAGGAAGCCGTAATGCTCGGCAGAATGGATAAACAAATCAATAAACTTACAAACCTGATCGACGACCTGCTGGACGTTACGAAAATTCAGGCTGGTAAAATGGTCTTTAACAACTGTAATTTTAACCTGAATGATCTGGCCGCAGAAGTAGTTGCGGATTTTGAACACATCCATAAAAAGCACGAGGTGATTGTTGAATTATCCGAAGATGTTATCGTGCTTGGAGACAGAGACCGGATTGGACAGGTGATGATTAATCTGCTGACGAATGCTGCGAAATTTTCGCCCGACGCCGACAAAATTGTTGTGCGAACGAAACGCGAAGGAGAGATGATCCGCTTCTCCGTCCAGGACTTTGGCGTTGGTATTTCCGCAGAAAATCAAACCCGATTATTCGAACAATTTTATCGGGTGCATTCAACAAGTTTAAAGGGAATGTCGGGGCTTGGTTTAGGACTTTTCATCTGTCGTGAAATCATAAGCAGGCAGCAGGGCAAAATGACCGTAGAAAGTAAAGCAGGCGAAGGCTCCACTTTTTCTTTTTCTCTCCCCTTCGTTCTTAATCATTGACGCCAAGCCAGAGTATCATTTTCATCATCTCAACGCGCGTTTCTTCTCCATAAAAAATAAAGTAGCAATCCATAAGCGACTTTTCCCGCCCGCATCGGATAAAATGAATCCAGGCCTTCAGCCTTTGCACATCTTGAGAGGTGTAGATGAAATGAAACTGAACAACGATGAAGTGGAATGGAAGGTGATTGATCAAGCTGAAATCAAAATCGCCCTTATCTTCAAAAACAACAGTAGAGCGGTTTGCCAGCAGCACGCGGTTCAAGTTTTGCAAAAGCCGCGGATGATACCACTGCTTATCGCAAAACATTATAGCCAGCCGCGGAAAAGAATGCGTTTGAAGATAGCTGCATAAATCGCCAAACCGTTTCACTGAGTAGTTCTCCGGCAGCGAAAGTACCACGGCACCAAGAAAATGAGCGTAGTGTTGAAGATGATCAGCGAAAGCCGCCGATATGTGTCTTGCCTCACAAAGCCTTGTATGATGTGCAATATTGTGATGCGCAAGTATCAAAAACCGAAATTCTTTTCCTTGCAACTGCTGCAGCCAATGCTGAATGCGGCTGCTGCCAACGCTTTCAAAATATACAGAATCGAGAAACACCGTGTTAAAGCGATCGCTGTAATAGCTAAAAAAGCTGTTTTCCCGAATCGGTTTGCTTTGATGGCTTACCAAGTCGGAAGGGCCAAAAACAGCTCTGCCCACATAAAGGTTAAATGGGGTTTCACTCACTTGGGCGGCACTAATTAACATGGATTGACCAACAGTTTATTCAATGAAATCTACAACCACAAAAATGGGCATTTCAGATACGGTAACAACAGGGTTACTGACCGAAAGCGCTGTGCTGATGCCGGTTTCGCTGGAATCAGAAAGTTGAAACAACTGTGCGCTGCCGGCTTTTTTGTTAACCGGCACCAGATGCCCTGCCTTTCGTTTATCGCTTGCTGTGTTGTACCATATTACGTATGCGCCTTTATTCATTCCTCTCTGTTTAAACTTGTAAGTGATTAATGTTTCATCTTCATTGCTTTCTTCACCAACAAACTGCATATCACCCAAGATGTGCTTTAAGGCTGCGAGATAATACCAGGAAGGTTTCTTTTGCCAGTTTCCTTTTTTTAATGTGAGCCCCGACGATGCAAACTGTATCACACTCGATTCATCCACATCGCGCAGCATATACACCATTGCCTTATCCGCTCCTGCAGCCATCAATGCAAGGTAGGCACGCACGAGCCACATGCCTTGCACCTGCGTCCGGCTAAACGATCCGATAAGCGGCGCAGCAAGCGGCGAACTCGGATTTGTATCCCATCCAAACTCCGACAACCAAACCTCAGCATTCGGCACGTGTTTGTTGCGAAAGTCTACAATCGGCTTCATCTTTTCTTTCAATCCAAAAGCTTCGGGACTTATAGCCGGGCCGCCACCCTGAGGTCCGTCGGCGGTGCGCCAGCAATACTGATGCACATTAATAACATCAGCCGCAAATTTCCCGTCCTTCCTGTTTTGCTGAAACCATTTCAACATTTCGTTGAGATAATTCGGATTGATTGCGGTTAGGCCGCTCATCACCACCTTCATGTCCGGATCCGCATTTTTTACACCGAATTTCTTGCTCCCATCAGTCATTGTATTGCAGTGGCCATCATAGTTCGCGCTGAGCATAGCCGCGTATTCTGCCGGCGAAAAATTGGCTGCTTCCGGCATCCAAAACTTGTCCGGCTCGTTCCAGTCTTCAAAATATTTTACCCATCCCAAACCCGAGTAACGTTGTTGATCGGGCGCCAAAAACAGCAAGGAGTCATCAACTTTTTTTGAGCCGTACCGGGCAGCAAATTGAAAGGCATGAAAAGATTTTTTATGGTAAGATGCAGGATCAGAAGCAGACTTGCCGGGTGCGTCAACCGGCTTGCTGTCGTAAGGGAAATAGTTGTTGCCGTGCAGCCACACCACACTTCCCTGGATGCAGGGCGACACCTGAATGCCGCGGCTGTGCAGGTTGCTGTAATAATCATCGAAATTCCAATATCCCGCAGCTCCGGCACTCGGCGCAAATTGCATTTTGTTGTTGGGATATCCGCTGTATGATTTTGCGTCGCCAAACTGGAGATCGCCTTCATCCCACGACCAATTGTGATATTCACGTACAACCGAAAACGGTGACAGCAACTCAACAGGGTCGTCAACAAAAGTGTTTACACCCATCAGTTCGCCCATTGTAACCTTCGACGGAGAAGCGCCGCCACCGGGCATGCTGTTTTTGCTGCAGCCGCTACCCATAACACCCACCCCGTACAAGAGGTAAAGAAGAAAAATATTGCAGAAAAAAAAGCGCATAAAAAAGGATATTAGAAAGTTCAAATTTCTAAATTTTGACTTGAACAATCTAATATCCCTTTCTGTTGTTTTGCGGCACCTACTTAGTTTCGTCCGGTTTAACGTTTAAAACGCAAACCTGAAGGCAAGTCCCGCCATGAAATCGAAGTCGCTTGCCGGAGCAAATGTGAAGGTTGGGTTTACATCAAACGCAATGTTAATCGGTGCTCCGGTGAATTTATAATCTAAACCAACGGTTCCTTTTAATCCAAAAAGCGTTGAGTTGTTGCCTCCTCCGCTCACAAAGCCGAGCATAGCGCCGGGTCCGACATACCATTGCAGGCCGCGGGCTCCGTTAATGTCACCATGCCACTCGTAAATTCCTTCCAACGCAAAAAATTTGTCTTTGAACAATAGTGAACCTTCGAGGGCCGTATTCGATTTTAAAAAATGTTTTACGTTGATGCCCCCTATCGATCCGTTTGCAAAATATCCTTTTGCGCCGATAGAAGTTTTGTAAGAACTGGATGTGTTTTGAGCAACAGCATTAAAAGACACAAATGCAACCGCGAGTAACAATACTATTCTTTTCATTAATAACGTTTTCCCGGATGTTTCCAAAAATGCTGCCATTAATTTTTAGTTGATTCGAATTCGGCAAGCGACTTCCTGATAATCGCGATACACTCCATCATCTGGCTTTCGTTAATAACGAGTGGCGGCGCAAAACGTATTTTATCGCCGTGCGTGGGTTTGGCAAGCAATCCATGTTTCATCATCGTTAAACAAATATCCCAGGCTGCTTCGCTATTGGAATGTTGAATGGTGACGGCGTTCATTAAACCTTTTCCGCGCACTTCGGAAATTAACGGAGACCGGAGATTGCGCAGTTCTGTTCGAAACAATTCGCCCATCTTAACTGCATTTTCATCCATTTTCTCATCCTTCAATACCTGAAGTGCTTCCATGGCAACTGCACAGGCAAGCGGATTGCCGCCGTATGTGGATCCATGTTCGCCCGGACGGATATTCATCATCACTTCATCGTCGGCAAGCACTGCCGAAACCGGCATAACGCCACCGCTGAGCGCCTTTCCGAGGATGAGGATGTCGGGCCGAACGTTTTCATGATCGCAGGCAAGCCTTTTTCCTGTGCGGCACAAACCGGTTTGAATTTCATCTGCAATAAATAGAACATTGTATTCGCTGCACAAGCTGCGTACAGCGCGCAGATAACCTTCATCCGGACAAATTACGCCTGCTTCACCTTGAATGGGCTCCACCATAAATGCAGCCACATTCTTATCCTGAAAAGCTTTCTCCAGCGCCGCAATATCGTTGTAGGGAACGAGGTCAAATCCGGGCATAAAAGGACCGAACTTACTATAACTTGAAGGGTCAGTAGACGAAGAGATAGCGGCAAGCGTTCTCCCCCAAAAATTACCCTCTGCAAAAACAATTCTCGCTTTGTCGTTTTCCACTCCTTTTTTTACGTAGGCCCAACGTCTTGCAAGTTTAATGGCTGTTTCTCCGCCTTCCACTCCCGTGTTCATGGGGAGCACTTTATCGTAGCCAAAATAGGCAGTAATATACTTTTCGTATTCGCCGAGCCGATTGCTGTAGAACGCTCTCGACGTGAGCGTGAGCTCGCCGGCCTGCTTCACCAATGCCTGAACAATTCGCGGATGGCAATGGCCCTGATTTACGGCACTGTATCCGCTTAAAAAATCGCAGTATCTAACGTTATCCACATCCCACAAAAAAACGCCGCTGCCTTTTTTTAAAACAACCGGCAATGGGTGATAGTTGTGCGCTCCAAATTGTTCTTCGAGGCTTAAATAGTATTGTGTATTATCGGAAACCGTAAACGTTTTCATAAATAAAAATTAAATGAATTTGAGAATTGATGTAAACTGATTAAAAACCGGCCCGGCGTTAGTGATTAAGGAAATCGAGGTTCTGCAATAAAAAGACCATGGCAAACAGTTTAAAGAATTGCAATATTAGCGTAATTTTCCCGAAGGCATCGCAAGAAAGTGTTAGCTTGCGGGCAATATCAAGGTATGAGAACGATTGTGATTTTTGATGATGACGAGAATATTGTTGACGTTTGCAAATTTATTTTGGAGCAGCAGGGCTTTACCGTAATCGGTTTTACCGACAATTATGATATTTCAGATAAACTCCGTGGATTGAATGCGGATATTGTTTTAATGGATAACAGCATTGCGGGAATGGGTGGCGTTAAAGCAACGCGGCTGATTAAAGCAACGCCCGGCCTTTCTGATATTAAGGTGGTTTACTTTTCTGCCAATTCCGACATTAAGCAGCTGGCCCGCGAGGCAAATGCGGACTACTATTTGGAAAAACCATTCAATATTGAACAGTTAGAAGAATTGATTAATAAGATTTTGCTTACCTCTAAAATTCAGGAACCTTAACATCCGCTTTTTTGGCGGGTAGTATGGCTTTCGGTTTTTGCCCGCTGTCTGTTTTCGGTTTCCCTCCTTTATTGTCCGACGAACCTTTTGCCGGTTTAATGTTATTGGCTTCGGTCGTATTATAATCCGATGTTGCCGGAACATAATCGTATTCGTAATCGCCGGGTTGGCCGGACTCTTCAATCATTTCCGTTTCGCTTTGCGGCACATAGTCGAACATGGGTTCGAGATTGATGTTTTCCGGTTTTACAAATGTTGTTTTCGTATCCAGTCCCGTGTTTTTATCGGCAGCAGCTTTTGCATAAAAGTAGGCCCAAACCGGAAGTGCGGCAGACGACCCTTGTCCAACGTCTGAACGAAAGCGAATAAACCTGTCGTCGCAGCCTGTCCAAACACCGGCAAGCAATTGTGGCGTAAAGCCCATAAACCATGCATCGCTGTTATCGTTTGTGGTGCCCGTTTTACCGGCTACTTCGCCCTGAACGCCGTAACCCCACATTCTTCTTCCTGTTCCGGAGCGAATTACTCCCTGCATCATACTTACCAACTCATAAGCCGTAACATCGTTCAGCACTTGCTTTCGCTCGGGCATGTACGATTGCAAAACATTGCCGTTGCGGTCTTCGATGCGGGTGATGTACATGGGCTTTACATTAAATCCGCGCCCCGGATACATGCTGTATGCCTGCATCATTTCAAAAAGAGAAATCTCTGCACTGCCGAGCGCAATGGATGGATAAGGATCTACGGGGGTTGTAAGGTTGCAGGATTTTAGAAAATCTACAAACCGCTTTGCACCTTCGTTTCCGTCGGGACCCAGTTGCTTCATAATGTAAGCGGTAGCGCAGTTCCGCGACCATGCAAGTGCCGACGCCATCGTCATAGTGCGGCCGGTACAGGTAGAAGCCGTTGCGGGCACAAGGCCGTATTGCCCGAAGTTTTGCTGCACGTCTTCCACAGGTGTGTTGGGAGTAAAGCCACCCTCCTCAATTGCAAGGCTGTACAACAACGGTTTGATTGTTGAACCAACCTGTCGTTTCGTATTCTTATTAACGTGATCGTACTTGAAGGTTTTAAAATCTATTCCACCCACCCAAGCTTTTACCTCTCCCGTCATCGGATCCATTGCCATAAATCCGCCCTGAAGCATCTGACGATGATATTTAATAGAATCGTATGGTGTCATCACGGTATCGAGCTCTTTCTTATCGTTCCATGCAAAAACTTTCATCGGCGTTTTTTCGTGGAAGGATTTCTTGATTTCTTCATCGCTGAAGCCATCTTTCTTTAAATTTTTCCAGCGGTCGCTGTTCTTCATCGCTGCCTGTAAAACGTTTTCAAATCCGTTCCAAACCGTGCCTTTTTTAATATTGGCCTGACTGTTTAAAATGGTTTGCAGATAACTTAAATGCTTACTCATGGCTTCTTCCGCGTACATCTGCATGCGCGGATTGATGGTGGTATAAATTTTCAACCCGTCGCGGTACAAATCATAATTGTCGCCCTGTGAGTTGATATTGTTTTTGCACCACTTCTTCAATTCTTCGCCCAACACCATTCTGAAGTAAGGCGCAAGCCCGGCGGTTTCATCGAGTTTTTTATAGTTCAGTTCGATGGGTTTTGCCTTTAACTCGGCTGCGAGCCCCGCATCAATCTTATCGTTCCGCACCATCTGATTAATTACAAGGTTTCTTCTGTCGAGCGCTTGTTTGGGCTTTGTGCGCGGGTTATAAATGCCCGGTCCGTTTACCATTCCCACCAATACAGCTGCTTCATCGATATTTAACCTGTCAGGTTCTTTCTGAAAAAAGGTGCGGGAAGCATTTCTGATTCCATACACGTTATCGCTGAAAGCAACAGTGTTCAGATACAAGGTGATGATTTCGTTTTTTGTAAAATTCCGCTCCAACTTAATGGCGATAATGCTCTCTTTCACTTTTTGCATCATCCGCACTAAAATGTTTCTTGTATTCCAGTTTTCGGTGAATAAGTTTTTTGCTGTCTGCATTGTTAGCGTGCTTGCTCCGCCTTTGCTTCCCAGCCCGAAAAAGGCTCTTCCCAGCGAGCGTCCGTCGATGCCGCTATGGTTAAAAAACCGCTCATCTTCTGTTGAAATCAATGCATCAATTACATTCTTGCTGATGTCTTTATACTCTACACTTACGCGGTCTTCGAGATAGTATTTTCCCAATAACGTACCGTCCTCTGCATACACCTGACTTGCAAGCGAGGCGGAAGGGTTTTGGATGGCTTCGATGGAAGGCATTTTTCCAAAAACCCCGAAGTTGGCGAGCAGAATGGTTAATACAAATGCACCGATACCAAACGCTACAACCAGCCAAAGAATTTTAATGGATTTCTTCATAAAATGCAATGATAAAACATCATAAATCAGGCAACACCGTATTTAACAATTGCCGGTATTCGCCGAGGTTTTTATTTTCTTTCAGGATGTCTAAGTTGGAATCGCTGATGATGATGAAGTAATATTTTGTTTTTTCGAGCCAGGGCAGAATACGAGCCGATGTAACGGGCTTAACCTTTGAAACATAGGTAACGGCATCGCTTGCGTTGGGAAACGGCCCGAGCAGGAGCAGTTTGTTGTCGGCATCTACCGGCACCACAGAAGCAGGAATTGTTTGGTTGTAAAAGTTGGATTTATTGTAACGGCTGAATGAATTGGACGCTTCGTTTATAAACACTTGCTCAACTTTATTCAGCACCACGGCAACATACTGCTTGTGGTTTACGTTGAAGGAATATCCGTTAGACAACTGCTGTTTAGGAACAAAGAGTGAATCGTTTTTCAATTCTTTAGGCGCGATCGGAGCAGTGGGCTGTTTAGGAGCCGGCTGCTTTTGCGGCGCACTAACCATTTCGGTAGAATTTAAATGCACAACCGGCGTATAGTTATCTTCTCTTCTTTCAATTTCAAGATTGGTGAGATAGTTTTCGATTTGCTTTCTTCTTTTTAAAACATCAATCATTGTTGCGGCGCGCTCAGCCAAAGGCGATTTACTGTCTTTTTTTATCAGTTCATTCAGTAACCCGATTGCAGTGCTGTCTTCTTTCTGACGTACATAATAGATGCTTTCTATAAACAAGAGTTGTTGCGTCCAGTAGTCTTTTCCAAACACGCTGTCGGCTTTTTTCTTTGCTGCAACAGCTTCGGAAAACGCACCTTCTATAAACAGGTTATACACTTTTTCATACGCATCGGCGGCAATTCTTTTTTTAAGCTGATATGCCTGTGGATTAGTTTGCAGCAAGGTGAACGTACTGTTACTATAATTTTGCTTCAGAATGCTCATGAGCGAGTCGGCCAGCGCAAGATGTTCATTTTTTTTGGCGGCGTAAATTGCACGAAACAGCACTTCATCTTTATTCTCCAGTTCATTATTGAAACGATTCAGCAGTTCGAGATAAGTTTTCTCCGCTTCGGGATATTCACCTAACCCATCCCCATAAATAGCCGCATTATCAAAAAGGGCTTTCTTAATAATGGCGTTGGACGCTTTCACTTCTTCAGGCGTTACCGGAAGTATATCTATTTTTTTCTCATCGCTTTCCGGCTTTCCATCCACCGGTGCATCCACATCCGAGACGTCGGACTGAAGGCCGAGCGGATTCAGCATGGTTGTTTCAATGGCAGACTGCCGACGCCAGTTGTCAACATTTGGCCGCTTACCCCATTTTTGTACGAAGCTAACCGAGCCTTTTGATTTTAAAGACTGGCTGTTAAAGTACCACTCTCCGCCTTTCGCGTCAGGGGAGAAAAGATCGCCGGTTGGAACCGTGCTGCCGGACAAGCCGCTCGAACCATAAGAAGGCTCCTCTTCCGGCACTTCCTTCCCTCCGCGCCTGCGGTTTTTCTTTCTTTCTTTTTTTTCTAAAGCGCGGCGTTCTGCATCGGATAGTGTAGCCACATATTGCAGGCTGTCTTGCTTTTTGATGTCGAGAATATTTTGATTAAGTAGGTTGAGTAAGGGTTTGCGGTAGTTGATGCGCGCTGCATCTGCGGCCGCCAGCAGCGAAATATTCAGGCTATCATAAAACGCGCCCGCCGCCGAAAACCTTTTCAAATCGTAATGAATGTCGCCGAGCAAAAGAAACGATTGGTTTTTCTGTTGATTGTTTTTGTCGGAATACTTTACACTCTTCAACAGCACTTCATTCGCCTCCTCCAACTTATTGTTTTCGAGCAGTGCTTTTGCGGCTGTATAGTAAATAACGTCGCGGTATTGATCATAACGATCTTTCCGCGCCATTTTCAGCAATGCGTTTACCTTTTTATCAATTTCACCGGCGCCGGGGTTACCGTTTTTTATCGCATTCAAACTGGCATTTACCTCCATCACCGGATCGTTTGTGTGCTTTGCGCTTCGTTCAAAAAATTCTACCGCTAAATCATGCTGCCCCGTAAAAGCATACAGTTGTGCAGCTAAAAATTCCTTCCTCGCTTTCTCTGTGTTGTTCTCTGCCTTTTTCAACGATGCAAGTATAAAATGTGCCGCGCTGTCGTAACTGCCCTGACGGTAGTATAAGTAGCCGTTCAACTCGGCCAAATCGTACTTTAGCCTCTTGGGAAACTGCGGATCGTTGTTCAGCATTTGCAGCAAACCAATGGCTTCACCATATTGCTTCCTTTCAATAAAAACCCTCGACAGCCATAACAGCGCTTCGTTCCGGCTCGGTGGCAATCCAACGGTTTTATTTACGGCCGACGTTTTCTTTTCGTTTGTTGCAATGGTAAATATGCCCTCGGTATTGCTGGCATTGCTGCCAATCGGCACATCATATCCACCGTCTTCTTTCGGTGCATAAGCGTAATTAACAAACTGAAAAATCTGATAGGCGGAGTCCATGTCTTTCTTTAAAAAATATACTTGTCCTATCAGCATTAAAAAGTTATCGACCCAGTTACTTCTTAAATCGTGAAGTGCAATGCCGGCGGTGCTTTTGTACAGTACGCTGTCCAGTTCATCTTTTTCCTGAGCTGTTGCATCGAGGCTGTAATTATAGTAGGGAAGCAGTTTGGTATAGTCGTCTTTAAAGCTCGCCTTTGCCCGCGCATAAATTTCGTTTAGCTTGGCGTTTGCATTAAAATAATAATTGTAGTGCGAAAAGTTATTCTGAAACACACGTGTTATAACGCCAAATTTTTTGTCGCCCGTTTTCTCCGCACGCAGGCGCTTGTTTTCAAAACGCTTGGGTTTGTCTTTGAACCCGATTTCTGTATATGCCTGCCCGCACACCACTGAAAAAAAGGAGAAATGAAGTAACAGCAAAAAACACTTTCGAAAACTCATTCAGCTTCTGATATTTTATGTCGGTTGAAAAACGTTGGGGCGCCAAAAATATTTTAAATGTACAGTTATTTCGCATTTTGCAGATGATTCACTACAAAAGCAAACCATAAATTTGTAGTTATTATGCCGGAGCAACAACCACCCTCTCAGTTGAAACGATTAAAAAGCCGTTATCGCTTTGTAATTATTAATGACGATACGTATGAAGAAGTGGTAACCTTTAAACTAACCCGGGTTAGCGTGTATGTAAGCTTCAGTATGCTCTTTATTATTTTGGTAGGCTTTACGGTGGCGCTGCTTGTACTAACACCTTTAAAATATTACATACCCGGCTACGGCACAAAAAACAGCCTGCGTCAACTACAGGTACTTAAAATAAAAACCGATTCGCTTCAACAGGAAATCAGGTATAAAGATCAATATCTGCAAAGTATAAAATCAGTGCTCGCGGGAGGCGAACCCATACTTCAGGACACAACTGCTATTTTGGTTCCCGACCTTGAAATTTCTACCGATTGATGGAAACGCCTTCTAACAAAAAGCTCTTATTTAAATACGCCGGACTTAGCTTTCAATTGGTAGCTGCAATAGCCGTTGCCACATGGTTGGGCTATATTGCCGACCGAAAAATGACCATCGGCTTTCCGGTTTTTGTTTGGTTGCTTCCGGTGCTGATCATTTGCTATCTGATATTTAAAATTGTTCAGGATACTTCAAAAAAATAAAATGAAAAAAGGCTCAGGAATCTTTTCGGGTATAACACTGTTTATCTTATTTAGCGTAGTCATTTATCTACTGCAAGACTATCTGCATCGAAACAATATCGATTACCGCGTTGTAACGGGCGCCAACATATTGATGTTTGCTTTGTCGGTTATCAGTCATGTGCTTCATATACGCGCTTCAAAAAACCCCAATCCAAATGTGTTGGTTAGAAGCATTATGGGTGCTACTTCCCTTAAGTTGTTTGTACTCGCTGCTGCAACCATCGTTTATCTTTATCTGCACAGAGAAAATCCGAACATAAAAGCCATTTTTGCCGGCATGGCACTTTATGTTTTTTATACCATTTTCGATGTGAAGTATGCTATGCAGCTCAACAGCAAAAAATGAAAACCGAACATCCGCTGTCGCAACTGAAGTCGTTTATACCTGAAGGCAGCTTCGATCTGCTGTTACAGTACATTCAGAACTACCATATTCATTTAACGATTAGCCGGGCGAGGAAAACCGTTCTTGGCGACTATCGTCATGCGTCCCACCAGAAAAATCATCGCATCAGCGTAAACGGGAACCTGAATAAGTTTGAATTTTTGATTACCCTCTTGCACGAGATAGCGCATCTGCTCACCTATACGCAGTTCGGCAACACCGTTGAATCGCACGGACGGGAGTGGAAGAGAAATTACAGCGCCTTGCTGGTTGATTTTATCCGGTTGAAAATTTTTCCGCAGGAAATTGAACTTGCACTGCAACGCACGCTCATCAACCCGTCTGCTACCGCAAACGGCGAAACTGCCTTACTGAAGACATTAAGAAAATATGATGAGGACAAGCATCCGGATACCTGCATGATTCATCAACTGAGCGTTGGGAGCAGCTTTCAAACGAAAGACGGGCGTGTATTCAGGATACTGGAAAAAAAGCGGACGCGCTACCGTTGTGAGGAAGTGAAAACAAAAAACATCTATTCGTTCAGCGAAATTTATGAAGTGCTTCCTGTAAAAAAATAGATGCAACTCATTCACTGACGAGTTGCATCTACCCTGGTATTGAACAGGCTATACGTCGGTTGTTCTTCTTCCAAAAATCAGCGAGAGAACAAACAAAACGATGAAGGCCCAAAAGAGAAATTTTGCTATGCCTGCAGCCCCTGCAGCGATTCCACCAAAACCAAAGATCGCGGCTATAATCGCTATCACCAGAAATATTACTGTCCATCTTAACATAACTCATCATTTTTTTGGTTAATAATGTTTGTGATATTTCTAAAAACATGCCAAGAACGCGCAAAGCTGCTCTCCGTATGGCTTTCAGCGAAGCCCGACGAATGTTTTTTAAGACTTGGTGATTTACTTACATTAGCATTTTATTGGTCTCTAACTTTATTTGAACCTGTAAATTTGTGCAATGACTCAGATGGGAGGAACGAAAATTAAAAAGATCGCGGGCACGCATACAGCCGCTGTTTTAAAAAAAATATATCAGCTGATAGTTTGGAATGACGAGGTGAACACATTCGAACACGTAATTGAAGCTCTGATCGACATCTGCGAACACTCACCCGAACAGGCCGAGCAATGCGCCATGATCATTCATACAAAAGGAAAATATGCGGTGAAGAATGGCGACTACAATGATCTTAAGCCATTGTGCGAAGCCATTACCGACCGGGGCATCGGTGCAACGGTGGAGGCAGCTTCCTAACCTAAACCAATGATTTCTGTTCTCGACGAAAAGCTTTGGTTTCCCAAGGTGGAGAATGCGCTTGACGACGGCTTGCTGGCGATGGGCGGCGATCTTTGCCCCGAACGTTTACTGCTTGCTTATTCGAGGGGAATTTTTCCATGGTACGACGGCGAAGTTCCTTTGTGGTGGAGCCCCGACCCCCGTTTCGTTCTTTATCCGGAAAAAATTAAGATCAGTAAAAGCATGCGGCAGGTTCTAAAACAGCAGGTTTTTGAATACCGCTATAACGCTGCGTTTGAAGATGTTCTGAACGGCTGTGCCTACGCGGAGCGGAAGGAAGCCGGCACCTGGATAAATCCCTCGGTGATAAAAAGTTTTATCCGGTTGCATAAGTTAGGTTATGCTGTTAGCGCAGAAGCTTTTTTTGAGAACGCACTTGTAGGCGGCTTGTACGGCATACTGATGGGCAAAGTGTTTTTTGGCGAGAGTATGTTTAGCAAAAAAGCAAACGCAAGCAAGTTTGCATTCATCACGCTCACTGAACAACTTAAAAACGCAGGCATTGTTATTATTGATTGTCAGGTTTACAGCAATCATTTAAAAACGCTGGGCGCCGAGTTTATTTCACGGAAAAAATTCATCGAAATCATCACCGAAAATGCAGGAGTGCAGAATCGCCTTTAGCATCAAGTATTATATTTACCCAAAAAGAAATTATGCAACTAAAAAGCCTGCTATTCCTTTGCACAGTCGCTTTTCTGATTTGGTCGTGCGGCAATGGCGAAAACACCGGCGACGAAAAAAAAGATAAAATAGCAGCGCTCATCGACGCGACCGAAACCATGCGTTCCGGTACGTCTATCTCAGATACCGCCCTTGCCGCTTTGGCTGCCGGTAAAAAAAATGATCGCGAAGATTTAAAAATGATACTTCCTGACTCCGTTTTTAAACAACTTGCTGTTGCAAAGGAAGCGCCGCTTCATATTTTAGGATACCTGAGAAATAAAGAATCGGAAGAAATTTACTTCATCATTTTGTCTGCCTCCAAAAAGAAACAATTGCTGTCGGCCGTGGTATTCGATGAAGGAGGGCACTATCTGAATTTTCTTACGCTGATGGCATCGCCCACAACAGACGGCTATCAAAAAGCAGTTACAATCAGTTCCGAGCCCACCTTTTCTATTTACAAACAAAAAAAGTCCGGAAACAACTTGTTATATACCCGTAATGCCTATGCCTACAACCACGATGCTTCCGTTTTTATGGTGGTCGTTCACGATTCGAACGAAGACAAACCAAGTCCGGCAAATCCAACGTTCGTAAATCCGATTGATACGTTGCCAAGGAAAAATATGTTCAGCGGCGACTATAAAAAGAACGACTCCAACATCCTCACGCTTCGCGATGGCAAAGACGAAAACCATTATATGTTCTTCATCTTTTTTACAAAAAAAGACTGCAAGGGCGAATTGAAAGGCTCCATCGAAATAAAAGATAAGAAAGCCGTGTACTCGAAAAATGGCGACCCTTGTGTGATGGACTTTACTTTTCAACCAAAGTTGGTGAAGATAAAAGAACGCGGCAGTTGCGGCAACCACCGCGGAATTACTTGTTTTTTCGATGATGAATACCGGAAAACAGAATTGAAAAAAAAGTAAATAAAAAGATTGCAATGTGTAAAATGTACATATTAGCTTTTAACCCTTAATTTGCACCTCAGTTATTTAAATAAAGAAGAGCATTATGGACTTTAAAAATTTTAAACTTCCCTACGAGGCCGACAGCCGTTACACCAAAAAGATTGCATATTTTTCGATGGAGTACGCCATCCACCAGCCTTTAAAAATTTATAGCGGAGGATTAGGATTTTTGTCCGGCTCACATTTAAGAAGTGCATACGAACTCAAGCAGAATCTAATTGGCATCGGCATACTTTGGAAATACGGATATTACGATCAGGCGCGCAATCAGGATCAGACGTTGCAGGTAACCTGGATGGAAAAACAATACAGTTTCCTGGAAGACACCAACATCAAATTTCAAATAACCATTCACGATCATCCGGTCTGGATAAAAGCATATTACTTAAATCCGGAAGTTTTTAAGTCAGCCCCCTTGTTCTTACTGTCGACGGATTTACCGGAAAACGATCATCTTTCCCAGACCATCACCCATAGATTATATGACGCGAACGTCGCCACCAAAGTGGCGCAGTTTATTGTGTTGGGCGTTGGCGGTGCAAAACTGATTGATGAACTAAATTTTAATCCCGATTTATATCACCTGAACGAAGCGCATGGCATTTCTTCTGCTTTTTACTTGTTCAACAAATACAAAAACATCGATACGCTGAAGCAAAAACTGGTGTTCACCACACACACACCGGAAGAAGCCGGAAACGAGAAACATGATTTTCATTTGTTAGATAAGATGAGCTTCTTCTGCGGACTGCCACTCAGCGAAGTGAAGCGGATTACCGGTATTGAGGGCGATGAATTTAATCACAGCCTTGCTGCTTTGCGCATGGCGCATCTTGCTAACGGTGTATCACAACTGCATGGTGAAGTTTCGCGTGCCATGTGGAATAAATACGATAATATCTGCCCGATCATTTCTATTACCAACGCCCAAAACTGGAAGTACTGGGCTGATAAACAACTCTATCGGGCGATGGAGGAAAATAACGACTGGGCCTTCGATGACAGGAAATTTTATCTGAAGAAAAGGGCGTTTGAAATTGTTGCCGACCAAACCGGAAAAATATTCGATCCCAAGGTTTTCACCATCGTATGGGCGCGCAGATTTGCCGGTTATAAGCGGGCCGACTTCCTTATCCAAAACATTGAACGGTTTAATAAACTTACCTCCAACGCAAAATATCCCGTTCAAATTATCTACGCCGGAAAACCCTATCCCGTAGATTATCCCGCCATCAGCCAGTTCGATTCGCTCGTGCATACTTCCAAAGACTACAGAAATATGGCGGTGTTAATCGGATATGAATTATCGCTGAGCAAGCGTCTGAAACAAGCCTCCGATCTTTGGTTAAACAATCCACGCGTACCTCGGGAAGCATCCGGCACCAGCGGTATGACGGCGGCAATGAATGGTTCAGTGAATTTTTCTACAGATGATGGGTGGATTCCTGAGTTTGTAAATCAGGGCAATAACGGCTTTGTAATTCCTAAGGCAAACTACGATGCCATGACCGTACATCAGCAGGATGAATACGATTTGGATAAATTGTACTCGATGCTCGAGACGCAGATTCTCCCGCTTTACTATGAAGAATTTGAAACGTGGAGACAAATTACTAAAAACGGAATGCGCGATGTACGCTTTCAATTCGACAGCAACCGCATGGCGCACGAATACTACGAATATCTTTATCAATAACTTTAAAACCGGCGATGCCGGTTTTTTTATGCGAGCACGTTTGCTAACATCAGCTTTGCAAAATAACGCAAACGCCGATAGCTGCTGAGTTTGGCGCTCTCCCGCCAAGCACTTGTCATCAGCCCTTTCATTTCAGGGAGCAACAGCGATACGGCTTCTATTTCCGCTTTATACTTTGTTTGTCCACGGCGCGAAAAATACTTGAACAAGATGCGGACGAGCGGAGAAACAATCAGCACCCAGCAACCAATAATCATCGCGGAACGCAGAAGCATTTTCGCAAGCTTACTGCTGCCCACTAGGCTGTATTGAGGAAAAAAGAATTGAACCGCAAAAATAAAAAGCAGCACCATCCAAAGCACTGCAACAAGCGGCCGCCGCTTCTTCTTCTTACCAATCGTCCCTTCATCTGTCCGATCCAATTGCAACAAAGGAACATTCGTTTTCCAGTCTGCAATTCTGCCGGGTAAAGCAGCACACCATCTCCCTACTAACAATCCCGCCACTAAATGAGCCGCCGTATAAACGAGAATCAGCAAGGCTGCATAGTTCATAAAATCTACAGGAATCAGCCGCTGTACAAACGCATCAAATGCCGTCCACAACGACTTCCCGAAAACAACCGTTAAAATAAGAATGCGCTGAAAGCCCGACTCAAGCAGCGCAAGCAAAGCAACGACGTATGATTTTACTTTGAAGCTTAGCCGGCTGTAAAAAATCAGCTCCCCAACAACGCCTTGAAACAACACGGCTACGTATGCGGTAAACGGCGCTTGTGGGCTAAGCGTAAACTTGAACAGCAGCACAACTATCGTGGCTTTTATTATCAAACCCCTTTGCTTGTAATGCAGCGCTATCAGGCTCATGCATATCACCGCGGCACTGCCCACAATCAATCCGCTGCCAATTAAGCGCAGCGCATGAATCAAACCGCCAATGAAAATTTCTGCCATTATCCACAACGCAATCAACCGATAATAGAGATGGAAATTGCACGTCCGACCATTCATTTTAATCCTTACTTTTAGCCTTGCACAAAAGAAGACATTTTGATACAATTTATCCTGAATAATCAAGAAATCGATACGTCGGTTCCGGCGGGTACGCTTCTGCTCGACTTCATTCGCTACCACCGTCATTTAACCGGTACAAAAATTGGCTGCCGCGAAGGCGACTGTGGCGCATGTACCGTGCTTGTGGGTGAAATCCGAAACGGTAAACTAAATTATACTACCGCAACCTCGTGCTTAATGCCGGTAGGAAACGCAAACGGCAAACACATTGTTACCGTTGAAGGAATTAATATCGAAAACAATCTTACCCTGATACAGGAAGCCATGTATAACCAATCGGCCACTCAGTGCGGCTTTTGTACACCCGGTTTCGTTACTTCGCTCACCGCCTTTTGTTTGTCCGATAAGCAGAAAACAATTAACAACGGATTGAGCGCTGTTGACGGGAACATCTGCCGTTGTACCGGATATAAATCTATAGAAAGGGCAATTGCCGATATTGTAAACGATACTTCAAACACCTCTGCAACCATAGAAAACGCGGTGGCGCTCAAAATAGTGCCGGCTTATTTTTTAACCATCGAAAGTCGGCTGCAACAACTACTTCTGCAACATCAGCCAGCCTATCATATCACTCCTGCTAAAGCACGCTTTATCGGAGGAGGCACCGACTTGTTTGTTCAACACCACGACGGACTATCGCAAGAGCCGCATTTTTTACATCAGCAAAACGGACTCAAAAACATCTTCGAGAAAAACGGAAATCTTTTTATCGGCGGGTCGGCTACCGTTACCGATTTGGTCAGCCATGCCGCCATCGAAAAATATATTCCCGGCCTGTCCTCTTTTTATAAACTGATTTCCTCCACGCCCATCAGAAATATGGCCACCATTGCAGGCAATCTTGTAAACGCTTCGCCCATCGGCGATTTCACAGTGATGCTGCTTGCATTAAACGCACGACTCCATTTGGAAGCGGAAGAAAATATCAGACTGATAGATCTGAAAGACTTCTACACCGGCTACAAGCAACTCAATAAATCTCCCGACGAAGTAATTCGCTACATTGAACTGCAACCCGCGAATCATGGGTTGTTCAGCTTCGAAAAAATAAGCAAGCGCACGCATCTTGACATAGCGAGCGTAAACAGCGCATGCTTTATTGAAATGAAAGACGATAAAATTCTTCGCGCCATGCTTAGCGCCGGAGGCGTTGCAGCCATTCCGAAGCTCCTCGCCGCAACATCTGAGTGGCTGAAAGGAAAGCACGTTAACGAAACAATTGTAGACGAACTGATGGACCTGCTGCAATCGGAGATAGCACCGATCAGCGATGCACGCGGAACAGCAGCGTACAAACGGTCGCTGCTGCAACAACTGGTAAAAGCACACTTCATCAAACTCTTTCCGGAACTCTCCGCTCCTAAAATATTAGCGATATGAAAAACATCGATGCCAAAAATCATTTAACCGGAAAATCTGTTTATCTCGACGACATACCCACCATTCAGGGCACGCTGTTTTGCGCCGTCTACGATGCGCCGATAGCACACGCAAAAATTAAGCACCTCGATATTTCGGAAGCCGGCCGTATGCCCGGTGTAGCAAAAATTTTTACCGCATCCGATATAAGCGGTGAAAATGAAATCGGCAGCGCAGTAAAGGACGAGCCGTTGCTTGCAAAAGACATCGTTGATTTTTGTGGGATGCCGATTGCGCTCGTAGTAGCCGAATCGCCTTCCATGGCGCGTGCCGCAGCAAAGAAAATTAAATGCGAATTCGAACCGCTTGAAGTGGTTACTTGTGAAAGAGCGGCACACGAAAAGCAGCAATACATTGTTGCACCACGCACGTTTTCTATGGGCGACATTGAACAAGGCTTTGCCGGCTGCACACACGTTTTTGAAGGTAAAACATACAGCAACGGACAAGAACATCTGTATATTGAAACACAGGGCGCCTATGCAGTGCCTATGGAAAATAACAGCATAAAAATATATTCTTCTACGCAGGGGCCCACCGCTGTTCAGCGCACCGTTGCAACAGTTTTAGGTGTGGGCATGCACCAGGTAGAAGTCGATGTAACCCGCCTTGGTGGCGGATTTGGCGGCAAAGAAGATCAGGCATCGGCATGGGCATCGCTCGTAGCACTCGCCTGTTTCCATCTGAAAAAACCCGTTAAATATTCGTTGCACAGGATGGATGATATGCGTATGACCGGCAAACGACATCCGTATTCGGCCGACTTTAAAATTGGGCTGAACAACGACCTGAAAATAATTGCTTATGAAGTGAAATTTTATCAGAATGCAGGCGCTGCGGCCGACCTGTCGCCTGCCGTAATGGAACGTACGCTCTTTCACAGCACCAACACCTATTTTGTTCCCAACGTAAAAGCAACTGCATTTTCCTGCAAAACAAACCTCCCTCCAAACACCGCCTTTCGTGGCTTCGGAGGCCCACAAGGAATGTTCGTAATGGAATGTGCCATCGCTTGCGCCGCCGATGAACTTGGTGTAGATGCCGCCGTCATCCAGAAAAAAAATCTCATCCAAAAAGGTCAGCAACTCTCTTACGGCCAGTCCATTGAAAGCCTTGCGCCGCAATGCTGGCAGCGTGCGGAACATCTTTTTAAAATGGACGAGAGCATCCAGCGCGTGAAGGCTTTCAATGCAGAAAACCACTTGTTTAAAAAAGGCTTTTCGGTGATGCCGATATGCTTTGGAATTTCGTTCACCAAAACATTCATGAATCAGGCACGGGCGCTCGTTCATATTTATACCGACGGCACCGTTCTGATAACAACCGGCGCCGTTGAAATGGGGCAAGGCGTGAACACAAAAATGATTCAGGTGGCAGCAGATGTGCTGAAGATTGATGCTTCGTTTATCAAAATTCAATCCACCAACACCTTCCGTATTGCCAACACCTCTCCTTCCGCAGCAAGCGCTACTGCCGACTTAAACGGACGCGCTGTGGAAGCAGCCTGTATTGCTTTAAAGAGCCGGCTAATGCAAGTTGCATCCGAACATTTTGGCTGCAACCTCTCCGATATTTCTTTTAATAAAGGAGCGGTGGTTGCAACCCAAGATTATGCAATGAGCTGGAGTGAGCTGATACAAACCGCATACGAAAAACGCATCAGTCTTTCTGAACACGGCCACTATGCTACACCAACGGTACACTTTAACGCAGCAACGGAAAAAGGACACCCTTTTGCCTATCATGTTTTTGGAACCGCACTTACAACCGTAACGATTGACTGCCTTAGGGGAACCTATGGAATTGACAGCGTAAAAATTGTTCACGATTTCGGGAGCAGTATGAACAAAACCATTGATATTGGACAGATAGAAGGCGGACTTGTGCAGGGTATTGGCTGGATGACGCTGGAAGAAATTGTGTTTGATGATCAGGGCAGGCTTCGGTCGAATGCACTGTCTACTTACAAAGTGCCCGACATTTATTCTGTACCGAAAGAAATAACGATCGAGTTTTTAGAGAATAAAGAACCCTCGCTGGCAATATTCAATTCAAAAGCTGTTGGCGAGCCGCCTTTAATGTATGGCATCGGAACTTATTTTGCGCTGCGCAATGCAATAAAATCATTGAATGGCAGCACATCGCTTCCCTTCGATGCGCCTATGACACCCGAAAAGTTGTTGATGAATGTACTAAAGCCGGTAACATCGGCGGTAGCAGATCATGTATAATATGGTGCAGAAACAATTAAGCGTGTGGCGGTTTATAGAAAAAAATTTAGTGGAGGAGCGGCCCGTAATGTTGCTATATGTGCTGGAAAGCCGTGGCAGCAGTCCGGGGCGACGCGGGTTTTGTATGGCTATCAATGACCGACACGAAATGCAAGGCTCAATCGGAGGCGGAATGATGGAACATAAACTGATTGAACTTGCGAAAAAAAGATTGAGCGACACGGAAGAGTTTTCGGTGTTGAAGCCGCAGGTTCATAAAAAGGAAGCGACAGAAAATCGCAGTGGAATGATTTGTTCGGGAGAGCAGTATGTTTATCTGCATCTTTTCACAACCGACGAAAGCGCGTTGGTTGCAGAAATGGTTTCTTCCATCGAAAATGAGATTGAGGGAGCACTGCGGATTGTACCCGGAAAAATCAGTTTTCTTTCAGATCCCGTTAGGTTGCATACTTCCTTCGAATACACATCGGAACGGGCGTTTAATTATACAGAAGTTTTTAGGCCGTCCGCAAAAGTGCACGTTATTGGCGGCGGGCATTGTTCTCTGGCCCTAAGCCGGCTGCTCGACATGTTGGGATTTGACGTGATTGTTTATGACGACCGGGAAGATTTGCAAACCATGAACGAAAATATTTTTGCGCGCGACAAGAAAGTGCTGAACAGTTATGAAGACCTCCGCACAAGCGCCCACATCAACGATACAGATTTTGTGGTGATTATGACCTTTGGTTATCGCACCGACAAGATTGCATTGAAGGCAATCAGGGCGCGCCCGGTTAAGTATTTGGGATTACTCGGAAGTAAAAAGAAGATAGATGACTTATTTGATGAACTTACTAACGAAGGTTTTACCAAAGAGGATTTAATAAAAATACATGCGCCGGTTGGATTGGAAATATACAGTAAAACACCTGAGGAAATAGCTGTTAGCATTGCAGCGCAAATTATCCTCGAAAGAAATAAACCGGCTAGGGATTAATACAAAACAATGGCCAGCGCTTATCGTCATTCATCTTTAGATAATCGGGAATCAGTTTTTGATTTTCCGGATTCATAGCCTCGAAACCTTTGTTGATGACTTCTCTTTCCTTGCGAAGCAGGTTCTTTATTTTATGGATCAGGTGCATAGGCTTGTTTTGTACTTACCTAATAAAATCCTGCCAAAAATTATAAAACATTCCGTTTACACTACGGGCGTTTAAATTTATTCGGCCATTTCCCATACCGTGCTTCTGCTAAACAAACTAAGCCCACAGATATAGCCTTTCAGCCTGAGCCTTTTGTTTTCAACGCTGATTTTTCCGCAATAGGTTTTACCCGTTTTTGGGTCGTAAATGGTGCCTCCTTCTAAAGTGTTTGAGCCGGCGGCAGAGAGTTTAAAGTCTTTAAAGATGACAAGGTTCATCAAAGGTCGGTGGCGTAGGTTTTCGTCGGGATTGTGAACATCGGTTCGGTCTTTTCCATCGGCCGTCGGCTCTTTCATCCAAATAATCTTGCCGTAAAACAAATCGTTTTTTGCCTTGTATATCTTTATGCGGGAAGTCTTCTCTCCATTATACCAAACGGCTTCTATGGGATGCTGCTGTGCAAGCAGGGAAACCGATAGGAGAAGATGGGCGATCAGGAGGGTTAACTTCATTAAAAAAGATTTAGAGCAATATAAAAAATATTTGGCGGCTAAAAATTTTATATTGATGCAAATACAAACGTTTTTGCCTTCTATCTCCTATTTTTGCCGCCCTGCAACCCTTGCGTTGCAGCACCCTTAAAAATATCATCAAATTATTTGAGAAACTGATTATGAACAATTATCTTTTTTACGCCGTTCCGGTAATGGGCGTTATCGGTTTGCTTTACACGCTCGTGAAGTTTAACTGGGTTGCCAAACAACCTGCCGGAGAATCGAGAATGAAAGAAATCAGCACGTACATTGCTGATGGCGCAATGGCCTTCTTAAAAGCCGAGTGGCGCATTCTTACCTATTTTGTAATTATCGTGGCTTTACTGCTCGGATTTATGGCGTCGAAAAACAGCCATTCTCATTGGTCTATTGCAATTGCGTTTATCATTGGCGCCATAGCCAGTGCCATAGCAGGTTATATTGGAATGAAGGTAGCCACCAAAGCCAACGTACGCACAGCCCAGGCGGCCAGAACCAGTTTGTCGAAAGCGCTGGCTGTTTCTTTCACCGGCGGTTCGGTAATGGGGCTTGGCGTTGCCGGCCTTGCAGTACTTGGGCTGGGCGGCTTATACCTTGTATTGAAAGCCATTTTTGCTCCGGAAGCGGCTGCCGACTCACTCGAAATGGTGCGGACTATTGAAGTTCTTACCGGGTTTTCGCTCGGTGCAGAATCTATTGCACTTTTTGCGCGCGTGGGCGGCGGAATTTATACCAAAGCTGCCGATGTGGGTGCCGACCTGGTAGGTAAGGTGGAAGCAGGAATTCCCGAAGATGACCCGCGTAATCCGGCAACTATTGCGGACAATGTGGGCGACAATGTGGGCGACGTAGCCGGTATGGGTGCAGACCTTTTCGGTTCGTATGTTGCCACAGTTTTAGCAACCATGGTGCTCGGACAGGAGGCCATTTCACAAGATATGTTCGGAGGTTTCGCGCCTATTTTGTTACCTATGCTGATTGCCGGCGTAGGAATTCTCTTTTCTATTGTAGGAACATTCTTCGTTCGAATCAGCGACAGTGCAGGCATTAGCACGCAAGTGGTTCAGAAAGCACTGAACATGGGCAACTGGGGCTCTATTATACTTACTGCCATTGCAAGTGCTGCACTCGTTTACTATATTCTTCCCGAAACGCCCGTTTATCTGAAAAGAGACTTTATAGAAAACGATCCGGCGCAAATTGTTTCCGGCGCCATCGCTATTACCCGCGAAGGGGTACTCGGAGCCATTTTGGTGGGCCTTGCAGTAGGTACGCTGATGAGCATTATCACCGAATACTACACCGCTATCGGCAAGCGTCCGGTAAATTCAATCATTCAGCAATCATCTACTGGCCATGCTACCAACGTAATTGGTGGTTTATCGGTGGGAATGGAGTCTACTTTATTGCCAATCATCGTGCTCGCAGCGGGTATTTGGGGCTCGTACGAATGTGCCGGTTTGTATGGAGTGGCAATTGCTGCAACCGGAATGATGGCAACGACAGCCATGCAACTTGCAATCGACGCATTTGGCCCGATTGCCGACAATGCAGGAGGTATTGCCGAAATGAGCGAGCTACCGGCCGATGTGAGAGAAAAAACAGACGTATTGGATGCTGTAGGAAATACCACCGCCGCCACAGGAAAAGGCTTCGCCATTGCATCGGCAGCCCTTACAGCCCTTGCGCTTTTTGCGGCCTATGTGGGTGTAATCAACAACAACGGTTACGAAATGGCCGGTATCGATATTTATAAAGCAAAAGTGCTTGCCAGCTTATTTGTAGGCGCCATGATACCGTTTATCTTTTCTTCGCTTGCTATTCAGGCTGTTGGTAAAGCAGCTATGGCAATGGTGAGTGAGGTAAGAAGGCAGTTCAGAACTATTCCAGGAATTATGGAAGGAAAAGGAAAACCTGAGTACGACAAATGTGTAGCTATTTCTACCGATGCATCTATTAAAAAAATGATGGCTCCCGGCGCCATAGCAATCATCTCTCCTATTATCATCGGCGTTATTTTAGGTCCTGAAGCGCTTGGCGGTTTCCTTGCCGGCGCAACTGTAAGCGGTGTGTTGATGGGAATGTTTCAAAACAACGCAGGGGGTGCATGGGATAATGCTAAAAAGAGTTTTGAGAAAGGTGTTGAAATTGATGGAGAAATGTACTACAAGAAATCTGAGCCACATAAAGCATCCGTAACCGGCGACACCGTTGGAGATCCGTTTAAAGATACTTCAGGCCCCTCGATGAACATCTTAATTAAGTTGATGTCGATTGTTTCGCTTGTGCTTGCGCCAACCCTCGCGCAGATGCACAGCGATTCGCCTTCAGAAGAACACACGAAAAAGATCGAGATAAAGTACGAACGCGAAACGGCATCGGCCGGTACAACAACCGCATCGTTCCAGTAAATGGATTCCGGCTATTTGGAAAGGTGGTTGTTTCATAAGGCAACCACCTTTTTTATTGCAGCCGGCGTTAAGAAACAGAAAAATCCCGAAGGATAGTATAATTTGCGATTTACGATTTACGATTTACAATTTGGTAGTTACGAATTTCTATTGGGGATTTTGTCAATACAGAAAATCCCGAAGGGATGATAGGATGATAGAAAACAAAGCGATCTAAAACCAACCAACCCCGAAGGGGTGGAATAATTACCGCTGATACATTTCGCAAATCGAAATGTGTGCGTCATCAGCGAACAATCCTAAAAAATTGATGATAGTATTTTGAAAAAGTTTGCAAAATCAAAAACCATTGTATATTTGCACTAACAGTACCCGCTTTGCATACCATAAGAACTGCAAGCGGGTCATTTTTTTTATATAGCTATGGCAAACAAACCAGCATTTACCATAGCCGACCAAATAGCACTGCTTAAACAAAGAGGAATGCTATTTCGGAATGAGGCTAATGCACCCCATTTTTTAGAAAACATCAGTTACTATCGTCTAAAAGGTTATTGGTGGCGGGATATGCAGAGCGATTACATAAATCATACGCTAAAGCCCAATACTTATTTTGAGGACATTGTTGACCTTTACAACTTCGACCGACATTTAAGACTTATATTATTTGATGCCATAGAAAGGATAGAAATTGCATTACGTACCAAAATGATTTATCAACTATCGGTTAGCTATGGAGGTTTATGGTATTTAAATAAATCTTTGTTTCAGAACACTACTTTGAAACTAAATGGTATAATCAAAACCGTATATCAACATACTTTAGACGAGCTGAAAAAGGAGTTTAATAGAAGTCAAGAAATTTTTATCAAAGACCATCGAAACCGTTATCCTAACCAAGATGCTGATGCTTGGAAAATCTTAGAAGTTGCATCATTGGGTACGTTATCAAAACTATACAAAAATTTAAGACACCAACTGCCAGAAAAAGCAACTATCGCAAAGGGTATGGGTTTAAATTTACACAGTGAACTTTCAAGTTGGTTAGAAGCCATTGCGTATGTTAGAAATATCATTGCCCATCACTCTCGTTTATGGAGTAGAAACATGGTTAAAAAACCCATTGAGCAATTGAACAATCCAATGGGACAATGGTTTAACAAGTCACTTACGCAAGTGCAGACCCAAAAACCATTTTTGATTATTTCTTGTATGCTGTATTTGTGTAATGCTGTCACACCTGGTCATCAAATTAAAAGTAAAATACTAACCCTACTTAATGACAATCCATTAGTTCCTATTTATAAGCTTGGGTTTCTCAACAACTGGAACAAGGAACCTTTGTGGAAATGATGAAAAAGACGAACGCACAAAATGGGGTTTTTGCAATAGCGGGGCGACGAACATACCATCGGCTTTTTGTTCGCTAGATGAAAATAGTTGATTTGTTGATGTTTACTACTGTTCGGTTCAAGGCTGAGGGAACACGGACTACCTGCACAAAGCCCTTATCCGTTTAATACAACAAGCCATTGGGGCCGGATAAATGAATGTCACCCCTTCGGGGTTTAATGGACACTTCTGTGCACATTGAGCTATCATCCTTTCGGGATGGAAAAACAGGACGAATTAATGATGTGCTTTTGCGGCTAAACATTCAACTTTAAAAAAACAATGAAGCCCGCTAACAACCACCATTCTTTATTGCAGCCAGTGTAACATCTGTGTGGCAAGCCATAGAAAAACAAAAAATCCCACCACATCCTGAAAAGCGGTTTCAAAAGGCCCGGCCGTTGTAGCAGGATCGAAGCCTAACTTCTTCGACAAAATGGGAATCACCGTACCCATCAGGCCGGCGGTGAGCATGCTGCAAATGAGTGCGGCGCAAATCACGAAACCAAAGGGTATTTCCTTCGACCATATTGCTCCTATCGCACCTAACACCGATCCGCAAACGATTGCCATAATCATCGATGTGGCACCTTCTTTCTTCACCGATTTCCACATGCCTTTTCGTTGCCCGGTATCAATTGCCCGAACGGTGATAGCTGCCGACTGCAGCCCTACATTCCCGGAAATTGCTGAAATCACCGGCATAAAGGAAGCAAGCAAAATCACCTCTTTCAAAATGGCGTCGTAGTGTGCAATTACAAGCCCTGCACAAAGTTCTATACCCATCGTGCCAAGCAGCCAGGGAATGCGGATTTTGGCCTCCCCAACGGGCGACAGCTTCTCCATCTTTTCGGCGTCGGTACCCACAGCCTTGTTGTACAAACTGCGCAGCCGTCCGTAAACCACCGGCATTAAATCATCGGCAGGAATCACGCCGAGCAGATAACCTTCCTTATCGGTAACCGGCAATGTTCTGAATTTGTATTTCGACAAAAGCGCCGCTGCATCTTCTTCATCTTCCTCTGCGCGTACCGAAACAATGTCAGAAGTCATCACCTCTTCAATCGAGCAGTCCGGCGAACACATTAACAACTCGCGAATTGACACCACACCCAGCAGTTTATTGCGCGCCGGAAGCGATGAAGTATCGCGCTGGATGACATAAAGGTCGTTGGGAATATCCACTTCTTTTTTTGTGTGGGTAACCACTTCAATCGCATCCTTAACCGTAATGCCACTATGCAGTTTCACAAACTGCGACGTCATTAGCCGGCCTGCGCTACCTTTCGGATAGTTCATACGAATGGTGGTATCGCGGACGGCCGACAAATCAGCATTTTCTTCGGACAGCACTTTTTTTATGTCCTTGTTTTTTGCTTCCACTAAAACTGCGGCGGCCTCGCGTGGCGCCATTGGCTTGATCAGTTTTGCCAGCTCCGCAGCCGAAAGCTTTTGTACAATTTCGTAGGTGGTATCCTGATCGAGTTTGGCGAGTACTTCTGCGGCTGTAGTGTGGCTGAGTGTTTTAAAAACGCGGAGTGCATCGGCTGCGCTCAACTCCTCGAGCGAAAGGGCAATATGTGCGGGAGGCGCGTCCTGGATGCAGGCAACAATCTTTTCTTCGGATATGGACTGATGCGCTTCCTCCGTAAGCACACGGTTTATTTTTTCCAACAACAACTTCCATTCTCCCTGCATAAATATTTATTCTGTCGCCCTACAATCAAATTGAAAGCCAAAACTTTTTTGTACAGGCGCAAAAAAAAGAGTCCCGAAGGACTCTCCTATAACGAAAATGAATGGATGCGAATTAGTATTTCACAAAATTCAATGTGCTCTTATTGTTACCGTCGGCCACTACAAGGATGTAATTTCCTGAAGGAAGATTAGAAAGATTTACAGAAGTTGTTTCTGTTTGAGCAACCGATTTTGCGGCAAGCACTCTTACACCCATTGTGTTAAACACTTCGATGTTTGCGGCGTTCTGAGATTTTCCATGGCTGATCACCATTACATCTCTTACTGGGTTAGGATATACGCTGACAGAAGCACTGCGTTCGCTGCGAACCACTACTTCTTTGCTGTAGATGAAGCTGCCATCTTTATCCACCATTTTTAAGCGATAGTATACCACCGCTTTGCTTAGTTCGTCGGTAAATTCGTAAGCAGATCCGTTCTCATTTCCGCTTGCTTTCACTTTACCGATGGCAACATAGTCTTTACCATTTACACTTTTTTCCACTTCAAAATGTCCGGCATTAATTTCAGACGAGGTGTTCCAACTAAGCACAACAGAAGATAAAGTTGCGTTTGCATTAAAAGAAGCAAGGGTGATAGGAAGTGTAGTACAGTTTACAGGAGAAGATGCAGCAGTCCTTGGTGTAGCTGAAGTGGAAATATCAAAATCATTGTTGTTGTTGTCTGTATCTTGACATCCGCTGTTCTTTCTCACAGCAATTTCAGCAGAAGTCAGGTTAGTACCTTTAATCGGAGCACCACCTTCTGCATTGTTAGCGGTTCCATAGGAAACAAGGTCAACAATGTTTGTATTTGGCAACGTACAAGGAGTTGAGCCACAGCCCAAAGCAGTACTGATATTGGCTAACGCCACTTTACCTGAGGTACCGCTCATATTAAACGCTCCTACTAAATCCGGAGTGGGGAGTGAAGGACCAAGGGCGCCGCCCGCAGGCGCAGCGCCTGCTACTAACAAGTAACCACCGGCTGGAATAACCGTGCCCGCAGGAAAAACATAAAGATTTGATGCACTTGAGCCAAAATTACCGGAGGCAGAGCCGTACTGTACAGAAAACCCTGAAATATCTTGAGCAGTGTTGCTAATATTGTGCAACTCAACATAGTCCTGATTAAACGCAGGACTGCCGGTTGTTGCTCCTCCACCGCCATATACCTGGCTAATCACAACCGTAGTGGATTGCCCAAACGCAAACAACCCGCTTCCAACAAATAATAGTGTAAAAAATTTTTTCATAAAATTCAATTTAAATTGAAGCAAATTTAGTTTAATATGTTATATGAGCTAATTAATTTTTGCGCTTCAATTTTCGGCAGCCTTCGCTTTCCTATGAATTCTTTATTATCTTGAGCGCCATTTATTTTTATGAAATTTTCCGGGTTTTCTCTGCTGTTTCTTCTGTGCGCTTTCACTTCTTTCTGCCAAAAAAATATGGCGGGCCTCAGCGGTTTCGTGCTCGACGAAAACGGGCGCCCCATCACCGGTGTTACCGTTCAACAACTCAACGCATCTACGCGCACATTCACCAACGATTCGGGAAAATTTTCCATTAAACTGCCCGCTCAAAAACCGGTGGCAGTTGAGTTTTCACACGCCGGATTTATTGTTGAAAAACGAAATTTTTATTTCACTTCCAACGAAATGGAAACCATCACAGTCATCCTGAAAAAATCTGTGCACGAACTGGAGGAAGTTACTGTGAGTGCCGACCAAAAACGCCGCGAAGCCAACGCCATTGCCATTAACCCAAATGTGGCGCGGCAGGCACCCAACCCACTCGCCAATATTGAAGGCCTGATAAAGATTTTTGTGGGCAGCAATAACGAACTTACGAGTCAGTACTCCGTTCGGGGCGGCAGCTACGATGAAAACCTGGTATATGTAAACGACTTCGAAATTTTTCGCCCTTACCTCGTTCGCAGCGGCCAGCAGGAAGGACTGAGTTTTATTAATCCCGAACTTACACAAAACGTAAAATTTTACAACGGCGGCTTTCAGGCAAGGTATGGCGATAAGATGAGCTCGGTGCTGGATATCAGCTACAGAAACCCGGTAAAAAACGGCGGGTCGGCCTACATCAGTTTGCTGGAACAAGGCGCCCATCTGGAAGGCGTTTCGCGCAATAAAAAGTTCACCTACCTAATGGGTGCAAGAAACCGGAGCAATAAAAACCTGTTAAGCAGTCAGGACACAAAAGGAAACTATATCCCTTCTTCCGGCGATGTTCAGGCGCTTCTTACTTATCGCATCAGTGAAAAATGGAAAGCTGAAGTTTTCGGAAATTTTTCATCCACCAAATTCACGCTTTACCCTGAAGAGTCAAAGCTCACCTCCGGCGTTTTCTCTCCCTTGTATTCTTCCAATCTCGGACTTGACATTTATTTTGAAGGACAGGAAAAGGACAGTTACAACAGCAACTTTCAAGGTCTTTCCTTCTATCAGCAAGTAAACCACAGGCTGAAGTTGAAGTACATGTTCAGCCACTTCGGCAACAACGAAAACGAGCACATCGATATCACCGGCGCCTACATTTTTGGTGAGCGCGATAACGACCAAACAAAATCTTCTTTTGGATCGATCATTAATCCACTGGGGGCAGGCGTGTTTCAAAATTATGCCCGCAACAAACTGAATATCGATATCTATAATTTTTCCTGGAAGGGAAGTTTGGAGAGCGACCGTTCGTTTTGGCAATGGGGATTATCTGCCGAAAAACAGTTTATCACCGACCGGCTGCACGAATGGGAGTATAACGACAGCGCCGGCTATTCGCTTCCACACTATTCGCCCAACCTCGATTTGTTTCGCTCCGTAAAAGGCCGTACGTCGCTGGAGGTGACGCGCCTGAGCGGCTATTTGCAGAACAACATCCGCTTTCATAACCGAACCGAATTTATTCTTCAGCCGGGATTGCGTTTCAATTATAATGACCTCAACGGTGAACTTCTTTTATCGCCCCGCTTAGGATTTTCGTTTAAACCGAAATCTCAATCCGACTTGATTATAAAAGGCGCGGTGGGCAGCTACGCACAGCCGCCGTTTTACCGGGAAATGAGAAGGTACGACGGAACGGTAAATACGAGCCTTCTTGCGCAAAAAAGCATTCAGGCAAGTTTTGGTGCAGACTATAATTTTAAGATGTGGAAGCGCCCGGCACGCATTACCTCAGAATTATACTATAAGAGCATTCGCGACGCCGTAGCTTTTGATGTGGATAATGTAAGAGTGCGATATTTTGGTGAAAACAATGCCAAGGCTTGGGCGGCGGGATTGGAAACAAGGCTGTATGCAGAATTGGTGAAAGATGCAGAAAGCTGGATTAGCCTTTCGTTTATGAAAACGCAGGAAGATTTGCTGAACGATTATTACGTAAACTATTATAACGCCGCCGGAGAAATTATTACACCCAAAACGCCCGATCAGCAAGTGGCGTTTACTGATACGGCAAGCGTTGGATGGCTTAGGAGGCCAACCGACCGCTTTGTCACTTTCGGAATGTTTTTTCAAGACTATCTCAGCACGAACAAAAACTTTAAAGTATATCTGAGTTTGTTATTTGGATCAAATCTGCCGTATAACGTGCCGGATAATCCTCGTTACCGCAATGCGCTTACCATCGACGCCTACTTACGCGCCGACATCGGATTCAGCGTACTGCTCCTCGATCCGCAGAAAGCCAACAGAAGAAGCCATTCGCCCTTCAAAAACTTCGAAAGCATTTGGGCAAGCCTCGAGGTTTTTAACCTGATAGATAAGGCAAACACCATCAGCTACATGTTTATAAAAGATTTTTCAAACAGCGTGTATACCATGCCCAACCGGTTAACACCGCGCCTCATCAATTTTAAAATTGCATTTAAATGGTAAAAAAATGCTTCGCTACCTTGGATAACGAAGCATTTCTGTTCTACTGAAAGCTTATAATTTTTCGGCTGCGCCTTTTGCTTTCCCCATTAAATCATTACAACAGCCCATCACTTTTTCTTTCGCCATTTCTACCATTTTCGGATTTTTTTTGAGGTAGTACGCCAAGCCTGCTATTCCTGCTACAATTAATAACTTCTTCATAAATTCTTTTTCCTGATTCAGGCAAGTCCTATACCAATTTTCAGC
The DNA here is from genome assembly GCA_039811185.1 of Chitinophagaceae bacterium. Lineage (GTDB taxonomy): Bacteria > Bacteroidota > Bacteroidia > Chitinophagales > Chitinophagaceae > JAEZDR01. The sequence continues at coordinate 35,848 of JBDHYF010000003.1, read as the reverse complement.
TTATCACCAAAACCGGAATGCTGAGTTGGTGCCGCAATGCGTTGATGGTTGAGCCGTAAATAAAATCGAATATGCCGCGGTGCCTGTGTGCTCCGCATATCAGTAAGTCGGCTTGGTGCAGGTGGGTAAGGCGTACAATTTCGCTCACACGCGATTTGTAGCCCTGCGCCAGTTCAACCTTATATCCAAGTGCGCTAATTTTTTCAGCGTAATAATGTAACCGGTCAATATCTTTCCTTGTTTCATCGTCGTCGGCAGCGCTGCCGGAGTATTTGGCCGACGCGCTTTCGGTAACGTGCAGCAAAATTATTTTTGAGTTTGCGGATGCCTGCTTCAGTGCATGTGCCATCAGTTTCTCATCCTGCGCACTGAAATCGAGCGCCACAGCAATGGCGGAAAATTGTGGAATGCTGATGTTCTTCCATGGCTCAACCAAGCCATGCACGGAAGTTTTATCTGACCGCATTTTGTTTATCAGCGGGTAGAAAGTCATCACCAAAAAGAGGGCAAAAAATGCGAGGGCGCTTATGATGACCGCCAGCTTCTCCACCCAACGCCCTTCTTTGCTGAAAAGGCCTGCTGTTTCTTCTTGTACAAGCGAAACGTTTAGATAGATGAGAATACCGGCAATTAACCAGGCGGCAACTTTTATATAGATGTTGATGGCAAACTTTCCCATTGTTTTCTTATCGCTCACAAAATGAATCAGCGGAATGATGGCGAATCCGAGTTGAAGCGATAAAATAACCTGACTGAAGATGAGCAGTTCATCAACCATCTGATCGCCGTACCAGAGAATGGCAAAAAAGGCCGGTGCAATGGCAATGATGCGGGTGAGCAATCGGCGGAGCATGGGATTAATGCGCAAGTGCAGATAGCCTTCCATTACAATTTGTCCGGCAAGTGTTCCGGTTACGGTTGAGCTTTGTCCCGCGGCAATCAGTGCCACGGCAAAAAGAATGGGTGCAAGCTGTGTTCCGAGCATTGGCGCAAGCAAACTGTGTGCGTCTTCGATGCGGGCAACTTCTGTGTTTCCGGTTTTATAGAAAACGGTAGCTGCAAGTACGAGAATTCCTGCGTTTACGAAGAATGCGGCGTTTAACGCAATTGCACTGTCGATTACATTATACCTGATGGCCTTTTTTATAGAGGCATCGTCGCGGCCAATTTTTCGGGTTTGCACAAGTGCCGAATGCAGGTAGAGGTTGTGTGGCATTACCGTTGCGCCAATGATGCCAATAGCTATATAAAGTTCGGCGCTATTTAATGAAGTTGGAATGAGGCCGGTAGCCACTTCGCCAAAATCGGGTTTTGCCAGAAAGATTTGAATGAGAAAAGAAGCGCCGATGATTAAAACGAGTGAAAAGATAAAGGCTTCCATAAAACGCATTCCATAGCGTTGAAGAAACAAGATGAGAAATGTGTCGAGCACGGTGATGGACACACCCCAGATAAGCGGCAGGCCGGTGAGCAAATAGATGCCTATTGCCATGCCGAGCACTTCGGCGAGATCGCAGGCAGCGATGGCAACTTCTGCCAGCAGATAAAGGCAGAAGTTGACGAAAGGAGGATAGGTGTCGCGGTTTGCCTGTGCGAGGTCGCGCCGGCGAACGATGCCTAAACGGGCGCTGAGGCTTTGCAGCAAAAGCGCCATCAGATTACTCATTAGCAAAACCCATATTAATTTGTAACCAAACCGGGCGCCGCCCTGTAAATCGGTTGCCCAATTGCCCGGATCCATATAACCCACGCTAACGAGATAGGCGGGGCCTAAAAACGCTAACACCCGCTTAAAGCCTTTGCGCGATTTTGACGGATCAACCGTTTCGTGCACCTCCGACAATGAAATTTGCTCGTGTTTGCTCATATCTCAACCGGCTTTACTTTTATCGATTGCGCCATCTGTGCGGATACCGTAAAGGCCGCACGCGATGGAATTTTTATTTGAAGAGATTGATCGAAATCGAAGCGCTTCTTTACTTCGAGCTTTACGCCGAGCACGATGTTGTTGAAGCGCAGCAGCTCCAGAAAATCGGCCGACTGACTTGCCACCGACATAACGATGGCCGGCTGGTTTGCGGGCAGTTCGATAAGCGGAACCAACGCCTGATCGTAAACAATCTTTCCATTCTTATCCGGAATGGGGTCGCCATGCGGATCCAGTTTCGGAAAGTTGAGGAAAGCATCCAGCTTCTCTACCAGCTTTTTGCTGCTGATATGCTCCAGCTCTTCCGCAATTTCGTGCACTTCATCCCAGTTAAATCCCAACTTCTCCACCAGAAAAGACTCCCACAGGCGGTGTTTTCTAATCACGGAAAGCGCCTGCTTCCTGCCCTCGGGTGTAAGCTGAACGCCCTGATACTTCTGATAGTCCAGCAGCCCTTTTTCTGTTAACTTCTGTACCATATCTGTAATAGACGCGGGCTTAGCCGACAATGTACGGGCCAGGTCGTTCGTGAGCACGCGTTCGCCTGCTGCCTCCAAATGGTAAACCGCTTTCAGATAATTCTCTTCGGAAACGGAATGTTTTTTCAATTTGGTGAAATAATTATTTAGACAAACCTAAATCAATTTTTCAATTCATGGGTTAAAAAAAATCTCTGCTGCTGTTTCGCGTGGTTTAGATTTGCGGCACATGCAAAATGCGGCGGCTTCCAACAATCTGAAATTGCAAATCACTAACCGGCAAATTCTTTCTATTGCCCTGCCTATTGCAGCGGCTATGCTGGTGCCGCAGCTCAACTTCATCATCAACAACATTTTCCTCGGCGGATTGGGTGAAGAAGAGTTAGGGCTTGCCGGCATTACCGGTGTGTACTATCTCATTTTTGCAGTGGTGGGCATGGGCCTTAACAACGGGCTCCAAACGCTCATTTCGCGGCGTGCGGGCGAAGACCGCATTGATGCCATCGGAAGTCTGTTCAATAATGGTGTCATCATTTCAATGATTCTTGCTGCAACAGGTATTCTCCTTACTTTTTTGGTTGCGCCGGCCGTATTCAGGGTAAGTTTAAGTAATCCAGATCATGTGCAAAAAGCGGTAGATTTTCTTTACATAAGAATTTGGGGACTTCCGTTTTTGTATGTGTACCAAATGCGCAATGCGCTGCTGGTGGGTACCAATAACAGTAAATACCTGATTATCGGAACGCTGTCGGAAGCGCTGGCAAACATCATTTTCGATTATGGATTCATTTACGGGAAGCTCGGTTTGCCGAATATGGGCTTTAACGGAGCCGCCGTTGCCAGTATTATTTCGGAGGTGATGGGCCTTGTGGTAATTTTTGCCCTAATGCACTATAAAGGCATCACAAAACGCTTCCATCTGTTTGCCACCTTCAACATTGATAAACGCGAAACAAAAAACATTTTAAACATTTCTTCTCCTCTTATTTTACAACACGCCATCAGCATTATCAGTTGGCAGTTCTTTTACATCTTAATTGAACATCATGGTTCGCTGGCGCTGGCAGTGAGCAATACCATGCGAAACTTTTTTGGAGCGTTCGGCGCCTTCAGCTGGGCGTTCGCCATCACCACCAATACCATGATCAGTAACATTATCGGGCAAGGGTTACAACACCGCGTACTCGAACTCATCTTAAAAATTATGAAGATTAGTTTAATATTCAGCTGTGGCGTTGCAGCGTTGCTGAACCTTCTTCCCCATCTCTTCTTATCGGTTTACGGACAGGGTAACGACTTTGTTTCGGAGGCCACGCCTGTTCTTCGTGTCGTAACAGTTGCGCTGATATTGATGTCGGTTTCTACCGTTTGGCTGAATGCTGTAGTAGGAACAGGAAACACACGGATGAATCTGATTTCCGAATCGTTTGCAATAATAGTTTACTGCATTTACAGCTATGTTGTACTGGAAAAACTTCATCTTCCCATTACCATCGGATGGATGAGCGACTGGTTGTACTGGGTTATTTTATTTATTCCGTCGTTTTGGTATTTGAGGTCGGGGCGATGGAAAAACAAAATTATTTAGTAACAGCTTTAAAAGAGAAATTTCGTTGCGAATAATAACTGAAGGCCACAACGATGATGGAGGTAGCAACTTTTGCCGGCGTTGGATACCAGCCCAGCCGTTCGATAAATGTTTTCAGAAAAACATAGTTTAACACGATACATGCCGCCACCACAAGAAAATATTTGATGAGCTGCACCCGCTTGCGTGTATGGGTTTGTTGCCAAACAACATAGCGACTTAAATAAAAGCCTACCGGAAAGGTGATTACGAACGACAACAGAAAGGCTGCAATGTAGGCGCTGACTGCAAAGGGGCCGATATGCACCACATTTTTCTGGAACAGATAGTTGTAAAAAACAGAATAAAGAAAAATATCGAGCAGCGTGTTGGCGCCACCGCAAGCTGCATAACGGAAAGTTTGCAACGGCATTAGTTTGCTGAACAACGGATAAAAAACATCGATAAATGCAAGAATGGACTTTCTTGTATGGTTATGCAAATTCCGCATCGGCGCCAAAGATATAAGTTTGGAAAAAAGCTGAAACATAAAACTTTAGCAGTCCCGCACAGCGCGATGATTTTGCTATTTTTGCGCACTAAATTTTGATGATGAGCATTGTTGATCAGATTAAGGATGCGGCCGTTTCTGTATTGAAAAATTCGTTTTCGTTATCGGTTACTGCAACCGATATTACGGTAAACACCACGAAGCCGGATTTTGAAGGCGAGTACACCATCGTACTTTTCGGGCTGGTGAAACTTGCCAAGCAACCTTTGCCGGAGTTTGCCGACCGGTTTGGCCATGCGTTGCTGCAACAGCATCCCGATTTGTTCGACGTTTTCAACGTGGTGAGCGGCTTTTTAAATCTGAGCATCCGCCACGCCTATTGGCTGAAATTTTTATCCGGCGAAACGAAAGCAGCGAAAACAAACCCCGCTTCCCAAAAAATTATGGTGGAATATTCTTCGCCCAACACAAACAAGCCTTTACACCTCGGCCACCTCAGAAATAATTTTTTAGGATGGAGCGTTTCCGAAATACTGAAGCACGAACAAAATACTGTTATTAAAACGAGCATCGTTAACGACCGCGGCATACATATCTGCAAAAGCATGATTGCCTGGCAGCTGTTTGCCAACGGCGCGACGCCCGCTTCCACCGGAACAAAAGGCGATCATTTCATCGGGGACTATTACGTTAAGTTTAACGACGAATATAAAAAGCAAGTGCAGGAACTGGTGGCCGGCGGAATGACGGTGGCCGATGCCGAAAAACAGGCGCCTGTTATGAAAGCCGCTCAGCAAATGCTTGTTGCATGGGAGGCCGGCGACGCAGAAGTGATTGAGTTATGGAACCGAATGAATGGGTGGGTGTACGAGGGCTTCGATGAAACCTACCGGACGATCGGCAGCGACTTCGACGTGGTGTATTACGAAAGCAACACCTACTTGTTGGGAAAACAGCTGGTTGAACTCGGACTGAAAAAAAATATCTTCTATACAAAAGAAGATGGCAGCGTGTGGATTGATTTAACCGCAGACGGCCTTGATGAAAAAATTGTACAGCGCAGCGACGGCACCTCGGTTTACATAACGCAGGATATTGGATTGATGCTGCAAAGGCAGGAAACTTACCAGGCCGACAGCTATATCTATGTAATCGGCGATGAGCAAAACTATCACATGAAGGTGCTGAAACTCATCTGTGAAAAGCTGGAAATTCCCGGCGCATCCGGCATCTTCCATTTGAGCTATGGAATGGTTGAACTGCCTACCGGAAAGATGAAAAGCCGTGAAGGCACTGTTGTAGATGCAGATGATATGGTAGTGGAAATGAAGCGGATTGCCGAAGAGAAAACGAAGGAGTTGGGTAAGGTTTCGGATTTTACACCCAACGAACTGGAGGAGCTTTTTTCCATCATCGGATTAGGCGCTTTGAAGTTTTTTCTGCTGCGTGTAGACCCCAAAAAGAAGATCATTTTTAATCCCGAAGAAAGCATCGATTTCCACGGTTATACCGCACCATTTATTCAGTACACGCATGCCCGCATAAAGAGCATCCTTCGGAAAACAAACAGCGAAACCGGCGTTGCGTTGCAAGATGAAGAGCAGGTTTTACATCCATTAGAAAAAGCCCTTGTTTTTCAGTTGGAGCAATTTGCGGGAACGGTGAAGGAAGCCGCAGCGGCTTACAACCCATCAGCCATTACAATGTACCTTTTTAATTTAGCCAAAGCCTTCAACAGTTTTTATGCGGAGCTTTCCGTTGCATCGGCGGAAACAGACGTTAAAAAGCGCCTCCGCATAACGCTGTGTGCGCAAACGGCTGCAACCATTAAATCGGGAATGCACTTACTCGGCATACAGGTGCCTGAAAGGATGTAGTTAAAACTCTACCACATTGTGCGGATGTCGGTTGCAGTAATTTCTGATCATAGCTCGGATCACCTCATTTTCAGGAAGGGGCTCGGCGCGGCGGCGCACATAGTCGAAATCCGTTACTTCCGCCTGAAGCGGCAGACAGGCTATCCCTAAAAATTTTCCGTTTTCCACCACCACACAATCGCAGTTTTTTGCGCCTCTTTCCACAATCACAAAGCTTTTTGTTTCATTCCTCAACCAGTTTAATGCGGCTTCTACCCTGCGGTTGTAAACGTCGCACGTTTCCGTTACCGGCGTATACTCTTTTTCAATGTAACAGAGATAGGGATGCAGCTCGAATTTTTTCACCAGCTTCCGGACTGCGAGATGCGCTTCGGCGTATAACCCAAAACTCATCAGCGGCTGAGAAAACCGCGTCTTTCTCTCAATCACAATACGCAAAAAGCCGTTTTGGTCTTCGTAAGTGAAGAGTCCGAAACGCTGTTCAAAATATTTCTGGCTCTTGTTATAACGCGGCCAGTTCTTTTTAATTTCCACGCTCTCCACAATAGCGGCGGTTAGTTCTGTTGCGCATAGCTGAAAGCTGATTGCGTAAATATTTTTGAGTAACTCCTGCCGTTTTTTACCGATGTCCAATCCACTGAAATGGCTGAGCACACGCTGTTTAATGTTGCCGGCTTTTCCCACATAAATGATGTTTTCCTTCTGGTCTTTAAACATATAAATACCCGGCATTTGTGGGAGGGCAGCTATATGATTTTTCGGAAGATTGGGCGGAAGCAACTGCTCGTGCGACTGTTTGCCCATGAATTCTTTAATAACTGCTGTGCCGCCCTCCTTTAAAATCATGTCAAACAGGATAGCGGTGGCATCCGCATCGCCCCCTGCGCGGTGGCGGTTGCTGATGGCGATGTCGAGATGATCGCAAAGAGAATCGAGGCCATATCGGGGTAAACCGGAAAACACGCGGCGGCTTAACCGCATCGTGCAAAGCCTTTTTGCCGACCAGTTGATGTTGCATTTCTCAAAACTGTGTTTGATAAATGAGTAGTCGAAGTTTACATTATGAGCCACAAAAATGCGGTTCTTCAGCAGGCGGTAAATGGTTGTGGACAGCTCGTTGAAGGCCGGTGCCGAAGCAACCATTTCGTTTGTTATGCCGGTTAAATACGAAACATATCGCGGTATTGGATAGCCGGGATTAACGAGGGTTTCATACCGTCCTTCCACCTCGCTTCCGTTGTGTAAAACAATGGCGATCTCGGTAATTCCGTTGGCGTTGGCATGACTACCGGTTGTTTCTATATCCACAATGGCATACATTGCCGCAAACTACAAAACATTTTTTCTCTCAAAAATGGTGTTGCCTCAAAAAACATTTAAATAAGTTACCCAATGGGAGCGTAATGCGTGCATTGCCTTGCACATTTTTGCTTTTTTTTAAAAATTTATTTGTTTTTTTGTCCTTGTAAGTGATCCTTCAAAGAATGATTCCCCATTGGTCTCCTGTCCATACAGGTAACGTCTGGGTTCACTTACTTTTTTATTGCATGAATTTTCGCATCAGTTCTCCGGGAATTTTACTTTCAAACCACGTCTTAATAATTACCGTTTCACTTCCTGCCTGAGTACATCTCAATTCGAAGGTTTTTTGGTCAATCCAAATTCACATCATCCAACGCACTTCCGTCGTCATTCATCTATATGTTTTTAAGTGGGTTTTGCAGCTACCTCAATGGAAAGAATTATTTTCGCCACCCTAACTTTCATATAGATGCAACTCACAAAAAATTACCTTCCAAAGGCCGTTGAAGAAAGATGGTACGAGCACTGGATGAACAAAAAATATTTCAACAGCAAACCCGACGAACGGAAGGCATTTACCGTGGTAATTCCGCCGCCAAACGTTACGGGCGTGCTGCACATGGGGCATACACTTAACGAAACGGTTCAGGACATATTAGTGCGTAAGGCAAGAATGAGTGGTTTCAATGCGTGCTGGGTTCCGGGAAGCGATCATGCATCCATAGCAACAGAAGCCAAAGTGGTGCAAATGCTTCAGGAAAAAGGAATTCAAAAATCGAGTTTATCGCGCGAAGAATTTTTGCAGTATGCTTTCGAATGGAAGGACAAATACGGCGGCATCATCTACAATCAGATTAAGAAACTTGGCTGTAGCGTTGACTGGGACCGCGTAAGCTTCACCATGGACGATGAATACTATGCTGCTGTAATAAAGGTTTTTGTTGATTTGTTTGAGAAAAAAATGATCTATCGCGGAGCACGGATGATTAACTGGGATACGGTTGCAAAAACGGCGCTCAGCGATGAAGAAGTTGAATACAAAGATGTGGAAGGCACGCTGTACTATGTAAAGTATGCCGTTGAAAACTCCAACGAATTTTTAACCATCGCCACACAGCGTCCGGAAACCATTATGGGCGACACCGGTGTTTGCGTAAACCCAAACGACGAGCGATATACCCACTTAAAAGGCCGGCATTTGATTGTGCCGCTCGTAAACCGGAAAGTGCCGCTGATTTTTGATGCGTATGTAGATCCAGCTTTCGGAACCGGGGCATTGAAAGTGACTCCCGCACACGATATTAACGATTATAACCTGGGGTTGAAACATCATCTGGGTGTAATTGATACGCTGAATGAAGACGGCACACTTAGCCGCGAGGCAGAAATTTTTGTGGGTGAAGACCGCTTTGTTGCACGTAAGAAAATAGTGGAATTACTGCGCGAACAAGGCCTTTTGGTAAAAGAAGAAAAATACAGCACAAGGCTTGGATACTCGCAACGAACCAACAGCGTGGTAGAACCAAAAATATCCACGCAGTGGTTTGTGAAGATGAAAGACCTTGCCACACCGGCGCTGGAGGCCGTGGTAAACGGCGATATTAAAATCCATCCCGGAGATAAATTTTTGGCCACCTATAAATACTGGCTCGAGAATGTAAAGGACTGGTGCATTTCACGGCAGCTTTGGTGGGGACAAAGAATTCCGGCCTGGTACGATGCCGACGGCCGCTTTGTAGTAGCAGAAACAGAAGCAGAAGCACACAAAAAGTACGAGCAGCAGTTTAACCAAACGGCCGAATTGAAGCAGGATGAAGATGTGCTGGATACGTGGTTTTCATCGTGGCTATGGCCCATTCAGGTGTTTAACGGCATCACCAGACCAAACAACGAAGACATTCGCTATTACTATCCTACTTCCGTGCTGGTTACAGGGCAAGACATCATCTTCTTTTGGGTTGCAAGGATGGCAATGGCGGGCTATGAATACATGAATCAAAAACCATTCAGCGATGTTTATTTCACCGGAATGGTTCGCGATAAACAAGGAAGGAAAATGAGCAAAAGCTTAGGCAACTCGCCCGACTTGCTCGACCTCATCGATCGTTATGGGTCGGATGCCGTCCGCTTCGGGATTTTGATTGCCTCACCTGCCGGCAATGATTTGCTGTTCGATGAATCATCGCTTGAGCAAGGAAGAAATTTTACAAACAAAATCTGGAATGCACTGAAGCTGACGCGTATGTGGCAGGAGAAACGCGGCCTTAACCAGCAGCATGCCGATCAATCAGCCTTTGCTATCACGTGGATGAACAACCGGCTGAAACAAGCCACGCTTCTCATAGAAGAACAGTACAGCAGCTTCAAATTAAGTGAAGCTTTAAAAACCCTGTATTCGCTGATTTGGGACGACTTCTGCAGCTGGTATCTGGAATGGTTAAAAGCCGGCTTCAACGAGCTCTTCGATGAGGAAGTGTATCAACAAACCTGCTCTGTCTTCGAACAGCTGATGCAATTGTTACACCCCTTTATGCCGTTTTTTACTGAAGAAGTCTATCATCTTATCGCAAATCAAAACGACGACCTGATTGTGAAACAGTTTCAACCTGTTTCGTCGCCGTCTACTGATGTTTTGCAACAGGGAAAATTATTGCAAACGCTGATATCGGCCGTTCGGGAATCGCGTGCAAAAAACAATATTTCCATGAAGGAGCCGGTTTCGTTGCACATTGAAACAGCCACTCCTCAAAACTATCAACAACTGCTTGCGATATTAAAAAAGCAGGCGAATGCAAAAGCCCTCGTGCTGAATGGAGCGGCCCCGGACAATGCCATTGTGATTGCTGTTGAGCAGGATAAAATTTTTATTGAACCTGAAAATGCCATCGACACATCGGCCCAAAAGGAAGAACTGTTGAAAGATCTGGATTATCAGCAAAACTTTTTAGCGTCGGTAATGAAAAAGCTTTCAAACGAAAAATTTATGGCGAATGCAAAAGCGGAAGTTGTAGCGCTGGAAGAGAAAAAGAAAGCGGATGCAGAAGCAAGAATTAAAACCATCAAAGACAGTTTGGAGATGCTGTAAATTGAGTTATGGAAAGCAAGGATATGTTCAGGGCGCTCTTTGACTATGCCACTATCGGTATGATTGTATGCAATCAAAAAGCAGAAATCATCAACTTTAACCGGCAGGCAGAACTGCAGTTTGGGTATACGAAAGAAGAAATTCTATACAACAAAATAGAAATCCTGATTCCACAGAAATACCGTCATTCACACGAAAAAGAAAGAGACGGTTTCTATAAAAAGCCGCAGGCAAGGGTAATGGGCGCCGGTCGCGATTTGTTCGGACGCAAGAAAGATGGCAGCGAGTTTCCGATTGAAATCAGTTTAAGCAACTACCAATCCGATGGTGAAACTTTTGTAATTGCCTTTGTGATTGACATTACAGTGAGAAAGCTCAGTGAGTATAAACTGGTGGAACAGCGCAACGAACTGGAACATCAAACCCATCAGATAAAACAGTTGAACATAGAGCTGGAACAGATGGTTGAAAACCGTACAAAAATGTTGCGGGAAACGCTTGCTGCTCTTGAGAAGTCGAAAGAAGAACTGAGCACTGCACTTGAACAGGAAAAAGAACTCGGCGACCTGAAAAGCCGTTTTGTTACGATGGCATCGCACGAGTTTCGGACGCCGCTAAGTACCATTTTATCATCGGCCTTTCTGTTAAGTAAATACCCGCTGACTGAAGACAATGAGAAGCGGGAAAAACACATTCAAAGAATTAAAAACGCCGTTGGCGATATGAAAAGTATTTTGGAAGATTTTCTGTCGCTGGGCAAGCTTGAGGAGGGCACCCTTCACACATCTGTTGAAGATTACGAGTTTGAAGAAATTGTGGATGGCATTAAAGAGCTACTGAACGGAATGCAGCAGATTGCTAAAAAGGAGCAGCAGCTTGCATTTTCTTTTTCAGGCGCCGGTAAATGCAGAACGGATGTCAACATCATAAAAAATGTATTGCTGAATCTTGTTTCCAACGCTATTAAATTTTCGCCCGAAAATTCAGTAATTTCTGTAACTGCCGATAAGATAAAAGATTACATCATACTCGTTGTAAAAGACTGCGGCATCGGTATTTCAGCAGAAGACCAGCAGCGTTTGTTTGAGCGGTTTTTCCGTGCAAAAAATGCGCTGAACATTCAGGGAACCGGCCTCGGACTACACATTGTGGGCCGTTACCTTGAACTGATTAATGGTTCCATTAAATTTGAAAGTGAATTAAACAAAGGAACGAGTTTTATAGTGCAAATTCCGGTTACTGACTGACGTTAAATTTATATCATGAAGAAAATTCTGCTTATTGAAGACAATGACGAAGTAAGAGAAAATACGGCTGAAATACTTTCGTTATCGAACTATGAAGTGCTAACCGCAGCCAACGGAAAAGCGGGCGTTGAAATGGCAGTGCAACATATTCCCGACCTGATTATCTGCGATATTATGATGCCGGTGCTCGACGGGTACGGCGTGCTGCACATGTTAAGCAGACAAAAAACCACATCCGCCATTCCTTTCATCTTCTTAACTGCGAAATCAGAAAAATCCGACTTCAGGAAAGGAATGGAAATGGGTGCCGACGATTACATTACAAAGCCCTTTGATGGCATAGAACTGCTGAATGCAGTAGAAACGAGGTTAAAAAAATCGGATGCCCTGAAACAAAATTTTTCGTTGAACAGCGATGGCATCAATGCTTTTATCGACAGCGCAAAAAACAATGCCGGCCTTTCACTAATTTCCAATGAGCGCGAAGTAAACGACTACAAGCGAAAACAGATTCTGTATCATGAAGGGCAGCGCCCGGTGGCCGTTTACTTCATCAATAAAGGCAAGGTCAAAATCAGCCGTACCAATGAAGAAAATAAAGAACTGATTACAAACATTGTTACCGAAGGAGATTTTTTTGGTTATACCGCGGTTTTGGAAGAAACCAACTACCGTGAGAACGCAGAAATTCTTGAAGACGCTGAGTTGATGCTGATACCACGCACAGATTTTCTTCAACTGATAAATAACGACGCCATCGTAGCACGGCAGTTTATTAAAATGATGGCGCGAAATATTGTTGAAAAGGAAGAGAACCTGGTGAATCTCGCCTACAGTTCGCTAAGGAAGAAGGTTGCTAACGGCCTCATTTTGGTGTTAACCAAGTTTAAAGGTGAAAAGGAAACGCTTGAAATATCGCGAGAAAATCTTGCAAATATTATCGGCTCTGCAACCGAGTCGCTTATCAGAACCCTGAGCGACTTTAAAAGCGAAGGCCTTATCGACATAAAAAAAGGAAAAATAATTGTGCTGAACGAGAATAAACTAAAGAATTTATTGTTTTAAATTGTACCATGTTTTTAAAAGCCTTGTTGTTTTCCGTTTCAGTTCTGTTTACAACAACCCTTACTGCGCAGAGCAGTTCGCTTGATACGGTTTCGATAGAACGGTTTGTTTTAAACACAAAAATTGACAGGTATAAAGATTCACTGATTGCATTTTTCAGGGATAGCGCATCCGATTTGCACACCCATTACAAAGAGTTTGTTTTTACCGGCATCACCGAAAAGAATCCACTAAAAATTGGACAAATCAGTTTTGCGTTGCCGGTTTTACGCACAGATGCAAATGGCGTTATCAAAGGCATTCTGCTCAGCAATTCGTATACGGCGAACGCAAACAATGCAGAAAGTCCAAAGAAAACGGCCCGCAACACCATGCTTTTTTTATACAACTTTATTAAAGCTAACTGGAAAGGAGAACAAAAACCCGAACGCCGGATTGTAAAACACAGGCTGGATATGATAGAGTACCGGTGGACATCGAAAGAAAGTCATCTCATTTTAAGAAGGACGATCGACAGAAAGATGAATACAGTGTCTGTACTTCTGCAATCGCGTTAATTCTATTTTACGTTTGCCACTACCCTCGCTCCTGCCCGTTTAGCCGACTGCATTATTTTAAAAACTTCTCCATAATGGGAAACTGTATCGGCATTGATCACTACTGAAGGCGTATCAATAAACGACTTCACTTTCAGCACTTCTTCTTTCAGCATCGAATCGAGTAATGCCATATCAACCGGTTTTTGTCCTAAAAAAATCTGTTGATCTTTGTTAATGGAAACTACAATATTTTGTTTGGCCTTTGTGTCTTTTTCACCACGCGGATTATTCACCTTTATTACGTTTGGATTGGCAAGTGTGGAAACAATTAAAAAGAACAACAACAAAATAAAAAGGATGTCGTTCAATGCTCCTGTATGCAGCTCCGGATGCGATCTCAGCCTGTTTCTAATATTCATTCAAAAGCATTTTAATTAAACTGTGGGCTCCTGTAAAACATCCAAAAATTCAGCACTTGCGGCTTCCATTTTATTGGCCGTTTTGTCTATCTGTGTGGTAAGGTAGTTGTGTCCAACATAAGCCATCAAACCAATTATTAAACCCGCAGCCGACGTAACCATCTTCACGTAAATGCCTCCGGCAATGGTGTTTAGTTCGAAGCCACTGTTGTTGATGTTGTAGAAAAGCTGAATCATACCTACAATCGTTCCCAGAAATCCGAACATAGGCGCAATTCCCGCTATGAGTGAAAGAATAGAGAGATTTTTTTCCATCTTATACATTTCGAGCTTTCCAACATTTTCCATGCTTTTTTCAATTGCGTCGATGGGCTTTCCGATCCGCTGAATGCCTTTGTCGATCATTCGTGCCACCGGATTGTCGGTGTTCTTTGCAAGATTTCGTGCGGCGCCAACATTACCGCTGATAATATTGTCTTTAATAATGCTCATGAAATTTTTGTCGATGCGACCGGCTCTCCGGATAGCCAGCAGCCGCTCAAAAAAAACGTATATCGCAACAATGAGCAAAAAGTATAAAGGGTACATTATCCATCCGCCCTTGTTCAGCAATTCAATCAGAGAAATTGACTGGGCCGATGGAGTAATTGCTGATGGATCAGCTTGTAATATTATTCCCATTCTTTATTAATTAACTGGGGCTAAAATATAGCTATAATCATTTAAACGAAGGCTATGTGCATAAAATATGCATAATATTTCTTTAATAATTCTTTGTGAGATGACGGCGTTTTTTCCATTCAATTGTTTGTAAAAATCGGCTGCTGTTTTTTAGCAGACGGAGTTAATTATAAAGCCTCGAAAGGCTTATTGCTTGCTTATATTTGCAACGCATAAAACGTTGTTGATGTTAGAAGAAAAATCATTAAACTTCATTGAAGAAATTATTGAAAGCGATTTGGCCTCCGGAAAGTATAAAGAAATTGTTACCCGTTTTCCGCCGGAGCCAAATGGTTATTTACATATCGGCCATGCCAAAAGCATTTGCTTAAATTTCGGGCTTAGCAAAAAGTATGGCGGCTATACAAACCTCCGCTTCGATGATACCAACCCGGTAACAGAAGAAACTGAATATGTTGAAAGTATTAAGGCCGATGTAAGGTGGCTTGGATTTGAGTGGAAAAATGAACTGTATGCGTCTGACTATTTTGATACGCTCTATAACTATGCGGTTAGGCTTATCAATAAAGGACTTGCTTATGTAGATGATTCAACCGCAGAAGAGATTGCTGCCGGAAAAGGAACACCCACAACAGCCGGCGTAAACAGTGCATTCCGTACCCGGACTGTTGAAGAAAATCTTCAGTTGTTTACTGAAATGAAAGATGGTAAATATGCTGAAGGTCAAAAAGTGCTGCGTGCTAAAATTGATATGGCGCATCCGAATATGCACATGCGTGATCCGATTATCTACCGCATCAAACACACACAGCATCATCGCACCGCCGACAAATGGTGTATTTATCCGATGTATGATTTTGCGCATGGACAAAGCGACAGCATCGAAAGAATTACCCACAGCATTTGTACTCTCGAGTTTATTCCGCATCGTGACTTGTATAACTGGCTGATTGAAAAGTTAGAAATATTTCCCTCGCATCAGTACGAGTTTGCGCGCTTAAACCTTAATTACACGGTTATGAGTAAGCGTAAACTATTACAGCTTGTAAATGAAAAATATGTAGATGGTTGGGACGATCCGCGCATGCCCACAATCAGCGGCATCAGAAGAAGAGGATATACACCTGAGGCAGTCCGTGACTTCTGCGACCGCATAGGCGTTGCAAAGCGCGAAAACCTGATAGATATTGGTTTGCTGGAGTTTTGTGTACGCGAACACTTAAACACCATTGCGGTAAGGCGTATGGTGGTATTCGACCCGTTGAAAGTTACCATCACCAATTTTGATAGGGTTGTTGAAATTCTTGAAGGAGAAAATAACCCGGAAGATGCAGAAGGAGGCCGCCGCGAAATTCCTTTCAGCAAAAATATATTGATAGAGCGCGACGATTTTATGGAAAACCCTCCGAAGAAATATTTTCGGTTGGCGCCGGGCCAGATGGTTCGTTTGAAACACGCCTATATCATAAAATGCGATGAAGTGGTAAAGGATGAAAACGGCTATGTTACGGAGTTGAAGTGCAGTTATTTGCCGGACAGCAAAAGCGGTAACGATACATCGGGCGTTCAGGTAAAAGGCACGCTGCATTGGGTTAGCGCCGAACATGCGCAAAATGTAGAGATCAGGCTTTACGACAGATTGTTTAAGGTAGAAGACCCTGCAAAGGAAACCGACGATTTTAAATCTTACATGAATGAAAACAGCCTTACCATAGTTGAAAATGCTTTTGCGGAGCCGGCATTACGAAACGCAAAATTCAACGAAAGGTACCAGTTTCTGCGCAAGGGCTACTTCTGTTTGGACAGAGACACGAGTGAAGATAAAATTGTGTTCAACCAAACAGTTGGCTTAAAGGATACGTGGGCAAAGGTGGTAAAAAAGCAGTAGTGAAAAACTATCATCAACAAAAAAGCCGTTTCAAAAAATGAAACGGCTTTTGTTTTTAGAAAAAACAGATTACTTGATTTCAACTTCAGCACCTGCTTCTTTCAGTTTGTTGGCAATGTCTTCCGCTTCAGCTTTAGATACTTGCTCTTTCACTGTTTTAGGAGCGCCGTCAACTAAATCTTTTGCTTCTTTAAGGCCAAGTCCGGTTAATTCTTTAACCACTTTCACTACGCCTAATTTACCTGCACCGGCGTTTTTAAGGATTACATCAAATGCAGTTTGCTCAGCAACTGCTGCGCCACCGCCTTCGCCGCCACCTGATACTACTACTGCCGCTGCTGCGGGTTCAATTCCGTAATCAGCTTTTAGCACATCTGCTAATTCCTGAACTTCTTTTACTGTTAAGCCTACTAATTGTTCGGCTAGTGATTTTACGTCTGCCATGGTTTTACTTTTAAACCGCCTTCATTGCTATTGCTCCGGCGGAGAGGTTATGAAATAAAAAATTAAAAATATTATTCTGCTGCCGGTGCTTCTGCTGCGCCTTCAGTTTGTTTTTCGTGATGATGCAATAATGCAGCAAGCACTCTTTTAGCCGGAGATTGTAACAATCCGATTACTTCACCAATCAATTCATTCTTCGTTTTGATTTTGGTAAGTGTTGCAAGGTTGTTGTCGCCTGAATAGATATCGCCGTTGATAAATGCGGCTTTCAAAGAAGGCTTTTCTTTGTTACCGGCGCTTCTGAACGAGCTGATGATAACCGCAGGCTCCTTCGGATTTTCAGAAAACATTAATGCGGTAACATTGTTTAATGATTCGAAAAGGCCGCTGTATTTTTCAGAATCCAGCGACTCCAAAGCCTTACGGATAAGCGTATTTTTTGCAACCTTCATTTCAACTTGCTTGTCGTAGCAAGCGCGGCGAAGGCTGGTTATTTGTTCTA
This sequence comes from Chitinophagaceae bacterium, assembly GCA_039811185.1. Taxonomy (GTDB): domain Bacteria; phylum Bacteroidota; class Bacteroidia; order Chitinophagales; family Chitinophagaceae; genus JAEZDR01. The sequence continues at coordinate 18,315 of JBDHYF010000003.1, read as the reverse complement.
CCGTCAGCGATTCTGTATCGGTGATGTAGAAGTTGTTGTATTGAGAGAACTTTTCTTTTAAAAGTTCTATTACTTCATTTTTTTGATCTTTATTCATAAAGAATATTTTAAACCGTTAGGAAACGATTAGTGAACTACTGTTTTTGTGTCGATAGAAATACCGGGGCTCATGGTTGCAGCCATGCTTACGCCTTTCACATAGGTACCTTTAGATGTAGCCGGTTTTAATTTCAGAATTGCATTGATGAGCTCCTGGCTGTTATCCGCAATTTTATCTGCGGTGAAAGAAACCCGTCCGATAGAAGCGTGCACGATGCCGGCTTTATCAACTTTAAACGCAATTTTACCACCTTTCACCTCGTTTACAGCAGCAGCAACATCGTTGGTTACGGTTCCTGTTTTAGGATTCGGCATTAAGTTGCGCGGACCTAAAATTTTACCGAGCTTACCAATCTTCGGCATTACCGAAGGAGTGGCAATAATCACATCAACATCTGTCCAACCACCTTCAATTTTCTGAATAAATTCATCAAGCCCAACGTGGTCGGCTCCGGCTGCTTTTGCATCCGCTTCCTTATCAGGTGTACAAAGTACCAATACTCTTTTTGTTTTACCGGTGCCATGAGGTAAAGTAACCGTACCTCTTACTTGCTGGTCGGCTTTTTTAGGGTCAACACCTAAACGGATATGAAGGTCAACAGAACTGTCGAATTTTGTGCAGTTCACATCTTTAACCAAAGTAGATGCTTCCTTAAGCGAATACGCTCTATTTTTATCAACCTTTGAATCGGCTGCTTTTCTGTTTTTAGTAAGTTTTGCCATTTTAAATCAGTTTTGTTGTAAAGAATTACTTGTCCCAAGGAGCAGCACCATCAACAGTAATTCCCATACTGCGGGCGGTACCGGCAACCATTGTCATTGCACTTTCTAAGGTGAAACAATTCAGGTCGGGCATTTTGTCTTTCGCAATTGCCTCAACCTGCTCCCATGAAACTTTTCCTACTTTGGAACGATTTCCTTCTTTAGAACCTTTTTGAACTTTGGCAGCTTCCATTAACTGAACAGCAGCAGGAGGTGTTTTAATGATAAACTCGAATGACTTATCATTATAAACCGTGATTAAAACAGGAAGTACTTTTCCCACTTTATCCTGGGTTCTTGCATTAAACTGCTTACAGAACTCCATGATGTTGATACCTTTTGAACCCAGAGCAGGTCCAATTGGAGGCGCCGGATTGGCTTGTCCTCCTTTGGCTTGTAACTTAACAAAGCCGGTGATTTCTTTTGCCATCTTTTTACTTTTTTTGGTAATAACGTTTGCAAAATTTTATTGCAAACTCCCAAACAAAATCTCGTTTAAGAACTTTTGGGGCGGCGAAAGTAGGAAGAAATAATCAATCACAAATTATTTTGTTGGCGAATATTTGCCGCCCCAAAGAAATTAACATTCTACCCTTTCCAGATTATTTCCTCCTCGCCTGCTCTGAAACTTAGGTAACGGGCAAGCATAAAGAAATAATCACTGAGCCTGTTCAGATACTGGATGGTGATTTCTTCCACCCGATTCCCGGCTTCCAGCAACGCTACAATGTTGCGCTCGGCTCTTCTGCAAACACTCCGGCAAACGTGTGCGGTAGCGGCAGCATGGCCGCCACCGGGCAAAATAAAGTTTTTCATTTCCGGCAATACTTCATTCATCTTATCGATCGACTGTTCAAGTATGCTGATGTTTTGTTGAGAAACGGAAGGCAGCTTTTCGATTGGAAACTTATCGGTGTCGCACGCAAGGTGTGATCCGACTGTAAAAAGTGCAGACTGTATATTGTGAAGCTCGGTGATGATTTCTTTGTCGTTGATGCCCGCACAAAGCAGGCCGATAAAGGAATTCAGTTCATCTACTGTTCCGTAGCTCTGAATGCGGATGTCGCTCTTAAAAATCTTGGTGCCGCCGAGTAAGGAAGTCTTGCCTTTATCGCCGGTTTTTGTATAAATTTTTATCGCCATAAAAGAATGTTTTAAGTAGCACTGTTTTGTGTTGCCATGTGTTTGCCATCAGACTCCACTATGCCATCTCTTAAACGAATTACGCGTTGGGTGTAGGCAGCAATATCTTCCTCGTGGGTAACGAGGACAACCGTGTTTCCGGCAGCTTGAATTTGCCCAAAAATTTCCATCACTTCAACCGATGTTTTTGTGTCTAAGTTTCCGGTCGGCTCATCGGCCAGCAAGAGTGCAGGATTGTTAACGATAGCCCGTGCAATAGCTACGCGTTGTATTTGTCCGCCGCTCATTTCATTCGGTTTGTGGTGACTCCTTTCTTTCAAGCCAACTTTTTCAAGGGCCGTCATTGCCCGCTCCGTTCGTTCGGCTTTGCTGATGCCTGCATATATCAGCGGCAGCGCAACATTTTCAGCAGCAGAAAGCCTGGGCAACAAATTGAACTGCTGAAAAACGAATCCGATTTCTTTATTCCTGACTTCGGCAAGTTCATTGTCGCTCATCCTACTTACGTCCTGCCCATTCAGAATGTAACTACCGGCTGTTGGCGAATCGAGGCAACCTAAAATATTCATCAACGTACTTTTTCCGCTTCCGGACGGCCCCATCAGGGCTACATATTCATTTTTGTAGATGTCGAGTGATATGCCTTTTAAAACAGAAATTACCTGATTGCCCATAAAGTAATTTTTCTTTATCGACTCCAGATGTATGATTGATGATTGCATGGGATTGTTTGTTGCAAACAAAAATAACGGTTGTGGGCAATCGTGACCAAAATTTACACCAGTGGTTCAGCAAAAAAGCCGCTAATCAGGAAGCGGCTTTAGACTAACATTCCGATTATTATCTATAAAACAAGAACGCCGGTTGCATCGAGAATCACTTCTTTCTGTGGTTCAGTGATTGCATCAATCTCAGCTTGCGGCTTACCCGCATCTTCTGCGTAATGTTTCAGCTGATCAACAGTGGTAACTTTCTGTTTTGCAGTTCCATTTACCACAACAGTTTTGCCTTTTAAGGCAACAGGAACGAGAAAAGAATGATCCTTCATTTTAACCATCATGTCACCCGATTCAGATTGGAGTTTTATCCAGCAGCCCTCTTTAGTGCAAACATTAGAAACCACCCCTCTTACGGTTACCGGAACAGACTTATCGGCGTTCGCTTTCTCATTCATTTTTGCCTTAAGGCCATCTACTTGTGTAACGTTCTTAAATAAAAACTTTTTTCCGAAGTAAGTGCCCTTGTCAGCAGGCACGTCGGGCGGCTGAGCCATACCAACGCTAACGGTAGCGAGTGCTATCAGCAAGAAGAAAATCTTTTTCATATTTAAAATGTTTGTTGAAATAAAAAATCCCGCTGCAAGATAAGCAGCGGGATTACTAAAAAAATGAAAGTTTATACTAATTTCTCAACCTGCATGTAATTGAGCTCAACGGGTGTTGACCGGCCAAAAATTTTCACCGTTACCTTCAAACGTTTCTTCTCGTCGTTCACTTCTTCAATTACGCCGTTGAAGTCGTTAAACGGTCCTTCAATAATTTTAATCGTTTCGCCAACGATAAACGGTTCGCTCATACTCATGCCCTGATCGTTCATTTCATCCACGCGGCCGAGCATCTTATTTACTTCCGACTTTCTCAAGGAAATTACGTTTCCTTTCGAGCCTTTTCCATCGGTAAGAAAGTGCATTATGTTCGATATGTTGCTGATATGTTGCACCATGTCGTCCGATAATTTTCCATCCACCACTTCAAGCATTACATAACCGGGAAAATAGTTCTTCTCCCGCATTACCTTCTTCCCATTCTGAACCTTATATACTTTTTCTGTAGGAAGAAATACCTGCAAAACAATATCAGCCCATCCGTTTCTGGCAATATCCTTATCGAGATATTCCTTCACTTTTTTTTCCTTACCGCTAACCACACGAAGCACATACCATTTGGTTTCGGTTTGTTGCACAGTATCCTCCATTCTCCTTATTTAAATAATGAGTAAATAAACTTAAGAAGCCAGCTGCTCGCAAAATCCATTGCCCAAATAATAAGGGTAATAATAACGGTGGCCACCAATACAATTACTGTTGACTGTTGTAGCTGCGCCCATGAAGGCCAGGTTACTTTCTCCAGTAATTCGCGATACGACTCTTTAAAGTATAATGAAATTTTATTCATTGTAAACGATTTTACGAAAACCAGCTTTCGTATTGATCAAATGGCACGGGCACCAGGATTCGAACCCGGATCAAAGGTTTTGGAGACCTCTATTCTACCGTTGAACTATGCCCGTATTCTTATTAAGATTATGCAACACAAGGCGACATAACCCCAATCTTTAATAAAGAACTTTAAAAAGCAAAGTACCCAAGCTTTTGGCCAAAGGTACTTTGCAAATAAAGAGATTATTTCTTGTATCTTTTATGAAAAGACAAAGCTTACTTAATAATTTCAGTAACCTGACCGGCACCTACTGTTCTACCACCCTCACGGATAGCGAACTTCAAACCTTTCTCCATCGCAATGGGCTGGATAAGTTTTACAGTAAGGCTGATGTTATCGCCGGGCATTACCATTTCAGTACCTTCAGGAAGAAGCGTTTCGCCTGTTACGTCTGTAGTACGGAAATAGAACTGAGGACGGTATTTGTTGAAGAATGGTGTGTGACGGCCACCTTCTTCTTTGCTAAGGATGTACACTTCACACTTAAATTCAGTATGTGGAGTGATAGACTTAGGCTTACAGATAACCATTCCACGACGGATGTCTTTTTTCTCAATACCGCGAAGAAGTAAACCAGCGTTGTCACCGGCCTGACCTTCATCGAGTAACTTTTTAAACATCTCAACACCGGTAACGGTTGAGCTAAGCGGTTGATCGATTAAACCTACAATTTCAACAGGCTCACCAACTTTGATGATACCGCGCTCAATACGACCGGTGGCAACTGTACCACGACCTGTGATTGAGAAAACGTCTTCAACAGACATCAGGAACGGCATATCAATGGGGCGTGGAGGAAGCGGAATATAAGTATCAACAGCATCCATTAGCTCTTGTACTTTTTTAACCCATTTTTCTTCACCACCCAATGCACCTGTTGCAGAACCCTGGATGATTGGAGTGTTGTCGCCATCGAAACCGTATGAGCTAAGCAACTCACGGATTTCCATTTCAACAAGCTCAAGCAATTCAGGATCGTCAACAAGATCAACTTTATTCATAAATACCACAATACGAGGAACGCCTACCTGACGGGCAAGAAGGATGTGTTCCTTAGTTTGAGGCATTGGACCATCTGTAGCAGCCACAACAAGAATAGCACCGTCCATCTGGGCAGCACCGGTAATCATGTTTTTTACGTAGTCAGCGTGACCAGGACAGTCAACGTGTGCATAGTGACGGTTTGCTGTTTGGTATTCTACGTGTGAAGTGTTGATAGTGATACCTCTTTCTTTTTCTTCAGGTGCACCATCAATATCATCATACTTTCTAGCCTGCGCCAATCCCTGAGATGCAAGGATGTTTGTAATAGCCGCAGTTAAAGTGGTTTTACCGTGGTCTACGTGACCAATGGTACCAACGTTTACGTGAGGTTTTTCCCTCTTAAAGGTCTCTTTAGACATCTTTTATCGGTTTTTGTTGTGGTTTTAAAAATTAATGGAATTACTTCCTTATTCTTCAAAAATTATAAAAAGCAAAACTAAGCGTCTTAGTTTTATTTTTTTATTCAACTTTTAGAAATTATCTAAAATTGTTGCTAACATTCACCTTCATTCCACCCCATTTTTCCGGCAGAAAAATAATGCTGAAAACTTATAGAGCCGTTGATGAGAATTGAACTCACGACCTCTTCCTTACCAAGGAAGTGCTCTACCACTGAGCTACAACGGCGTAGTCAGTTGGCAGTTTTGAGTGACTTCAATAACTGCTACTGTAACTGTTTTGAGCGGGAGACGAGGCTCGAACTCGCCACCTATAGCTTGGAAGGCTATCGCTCTACCAAATGAGCTACTCCCGCTAATAATAATTTTCCAGGATGAATGTTTGAAGCAGCATGACCGCTTCGCTACAATTTCAAAATATTTCAAAGAACGTGGGCAGGAGAGGATTCGAACCTCTGAAGTCGAAAGACAGCGGATTTACAGTCCGCCCCATTTGGCCGCTCTGGAACCTGCCCTTGCTAACACTTATCAGCGAGCCACTTGTCGGAATCGAACCAACGACCTACTGATTACAAATCAGTTGCTCTACCAGCTGAGCTAAAGTGGCTTGTAAAATAAAAAATGAACTTTCCCATTTAATTTTGGGATTGCAAAGGTAAAAGAATTCTTATCATGGCAAAATTTTCCAAAATCTTTTTTTAAAAAAATATTTAACCCTGTCCGAAGTCCTTTTGCTTGGCAATTCTTCAAGCCGTCGGACCTACAAACGGCATCCGAATTCTCCGCTTTAGCGCAACCGCTACGGCCCTACGCCCATCAACATCAGCATAAAAAAAGCCTCCGTTTCCGGAGGCGTTTAAGAAATTAGGCCGCAGCCATCTTTTGTTTTTTTCTCTTCACCTGATTAATGAGCGATGAAAGCGCGTTTTCAAAAGATTCTTCGAAAGATTTGGAAGAAGCTTTTACAAAAAAAGTTTGCCTCGGAACCTGCACGCTGATCTCAGCCACCTTGTCTTTAATGTTATGCACTACGTTATCCAGCTTCAAATACACATCCACATGAATAATCCGGTCGTGGAAAGTAGACAACTTCTGAAGCTTGGCCTTTACGTGCTCAATAAGTTTTACATCGGCATCGAATCGCACAGATTGAATGTTTACGTTCATAGCAACAAATTTTTGTTTTGAAATATTTTAAAAGAACTATGGTTTTGAACTGGACGACTAAAATAGTACTTCCAAAGCACAAAATCAAGCGTAAACACCTTAAAAAAAACAGATATTCTTTCAGTAAGTATAAGCCGCAAATTGTTACGCCTTGGGATGTGCTTTCTTGTAGGCTTCCTTTAATTTTTCGATGGAGTTATGTGTATAAACCTGTGTAGCGGCTAAACTGCTATGGCCCAACAGTTCCTTCACGGCATTCAACTCAGCGCCATTGTTGGTTAAGTGGGTAGCAAAACTATGACGCAGCACGTGCGGGCTTTTCTTCTTTAATGTGGTAACGTCAGACAGCAGCTCACGTACCAACAGATACACCTTCTTACTATAAAACGGCTTTCCGCTTTCATCCACAAACAACTGCTCCGTCACCTCATTCTGCATGGCCACAAGCTTCTGCACGTCCGATCTTAAAGCGGCACTTATGGGAATTATCCTTTCCTTACTGCCTTTTCCGAGCACCTTAATATTGGACGCTGCAAAGTCAACATCCCTCCTTCTTAGCCCAACCAATTCGCTTAACCGAATGCCGGTTTGATAAAACAGTTGCATGATCACTTTCTGAATCAGCACTGAGTACGACAGCCCGCTTTCTGTGGCCTGATTTTCAAAGTAGGCGGTAAGCAATTCTGCCTCCTTCTCGGTAATGAAGGTGGGTAAGCGCTTTGCATTCTTTGGTGCGTTGATGAGTTTTAAGGGTGATGAAGTAACTGCCCCACGCTTAAGCAGAAATTTATATAACGACTTAAGCGATGATAATTTTCTGTTGATGGATCTTGAACTATACTGATCTTCCTTACATTCGGCCATCCATGTTCTTACCATTGATGCGGATACGTCGTTGAATGCCGGCCCGTCGTACTGGCTGACAAGGAACGCACAAAACTGAGCGATGTCGGTTTGATAAGCGAGGATTGTATGCGGAGAAAATCGCTTTTCAAACTTCAGATAATCGAGAAAACTTGCTGCTAACGGATAATGTTCAAGCATAAAAAAAGCTGCGCAGTTGCACAGCTTAAAAATAATAAGAATTTTATTACTAAGGCTCTATCTTGCCGCTGGCGATCTTTTGTTTATAGACAGCCTTCAAAATTTCATTGCGACGACGAACAGACTTTTTGGTGAAATTCTGGCGTTCTCTAAGTTGCAAAAGCGTTTTACTTTTTTCAAACTTCTTTTTGTATTTCTTCAACGCTTTGTCAATGTTTTCGCAATCTTTTGAATCAATAATCAGCATACAGATACCTCCTTTTGGAATTTTTAAGGCAGCAAAAGTAAGGATTTAATGATCCGCAACAAATTTTTTTTCAACCCTTGCGGATGTGGGTGAATCGCGGTTTAATTTGCAGGCATGTTTACCGGAATCATCGAATCTACAGGCGTTATCGAAAACATCAGAACGAACGAATCGAATACAACGTTCTATATTTCCTCGCCGATTTCTGCTGAATTGAAGCCCGATCAAAGTGTTAGCCATAATGGCGTTTGTCTTACGGTGGAGGCCGTAACCGGCAGCGTGCACCAGGTTACCGCTATTCGCGAAACCCTTCTTAAAACGAATTTCTCCGACGCCCGCATTGGCGATCTCGTAAATCTTGAACGTTGTATGCTGATGAATGGCAGACTCGACGGTCATATGGTACAAGGCCATGTTGATGATACGGCGACATGCATTTCTATTGAAGACAAAGACGGGAGCAACGAGTACCGCTTTCGGATAAACCCGGATTTTACTAAGCTGATTATTGAGAAAGGATCGGTTTGTCTGAATGGCATCAGCCTCACCATTTTCGATGTTACAGAAGATTGCTTTACGGTAGCAATTATTCCGTATACGATGCAACACACCAATATACAAAAACTGAAACCGGGACAAAAGGTAAACATCGAATTCGACGTTATTGGCAAATACATTGCCCGGATACATCAACTTTCAACCACATAAGTTTTTGTAAGAACATCGTGCAGCGGCCTGTCGAAAAAAGGAATAAAGAAAAGATCAATAAGCGTAAGCCTCAGCAAACTTCTTACGAAACACACCGCCCAGGAAGGTTTGTTACCTTTTTGCGTAACCACCCTGCTAAACGAAACATATTTCCCCATCGTACGTCCGGAGGTGCCTTCGCTGATGGTATAGTATAACAAAAGCACTAATGCAAAAAAATAGATATAACTGTAAAAGGGCGTCTTGTAATAAAACACATACCAGTTATTTACTTTGTAAGGAGCATAAGCCAGCAACGCAATAACAGGCGTGTCAATCAAAAAATTTAGCGTACGGGTTCCCACCCCAACCATAACCGTCTTCATACTGTGCGCAATTAAATAAATGAAAAACTATCGCCGTCGAATAAGCCCAAATCGCTCATTTTAATATGAGGAATTACAAGCAATCCCATGAAACTTAGCGTCATGAAAGGCGCCTCAAGACCGGAGCCCAACGATTTCGCCATGTTATCGATTTTGGTGTATTTGGCAGCCACTTCATATCCATCTTCATTACTCATTAAACCGGCAACGGGCAGTCTTAAAACGGCGCTGTTGTTTTCAGACACGCAACTTACGCCGCCCTTCGCTTCCACTACGAGATTTATTGCGGAAACAATGGCTTCATCGTTCACTCCTACCGCAATAATGTTATGGCTGTCGTGTGCTACCGAAGACGCAATGGCCCCTTCTTTAAAACCAAAATTTTTAATGAATCCTTTTTTCACCTCGGCGGGCTTATAACGGTTTACCACAACAATTTTCAAAATGTCGTGTTCAGGATTTGAAACGAGGGCTCCATTATTTTCCAATAACTCAGGCTGAACAAAAAGTTTGGGCGTAATCAGTTGCCCGTCGAGCGCAGTAATCACCGGAACCCGGCCACTCACCTGTGGAAAACTTTCGGCATCTATTTGTACATCTCTGACAGAAACGGCAGCGCAGTTGAAATTATTGATGGCACCGGATTCTTGGCTTTGGATGTAAGTTTCACCGTTTTCAGCCACCTTCTCGCCGTTGATGTAGGTAGCTGTTACGTTGAAATTTTTCAGGTCTTCCACCATAATAAAATCAGCAGCATCGCCGGGCTGCATCAGTCCTACACGCATCTTGTAATGCTTAACAGGATTTATGCAGGCGGCCTTCAGTACTTTAAATACATTAATATTTTTTGCCACCGCCCTTGCGCAGAGCCGGTTAATGTGCCCCAAAACCAGGTTGTCCGGATGCTTATCATCGCTGCAAAACATCATGCTGTCGGAGTGGTCGTGCATAAGCCCAATGAGTGCTTCAAAATTTTTAGCCGCGCTTCCTTCCCGAACAATAATCTTCATTCCATGTTTCAGTTTATCGGCCGCTTCTGCTTCGGTAAAACATTCATGGTCGGTTGAAATTCCGGCAGCAATATATTGAGCCGCCTGCTCGCCCATTAAACCGGGAGCATGTCCGTCAACCGGCTTATTCACTTCTTTTGCAGCCGCAATTTTTTTCATTACCTCTGAATCATTATGCAAAACACCGGGGAAGTTCATCATTTCGCTCAAGTAATAAATATCATCACTGAGCAACATCTCCTTTACGGCCGTGCTGTCTAAGGCAGCGCCAGCCGTTTCGAACACGGTTGCCGGAACACAACTTGGAGCGCCGAAATGGAATTTAAAAGGAACAGTTTTGCCATTACTGATCATAAAATCCACACCTTCTTTGCCACACACGTTTGCAATTTCATGCGGGTCGCTGATCGTGGCAACCGTGCCGTGCACTACTGCAAGGCGCGCAAATTCGGAAGGTATCAACATGCTGCTTTCTATATGGATATGGCTGTCGATAAAGCCGGGCAGCAGATAAGGCGCCCCGGGTTCCTCGCCGCTTATTCGTTGTATTGCAGAGATGAAGCCGTCGCGGACTATAACCTCGCCAAAGTAGATTTCCTGTTTCTCGATGTCGACAATATTTCCTTTTTGTGTGAACGACGCAGCCATGTTTAAATTTTCGGCAAAGTAAAGTATTTGAGATGAGTTACCGGAGCGGGGATGTTTGGTTGGCACAGTATTTCCATATAATTATTGTGAGTAAAAAATTTGCTCGCAATACCCTATGAGAAACCATGGTAAGCAGAAATAATTTTCAGCTTTACCCTTTCGAAATACTCCGTGTTTATGTGCGGAGTATTTTTTATTTGGCATTGTTTTTTCGCGACAGCGAAAAAAAGACTATGAGATTTTTAAAAACGGGAGCACTGCTTCTTCTATCTACAACCCTTCTATTCTCTTGTGTATCGCGGAAAAAGCTTGATGCAGCGAATGCAGAGATAACTCGATTGCAGGAAGACAGCGCCAAGCTCCAAACGAACCTTTACCAATTGCAAAACGACATTAAAACAGCATCTTCCACACTTAGCAGGTTGGAAGAAAATAAAAGACAGCTGGAGAATGAGCTGAAAAATTTAAATCAGAATCTTCAACAGACCAAGCAAAGTGCAACCGAACAGATCATGTCGGGAAAAGAAACGATTGCAGCGCAGCAAAAACGTTTGCAACAACTTCAACAACTGATTGACGAGCAACGGCAGCAAACAGAAATGCTTCGGAAAAAAATGGCCGATGCACTCACCAACTTTAACGCAAACGAACTAACGGTATCAATTAAAGACGGGAAGGTGTATGTGAGCCTTCAGGAAAACTTATTGTTTCCATCCGGCAGCGCGGTGGTAAACCCTAAAGGGAAGCAGGCATTGAGCCAGCTTGCGCAAGTGTTGAACACCAATCCCGATATCCGGGTGAATATTGAAGGCCATACAGATTCGATTCCCATACACGGAAAGTTTGAAGACAACTGGGCGCTGAGTGTTGCCCGGGCCACTTCCATTGTACGCATACTAACCAAAGATTACAATGTTGATCCCGTACGCATTACAGCCAGCGGCCGCAGTCAATACGAGCCGGTTGACGTAAACTATACCTCGCAGGGACGAGCCAAAAACCGAAGAACTGAAATTATATTGGAGCCAAACTTAGATAAGGTTATGGAGCTTTTAAATGCACCCAGATAATTGAAAAACCACGCCTTTAAAAAGCTGCCGTTGAAAAACATGGCAGCTTTTTTTCGCTACGTCAGCTCGTTATTATAGCCGGTACTCAGCACAGGCTGCATGGTTTTTTCAGAGCATAACACTACCATCAGGTTGCTCACCATTGCTGCCTTTTTCTCTTTATCCAGTTCAACAATTTGTTTTTTTGAAAGCATTTCCAAGGCCATTTCAACCATACCTACTGCGCCTTCAACAATTTTTGCTCTGGCAGCCACTACTGCGGTTGCTTGTTGTCGTTGCAGCATGGCTCCTGCAATCTCGGGAGCATACGCAAGATGGCTGATCCTTGCCTCCATTATTTCGATACCCGCGCGGTTAAGCCTGTCGCGGAGCTCCGATTCTAAAATGTCATTCACTTTATCGGCACCATCTCTTAACGTAATCTCTGCTTCTTCGTCCTCTAAGTTATCGTACGGGAAGCTGCTCGCAAGATGTCGAACGGCTGCTTCACTTTGCTTAATGATGTAGTCAAAATAGTTATCAACATCATAAGCGGCTTTATAGGTATCGCCAACCTGCCAAACTATTACGGCGGCAATTTCTATTGGATTACCCATTTTATCGTTTACTTTCAGCCGCGTGCTTTCAATGTTTTGCGCCCGCAATGATATTTTTTGAGTTGAGTACAACGGGTTAACAAAATACCATCCGTTCGATTTTACGGTTCCTGTATAAACCCCAAAAAAGTTTAAAACATAAGAATGATTGGGATGTACGATAATCATCCCTTTCAGCATAAAGAGGGCACAAAACCCAACGATAAATCCAATTAGGAGCATCCAACCGTTTTGGTCTGTCTTAAAACTGTATATAAAGTAAATAGAAAGTGCACCGAGCACAAAAAATATCAACAGGCTCAACAGTCCGGATATGGGTTCAACAATCTTTTCCATATTTTGCTTTTTGCGAAAATTAGCTGAAATATCTGTGAATAAAAAAAGCTGCCGAAGCAGCTTTCAACAGAAAATATTCTTTTAGCCGAGGTAGGCTTTCAAAGCGCTGCTGTACCGCGCCTTCTGCAACCGCTTAATGGCTCTTTCCTTAATCTGGCGAATCCGCTCCTTCGTTAAGTCGTACTTTTGTCCAATCTGCTCAATCGTCACTCCATTTTCCCCATCTAACCCAAAATACGCGTTCACAATCTCCGCTTCGCGGGGTGATAACGATTTCAGCACACGTTTAATTTCTTCGCGCAGCGAATCTTTCATCACATCATCATCGGTATCATCGCTTCCTTCCAGCAAATCGCCCATCGCCACGTCTTCGGCTTCGTGAACAGGCGCATCCAGCGAAGTATGTCGTGTGTTACTTTGAAATATATTATTGATCTCGGTTTCACTCATCTCGAGTATATCGGCAAGTTCTTCCGTAGAAGGCTCACGCTCATGCTCCTGCTCAAAAGCCATGTACGCTTTATTTGCTTTATTGTAAGTGCCTATCTTATTCTGCGGCAAACGTACCAGCCTTCCCTGCTCCGCCAAAGCCTGAAGAATGGACTGCCTGATCCACCAAACTGCATACGAAATAAATTTAAATCCCTTTGTTTCATCAAAGCGCTGGGCGGCTTTAATAAGTCCAAGGTTGCCTTCGTTAATAAGGTCGCTTAACGACAAGCCCTGATGCTGATATTGCTTGGCCACGGAAACCACAAATCTCAGGTTCGCCTGTACAAGCTTATCAAGCGCACGCTGATCGTTCATCTTAATCCGCTGTGCAAGCGTGGTTTCTTCCTCCGGGGTAATCATCGGAATTTTGGAAATTTCCTGTAAATACTTTTCTACTGCCTGTGAATCTCTGTTGGTAATTTGGGTTGCAATCTTGAGCTGCCTCATATTTTGTTGTTGCTTTTACAATTTAACTGCGAATTTTTATCCAATCCTTTGCGCTGATAACCTCGGGGTGAACAAAAATAAAAATGCCTGCAAAGTTACGCACATTTACAGCTTTTCTCTGAAATTAAAATAAAAACGGCATATATAACACTATTTTTTGAGAAATTATAATGTTTTTTTAAGGAATGATGCCGAATATCTTAGCGCCATATGATTGATTTACGATCCGATACCGTTACAACGCCTTCACCGGCAATGAAAGCATTTATGTTGGAATGCCCGGTTGGCGATGATGTTTTTGGTGAAGACCCTACTGTAACAAGACTTGAAAGCCTTGCTGCATCGATGTTTGGAATGGAAGCTGCCCTTTTTTGCCCTTCGGGTACCATGACCAACCAAATTGCCATTAAAGCGCACACCCAACCCGGCGAAGAAGTTATATGCGACGAGCTGAGCCATGTGTATCAATACGAGGGAGGCGGCATTGCGTTTAACGCCCTCTGCGCTACCAAATTGCTGAAAGGAAACATGGGATTGCTGAAGGCCTGCCAAATTGAAGAAGCCATCAACAACCCACTGGATGTACACAAGCCAAAGACAACGCTCGTAAGCCTGGAAAACACGAGCAACCGAGGAGGCGGCAGTTGTTACGAAATGGACGACCTGAACCAAATTGCCGACTGCTGCCGCAGCAATCATCTTAAACTACATTTGGACGGCGCACGTTTGTTTAATGCACTTGTTGCAAAAAAACAGCAGCCGTGTGAGTACGGGAAGATTTTCGATTCCATCTCAATTTGTTTAAGTAAGGGGCTCGGTGCTCCTGTAGGAAGCTTGTTGCTCGGCACCGGCAAATTTATTACACAGAGCAGACGAATACGCAAAGTGCTGGGCGGCGGCATGCGGCAGGCAGGAATCATGGCAGGCGCTGCCTTGTATGCCCTCGAAAATAATGTCGAACGGTTAGCGATCGACCATCAGCATGCAGGAAAGGTCGCCGAAGCGCTGCGCCGCAAAGATTTCGTGAAAGAGGTGGTGAATCCGCAAACAAACATCGTTCTGTTTAAAGTGAGCCATACAACCAATGCCGCCGAAGTGGTAAATGCGCTGAAACAACAGGGCGTGTTATGCCTTTCCATTAACCGAAATACCGTGCGCATGGTAACACATCTTGATTTAAGCGCGGCGATGATCAGCGATACGATTGAAGCTATTAATAAACTATACATTTGACTGAATATCTAAACAGCATGCTACCTAAAATAAATCCTACCAGTACACAAGCCTGGTTTCTGCTTCACAAACATTTTGAAGAAGAAATGCAGCGCCAGAATATGAAAAATCTATTTGCAAACGATAATAATCGGTTTGAGAAAATGTCGGTGACCAGCGGCGATATCCTCTTCGACTATTCGAAAAATATCATCACTCCAAAAACACTTCAGTTGTTAACTCAGTTGGCGGAAGACTGCAGGCTGAAAGATGCAATTGATGGGATGTTTCGGGGCGAATGTATAAACGAAACAGAAGGGCGCGCAGTGTTACATACTGCACTGCGCAACTTTTCGGAGCGCAGCGTTTTTGTAAACAATGAAGACGTTATGCCCAGGATAACGGCGGTACTTGAAAGAATGAAAGCACTTTGCGAAGCGGTGCATACGGGTGAATGGAGAGGTTATTCCGGAAAAAAAATCAGGTATGTGGTGAACATCGGCATTGGCGGAAGTGACCTGGGGCCCGTTATGGTAACGGAAGCATTAAAGCCTTACACGGTTGCCGGCATTGAAACCTTTTTTGTCAGTAATGTAGATGCAAGCCACATAGCCGAAACGCTGAAGAAAATTTCAGCCGACGAAACGCTGTTTTTGATTGCATCCAAAACATTTACTACGCAGGAAACCATGACCAACGCACACACGGCGCGCAAATGGTTTTTAGAACATGCGGGCAGTGACAGCTATGTTGCCAAACATTTTGTTGCGCTTAGCACAAACAGCGATGCGGTGGTGAATTTTGGAATTGACGCGAACAATATGTTTGAATTTTGGGATTGGGTGGGCGGCCGCTATTCGCTTTGGAGTGCTATCGGGCTTTCTATCGCACTTACAATCGGCTATCACAATTTTGAATCTTTGCTGAAAGGTGCGTTTGAAGCCGATGAACACTTCCGAACCGAACCTTCTATGAAAAACATTCCTGTGTTAATGGCGCTGATTGGAATTTGGTACACGAATTTTTTCGGTGCGCAGTCAGAAGCCATCCTGCCGTACGATCAGTACATGCACCGCTTTGCTGCCTATTTTCAGCAGGCAAATATGGAAAGCAACGGCAAGAGTATCGACCGCAGCGGAAACGAAATTAATTATCAAACCGGGCCGGTAATTTGGGGCGAGCCGGGCACAAACGGGCAGCATGCTTTTTATCAGCTTATCCATCAGGGAACCATCTTAATTCCATGCGATTTTATTGCTCCGGCTCTCTCTCACAATCCGATCGGCAACCATCACGCCATCCTTCTTTCTAACTTTTTTGCGCAAACGGAGGCGCTCATGAACGGTAAATCGGCCGAGGAGGTGAAAGCAGAGCTTAAGGCCGCCGGCCTTGGCGACGATGAAATAAAAAAGCTTGCTCCTTTTAAAGTTTTCGAAGGCAACAAACCAACCAACTCTTTTCTTATCAGGCAGATAAATCCGTTCAATCTTGGAAAACTGATTGCCTTTTACGAGCACAAAATTTTTGTTCAGGGTGTTGTTTGGAACATTTTCAGTTTCGATCAATGGGGCGTTGAACTGGGTAAACAACTCGCCGGCAAAATTCTTCCGGAGCTTGTTACCGACGAAGCCGTGTGGGCGCACGACGGTTCTACCAACGGTTTGATAAACGCCTATAAAAGGATGGCCGGTATTTAAATTTTACGATCACGCAGATTTTTTATCATATCTGCGGTCATTCCGTTCAAGTCAAAATCAGGCGCCCATCCCCAGTCGGCGCGCGCCGGAGAATCGTCGATGCTTTGTGGCCATGATGATGCAATTTCCTGCCGGTAATCGGGTTGGTAGCTGATATCGAAATTGGGGATGTGGCTTTTAATGGAAGAAGCGATTTCTGCCGGTGAAAAGCTCATGGCCGCCACATTGTAGGCAAGGTGAGTAGAAAGCTTATCGGTCGGCGCCTCCATTAAATCGATCGTTGCTTTGATGGCGTCCGGCATGTACATCATGGGAAGATAAGTGTCAGCGTTTAGAAAACATTCGTACCTGTTTTTTTCGAGTGCATGATAAAATATCTCCACTGCATAATCGGTAGTGCCTCCGCCGGGCGGCGACATATAACTGATGAGTCCGGGATAACGGATGCTTCTTACGTCCACCCCGTATTTTTCGTAGTAATAGCTACACCACAATTCGCCTGCATATTTACTGATTCCATAAACGGTTGAAGGCTCAATGATAGTTTGTTGCGGACACTGCTGTTTGGGAGATGTTGCACCAAATACGGCGATGCTGCTTGGCCAGTAAACTTTATGGAGCTTTTTCTCTTTGGCGATTTCCAGTACGTTCAGTAATCCCTGCATGTTGATGTTCCAGGCAAGTGTAGGATTTTTTTCGCCGGTAGCAGACAGTACAGCTGCCAACAGATATATCTGAGTAATGTTTTCTTTTGTAACGGCTTGGTACAGGTCTTCCTTTTTTAAAACATCTATTTTGTAAAAGGCGCCCTCTGCAAGCATGGCAGGCCGCTCTTTAATATCAGCCGCAATCACATTATTTCTTCCATATTTAAGCTGAAGAGCAATCGTAAGTTCTACACCAATCTGTCCGGCGGCGCCGATTACAAGAATTTTGTCTGCAAGCATTTAAAAAGAGTTACTGCGTTAGATTTTTGCAAAACAAGCAAATTACTTCCAAAACAAATGCATTCCTCAGGCTAAAAAAATAATTGTTGGAATCATTTGTTTCTCTATATTCGTATTGTCCATTTGCGCAGGTATTCCATTTTTCCAGAACGTTTCCTGTAAATGTTTTCGGGTTTTTTGGGTTCTGTTTTTCTTATGGTTTTTATTTATTTAATTTTTTTAAAATGAACATTTACGTTGGGAATTTAAACTGGGGAATGACCAGTG
The DNA here is from genome assembly GCA_039811185.1 of Chitinophagaceae bacterium. Lineage (GTDB taxonomy): Bacteria > Bacteroidota > Bacteroidia > Chitinophagales > Chitinophagaceae > JAEZDR01. Next base: position 397 of record JBDHYF010000003.1, on the reverse strand, counting down.
ACGACCTTTACAACTTATTCAGCCCGTACGGCGAAGTTGTTAGTGCAAAAATTGTAACAGACAAATTCAACAACAACCGCAGCAAAGGTTTTGGTTTTGTTGAGATGAGCGATGATGAAGCTGCAAAAGAGGCAATCGCCAAACTGCATGAAACTGAAATTTCGGGAAGAAGAATCGTTGTAAACGAGTCTACGCCAAAGCCTGAAGGCGAAAGAGGTGGTTTCCGTAAAAAAAGTTTTGGTGGTGGCAGCCGTAACGGCGGTGGAGGTTTTAACCGTAACCGTGGCGAAGGCGGCGGTGGATACGATCGTTATTAATACTGAAGGGTCCTAAAATAAGTTGACAAGTTTTTAAATTGAACCGACTGCCTCTGGTGGTCGGTTTTTTTGTAAATGTA
>JBDHYF010000002.1:0-402008 GCA_039811185.1 Chitinophagaceae bacterium | reverse complement strand
TACACCCACTTTTCGTTTCCAGTATTGTAAGGTGGGTCAATGTAAATGCAGTCAATTTGACCTTCGTATTCGGGCAAAAGGGCTTTCAGGGCTTCAAGGTTGTCGCCATGTATAATTTTGTTTCCGCTGTTGGTTTCTTGGTCTGTCTGCGTTCCGTTGTCAAAACCGTAGGAGTGTTCCAAAACCTTAAACGGAACATCCATGTGATGATTGATCACTTTATCTTTTCCTATCCAGTGTAATGTTGGCATTTTCTGTTCTCTTAATCAGAATTTAGTGCTGAAAAATAAGGAAAAGCAGGCTCTTGCATTTGTTGAGCGCTGCAACAACTCGCTGATTACGCCATTCCGGCTGTGTCTATTAAATCCTTCTCCATTATATAATGTGGAATTCCGAGCTCTGTAAAGGGTTTGCTCACCACTTTGTAATGCAGTTTTTTATAGAAGCCCACTGCTTCTTCACGGGCGTGCATGGTAATTTTTTCGTAACCGCGGTCGCGGGCCACATTTTCAGCAAAAAGCATCATAGCGCGGCCAATGCCTTTTCCCTGAAAGCCAGAAAGCACCGCCATTTGTCTCAGGCGTACCACGCCGGGCGCTACCTCCGTTAAGAAGCAGCAGGCCTCCAGTTTGTCATCTTCAAAACAGCCAATTAAAATATCGTCTTTTTCAGCCGCAAGCTCTTCTTCGGTAAACGAAAGGCCCAAAGGTTTACGCAAGATGGCGTCACGCAGTTCCACCATCTTTTTATAATCTTCGCTGTTATGCTCAATTATTTTTAACGGCATAAAAAATATTTGCTTAAAAATAAATAATTGCCTTCACTTAGTCCTTAGAATACTCTGGCGGCCCGGAGTCTAACGTCATACAGCGTTCTGTCTTTCACCTTCAACTCCACCGTTCTTCTATCGTTGCGCTTCATTCGTTGGCGCCGCCTTGGTGTATGCGCCGGAAGAAAAAATGAAGGACCGGCAGATTCGTTTTTTTTGCATATCCGGCTTCTCCCATTAAAATGCCAAAGGCAAAACCTCGCTTCCGATTGGCAGCAGCTAAACGCTAACGCCTATCTTTGCGCACTAAAATTTTAGCCATGTACCGCACGCATACCTGTGGTGAACTTTCCCTTAATAATATTGGCGAACAGGTGAAACTCGCCGGTTGGATTCAGGCAATACGGAAATTCGGTTCCATTACATTTATCGATATCCGCGACAGATATGGCGTTACGCAGTTGTTTATTGACGAGCAGAACAAGACGCTTCAGCTTCCCGATCTTGGACGTGAATATGTAATCAGCGCTGAGGGTAAAGTGCGGGAGCGCTCGAACAAAAACATGCAGATTGCTACGGGTGAAATTGAAATAGAAATTGACCGGCTTACCGTTTTAAATAAGTCGGCCGTTCCTCCTTTTACCATTCAGGACGATACGGATGGCGGCGAAGATTTGAGAATGAAATTTCGTTATCTCGACCTAAGAAGAAATCCTCTGAAACGAAGCATAGAATTGCGCTATGCAGTTAACCGCAGCGCCCGCAAATACTTGCACGAGAATGGTTTCATTGATATTGAAACACCTTTTTTAATAAAATCGACTCCCGAAGGCGCCCGTGATTTTGTAGTGCCTTCGCGCATGAACGAAGGACAGTTTTATGCTTTACCGCAAAGCCCACAAACCTTTAAACAACTTTTGATGGTGAGTGGATTCGACAGATATTATCAGATTGTAAAGTGTTTTCGCGATGAAGATTTAAGAGCGGACAGACAGCCGGAGTTTACTCAGATAGATTGTGAAATGAGTTTTGTGGAGCAAGAAGACGTTTTGCAAATGTTTGAGGGATTGATTAAGCAGATTTTTAAAGAGGTAAAAGGTGTTGACTATTCTGATGCTGTGCAGCGCATGAGCTGGGAAGATGCCATGTGGAAATATGGTAACGACAAACCCGATACACGCTTTGGGATGCAACTTGTAAACCTTAAATTTCCTGCTCATGTGTTTCCCGGAAAAGACAAAAGCTTTTTAGCTCCGGATACGGGCTTTAAGGTATTCGACGAAGCTGAAACCGTTGTGGCCGTAGTAATTAAAGGCGCCGCAAATTATTCGAGGAAACAAACGGACGCTTTCATTGAGTGGGTAAAACGACCACAGATTGGCTTGCAGGGCCTTGCGTTTATTAAATGTAATGCCGACGGAAGCTATAAGAGTACAATAGACAAATTTTTTACCGAAGAACAGCTGAAACAGATGGCTGATTTTTCAGAGGCCGGGCCCGACGATTTAATCGTAATAGCCGCAGGAAAAGAAGAGCGCACCCGCAAAGCAATCAGCGAATTCCGGCTCTACATTGCCGAACAGCAGGGCCTCAGGAAGAAGGACGAATTTCAATTGCTTTGGGTGCTGGATTTTCCTTTGTTCGAATATGATGCGGATAATAACCGATGGGTGGCAAGGCATCATCCTTTTACATCGCCAAAGCCGGAAGATATTGACCTGATGATTGCGAACAATCCGTCAATAGAAAATGTCGACGACTATCTGAATCATCCTTACGCAAAGGTGAAGGCGAATGCCTACGATTTGGTGCTGAACGGAAACGAAATCGGCGGCGGCTCTATCCGTATTTTTCAAAAGCCATTACAGGAAAAAATGTTTGAAGCGCTGAACATGGACAAACAAGAGCAAGAAGAAAAGTTTGGTTTCCTGCTGAATGCATTTGAGTATGGTGCGCCTCCTCACGGCGGTATTGCCTTCGGCTTCGACCGCTTGTGCGCTATTCTGGGCGGAAGCGAAAGCATCCGCGATTTTATTGCGTTTCCGAAAAACAACAGCGGACGCGATGTAATGCTTGATGCACCGTCGCCAATTGATGCGTCGCAGTTGCGAGAACTAAAAATCAACATCCAGGAATAAGAAAGCAGGGATTCCGAATTGAATCCCTGCTTTCTTACGCAATGGCAACACTGTCGGCGCCCGCTTTCTTTACATTATTTCGGCGGCGTTTTTTCTTTAATTTATTCAGCCAGATAATCGTTCCCGTAACCGGCAGGCTGGTGGCAATCAAACAGGCAATAAAGTACACAATCTTCGAGAACATACCCATTACATCGCCAACGTGCAGCGAGCGCATCACCGCGTTGAGCTGATGCCCGAACGGCAGGTCGGCAAATCTTTCAACCTTTAATACATCGCCTGTGTATCTGTCGAACTGGATTTTATCGGGAGCAGAAAGCGCAAAGAAACCGGCTTTCTTCTTTCGCACCTGTACCGCTTCTTTGCCTTTCCCGAGCATAATGTAACGGTCGCCGGAATAAGGATACACCTTGTCGGCCTTAGCGATAAAATCGGCGTAGCGAAAGTTGTTGATCCCAGCCATTGAGGAGTCGGAGGTCATCGGCTTTTCGTTACGTTGTTTAAAAACTTTATCGCCGATAACGCTGCTAACGCCGTTTCTATACCATTCGAACGACCAGTTGAGGCCCGTTAGTCCAAGAATTAACAACAACGGAAGCGAATAAAATCCAAGCGTACTGTGCAGGTCGTGATTGATTCTCTTCCAACCTGCGGTTGTTTTTATGGAGAGGTTTTGTTTCAGCAACTTCCATCGTTTCGGCGTCCAGATAATGAGCCCTGTAATTACGATCAGTACAAACAAAATCGTGGCCACTCCCACTATCGGCCTGCCCGTATCCGGATCGAGGAGCAGAAAGCGGTGCAATTGCTCGGTCGATTCCACAAAGCCGGAGAAAGGACCTTCGCCCGCTTTTCCGAGCACCGCACCCGTGTATTGGTTTACATAATATATGGGCGGCCTGCCTGCTTCTTTCGTCTTTACATAAAACTGATAAGCCTCTGTTCCGTCTTCGAGCATTCGGAAAGCTGTTACTTTACCGTTTAGTTGTTTTTGAACGAGGGTAATTAAACTATCCGGACTAAGAACCGCAGCTTCTGTTTGGCTAACTTGGCTAATGTTCTTTTCACCTGTCCGCGAAATCTCGCTTTCAAAAGCAAGGATGGTTCCCGTTAAACAAACAACAAATAAGATAATTCCGCTGCCTATGCCGAGCCATAAATGCACATCAGTAAAAAGTTTTCTTAAGCTGCCCTTTTTCAACATTGCTCAATTAAAATTTATAAGTTACCATGCCTGAGAAATTCAGCGGCTGAATTCTGTCGATAAACGATGTTCGGTATGCGTCGTATCCGGTTGTGTTCAAAATGTTGTTTGCAAAAAGCTGAAGTTTCCATCTTTCACTGATTGTATATCCGAGTTGCGCATTTACAATTGTATAGGCTTTGTTATACCAGGGTTCTTTGCTCGTGTCGAGGCCGTGTGTGGTATAACCGGCCTGCGTCCAGTCGTTATACGGCCGTGCGCCAAGGTAATAGACACCAACGCCCACGTTCAGTCCTTTTATCGCGCCTTTCGACACTTCATAATACACCCATCCATTAAAAGTATGTTTGGGTGTATTATTGGGCGCAGACCCTTCTACATTTACGTTTGTATTTATAAACTGCGCGTCGATGTATGAATAGCCGAGTATTGCTTCAAGTTTCTCTAAAATACGACCTGACAACTCCACTTCCACACCCTGGCGCCGATCGCTTCCGCTTGCCCTGTAAACGTTGCGGCCGTTGTATTTCACGGGTTGGTTGTTTAAATCATATAGCTGTTCAATAATATTTTTCTGCTCTATCCGGTAAGCGGTGAGGTTAAATCGCAGACGGTTGTTGAGCCAATCCGATTTGATACCCGCTTCCCATTGATTGATGAAGCTGTTTCCAAAAGTATTACCGGAAGAATCTATCTGGCTCACATTCTCCGGCTTGGTGCTGTTGGTGTACGACACAAAAACGTTGAACCCCGGTTTAATGCTGTACATGACGCCGGCCAATGGATTGAAAAAATGACTGCGCGATATGCCGGCAGCGCTAAAATCGTTGCTTTGGTTGGTGCTGAAGCGCAGTGCTCCAAATACTTTCAGGCTATTAGTAACCGATACCACATCCTGAATGGTAAGTCCCATATTGGTGACGCGGGTGCTGGTTTCACCCGTTTTTGTAAAATTGGGCGTACCGTAAGGAAGGGTATTGCTGTACGAATTAGGATCGAAAACATTCATGGTACCGGGAATGTCGATGGTGTTATAGGAGTACTCGGTTAAATCAGTAACCTTATAATCTGTTCCCACCATAAACGTATGCTTCACAGTTCCGGTATACACATCCTGCCCAATTAAATCGAACTGGATAACGGTATTTTTATCGAGACGCGGCAAGTTACGGCCAATGGTGCGTGTGTACAGGTTTACCTGTTTGTCGTTTACGCCCGGCGTGCTGGGCAATGCCTTAAGCGTAGTGCGAATGGCATCGCTGTTGAAGGAACTATGATATACAGCAGCTCGGATGTAAAAGTTATTTGTATTATTTAAATACCTGCGGAAGGAAAGCGAATAAGTATTGTGTTTTATGGATGAAAGGTCTGTTTTAAATCCGAGCATACGATCGGTTGGCAAATCGTAAATTTCGTTGGCCACATTGGTGATGTATTGCGGATTGTTTGAAGAAACCGGTTGTGCGGGATTGAATTTGGGATTATCGATAACGGACAGGTTTACCGTGCCCGCATCGATGGATTCGTTGATGTTGTACGCGTCCATTTCTAATGTGATGGAGGTTTTCTCGTCGGGGCGGAATGCGATAGAGGGATTGATGTAAAAAGATTCTTTCTCCATTCCTTTTCTGAATTTTCCGCCGTACTGGTAGGCGCCGTTAATTCTGAAGGCTATTGTACCGTTTTTGTTCAGCAGCGATTGTACATCGAAGGTGGGACGGATGAGGTTGAAGCTGCCCACTCTGAGGGATGCGTTACCGCTGTTGATGAAGCGCGGTGTTTTGGTAACCACGTTTACGAGACCGCCGGGCCCGCCGAGGTCGGTAGCGCTTCCCGCCGCCTGCCCTAAGCCTTGGGTAATGGCACTGGAGCCTTTTAGTACCTGAATGTTATCCACGCCTTCCATATCGGTGGGATACCCCATTCCCCGGAAATCTGTCATTACCCTAACGCCATTTTTCAATGTGGGAATGCCACGGAAGCCGCGTGAAGAAATGCTTTCCCGCACGCCGCCGTAAGTTGCGTAGGTGTAAACACCCGGCACGTTTCTTACCCCTTCAATAACGGATAAGGCGCCTTGCTTTTCAATTAACCGGTTTGATATAACTGATATGCTCTGAATCTGGTCGCTGGGCTTTAAGGGCAGCCTTGTAATCGCCTCGAGCTTTTCGGGTTGGCGGTTGCGCTGACCAAACACTTCCACTTTTTCCAAAATCCCATCCTGCGAAACTAAGGTGGCGGTAATGTGTTCTGTTTTTCCGGATGCCACCACCACTTCTTTCACTTCTTCCAAAAACCCGATTGAACTGATTTTAATTTTATGATGTCCGGGTTGAATGTTGGGCATTAGAAAATTTCCTCCGGCATCGCTGAGAGTACCTCTTGCATTATCATCCAGAATAATGGCCGCCGCCGCAACCGGATCGCCGTTGCCGTTGATGATTTTTCCTTTCAACACGCCTGACTGCGCAAAGGAAACAACGGTAATAAAAACCAATATAATGGAGCAGTATAAACTTTTCATTCTTATCCAATTTTAAAAACTGCTGCAAAACAACCGCAGAATAAAAAGTTAAGGCCGCTCAAAAGGGAAAAACGGTTTACGCTTTCAGGAAAAAGGCGGAAAAACCGCTCACATTAACGAAGTGTTTAATCAGGCGTGTAGCCAAACATCAGAAAACGGTCGCCGGCCGACTCAACAACATTAAATTTTTCAAACACATCGAATTCGAGTGATTGGGCAATCTCTTTTAACCGTGCTACCTCGTCGGGTGTATAATGTGTGTTTACCGCTGCGCCGCGTAAAATGAAGGGATGATTTGCATCGGTTGCAGTGCCGGGGTACTTCTCGTTTATAATGCGCTTTATCAGCGCAGCACCGTCGGCGGAATAGCTGCCGTCCATATCCGGCTGTACACCCGAAATGTGTTTGTTGAACCAGTAATAAACCACGGGTGTGGCGGTGGTCCACCAGAGTAAGATTTTACTGCCGCTAACCGCCTCTTTCTGTTTGCAGTCGTCCACCAGTTTTTGATAAAGGCTTTTTACCAGCCCGTGTCCTTTATGGCTTTGCCGGCAAGCGCTTAGTCCAAGGTAGCACGCGTCGCGGCCGGCGGTAGTTTCAAAATTTACCATGAAGTAAGACAACAGCTGGCCGACATCGTTTCGCACCAGATAGATGTCTTTGTTGTGCTGAATTTCGCGGCCCAGTAAGTCGGTTGTTGTCAGATAGCTCGAAGCAGTAATGTCGAAAATTTCATCAATCAGTGCGATATTCTGCTTAAAATTTTCAACAAAATAAATTTCAGAAGCAATGCGGTTGTTTGTCATAGCTGCGCAGGTAGGTTAGAGACAAGCGAAATTACTTGATTGCCTCCAACTTTACGCAGAGTTCGAATCGTTTTTTATCCTCTACCAGCCTGAACATCGGGTCAACAGAGTCGTTAAACTCGCAATGGCGTACAGAAGTGAAACCCGCATCGCGCAGTTCTTTTATGGTTGATTCGGCATCCCACAACCAGAGGTGGCGCAGGTAGCCGAATGCGTACCGGCTAACTTCCTTATAGCCACGCGGTCTTTCTTCCAAACCAAGTATCGTGCGCTTTATAAACCGGATAGAAGCATCTTCCACCCCGGCTTTTTTATCGTTGAGGTAATCTTGCACCAATACTTCCAAATCGGGCATTACCAACCGGAAGCGGCCACCCGGCTTCAAAATTTTATAAGTGTTTTTTAGTGCTGTTCTGAAATCATGAAGCGAAAGGTGCTCCAGCACGTGCGAGCAAAAAACGCCGTCGGCACTGTTTTCCTTTATTCCTTTTAAACCCTTTGTAATGTCGCCAAGACGCACATTTTTTTCAAACTGCTGACCGAGCTTATGCTTTATCAGGGGCCCGATTACAGGCAGGTTTTGCATTCTCAAACTCGGCGAAACGTCGAAGTTTAACCACTCTTCAGGTGCGCATTGCCCGCAGCCGTATTGTACATAAACTTTTCTTTCCATAAATATTGGTGCGCAAAGAAAGGAAGGAATGCGCTGTCTGCCGAATGTAGAAAATTAAAAAATGCTAAATGCCGGTAAAGAAACTACTTAGCGACTCCCATTTTCATTTTGAAATAATTGCAGCCGGTTAAAATGATGATGAAGTAAGCAAATATTTCAGCATCTTTGATTCCAAAGCCAATTATTATGAAAAAACAAATCCTCATAGTGGATGATGATATCGCTATTCTTAAACTTGTAAGTATTATCCTTGCCGACGAGTACAGCATTACCATGAAAAGTAATGGCATAGAAGCGTTTAGCTGGCTCGAAGACGGCAACTTTCCTGCTTTAATTATTTCCGATCTTGAGATGCCGTATATCCACGGAACATCGTTTGTAAAAAACCTGAAGATCAGCGGCTTTTTTAAAACAACGCCCGTGATTGTTTTATCTGCAACCGATAACTTAGCGCAGGTGATAAACGAACTACCGGTTAGAGTGGATGGCTATTTGCAAAAACCCTTTAACCCGGCTCAACTTAAATCAACCATCGCCCAACTTTTAGAGCAATATGAGTCCATCACAGCCTGATTGGCAATCCGCCGGTCATACAAACTTAAAAATTGCGGCGCTTACAGAAAGCAGTTATGTAAAGACGATAGCCACAGCGCTTGGAAAAGATTTTTTTGTTTTCGAACTGCACGATCCAAAGCAATTTGAACAGTACATTTTAGAGCTTCCTCTTACTGCAATTCCCGAAGTAATTCTGCTCGAAATTACCGGCGATGCGTCTTTTTCTCTGGTTGAAAAAATAAAATCCAACCTCTTGCTGAAGGGCCTTATTGTGGTGCTGATTGCCGAAAAAGCCACACCGGATCAGATACAAAAGGCAAAGCAACTGAAGGTGCACGACTTCTACTACTCTTCGTTTAAAATAGAGGATCTCACCGAGCGGTTGCATTTTCTGGTAAAGTTTAAGTTTATCCGTCCCAACATTGAGGATCTTTCCAAAACAACCGAAATTCAGTATCAGGTTCCTTTTATAAAACGGCTGTTTGATGTGGTGGTTTCCTCCATTGTGCTGGTGCTCATCTCTCCTATTTTATTGGTGATTGCCATCATCATCCGCCTCGAATCGAAAGGCCCTGTGGTGTACAAAAGCAAACGTGTGGGAACAGGTTATCACATTTTCGATTTTTATAAATTCCGCTCTATGCGCAAGGATGCCGATGCGCAACTGAAAGAGCTGTCCAAACAGTTGAATCAGTACACTGAAAACGAAGCCGGCAAGTCGGCATTTGTGAAACTGAAGAACGATCCGCGCATCACCAGATTCGGCGGCTTTATCCGCAATACAAGTTTGGACGAGCTGCCTCAGTTGTTTAATATTTTAAAAGGCGATATGTCGTTTGTGGGCAACCGTCCGCTGCCTTTATACGAAGCAGAAATGCTTACAAGCAACGAGTGGGCAATGCGCTTTTTAGCTCCGGCAGGGCTTACCGGACTGTGGCAGATAAGTAAAAGAGGCAAAGAAGATATGAGCGAAAGAGAAAGAAAAAAACTCGATAATTTCTATGCTCAAAAGCATTCCTTTTGGCTGGATTTAAAAATAATTTTGGGCACATTTCCGGCTTTATTTACCAAAGAAAAAGTATAGATGAAGCTTTCCGTTTACCTGCTTATGGGTTGTCTGTTGTTGTTCCGCAGTCAGTCGGCTGCTCAGGAAACGATGATGGGCGATGTTAACTACACTTTCCTGAACCGGCTGATTGATACAGCGAAAGCCAACTACCCGAAAATTCATTTCTACAACCATAAAACCACCGTTTCCGAACTGAACGTGCAAAAGGCAAAACTCTCGTGGTTCGATGTTGTCAGCCTTTCGTTGATATATAGTCCCAACAATTCTACCTCGTTGGTAAACCCCATTTTCAGCGGCTATCAGGCAGGCATTAATGTAAACGTGGGATCGGTTATTACAAAACCTACGCAGATTAAACAGGCAAAGGAAGAGTTGGCCGTTATTAAAACCGAAAAAGAAGAATTTCTTTTGCAGTTAGAGTCGCTTGTGAAGCAGCGCTATTTTACCTACATTCAAAAAGTTGTTGTGCTGCAGTCGCTGGCGTCCAACGTGCTCGACGTGGAAAGCGTTGTAAAGGATGCGAGATATCGCTTTGAAAAAGCTGAGATAAAGTTTTCGGAATACAACGAAACGCTCGTGGCACTTTCGGAAGCCAAACAAAACAAAATAGCAGCGGAAGGAGAAATGATGGTGGCAAAAGCCGCGTTGGAAGAACTGGTAGGCAAACCCTTAGAAGCATTTAAATAATGGATATAAAAAGGTATTTCATACTTCTGAAACGCAATAAGTATTTGCTGATTGCCCTACCGATGGTTGCTGTGGCGGTTACTTTTTTTTTGGTGCGCAACATGCCTGATCAGTATATCTCTTCATCGCAAATTGCAACCGGAATTGTAGATGAAACGCAGCAGGTTCAAATTACCGAAGCCACCATTTTACAGGAGTCGAAAGTGAATCAGCAATTCAGCAATCTTATCCAGCTCATCCTTCAGAAAAAAACCATCGATCAGATTTCTTATAAACTGATTCTGCACGATCTTACCACACCACAGCCCTTCAGAAAATTCAGCAAAAATATAAAAGACCTTAACCCCGATGCTTACAAGCATGCGGTAGAAGTATACACACAAAAAAAGCGCGATTACGAACCTTTGTTTTTATGGAACACCGACCAGAACGGACTCCACAAACTCATTGAGTCGATGGGATATGATGAAGAGTCATTAAAGAAAAAGCTCTCGGTTTATCGCGTGGGCAACAGCGATTTTATTGAGGTTCAGTTCACATCCGAAAATCCGGCCTTGTCGGCTTATGTGGTGAATGAATTGTGTAATGAGTTTATCAGCAGCTACAGTTCTGTAAAGCGTCAGAACCAGATGAAGGGCTTAACGTTTTTAGACAGCCTTCTGCGCCAGAAGCAAAATAACATGGAGCGGAAAATGGCGCAGCTAAAAAACTACAAAATCGAAAATCGTGTTTTAAACCTTTACGAGCAGGCAAAAAGCCTGTATGGGCAAATTGCCGATTTTGAAACAAAGAAAGAACTGACGCAAAAAGATGTAGTTGCCTATACCGGCACACTGAAATCGATCGACGAAAAATTCGATGCCAAAGACCGCCGTTACCTTCAAAGCTCGCTTACAAAAATTAACAGCGAAATTCTGTCAACCAAAGAACAGCTGAAGCGGGCAAACCTCAACTACATTCAATCCAACTTCGATGCGGGCATTAAAACGAAAATTGACTCGCTCCAGAATTTGCTTTCGCTCCAGATTAATACCGCCTCCGATAAATACTTATACAACCCGCTGGCGAGTAAAGAAAATCTGGTTCAGCAGCGGCTCAATGCAGAAATTTCGCTCGACCTTGCACGTAACAGCATTCAATCGCTGGAAACTGAAATCAACAGGCTGAACAGAAAATTTGATTTGCTTGTTCCGCACGAAGCCGTTATTCAATCGTATGAGAACGATATAAAAATTGCGAGTGAAGAATATATGGAAGTGCTGCGCAGATACAATCAGGCAAACCTCGAATCGAAGTTTTCGCTTGCCCTGCGGCAGTTAGATCCGGCGATGCCGGGCGATGCGCAGCCATCTAAAAAAATGATTCTGGTGGCGGCCTCGGGTGTGGTGGCATTTGTGTTTTGTCTCGTTGTTTTCTTTGTGTTGTTTTATCTCGATAACAGCATTCAGTCTGCCTACGAGCTTGTTCACAAAACAGGGCTTCCCTGCCTTGGCACATTGCCCCTGCTTCAAAAAGGGAATGGGTTCGACAGCACCATTTGGAAAAACAACCTTCCGGAGTATGAAAAATTCAGGCAGGGCATCCGCGCCATTCGCTTTGAAACAGAAAAAGAACTTCAAGGCAGCAAAAACATTCTTGCCATAACCAGCCTTCATCATCAGGAAGGCAAATCAACTCTGTCCTATCATCTGGCCAAAGCAATGGAGCAAGCGCATAAGTCGGTTTTGCTGATTGATGGAAATTTTGGAAACAACAGCCTCTCCACTTCGCTGAAACCCGACTATTTTCTCGAAGAAAAAATAAGCCGTCCGGAAGAAATTGCAGCCCGTAACAACACGATTGTTTTATTGGGAAATAAGGGGCAGGATACTTCTTTATTTGAAGTGGCCGACGAGGAAACACTAAGGCACTTCTTCACCACCATCCGGTCTAATTTCGATATCATTATCATTGATACCGCCGCGCTGGATCAGCTAAACAAACCAAAAGAATGGATGCTGTTTGCCGATTGTACAACAGCCGTTTTCGAGTATGGTGATACAATCGGAACGCCCGAGAAATCGATCATTCAATCGTTGAAGCCTTCAGATGCGCGGTTTGGCGGATGGATATTTAATAAGGAAAAGCTGAAACAGGCATGATGACGGCCTGGATCATATTGCAGATTGCGGTGGGTGGTCATTTGGTGGTTCCGTTTATCATGTTTTTGATGCACAGAATTTTTGTGCGAAAACAGGCTCAAACGAAGAGCGAAACGGCAGAAGCGGATTATGCCATTATCATTACAGCATACGAACAAACCGACGCGCTGCCGGCTGTGGTAGACTCTGTTTTAAAGCTGAACTACAGCAACTATCTTGTGTACGTTGTGGCCGACAAGTGTGATATCAGCAACCTGCACTTCAACAACGACAAGGTGGTGTTGTTGCGGCCCGAAGAAACCCTTGCGGGAAATATTAAAAGTCATTTCTACGCCATCGAACGCTTCCGGCGCAACCACGAACGAATCACGATCATAGACAGCGACAATCTGGTGCAATCCGACTACCTGCATCACCTCAACACTTTCTTCAACCGCGGATACATGGCGGTTCAGGGCGTTCGTAAAGCAAAAAACACCGATACCGTGATCTCCAAACTGGATGCCGCGCGGGATATCTACTATCATTACTATGATGGCACATTGCTGTTCGAGTTGGGATCGTCGGCAACGCTTGCCGGATCGGGAATGGCGTTTACTCTAAGCTTGTACAAAGAATGTCTTGCAAACGCACGCATGCAGGGTGCAGGGTTTGACAAGGTGCTTCAATATGAAATTGTTCGCCGTAAACACCGGATTGCTTTTAGCGAGCAGGCTGTTGTATGGGACGAAAAAACTTCGCAAACACAGCAGCTCGTAAGTCAGCGTGCCCGATGGATTAATACGTGGTTTAAATATTTTCACTACGGATTTAGCCTGGTTGCGGCAGGCCTGAAAAACGGAAGTTTCAATCAGTTTTTATTCGGTTTTATTTTATTGCGTCCGCCGCTTTTTATGTTTCTGATCGCCGGGCTCTTTATGATGGCGGCCAACATATTTATACAGCCGCTTGCGGTTGCCCTTTGGGGCGTGGCTTATCTGATTTTCCTTGCAGGATTTTTTATTGCATTGATGATGAACGGAGCATCTAAAGAAATTTATTCGGCTTTATACAAGATTCCGGTTTTCATGTTTTACCAGATTGTTTCACTGTTCAAATCGCATAATGCGAGTAAAAAATCGGTGGCTACACGGCATATACACACGGAATCAAAATTGAAGGAGAATGAGAATTGATCCACATCAGGAAGATAAAAACGCAGTTCGGGAACGCGAAGAAAAACTGAACCGTTTGAAGGAAAAAGCAGCAATCATTTTCTGTTTTGTATCGGTATTTTTCTTTCTTGTCAAGATTATGTTTTTGTAAGTGCGCGCGGAATCCACCATAACAAACAACGGGCTGCTGTTGCAGTTGAAATCGTTTTTACGGAATGCTTTTTTGGTGGAAAAATTCAACAGCACAGCCGGTTATCTTACGCTGGCTGTTTTCGTATGCGGCTTTTCCTATCTGATTGCTGCTAAAGGCATCATTGCCGTTGTTTTGCTGTTAGCTGCCTTCATTGGAATTCCTGTTGTATATGCGGTGATTGCTTATCCAAAATTTGGGATTTTTACGCTGATAGTGGGCGCCTACCTCTTGATGTGGGTGATAAAAATGGGTTTAAATTTCCCGATGGGCACGTTGATGGACGGGCTGTATGCATTGCTGCTGCTGTCGTTCCTGCTTCACCAGAAAAAAAATCCGGAGTGGCAGACATTTAAAAACCCGGTCAGTTACCTGCTTCTTGCGTGGATTGTTTACAATATTTTGCAGGTAGGAAATCCTGAGGCTGCATCGCGCTTATCGTGGCTTTATACCATTAGAAGTGTCGCCATCGTGGCGCTGATGTTCTTTGTGTTTTTGCATTTTATCCGTACCGTGCAGATGGTCAGATTGATTTTTAAAGTCTGGCTGGCGCTTGCATTATTCGGCGCCTTGTATGCACTAAAGCAGGAGTTTGCAGGATTTGCTTCTTTTGAAGTTTCAATGCTTCAGGATCCTCAGATAATCTTGTTGTATTTTATTGACGGCAGGTGGCGAAAATTTTCCATCTTCTCCGATCCGGTGGCCTTTGCTTATAACATGGTGGTAGCATCTTTACTGGCAATTGTGCTGCTTACATTTGTGAAGGTTTGGTATAAAAAGATATTGCTGATTCTGTGCATTTCACTTTGTTGTTATACGATGTTGTTTTCGGGAACGAGAGGCGCATACGTACTGATTCCCGCAGCGTTGGTGTTGTTTTTTATATTGAAGTTCAACAAACAGATGTTGGGTGCAGGCGTTGCAGCGGTAGCTTTCATTGCCATGCTCATTTTTATTCCCACATCGAACCCCTCGCTTCAACGTTTTCAGTCGGCATTTAAGCCGGCAGCAGATGCTTCCTTCAATGTACGCAGTGCAAACCAAAAGCGCATTCAACCCTATATCCTCAGTCATCCAATTGGCGGCGGTTTGGGCGCAACGGGTGTGTGGGGTGCACGATTTGCGCCGGGCTCTTTTCTGGCAAGCTTCCCGCCCGACAGCGGCTATGTGCGTGTAGCAGTGGAACTCGGATGGATAGGTCTCTTTATTTTTTGTATGCTGATGTTTTACATTCTGAAAACAGGTGTAAACAACTATTTCGCCATCCGGGATAAAGAACTGAAAACCTATTGCCTTGCCATGTTATTGGTGATCTTTGCATATAATATTGGAAACTATCCGCAAGAAGCAATCGTGCAGTTTCCTTCCAATATTTTATTTTATCTCGCCGCTGCATTGGTTGTCCGACTGCGGCTGCTGGATACCGAACTTCAACAAAAACCGCATCATGCTGCTGAAGAATGAAACCATAATTATGCTTGCGCTTCCGCGGTTTGATGACGCCATAGAATCGAACAGCTACATCATTGCAAAACATTTGGCGCAGCACAACACAGTGTATTACATCGACAATCCCTTTACGTTTAAAGATCTGTTTTCTTCCGATAAAAAACATCAGATAGAAAAGCGGAAATCGTTCAACAACAACCTTCATCAAACCGGTATTCCCGGGTTGCGGATTGTAAACCCGCCTGTAGTTCCATCTATCAACTTTCTTCCGGAAGGTCGGCTTTACCGGCTGTTGCTGCGCTATAACGAACAAGCAATTGTGCGCGGCATCCGTAAACTGTTGCGCACGCAAAAAATAAACGACTTCATTTTTTTCAACTCGCACAATTTTCACTATCCCCATGTGGGCGCTGCGCTGCGTGCGAAGCTCAGCATCTATTATTGTGTTGATCCGCTTATTCGCCCCTACGATACGCGGCATGGGCTGATATCGGAAGAAATTCTGGTTCGAAAATCCGATGTAGTAATCTGCTCTTCCCAACAGCTTTATGAAGAAAAAAAGCTGCAAAATCCCAACTCCTTTTTTGTTGCCAATGCTGCCGATGTTTCGCATAGCAGCCGTGCATTGCACCATGATGTTTCGCCGGCGGCCTTTCTGAAAACGCTCAGGAAACCGATTGTAGGCTACTTCGGGAATATTGAGCGAAGAATGGATTTTGCGCTGGTGGAAGAGGTTGCAAAAAACAATCCCGACAAATCCTTTGCATTCGTTGGCCCTGCAGAGAGCGGATATGTGCCTGAAGGGTTTTTCAAAAATAGAAACATTATTCATTTTCCGGCAGTGCCGTACAACGAGATGCCTTCGGTGCTGAAGGGCTTTGACGTAGCAGTAATTCCATTTAAAAAAGATGCAGTTAGCCGTACCATTTTTCCGCTGAAATTATTCGAGTACCTTGGCGCAGGTAAAGCAGTGGTGGCAACAAATTTTAATGAAGACCTGAAAGCATTTTCGGGCAAAGCCGTTTATTACTGCAATGATGCCGCTTCTTTTTCCAACGCGTTGCATCTTGCATTAAATGAGCCGGACGAACAGATAAAATACCGGGTGCAAATAGCGGCAGAAAACACATGGGAGCAGCGTTTCCGTCAGTTCGATCACATCATTGCACAAGCACTAAAAGATAAAAAACCGTAACCATGCAACATCCAATAACCATTGTAGCCGTTTCCGATAATCATTACCTGATTTTACTTGCTGCGTTAATCAAGTCTATCGAAAAAAATAACCGTTCTCAAAGCGTGCTGCATTTTTATATAATAGAAGATAAAGTTTCGAAAGCCAATAAGGCAAAATTGGAATCTTCTTTCGCGGATCCGCTTATCAAAATTTCGTGGATCGCCATGGAAGAAGCGATTCCGAAAAATTTCTCTCTTCCGCTCGACAGGAGTTCTTATCCTTTGAACATTTACATGCGCTTGTTCATTCCTTTTTTTCTTCCGGCCGAAGTTAATAAAGCTATCTACCTCGATGTGGATATGATTGCAATGGAAGATATTGCCACGCTGTGGAACACGCAGCTTAACGGCAAAATCATTGGCGCAGTGCACGACATCTGGATAAACACAGTATCGAACGACTGGGGTGGAATAAAAAACTACGAGGAGCTGCAATTGAGCGCCGACACGCTCTACTTCAACACCGGATTAATTGTTTTTGATCTTGAAAAATGGCGTCAGGAAAAGATTACCGAGGCCGTTTTAGATTGCATCGAAAACAATAAAAAATACGCGAACTATCCCGACCAGTACGGATTAAATGTTGTGCTCGCCAACAAATGGGAACCGTTAGATCTGAAATGGAATACTTTTGCTTCCTCATCTATTTCCAACCCCTACATAATACATTTTGCAACCAGAAAGCCTATCTATACAACTTACAGCAACAATCCTGCTTTTCAAAAGTTGTTTTGGGAGTTTGTAAACCAAACCAAATGGAAAGGCGCAAAGCCGGTTTCTGAAGGCAGCCGCTATCTGAAAAAAATAAACAATGTGTGGGATAAAATAAAGAAGCGGCTGTTTTAAATGTCGCTTCCTTTTTTGTAGCGTCCGGTCAGGTATTCAGCCATTCTGCTGCTATGCAGCTTTAAGCGGTTCCAGAAGGCTTTACCCAATCCGCCATCGTACAGCAACCGCCGCGGCGAGGTAAATACCCTTGCACGTTTATCGGTTACCATCTTTAAACGGCCTTTCGTTTTTAGATTCACTGCCATCTGACCATCTTCAGCAACTTCCGTAAAATCTTCGCTGTCCGCAGCATTGGTAAACTTACGAACGGCCCTCACTTTAAACCCACCGGTGGTGCGGCCTACTTCTGTAACAAAGCCCATATTAAAGCCGAGAAAATTAATGTGCTCTCGATTTTTCTTCCGCAGTAAAATCAGCACGGACGTAACTTTTTCATACGCCCAAAACCAAAACCTGCCGCTGCCTTCCGGTGGTAAGTAGGAGTAACGTCCATACACGCCAACAATATCTTTATCTTTCTCCATCGGCTCCACCATCAGATCTATCCAGTGCGGCGGATAAAAACTATCAGAGTCGGCACAGAGGTGATATTTCCCTTTGGCCATTTCCAATCCAAGTTGGCGCGCATGCGGCGTGCCCTGCTCCGGTTGCAAATAATTTCTCACTCCGAGCGAATCGAGCAACTGCTGCATCTTATCCGTACTGTTGTTGTTGATGACAACGATCTCTGCTTTATACCTGGTAATGTTGCTGCTTAAACAACTGAGTGCGCGGAAAATATTGTCCTGCTCGTTCCATGCAGGAATCATTACCGACACTTCCGGCGCCTCATCTTTAAACCTGCTGATCTTTTCGCGTAAATCAGCAATTTCTTTTTCTGTGAGATCGGCCATTTTTTTCCCGACAAACAAATGCGGTTTAATCCAGGCAGGAAGCGAAAAAATCATATCATCTAATTCTTGATTTACGAATATAAACCACCGTCAACAGATAATGTTTCAATCTACTTTAAACTATGATTAAGGATTTGATGCAGTAGTACTTTTCCTGTATAAAAATTGTTTCTTTGGTCATTCAACCATGGCCAATATCTTAAGCTACATCCGGAACAAGCATTTTCTTTCATTCTTTACAAATGGAATTACTGCCGTTTTAAGTTTAATCAGCATCGGCCTTATTTTTCGGTTTCTCACTCCAGAAGAAGCGGGCATCTGGATTTTTTTTCAAACCGCCTTTGTGTTAATTGACACTTTTCGCACCGGTTTTTTGCAAACGGCATTTATAAAATTTTACGGCGGCACACAGCCGCAGCGCGCCAGTGAGGTAGCAGGAAGCACTTGGTATCTGGCGTTGCTTATAACGGCTGCCGTTTTCGTTGCAAACGTGATTGCCTGGTTTATTCCCGTCGCCGATAAAAGCATTGCAAACGTGGTTACCTGGTTCAGCATTACATTCATTGCTACACTTCCCATGGTGGTTGCCACCTGGATATTGCAGGCGCAGCAAAAGTTTGGAAGCCTGCTCGCTGTCCGGCTCGTAAACCAGGGATCGTTTATTGTAATTGTGCTTGCGTACATCGTTTTCGACGAACTGAATATGTTCAGCATTATGTTCGCCAACCTGCTTAGCTGCATCATTCCGGGCATTTATGTGATGTTGAAAAGATGGACGCTGATACATACCATCACCCATAAGTCCAGAAACTGTGTAACTGAATTGTATCACTTTGGAAAGTACAGCGTGGGAACTACCATCAGCGCCAATTTGCTGAGGAGTTCAGATACCTTCATCATAAACTTTATGTTAGGGCCGGCATACGTGGCCATCTACAACATCGGCCAAAAGCTTATGGAGTTTATTGAAATTCCGCTGAGGAGCTTTCTTGCAACGGGCTTACCGGCATTAAGCACTGCGTACAACCAGGGAAGCAAAACCGAGGTGGCGGATGTAATGAAGAAGTATGCAGGGCTTGTGGCCGTAGCACTGATACCAGTCGCCATTTTTGCTGTTGCATTTGCGGATGTAGCGGTACGAATAATCGGCGGGCCGCAGTTTGCCGATACCGAAGCAGCGGGCGTATTCAGGATATTTATGTCGTTTGCCATTTTTCTTCCAATCGATCGCTTCATAGGTGTAACCCTCGACGTGATCCATCTTCCGAAAATCAACTTCATTAAAGTAGTGCTGATGTTGCTGATTAATGTTGTGGGCGATGTAATCGGCATTCAAATCTTCCAGAATGTGTATGGCGTTGCCATTGCAAGTGTACCTACCTTTATCATCGGCACCTGGTACGGCCTTCACCACTTAAAAAAACATTTGCCGGTGAGCATGAAAGACATCTTTTCAGTCGGCTTCAGCCAATCAAAATATTATCTTCAAAAACTCGGAATCAGGAAAAATGGTTAACACCAGTATCATTACGGTAAATTACAATCAGGCCGCTGTTACCATCGAAATGTTACAGTCGGTTTTTGATACGCGTAACGATTCCGGCACAGAAATAATTGTTGTTGACAACGGCAGCGATCCGGAGAACGAAAGCCGCATCCTTGCTGCATTTCCTGATGTTCGGCTCATCCGGTCAGAAAAAAATTTAGGCTTTGCCGGCGGCAACAATCTGGCTGTTCAACAGGCAAAAGGCAGGTTTCTTTTTTTCGTAAATAACGACACTGTATTCACACCGGGCCTCATTCCAACACTGATTGAAACGTTCGAAAAAAATCCAAGAGCAGGCGTTGTATGTCCGCAAATTAATTACTACGAGCCGTCGTCCCTGATACAGTTTGCCGGTTTTACGCCCATTAACTTTATTACTTGCCGCAATCGCTCTATCGGAGCTAAAGAGCGCGACAACGGCCAATGGCGCAACCAAATACTTCCCACGGCATTTCCGCATGGCGCGGCAATGATGGTGAAACGGGAAGTGGTTGAAAAAGCAGGAGGAATGGACGAACAGTTTTTCCTGTACTTTGAAGAGATGGATTGGGCCGAAAAAATTAAAAACCTCGGATACGAATTACTCGTAAACACCCATGCACTCATCTACCATAAAGAATCTGTCAGCACCGGTAAAAATTCGCCCTTAAAAGAATACTTCATGGTGCGCAACCGCATTCTTTTCATCAGAAGAAATGCGCCTCCGTTAAAGCGTTTGTTGTTTTACTGCTATTTTACTGCTGTTGTAGCGCCGAAAACATTGGCCGGCTATTTTTTAAAAGGTGAGTGGAAGCTGGTTTCGCCGTTTTTTAAAGCTCTTCGCTGGAACCTCACACACCGAGCAAACCCACAGTCATGATTATTATTTTTTGGGTCGCCGTCTTCATTGTATTCTACACCTTTCTGGGGTATGGAATTCTGCTCTATTTTTTGGTAAAGGTGAAGCGGCTTTTTAGAAAGCAAAAGCTTTTGCCGGCCACCCATTTTCCGTCGGTTACACTCATTGTTGCAGCCTATAACGAAGCAGAAATTATCCGCGAAAAAATTGGCAATACCCTAGCGTTGGACTATCCGAAAGATAAGTTGCAGATCGTGTTTGTTACGGATGGTTCTACCGACGAAACGCCGCAGCTGATCAGCGCCTGTCCGCAGATAAAATTGTTACATAAAGAAGGCCGCTCCGGAAAAATAAATGCCGTGCATCGCGCCATGCAATATGTAGATTCTGAAATTACCGTTTATACCGACGCAAACACATTTTTAAACGCCGGGGCGCTGAAAGAAATATGCCGCCATTATGCCGATGAAACCATTGGCGCAGTAAGCGGAGAGAAGCGGGTGCAGTCCGAAGGGGCCGCTAATGCAGCCGCAACCGAGGGCATTTATTGGAAGTACGAATCGAAGCTGAAAACCTGGGATGCCGAACTATACTCGGTTGTGGGCGCCGCCGGTGAACTGTTCAGCATTCGCACCGCGCTCTATCAGGCTGTGCCTCCCGATACGATTCTCGACGACTTCATGATTTCGCTGCTCATCACAAAAAAAGGCTACCGGATTGCCTATGAGCCCAAAGCGTTTGCCACGGAAGCGCCTTCGCGCGATGTGGACGAGGAATTGAAACGAAAAGTCCGCATTGCTGCCGGCGGCATCCAATCTATTGTTCGACTGCCGTTTTTAATGAACCCGTTTTTTAACCCCATACTAGTTTTTCAATACATCAGTCATCGCGTTTTACGGTGGACCATCACGCCTTTTCTGCTGGTAATGGTATTTGTTTTAAACGTTGTAATTGTTTTGCAAACGGCATCTGTTTTTTACGTTGCGGTACTTGCGGCGCAGTGTTTATTTTATGTGATGGCTGTTGCGGGGTGGAGTTTTGAAAAGCGCAAAATGCGCAAGAAAATTTTCTTTATCCCTTACTACTTCTGTTTAATGAATTATGCGGTGGTGGCGGGCATTGTTCGCTATTTCAGAAAGAGCCAGTCAGCCGTTTGGGAAAAAGCAAAAAGGAGTAATTGATGTTTGGGCGTGCCCCCTTTACGTAACAGCCTTCGGTGATTGGCGCCAACGTAAAGGGGTCGGGCTATTGCTGCAAGTCCTCGTGCAGTCCGCTGTTGCGGCCTCCACTGCGGGCTTTCCGCGCTATCCCTCACGCGAGATATTATGCTGCCTAACGCAAACACACATGTTATAGCCCAATGGTAGGACGACACTCCGAACATTTTAGGCATTGAGCAACTGGAAACATTTGCCGAAACCGTTACCAAAGCATTTGATGATTTTATTGCCAAACACTGTTACCTCAACAGCAGACAACTGCAATTTTTGGATTTGCTCAAGAATTTTGTGTTGGAAAAAGGGATGTAAGCAAACGCAACCTGATTGAATCTCCTTTTACCATGCTTCACCCTGAAGGCATCAGAGGTATTTTCAATCAAAAAGAGATTGACGAAATTTTACGTTTAACCGAAAAAGTATTAGCAGCATGATTTTGAAAAAAAGAATGCGGTATATAAGTTCGACCCCTCTGGGGTCGCAGGTTTGTAGCTTGCAACCAAGCTACAAACCTATGGACTCCTTTGGAGTCCAAGAATTTAAACCATTTGAACACAATGGCAAATAGTTATTCTCAAATATACATTCAGGTTGTATTTGCTGTGAAGAACAGAGAGAGTCTTATTATGTCTGATTGGGAAGAAAGACTATATCAATACATCACAGGAATCATTCAAAATAAAGGGCAAAAGCTACTTGCTATTAATGGTATGCCTGACCATGTGCATATTTTTTTAGGAATGAAGCCTGATTGTTGCCTGTCTGATTTAATACGTGAAGTAAAAAAAGCAAGCAACGAGTGGATTAATGAAAACAAACTAACACCTGAGAAATTTTATTGGCAGGAAGGGTTTGGTGCTTTTTCATACAGCCATTCTCAAATAGATACCGTTGTAAAATATGTTCTGAACCAAAAGGAACACCATAAAAAGAAAACGTTCAAAGAAGAACACATGGATTTTTTGAAGAAATATGAAATTGAATACAATGAAAAATATTTGTTTGAATGGTTGGAATAGTACGACCCCTCTGGGGTCGCAGGTTTGTAGCTTGGAATCAAGCTACAAACCTATGGACTCCTTTGGAGTCCAAGAATTTAAACCATTTGAACACAATGGCAAATAGTTATTCCCAAATATACATTCAGGTTGTATTTGCTGTGAAGAACAGAGAGAGTCTTATTATGTCCAACAACCTAAACCCAATTTGCCCAAATCGTAGAAAAAATAGAAACCCTCAAAACCCAATACCAACAAAGCTTGCAGGAGTTGGAGAATTTATATGGCAGCTTAAGCAAAAAGGCGTTTAGAGGAGAGTTGAAAATGAAACAAAATGTATGACCCCATCGGGGTCGAATAACTAGCAGCCCTGGCATTTAGTAGCCCCGAGCAGAATCGAACTGCTATCTAGAGTTTAGGAAACTCCTATTCTATCCGTTGAACTACGGGGCCGGGGCGCAAAAATAACACCGCCCGCACAAAAACAAAATTTCAATTTCAAATCTTATCGCTCTCCTCAAAACCGCATTGCCACTGCTTCTAAGCTCGCCTCATTTCCTTTTGGCATATTTCTTTCTTGTTGCAGCTTTAAAACCTAACAAGTATGGCAACGAAAAACGCAACAAAAGGCCGCGGATCAGCTTCCTCTTCAACGAAAGGCAGCGGCTCATCATCTTCCAAAAAATCAAACACCGGCCGCGCGGCCTCAACAGCCAAAAAATCTTCCCACACACAAGCAAAAAGAGGCGCATCAACAAGCTCTTCATCCACCGCAAAAAAATACTCCTCCTCCAAATCCTCCGCACGCCAGAAACAACCGGAAAGCCTGATGATGAAACTGATGGTAGACTCACTGAAAGATATTTACTGGGCAGAAAAAAATCAACACAAAGCCCTAAAAACAATGATTAAAGAAGCTACCTCACAACAGCTCAAAGAGGCGTTCACTGATCATCAGTCCATCACCGAGGTGCATATCCAAAGGGTTGAAGAAGCATTCGGTATGCTCGGACTGAAGCCTCAGGCGAAAAAATGCGACGCCATGGCCGGATTAATTGAGGAAGTAAAGGAACTTATTGAAGAAACAAAAGACGATACGAATACCCGCGATGCAGCGCTCATTCTTGGCGCACAAAAGGCCGAGCATTACGAAATTGCCACTTATGGCACACTTGCCACTATCGCCAACAGCATGGGCCTCCAAGATCTGGGCAACCTGCTTGGCGAAATACTGGAAGAAGAAAAACAAACCGATGAACTGCTTACATCGATAGCCGAAGAATGCATCAATGCCGAAGCAATTGAAGAATCAGAATAAAATTACCACCATGAAAAAATACATCTCCACAATAGCATGTGCGTTTGCTGTTACCTTGTTTGCCGCCTGCGGCAATAACGATATGAATAACGCATCGGAAGATCCAGTTACAACAAGTAATATCGATAACACTGCTGCGGCCCAAACCGATAACATGAACAGCGCCATGACGGCCGACGGCGACTTCCTGATTGAAGCGGCACGCGGCGGCCTTAAAGAATCGGGCACGAGTAACATTGCCGTAAGCCGGGCACAAAATAAAGAGGTAAAAGGCTTTGCCTCCATGATGGTAAAAGACCACGTGGCATTCAATGAAAAAATAAATACTCTGGCAAAAGAAAAGAACATCACTGTTCCGGCCGAACTGCCGCAGAATCAGTTGGAAGAAATGAAGAACAATGATAAAAAAGGCTCAGACTTTGAAAAAGACTACATGGATATGATGATCAGCGACCACGAGAAAACCGTCGACCTTTTTAAAAGGGCTATCAACAATGCGAAAGATGAAGATATTCGCAAACTTTTTCAGGACGGCCTCCCTACCATTGAAGCACACCTGCAAAAGGCCAAACAAATTAGAGACGGTCTGAAATAACTGAAATAACTAGTGGTTGTTGTTTTATGATGAAGGCAGGTTGCTATTTTAGTAACCTGCTTTTTTAAATTGGTTGTATGGATGTAAAAAACGGATACCCTTTTAGCTTAATCAGGAATGGACTGCTGTCTTCCTATCCCCGGCTTACAAAAGATATTACCACAGAAGTGTTGGTAGTGGGCGGCGGATTTAGCGGTGCGCTGATAAGCTATTTACTAACCGCAGCAAAAATTGATTGTATTGTAGTAGAAAAACATCAAATCGGATTAGGAAACACCTGCTACACCCCTGCCTTTATCTCCGCAACACCCTACGTTTCGCTGAACGAACTCGCCGACACCTTAGGTTTCCGGGGTGCCGCCCGTGTGTTCCGGCTCTGTTCCGACGCCATCGAAGACCTGAAGGAAATAATGCAGAAAACAAAATTTAAAGACTTTCAAAAATGCAATACCGTTTCGCATTGCTGCAAGCCCGAAAACGCAGCCTTCCTGAATGCCGAATTCGAATTGTACAAGAAAGCCGGTTTGCTGCCCGAATTTCTTTCTGCTGACGAACTGCAAACCGACTACGGATTATCAACAATCGGCGGCATCCTGCTCCCCAACGGCCTTATCTGCGATCTGTATAAATTCACTCATCACTTGTTTCAATATTCGTCAACCAAAGGCCTCGAAGTGTATACCAACACAAATGCCATCACCTTTCACCGGGAGGGCGACGAAATTGTGGTTGAAACAGAAAACGGCCCCCGAATTTTTGCCGGCAAAGTCATCTTCGCCTCCGAAACAGCAGCCGCCGAAAAACTTCAGAATATAAAAGCTGCCCGGCACATCAACTACAATATAATTTCGGAGGAAGGATGCGCCGCGCTGCCGGCCGCCGACAATAAAGCTATCCTCCGGAGCTTTGAAAAACCATTCCTAAACGCCTTCTTTTCCGAAGGACAACGCCTCAACCTCAACGGAAGAATCCATCATGAAAAACCAGATGGAAACAGGCTGCGAAAATGCTGCACAGAACTGAAATCCGATTTTGAGCAGCTCATCAGCGCGCCATCATCAAACATGAAAACCGCTTTTCAATGGTACGCAAACTACTACAGTTTGCCCGACGGCATTCCCGGCATTGGAACGGTTGAAGAATTTCCAAACATTTTCTTCAACCTCGGCCTTGGCCTAGCAGGGAACGCCTACTCCATCATTGCGGCCGAAATGTTTCGCGATGCAATAATGGGTTATCACAACCGCGACGCCGAGGTTTTTAGTCTTACAAGAAAGTCAATCAACAAAGAAACCGATGCATCCGGCCTTGCTGTTGCATAAAAAAAGAGATGAAGTCATTTACCCCATCTCTCTCCAAAAAATGCTGAGTCGACACCTATGCCGAGTCTCTCAACTGTTTAATGTAATCGTGTGCTTTCGATTGTTCTGCCTGCTGCTCGCGGATAACTGCCATGGCTTCTGAATTTAAGCTGTCGGTATCTTTCAATACTTCTGAATAGGTTTTCTTAGCAATGTCCTCGCCATACTCGCAGGACGATAAAATAGCTTTACGGTCGTTTCCGGTTAGCGCGGCTTTAATATCCATCCAAACACGATAAAACTTTCCGGACAATTTAGTTTCGTCGCGGTTGGGCGTATCAACATGAGAATAATACTTCCTTAAGTCCGTTCCCCACTGGTGGCTTTGCATGCTGTATTTTGTGAACAACTCCTTTAACGCAGCGTCGTCCGTTTCATCGGCGGCTTTCTTGTAGCCATGATAGCGGTCGTTGTTAATGATTATTAGCTCTTCAATTCCGGTACTGATTTTTTGTTCTGCACTCATAGGTATTCATTTTTAATTTCTCTGTTTTATTCAATTACTATGCCTGACGTTTGCTGAAAACAGCCCCTTGCATTAATGTCGTGTAGCGCTGTTAAGGAGTTTCACCCGAACGAACGCATACAAAATGCCGTTAAGCTGGTAGGTGATTCTTGCTCTTAAATGCTGGTTCAACGACGGATCGTTCAATACTTCACGATAAGCCTTCACAATAAGGCTCTCCCGCTTGCCGCAAACGTTCAATACTTCGCCGCAGTTTTGTGATGCGGTGGAATACCACGGATAAGCCTGATCGGCAACCCCATCGTTTTTTGGTTCCGAACCTAAACTTGAAATTTGCGAGGATAGCTCACGAACGTACTGGCTGCATTCCATAGCAAGGCCAACAATGGCTTTCTGGATGTTCTTATCATTTACCCCGGATGATATTTCTTC
Source organism: Chitinophagaceae bacterium (assembly GCA_039811185.1). GTDB lineage: Bacteria > Bacteroidota > Bacteroidia > Chitinophagales > Chitinophagaceae > JAEZDR01. The sequence continues at coordinate 374,960 of JBDHYF010000002.1, read as the reverse complement.
ATAACCGGTTTGGCTTTCGCGCAAAATGTTCAACAAAAAATTGAGCTTTTGCGCGAGATAATGATTCTTAATTTTTTGCGCGGGGCTAAACACGTGGGGAGTCATGGCAATCATTTTATTATTCATACCAATATTAATACCACATTCACAAAAGCGCAAAATCAGTAATAGCAAGCGTTACAGCCTGTTGGCAAATCTTACTGCGTTTATGCCCGTCTCCCGCCGGCAAACTCAAATCTGGCAACAAACTAAGCTGAAATGACCATTTGGTATTTCGCTCAATCGCTGTAGGCATGCGCGTCCCCAAACCGTAAAAACATTTGCCCGTTTGTCTTCATTCATTTATATTCGTTTTCAGCGATTGCAGGCAGATTATTTGCTACAGCCTTGTACGCCGCAAAGGATTACGCCCGGTTTTAAGTATTCTTCAATCCTGAAATCAGCCAACCGATGAAAAAAATATTGATTGTTGACGACGACACCGACCTCTGCTCCCTGCTGGTAAACCTTTTATCGAAAAGAGGCTATGAAACAGATTTTGCGCACTCCGGTGCAAAGGCATTAAGAAAATTTAAAGAAGGCAATTTCGATTTAGTAATGAGCGACTATCGCCTTGGCGACCTGGACGGCGGTAAGCTATTACAAGAAATTAAAACCATCGATCCACATGCCAACGTAATTATTTTTACCGGATACGAAGATGTAAAGACAGCAGTAAACGTAATTAAGCTTGGGGCTTTCGACTATATTGTTAAACCATTAGTGCCCGACGAAATTATTGCCCTGATAGAAAAGAGCTTTGAAAAAAAATCCGATGCAAACCGCGCAACCAATGGCAGCCATGCATCGTTGCAGACAACCTTTACATCGGCCAATAAACGCCTCACCAGCAATGGCGATTTTCTTGTGGGCGTTGCGCCTCAAACAAAAGAACTCTACCGCCAGATAAGCCTCGTTGCTCCAACCGACTACAGCGTTATGCTGTATGGCGAAAGCGGCACCGGAAAAGAAGTAATGGCGCGCACGATTCACCGGCTTAGCAAGCGTGCCGACAAACCCTTTATTGCCATGGATTGCGGAACACTTTCCAAAGATCTGGCTGCGAGCGAACTTTTCGGCTACGTAAAAGGCGCTTTCACAGGAGCCATAAACGATAAAGACGGCCACTTTGAACTGGCGAACGGCGGCACCCTGTTTCTAGATGAAGTTTCCAATCTCTCCTATAATATTCAGGCCTCGCTGCTCCGGGTAATCCAGGAACGCAAAGTGAAACGCGTAGGCGGTACCAAGGAGATTGATTTGGACGTAAGGATCATCGTGGCTTCGAATGAAGACCTGCAGTTGGCCTATCAACAGGGAAACTTCCGGGAAGACCTTTATCATCGCTTCAACGAGTTTTCAATTTCCATTCCGCCGCTAAGAGAACGAAAAGAGGATATTGCACTTTTCGCTGACTTCTTCTTAAAGATGACGAATAAGGAGATTGATAAAGACGTAAAAGGATTCGATAAGGCCGTGATGGACATCTTTATGCATTACAGCTGGCCGGGCAATCTGCGCGAACTCCGAAATGTAATTAGAAAAGCTGTTTTGCTTGCAACCGGGCCCACCATCACAAAAAAGATGTTTCCTGCCGACGCGATGAAAATGGACGTGCACCCCGCTGTGGGAGTGGAAAATTTGCCGATGGACAGCGTTTTGCCGACCTCAAAAAACCTGAAATCGGTTGCTTATATGGCAGAATACCAAACCATTGTTGACGCACTTAAAAAAGTAAACTTTAATAAAACGAAAGCGGCAGAGCTGTTGAACATCGACAGAAAAACGCTGTACAACAAATTAAAAGCATTTGAACTGCTGCTGTAATAAAAAAGGCATATTGTTTGAATTTACATCAAAAACAAATGCATGGACAGCACCCAAAAAATGAACACCTTATCGCAAATTCTTGAGTTGCTAAGGGTTCAGAAAAAAGATAATGAATTCAAAATTTCCGAAAATGGATTCACTGCAGGTAACAATAAATTTTACCAGCCTCAGGACCTAAAGATTATTAAAATTTATCGGTTTGAAGGCGATTCCGATCCGTCGGAGATGACTGCACTTTATGTGATAGAAGCCAACGACGGACTGATTGGCTATAGCATTGATGCTTACGGGGCATACTCCAATCACGACAATGATGCCTACGACAATTTTATCAGACAGATTCCGGTTGACGACGAAGAAAGATTAAACAAGAGGTAAAACAGGCGGCTGAAAAGCCGCTTTTTAATTATGAAAAAACTATTGATTGTACGACACGCAAAAAGCAGTTGGGAAAACATTACCACAAGCGATTTTGACCGCCCTTTAAATGAGCGGGGGTTTGAAGACGCGCCAAAAATGGCAAAGCGCCTCAAAAAAAAGGAAGTGAACATCGACTGCATTTACACCAGTCCTGCACTAAGGGCATTGACAACGGCCGAAATTTTTGCCAAAGAACTGAACGTAAAAAAAAGCAATTTCTTTACTGTGCCGAATCTATACAATCCGGCGCCTGAGCGCTTTTACGAAGTTATCTCGTCGGCCGGCAACGACTGCAAAACGGTGGCACTGTTTGCGCATAATCCGGGCATCACCGATTTTGTGAACGGGCTGTGTAACGTAAAGCTTGATAACATGCCCACTTGCGGTGTTTTTGCGGTGAAGTGCGACATTAAGTTGTGGAGCGATTTTGCAGACATAGAGAAACTGTTTTGGTTTTTCGAATATCCAAAACTTTAGAGGAGCAGTATCTTTGCCTTTTTATCGTAATGTACTATATCCTATTTCCGTTTTTTTATCTGCTGAGCCGTCTTCCTTTCAGGTTGCTGTACCTGCTCAGCGATCTTGCTTTCCTGATTATCTATTACGTTGTTCGTTACCGGCGCGAGGTAGTGAAGAAAAACCTGAAGATTGCTTTTCCCGAAAAAACAGATGCCGAACGGCTGAAAATTGAAAAGGAATTCTATCAGCTTTTTACCGATTCATTTATTGAAATGATTAAGCTGATTTCGATTTCAAAAAAATCGTTTGAAAAAAGAATGACGGGCAATTTTGAAGAACTGAATCAATATTATCATACGCATAACAGGGTGCAACTGCATTCCGGGCATTTCTTTAACTGGGAGTATATTAACCTGGCGCTTGGCCACTACAGCCAGTATCCCTTCCTTGGCGTTTATAAGCCGATTGCAAACAAAGCCTTCGACCGTATCATTTATAATATGCGGAAGCGCTTCGGCACCTATCTCATTTCTGCCTACGATTTTTCCAGTCAGTTCATCAAACTCAGTAAAGGCAAATATGCTATTGGCATTGTGGCCGATCAAAGCACATTAAAGCTGGAAAAGGCGTTTTGGTATCCGTTTTTCGGTGTGGCTGCTCCTTTTGTAACCGGGCCCGAAAAAGGAGCAAAAAAGAACAATACTGTGGTGATAATGGTTTCTTTCGAAAAAGTAAAGCGCGGCTACTACAGAGCCCATTTGGAAACAATGACGACAACACCACGGGAAACGCCGGATGGCTATATATCCAAACACATGATCCGTTTTATTGAAGAGGCGATTAAAAAGAATCCCGCAAATTATTTATGGACGCATAAGCGTTGGAAAAGGGAATACAAACCCGAGTATGGGCCGCTTCACGATCGGATATAAAAAAACCCGGCGGCTGCCGGGTTTACAAAAAAACTGTTCCGCTTATTTGGCAATGTTGGCGGCCATCGTTTTCCCTATGTCGGCCGGACTTGCCACCACGTGAATGCCACACTCAGCCATAATTTTCATTTTGGCTTCAGCGGTATCTTCTGCTCCTCCAATGATGGCGCCTGCATGGCCCATTCTCCTTCCCGGAGGCGCTGTTTGTCCGGCAATAAATCCAACAACCGGTTTCTTCGCATTGTCTTTTATCCAGCGGGCAGCTTCGGCTTCCATTCCGCCGCCAATTTCGCCTATCATAATAATACCGTCTGTTTCGGAATCATTCATTAATAATTCTACCGCTTCTTTCGTTGTTGTTCCAATAATTGGATCGCCGCCGATTCCGATCGCAGTAGAAATTCCCAATCCGGCTTTTACCACCTGATCGGCCGCTTCGTATGTGAGGGTGCCCGATTTAGATACGATTCCAATCCTTCCTGCTTTAAAAATAAATCCGGGCATAATTCCAACTTTTGCTTCTCCAGCAGTGATAACGCCCGGACAGTTGGGGCCAATCAGCCTTGTTTCAGTACCGAGCAAATAGTTTTTTACTTTCACCATATCCTGTACCGGGATGCCTTCTGTAATACAAACAACCAATTCAATTCCGGCTTCAGCGGCTTCCATTATTGCATCGGCAGCAAATGCCGGCGGTACAAAAATGATGCTTACGTTGGCCTGCGTTTCCTTCACCGCGTCGGATACAGTATTAAAAACCGGACGGTCTAAATGCATCGTTCCACCTTTATTGGGTGTAACGCCACCAACCACATTGGTTCCGTATTCAATCATTTGCGTAGCATGGAAACTGCCCTCCGTTCCTGTAAAGCCCTGAACAATAACTTTAGAATTTTTATTTACAAGTACTGACATGAAATTTTGTTTTGCCGGTTTGTTAATGGGCGCAAAAATAAGAATTATGGTTCAGACTCAATCACAATTATCGGCTGTTGGAGCACGCCTTACTGTTGCAGCCTTTGCACGAAATAAAATACATTCGCCCCATTCATGAATCAGTTTACCGAACGTTTACTACAATGGAATAAAAGCGCCAACACCCGCAGCATGCCATGGAAAGGAGAAAAAGATCCGTATAAAATCTGGCTCAGCGAAATTATTCTGCAACAAACAAGGGTGGAACAAGGGCGTAAGTACTACCAGGCGTTTGTTGACAGCTACCCTTCCATACAGCAGCTTGCGGCGGCGAAAGACGAGGCGGTTTTTAAACTATGGGAAGGTCTTGGATATTATTCGCGTTGCAGGAATCTGATAAACACTGCAAGGGTAATTGTGCAGAAGTACAACGGAAAATTTCCTGCTCATTATTCCGATATGCTGAAACTAAAAGGCATAGGGCCTTACACAGCGGCCGCCATTGCATCGTTTGCATATAACCTTCCTTATGCCGTTTTAGATGGTAATGTGTTTAGAGTGCTCTCCAGAATCTACGGCATCCAAACGCCGATAGATACCAACGCGGGTAAAAAACAGTTTCAGGAACTGGCGGTAAAAAATCTGGGTACAGCTAATCCGGCCTTGTATAATCAGGCTATTATGGATTTTGGCGCTACCGTTTGCAAACCTTCACCCATTTGCAGCGACTGCCCGATGCGCGACATTTGTACGGCATTTAAACGAAACCTGATCAGTCATTTACCGGTAAGAGAAAAAAAGACGAAAAAAAGAGATCGCTTCTTTACTCAGTTTATAATTATTTATCAGGATGAAGTATTGGTGAATAAAAGAACAGCCAAAGATGTTTGGCGCGATTTGTACGAGTTTTATGCAGAGGAATCTGATAAACCGGTAAAGTGGAGCGCGGAAACAATCAGACGGTTTTTTGCTGACAGGTTTCAAATCGATTCCATAGATCCGATAATCTTTGCCGGAAAATATAAACAGGTTTTAACCCACCAAAACATTTACACAACTTTTGTGATGATTTCGATTGTTGAAAAAACTGAACTGCTGAAAAGCTTTCACTGGAAAAAGATGCGGTTCGTTCGCTTTCTGGCTTTTCCGAAAACCGCAAAAACCTTCATGGATGAAACGGATATTTTCGACAGGCCGATGTGAGTTTGGGCTTACCTCAACAAAACAAAACTTCCTTTTTGAATTTTTTCCGGCTCGTTTTTGAACTTGTATCTGCAATACCAAACAAAGGTAGATGAGGGTTGCTTTTGTCCGGCAACGCTGCCGTTCCAGCCTTCACCGGCTTTACTGCTTAAAAATACAGGCTGCCCGTAGCGGTTAAAAATTTTGAATTCGAACCATTCAGGTGTGTTTGAGAAAGATGGCCGCAGCAAATCGTTTAAATTGTCGTCATTGGGTGTAAACGCCGTTGGAACATACACCTGGTTTAAACAGGTTTTTACGGCTATAGTGGCCGTGTCTGAATATACGCAAGCTTTATCAGAGGTTGCTATTACCTTGTATTTAGTGGTTGAAGAAGGCGCAACTGTAATTACGTTGCCCGCTGCGCTTCCTGTAATGCCTGAGACCGGTTGCCAGAAATATTTATAAAAACCCTCCGTTGCTTTAATCGTTGTTTGGGCAGGCTTGCACAATTCCATTTCAGCAGCGGTAATCATAAGCCACATACCACTGCCTGCAGGCGTGCATGATCCACAATAGAACCCTCCTAATATGTATATTTTGTTATCAAGAAAGCAAACTCTGTTTTCAGTAAGTATATGCCCCGCATCCGCCAACTTCTCAAACACCTAGTTCCAAGTTACTTTTCCAACTGAATCAACCCTTGTTATTACAATTCCGCTAGCAGATCTGCTAACCAAAATAAGGTCGTTGTTAGGCCCTTTTGTAACGGCATCGAACGCGCCGCCGTACACTCCCAAAGTGTACTTTCCTCTAAACATATTAGCACCCATTGAATCTTGCGACAAAATGGTAAAACTTGATGGGAAATTTGACGGCGGTAAAGGAGTCCTCGAACGTGAAAAATAGATTTGTTTTCATGCTCTATTACGGAATTACGTGTATACGTATTTCGATCCCCAATTTCCTTTGCCCATCTTATACGCCCATCATCATGAATGTTTAATACTATTTTCGAGAAACGTCCGAAAGAAGTAACCACACGTCCCTTGTTCTGGATCTTTGTTAAAGAAAGCGGTTGGCCATTCTCGATGAACAGGTTTGAGGTATACTTTATGGTATGGATAGAGTCGGCGCAGACCTGAGCTGATGTCTGGAAATTTAAGAATATAAATAGGCTTAACAAAAATATTCTCATGGTTCTAAACGAATGGCCTTTCATTTTATTTTGGCAAGGCCGTAAAAAATGTACGCCGAAGAAGTCTATGTCTTGAAATTTTATCGGATGGAATAAAGCTAAGATTTAAAATTTGAATAATAAACTTGACAGGGATCGCATCACCCGGTCTCGTCATCTTCATAAGTCTCTGCTCATATTAACTGTCCTTTTGGCAACAAAAACTGTTTGCATGATATTTGGACAAAACGTTTCACTCACAAACACTTATTTTCATTTAAAATTACTCTTAATGAATATTGAAAAAGAATTTCAAAACTATGCTGTGAAACATAAAGGCATCAGCAGCGCTGTTTTACACAACTATTCCCAACATCAAACCACTGCACTTACTCCTTATATTATTGAAGAACGACCTTTAAATGTAGCCAGCATGGATGTGTTTAGCCGGCTGATGATGGACCGGATTATCTTTATGGGCGAAGCCGTAAACGATTACGTAGCAAACATTGTTACCGCACAATTGCTATTTCTTGAGAGCACCGACAGAGTGAGAGATATTCAGATGTACATTAACAGCCCCGGAGGCAGTGTGTATGCAGGTTTGGGTATTTACGACACCATGCAGTTCATCAATCCCGAAGTGGCAACCATCTGCACCGGAATGGCAGCCAGCATGGGAGCCGTTCTATTATGCGCCGGCGTATCCGGTAAACGCACCGCCTTAAAACATGCCCGCATTATGCTGCACCAGCCCAGCGGCGCCATTGGCGGACAAGCTACCGACATCGCCATCACCGCAAAAGAAATCCGAAAAATTAAAAACGAACTGTACGAAATTATTGCACACCACAGCGGGCAGCCAATCGACAAAGTAGCCGCCGACTGCGACCGCGACTACTGGCTCACCGCCGACGAAGCAAAAGCATACGGCATTGTAGATGAAGTGCTGTACCGAAACGAAAGAAAAGAAAAAAAATCTGAACTTCTATAAGCGTTAAATCATGATGACAAATAAATATGCGAACCGTCCGTTCAGGTTCGACGACCAACCCGACACTGATCCCGAAGAAGAAATCGGTAAGCCGGACAAAGAAGAAAAATCGCAGTTCCTACTAAAGCGAATGGAGAAAATGTTTCTCGAAAAAAGAGAAGTGTATCTATGGGGTGTGGTAGACGACCGTTCCGCAAAAGAAGTGGTTACAAAACTCCTCCTCCTTGAAGCCGACAACCCCGGAAAAGAAATCAGGTTTTTTATCAACAGTCCCGGCGGAATGGTTACCAGCGGCATGGTAATTTACGATACCATTAAACTCATCTCATCGCCGGTGAGTACCATCTGCATGGGTCTTGCCGCAAGCATGGGCTCCATTTTATTAAGTGTGGGCGAAAAAGGACGCCGCTTCATTTATCCGCATGGCGAAGTAATGATTCACCAGCCAAGCCTTGGCGGATACTTAAGGGCCACCTCTGCCGATATTGAAATTCAGGCCGAACAAATTGAAAAAACCAAAAAGCTCGGCGCCGAAATTCTTGCAGAAAACTGCGGCCATACGGTAGAAAAAATTCTGAAAGATTTTGACCGCGACTACTGGATGGATGCACAACAAGCTATTGAGTACGGAATTGTTGACAGGATACTGGATAAACTATAAACGAAGCTGCCGCAAAAACGGCAGCTTTTTTTTACTCATAAAAGGAGGCCGAATATTAATCCCTTCTTAAGAGAATGGCGCGTAAATTTGCTGCTTAATTTTTTCCGTAAAATATGGCAAAACAAACCCATCTGCATTGCTCCTTTTGTAAACGAACCCGTGACGAAGTAAAAATCTTGATAGCCGGGCAGGAAGGGCATATTTGCGAAAGTTGTGTAGAACACGCACAGGAAATTATAGCACAGGAGCTCTCCAACCGAAGCGCTTCCGCCGCAGGAGCATCCTTCACCGTAAAAAAACCAATCGAAATAAAACAATTCCTCGATCAATACATCATTGGTCAGGAAGATGCAAAAAAGGTTTTATCGGTTGCAGTGTATAATCATTACAAACGCATCTCTAACAAAAACCAAACAGACGATGTTGAAATAGAAAAAAGCAACATCGTAATGGTGGGCGAAACCGGTACCGGAAAAACACTGCTGGCAAAAACCATTGCCCGTATGCTGAATGTGCCGTTCGCCATTGTCGACGCCACCGTATTTACCGAGGCAGGCTATGTGGGCGAAGACGTTGAAAGCATGCTCACACGCCTGTTACAAAACTGTAATTACGACGTTGAAGCCGCCGAAAAAGGAATTGTGTATGTAGATGAAATTGATAAAATTGCCCGCAAAGGCGATAACCCTTCCATTACCCGAGATGTGAGCGGAGAAGGCGTTCAGCAAGGCCTTTTAAAAATGTTCGAAGGCACCGAAGTGCTTGTGCCGCCACAAGGTGGAAGAAAGCACCCCGAACAAAAAATGATTAAGGTAAACACCTCAAACATTCTTTTCATTTGCGGAGGCGCATTCGATGGTATCGATAAAATTATTGCGCGCCGCGTAAACACAAACGCCATCGGCTTCAACGTAAATAAAGACGAGCAGGAAATTCAACGAAAAAACCTCCTCAGCTTTGTAAACGCACAAGACCTCAAATCGTTTGGGCTCATTCCCGAATTACTCGGCCGGCTTCCGATTGTTACCCACCTCGATCCGCTCGACAAAGCAACCCTTCGCGCCATTCTTTCCGAACCCAAAAACAGCTTGCTCAAGCAATACATTAAGTTGTTCGAATTGGAAGGAATCGCACTTACCGTCAACAACGAAGCGCTCGATTTTATGGTGGAAAAAGCCCTGGAGTACAAACTCGGTGCAAGGGGCTTAAGAAGCATTATCGAAAGCATTTTAACCGACGCCATGTTCAGTATGCCGGGTGCCGGAGAAACTGCCCTGAACATCGATTTGGACTATGCAAAAAACCAATTCAACAAAAGCCGGATCAGCATGTTGAAGGTGGCATAAACAAAACATCACTCCTATCAGCTGCGTGCTTAAAAAGTGCGCAGCTTTTTTATGTTATCATCGCTCGCCTCACCGCCCGGCCTCTTCCGCGTCGCACGCTGCATCTGATAACTATAAATGATGCTTTTCCACAGTCCGCGCTAAAAATTATTCGGCTAATTTTACCGCATGTACAGCAGCAGCCAAACCATCCAACTTCAGCAACAAACATCTACTCTACTGCAATCCATCAACGAAAACCAATTCGATACCGGCGCCATTCAACAGCTCCGGAACATCATCCGCTTTCACGAATATCGATATTATGTGCAGGCCGACCCGCTGATTTCCGATTCCGAGTTCGACCGGCTTTATGCTCAGCTAAAAAAAACAGAAACACAGTTTCCAAACCTCGTAACAGCTGATTCTCCCACTCAGCGCGTTGGCCATGGCCTTACAAAAAATTTTCCGGCTGTTCAACACCTCGTTCCTATGCTCTCACTCGAAAACGGCTACAACGAAGCCGACCTCATTAATTGGGACAGAAAAGTACGCGAGCTTTCCGGCGAACAAAATATCCAGTACAGCATCGAGCCCAAATTCGATGGCGCCAGCATTTCGCTCATCTACGAAAACAACCTGCTGCTGCGCGGCGCCACTCGTGGCAACGGTGTAACCGGCGACGAAATAACCACCAACATCCGCCAAATAAAAAGTATCCCTTTGTCGGCTAACTTCTCAGATTACGGCATCCAGCAAATCGAGATCCGTGGCGAAGTACTCATCAACAAATCCACCTTTCAAAAATTTAATGACGAGCGGGCTGCTGCCGGACTTCCGCCCCTTGCCAATCCAAGAAATGCAGCCGCCGGTTCGTTGCGTATGGTAGATCCGAACGAAGTGGCAAAACGTGGGCTTGAGGCATTTCTATACCATGTAAGCGATGTTACTACCCTGCCCGGACAGCCTTTAACACCCTTGCTGCAATCGCATCACAACACGCTGAAACTATTGTGGCAACTGGGTTTCAGAAGTCCGGAAAAAGAAGCAACAACAGTAAACGGAATTGAAGACGTGATCGATTACTGTAAGACGTTTGAAGAAAAACGCGACGATCTTGATTACGAAATTGATGGTATGGTAATTAAAGTGGACAGCCTTACATTGCAGGAGAAGTTGGGAATGACCACCCATCATCCGCGGTGGGCAATCGCTTTTAAATTTAAGGCTCGTCAGGCGACTTCGAAGCTTACGGCCGTAGAGTTTCAGGTGGGCCGCACCGGTAGCATAACGCCCGTTGCCAAAATAGATCCTGTTTACATCGGCGGCGTTACGGTAACATCAGTTTCGCTGTTTAATGAAGATGTAATCAGGGAGAAGGATTTGAAGATTGGCGATACCGTTTTAGTGGAACGCGCAGGAGACGTAATTCCCTACATCGTAAAGTCGATGGCGGAAATAAGGCAAGGCAACGAAGCCGAAATCATCTTCCCTGATAATTGTCCCGTTTGTGCAACCCCTCTCCATAAGCCCACCGGCGAAAGTGCATGGCGCTGTATGAACCCCGCATGCGACGCGCAGGTACTTGAACGACTCATTCACTTTGTTTCAAAAGGTGGAATGGACATTAAAAGCCTCGGCGAATCGAATATCCGCCGTTTTTACGAGATGGGCTTGCTGTCAACTATCCCGGGAATTTATCAGCTAAACTATTTTGAAATTGCACAGCTCGGCGGCTTCGGTCCAAAGTCAATTGAAAACCTTAAGGTTGCTATAGAAGCAAGCAAATCCCAAACATTAAACCGGCTGATTTTTGCACTCGGCATCCGTTACGTTGGCGAAACCACCGCTAAAACACTCGCCAACGCAGTGAACAACCTGCTCGACCTACAGCACTTCAACATTGAAAAACTAATGCAACTGGAAGACATCGGCCCTAAAGTAGCAGGCAGCGTTTATGAATTTTTTCATACGCCCGAAAACCTTCACATGCTGCATCAACTAAAAGACGCCGGCCTGCAGTTTGAGAACGAAAAAAAAACCACCGGCAACGACGTGCTGCACGGGCAAACCTTTCTCTTCACCGGAACTTTAAACAAGCTGAAAAGAAGTGAAGCCGAACAAATGGTAGAGGATGCCGGAGGCAAAATAGTAAGCGGCGTAAGCAGTAAACTCAACTTCCTGATTGTTGGCGACGACGCGGGCAGCAAGCTCGAAAAAGCAAAAAAAATGAATTCGGTAAAAATTATTTCCGAAGATGACTTCCTTCAGATGTTGAACAGCCGATAACGATCGGCCTATTCAAAATAGGTGTGAAAGTCTTTAAACGAAGTTTCTAAATTCGACACCACTGCGTCGGCATGCCGTTGTTCAGACACTTCTTTCAATTGCTTCACCAGCTCTAAATGAGGATGCAGCCACTTATGCAGTTCATCATGGCTTTTCCCTTCCATCGTACAGCTTTTTATCAGCTTATCGTTTTCAGCACTTAACTGTTCGGCTAACTTCCGGTAGTCAGCGCTTCCCGACTGCTTATAATCTGTCACCAACTTTTCACTGTTTGCAATGAAGGGCTTCATTTCAGCGTTCACCGTCCATTTCTTGCCGTCGTTAAGTTCTATCGCCTCACTGCCGTGATCATCGTGTTGATGTTCGTCCGCCTCTTCCGGATCGTTCAATTTTACGGCGCTCGAAGAATCCGCTTTCGTTTCGTGCATTTCTGCCGGGTCGGAACAACTGCTAAACAATAGCACAGCAGCAGTTGCGGTAATAAATAAATTTTTCAATGTTTCAGTTTTAAGCGTTTATAGATTTGGGTGTATGTTCCGAATATTCTTTCCATTCTTTCATTCCTCCCGGATAATTCAATACTTTATTAAATCCATTCTTCTTTAAAATAGAATAGCCGATGGACGAGCGGTCGCCGGCCTGACAAAAAACCACCACCGTAGAATCGGGATTTATTTTATGCAGATTGTCTTCTATCGTACCAAGAAAAACATGCTTTGCATCACCGATGGTTCCGGCGTTAAATTCGGTAGCCGCACGAACATCAATCAGCTGATAACCGGGATTGTCTGCAACGGCATCAAGCTCTTCTGCAGCAATGCTTTCAACAGTTTGGAGCGGAACACCGGCAAGCATGGGATCGTTAACATAGCCCGAAAGGTTGTCGAGCCCAATTCGCATCAGCTTTCTTGTCAGATCTTCGATTTGGTCATCGTCTGCAATCAATACAAAATCTTCATCGTACTGTAAAAACCATCCGCACCAATTGGCAAACGAATTGTTCCCCTGAATATTTATCGATCCGGGCAAAAAGCCTGAAGCAAACTTTTGTTTGGGCCGCGCATCGATAATTGTAGTGCCTTTGTTTACGAAGGCTGAAAATTCAGCTGCGGTGAGTTTTCTTGCTTTCGGAACTTCAATAAGCAGCGGCCTCTCTATTTTATTCAGCTTCTTCATCATGGCAAAATATTTCGGCGGCTCCGGCTGTCCGTCGAGAAGCTGCTGTACAAATCCCTCTTCATCTTTTCCAAACCGAAGCGCCCAGTTTCGGATTTTTTCGTAGCCCACGGTTGATGAGGGTACTGCGCCCAAAGCCTTGCCGCAAGCGGATCCTGCGCCATGGGCCGACCATAACTGTAAATGATCGGGCAAGGCAAGAAAGCGCTGCAACGAACGATACATCTCCCTTGCACCGGGCTCTTTCGTTCCCACAATGCCGGCTGCTTCCTCCAATAAATCCGGGCGCCCTACATCGCCAACAAAAACAAAATCGCCTGTAAACAGCATCACAGGCACATCAGAGGATGGATGGTCTGTCAGCAGAAAGCTGATGCTCTCGGGCGTATGCCCCGGCGTATGTAACACCTCGAACGACAAATTTCCTACACGGATAAGGTCGCCGTCTTTTAAACCAACGTGTTCAAATTCGTATTGCCAGTCGGCTCCACCTTCGTCCGACAAATACATTTTTGCGCCCGTTGCAGCCGCAAGTTCACGTGAACCTGAAAGGAAATCGGCGTGGATATGCGTTTCGGTGATGTGAGTAATTTTCAACTGATTGGCATTGGCTATTTGCAGATAGGTGTCTACATCGCGCTTTGCATCAATTACCATTGCGGTACCGGATTGCTGACATCCGATAAGATAGCTGCTGTGCGCTAAAGTTTTGTCGTAAACGTGCTGAAAAAACATAATGGCAGTTTTAGAGTTTAAAACATGGATTCGAGCAGATCGGCTTCGGTAATATTCTTAAAATATTGTTCTATTTTAAGCGGTTGCAGCGCGCTGAGAATGGCAGGCTCGTTATGCGCAATGCCCACCAGTGCTGCTTCCACATCACGGATGTCCTTTTCAGCAAAGAAATCGCCGTAAATTTTAACGGCCTCTATTATTCCTTTGCTCACCTCAAGGTTCATTTCAATTACACCTCCATTTGTTCTGATGGCCTTCCGGAAATTATAGTCGGGCGATTCACCGAAGTTCCATTCCTGTGTGGCATATTTTTCATCGCGAAGCTTCTGAATAGCCGCAATATCATCCGCTGTAAACGTGTACATTTGACAGCCGGGTGTTGTTGCAACCACATAATCCATCAACATCTTTGTAAACGCTTCAATGGATAACGGAGAAGGAAGATGCTCCGAAATATTAGTAACACGCTTTGGAACAGATTTCACCGCTTTATCGGTGTATTTTACCGGATTTATGCGCAGCGCCTCGCCTACATTTTTCATTTCGGAAGAAAACAAAATGCAGCCATGATGAAGGATTTTATTGCGATAGATATGCTCGGCATTTCCGGCTATTTTCTTTCCATCGATGGTGATGTCGTTTCGTCCCTCGAACCGGGCCTGAACACCTAATTGATTAAGGACATCAACAATTGGCTTTGTATATTTTTCAAAATCCATCAGGCAAGAGTCCTTACCTGTTTGTGTAAAAGAAAAATTGAGGTTCCCAAGATCGTGATAAACCGCTCCGCCGCCCGAAATGCGCCTCACAACGGCAATCTTGTTATCCTTCACATAATCGTAGTTGATTTCCGACAGCGTATTTTGGTAGCGTCCTACAATAATTGCATTGTCGTTGCGCCAAAGCATAAAACAATCGTCGGCAATATGCTTCAGAATATATTCGTCTGCGGCTACGTTAAAATATGGGTCGGTTGAATGATGATAAATGCAAAGCATGATTTCTATAAACTATTGTTTGCAGTGGTTGTGTCAGGGCAAATTTATTGAAAAGCCTTTCACCACCATGTTAAGCTTTCCGGTGCAAGAGCGCTTCTATTGCTTTAACGGTTTCGGAATGATCAGCGCCCAGTCCTTCTTTCCTAAACACGAGATTCCCATATTCATCGAGCACCGATACCAGGTTGCTATGAGAAAAGTTTCCATCTGCATCCTTCTCATACTGTACATTCAGCAAAACAGAGAGCATTCTAACGGCGTCTTCATCCCCGTGCAGCAAGCTGAAGTTCTCATCAAGTCCGTAGGTTTTTGCAAATGCCCTCAGTTGTTTGGGGTCGTCTCTTTCTACATCAAACGAAACAAGGAGGTAGTGCACATCATTTTTATGTTCGCCCAATTGTTTTTCTATCGATTGTATGTCGGCCGTAAGTTTAGGACAGGCATATCCGCAGTGCGTAAATATCATTCCCATTACCACAGGCTTCCCGCTAAACGAGCGCAATTGCAGTGTTTGATTGTTCTGATTGGTGAAGCTCGCATCAATGCTGTATAAGCTCTGCGAAGTATCGATAGCAGCGGCTGCAGCGGCCTGCTTTTTCGGAGCACTGCAACATTGTTTTTTTGCAGTTGCCGATTCCGATTCTGAACAAGAAATAAGACCGATGATCAGTATTGAGAGAATGATAGTTTTCATATCTATAAGTTTTTGGCGCACCGGAAGCCGAGGTTTTCGATGCAAAAATTTCCTTTTAAGCTACCGCGATAGCTGAATCGCAGATAGCCCGCATAATCGTTTTTATCGTTCACATCCAACGCACCTGCTGCACAAAATGCTTTCAACTCGTCATCGGCGTTTCCCCGCGAGTCGCCTTTGCTGATGAAGCTGTTGAAATCGAAAGTCCACTCCCAAATAAGGCCGTGCATGTCGTACAAACCGTATTCGTTTTTATAAGCAGATTTTACCGGCGGCAACTGTTTCGGATTTGGACGTTTATACCAGTTAAGCACATAATCGGTGAGCGAAGGAAATGGAATGTGCTGCGGCTTTCCGGCGGCCGCGAGCTCCCATTCAGCCACGGACGGTAAACGTGCTCCTGCCCACTTACAGTATGCCGCCGCTGCAAACCACGAAACGTTTACAACGGGCGATTGTGCCAACGATGAACTGAAGCTGAGATCGGCCGACCAATGCTTTAAATAATTTGAGTCGGCATACAGCCGGTTCACTTTCGATTTTCGCCACGACGGATTTTGTTTTACAAATTCCCTGAACTCCGCATTTGTAACCGCGGTTTCGCCGAGGTAAAAAGGCTTTACATTAACCGGCTTGTTGTTCTCTTTCTTAAAAAACGACAGGTATTCGCCGCCCTTCACTTTTACCATTTTTCCGGATTGTGCAGCAACAGAAAAAGAAAGGCAAAGAACGAGGCACCAGGCAGCCATCCACTTAGAACGACGCACTATTTTTTATTTGGATGAAAGATGGAAGGATCCTCCTTGCCGGAAACTTTAATCTGCGCAATAGCGCCTTTGTGGAAAGCACGGAAAAGCGCATGATCCACCAGATTATACACGCCCGGAACTTCCATTTTCATATCTACGATAGTTGAGCCGCCCGCCGGAACCAGCGTGGTTTGTACGTTATGGTTAAGAAGGCTGCCACCTTCCATGTAAACTGTATTAAAAATTTCGCCTATTACGTGAAAAGAAGAGGTGAGGTTGGGACCTCCGTTTCCTACATACAAACGCACTGACTCGCCCACATTTGCCTGCAAAGCATTTTTGCCGGTAGTAGAGCGTACGCGGCCGTTGAACAATACATAATCAGGATTTTCGTTCACCGCTTTTTCCTGATTAAATTCTTGCAAGCCCGGGTCCTCAAAAGCGCCGGTGGTGTAAAAATCGCCTTGCATTACATAAAACTCTTTATCTACTTTCGGAAGTCCGCCAACGGGTTCAACCAATATCAATCCATACATACCATTGGCAATATGCATTCCAACAGGGCCGGTTGCACAGTGATAAACAAACAGCCCGGGCTGCAACGCCCTGAACTGGAAATTAGTAGACTGGCCGGGAGCGGTATTGCTGGCTTCGGCTCCACCGCCGGGGCCGGTACAGGCATGGAAATCGATATTGTGCGACACTTTACTGTTCGAAGCATTTTTAAGCGTAAAATCCACAAGGTCGCCCTGTCGCACTCTGATAAAGCTGCCCGGAACAGAACCGCCGAATGTCCAGAAAGTATATTCGGTATTATCGGATATCTGCATCACTTTTTCAATCACTTCCATCTCAACTTTTACGCGCTTGGGCGAAGTATAAGTTAAGGGCTTGGGCACCATCGGAGGCGCCGTAAGCTCGGCCGTAACCGTTCCGGTAAGGACGGTATCAACCATCTTAAACGCTGCGGCATCGCCGCCTTTGTTTGTATTACACGATGAGAAAACTAAAAGAGAAAAAAATGCAACAACAGTTGCTGAAAACGACTTACACAAGGGGTGCAAAGAAGCGGTTATCTTCATAAATGGTGTTTTAGGTAGAAAATTTAAGAACAAATGCAAATTTCGGAAAACCGGGAATTACAGTTATGACAAAAATCAGCCTTTCAATCATTCGCTTCTTTTTAATCAATTCCTATTCCAAGAGCTTGTGCAAGCGGTTGCTTATAGTTGTCGCTCACCGGAATTTCTGCGGCGGCTATCTGTACAAACCCTTTTTTGACGGCAGCTATCTTCTCGAGCGAAACAATATAGGATTTATGAATACGCATAAAATGTTTTGCGGGCAACTTATCCTCGATCAGCTTCAGGCTCATCCGCGTAATCACCGGGCGGTTTTCCGAGGCTAAATGGATCTTCACATAGTCTTTCATCCCTTCTATAAAAACAATATCGTTGAACTTTATGCGAATCTGCTTATAATCGGCATTTACAAAAAAGTAATTTCTATCTCCAACTTCGCCGGCCACCCGCAGTTGATACAGATCGCGGACCTTGTTGCAGGCTTTCAAAAACCGCTCAACAGAAACGCGTTTTACAAGATAGTCTACAACATCATACTTAAACGCATCGAGCGCATAATTTTCGTAGGCCGTAATTAACACAACCATCGGCGCATTGTCCTGCGACTCGAGAAACTGCATGCCGGTTAATCCGGGCATCTGCACATCTAAAAATATAAGATCAACTTTTTCTGCATTTAATACCTCGATGGCTTCAAGCGGCGACTTACAACGTTTTAGCAAGTTCAAAAAGGGCACCTGCTTAATATTATCTTCCAACAAATCGAGGGCAAGTTTTTCATCGTCAACAGCAATGCAATTTATCATATAAGATGTAAGGTTAATTCGGCTTTAAAAATGTTGCCGCAAGCATTAAAGGTAAGCAGGTGATCATTTTGATAGAGTAATTTAAGCCTTCGTTTAACGTTTTGCAGCCCGATACCGGAGCTGTTATCTTTTAGCGTACGCTGATTTTTGATGTAGGTATTTTCTACCAGAAAAATAAACTGATTGCCCTCTTGTTTGGCAGCAACGGTAATTACTGTTGGCCCTGAAATGCTGCCACCATGCTTGAATGCGTTTTCTACAAAAGGAATCAGCAGCATCGGCTCTATCAATCGTGATTTGTCGGTACATTGTTCCGAATAATGGATTTCGACATCTTCATCGAAGCGTAGTTTCTGAAGGTGGATGTAGTTTTCGAGATAATGCAGTTCTTTTTGGAGCGACACCTTCTCTGCTTTGGTTTCGTAAAGCATATAGCGCATTAAATTGGAAAGGCGAATCAGAAAGGTTTCCACTTGGTTTGGCTGGGTGCGTGAAAGCGCAACAATGTTATTGATGACATTGAACATGAAGTGAGGGCTGATTTGGTTACGCAGAAACAGCAGTTCGGTGCGTAGGTTTTCGTTTTCGCGGTCTTGTACCCACTTATCATATTTCCGCCGGTCGGCAAGAAAGCGGTACACCATGCTCACCGCCAGAAAAAACAATATCTCTAAAAAGGAAAAAACCGGAAAACGCCAAACAAATTCTTTTCCCGTTAAAGCCAGCCGGAAGTAATAAAGTGCGTATGCAAAAATGAAAATACATATAGTGGTGATAACGATGTACTGTACCGGTTTGCTACGGCTTAACAACCGCGGCATCAGCAGTAATGCGTTTAAATAAAAGAATGCGATGTCGATAAGATTAAAGAAGATGGTGAGCGTTAGCGATTTTCTTATCACATTTAGGGTGTGCTGAAAGCCTTGGGCGGGTGGTGCACCGGCTACATCTACGTTACTCCTTAAAAAGAAGGGCAGCAAAACAAAAGCCGACCAAAAAGTAAAATGGATGGCAATGGTAAAGCCAGTGCTCCGGTACCAGGCCTTTGTATTCATCATCTGCTTAATAAATTAAAAATCTCACCATCAATCCAAAACATCTTTTAGAAATTTATATCTTTATCTTTTGGTCAGATTTTTGTGAGGGTAAACGATTCACAAATTAAACAATATAAAACAATTCATTACCGATGAGAAAGTCAGACTTAATCAATAATATTTCGGAAAAGACGGGCATCCCTAAGGTTGATGTACTGGTAACGCTTGAAACACTTTTGAAGGAAATTAAAGATAATCTGTCGCGCGGCGAGAATATTTACATTCGGGGATTTGGAAGCTTCATCACAAAAAAACGCGCTGCAAAAATTGGCCGCAACATTAAAAAGAATATCGCCGTTGAAATTCCCGAACATTATATTCCGGCATTCAAGCCTTCAAAAGAATTCGTTAATGAGGTTAAGGAAATGCTGAAGCCATAATAACTTTGGCAAAATTCTTTGTGTGAAAAAACAACAAATTGTTTTGCTTTCGGCAGGGCTTATTGCAACCATTTTACTTTTTGCTTTTGGCAACATTGTTCCGCCCGGAACTAAAGAAAAAAAGCCGGTGGCAAAGTCGGACGACCATGCGCACACCTCCACCGACTCCGCATCGATGGCATACACCACCGGATACGTAATTACACAAACAGAAAATACGCTGTCGTCCGCACAGCAATCGTTTATTAAAAATCTGGAGCAAAAACTTACCGGCACGGAGGGCGATGCAGCCGTTTACCAAAGTATTGCCTCTTTTTGGATCGATTCGATTCACAATCACATTTTAGGCGCTTACTATATTGGCAAAATCGGGAAGTTGGAAAATTCTCAAAAAAAGCTCACCTTTGCTGCCCGTTTGATGTTAGATAACCTTATGGCAGAGGAAAATGTACCTATGCAAAAGTGGATTGGACAACAAACAAAAGAGCTTTTTGAAAAGGTTTTGGTTCTTGATCCCGCAAACGATTCGGCGAAAGTGGGACTTGGGGCTGCTTATTTATTCGGCAATTTTTCCGATAACCCAATGGCGGGCATTAGCTTGTTGCGGGAGGTAACGGACAAAGATCCCGGAAATGTGTACGCTAACCTGATGCTTGGAATGGGTGGCGTAAAAAGCGGCCAGTTCGATAAGGCAATTGAGCGCTTTGAAAAAGTATTGGAAAAAGATCCCGATAACCTACAGGCTGTTTTTCATATTGCGGAGACTTACGACAGAAAAGGCGATAAGCCGAATGCAATTAAGTGGTATAAAACTGCTGAAGAAAAAATTGCCATTCCGGAAGCGAAACAAGAAATTAACGAGCGCATAAAACAGCTACAGTTACATTAATTTTTAAACATAAACAGAACAAAAATGCCTTGTGGTAAAAAAAGAAAACGTCATAAAATAGCAACGCATAAGCGTAAAAAAAGACTTAGAAAAAACCGTCATAAGAAGAAGAGATAAGATAAAGCAATGCCGCTTAAATTGAGCGGCATTCCTACTTTCTCATTCCTGATTTTTCTGCCCTGCAACTTACCTTTCCTTATCAAATAATTTACTGTGGCCGATGAGTGTGGAATGCCGGTGTGCCGATGCGCACTGAACTTTTATTGCTTATAGGGAAATGAGATCATTTTAAAAAGTTGCATTTGTGAACAAAGAACTAGTTATTAACTCTGCCGCCAACGGCGTTGAAATAGCTTTACTTGAGGATAAGAAACTCGTAGAATTACACCATGAAAAAGCCGACGCAAGTTTTGCTGTAGGCGATTTATACTTAGGTAAAGTAAAGAAACTGATACCCGGCCTGAACGCCGCATTTGTAGATGTAGGATTTGAAAAAGATGCCTTCCTGCATTATACCGACCTTAGCCCCTACATCCGTTCCGTTTTAAAATTTACACAGCTTGCCATTAACGACAAATCGCCCGGCGGCTTCGACTTCAATACCTTTCAACCCGAAGCGGAAATTGTAAAAACCGGAAAAATCAACGATGTTTTAAATGGAAAGCCCAATATTTTAGTTCAGATACTGAAAGAGCCTATTGCTGCAAAAGGCCCACGCCTCAGTTGCGAAATTTCGCTTCCCGGCCGCTTTGTAGTACTTACCCCGTTTAACGAAATCATTGCCGTGAGCAAAAAAGTGCACAGCAGCGATGAGAAAAAACGACTTCATAAAATTGTTGAAGCCATCCGTCCGAAAAACTTTGGCGTAATTGTACGCACAGCCGCTGAAGGAAAAAACACTGCTGAGTTGCACGAAGACCTGAATGAGCTCGTGCAAATGTGGAAGACCATCCAACAAAATCTGCGAAACGCCGAAGCTCCGGTGAAGGTGTTAAGCGAACAAGGAAAAGCCACCAGCATGCTTCGCGATTTGCTGAACGAAGACTTTAACCGCATTGTTACCAACGATAAGAATATTTATACCGACACACGCTCGTATATCCAAAAAATTGCTCCGGAAAAGGCAGACATTGTGAGCATGTACCACAATGGCAACCCCATCTTTGACCATTATGGAGTTACACGCCAGGTAAAGGGCTCTTTTGGAAAAACAGTTACCCTAAACAGCGGCGCCTATTTAATTATCGAGCACACAGAAGCGCTGCACGTAATCGACGTAAACAGCGGATACAAAAGCGTAAGTAACAGCCAGGAAGAAAACGCCCTGGAAACAAATCTGGAGGCGGCGGAAGAAATTGCGCGACAACTTCGCTTACGCGATATCGGCGGAATTATAGTTGTTGATTTTATAGATATGAAACTTCCTGAAAATAAGCGCAGGCTTCAGGAGGCAATGGAAAGGTTTATGAAGTCGGACCGGGCCAAGCACGCTGTACTGCCCATCTCGAAGTTTGGGTTAATGCAAATCACCCGGCAACGCATGAAGCCCGAAATGAGCATCAATACCGCTGAAACCTGTCCAACATGCAACGGCAGCGGAAAAATTCAGTCTACTATTTTACTTGTAGACGAAATAGAAAAAAGATTGCATTATTTGCTAACCCACCGTCATAAAAACCTTACGCTTTTTGTTCATCCAATTGTTTATTCGCACTTGGTGAGAGGATTGTGGTCGATAAAGAGAAGGTGGCAGTGGAAGTATAAAATCAATATCTCCATCAAAGCCAATAACGACTACTTCCTTACCGAATTTCATTTTTTCGATGCAAATATGGAAGAAATCAAATTGTAAAATAGGAAGGCTGCCTCGTTAAAAAGCAGCCTTCTTGTTTCAGTGCTTCGTTCAGGCGGTCATGCGGCAAAACCGTCTTCATTAATCACGGTTCCGGCCCGACAAAAATATCAGTATATACTGTACCAGCGTAGCAATAGAAGCAAGTGCGGCTACTACATACGTTAAGGCAGCCCACTTCAGAGCATCTTTTGCTTCTCCGTGCTCGCGGGTGGTGGTGATATTGGCGCGGTTAAGCCAGGCAAGCGCACGGTTGCTGGCGTCAAACTCAACGGGTAGCGTAACCACCGAAAAAATTGTGGTTAAGGCAAACAAGCCGATTCCAATCAGCAACAAGCCGGGAAATGCGTTAATCATTAGTATACCTGCCAGAAGCACCCACTGCACAATAGAACTGCTGAACTGCACGAATGGAACCAAACGGGTCCGCATCGTCAGCCAGCTATAAGCAGTAGCATGTTGCACCGCATGGCCACACTCGTGAGCTGCAATGCCCGCCGCCGCAATGCTATTGCCGTGAAACACCTCAGGGCTAAGGTTTACCGTCTTATTTGCAGGATTGTAATGGTCGGTTAAATGGCCTTCAACCGATACCACTTTTACGTCGTAAATATTATAGTCGCGGAGCATCTTCTCAGCTACTTCCTTCCCTGAAAGTCCACTGCTTAACGGATGTTGGCTGTACTTGGCAAACTTGCTCTTCAGTACTGAACCCACGAGCATACTGATGCCGACGAAGATGAGGGAAACAATTAAAATTCCGGGTGTCATATCTTTTAAAATTCTTGAATTTTGAACAAATTAAAATCCATTTTCCTTAAAAAGCTGAAAAGCATATTGTTAAAGCACGTTTATAGGTCATTATGACATTTTTGCATTAAAATTTACGTGTTTTGTCATACATCTTTTGGTCAGCGAGCCGCAAAAGTTTTCAACATCTTCAAAAAATAATTTTGAAATCATGGTCAATCTTGTAATTTAGTGGCTGAATTTAATGGGTTAGTAAGTAAGAGGTCAGCTACTTTGCTGGCCTTTTACGATTTTTAAACTACCTTTCTCCACAAACACCTCTTCCTATTTTTTTCTGATTGATTTGATTTTCATGAGCAAGATTAAAACAGCTTTTTTTTGTAACAATTGCGGGTATGAAAGTGCGAAATGGCTGGGCAAGTGCCCCGCTTGTTTAACCTGGAACACCTTTGTTCAAGAAGTGATTGAGAAGCCCGTTTCCGGAAGCGATGCACGCTGGAAGGAACATGCAGAAACAAAGAAAAACAAAGCGCTCCATCTAAACGAAGTAGAAGGCAGTAATGAGCAACGCATGCAGGTTGAAGACGATGAATTAAATCGCGTGCTTGGCGGCGGCATCGTAAAAGGAAGCATTGTACTGGTGGCGGGTGAACCCGGCATTGGCAAGAGCACTTTGTTTTTGCAAACCGGTCTTTCGTTCACCAACAAAAAAGTTTTGTATATCAGCGGAGAAGAAAGCGCACAGCAAATTAAAATGCGCGCCAACCGGATAGGAATGCATCCGGAAAACTTTTACCTGTTGATTGAAACGAAAACCAACATCATCTTCAGCGAAATAAAAAAGCTTCGGCCCGATATAGTGATTGTTGATTCTATACAAACAATCGAAAGCAACCTGATTGATTCGCCATCGGGGTCGGTGTCGCAAATTAAAGAGTGTGCGGCGGAGTTTCAGCGCTACGCAAAAGACACGGCAACACCGGTTTTTTTGATTGGTCACATCACCAAAGACGGGAATATTGCCGGGCCGAAAATTTTGGAACACATGGTTGATACAGTATTACAGTTTGAGGGCGACCGTCACTACGCCTATAGAATTCTTCGCACGCTAAAAAACCGTTTCGGCAGTACGAACGAATTGGGAATTTATGAAATGAATGCAGGTGGAATGAGAGCGGTTAGCAATCCGTCCGAAATATTGATTTCGCAAAAAGGAGATGAGGTGTTAAGCGGTACCGCAATAGCGGCAAGCCTCGAAGGTATGCGCCCGCTGCTGATAGAAGTGCAGGCGCTGGTTACACCCAGTGTGTACGGCACACCACAGCGCACGGTGTCGGGCTACGACTTGAGACGCTTACAGTTGCTCCTTGCAGTATTGGAGAAAAGAGGCGGTTTCCAATTCGCAATGAAAGATGTGTTTGTGAACATTGCCGGCGGTTTAAAGATGGAAGATCCATCGATAGATATGTCCATCATCACTGCCTTGCTTTCGTCGTATGAAGACAAGCCGGTTTCACATAAAGATTGTTTTGCCGGCGAAATAGGGTTGAATGGTGAAATAAGAGCGGTGAACCGCATCGAACAACGTATCGCCGAAGCGGAGAAGCTCGGCTTCGAGCGGATTTTCATATCTGCACACAACAAAAAATCGTTCGAAAATCAGAAGTTTACTATCGAAATAAAAGAGGTTTCAAAGGTTGAAGCGCTTTACCGAATGCTTTTTTAAAAATGGATTCCGCAACAATCGCTTACATTAGCTATTGTTAAGATGAAGATAACCGTACCATCCTACTTCAGCAGTTTGCTGCAATTGTTTTTTCCGCACAATTGCGTTGCCTGTTACCGGGAAGTTTATTCAGGCGACGCGGTACTCTGCACAAAATGTTTTTCGTGTTTACCTCATACCGGGTTCTTCAACATACCGGAAAATCCGGTAGCCACTACTTTTTACGGGAGGGTTGCCATTGAGCACGCGGCAGCAACCTTCTATTTTACCAAAGACAGTATTGTACAAAGTTTGATGATAGCTTTGAAGTACAAAGGCGTTCGTGCAGCAGGAAGTTTTTTAGGCAAGGAAACGGGTTTAGCATTACTAAAATCGGATTGGCATCATTACATCGATTATATAATTCCCATGCCGCTAAATGCAGCAAAAGAGAGAAGGCGCGGCTATAATCAGGCAGCCATTGTTGCCGACGGTATTGCGCAACACATACATCGTCCGGTGCTTGAGCAGGCTGTGGCACGAATCGTTTCTACTGAAACGCAAACGCAAAAAAACCGCATTGAACGCTGGCGAACAATGAGCAATGCCTTTGAAGTGAGGGATCGAAATCAACTCAATGGCAAGCATATTCTACTGGTGGACGATGTAGTTACCACAGGCGCCACCCTTGAAGCTTGCGCCGCCATCTTGGTAACAGAGTGCAATGCAAAAGTGAGCATTGCATGTGCGGCCTACACAAGCCATTAACGGCTATAAAACTCCTGTATAAATAAGAATCAGCAAAGCGGCTCCCACAGCAATTCTGTACCAACCAAACAAACGGAAACCGTATTTCTGAATATATCCGATAAAAAACTTAATTGCCATTAATGCTACAATAAACGCTACGATATTACCGACAAAAAGAGCCAGCAAATTGTCGCTGTTTGTCAGCACTTCAGGATGATCCTGATAAGTTTTTAAAAGTTTATATCCGGTTGCGGCCGCCATAGTAGGAATCGCAAGAAAAAACGAAAATTCGGCAGCAAGATTTCGGTCAAGACGCTGCTGCATTCCGCCAATAATGCTTGCTGCACTGCGGCTAACACCGGGAATCATTGCAACGCATTGCCAAATACCGATAATAAAAGCTTGTTTATACCCAAGTTCATTGTCGGAACTTATTTTTGGCCGATTAAACATCTTATCAATAAAAAGTAATACAAACCCACCCGCAAATAAGGAAATGGCAACGGTCAGCGGGCTTTCGAGTAAGTCGTCGATCTTACTTGCAAACAAAGCGCCCAGCACCAACGCCGGCACAACAGCCACCAGCAGCTTAAAATAAAAGCTCCAGCGGTTTAATGGAAAAAATCGTTTGTGGTATAATACTAAAACAGAAAGGATAGCACCAAACTGAATGGCCACCTCATACGTTTTTGTAAAGCTGTCGGACTCAATTCCAAGAAGGGTGCTGGCAATAATCATGTGGCCGGTAGACGAAACAGGAAGAAACTCTGTAATTCCTTCTACAATTGCGATGATGATCGCATCGATTAAATTCATAATTACATCAGTTGAAAAGCAACAACCAGCTGCTTTTATGCTACTTTTACCGCCTTCGGCTTTTTAAATATTGCATAAATCTCAATGGCAAATCCTGCCAGGATAAGCAATGGCGCCACCGTGATACGAGTGGTGCTGTACACTACTGCCGTATCAAATTCGTTCGGAGGATTTTTGCCACCGGTCATCAGCAACATGCCGATGGCAAGCACGGCTGCACCAATGGCCATCCAAACATAATTCGCCTTGTCGAACAAAACAGATGAAGCACCTTTTGAAGATACAGTTGCGGCAGGAGTTTTTTCCTTCATAAGTGAAAAATTAGTTTGCAATATATAGTTGAAAAATTAAACCATTAATATAAATCGTCGAGCTTCATTTTAAGATACTTAATAACGCTTCTGTGTGTGCTGAACACGGATATTACCACACCAAGCAGGATAAGCGCACCAAAAAGATAAAGCATCAAATCGTTATTTCTCAGCGCCTTCAATTGCGGCGACTGCGATTCCGACCATTGAATGAGTGAAAACAAAAGTGCAATGGCAATTAGTGAACTGATTAATCCATTTATCAGCGCACGAATATCCATGGGCCTGGCAATAAACCAGCGTGTTGCTCCCACCATCTGCATAGTTTTTATTAAAAACCGATTGCTGAACATGGCCAGCCTGATGGTGTTGTCAATGCTGATGATAACGATGGCTGAAAGAATGATGGCCACAACCAAAAATATCAGTCCGTATCGGCTTGCCTTCTCATTTAAATTTGTTACGAGTGAATTGGGATATTGAAGGTCGCTTAACTGATCGCCGAACTTTTTCATCAAATTGGCATTAATCTTCTTCAGGCTATCGGTATTTACATAGTCTTCCTTTGCGTAAAAATCTATGCTTTCGGGAAGCGGGTTATAGTCGAGGATTTTGCTCCAGTCTTCGTTGTTTTCTTTATTCCAGATTTCTTTAGCCGACTCTTTGTTTACAAATACCACGTTGCGGGCGTAGGGCTGCTTTTCAATATAACTTTTTATAGTGGCAATTGTATCCTTGTTGGCAGTACGGAGATACGCGCTGATACGGATGTCTTCTTTAAACGACTTAGCCACCTGGCTAAAATTTAGAAAGATCCATCCCATTATTCCCATAATAAATAAAACGAGCGCCACACCAACGATGCTGTAAACGTAGCTGGGTTTACTTCGGCGAGCCGCGCCTCTGGAAGAGTTTGCCATCTAATTTTATTTAAGATTTTCGGTTGCGGCAAAAATAGGATTTTTACCCGCCCATTCGCTTACATTTGCAAGCCTTTAAATATTACCTGATTTCGTAAAAAAACGGCCTATCTCATCCTTAAAAAACATTGTGGTTTCAGGATACATTGTTAACATTCATAATCAACGGCGGAAGCATTTATGGAGTACAATTTTAGAGAAATTGAAAAGAAATGGCAGCAACATTGGCAACAGACGCAAGCCTATAAAGTAAGCAACACCTCTCACAAGCCGAAATTTTATGTGCTGGATATGTTTCCTTATCCCAGCGGGGCCGGATTGCATGTGGGGCATCCGCTCGGTTATATTGCAAGCGATATTTTTGCACGCTACAAACGCCTGAAAGGCTTTAACGTGCTGCATCCAATGGGCTACGATGCCTTCGGCTTACCCGCTGAGCAATACGCGCTCGAACATGGCGTACACCCATCCGTTAGCACAGAACAAAATATCAACAACTTCAGAAAACAACTCGACAATATCGGGTTCAGCTACGACTGGAGCCGGGAGGTAATTACGTCGGAGCCGGCCTATTACAAATGGACTCAGTGGATTTTTCTTCAACTGTTTAAAAGCTTCTATAACCGAACACTGAATAAAGCACAGAGCATTGATGTGCTCGTGAACGATTTTGTGCAGAACGGCAACATCAACCATCCCATTCCCGACGAAAACTTTGTGATACCTGAAACGGGAAAAAATCAGTTTTCTGCTGCTGAATGGGCGCAGTTTTCCGACCATACACGCGAACTGATATTGCTGGAATACCGACTTGCATTTTGTGGTTATGGGGAAGTGAACTGGTGCGAAGCCCTCGGCACTGTGCTGGCAAACGACGAAGTGGTAAACGGCGTGAGCGAAAGAGGCGGGCACCCCGTTGTAAAAAAGAAATTGCGGCAATGGTATTTACGAATTACCGAGTATGCCGATCGTTTGCTGGAAGGCCTGGAAACAGTGGATTTCAGTGATGCTATGAAAGATATGCAAAGCAACTGGATAGGAAAAAGTACCGGTGCCGAAGTGCAATTTGCGATAGAAGGAAGTTCCCGGAGCATTACTGTTTATACAACCCGCCCCGACACAATTTTTGGAGTGGACTTTATTGTGCTTGCACCCGAGCATGAATGGCTGCCCGAGATTGTTACCAACGCTCAAAATGATGCGGTAATTCAATATATCGATTACGTAAAAAGTCGCAGTGAAAGAGAAAGAATTGCAGAGAAAAAAATCAGCGGTGTATTTACGGGAAGCTACGCACTGCATCCATTTACCGGAAAAAAAATACCGATTTGGATTTCCGAATACGTGCTCGCAGGTTATGGAACAGGCGCTATTATGGCGGTGCCTTCCGGCGATGAAAGAGACCATCGCTTTGCCAAACATTTCAATATTCCAATCACCAATATTTTTGGCGAGGCCTATACAGGCGAAGAGGCCGTTACAACGAAAGAAGCCGTTTTACATAACAGCGATTTCTTAACCGGACTAAATGTGAATGCGGCCGCAAATGCAGTGATAGAGCGCCTTTTAGCGAAGGGAAGAGGAAAGAAAAAAACGAACTTTAAAATACGCGATGCAGCGTTTAGCCGGCAGCGTTACTGGGGAGAGCCATTCCCCATACAGTGGAAAAACGACATCCCTTATCCACTGAGCGAAGCGCAGCTACCGTTAAAGCTTCCATATGTAGAAAGCTACAAGCCGGGCCCTGAAGGCGACGGGCCGCTCGCCAATATTGAAGCATGGACGGAAAATAACTACGAAACGAACACAATGCCCGGATATGCGGGCTCATCGTGGTACTTCCTGCGTTTCATGGATCCGCACAATACCCAGGCCTTTTGCAGCCAACAAGCGTCGGCCTATTGGAATCAGGTAGACATTTATATTGGAGGTACCGAACATGCAGTCGGCCATTTACTATATAGCCGGATGTGGACAAAATTCCTCTTCGACCGCGGATGGATAGGGCATGACGAGCCATTTAAAAAACTGGTGAATCAGGGAATGATTCAGGGCAGCTCGCGCTTTGTGTACAGAATTCATGGAACCAACACTTTTGTTTCGCACGGACTGAAAGATAAGTACACCACCAATACCCTGCATGTAGACGTAAATATTGTAGATGGGGTTGAGCTCGACATCACTTTATTTAAAACATGGAAAAACGCAGAGTTTGCAGATGCCCAATTTATCCTCGAAAACGGAAAATATATCTGCGGCACTGAGGTGGAAAAGATGTCGAAATCGAAATTCAACACCATCAATCCCGACCAGCTCGTTGAAAAATACGGAGCAGATACCTTTCGGATGTATGAGATGTTTCTGGGTCCTATTGAGCAAAGCAAACCCTGGGACACGAAAGGCATTGAAGGCGTTCATCGTTTCCTTAAAAAATTATGGCGGCTGTTTTACGGAGAAAGCGGCCTAATTGTTACTGACGATGAGCCAACCGCCGATGAATGGAAAGCACTCCATAAAACAATAAAAAAAGTGGAAGAAGATACGGAGCGCTTCAGCTTTAATACAGCTGTGAGTGCGTTTATGGTTTGTGTAAATGAGCTCACCGACATGCAATGCCATAAAAAAGCCATCCTGCAACCACTGCTCATTTTGCTCACGCCATTTGCACCACACCTCGCTGAAGAGCTTTGGAAAGCCCTCGGTAACGCAGGTAGCATTCTTGATGCACCCTATCCGGCTTTTGATGAAAAATACCTCATCGAATCTTCAAAAAGCTATCCGGTGAGCATCAACGGAAAACTCCGGACCACAATGCTTCTTCCGCTCAACGCCACACAAACTGAAGTTGAAGCAGAAGTATTGAAGAACGAAGTAGTTCAGAAATGGATGGAAGATAAACCGCTGAAGAAATTCATCTTCGTAAAAGGTAAAATGATCAACTTGGTGATATAAACCGTTAAGGTTGTAGAATCACGGCAGCATTTTCTAAACAAACGGATTAACAGAACGTTGAATGATGCCGCCTGCAATCACTTCATCATCTTCGTAAAACACGGCGCTTTGTCCGGGTGCAATGCTCTTTACCGGCTGATCGAACACGACGCGGATAAGGCCGTTATCTTCATTGTATAAAGTGCCTTCACTGCCGGCATCTTTGTATCTGATTTTGATGGTTGCACGCATGCCGTCGTTGATTTCGGCGTACTTCATCATGTTCATTTTTGACACCAGCATAGTTTGTTGCTGCAAATCATCTTCGTCGCCCAGCACAACCAGGTTGGTGTCCGGATCTATTGCTGTAACGTAAGCAGGTTTTCCTAAGGCAATATCCAGTCCTTTTCGCTGACCGATTGTGTAGAAAGGATACCCTTTATGCTGCCCCAATTTTTTCCCCGATTTATCTACAAACCAGCCGCCGGCCACTTTCTCTTCCAGTCCATCTACATTGCGTTTTAGAAAACCGCGATAGTCATTGTCGGGCACAAAACAGATTTCGTAGCTCTCTGCTTTTTTGGAAAGTTCGGGATACCCAAAATCGAAAGCCATTTGCCGTATCTCCGTTTTTTTATACACACCTAAGGGCATCAATGTACGACTCAGCAACTCCTGATCAAGTCCCCACAAAACATAGCTCTGATCCTTTAAGCCATCTGCGCCTTTTCGTATCGTGTAGCGGCCATTTGCAGCCTTAACAATATTACCGTAGTGGCCTGTGGCAATGAAATCGCATTTCAACGCATCAGCGCGTTTCAACAGCGCACGCCATTTTATATGCGTGTTGCACATTACACAAGGATTCGGCGTTCGGCCGGCAAGATATTCGTCAACAAAATTTTCAATTACTGCGCCGCCAAACTCGTCGCGTATGTCCAAAATAAAATGCGGAAAGCCATGTTCAACCGCCGCAGCACGTGCATCGTTAAAGGAATCCAGGTTGCAACAACCCGTTTCTTTTCCGGAGGTTCCACTGGTGGCATAATCCCAGGTTTTCATAGTTATTCCCACCACTTCATACCCTTCTTTATGAAGCATCAGTGCGGTAACCGTACTGTCGATACCGCCGCTCATCGCAACCAAAACTTTCCCTTTGTGGCTCATCAGTAAAAAATAATCTCCAAAAATAAAACAATGATCGTCCAAAACTTTATTCGGAAAGCGTGAGTGAAAACCTTAAGATTCTATTCGCATTTTGCTGACTCCGCCCTCATCCGTCAACTTCATACATTTGCATTATGCGTATAATGATGATGCTGGCCATTGTTACCATCTTAATTGGCGTATCGTGCCGCAATACAGAAACTGCTTTTGTAAAAGCCGATTCTGACCTGGAGGCAGGCCGCAATTTTATTGAAGGTGTGCTGAAAGGCGATTTTAAAAAAGCAGCGTTTTTTATGCTCGACGATGAACAAAATCAATCGTATTTAAACAAGCTGAAACGCAGGTACAGAGAGCGTTCCGAGCACGAAAGGAAGCAATATGCGGAAGCTTCCATTGTGATGATGGATGTGGATGTGGTTTCCGATACGGTAACGATTATCAGCTATCATAACTCGTTCGATAATATTGCGAGGAAGGTAAAGGTGGTTAACAAAAACAAGGAATGGCTGGTGGATTTAAAATACACAGTAAACGGAAATTTATGATGAATGTGCTTGCCGTTGCGCTGGGCGGAATGGCCGGTGCATTATTACGATACGGCTGCAGCCTTTTATTTGTGAACACGAAATTCCCTACCGCAACCTTGATAGTAAATATTTCCGGGTGTTTGCTGATCGGGATGCTGGCCGCAGTGCTGGTAAAGCATCCGGATAACGTGTGGAAGTTTTTATTGATGACGGGATTTTGCGGTGGCTTTACTACGTTCTCTGCTTTTTCAATTGAAGCGGTACAACTTATACAACAGCAACAAACCGGCAAAGCATTGCTGTACATTTTAATCAGTGTAGTTGGCGGCATCGCTGCTACCTTTGCCGGAATCTTCATTATTAAAAAATTGATATGTTGACAGTATTGCACCCCTGGCATGGCGTTGATCCCGGCGAAAAAGCGCCTCGTATTGTAAACGCCATCATTGAAATACCACAAGGATCGAGAGCAAAATATGAAATTGATAAAGCTTCGGGCTTATTAAAACTCGACAGGGTTATCTACTCATCCTTTTACTATCCCATCAATTACGGATTTATTCCGCAGACCTATGGCGACGACAAGGATCCACTCGATATTCTTGTTATTACCACTTTGCCGGTGCAACCGCTAACGCTGATGGAAGCGAAGATTTTAGGGGTGATGCAAATGATTGATAACGGCGACTCCGACGATAAGCTGATTGCTGTTGCTGCAAACGACCCGGGCGTAAACCATTATAATAATATTGAACAGATGCCGCCGCATTTCTTCAGTGAGCTTCGCCATTTTTTTGAAGAATATAAAAAGCTGGAAAATAAAACCGTTGTGGTGGAAGATTTTGGCGACAAAGCGAAGGCGCTCGAAATTGTTGACGCAGCCATTAAAAGTTACAACACGCACTTTAAGCGCAGCCAACCCGTGTAAGCAATGGTTGAACCGTTGGTATTTGTTGGAATCGGATTGTTGGTAGGCACGCTCGGCACGCTGATAGGTGCAGGCGGCGGCTTTATTCTTGTGCCGCTGTTTGTGTTAATGTACCCCGAGTGGCCGCCGGAGGCCATTACGTCGATATCGCTTGCTGTTGTTTTCTTTAATGCCGGCTCGGGTTCTTATGCCTATTCGAAGCTAAGGAAGATCGATTATCGGTCGGCACTGCTTTTTGGAGCAGCCACTTTGCCCGGCGCAGTGGGCGGCGCGCTGGCGACCGGCTATCTGCAAGCAGGCATCTTTAACCGCATACTCGCGGTATTATTGGTATTGATATCTGTTTATCTGATCGTTTTTCCGAACAAAGCAAAGTTTAGCGTGCACACCGACATGAAGGGCGATACAGAGCGGATGATTGTTGACCGGGAGCACAAAGTGTATCGCTACCGGTTTTATAAATGGCGTGGTATACTGATAAGCTTTGCAGTCGGTTTTCTGTCGAGCTTATTAGGCATCGGCGGTGGCATTATTCATGTGCCCGCACTTACCGGCTTGTTGAATTTTCCGGTACATATTGCCACCGCAACTTCTCACTTAATGCTGGCTGCTATGGCGCTAACCGGAACCATTGTACACTTTGTTACGGGAACATTCCGCGGTAACGAAATAAAGATTGCATTATTGCTGGGCGCCGGTGCTGTTTTGGGCGCACAGTTGGGCGCATATCTTTCGCACAAAGTGAAATCAGCTTTTATTATCAGAGCATTAGCAATTGCATTGTTTAGTGTAGGAATAAGATTATTCTTTTAATATTTGTGGTTTAAAATAAGACGAACTTATATTTGTAAAAATTTTGAAAAACATGGAAGCGAAAAGATCAGCTACAAAATATTGGACACTGTTTTTTATCTGGTTAACGATTATGGTTGTGATGTTAGCACTTCCGCCGTTGAGGCCTTATTTCTGGCTTGCTCTTCCTGGCACCGTAACTTATTTTGCATACGGAATGGATATTTTGTAAAACCTGTCTTTAAAAATAGATTGAATGGAAGCTGTCGGCAAAACGACGGCTTTTTTTATGGATATACAGCAAAAGAATACCTCTCTTAAAAAAAACGGCTGCACCTGGCAGCCGTTTCTCTTCCGGAAAACTTAATTTTTAAATGTCGATTGCTTCGCCATAAGCCGCCGCAGTGGCTTCTTTCACTCCTTCGCTCATGGTTGGATGGGGATGAATGGCGTTTAAGATTTCATGCGCAGTAGTTTCCAGTTTCCTTGCAACCGAAACTTCTGCAATCATTTCCGTAACGTTTGCGCCGATCATATGGCATCCTAAAAACTCACCATATTTCGCATCGAAAATTACTTTTACAAATCCTTCGGTTGCGCCTGCTGCGCTGGCTTTACCGGATGCAACGAATGGAAACTTTCCCACCTTAATATCGTATCCGGCATCTTTCGCCGCTTTTTCTGTAAAGCCGATAGATGCCACCTCGGGCGAGCAATAAGTACAACCCGGCACATTATTGTAATCGATGCCTTCGGGTGCATGATGAATTTTCTTTTCCAGATACGCCATGTGTTCAGCGGCGTTCACACCTTCTTTACCGGCAACGTGTGCAAGCGCCTGTCCGGGCGTACAATCGCCAATCGCATATACGCCGGGCATATTGGTTTGTCCGTATTTATCGACAATTATTTTTCCTTTTTCGGTTTTAATGCCGTTCTCTTCCAAACCGATGTTTTCAATATTGGCAACCACGCCTACGGCGCTTAACACGATATCTGCCTCAAGCGTTGTGGTGGATCCGTCTTGTTTTTTTACAAACGCCTTCATGCCGTTGCCGGAGCTTTCAACCTTTTCTACAGAAGCGCTTGTCAAAATTTCGATGCCTTGTTTTTTGTACTGCTTCTCAAGTTCTTTAGAAATTTCTTCATCTTCTACCGGCACAATTCGCGGCATAAACTCTACAATGGTTACTTTGGTACCCATGCTGTTGTAGAAGTATGCAAACTCAACTCCGATGGCGCCGCTTCCCACTACAATCATCGACTCGGGTTGCTTATCGAGCACCATTGCCTCGCGGTACCCAATCACTTTCTTTCCGTCAACCGGCAAGTTGGGTAGCTGACGGCCTCTTCCACCTGTGGCAATCACAATATATTTTGCGTCGAGCGTTTTTTTTGAACCATCGGCAGCCGTTACTTCCACCTGCCCCTTCCCCTTGATACGGCCATGGCCCATCACTACTTCAATTTTATTTTTTCGCATCAAAAATTGCACGCCCTTACTCATTTTATCGGCAACACCACGACTCCGCTTCACCACAGCGCCAAAGTCGGCCTTGGCGTCTGAAACATTGATGCCGTAAGCATTTGCGTGCTTCGCATATTCATACACTTGTGCGCTTTTTAAAAGCGCTTTTGTTGGAATACAACCCCAATTCAGACAGATACCACCCAGGCTTTCTTTCTCGATAATTGCCACTTTAAAGCCAAGTTGTGAAGCGCGAATGGCAGCAGGATATCCTCCCGGACCGCTACCTATAACGATTACATCGTATGCCATAGAATGCTATTTATAATTTTTTTCCCGAAGGGCATCTTCGGTAAGGCTGCGAAAATACTTTCTATTCATTAAAGCCGCAAATACTGTTTACCTGCCATGAAATATCATTCGCTGAGCAGCGCAGCGAGTGCAAGCAGCTCTTCTTTTTTGTACCGTTTGGGAATGTCTTCAAAACATTTCGACAACTCTGTGAGCAACAGCCGCAGAATACTTACATGGCTCATCGGTTTAAAAAACTGAGGTTGCGACGGCTGATTGATGCGTTTAAAATACTGTTCAATTTCACGGTGCGAGAAGGGCTGGCCCGTGGAGGGATCAACAAAAAATAAGATTTTCTCTTGCGTAAAACCACTGCCCCGCGACGGATCCAAAGCTTCGGCAAAATAACCCAGCACAAACTGATGCGGTATTTGGATTACTTTAAAAGGAATATCGAGCAGCTCTGAGATAATGAGATACAATATCCCATTTGCAATAGGATTGCCTTTCTTCGTTTCGAGAACTTTATGAATGAAATACTCGTCGGGATTTTCGTAGTTCGTTTCAACACCCTTTAAGTTGTAGTAGTTATACAAGATGCTGGAAAGAACATTTGCCTGTTCCAGAGGTGTGAGAAAGCTGTTTAGCTCGAGCCAGATATTCCGCCTTATCTTTTCAATTTCCTGAAGCACCGGCGTGGTTTGCAAATCGGGATACTGGAACTTCGCAACGAGCAGCGATCCGAAAATGAGGTCAGGATAACCGCTGTTTTTCCATTCGGTGAGATCTTTGGAAAGGTCGTTAAAATGCAGGCGATGAATAATCATTTCTATCCGTTCCTGCATTTCTTCGCTCGTGGTATTTTCCCATAAATTTTCCAGATTGGGGATAATACCTTTTCCAAAATCCATGATTCTGTTTGACACAGATGAGAAGACATCGTGATCCGGATCGTCGAGTAAATGAAAAAGCGCAATTATTTCTTTGGTTTCACGCATGCCTTCT
The DNA here is from genome assembly GCA_039811185.1 of Chitinophagaceae bacterium. Lineage (GTDB taxonomy): Bacteria > Bacteroidota > Bacteroidia > Chitinophagales > Chitinophagaceae > JAEZDR01. The sequence goes on along the minus strand of JBDHYF010000002.1, from coordinate 337,918 downwards.
TTTCTTTAAGAAATCAACATCTGTTCCAATAAAGCGCACTACTTTTTGGCAGATTTTTTCGTTGCTGTTTTTTTTGCGGCTGTTTTTCCGGTAGCATTTTTTGTAGCCTTTGCTTTTTTTGCAAATGCTCCCGGCACCTGGGCTTCAATCATTTTCTTTACCTCTTCCAACGTTAGTGCTTGCACTTCTTCCTCCGTATATTTTTCGCCGTCGGCCTTTCGCCCAAGCTTCAGCATTTTCTTGCCATAGCGGATGAAGGGTCCCCACCTGCCATTTTCCAGCGCAATTTTTTCCGCAGGCCACTGCTGTATGTATTTGTTAGCTTCCTTTTCTATCTTCTTTTCAATCAACTCTTCAATATCACTCTTCGATAACCGTTCGAAATTGTATGCTTTCGGCACGTTGATAAAAAGATCATCCCACTTAATAAAGGGTCCGAATCTTCCTTTACCTTTTGTTACCGGCTTATCGTTATAAAAATGGATGGGAGCGTCGGCTTTCTCTTTTTCACTAATCAGTTCTACCGCTCGATCCAACTCCATTTCCAGCGGGTCTTCGCCCCTTGGAATGGAAATAAATTGTTCGCCGTATTTTACGTAAGGACCAAATCTTCCCAATCCTACAGACACCTCTTGTCCGTTGTGCTCGCCAAGTGTTTTGGGAAGTGCAAACAGCTTCATCGCTTCATCAAACGAAATGGTTTCTATGCTTTGTGTGGCCTTTAGTTTTGCAAACTGCGGTTTTTCCTCTTCTCCCACTTCACCAATTTGGATCATCGGCCCGAAGCGGCCCATTCTTGCCGTAACCCGTTTACCTGTTGCGGGATCAGTGCCAAGTTCGCGCTCTCCTTTTATTCTTTCAGCCGTTTCAATGGTTTTTTCTACTTCTTCTTTAAATGGATGATAGAACAAGTCTACCATTCGGCTCCACTCTTTTTTTCCCTGTGCGATCTGATCGAACTGATCTTCAATTTTGGCGGTAAAGCCGTAGTCCATTACATTTTTAAAGTGTTCATCCAAAAAATCGGTAACTACCAGGCCGAGATCGCTTGGAAAAAGTTTCGATTTTTCGGCGCCTGTATTTTCCACCAGCGTTTTCGACGATATTGTTTCGTTGCGCAGAATAATGGTTTGATAGCTGCGTTCGGTTCCTTCCTTATCGCGCTTTTCAACGTATCCCCGTTTTAATATTGTAGATATGGTAGGCGCATAAGTGGATGGCCGGCCAATACCCAGCTCCTCCATTTTCTTTACGAGAGAAGCCTCCGTATAGCGAGGTGCGGGCCGCGTAAAGCGTTCGGTGGCCTTCATTTCTTTCAGTTGTAGCTTGTCGCCTACTTTCAACGGTGGAAGCATGGCGGCATCGCCCTCGTCGCCATCTTCTTCATCTTTATCTTCCAGATACACTTTCAAAAAGCCATCAAATTTCAACACTTCTCCTTCGGCGGTGAGCAGTTCCTTATTCGTAGAAATTTCAATTTTTGCAACCGTCCGTTCTAATTGTGCATCCGCCATCTGAGAGGCCATTGTCCGCTTCCAGATCAGTTCGTACAATCTGCGCGTATCGGCGTCGCCAATGGATTCGTTCTCCATATAGGTGGGCCTGATGGCTTCGTGCGCCTCCTGAGCCGACTCGTTTTTATTTTTGAATTTCCGCAACTGTGCGTAACCACTTCCAAATTTATTTTTTATCTGGCCGTGTATATCGTTCAGCGCAGTTTCACTTAGGTTTACGCTGTCGGTACGCATATAGGTTATATAACCGCTTTCGTACAACTTCTGCGCAAGCAACATGGTACGCGAAACGCCATATCCAAGCTTACGGCTTGCCTCCTGCTGTAGTGTGGAGGTGGTAAAGGGAGCGGCAGGCGATTTTTTGGCCGGCTTCACCTGCACATCGGTAACAACATAACCGGCAGTTTTACACGATTCTAAAAAAGCAGCTGCTTGTTGCGCATTGTCTTTCTTTGCAGCCTCGGCTTTAAATGTTTTATGGCCGCCTTCTTCCGTATTAAAAAAGCCTTCAATTTTAAAGCTACTCTGCGCACGGAAACTGTTTATCTCGCGCTCTCGTTCAACAATCAGTTTTACGGCAACACTTTGTACACGACCTGCGCTGAGGTTGTTTTTCATGCTCATCTTTCGCCACAAAACCGGGCTGAGTTCGAAGCCAACAATCCGGTCGAGAATGCGCCTTGCCTGTTGTGCGTTAACAAGATTCATATTTACAGTTCGCGGATTGCTGACTGCCTTTTGGATAGCGGGCTTAGTAATTTCGCTGAAAACGATGCGTTTGGTTTCCGCCGGATTCAGCTTCAGCACTTCACACAAGTGCCAGCTTATTGCCTCTCCTTCGCGGTCTTCATCCGTTGCCAGCCAAACTTCCTCAGAACTTTTTGCCAGCCTTTTCAAGTCATTCACTACACGCACTTTATCGTCGGGAACAATGTAGCGCGGCTGAAAATCGTTATTGATATCGATTCCCATATCACCTTTTTCCAAGTCGCGGATGTGGCCGTAACAGCTTTTTACCTCGAAGTCTTTCCCGAGAATTTTTTCAATTGTTTTGGCCTTCGCAGGCGACTCCACTATCAATAAATTTTTTGCCATAGTTCAATCATTCCGGCGACCGAGGTTCATAGGTTGCGGTGCTTACGCTCAGTCATCTTGTTTTAATAAAAGCAGTGCAATATTAAATCAATAGTTTTTATCACACCTAAAACCATCTGCGCCCGCTTCTATGGTTTAACGGTTTTAAAAAACAGTTCTGTTTTTATAAATTGAGGCGCCATAAAATAAGAATGTGATAGAAAAAAACACCATCCGCTTTTTACAAGAGCTTGCCGCTAACAATAACAAAGTTTGGTTAGATGGGAAAACAAAGGAGTATGAGTCGGCACGCGCCAACTTTTTACATACGGTTGCGACGTTGATAAATGCCACGGCAAAATTTGATGCGGCGATCGGCGAGCTCGAGCCGGGAAAATGTGTGTTTCGTTTAAACCGCGACATCCGTTTCAGCAAGGATAAAACACCTTACAAAACAAACTTTGGCGCTTCGTTAAAAATGGGTGGCAAGAAAAGTTTGTTTGCAGGCTACTATCTGCATATCGAACCGGGCAACAACAGCTTTGCAGGCGGCGGAATATGGCATCCCGAACCCGACACGATAAAGAAAATAAGACAGGAGATTGATTACAATTCTGATGAGTTCTTTGCCATTATCAGGCATAAAAATTTCCGGAAACAGTATGGCGATCTTCAGGTGGACGACGAAACCAGTTTGAAACGAGAGCCGAAAGAATACGGGAAGGATCATCCTGCCATTAAGTACCTGAAGTTGAAAAGCTGGATTGCAGGCAGAAAGTTCTCGGACGAAGAAATTACGGCTGCCGGTTTTGTTGACACCGTTAGCGATTCGTTTCGTGCGCTTCAGCCACTCGTTCAGTTTTTGAACGTTGCTGTTTCAACGGATAAAAGCTAAGGCGAAACGGTGATGGTTTTTGCATTCACAAATTCGCGGATGCCGTGGTGTGAAAGCTCCCGGCCGAAGCCGGATTTTTTTAGTCCGCCAAATGGTAATGCCGGATCAGATTTCGTCATGGCGTTTATAAACACATTGCCGCTCTCGAGTTGTCGCGCCACTGCTTCTCCTCTCTGCAAATCTTTTGTCCATACGCTGTTTCCCAGTCCGTAGCGATGGTTGTTTGCAATGCGCACCGCATCTTCAGCATTGTTTGCCTTTATTACGCTCATTACCGGCCCGAAAGTTTCTTCATTAAACAGTGGCATTTCTGTGTGTATGTTGTTGACGAGCGTTGGTTGAAAATTTGCGCCGGAGGCCTGCCCACCGACAAGCACATGAGCGCCTTTAGCGGTGGACTGACTTAGCTGCTGCAACAGTTGCTCAGCAAATTTTGGCGAGGCAAGCGGCCCCATATCGATATCTTCCTGAAAGGGGTTGCCTTGTTTCAGATTTTTAATTTGCTCCTCCACCCGGCCAATAAACTCGTCGTAAACAACGGTTTCAACAATAAATCGTTTCGCTGCAATACAGCTTTGTCCGGCGTTCTGCATGCGCGCTTGTACAGCAGTTTTGGCGGCAGCCGTTATATCTGCATCTGCCAGCACAATAAACCCATCGGAGCCGCCAAGTTCCAGCACCGATTTTTTTATTTCGGTTGCGGCAATCGCTGCTACTGCAGATCCCGCCTTTTCGCTGCCGGTAAGCGATACAGCTTGAACAATACTTGTACGAATCATTTTTTCGGCACCTTCACTGTCGGTGATGAGCGACTGAAACACACCTTCTGCTGCGCCGGCCTGCCGCCAAACTTCTTCAATGGCTAACGAACATCCGCTCACATTGTGGGCGTGCTTCAACAACGCTACATTACCGGCCATAAGGGTTGGCGCTGCAAACCGAAACACCTGCCAAAACGGAAAGTTCCAAGGCATAACAGCAAGCACTGCACCCAAAGGCTGGTAGGCAACATAGCTTTTTTGGTAAGTGGTAACGATGGTTTCATCTTTTAAAAACGCCTCACCGTTTTCTGCATAAAAATTACATACAAGCGCACACTTTTCAATTTCGGCAACGGACTCCTGATAAGCTTTTCCCATTTCCATCGACATCAGTTTTGCAAGCTCGTGACGACGACTTTTAAGAATGGATGCAGCTTTTGTAAGCACATCAGCCCGATGGTTGAAGGAGGTTAATTTCCAGTGCGAAAATGCCTTTGAAGCCGCTTCTGATTTTTTGTTTAGTTCAGCCAATGAAAGCAGCGGATATTCTGCAATCACAGACTGGTCGAACGGAAAAATGGAGGTAAACTTTTTCATAAAATGATGTTTAATCGATCTCAAGTACGGCCTTCGACAAGGATATGGCTGCTTCGGTGCCCGTATGTTTATGCGGTTCATCAGATAGTTTTACTACATCTGTCCAGTTTCCGGTTTCGGTTTTAGCGGCAATCATTTTAATTACGATGTTGAGTGGCTGAAGGCCAACATCGTTGGTGAGGTTGGTTCCGATGCCAAACGAAAATCCGATTTTGTTATGACAGAAGGCAGCTATCTGTTTTACTTTTTCGAAGTTGAGCGCGTCAGAAAAAACAATGGTTTTCGATAATGGATCGATGCCCATGCGCTTATAATGCTCGATGGCGATGGTTGCGAATGATAACGGATCGCCGCTGTCGTGACGCAGACCATCGAACAATCTTGCAAATTTTTTATCAAAGATTTCAAAGAATTTTCTGGTGGTAAAAGTGTCGGTCAGTGCAATACCCAGCTCGCCGCGGTACACATCCACCCAGTGTTCCAGTGCAAGAGAGTTTGCCATTTTATACCCATATTTGGCAGCATGAAACATAAACCATTCGTGGGCATGAGTTCCAATAGGCCGTGTGTTGTGTTTCATGGCAAGATGCACGTTGCTTGTACCAACAAAGGGGCGGCCAAATTGTTTCAGGGCTGCAATGACCACATCGTGCACCTGAAAAGAATGTCGGCGCCGCGTTCCGAAATCGGCTATGGTAACGCCGAGTTGCTTGTAGGCCTGCATCTTCAATTCGGCCGTTGTAAAAGCTTCTTCGTTGGTTGCACGCGGGCTGTTGTTAAGCAGATAATAGTTTTCCGAAATCAGCGCAAGCAGCGGCACTTCCCATAAAATGGTGCGGTACCAGAGGCCTTCCACCTGCACTTCCACATGGTCGTCTTGTTCAACGATGGTTACTTCGGTTGGATCGTAGTGATATCCGTTCAAAAAATCGAGGTATACCGGATCGAGGTAGGGGCAGGTTTTTGCGAGCCACAGTTTTTCGGAAGCAGATAGCTTTAGGTTGGCCATTTCGGCTACCGACTGCCGTAGCGCAGCAGCGAAGCCGGCCGGAAACCGGTGCTGTCCACGGTTGATGAACTGATATTTTGCCTTTGCCCGCGGAAAAAGTTTTACCACGCACTGCTGCATCGTAAACTTATAAAAATCGTTGTCTAAGATCGACTGAAGTTTTACCATTCCATAAATTGGTTAAGAGAACAAATGAAGCAGCAATCGTGCTATTCTTAAAAAAACATTCAAATTTAGAATGTTTACTTTGCACCTAATTTATGAAACAGTTTAATGTTCCTTCTTTCTATAAAAGCGGACTGATAACAGCCATTAAAGCGCAGCGTAAAAAAGATGATAAGCTGAAAAAAGACTTCGAGCCTACACAGCTCGATTTCGGACCGGTTCAGATTTTTCTTGCCCGCCATTTTGGTTTTTGCTATGGTGTTGAAAATGCCATTGAAATTGCTTTTAAAACCATTGAAGAAAATAAAGGAAGAAACATTTTTTTACTGAGTGAAATGATTCACAATCCGCATGTAAATGCCGATTTGAAAAACAGCGGTGTAAAGTTTTTGCAGGATACGCGCGGCAAACAAATTATTCCCTTCGATATGCTGCAAGCCGACGACATTGTGCTTATTCCGGCCTTTGGCACCACTATTCAGATTGAAAATATTTTACGCCAGAAAGGAATTCAGATAGAACATTATAACACCACCTGTCCGTTTGTTGAAAAGGTATGGAACCGAAGCGAGCAGATTTCGCGAAAAGGTTTTACGGTTATCATCCATGGAAAACCGAAGCATGAGGAAACGAGGGCAACCTTTTCGCACGCATCGCGCAATGCAAATGCGGTTGTAATAAACGATATGCAGGAAGCCATTCATCTTGCAAAATATATTAACGGCGCGCTTCCACTGTCGCAGTTTTATAGGGATTTTGATGGAAGATTCAGCAGCGGGTTCAATGTGGAAGCGCATCTGCAAAAAATTGGTGTCGTAAATCAAACCACACAGCTTGCCACCGACACGCAGGCAATTGCGGATTTTTTAAAGCAAACAATGCTCGAGAAATATGGTTCGGATGCAATCGCCGACCATTTTGCGGATACGAGAGATACGCTTTGTTATGCCACCAACGACAACCAAACGGCGGTGTCGGCAATGGTGAGCACTGAGGCCGATCTCGCACTAATTATCGGTGGATATAACAGCAGCAACACATCGCACCTGGTCGAGCTTTGCGAGGGCGAACTGCCGTCCTACTTTATTGATGAAGACGAAAAAATGATCAGCAGGAACGCCATCGTTCATTGTAACTGGCGCACAAAAGAAACTTCTACCATCGAAAACTGGCTGCCGGAAAAATATCCTGTAAAAATCTTGATAACGAGCGGCGCAAGCTGCCCCGACGCGATGGTGGAAAAAGTAATCAGAAGATTGATATCATTTTACCCCGGCGCAAAATCGATTGAAGAAGTAAGCGCCTCATTTTTAAGTGAAGCGCCTGAAGCAGTTTAAATATATCCAAGAATTTTCAGCATGCTTTGAGCCGACTGTTCTTTCGCGTACAGCCAATCCGTAAGCTTGCCGTTTTTATCGTAATTAACGATAACATGTTTGGGAGAAGGGATAAGGCAGTGCTTTATTCCACCATATCCGCTAATCTGATCCTGATAAGCACCTGTATGAAAAAAGCCGATATACAGCGGTTCTTTATTGGCGGGATCGGTTTCCTCTGCTGCTTTCAGCTTAGGTAAGAACACTTCTTTAATGTGTTCTTCAGAGTCGTAATAATCATGGCTGTCGCAGGTTAAACCACCGAGCACCACCCGTTGATATTCATTATCCCATTTATTAATGGGAAGCATTAAAAACTTTTCACCAATGCCCCAGGTATCGGGCAAAGTGGTAATAAACGAAGAATCGATCATGTACCAGTTTTCGCGGTCGTTCTGGTGTTTCTGTCCAATTACGCTATATATGTGTGCCATGCTTTCGCCTACTGTAAAACTGCCGAACTCTGTATAAATGTTCGGCATCGGCACCTTTGCGCGCTTACATCCTTTTTTTATGTTGCTCACAATTTCATTAATCATGAACTGATAATCGTATTCAAAGCCAAGCGAGTGTTTTATAGGAAAGCCACCGCCGATATTGATAGAGTCGAGCTCCGGACAAATTTTTCTGAGTTGACAATACAGGTTAATTACTTTGTTTAGTTCACTCCAGTAATAGATATCGTCTTTAATTCCTTTGTTTAGGAAGATGTGAAGCATTTTAAGCTGAAACTTGTCTTCGTTTCCTTCAATCTCATCCACATAAAACTCAAGAATATCTTTTGGGCGAATACCTAAACGCGAAGTATAAAAAGGGAAAGAAGGCTCTTCTTCAGCCGCTACACGAATGCCGAGTTTAAATGGCTTCTTCACGCTTCTTTTATAAGATTGCAGCTCTTCTTTATTATCCAAAACAGGAATTACATTTTTAAAGCCCGAGTTAATCAGCCGCGCAATTCGTTGTATGTAGGGCTTTTGTTTGAAGCCGTTACAGATGATAAAAATGTCTTTATTAATTTTTCTTTTTTCGTAGAGCTTATTAATAATTTCAATGTCGTAGGCGTAGGAAGTCTCCAGATGAATTTCGTTCTTCAGCGCCTCTTCCACAACAAAAGAAAAGTGTGAACTCTTGGTGCAATAACAGTAAAAATATTTGCCTTCGTACTTATGTTTCTTGAAGGCAGTGGCAAACATTTGCTTGGCGCGGCCAATCTGTTTTCCGATTTTCGGCAGATAACTGAGCTTCAAAGGAGTTCCATACTTTTCAATTAAATATTTAATATCAAGTCCGTTAAACTCGAGGTAACCTTCTTTGTTCACCTCAAAACCTTCTTGCGGAAAGTGAAAAGTTTGCTTCACCAGATCGGTGTAGGTATTATTCATCTACTGCCCGTAATTTTAAATTAATAAATGCGGCAAAAATAAGCATCAAATTATAGCAATTGCCGATTATCTTGAATGACCGAATGTAAAAAAAGAAGCTGCCCCGTTGGAGACAGCCTCTAAAAAAAGTAAGTGTTCGATTACTTAACCTGAGCAATCAATGCTTTAAAGCTGGCAGGCTCGTTCATAGCAATATCTGCAAGAACTTTTCTGTTGATATCGATACCTTTCGCTCTTAGTTTGTTGATGAATTCGCTATAAGTAAGACCCTCTTCTCTTACAGCCGCATTAATACGCACAATCCACAACTGACGGTATTCGCGTTTTTTCAACTTACGGCCTACATAGCTGTAAGTCATCCCTTTTTCTACAAGGTTTTTTGCAACGGTATAAACATTTTTCCGTTTACCGTAATAGCCTTTGGCTTGTTTTAAAATTTTTTTTCTGCGTGCTTTAGAGGCAACTGCAGGTACTGAACGTGGCATATAAAAAGTTTTTTAAGATTAAAATGAATAGAAGAAATTATTTTAAACGCAATAAACGCATAACGAAATCTTTATTAGCAGGCGAAACCACGCCCTTCATTCTTAAAGACCGTTTACGTTTAGTTGATTTCTTTGTAAGGATGTGACGTTTAAATGCTTTTTGAAACGTAATTTCTCCCGAACCGGTAACCTTAAAACGCTTTTTTGCGCTTGAGTTTGTTTTTACTTTGGGCATTTTATAATCTTAACTGATTACTCCCTGCTGGCGGCATCAAACCGATGATGCACTTGTTGAGCCGTGTGGGAAATGGGCGGCAAAACTAACCGAAAATATTTTTTCTGCAAAATTAATACGTTAAAAATTCCGGATGCCGGCTTCCCGCTGCAAACGTTCCCCGGGTAACCACTATCATCTTTTTATCCCAACGACCTGACCACCGTCAGAACAGCTTGACAGAAACCGCTTACATTTGCACTTCAGAATGAAAGCGATCCTTAGTTTCATATTACTACTGCTCATCAGCCTGCAAACGTTTTATCCGCTTACGGTTTATTCTTTCTTCTACGCCAACCAATCGTACATCAGTACAAATCTTTGCGTTAACAAAACAAAACCTCAGCTAAAATGTAAAGGCAAATGCTTTCTGAATAAAAAAATGAAGACTGCGGACGACAATCAGCAAAATAACAAAACAGCCGGTGAAACAACTGCCTTCAGTGTTTATACGCCGGCCGAACCTGTCGTGTGTGCCCACGCCATTTCGAACCTGCATTTGCTGCACACTCCGTTTTATTCCAATCACTATCATTATCGGTTTTCCGCTCTCATCCTTCGCCCACCTTCAGCATAACAGTTTAACTGCACCCGGAAATTCCGGACTCTTTACTCTTTATTATCATATTTAAACTATGTTATGACAAAATTATTCTTTGTGGTATTAGCCACATCTGTTACTGCTATGGTGGTGTCTTGTTCAAAAGGAACTGATAATCCCGCACCTGCTATAAATTACGAAAAAATTGCTGAAGGATATGTTGTTGGCGCCGGACTAAAAGCTTCTATTTATTCGCCTTCAGCTACTTTAAAAACCGGCTATAATAAATTATACGTGGCACTCGCCGACTCCCTTAGCGGCGCATCGGTTACAAATGCATCCCTTAGCTTTTTACCCATGATGGATATGCAAACAATGCAGCATTCCGCTCCTGTAGAAGCTTTCGGCACTGCTGACAACACAGGGCTTTTTTCTTCCGCCGTCCTGTTCACGATGCCTTCCGGAACCATGGGCTCCTGGACGCTCCGTCTTAACGTACAGTATAGCAATAAAGCGGGTTCATTTGTGACTCCAATCGTCATCAATGCCGCCGATCCGGCAACCGTAAAATCTTTTGTATCGAAGGCCGACGGCAAGAAATATTTTATTGCACTGATTGAACCGCAGAAACCTAAAGTGGGCATCAACGACTTCGAACTGGCCGTATTCCAGTCCGCATCGATGATGAACTTTCCTGCCGACAGTTCCATGACGATAACCGCCGATCCGCAAATGCCAACAATGGGCCATGGCTCACCGAACAACATAAATCCCGTACATGTGGGCAAAGGCCACTTTAAAGGAAAATTAAACTTTACCATGACCGGCTTATGGCACGTGAACCTGAAGTTTTACCAGCAATCAGCGATCGCAGACACCGCCAATCATTTTGAAATCAACTTTTAACTGATCACTATGAAAAAGCTGCTTGTATTGTTTTCGCTTGCTGCTTCAATTACCGCAATGGCGCAGCCTTCGGACTATTGGCCCGATTCCCTCCGCACGGTGGAACTGCAGCATGTTGTGGTGCGGGTGAAAGAACAAAGCCCGAAAACCAACTTATACAAATTTTTCACCGCCAACAAAGCCGCCGGCACGGAGGATATCCTTGCCAGGCTTCCCGAGATTTCTCTGGTAAGGCGGGGCAATTTTGGAATGGAGCCGACGATACGGTCTTTCCATTCAGGACAGATAAACCTGCTGTTAGACGGCATGAAAATTCATGGCGCCTGCACCGATAAGATGGATCCTGCCTCTATCTACATCGAGCCCCAAAATCTAAAAAGCATCGACGTTTTCACAAATGGATCGGGATTGATGAACGGCTCTTCCATCGGCGGCAGCATCAATATGAAACTTGCCGAGGCATCATGCCACGACGACAGCCGTTTCTCCGGCCGGTTTTCATCTACCTATCATACCGTTTCCAATGGGTTTACGGAATCGCTGAATCTAAACTATGGCGCACAAAAGTGGGCGGCGCGCCTCAGCGGAACCTATCGCAAAGCCTCCAACTATCGCGATGGCAACGGTAACAAAATCGGCTATTCGCAGTACGAAAAAGCCAACTTTTCAGGCAACTTCAAATACATACTTTCAGAGTATTTGTCGGCTTCAGCCGATGTGTTGTTCGATGAAGGCTGGAACATCGGATACGCGGCATTACCCATGGACGTAGGATATGCTAAAGCAAGAATCGGCTCCCTAAAGTTGCATTACGAAAGGCCGAAACAAATGCTGAATAAATTGCAGTTGAAGCTGTACGGCAACGAAGTGATTCACTTTATGGACGACAGCCAACGGCCAAACCTTGCTATCCGTATGGACATGCCCGGTGAAAGCCGCACTTTCGGCGCCCTGACAGAAGCTCAAATGCAACTTGCACATCATCACAGCTTGTTGCTGAAAGCGGAATTTTCGCTCACAAAATTGTTTGCTTCCATGACGATGTACGACAATAAAACTACGCCTATGTATATGCTCACATGGCCGCATAACAATCAGGCACAAACGGCGCTTTCGGCAGAATATAGCTGGCAAATGGATTCTCTTACCAAAATGCAAATCAACAGCCGCATCGATTACAGCGCTTTCCGGCTTACATCAGAAATGGGGAAAGATCAGTTTGCCGTTTTAGGATATCCGGAAGCATCCGCCTCCTTCGTGCTGCCGTCTGCATCGGTGAATCTTTCCCGCCGCTTCGCCAAAAATTTCAGAGCAGGTATCACGTACACAGTCAATGGCAGAATGCCCACTGCAAGCGAGTTATACGGCTTCTATCTGTTTAGCCGGTTTGATGGATATGACTATATTGGCGCGCCTGATTTAAAACCGGAAACAGCTCATCAGGCCGAACTAAGCCTGCAATGGCAAAGCAAAAAACTGAAACTGCATACCGCCGGATTTGTCAGCAACATCAGCAACTATATATCAGGAAAAGTGGAGCCTGCATTTCAGGTGATGACGCCGGGTGCTAACGGTGTAAAAATTTACCGGAACACAGGAACCGCTCTGATGACAGGCGTTGAGGCCAGCGTGCTGTTTCAACCACAACCTTCATGGACGCTGATGACTACGCTCAGGTACAACGAAGGCCGTTTTGAAACAGGCGATAATCTCCCGATGATCAGCCCTCTTAAAAATGTAACTTCTGTTAAGAAAACATTTGAAAACGGATGGATTTCAGCGGAAGCAGAGTTTGCTGCACCGCAGAACAAGGTGAGTAAGCCCTTCGGCGAACAGGCAACGGGCAGCTACAAATTGTTCCATCTGCGCGCAGGATATCAGTTGACGGTATGGAAAAAAACCATCGACTTAAACGGCGGACTGGAGAACATTTTAAATGAAGTATATCGCGAGCACCTCGACTGGGGAAATATTCCACGGCCGGGGCGAAACTGCTATATTCAACTTGCAGTTTCCTTCTAAAGTAAAGGCGGCTTTTAAAGGCCGCTTTTTTTTAGAAATATACGTCTTCAATTAAAAAAAATTCCGGCTCCATACCCGTTCTTAAAATAATGGAAAGCACATTAAACTGCAAATATTTCCACTGAGGGTGCAGTCGCTGGTACTCTTCCGCTGCATTGCAAAGGCTTTGCATTTTGTTATAGCTGATGCTTTCTTCCGGATATCCATAGGCGAGGCTTCGTCTTGTTTTCACTTCAAAAACATGAAGAAAATTATTTTTCGAGGCAATGATATCCACCTCCCAATGTCGGAAACGCCAGTTTTTTTCTAACAGCGTATAGCCGTTTCTTTGCAGATAGCCGGCCGCGAGCAGTTCGCCGCGGCTGCCCGTTTCAAGGTTCGTTTGCATAGAGTAAGATTATGGAAATACAAGATAGGATTTTAAGGATTATTCCGGGCGTACAACATTACGACTGGGGCGGAAATCATTTTATTCCACAACTGCTTCGACAAAGCAATCACGACCAAATTCCGTTTGCAGAACTTTGGATGGGCACGCACACCTCCTGCCCCGTAATGGCTGTATCCTCAAACCACAAAACCCTGCTTGCGGAGGCTATCCATCAAAGAAAAGAAACCTTTCTCGGCGCGGCGGTAGCAAAAAAATTTGGACAACTGCCCTATCTGCTGAAGGTGCTCGACGTAAGCAAAATGCTTTCCATTCAGGCGCATCCCTCCGTTCAGCAGGCGCAGGCTGGATTTGAAGCCGAAGAAAAAGCGGGAATCCCGTTATCGCACCCTGCGCGGAATTATAAAGACAAAAATCATAAGCCGGAAATGATGATTGCGTTGTCTGATTTCTGGCTGTTGCATGGCTTTAAAACGGAAGCCGAACTTATGGAAACCCTTCAGCAACACCAAAGCTTTCATCCGCTGATGGCTGTGTTGGAGCAGGGAGGAATCGGCGGGCTGTATAAACACATTATGCAGATGCCGCAGCCGGATGTTGACACCCTCCTGCAACCTCTTATGGCCGCAGAAAAAGAAAAGCGCAACCTCGGCGCGCTGCAAAAAACCGACCCCGGCTTCTGGACGAAAAACTTTGAAGACGGCGACAGCGCCGGCCATTTCGACCGCGGCATTTTCTCCATCTATTTTCTACGCTTACTCAACCTTGCAAAAGGCGAAGCGGTATTTCAGCCGCCGGGTATGCCTCATGCGTATCTCGAAGGACAAAATATTGAAATAATGGCGGCAAGCGACAACGTTTTGCGCGGAGGCCTTACCAACAAGCATATCGATGTGGCTGAATTGCTGTCTACATTAACTTTCAGCAGCCAAAAGCCGTTCTATATTTTGCCGGAATTTATTTCGGAACGGGAAGCAGTATTTCAGCCGCCGGTAAGCGATTTTGGGCTGAGCGAAATTGTTCTTACCGAAAACGAACAGTATGCAGCTACCACATTTTCGTTCGAAATGTTTTTGGTAGCTGCGGGCAGCGTGAAAGTTGAAAACACCACCTTCCATAGCGGCGAAGTGTTTGCAGTGGTCGCCAACACCCGCTACTCCATACGGGCAGAAAGCAATACACAGATTTTTAAAGCGTTTGTACCCGCCGTTTAAAAAAGCATTTCTTTTAGCGCCGTTCGGCTTAATTTTGCAGCTAATTCTCTTGAAATATGAAGCAGAAAAAAACATTTCTTATAGCCTTGCTTTCTTTGGTTTTGGTGTCAGCGCTTTACCGCATCATTCCGTCGCGCCCCATGAACTTTGCACCGCAAATAGCCATTGCCCTGTTCAGCGGAGCACTCTTCATTAAAAACAAAAAATGGGCTTTTGCATTGCCGCTTTTATCCATGCTGATTTCAGATGTGCTCTACGAAATTTTGTATCAGTATAACCTTTCTGAAATGAAAGGCTTTTATGCCGGACAAATTTTTAACTACACCCTTTTTACCGCACTCACTGTGTTCGGATTCATCATGAAAAAGTTGAACCTTGCCCGCATTTTAACCGCGGCTATTTCGGCCCCTGTTTTCTATTTTGTTGTAAGCAATTTTGCTGTATGGCTTACCGGCAGCGGATTTCAGCGCCCAAAAACTTTTTCCGGTTTAATGATGTGCTATACCGATGCGCTTCCCTTTTTCCCCAATACCATTTATTCAACTTTATTATTTTCGGCCTTGTTTTTTGGAGTTTGGATATATGTCCGCGCCAAACAACAGAACGCTGCTTACGTTCGGCATTAATCAATTTTTTGTTTTCTTAATAAGGAAAAGTGCTTAGGGCACTTTTTTTTGTTGGGGCTGTAAACGCCTGTCCGCTGTGCATCTTTTGCAACGGGCTTTCCGCTAAATCTTTTTTGCTGCACAAAAAAGGATATCGCTTCAATCCCGCAGCCCATCGGCGTTTGGCCCTTTATTCCTCATCACTCGTTATTGAAACGGGCATCATAGCAGGATAAAAGATTCATAATGTTTTTGCCGAAGAGCGGCCGCGTTAGGGATAGCGCGGAAAGCCCGCAGCCCGGAGGGCGAGGACTTGGAGCAATAGCCCGACCCGAAGGGGAACGCCCAAATTATATCGTTGTTATCAGCCGAAAATGTATCAGTTTTGCAGCGCCATGAAACAAATAACGACACTTGCCTTCCTGCTGTTTTTTACCACAGCATTTGCTCAGCCCGACACGACGCAGAAAGTTGTTGAAAACCGCACTAACAGCGCATCGCAGCGAAACAAGCCTTATGTTATTTTGATATCTGTGGATGGGTTCCGCCACGATTATGCCCGGCTGTATGGCGCGGAACACCTGTTAAAAAAATCGGCTGAAGGCGTACAGGCCGAAAATATGCAGCCCTCATTTCCTTCGCTCACTTTTCCTAACCATTACAGCATTGTTACGGGAATGTATCCATCGCATCACGGACTGGTGGGAAACAGTTTTTACAACCGTTCGCTAAACGGCCTTTACACCATGCGCAGCAAGGACAAAGTGGGCAGTGGCGCCTATTATGGAGGCAAGCCGCTATGGGTGCTCGCCGAACAGCAAAACATGCTTTCCGCCAGCTTTTACTGGGTTGGTTCGGAAGCCGATATTGAAGGTGTTCGGCCTACCTATTATTACGCTTACAATGAAGAAATACCACTCCACAAACGCATTGAAGAAGTGGTGAAGTGGATGAAACTGCCCGAAGAGAAAAGGCCGCATCTGATAACCTTTTATTTTCCTGAGGTGGACCACGCCGGGCACAGCTTTGGCCCCAATTCCATGGAGGTGAAAAACGCTGTAAGATGGGTGGACACTGCCATTGCGAAGCTGGTGTCGGCTGTGGATGCGCTTGGGCTAAACGTAAACTATGTGGTGGTTTCCGATCATGGAATGACGCAAATTGACCAAAAGAACACGCTCGAAATTCCGATGGATACAAGCCGGTTTGTGTACGGAATGTCGCAGGAAATCATTAATGTGTATGCGAAAGACACAGCAAGCGTTAATGCTTATTATGAGCAGTTAAAAAAGGTGGCGGATGGCTTTTCTGTTTACAAAAAAAGTGAGGTGCCCGCGCATTTGCATTACGGAGCGAAAGACGATGTTTACAACCGCATTGGCGACCTTGTGGTGATACCGGAATGGCCACGGGTTTTTAGTGGTAAGGGACGTAAACCAAAGCCCGGATCGCACGGTTTCGACCCTACAAAAATTGCGGATATGGGAGCAGTATTTTACGCGTGGGGCCCGGCGTTTAAAAAAGCGCAAATCTGCACCTTAAATAATGTAGACGTTTTTCCGGTAATTACTGAAATTCTTGGCTTACGATATAACCATAAAATCGACGGATCGGAGAAATTGAAAAAAGAGATTTTGCGGTAGGACAAGTGGACGTCTCGCAGTAATGATGTGAGTGGTTGTGGTTTCCGATTCGGCTCGGAGGAGCTTGCTGTTGCAAGCA
This sequence comes from Chitinophagaceae bacterium, assembly GCA_039811185.1. Lineage (GTDB taxonomy): Bacteria > Bacteroidota > Bacteroidia > Chitinophagales > Chitinophagaceae > JAEZDR01. The sequence continues at coordinate 320,988 of JBDHYF010000002.1, read as the reverse complement.
TAAACAAAGCATATGGATTGGAACCGGGCGTTGAAAAAGCCAGTCAATCTGTAAGCACAAGTTCCGCCGTAATGTAAAAGGAAGGCATTCGTTTTATTCATACAATTCCTGGTCGTAATATTTTCAATTCTGTTACCTTTCGTAAATGGCTCCGACTGTCGTTGACAACAAACCAAACTACAACATCCTTCTGCTGCTGTTGATAGCACTGAAATTTTTATTGCAGCTAATCATGCACAACTCAGGCTACGACCTGCACCGCGATGAATACTTGCACTTAGACATCGCCAACCATCCCGCCTGGGGATACCAGTCGGTGCCGCCACTGATTTCGTGGGTGGCGATGGTAATAAAGCTACTGGGGAACGGCGTTTTTTGGGTGCGGTTCTTCCCTGCTTTGTTCGGCGCAGCAACTTTGGCGGTGGTATGGAAAACGGTTAGCGAGCTAAAAGGCAATCTGCTGGCTCACTGCCTTGCGGGAGCAGGGGTGCTGTTCTCTGCGCTGGTGCGGATAAACTTCCTGTTTCAGCCTAACTCATTCGATGTGTTGGGATGGACCGTTATCTATTACTGTATTATTAAATGGATCAACCGCCGCGAATCCAAATGGCTGTATTTCGCTGCCATTACCTTTGGCCTTTCATTTTTAAACAAATACAACATCGCTTTTCTTGCCCTCGGATTGTTCCCGGCAATACTGCTGACAAAAGAAAGGCGGCTTTTCTTACATAAACATTTTTACGGAGCGGCGGCCGTTGCGCTTTTCATTATGTCGCCCAACATTTGGTGGCAGTATCAAAACGGCTTTCCGGTGGTACATCACATGAAAGAGCTGGAGCGTACGCAGTTGGTGAATGTGAGTCGTGCAGGATTTTTTAAAGAGCAGGTCATTTATTTTATGGGGGCTCTGCCGGTGCTGGTGGGCGGAGTGGTTGCACTCTTTACTGCTAAACGTTTTTTAAAATACCGGTTGTTCGGATATTCTTTTGTGTTTACGCTGGCTGCTTTTGTGTACTTTAAAGCGAAGGGCTATTATGCCATTGGATTGTATCCGGTTTTTATTGCCTTTGGCGCGGTTTATATTGGGCGCTGTTTGGTAAAAAGATATAAGGGTTTCACGATTTTATTGTTTGCGCTTCCGGTTGCATTTTATGCGCTGCTTTTTCCGATTGCCTTCCGTGTTCCGGACCCCGACTTCTTTATTCGCAATCACGATAGATACAGCAATTCCGGATTGTTGCGATGGGAAGATGGAAAAGAGCATCCGCTGCCGCAGGATTTTTCCGACATGCTCGGCTGGAAAGAGCTGGCAAGAAAAACGGATTCTATCATGCTGACAATTCCTCGTCACGAGCAGACGCTGATTCTTTGCGACAACTACGGGCAGGCAGGCGCCATCAATTACTACACCGGCTTGAAAGGATTACGGGCGGTTTCTTTTAATGCAGACTATATTAACTGGTTTGATTTACGTGAACCGGTGGTGAACGTATTGCGCGTGAAAGAAGCAAGGGGTAGTGAAAAAGAGCTTGAAGAAACCGGGCCGTATTTTGAAAAAAGCCTTAAAGCTGCTGTTGTTGAAACCCCAAATGCGAGAGAGTTCGGTACGTCGGTCTTTCTTTTCCTGAAAGCACGAATAGATGTGAACGCGGTTTTGAGAAATGAGATACAGGCAAATAAAATGCAGAAGCAGAAGGATTAAACTTGGTGCAGGGCATCGCCGAAAGTTGCAGTTTACAAAACAGTGAGGAAAACATAAGGCACAACTGAATTAGACAACAATACGCATCAACCTGCGTTAACATTCAATCTCTTCATGGCTGAAACAACCACCGCAAAATCCATTTAAAACGCCCCGAAAAATACTAATTTAGGGTCCTAAACAATTGTTATGATGTATCTGCTTTTGCCGGTTGGACTTACCATTGCTTTAATTGGGTACCTGTGCTACAGGCTGTTCTTTCAACGCAATACCAGAAATCTGCGTGGCGTTATTTTTCCATCGCTGTTTTTTCTCGCAGCTTGGATTGCGATCTACTACTTTTTACTGGCATAGCTGAAAAACAGCAGAGGAAGGCATCATATAAACATCTCGTTTTCCGCCAGCACTGCTGCAACCACTGAATATCCGCTATACACTACAGCAAACGCGCTTGCAGCCCCACTTATTAAAACGTTATAATCGTTACCTCTTCCTGCTTCTTTATTACCTTCATGGATATGAAAAAATATTTGCTGCTGCTTTTCGCAGTCATGGCTGTTACGATAGGATCTGCTGCTGCTCAGCAAAAGCACAAAGTGGTTGAAGCAAAAAAATTCGAGCGAAAAACAACCGGCAAATCCGTTCAGCTAATTGATGTGCGTACAGCAGCCGAGTATGAAACCGAACATATTCCCAATGCCCTGAATGCCGATGTGCTGCAAGATGACTTCGCGGTAAAAGTGAGTGCTCTCAACAAAGCAAAACCGGTGTACATCTACTGCAAAAGCGGCAAAAGGAGCTCACATGCAGCAACCATCCTGAAAGACCTGGGCTTTAAAAAGGTAATCGAATTGCAGGGCGGCATTACCGCCTGGATGGCGCTCCACCCGCAACAATAATCTGCTGCTTCCTGTTTACTTAATGATTGCGTAGCTCCGACGCTGCTTCTTCATCGAGCACAAAAGTTACGTCGTGATGATTTTGCAGCAAAGACGCCGGTACATGCGTATTGGGTGCTCCTTGTATCGACTGCCGGATGGCTTCTGCCTTCGATTTTCCCCATGCCATCAAAATAATTTTCTTTGCGTTTAAAATGGTTTTAATGCCCATAGTGATGGCTTTGTCGGGAACGAGTTCCGGCGAGCCAAAATCGAAAGCGTTTGCTTCCTTCGTGCTTTGGGTCAGGTGCACCACCCGCGTTAATGAATCGGCCGTTGAGCCGGGCTCGTTAAATCCGATATGTCCGTTGCGGCCAATTCCTAAAATCTGAAGATCGAGGCCGCCGGCTTTGCGGATCATTTCTTCGTAATTGGCTGTATGCGCAGCCAGCTCATCTTCGGGCAGCGCGCCGTTGGGAAGGAAGTATTGCTGCGGATCTAAATCGATCTTGTTGAACAGATGTGTACGCATGAAATAGTAATAGCTGTGTTTGGATGAGGGCTGCATGGGATAATATTCGTCAAGATTAAATGCAGTTACATTTTTGAAACTAAGGCCTTCTTTCTTATGAAGGCGCACTAACTCGTTGTAAAGCGGAATGGGCGTGGATCCGGTGGCAAGGCCTAAAACAGTTTTCTTTCCTTCCGATTCGTTTTCGCGGATGGTGGCGGCAATAATGGCTGCAATAAAAGCAGCCGCCTCATCGCGGTTGGGAAAAACTTTTGTGTGCAACGATTTGTTTGGTGCTTTTCGTGTTAACTGATCCATTAGCAGTAAAATGATTGGTTATTCCTTCAAAAGTATTATTTGAAAAGCAAGAAACGGGTATTATTTTTTAGGAATCGGGCTAAAAGCATTCGGATAAGCACGGATTTTTTGCGTCGTCAGCCGCGGAGAAACACTTAATCCGGCAGATTCAATTGTGCTGATATTTGCTAACCGGATAGCATACGCATCATTCTTAGATAACTGTTGAGGGGCTGCCGGATGGAAGTGAAAAACCCGCTGAAGGCATTGCAGCGCAGACGTTGCGGCGGATTTGTAACGGACAGCCGGACGTGGGAGTTGATAACTGAGTTGAACGATGAAAGCCCCGATTATAACAACCGCTCCTGATTGTTTTTGTTGATTTCGTTTTCGTAAGCTTCGTCGATCAGTAAATTATTTCCATCGGCAGCAGCGGTGGCCAGTTCATCGCAGCGATTGTTGAAAGGATTGGATGCGTGCCCTTTAACCCAAACGAACTTAATAGAAAATTGTTTTGAGAGTTCATGAAATGCCGTCCAGAGGTCGCGGTTTTTTTTCCCTCCTTTAAAGTTGGTTTTTATCCAATTGCTGAGCCAGCCTTCTTCAACGGCTTTTACTACATACTGGCTGTCGCTATAAATTACAACGGGCAGGTCGGTGCGCTTTAATGCACGCAGGGCTTCAATTACAGCGAGCAGTTCCATCCGATTATTTGTTGTAAGCCGGTATCCGGCCGACATTTCTTTTCGCTTATTTGCATACATAAGCACAACGCCATAGCCCCCTTTGCCGGGGTTGCCACGAGCGGCTCCGTCGGTATAAACAGTGATGTGCGGCTGCTGTAAATGGCTCATATTTTACACCTGAAATACGCCTGTGCTGAATGCAGGAACGTTGGGATTATGGTTAGCCGCAGCAATGCCTTCTGAAATAAGTTTTCTTGTTTCGGCGGGATCGATGATGGCATCTACCCACAATCTTGCGGCGGCATAATAAGGAGTGGTTTGTTTGTCGTAGCGGCCTTTAATTTCGTCGAGCAGCGACTTTTCTTCTTCCGCCGACACCTCCTTTCCTTTGGCCTTCATGCTTGCCACCTGAATTTGCAACAGTGTTTTTGCGGCCTGCTCACCACCCATCACCGCAATTTTCGCCGAGGGCCACGCATAAATAAACCGGGGATCGTATGCTTTACCGCACATGGCATAATTGCCGGCTCCGTAGCTGTTGCCGACAACGATGGTGATTTTTGGAACCACTGAATTGGACACCGCGTTTACGAGTTTTGCTCCGTCTTTAATGATGCCGGCGTGTTCGCTGCGGCTGCCTACCATAAAGCCGGTGACATCCTGCAAAAAAACAAGCGGAATTCTTTTTTGGTTGCAGTTCATAATAAAGCGTGCGGCTTTATCGGCGCTGTCGTTGTAAATGACGCCGCCCATCTGCATTTCGCCTTTTTTGTTTTTGATGATAAGGCGTTGGTTAGCCACAATGCCCACGGCCCATCCGTCGATGCGGGCGTAGGCGCAAACGATGGTTTTGCCGTAATCTTCTTTAAACTGTTCCAGCTCGCTGTTATCGGTTATGCATTTTATCAGTTCCACCATGTCGTAGGGCTTGGCGTTCCCTTCGGGCATCACGCTGTAAATTTCGTCGGCATTCACCGCAGGAAGCTGAGGCTTAACACGGCTGAAACCCGCTGTGGGCTTATCTCCCAGCTTGTGCATGATCTTTTTAATTTGATCAAGGCATTCTTCTTCTGTTTTAAATTTATAGTCGGCGATGCCCGAAATTTCGGTATGTGTGGCAGCGCCGCCCAATGTTTCTGCATCGATGTTTTCGCCGATAGCGGCCTTTACCAAATAAGGTCCGGCAAGGAAGATTGAGCCGTTATTTTCCACCATCAGGGTTTCATCGCTCATGATGGGCAAATACGCGCCACCTGCCACACAAGCGCCCATCACCGCAGCAATTTGCGGAATGCCCATAGCACTGATTTTTGCATTGTTGCGGAAGATGCGCCCGAAGTGTTCTTTATCGGGAAAAATTTCGTCCTGCATTGGCAGAAAAACACCGGCACTGTCTACCAGATAAATAATCGGCAGATTATTTTCCATAGCAATTTCCTGCATGCGCAGGTTTTTCTTTCCGGTAATCGGGAACCATGCGCCTGCTTTTACTGTTTGATCGTTGGCCACAATAACGCATTGCTTTCCGCTCACATAGCCAATGCCTGCTACGGTTCCGCCGCCGCGGCAACCGCCATATTCTTCATACATTTCGAAACCGGCAAAAGCACCAATTTCGCTGAAATAAGATCCTTTGTCGATCAGATACGCGATTCGCTGGCGCGGGGTCAGCTTATTTTTCTGTTTTTGTTTCTCAATTACTTTGGGGCCGCCTTCGGATGTAATTTTTGAAAGGTGTTGCTTTACCTGACTTAAAGTAAGTTTCATCCAATCTTCGTTGCGGTTTTTTTCGATATTCATGAGCGGTAAAAATAGGCGCAAAGATAAAGATTTGGGGTGGGTGAAAAAGATTGTGTGAGGCGTGAGGTGAAAAGATATTGCATTCGTTTGTGCACGCGGACGAAAACCCGCTCATCCCCTAAATTTGCCGACATTGAAAGCAGAGAGAATAGTATAATGGCAAAAAACAATTATAAAGAACTTGATCTGAGCAGCGATTCGGGAATACAGGGACAATACAAAAACTGGTTTCTCGATTATGCGTCTTATGTTATATTGGAACGTGCGGTGCCGGCAATTGACGACGGCCTGAAACCGGTGCAGCGCCGTATTCTGCACGCGATGAAGGAGATGGACGATGGCCGCTTTAACAAGGTAGCCAACATTATAGGTCAGAGTATGCAGTACCATCCGCATGGCGACGCCTCGATTGGCGATGCGCTGGTGAATATGGGACAAAAAGATTTGTTGATTGAAACGCAGGGTAACTGGGGCGATGTAAGAACAGGCGATGATGCAGCCGCTCCCCGTTACATTGAAGCGCGCCTTTCAAAATTTGCGCTGGAGGTTGCCTTCAATTCAAAAACTACCGAATGGCAGTTGAGCTACGACGGCCGCAAACAGGAGCCGGTAACACTGCCGGTGAAGTTTCCGCTTGTTTTGGCGCAGGGAGCCGAGGGTATAGCAGTAGGCTTATCCACCAAAATACTTCCTCATAATTTTATTGAACTGTGTGAGGCATCTGTAAAATACCTGAAGGGAAAGAAGTTTGAGATCTATCCCGACTTTTTAACCGGTGGCAGCATGGATGTTACGCATTACAATGAAGGCAAGCGTGGCGGAAAAATAAGGGTGCGGGCTGCTATTGAAGAGGCCGATAAAAAAACGCTCGTTATACGCAGCGTGCCTTTTGGGGTTACCACTTCATCGCTGATGGAATCGATTGTAAAAGCCAACGATCAGGGTAAGATAAAAATTAAAAAGGTTACCGATGCAACTGCAAAAGACGTTGAGATTTTTGTGGAGCTGGCAGCCGGTATTTCACCCGATATTACCATCGACGCACTGTACGCCTTTACCGACTGCGAAATCAATATTTCGCCCAACGCGTGTGTAATTGTTGATCAGAAGCCGGTGTTCATCACTGTTTCAGATCTTTTACAAATCTCTACCGAAAAAACAAAAAGCCTTCTACAGCAAGAGTTGAATATTAAGCTGAAGGAACTGGCTGACAAATGGCATTATACCTCGCTTGAAAAAATATTCTTTGAAGAAAAAATATATAAGGAATTAGAGAAGAAGCATGAAAGCTGGGAAAAGGTAATTGCTGCTATTGAAAAGGCGTTTGTCCCCTTTTCGAAGCATCTGAAGAGGGACGTTACGAAAGAGGATGTGTTGAAACTTACCGAAAAGCCTGTCCGGCGTATTTATAAACTCGATATTGACGAACTGATAGCCCAGATAAAAAGTATTGAGCTTGAGATGAAAGAAGTACAGCACGACCTCGATCATCTCACCGATTTTGCGGTGCGCTACTTTGAAAACCTGATTAAGAAATATGGTAAGGGCCGGGAGCGGAAAACAGAAATCAAACTTTTTGACACCATTCAGGCAAAAAATGTTGCCATTGCCAACACGCGCCTTTATATCAACCGGGCGGAAGGCTTTGTAGGAACGGGGTTAAAGAAAGATGAGTTTCTATGCGAATGTTCCGACCTCGATGATATTATTGTTTTTACAAAACGCGGTATTATGAAGGTGGTGCGTGTTTCGGACAAAACGTTTATTGGTAAAGATATTATTCATGCTGCGGTTTTTTTAAAAAACGACGAGCGCACCATTTATAACATGATTTATGTGGATGGTAAGTCGGGCATCAGCTATGCAAAGCGTTTTAATGTTACGGCTATTACGCGCGACAAGGAATATGATTTAACGAAAGGCACGGACAAAAGCCGAATTCATTATTTTACGGCTAACCCAAACGGCGAAGCAGAAGTTGTTCGTGTGGTGTTAAGTCCGAATTGCAGCGCACGCAATAAAGAGTTTGAGTACTTTTTTGAGGAGTTGGAGATTAAAGGGCGCGGCAGCATGGGCAATCAGGTAACCAAATACCCGATTAAGGCGGTTAAGTTTAAAGAAGCAGGAAAATCAACGCTGTCCGGCCGCAAACTCTGGTTTGATGCAGTTTACGGCCGATTGAACAATGAAGAGAAGGGTGAATTTTTAGGAAGTTTTGAAGACGAAAAGATATTGGTAGTGTATAACGACGGCAGTTATGAATTAACAGGAACAGAATTGACGCAGCGCTTTGAATCGGAGAAGATTGCGCTGATAGAAAAGTACGATCCGGAAAAGGTGATCACGGCCATTTATCTCGATAACGAAAAACTACAGTTTAATATAAAGCGGTTTAAGATAGAAACGTCTACGTTCAACAATCGCTTTACGTTTATAAAGGAAGGCGATGGTAATCGTTTGGAAGCGGTAACTACGGAGGCAGCGCCTACGCTCGTGCTCTCAGTGGGCAAGGGCAGTGCGCAGCAAACGCAAAAAATTAAGGTGGCAGATTTTATCGACGTAATGGGATGGAAAGCTGTGGGCAATAAACTTGTAGACTTTAGCAAGTCGGTTGCCATGGAGTGGATGCCGAATAAGGATGAACCGCCCTTACAAAGTGAGCTTTTTTAGGAGCAGGGAATTTTTTATTCAGCTGTTACTGAGTTTTCGCCGGCCGTTTGCGGTTAAATTAACATTAAAGCGAATACGTATTATTTAATTTCTGCGTCTGATACATAGTGCACAGATCAATGTTTTAGCGAGCACAAATTAAACTTGCATAAAAAATATATTTATGTGACGCGGCTTAGTTTAAGTATTAGGCATTATTACTAAACTTGCCTCCTGAAATATAAACAGAGAGCAAGACTGAATGCATAACATTACGCAGATCCTTTTTGAGCAGAATCCTTCTCCCATGTACATCTACGAGGTTAAAACACTTCGTTTTCTTGCGGCCAACAAGGCTGCTTGTAAGAAGTACGGTTACAGCGAAACGGAGTTTAAAAAATCCGATATTCTTTTGATACGGCCTGAAGCGGAATACGACAAAATTTTAGGAATCGTTCAGGATGAAAAAAAACAATCCGAATCTTATCAGGTAGACACGATTCATCAAACAAAAGACGGCAAAGGTTTTCATGTTAGGGTGGTATCGTTTCTTTTCTCGTACAATGGCATCACTGCGCGGCTGGTGCAGGTAACGGACATTGAAGATTACTATCAGGAAAAAATAAAGAACATCCAACTCCTCCACAAACTTAAACGACAACTTAAATTCTTACAGCATTTAGGCTGGGTACAATCGCACCAATTGCGCTCAAAAGCAGCAAACATCATGGGTTTGCTCGAAGTGCAAAAACATGGATATTTTAAAAATGAAGAGGAAGCATCGGTGTTTGAGTTGCTGCGGAATGAGTCCACCAAACTTGATGGACTTATCCGAAACATCGCAATAAAAATCAACGACTACACGAAAGTAGACTAACGCGGACAGGTGACCATTCTTGAGTAGTACGACCTGTTAATCAGTTTTGCCCGATAGGAAAGCGTAAACTCAAAGCCTCCTTTCATTTGTGAAACCGTTTTAAGTTGCGAAACGTTAACATCGTAGCTGATGCCGGCGGTTAGCCTGTTCCAGCTTAATTTAATAGCAGGAATAACAGCATCATTCCAGCGATACATAGCTCCAAAGCCAATTTCAGAGGTTTCTTCTGAATCATAATCTCCGCTAAGTTGTATCTCATAAAATAGTCCTCCCATAACCATTTGATGGCCACTCTGTTTAAAATAATCGGTGAAAAAGGAAAGGCGGTCGGTTTCGGATACCGGAATGTTTAACCCACCGTTAAACACAATTCGCGGCTCCACAACAGAGAAATTATCCGACGCAAAAGACGCTGTTTTCGGCTTGTTGAAATGGTAGAGCGCGGCGCCGAGATAATATCTGGAATCTTCTCCAAAGCCGCTGCTGAACGATAAGCCCACGGAGGCATCCCAATAAGAATAAGATGTGCGCTGAAACGTTTGTGAAGTAGCGCCGGGATTTACCACGCCGTTTTGATACTGATCGTCCATTTTCAGGTTGTTGGGATCGAACTGGCTTTGCACCGGACCACCCATAAACGCAAGGGAGATAAAATCGTCTTCGTTTTCAGAAAGCGATTTGTGGTAGTTGATAACAGGAAGAAGCTGCGTTCGTTTCAACTTAATATCCCCGGCAACATCGTGTGTAGCCTGCAATCCAAGCGTTACCCAGTCGCCCCAGGCAAGCGGAAGTTTATACTCCACGGATGCGGCACCGGATTGAAATGGAACCGAGATGCTTTGCCACTGATTGCGGAAAACTGCATTCATGCGTAAATCGCCATCAAAAACACCCGCCAGAGCCGGATTGCGCATCAGCGGCAAATTATAAAATTGAGAGAAGTTGATATCCTGCGCTTTCAGGGCGCCAAAAGCCGTGAGGAAAATGAGCAAAGCGAAAAAGTTCTTCATAAGATATATTGTGGATGTAAATGTCTTATAAAGAAAGTTGAAACCGGCTTAGTAAGCCCTTAAACCAACGGTCGAAAAAATTAAAGATGATTAAAATAGCAGTAAACACTTAGCAGCCGTAGCAAGATGTTTTTATTGCTGAAGGCGGTGGTAGGCGGGTTGGTATAAATAGAGTGTTTCAAAACTTAAAACCAATCCACTCACTTGTTTGATTCTCTAAGCCTGCTTCCTCGCAACTACGCGTTGGGATAAAAAAAGCAGGCGCACAATGCACCTGCCTTTTGAATACGCTTTCCTTATAGCGGCGTTCTCATAACCGGCTGCCTTTGCTTTTCTAACGGACTTGAAGATCCGCTTTGGGGAACCGGTTGCATTACAGGGCGCTGTGGTAACTCCCTCATAGGCTCACGACGGATTTCAGGCTGTAAAACCGGTGCGTTTGAAGGACGCCTGATGTTACGGTCGGGAATCGTGCGTCTGTCCGTCTCAACCGGTTTCAACTCCGGCGTTCTCTTAATCAGTCCGCTCCTGTCGGTAGACGATGGAACCGGAACTTCATCCACCTTCATCACATCCACACGCTTTAATCGGCCTGCTTCCCGAATCGCCGAAGGCGGCGGCCCGCTGATAAGGCCTTTTTGAGTTGCTGAAAGCTGACTTCCATTTCTGATAACATCCAAGGCGCGCTGATCGGTCAGCACAAAATCTGACAACTGTGGCGCGTCTAAGTTTTTACCATCCACCACAACCCAATGTTCGGTGCTTGAAGGCGCACTGCCCGCCATTGCCGGGCTCCAGGCATAATAGCCATTGTAGTTTCTCCAATTCACCCAGGCAGGGCCCCATGTATAACCGGGCACCCACATCCATCCGTAAAACGAATCGTAAGCCCAGCGTCCATAATGGAAGGGCGCCCATCCCCAACTATAATTGGAAACCCACGTCCAGCCATAGCGGCTGTATGCCCAACGGCCGTTGGTGTAATAAGGCTTAAAAAACGGATCATCGGCAATCCACACTTGCCCCAATCCGGGATATGTCATCCAGCTTCCGAAAGGCGAAAGTGTGGAGTAGAATTGATTAAAATTTACTTCTTCGCGCTGATAAACCACATCGCTCCGGTAGCCATCACCTCCGGAATCGAGATAGTTACCACAGGAAGCAAGCATTAACCCAACAAAAAACACAAAAATGATTCTTTTCATAGTGATTGCTCCTCTTAGGTATTGAAGACGCAAAATCTGTGGAAAGGTTTGTTAAGAGCAGGGTAAAAAAAATCCCGGCTTCAACAGCCGGGATCTGAAATATTGGTTTGCTTTCATTAAGCGTTTACAACAGGCTTCTCCTTTTTAGGTTCGGCATCAACTGCACTGTTACCTAAGGGTTTATCTTTTGCAAAATCTAATAAGATCGGAGCTGCTACGAAGATGGAAGAATAAGTTCCCGCAACGATACCGATAAGCATAGCGAATGCAAAACCCCTCGTTACCTCTCCACCAAAGATGAAAAGAATTAAGATAGTCAGGAATACCGTTAGCGACGTCATAATTGTACGGCTCAGCGTTTGGTTAATGGCCGTATTGATAATGGTTGCTTTGGGCGTGTTTTTCATCAATCTTGAATCTTCACGTATCCTGTCGTAAACAATTACCGTATCGTTCATCGAAAAGCCGATTACTGTAAGAATGGCGGCGATAAAGTGCTGTCCTATTTCGAGTGGGAATGGAACGAAGTCTTTCGCGAACGAGAAGATAGCGAGCGTGATGAGGATGTCGTGCATCAATGAAAAGATGGTTCCGATCGAGAATCTCCAATCACGGAAACGGATAAAGATGTACAAACAAATAACCAAAAGCGCAAAGAAGGTGGCCTTTGTGGCGCCGGCTTTCAGATCGTCCGAAATCGACGGAAGCACTGTTTGAGAACTTTGTCTGTAGGTGGAGCGGAAGTTCTCGTAGCTGGTACCCGCCGGATAAAATTTAGCGAGACCCGAGTAAAGTGTTCTCTCCACCATCGAATCGATGTTGTTTCCTGACTCTTTTATTTTATATGCCGTAGTAATGTTTAACTGTGTGGATGTTCCGATGGTTTTAATAATGGGCGACTCGCCAAAGTATTCCTTTTTGGCAAGTTCAGCGCGCACATCCTCTACATTGGGAGCAGTTGGGAAAGTTACCGTATAGCTTCTTCCTCCGGCAAATTCAACCCCTTCATCGAAACCGTGGAAAAACGATCCGATACCAAATATCAACACCACCACAGAGAACATGTACGCGTACTTTCTGTACTCTACAAACTTGATTTGTGCGTGCTTAAATACTTTATCGGAAATTTTTGTGAAGTAGTTAAAGTGGCGGTTTTTGTTGGTGTACAAATCGGTTATCATGCGCGACACCAAAATTCCGCAGAAGAGCGAAAGCAGTAAGCCGATAATTTGTGTTGTTGCAAAACCCAGCACGGGGCCCAGGCCGAAATAAGCAAGGATGATTGCAGTAAGCAAAGTGGTAATATGGGCGTCTAACACCGGTGCATAGGAACGTTTGTAACCGTCTGCAACTGCAACAGAATAGCTTTTACCACGTGCCAGCTCTTCTTTAATTCTTTCAAAAATAATTACGTTGGTATCCACAGCCATACCAATGGTTAGCACCAAACCGGCAATACCCGGAGCCGTAAGCGTAAAGCCCATTGCACTTAGTATGCCGATGGTGAACAACAAGTTTAAAATAAGGGCAATGTTTGCTACCCAGCCCGCTGTGTTGTAATAGATGAGCATTAACGCAAAAATTACCACAAACGAAATGAGGAACGACATCGATCCACCCTGGATGGCCTGCTGCCCTAACGTGGGGCCTACAATGCTTTCCTGAACAATTTTTGCGGGAGCGGGAAGCTTGCCCGACTGAAGAATTTCGGCTAAGTCCTGCGCTTCTTTAATGCTGAAGCTTCCGGTGATTTGAGAACTTCCGGTAGTGATGGCATCGTTCACAAAAGGAGCAGAATACACAAAGTTATCGAGCACGATTGCGATGGGCTGCGGCACATTTCCATTTTGTGCATTGGGTGCAGCGCGCTGTGTCATTTTAGCCCAAATGCGTGTACCGGTAGGGTCCATCGTCATCTTAATAGCAATTCTTCCTCTTTCGTCGTAGTCCTGAGAAGCTTGCGATACGTGTTCGCCTTCCAGTTCGGCGGTGCCATTTTCAAGCGTCTTAACGGCGTATAACGGAAGAATGTTTTTAGCAGCAGGATCTGTATTGTCGTTCTTTCCGTACATGAACACCAGATTTGACGGAAACTTGTTTTTAACGACGTCCATTCTAAGATAACTGTTAACGAGGCTCGTGTCTTTTAACTGAACATAGCCCAGGTAGGACGGGAAGTGAACGGCGCCCGTGTTCGGGTCTTGCTGGCCCTGCGCAAAGAATATCAGGCTTCTCAGAGGCGCGTCTTCTGCCTTCAGAGAGTCGGAGGCGGGTTTAGCCGTGGAATCTGAAGCAGTAGCAGTGAGCGAATCAGCGGTTGCAGTATTGCCGCCTTTCAGATAATCGGCCAAAGCTTTTTCAGCAGCGAGTACCGGCTCTCCAATCTGAGACACATTATACACTTCAAAGAATTGAAGGTTGGCTGTGGATTGGAGATAGTGGCGGATTCTTTCCGGATCGTTTGCACCTGCCAGTTCAATGTTAATAATGCCTTTAATTGGGTCGGGGTTAATACTTGGAGAAGCCACACCAAACCTGTCGATACGGGTACGCAAAATGCGATAAGTGTTGTTAAAGGCAGCAGCAGCTTGTTCTCTTAAATAAGCAATAACAACATCGTTATTGTCGTTGAATTTAATTTTTCCCGCGCTCTTCATGCTGAAGTAAGGAGCAAGAGCACCATTATTAGTAGCTGCCTTAAACTCTTCATTAAACAACGTAATTAAATCGGCATTGCTGTTAGCTTTGCGGCCAATAGCTGCGTTTAGCGCTTTGGTAAACTTTTCGTCTTTTGTGTAGTTGGCAAGCGAATGAATCAGCCCGTCGAGGCCCACTTCCATGGTAACACTCATACCGCCCTGAAGGTCGAGGCCGAGCGTTAGTTCTTTTTCTTTTGCACTTGCATAAGTGGTTCTCCAAAGCCCGATTTTTGTGTCTCTTGTACTGTCGAGCAACTGCTGAAGTCTTTTGGCTTTTATGCCTTTCAGCGAGTCGGCATAAGCCGACTGAAGATCTTTGTTGTCCGGATATTTTTGTTGTGGAGTAGGATATAATCTGTTCACCCAGCTTTGGGCCTTTGCGTCCATTTCACTTTCATGATTCCGGACGATCCATGTAAATGATAATTGGTAAATACAGATAACAATTAAAGCAACAGTAAAAAACTGCACCAAACCTTTCAGTTGCATATTACTAAGGGTTTACAAATTTAACTTTCCCTTTTTTTGGGAGGGCAAAGATAGGGTTTTGAATAAGAAAACGATGAGTAAAAAAAATGGTAAATAATGCGCCGAAACAGCGCAGGAACCGCACAGAAAACCAATGCGCTATTGCACGTTTATCAGGTGAACCTCAAAGAAAAGCGGTGTGTTTGGCGGCACGGCTCCGGCAGAACCGTTACAGCCGTACGCAAGGGCGGAAGGAATTAAAAGCCGGATCTTTCCCGTCTTCCTGATCAGCGGAAGAGCAATCTTCCAGCCTTCTATTAACTGATATAAAGCCGCGGTAGAGGGCATGCCGCCGGACTGATCAAAAATTACATCATTCAAAAACTTTCCTGTATAATAGAAAGTGATAACAGAATTCGGATTTGGCGACTCATTATAACCGGGATCTACTATTTCGTAAACAATTCCCGTTGGATGAACGGAATAATTCATCCCATGCATTTGCGCATATTTAATCAGTGTATCCAGTTCCGATTTTGGATCTACATTGGAACAACCAGAGTCGGTTTTCATGCAGGATGCAACGGCAAAAAATGCAAACATCAAAAGGCAGGCAGTCAGGTATCTCATCAGTATAATTCAATTAAACAGTAGACAGAGAGCGGGCATTTATTGTTGCGTCGCAGCAGCAGATTTTTTTTTATGAAGAAGCTCCTTATAGCGCTGATCATTCTGCTCCCAACGAAATTGGTTATAAACGAAGGTCATAAATACCACAATGGCAACAAGTGCAATAATAAAAACGTAAGGATTCATTTTCGAAAAAGCCACCATGCTTGCCCGCTTATGCCATCCCGACATAAGGGTAGCGGTGATGCCGAAAGCCAGTGCCAGCCCAAGCGGCAGCCCGAAAGAAATTTTCTTATAGTAGTTTTTTTCTTTCATTCGGTTTTCCGTCCACCAATTCACAAAATCCTCTTCTTCTTTCGTTAACATGCCGCAAATTTAGTATTATAGGGCCTAATTCAGCCTGCGAAACCCCTGTTGAATCTGTATAATTCACGAATTTTGCAAAAATTTTCCTTGATGCATAAGTACGAAAACCTCATATACGCTTATTTGCGACAACACAAAACAGTAAGCCTTGAGGGTATTGGCCACCTTCGGCTCGAAAACGACAGTCCGTCATTCTTAGGTGATAAGAAAGCGGAAACTTCCGGTGAATTGATTGACTATATCGGCGAGAAGATGGGCAAAAATAAGTCGCTTGTAAAGTACGATGTTCAATCGCATCTTGAACAGTCGAAACAGTTCATTAACCTCGGCAAACCCTACGTAATACCCGGCTTTGGAGGGATCACCATTAATAAAGAAGGAAGATACGAGCTCGACACAACAGAAACTTCCGTTTCCGAGGAGGAAGAATATCTAACGGAGCAAGCGAGTTTGTCTGTAGAAAAATCGAAGAAAAAAAACGGACTGATGGCGCTTGCGGTTTTACTGCTTCTGTTTATTTTGTCGGCCATCGGATATGGAATTTACTCGGTAGTGAGCAGTGAGCCTCAAGCGGTGGAAACAGCGCCCGAACCACAACCTCAACCGGTGACGGGTACAACGTCCGGCACCACCCTGCACCTCGCAGACAGCACTCCGGCAATGGCAGACACAATGGTGAGCAAAATGCCCGATTCGTTGAAGACTTCTGTTCCGAAGCCCGCCTCCGCAACGGCAGTCGATTCCACGGGCACAACCGCTGCTCCGCTCCGCTCTTACCGGTATGTTTTTGAACAAACTGCCAGCCGCGCACGGGCAGAAAAAAGAACTGAAGACCTAAAAAATTGGGGAAAGCCTGCTGCTTTCGACAGTATCAGGAAAAAAGACTCTACCTTTTACCGTTTATTCTTTACCGTAAAAGCAGCGTCTTCCGATACTTTGAAAATTAAAGACTCATTGGAGCGATATTTTCAGAAAAAAGTATACATCAGAGGCAACTAAGAAAAACTTTGTTACATAAAAAAAGAGGCAGTTCATTGAACGCCTCTTTTTTGTAAAATGCTGTTTCGGGATTAATAGTCCATTCCACCCATTCCACCCGGCATTGGAGGAACAGCAGCCGATTTCGGCTCGGGCTTGTCAGCAACCACACATTCTGTAGTTAACAACATACCTGCAATGGATGCAGCGTTTTCAAGGGCTACACGGCTAACTTTAGTGGGGTCGATGATTCCGGCACTGAACATTTTTTCGTAAGTTTCTGTGCGGGCATTGTATCCAAAGTCGCCTTTTCCTTCTTTAATTTTTTGTACTACAATCGATCCGTCGATGGCAGCGTTTCCTGCAATTTGACGTACAGGCTCTTCAAGCGCACGTTTGATGATTTTAATTCCTGTTGTTTCGTCGATTGAGTTTCCTTCCATTGTTTCGAGGGCTTCAATGGCTCTCAGGTAAGCTGTACCGCCGCCTGGAACAATGCCTTCTTCAACGGCTGCTCTTGTTGCATGTAAAGCATCGTCTACACGGTCTTTCTTCTCTTTCATTTCCACTTCGGTAGCTGCACCTACATGAAGCACGGCTACTCCACCACTGAGTTTTGCCAAACGCTCTTGTAATTTCTCACGGTCGTAGTCGGAAGTAGTGGTTTCAATTTGAGCTTTAATCTGGTTAATTCTTGCAGTAATATCTTCTTTAGCGCCTTTTCCATCAACAATTGTAGTATTGTCTTTATCAATTACAACCGTTTGCGCCCGTCCAAGATAAGTAAGGTCTGCATTCTCAAGTTTGTAACCTTGTTCTTCGCTAATTACAATCCCTTTGGTAAGGATGGCAATATCCTGAAGCATTTCTTTTCTTCTGTCGCCAAATCCCGGAGCTTTAACGGCTGCTACTTTTAACGTACCACGTAGTTTGTTTACCACTAAAGTGGCAAGTGCTTCGCCTTCTAAATCTTCGGCTATAATTAATAATGGTGCGCCTTGTTGTGCAATTTTTTCGAGGATATGAAGAATATCCTTCATTGCAGAAATTTTCTTGTCGAAAATGAGGATGTATGGGTTTTGTAACTCAGCTTCCATTTTCTCGCTGTTGGTTACAAAATAGGGAGAGATGTAGCCTCTGTCGAACTGCATACCTTCAACTACTTCAACAGTTGTTTCAGTGCCTTTTGCTTCTTCAACGGTGATAACGCCATCTTTACCCACTTTTGCAAATGCTTCGGCAATAAGCTTTCCGATTACTTCGTCGTTATTGGCTGAGATAGAAGCTACTTGTTGAATTTTGTTGCTGTCGATTCCTACTGTTTGAGACTGAGATTTCAGTTGTTCAACCACTTTAGCTACAGCTTTGTCGATTCCACGTTTTAAATCCATCGGGTTTGCTCCGGCAGCAACGTTTTTTAATCCTTCGCTGATAATGGCTTGTGCAAGTACAGTGGCAGTAGTGGTTCCATCGCCAGCCAGATCAGCCGTTTTGGAAGCTACTTCTTTTACCATTTGAGCACCCATATTTTCAATGGGGTCTTCAAGTTCTATTTCCTTAGCTACTGTAACGCCATCTTTTGTTACAGAAGGTGCGCCGAATTTCTTTTCAATTACTACATTTCTACCTTTGGGGCCAAGGGTTACTTTCACCGCATTAGCAAGAGTATCCACACCTTTTTTCATTTTATTTCTTGCTTCAATATCGAAGAAGATTTGCTTTGCCATAGTGTTATTATTTGATTTTTTTGTTTGAGAATTAGGTTTAATGATGATTAAACAATTGCAAGCAGATCGCTTTCTCTCATAATTAAGTAATCGCTTCCTTCTATCTGAATTTCTGTACCGGCGTATTTTCCGTAAAGCACGTTGTCGCCGGCTTTCACGGTCATGGGCTCGTCTTTTTTACCGGAACCAACTGCCATTACAGTTCCACGCTGAGGCTTTTCTTTTGCTGTATCAGGAATAATGATACCACCGGCAGTTTTTTCTTCCGCAGCAGCCGGCTTAACAATAACCCTGTCGTGAAGGGGGGTAACACTAAGTTGATTTGCCATAATTCTATTTTTAAATTTTAAAATTTGCAGCGAAAGCATCGATTACTATGCCACCGGCTATTTAAAGTCATTTTTGCAGTAATGGTTCAATTTTAAGTAAGTCTCTGTCATAATTTTCGTTGAAACGACTGTCGTGGCTGACAAAATTGTGAGCATTATTTTGCAGTATATTCACCTGATAAACTTTTTGTCAATGCGGCTCTATCTCTTTGTAATTGCTGTTTCACTGCTTTCGTGTATCGGTAAGCCAAAAACCGTAACAAACGATTTCGTTACAGGAAAAGATTTTTATAAACGACTGGAAGGCAGTATCGGGCCGGAAACCGTGGAGATGCATATTCAAAACCATAACGGCCGGTTTAACGGATTGTATTTTTCTGCCGATGGCCTTACGCATAACTTGTGGGAGGAAGAAGGGCGCGGCGATACGGTTTATTTCGCGGTGTCGGAGCCGGGTTCTAACTGGACGGAGGGCATATATACGCCGGATACGCTGAAGTTGTACTTTGATGGAAGGCATTACCTTGGATATTTAATTCGGAGCGAGGGGGCCGCAGTTGCCGTGAAGCTGGAAGAAAAATACCCTCAGGGGTCGCAGCGGTTGGACGTAGTGTCTTTTTCCGATTCTGCGGCCGCTTTTTCCGATACCGCCTCACCAAAAGCGGAAATGATTTATTCTTTTTTACAATCGCCCTCGAACAACTGGATAAACCAAACGGTAAAGCGGATTATGGAAACGGATTCTTCTTTAGCGTTCCAAGACGGCTTCAAAAAGGCCGCCAACGACTACTTTACTGGATATAAAAAAGAATCGGCCGGGCTGAGAAATGACAGCGAAAACGGAATGCCGCTGGCTACTTTAAACTTTTCTGAAATAAAAGATTGTAACGTACAGTACAACGCTAACGGACTGCTGGTGATAGACTATATGTTTTATACCTACACCGGTGGCGCCCACGGCATGTATGGAAACGTTTTCTATTGTTTAGATGTTGATCAGAAAAAAATACTCGCCCTGAACGATGTGTTACAAGCAGATTCCACAACGATGGAGAATCTCCTCGAAAAACATTTTCGCACACAATACAATATTGGCAACCAGCCACTGACGTCGGTCTTGTTCAACGAAAAAATCAGCGCCACCAACAACTTCTACCTCAATCACAAAGGAATTGGGTTCGTGTATAATCCATACGATATTGCGGCCTACGCAATGGGGCCTGTGAATATATTTATTCCTTTTAGCGAGCTAATGCCATTTTTAACACCGGCTATCAAAGAAAAAATGAAGCTGAAATAAACCTGCTGGCGGCGCTGCTACATTCAAAAACAGCGCGGCTGTTATCAGGAGAACGCTTCCTTTACTCTTTCAAAAAAACCTTTATCGCTTTTAGACGGCTGCGGTTTAAAATTCGGACTGTTGTTGAGTTTTTCAAGCATGTCTTTCTCTTCTGAAGTAAGATTTTGAGGCGTCCAGATATTTACGTGAACAAGCTCATCGCCCCTGTTATATCCGTTAATTTCCGGAAAGCCTTTTCCTCTTAACCGAAATATTTTTCCGGCTTGGGTGCCGGCCGGGATTTTAATCTTCGCCCTGCCGTCGATAGTTGGAACTTCCACCTGGGTTCCAAAGGCTGCCTCCGGAAAGCTCACGTGCAAATCGTAAATAACGTTCAGGCCTTCGCGCTGTAGTTCTTTATGCGGCTCTTCTTCAATTAAAATAATGATGTCGCCGGCCGCTCCGCCTCTCTCCCCTGCATTTCCTTTTCCGCTAAGGCTTAACTGCATGCCGGCCTGAACGCCGGCCGGAATATCCACACTAATCGTTTCTTCGCCATAAACGCGTCCTTCGCCTTTACAGCTGTTACACTTTGCCGTAACCACATTTCCCTCTCCGTTACAAGTTGGACAAGTGGACACGGTTTGCATTTGCCCCAAGAAGGTATTGGTAACCTTGCGAACCTGCCCGCTGCCATTACAGGTGGAACAGGTTTGCACGCTGCCTGAATCTTTTGCGCCGCTGCCTTTACAAGTTCCACAGCCCACGTATTTTTTTACTTTAATGCTTTTAGTTACACCGTTGGCAAGCTCCTCAAAGTTGAGCTTCAGCTTTACCCGGAGGTTAGAACCCCTTGTACCGCGGCTCCTTCCTCTTGCAGAAGCTCTGCCGCCGCCTCCGAAAAAGCTTCCGAACATGTCGTCACCGAAAATATCGCCAAACTGGCTGAAGATATCATCCATGTTCATGCCGCCGCCATAAGCGCCTCCGCCCATGCCCGGTCCGAATGCACTATGACCATAGCGATCGTATTTGGCTCTTTTGTCGGGGTCGCTAAGGATTTCGTATGCTTCCGCAGCCTCTTTAAATTTCTCTTCCGCCTCCTTGTCGCCCGGATTTCTATCCGGATGAAATTGCATTGCCACCTTGCGGTATGCCTTCTTTATTTCATCGGCAGTAGCCGACTTACTCACGTTAAGTATTTCGTAAAAATCTCTTTTTGCCATGTTTCTGTTTTTGCATGCTCCCTCTCGGGAAACGCGGTGTACGCACTATTTCCCAACCACCACTTTAGCGAATCTGATAATTTTATCGTTCAGATAATATCCTTTCTGCACCTCGTCAACCACTTTTCCCTGAAGACCTTCCGACGGAGCGGGAATTTCAGAAATGGCTTCGTGTTTCTCTATGTCAAACTCGGTATGTATGCTTTCCATTTGGCGTACGCCCCTTGTCTGCAAAGTCGAGCGCAGCTTATTAAAAATCAACGTCATTCCGTCCAAATATTCTTTACACCGGGCAGCGTCATAGTGTTGCAGTTGTTGTTCGGCACGGTCGCAGTCGTCGAGCACATCGAGCAATGGAAGCACAACGTCTTTCCCGGCGGTTTGCATGTACTCGAGCCGCTCTTTTGCAGTCCGTTTACGGAAGTTATCAAAATCGGCATAAAGCCTCAGATATTTATCTTTCTGCTCGGTAAGTTCGGCTTGCAATCGAGCTATTTCACCTGCTTCCTCATGCTGTGCTGCACTTTCGTCAGCCTTGCCGGTGTTTTTGATGCTTTCCTCGGCCTGACTGGCATCATTCATCCTGTTTTTATCTTCATTCATACTTATTCCGGTTGTGGGCGTTGTTAGGTCAAATGGTTTGCCAGCCGCAAAGAAAAGGAAATAATGACAGTAGCATATTGTAACGAAAGAAGGCTGCCTTTAAATTGGCAGCCTTCTAACAAAACTGATGAGTTCAGCTTAGAAAATATATCTCAGCCCGAACTGCATACTCCAGGTGCTGGAGGTGGTGCGGGTATCTTCAAACGGCTCAGTAATAAGCACCGGCTGATTATTCACGAGGCGGTGTTGAAGTGTGTATACGGGTTGCCCCTGTGCGTTAATGGTTGAAAACACAAGCGGGTTGTTAATTGTATACTGCTTTCTTATGCCCCATTCTTTGTTCAAGAGATTGGCAACGTTCAGGATGTCAACAGAAAAGCGGAGTGTGTGCTTATGTTTTCCAATGCGGTGGAAAATATCCTGCTGAAACTGGAAGTTAACCTGATTATACCAGGGAAGGAATGCACCGTTTCTTTCGGCGTATTTTCCTTTGTTCTGGCTTAAATAAGGAGTGTTCTCCACTAACTCAAAGAAGGCTGCGCTCTGTTGTGCGGCAGTGAAGGTAACACCGTTCACTGTTTTATTCGTAAACAGAATTTCGCCAGGATTATTTGGAACATACATTAAATCGGTGGTGTTGTTACCGTCGCCGTTTAAGTCGCCGTTAACTATATAGCTGTAGTTATTTTGAGCAGATCCGTCCCAGAAAAGCGTTAAAGTGGTAGCAAGATGCTTTAGGTATTCTTTTCTGTAGCTAACATAACCAACAAGGCGGTGCGGTACAGCGTATGCTGAATACGCAAGTTCCTGATCATTTTGGGTTCCTACTGTAGGGTTGTTATTCCAAACTGAAGCCGCCTGAGAGCCCGGGTTGGCGGTAACTTCGCCAACCGCGGTGTATGTATAGGCTATCGATCCGTAAAAGCCGTTTGTAAACGCTTTGCTTAACTGAGCAGTAAAGCTGAACGATTTGCCTTTATCGGTGTTCTCCAATACAATTGCGTTGGAGATGTTGCTGTAAATTCTTCTCGATGCCACTGTAGCCGGTTTAAAAGAAGGTCGGTTATCTGCACCGTAAAGGTTGCTGTTGGTTGGCTTCTGGTTAGCGTTCCGCATATAAACGGCGTTGATATCTTTTGTATAGATTGCCTCTACGGTGGCCGTCCATCCGTTGCCAAGATTTTTATCGAAGGCCAAATTGGTTCTCCAAACTTGCGGGAATTTAAAGTCTCTGTCAATCAACACAAGGCTTGACGGATAAGAAGTGCCGGCAGTGTTGGGGAAGTTGGCCTGATAAGCATCCGGGTTAGGATTAAACAAATAATTTTGAAGAGCAGCCGGGCTGGTTACGCTTGCGCCAAACTGATACATACCACTGTTGGTAGGCATATTTGTTAACCAAACAAACGGAATTTTTCCGGTGAAAATGCCGGTTCCGCCACGGAATATGTTTTTCTTATCACCATCTATATCATAACGGAAACCAACTCTGGGGCTGTACATCGTTCTTCCAACTGGCCACAATCCGGTAGTGTAGTTTTTAGGTGCGCCATTTTTGTCGGGGAAGGTAAGCGCAGTGATTGTTGGATTCTCAATCGGCTTCTCCATGTAAATGGGTTTATCAACCCTGATGCCGTAAGTGAGTTTCAGCTTTGAATTGATGTTCCATTCGTCCTGAATATATGCTCCGAGCTGTGCCACCTTTAGCTCCGCAGAGTACACGGCTTTTTGTCCGGGCACAAGTGAATAAGTATAAGCGTAATAAACCGGCGCTTTGTTATTCATAAAGTCGGCAAGGCTGTTAAACACATAATAGCTCTGCGACCCTGCCATAAACATATTTCCTACTTTTTGATATTCGTAAGTACCACCCGCCGTAATGGTATGTTTTCCGGCAAACCAGGTAAAGTTGTTGGTGATGGTATAGATATCATTCACCACATCATTATTATAAGAATAAGGCTCGTAACCAAAGCTCATATAGTTTTGTCCGTTGTTATTTAAGATGTCAACAAACGGGAAAACTGTACTTGGCGACACGCGGGTAGATTTTACTTTGGTGAAGCTTCCAAGCAACTGGTTGGCGAATTTGCCGCGGAAGTTAGAATTCAGCTCAATTGACGCGGAACGTACAACATCTTCGAAGCCATAGTTTGAATTCGCAAACGACATTGATTTTGGCCCAAAGCGATTGTTTGGCATCCGGGTAATGCTGGAACCGCTACCCGGAGGCGTAAATCCGCCGCCATTTGGAACGCTGGTGTTGTTTAAGGCAACATCATTTTCGCTTTTGAAGTCGGAATATTTCAAAGTGAGCTTATGCTGATTGCTGATATTCCAGTCAATTTTACCGAGGATCTTACGGTTTTTTGCCTGAAAGCTGGAGAAGTTATCGTAAGCGCCGGTTTCATATCCGTATTTCGACATGAGGTAGTTTGACAGCTTTGCCAGCGAATCTACGTGCGTAGTGCTTACTGTTCCCGCTCCGGAACCGCCTGCCGGGCTAAAACCGATACCCGGGAATTCGCGGGTTTCGTAGTCGTAGTTTACGAAGAAGAACAATTTGTTTTTCACGATTGGGCCGCCTAATGCAACGCCATAGTTTTTCTTTTGATCGAGCGGCTGATTACCAAGGTCGAAGTCTCTCACTTTCGTACCGTTGTTTTTTTCATTTCTCCAGTACATATAGGCTGTACCATGAAAATCGTTTGTCCCGCTTTTTGTAACCGCAGTAATTCCTGCTCCTGTAAAGCCCGACTGCCTTACATCATAAGGCGCAATGTTAACAGCAATCTCATCGTAAGCATCTAATGAAATCGGCTGATTGCCTCCTCCCGGCATCGGATCGTTCGATAAACCAAAGTTGTTGTTGAGATTAGCGCCATCTACCATAATATTATTATATCGGGCATCGCGGCCGGCAAAATTGTTTCCGTTTGCCTGAGGCGTTAGCTTGGTTAAATCGGATATACTTCTGGAAATGGTAGGAATGGTTTGAATCTGTTGTTGTCCCACAACAGTTGACGCGCCCGTTTTATCGAGTTGCGTTCTGCGGGTTTTCACCGTTGAAACCATTACATTTCCGATGTCTTTTGCATCGCTGCCCATAACAATGTTTGCGCTGAACGGCACACCGAGCGACAGTTTAATGTCCTCCAGGGTTTGCGTTTGGTAGCCTACATAAGTAACAGTAAGCGTGTAAGGTCCGCCAATTCTTAAGGCAGGTAAGTTAAAGTTTCCGCCCTTCTTGGAAATTGTGCTGTAAACCGAACCCGAAGGCAAGTGGGTAGCAGTAACAGAAGCCCCTTCTAAACCGTTATCATTTACATCTTTAATAACGCCCGTTATGCTACTCGTAGTTACCTGAGCCTGCATAAATAGAAAGGAAATACTAAACAATAGTAGTGTAGCAATTCTCTTAAGCATAAATATGGTTTTGTAAGCCGCAAAGAAAGTAAATAATCTGTCAAACCCCAACAAAGTATTAACAATTTTAGCGGATGCCGCTCGTGTAAAAAAAATGTTCTCAACGGTTTTGAGATTAATTTTGCTGCTATGCTTAACTCAATTGAAAGTGCCATTGCCGATATTAAAGCCGGAAAAATGGTGATCGTTGTAGATGACGAGGATCGTGAGAATGAAGGCGATTTTATTACTGCCGCCCGCAACATTACACCCGAAGTAATCAACTTTATGGCCCGCGAAGGCCGTGGATTAATTTGCGTTGCACTTACCGGCCGGCGTTGTGCCGAACTTGAGTTGCAACCAATGGTTTCCTCAAACACTTCTTTACACGAAACCGCTTTTACGGTGTCGGTTGACCTGATTGGCAACGGAACTACTACCGGCATCAGTGCCCACGACCGCGCTGCTACCATTCAAGCGCTCATTAATCCGAAAACACAGCCGTCGCACTTAGGCAGGCCGGGGCATATTTTTCCCCTGATGGCGAAAGACGGAGGTGTACTGCGCAGAGCAGGGCACACAGAAGCAGCCGTTGACCTCTCCCGCCTCGCCGGCTTTGAAGAAGCAGGCGTACTCGTAGAAATTATGAACGAAGACGGAACCATGGCACGACTCCCTCAACTGGAAAGCATTGCACAAAAACTGGATCTTAAAATAGTTTCCATAAAAGACCTAATCGAATACCGGCTAAAAAAAGAGTCGCTCATTGAAGAACTTGTTAGAGTAAACATGCCCACAAAATATGGCGACTTTACCCTTGTTTCTTTTATGGAGAAGCTGACCGGCATGAACCATCTTGCTTTGATAAAAGGCGAGTGGGCAACAAACGAACCCGTATTAACACGGGTGCATTCCAGTTGTTTTACAGGCGACATTTTAGGAAGCTTCCGATGCGACTGCGGCGACCAACTTCATAAAGCCATGCAAATGGTTGAAGCGGAGGGCCGCGGGTGTATCCTGTACATGAATCAGGAAGGCAGGGGAATCGGACTGGTAAACAAGCTGAAATCTTACAAACTCCAGGAAGAAGGAATGGACACCGTGGAAGCCAATATCCATCTGGGCTTTAAAATGGACGAAAGAGATTACGGCGTTGGCGCACAAATATTGAGGCACCTCAACATCTCGAAGCTAAAACTGATGAGCAATAACCCGCGCAAGCGCGCCGGCTTAAACGGATATGGCCTTGAGATTGTGGAAATTGTTCCTATTGAAATAGAACCAAACGATCATAATCGGAAATACTTACAGACGAAAAGGGATAAGTTAGGACACGAAATTTTGCGCTAACATTGCTCCATAATGCCGAGCGAAAGTTTCCAGCGTCTGTCCTCATCTCCCCATTTGTTGAACGAAATCCGTTTAATTAATTTTAAGCGGGTTTTATATGCTACTTCGGCTTCTTTTATTATCAATGTTTGTTTTGTTGCTGTTTTCTTTTTTAAAAAAGCGAACAGCACCGATGGTTCGGAAAGCGCATGGGCGCAAAGTATTTTTTTACTCCACGTGTCGTTGGCGGTGGTGAATGCGGCACTGCTGCTCACTGCCTTGTTTCTTTTTTATTCCAACCGCCAACAAAGCTGGTGGGCCGCTGCCTTAACCATCACAGAATACTGTTTCATCATTTTATGGGGGCTTGCAGCGGTTCTTATCGATCAGCGGGTAACGCCGGCCATCAATGCTTTTGTAATCAATGCCATCATTGTTGCCGTGGCTTTTTACGTAAAGCCCCTCACCAGCATCGTTATTTTTTCTTTATCGTTCGTGCTGTTTTATGCAGGAATGCAACAAACGCAGGCAAACGAAACCTTTCTGCTAAGCAACATTGTAAACGGAGGAGCATTTCTTTTGGGCTGCATGGTAATCTCCGCTGTATTTTGGATGAATAAAACCCGGTCGTTAAAGCAGAAGGCCATTATTGCTGCTCAAAAGGAAAAGATGGAAATTCTTAATGGTGAGCTTCGGGAGCGAAATGCAGCGAAGGACAAGTTTCTTTCCATCATTTCGCACGATTTACGCGGGAATGTAAACAACAGCATTTCAGTTGCGCAAATTTTGTGTGATGACAAGATGATGCCCGAAGAAGACAGGATTTACTTTACTCAAATTTTATCCACCAGTCTGCTCCAAACGGCGGCGCTGCTCGAGAACCTGCTGTTGTGGTCGAAAAACAAAACGGGCAAGCTAATCACGAATCCGGAAAGGCTGTCCGTTGCAGAATTACTTCATTACAATGTGGCGCTTCAGGATGCAATGATCAAAAACAAAAACATCAGTGTGAAATTTCAATTTCTCGATCAGGGCACCGTAAACGCCGACCGCGAAATGATGAACACTGTTTTCAGAAACCTCCTTACCAACGCTGTAAAGTATTGTAACAAAAACGGCAAAATAGAAATAGCAGTAAAGAAAGAAGCATCTGAGGTGCTGATTACGATTTGCGACGATGGGGTGGGCATGCCAACGGATACGCAAAAGCGGTTGTTTGAAATTGAATACAAAACGTCGACGGAAGGAACCGGACGTGAGAAAGGCACAGGCCTCGGACTGATACTCTGCAAAGAATTTGTTGAGCAAAACAACGGCAGCATTTGCGTGAAAAGTGAAGAGGGAAAAGGCAGTTGCTTTACGGTGGGCCTTCCCGATGCGTCGTGACATCATCAACTCCCATTCAAGGCGATCTCATACCTCATCACCCGATCAATCTTCAATCAGAAATCGTCAGTCATCAATCTTAAGTCATCAATCGATCAATCAAAAATCGTCAATCAAAATCATTCATAGCCAATCCCAAAAAACGTACTGCATCATCCTTCAAAAACTTCTAACTATTTTGTTGTGCGCCCAACTTATTATACCTTTAGCGGCAGTTAAACAAGCACCGGCTGTTATCACATCTTTTTTAAACTGATGCCTTTTTCCAGAGGCGTAAAACGGATTAAAAGCTCCTGTGTTTGTTACAATATTTCTTAAGCTAACATTTTTAAATACGTCAACAATGGGAATGGTTAAAGAAAAGTTTCGTGAGAAAGCCGAAGCTGCCAATAATGAAATTAAAGACCTTTTAAAAGAACATGGAAACAGAAAAATTGGAGAAGTTACCCTTGCTCAGATTTATCAGGGAATGCGCGGTATAACCGGCCTCGTTACCGAAACAAGTTTATTAGATGCACAAGAAGGCATTCGTTTCCGCGGATATTCAATTCCCGAACTGCAAAAGAAACTTCCAAAAGCAGAAGGAGGCAACGAACCGCTTCCCGAAGGCTTATTTTATTTAATGTTAGTGAACGAACTTCCGGAAGAGGGAGATGTACATCATTTAACGTCTGTATGGCAGCGAAGAAGCCACGTTCCCAACCATGTGTTTGCCACCATTGATGCGCTTCCGTTGAATACGCATCCCATGACGATGTTTATTACCGGAGTACTTGCATTGCAAACCGAAAGCAATTTTGCAAAAGCCTACGCAAAAGGCGTGAACAAAAAAGACCACTGGCAGTATGTTTACGATGATGCCATTGATTTAATTGCCCGCCTTCCCCGCATTGCAGCTTACGTATATCGCAGAAAATATCACAAAAACGAACATATTCAACCAAACGGATTGCTCGACTGGGCCGGCAATTTTGCCCACATGATGGGCTACGAAGACGAAAGCTTTTACGAGCTGATGCGTTTGTATATGACGATTCATGCCGACCACGAAGGTGGTAATGTATCTGCACATACCACCCACCTTGTAGGATCGGCTCTTAGCGACCCTTACCTGAGCTATGCAGCAGGAATGGCCGGACTGGCAGGCCCATTGCACGGCCTGGCAAATCAGGAAGTGATTAAGTGGATTTTTGAGATGAGGAACCATTTGCAAACTGAGGAGCCTACATCGGAACAAATAGCTCAGTATGTGCAGGAAACACTTCAAAGCGGAAAAGTAGTTCCGGGATACGGCCATGCAGTGTTGAGAAAAACCGACCCGCGATTTACAGCGCAGATGGAGTTTGGTAAAAAACATATGCCGGATGATCCGCTGGTAAAAACGGTTTGGAACATTTATGAAACCGTTCCGCCGATTCTTCAGTCGCTCGGAAAAATTAAAAACCCATGGCCGAATGTGGATGCGCACAGCGGCGCTTTACTCGTACACTATGGATTTGTTGAATACGAATTTTACACCGTTTTATTTGCTGTCAGCCGCGCGCTTGGTGTACTATCGAGCCTTTGCTGGGACCGCGCCCTCGGGTTTCCGCTCGAAAGGCCGAAGAGCGTTACCACAGCCGCCGTTAAAAGATGGCTGGCGGGCAACGATGAAATTTGGGGCGATTAACTAATCTTCTTTTCCTATAATATTGATGACGGCCGCAATGCCGTCATTTTCTTTTTATAAAAAAAGGGATTGCAAAATGCAATCCCTCCACAACAAAAACACAAACATGAATCAGTCAGGCTTTTTACCATCCATAAAAGTATTGATGGTGGAAATCTGCGCCTGATCGCTGTTCTCGTCCGTTTTTACAGTATAGTTACTGTAAAATTTTTCGGGCGAGGTAAGCATATTGCCAATGGCCATGCTTCTTCTTACATAAGCAGGAACGGTATCAAACTCGCTGTTCGCCTCGCCACCGTTTACGGTAAACGAAATGTTCCTCAACTTTTGGATACGGTCTTGCGCTTTTCTTTTTTGCTCGTCTGCAACCTCATCATAAATTTCATTCTGCATGGGTAGGTGCATGGCGGGCTCGCTATTGTCTTTGATAATCATCTCAAATTCTCTCGTTTCTTCAGTAGGATTGGAGTTTAAAACGGGTGATGACGACTGCGGCTTATTGAAGTAGTCATCCATATTTATATTAGATGCGTCGTTCGCTATCGGCGGAATAAAAGTGATTTCATCTTTTTTCACTTCTTGTGCAGCGGGCTGTGCCGGCGCACCGGTGTTCAGTGCCGATGTATAAATATTGGTAGGTCGTTTTAAAAACTCCGGTACCGCTGAAGGCATTTCCGCTTCCTGCTTCTCTACCATCTTCATCCCCATTTCATTTGGTTCTGTGGGCGCGCTCACAACAGGCTTTTCCTCCGGAATATCGGTGCTCAGTTCAAACATCACCGGACGATCGTCGTAATCGCTTCGCTGAATCACTGGCTCTATCACCGGCTGAATTTGAACCGGCGACTCCACCAAAACCGGCTCCAGTGCATCTTTCACCGGCTCGGACTGAGCCTTTGCCGTAGCTGCCGGCGTTTCAGCAACAGCAGCTTTCTGCGTGTCTAAATTCAAGGGCATAAAAACCTTTTGAGGCGCTTGTTGCACTTCCGGCTTTGCAGCTTTTACATGAAACGGATCTTTGTGTTCGAAGCCGGTGGCAATCAGCGTAATCCCAATTTTATCTTCCAGTTCGTTGTCGTAGCCGGTGCCCACAATTACATCGGAATTTTCGCCTGCCTGCATGCGCAGATGGTTGTTGATGATTTCCAGTTCATCCATCGTACATTCATGATCGCCTTCCGCACTGTTGATGTTTATGAGAATCCATTTTGCGCCGCGAATGTCGCTGTCGTTCAGCAATGGCGAGTTCAGCGCTTCTTCAATTGCCTGCTGCGCACGGTCTTCGCCCGCAACTTCGGCTTTCCCCAAAATGGCTACACCGCCGTTTTTCATTACGGTACATACGTCGGCAAAATCTACAATAATGTGGCCGGTGCTGTTAATGATGTCGGTGATACATTTTGCAGCCGTTGCCAATACATTATCCGCTTTACAAAAAGCTTCTTTCATTTTCAGGTTTCCGTATTGCGCCCTAAGTTTATCGTTACTGATAACAAGCAGCGTATCTACAAACGGCTTTAATTCTTTTATGCCCAATTCGGCTTGCTGATGCCTGCGCGGCCCTTCAAAGCCGAATGGAGTGGTTACAATGCCAACGGTTAGAATGCCTAAGTCGCGACAAATTTTTGCAACGATTGGCGCACCGCCGGTTCCGGTACCACCGCCCATTCCGGCACAGATAAATGCCATCTTGGTATTTACTTCGAGAATCTTTTTTATCTCATCCAGCGATTCTTCTGTGGCCTGCTTGCCAATTTCGGGATTGGCGCCGGCACCAAGGCCCTGCGTAAGATGTGGCCCCAGTTGAATTTTGTTTGGAATGCGGCTTTGTTCAAGCGCTTTGGCGTCTGTGTTGCAGATAATGAAGTCAACACCTTCAATGCTTTGGGTAAACATAAAATTTACGGCGTTGCTTCCTCCGCCTCCCACACCAATTACTTTGATGATGGAAGATTTTTGTTTGGGAAGATCGAAATGAATCATAGTGGATGTATTAGTGGGTTAGTGGAAATTTGTTTGTTATTTTAAATCGCTGTCGGCTTCTTCTTTGAATAAGTCGATGAGGCTGTCTTTAAACTTTTCCCAGAATTTAGATTTGGGTTTGGCGGCAACTACAGGCGCTGCATCGGTGGCAACTTCCTCAACCGCTTCGGTTTGCGCATCTAATATTTCTGATTTTAAAGAAGCAGGAACATCCACTTTTTTAAACGTCTTTTCAAAATCCTTGCGCTTCGATTCGTAATCGCTGTATCCTTTCAGAATAAGGCCGATGCAAGTGGAGTACATAGGCTTCTTCAGTTCTTCAACGTGGTTTGCGGCAAGGTGTTCCGTTGGTAGTCCTATTCTTGCGTTAAAGCCGGTAACATATTCTGTTAGTTGAATGAGGTGTTTTAACTGCGATCCGCCGCCGGTTAAAATAATGCCGCCATTCATCATGCGGTTATCAATTCCAACCTGTTTTAAATGATAGGTTACGAAGTCGAGTATTTCCGACATTCTTGCCTGAATAATTTGCGAAAGCGTTTTTACGCTGATTTCCTTTTGGGGCATGCCTTTCAGGCCGGGAATGGTGATGTAGGCGTTGCTCTTTGCTTCTTCGGCAAGCGCGCTGCCGAACTGCACTTTCATAGCTTCGGCCTGTGTGGTAAGCACACCAAGCCCAAGCCGGATATCTTTTGTAATGTTTTCACCGCCGAACGGTATCACTGCGGTTTGTCTGAACACACCGTCAGAGAACACAGCAAGGTCCGATGTTCCGCCGCCGATATCTAAAATGGCAACCCCGGCTTCCATATCCATATCGCTCATTACAGCTGCTGCGGATGCAAGTGGCTGCAACACCAAATCTTTAATTTGCAGGCTGCTTCTCTGCACCGCACGGTTTATATTTCTGATGGCATTTTTATCGCCTGTTATGATGTGGAAATTGGCGCCTACTTTCACGCCGTTATAGCCCACAGGGTCTTTTACTTTCTGATGATTATCTACGTAATAATCCTGCGGAATTACATCGATGATTTCATCGCCGGCGGGAATGAATGTTTTCCGCTGGTTTTCGATCAGCTGCTTAATTTCCCAATGCTGAATTTCGTTTTCTGAACTCTGACGAACGAGGTCGCCACGGGTTTGAAGGCTTTTAATGTGATGGCCTGCAATGCCCACATACACCTCTTCTATTTGAAGGTTGGGGTTGCTTTCATAGCAGTTTTGCAAAGCTTCGTGAATCGCTTTGATGGTTTGGTCGATGTTTAAAACCTGGCCATGCTGTACGCCATTGCTGTTGGCACGTCCAAATCCTAAAATTTCCAGCTTTCCGTATTCATTTTTCCGGCCCGCAATGGCAGCGATTTTTGTTGTACCAATGTCGAGACCTACAATGATGGGTGCTTCATTCTGGCTCATATTTCTGTGTTTTAGTTGTTATTGTTTTTTCTTCATCACAGCTTTGGGCTGCGGTGGTTGTTTTATTGTTGTTTTATTTAAAATGATAGAATCCTTTTTTTGCGGCTGCCGGCTTTGAACCGCCGTTGCTACCGGTGCGGGCAGGCTGTTTTCAACAACAGAATCGGGTAATGCGGGCAGGTTGTCCTGCGGCTGTGGCAACAAACCGGCCGGCTGTTTTGCATAGCGTCTGGTTGCCACCACCTGGCCATCGAACCGAAGGTCGATTTTCGAGTAAGTTTCGAAACCCGACTTACTCCAAACTTGTTTGTAAAACGAAAACAAATTGTTGAATTTCTCCTCCACCTTTTCTGCCCGGCCGAGAAGTATTGTTTGGTTTCCTATTAAGGGAATAATTTCAAATGTCCGGTTTGGAAGGACGTTTATTTGCGATGTTTGCGCCAGCATAAAGCTGTCGTTCGCCAGCGCACGTCCGATAGTTTTAATGTCGTTTAGCACTAAACTATCAGGTCTGGACAATACTGCATGGTCGGAAGCAAAGCCTGTAAAATAGGGCACTTTGGCGCTTAATTTATTGCTCAGCGGCAGGCGAATAGCGCCTGAATCGATGTAAAAAGAATTCCCTTGTAATGTAAAAATTCTGGCAATGGGTTGCCGTTCAATAATGTTGATATTAAGCACGGCAAGGTTATCGAAGAAGAGTTCGGCCTGATAAATCCAGGGATTTTTTTCCAGCGATTCTTCCAACTTCCGGAGCGGAATGCTTTGGAGCGGCGCGCCTTCTATTTTTACAAGCGACTGCAAATACTGTATGATTTGATTTTCGTCGATAAATAAATGCTCGTCTGCTCCTTTAATGTGTATCACCACATTTTTGCATACGGTTGTATTTCTTGTTTGCATAGCGGCGCCAAACAGCACAATAATGCCTGCTGCAAACAGCATCCAGAAAAGGGTTAATATTTTCTTTTTCCAGTTGTTCATCTATCGGTTAAAACGTTTTTTACTTCATTCACCAAAACATCAATATCGCCCGCGCCGGCCATTACAACCAGTTCGGGAGCTGTTCGTTTTATTTCAGCAATCATATCCTGCTTCGACAACACTTTTACATTGGCGTTTTGCATCCGCGCCATCAGCATTTCGCTGTTTACGCCTTGCATGGGTAGTTCGCGCGCCGGATAAATGGGAAGCAGAATAACGTTGTCGGCAAGGTTGAGTACCTGCGCAAATTCGTTTGCAAGATCATTTGTACGACTATACAGGTGCGGCTGAAACACAAGCGTGAAAGGCTTTTCAGGAAACAGACTTTTTACGCTGGTTATCAACGCCCGAAGTTCTTCGGGATGATGGGCATAATCATCAATAAGGATATGTTCCGGCCTGTTAAGAATATATTCAAACCGTCTTTTAATTCCTCTGAAGCTGGCGAGTGCGTCTTTTATTTTCTCTGTGCCGATGCCGAGATGTCCGGCCACTGCGATGGCTGCCAGTGAGTTTTCGACATTGTGGAGCCCGCCCATTGGCAGCAGGATGTTTTGCAGCTCCATCTTACCCTTCACATCAAAATAATAAGCGCCCTTTTCTGCGCGGATGTTTTCTGCAAAAACATCGGCAGTGTTGTCCGTAAGTGAATAGCGGATTATGTTGGGCGCCTGAATGCTGTGTTCCACCGGAATGCCCTTCTTCATTACTAAAAGGCCGCCTTCTTTTATCTTTTCTGCAAACGATACAAACGCTTGCTCAAAAGCTTCTGTTGTTTTATAAATGTCAAGATGATCGGCGTCAACCGCTGTAATGACAGCTATCTCCGGGTGCAAGCGCAGAAACGAACGGTCGTACTCATCTGCTTCAATTACCACGGTGTTATTGGCATCAGACCAGAAGTTAGTTTGATAATTGACGGAAATGCCGCCTAAAAAAGCGCTGCACCCATAATGGCTGTGTCGTAAAATATGAGCAATCATGGTGCTTGTGGTGGTTTTTCCGTGCGTACCGGCCACGCAAATATTTTGGGAAGATGCGGTGATAACGGACAGCATCTCGCTCCGCTTTAAAATAGTATAGTTGTTTTGGCGATACCATAGCAACTCTGCATGCTCCGCAGGAACAGCAGGTGTATACACAACAACATCAGCTTCTTTTGCAATCAAATCGATGTTCTCTTCATAATGAACAACAATACCCAATTCTTCAAGTTGAATAGTAAGATTTGTTCGCGTTTTGTCGTAGCCGGATACCCTTGCGCCCTGTGCATGAAAATACCTTGCAAGGGCGCTCATGCCAATGCCGCCTATGCCGATGAAGTAAATATTTTTTATGGTATCAGCTTTTATCATGCATCTGTTTTAAAATTTCTTCCGCGATGGATTCCGCCACCCGGTTTTTTACCAGCGGCTTTAAATTTTGTTTAAACGTTTGTTGAAGTGTTTCATTCTGAAGCAAGGTCATCACCGCCGGTATCAGTTTCTGATTTACATCGCTGTCGTTAACCATCAATGCAGCATTCTTGTTTACGAGATAACTTGCATTTGCCGTTTGATGATCTTCTGCCGCATGAGGATACGGAACAAAAACAGCCGGTTTTCCCGTTGCAATTACTTCCGTTACCGACATGGCACCCGCCCTCGACACCACCACGTCGGCAGCCGCAAAAGCTTTATCCATCTCTGCAATAAACGGCCGTATCTGAACCAACGCATTGCCCGGTTTTTTATGGGGCGCGAAGGATGCGCCGGTTTGCCAAAGCAACTGAACATCGGAATCAATAAGCTCATTCAGGTTGTGATAAATTGCATTATTGATGCTCTGCGCACCTAAGCTTCCACCCGTTACAAGCACTGTTTTTTTGTTTTCGTTTAATCCGAAGTACTGACGCGCCTCGGCGGAAGAGATTGAAATATTTAAAAGATTTTTTCGAACAGGATTGCCCGTCACCATAATTTTCGAAGCAGGAAAAAACGGCTCCATCCCTTCCGATGCCACAAAAATCTTTGTTGCTTTTTTACCTAAATACATATTGGACTTGCCGGCGAAAGAGTTAGACTCGTGAATGAAAGCAGGCACCCCAACACTTTGTGCGTACCTGAGCACCGGAAAACTTGAGTAACCGCCCACACCCACCACCGCATCCGGATGAAAGGTTCTAAATATTTGCCTAACCTGAAGAAAACTCCTCAACAATTTATACGGAAGCAAAATGTTTTTTAACAAACTGCTTCTGTTGAAACCGGAGATATCGAGCCCCACAATCGGATATCCGGCTTGTGGAATTTTTTCCATCTCCATTTTTCCTTTAGCTCCAACAAACAACAGCTCCACACCTGCATTCAGCTCCTCTAAAGCATTGGCAATAGCAAGTGCCGGAAAGATGTGTCCTCCCGTTCCGCCACCCGCTATAATGATTTTATGCCTTTGCTTCATACTATTAGTTTTTTTGTGTGTCGGTAACCGCCGGAGTATCCGAAACCAGCGGCTCTTTACCTTCCATTTGTTCAACGTTTCTTGCTACACTTAAAATAATTCCTATGGCAACACAAGTGAAAATAAAAGACGAGCCACCCATGCTCACCAACGGAAGTGTAACGCCTGTAACCGGCACCAGGTTTACGTTTACGGCCATGTTGGCAATAGCCTGCACCACTAACGTAAAACTTAATCCAAGCGCTAAGAATGCGCCGAAAGCGTAGGGACATCGCCTGAAAATATTGATGCACCGAAACAGAAACACCATGTAAATAAAAATTACAAATGCACCGCCCAGCAAGCCGTACTCTTCAATTATGATTGAATAAATGAAGTCGTTATACGCTTGCGGAAGGAAGTTCTTTTGGGTGCTGTTTCCGGGGCCTTTACCAAACAACACGCCGCCGTTAGCGATGGCTATTTTGGCTTGTGTTACCTGATAAGGTTCATCCACTTTTTCGGCATAGATAAAATCCTGCACCCGTTTTACCCAGGTGCCCACACGTCCCACCTCATTTATTTTTTCGGTGATCGCAGCACCTTCACGCGCATCATTTTTTTCTTTATAGCTTATTACGGCAATCGATACCAATATAGCAACCGGAATAGCCGCAATGCCGATCACCAGCATGATGTGCTTCAAACTTACCCTTCCGATAAACATCAGCAGCAAAGCTGTAAAGCCCGTTAACAGTGCATTGGAGAGGTTGGCAGGCAGTATGAGCCCACAAATAATGATCACCGGAACGATAACAGGAATAAATCCTTTTTTAAAATCTTTAATGGTGTCCTGACGTTTACTTAGCTGGCGCGACAAATACATGAACAGCGCAACTTTAGCCAGATCGCTTGTTTGGATTGTCATATTAATCACAGGCAGCTTAATCCAACGACTGCCTTCGTTGATTTTTGCACCGAAAAACAAGGTATACAGCAATAGCGGAATAGAGAGAATGAATAAGATGCGGACAAACTTTGCATAAAATGTGTAGTTCACTTTATGCATAAAATAGATGAGCAGCAATCCTCCGCTGATAAACGAAAGCTGCTTGAACAAGTAGTATTCTGTGTTACCCTTATACATTTTGTAAGCAAGAGAACTGGTTGCACTGTACACCACGAGCAACGAAATAAGAGCCAACAGCAGCACAATGCCCCAGATGTACTGATCGCCTTTTGTTTTGCGCAAAAGGTCGTTCCCCATTTTGTTGAGGTTGGGTGTTGGAATATTAATTTTCTCTCTTACTTCACTAAACATCACAGTTCGTTTACAGCTTGTTTAAATTGGGTTCCGCGGTCTTCGTAGTTTTTAAATAAATCGAAGCTGGCGCAGGCAGGGCTAAGCAGTACCACATCGCCTTTTTTTGCAAGGCCAAAGGCTTCGTGCACCGCCCCGGCCGCAGATTTGGCTTCGCGGATGTCCGCAACATCATCCCGAAACGATTCAAATATTTTTGCATTATCCAAACCCAGGCAAACGATGGCTTTTACCTTTTCCTTCACCAACTCTTTCAGCAACTCATAGTCATTGCCTTTATCCACGCCTCCAAGAATTAAGATGGTAGGTTTGTCCATGCTTTCCAAGGCATACCACGTACTGTTTACATTCGTTGCTTTGCTGTCGTTTATAAATTCAACACCGCGCAGTGTAGCAACTTTTTCCATTCTGTGTTCAAGCGTTGAAAACGTTTTTACTGCCTCTCTGATCTTTTCTTTCCTTATGCCAAGTGTAGCTGCTGCAATTCCGGCTGCCATAGTGTTGTATTGATTATGTTTTCCGCGGGCAGCAAAATCGTAAATGCTCATGGTCACGCGTTCGTTCTCTGTTTTTATCGTCATTTGGTTTCCTTTTATAAAGGCTCCTTTTTTCGTTTCATTTTTCATGGTAAAAGGCAGGAGTTTTGAATTTATTGAATGGGTTTTTAGGTAGTGGACAGTGGCTTCGTCGTCTTCACAATAAATGAATGTGTCTTCCGCTTGCTGATTCATTGTGATTCTGAATTTGCTTGCGATGTAGCGGGCAAATTCGTAGTTGTAGCGATCGAGATGATCTTCCGATATATTTGTGAGGATGGCGATTTCGGGCTTGAAGGAAACGATGTCGTCGAGCTGAAAAGAACTTACTTCCACTATATAATATGCTTTCGGGTCGGTTGCAATTTGCCGCGCCAGCGAAATGCCGATGTTGCCGGCAACAGCACAGTCGAGCCCTGCTGTTTTGCAGATGTGAAATGTAAGCGCCGTAGTGGTTGTTTTACCGTTACTGCCGGTAATTGCTACAATCTGACTGTTACCTTTAAACCGGTAAGCAAATTCTATTTCACTGATCACCGGAATGTGGGCGGCTTTTATTTTCTGCACCATGTTGTTGTTGTCCGGAATACCCGGGCTTTTCACAACCACATCGGCAGCCAATATTTTTGATTCATCGTGGCCTTGTTCTTCGAACGAAATACCGTTTGTCTTCAGTTCAGTTTTATACTTTTCCGCAATACTTCCGCTATCGCTCACCCAAACGTTTAAGCGTTGCTGCGCAGCCAGCAAAGCCGCACCCACACCGCTTTCTCCGGCGCCGAGGATAACAACTTTTTGATGGGACGATATGGTTGAACTGCGATTCAATTATCTGATTTTAAGGGTTGCGATAGAAAATATTACAAGCAGCACCGTTACGATCCAGAACCGAACAGCGATTTTGCTTTCATGAAAACCTTTTTTCTGATAATGATGATGAAGCGGGCTCATTAAAAAAACCCTGCGTCCTTCACCATATTTCCTGCGTGTGTATTTGAAGTAAGAAACTTGTATGATCACGCTTAAATTTTCAACAAGAAAAACACCGCAGAAGATGGGAATGAGTAGCTCTTTGCGCACGATGATGGCGAGTGAAGCGATAATGCCACCGAGCGCAAGGCTTCCCGTATCGCCCATAAAAATTTGGGCGGGATAAGCATTGTACCACAGAAAGCCAACACAGGCGCCCACAAAAGCCGAAATAAATATCAGCAACTCGCCAAGGTTGGGTATGTACATGATGTTTAAATAGTCGGCCAGCGCATAGTTACCGCTCGTATATACAAAAACCCCAAGCCCTGCTCCTATCACGGCACTTACACCTGCTGCGAGGCCGTCCAGGCCGTCCGTGATGTTTGCGCCGTTCGACACGGCCGTTACAATAAAGGTTACTACCAGAATGTATAATATCCATGTGTATTTTTCAGCATTTGGATGAATCCAGCTGATCAGTCGGCTGTAATTAAATTCATGATTTTTGATGAATGGAATGGTGGTAATGGGGGTTTTTACCTGTGTAAACCGTCTTTGCTTGCCATCAATATTCCGAACAATCACCGTATCTATCGTTTTTTCTCCCTGCTGCAAAACAGGCGACTGCATTTGTTGTTTGGCAGTGCCGATAATTTCTCTTTCTACAACCACATTGGGATGGAAATAAAGGGTGGCGCCAATGATGATTCCAAGGCCCACCTGCCCAATAATTTTAAATACACCCGCCAGCCCGTCCGAATCTTTTTTTGTGTATTTAACACCTTCGCGTTGTGCTTTTTTGCGCGCTCTTATTTTAAAGCTATCGTCTAAAAATCCAATCAGCCCAAGCCACACGGTACAAAGCAACATGAGCCGGATATAGGCTTTCCCGAGGTCGGCAAATAAAAGAGTAGGAATAATTATGGCCAACAGTATAATTAAGCCTCCCATAGTGGGCGTGCCTTTTTTCTGCTGCTCACCGGCAAGCCCGAGTTCACGCACTTCTTCACCAATTTGCTTTTTTTGCAATAAACGGATGACGCGCTTTCCATACACCGTTGCAATAAATAACGAAACAAGTATCGCCAAAGCCGCACGGAATGTGATAAACCTGAAGAGCCCCGATCCGGGCACCGCAAAATGTTTATTCAGCCATAAAAACAATTCGTACAGCATGCTTATTTGTTAAACAGTTCAAACATTTGTTTTAAAACTTCCTTATCATCGAAAGGGTGTTTCACGCCTTTTATTTCCTGATATTTTTCGTGTCCTTTTCCTGCAACCAAAACAATATCGCCCGGGTTGGCAACACTCACTGCGTGCTTAATTGCCTCCTCTCTTTTTGTGATCACCGTATACTTTCGCCTTGCAGCGCTGTTCAGGTTTTCAACCATGTTGTCCAAAATTTCATCCGGGCTTTCCGAGCGCGGATTATCACTCGTAAAAACTACTTTGTCGCTAAGCTTACACGCAACTTCACCCATCAGCGGCCGTTTTGTTTTGTCGCGGTCGCCGCCGCATCCCACAACGGTAATGATGCTTACGTCGGCCTTCCGCAGCTTTTGAATCGTCTCCAGAACATTTTGCAGGGCATCAGGGGTATGTGCATAATCTACAATGGCAATAATATTTTCGCGGCTAACGAAATAATCGAAACGCCCTTCAGCACCTTCTATATTACTCAGCGCGGTCAGCACCGCATCTTTTGGTTCGCCGAGCAACACGGCCGCACCATAAACGGCAATTAAATTATAGGCGTTAAACGAGCCGATCAGCCTGAAATGAACTTCCTTCTCATCAATGTTTAACACAAGGCCATTGAGGTCGTTATCGAGTAAGCGCGCTTTGAAGTCGGCAACGGTTTTAAGACTGTAAAAATTCTTTTTTGCTGCTGTATTCTGAAGCATCACGGCTCCTCTTTTATCGTCTTTATTACTTAATGCGAAGGCTTGTGGCGGCAACTGATCGAAAAACGATTTCTTTACTCGGATGTATTCATCGAACGTTTGATGATAGTCGAGATGATCGTGCGTGATGTTGCTGAATATTCCTCCGGCAAACTGTACCCCGGCGGTTCGATGCTGATGCAGTGCATGGCTGCTCACTTCCATAAACACATGGGTGCACCCTGCGTGCAGCATATCGCGAAAGAGTATGTGTAGATGAATGCTGTCGGGAGTAGTATGTGTAGACGGAATGGCCTTTTCTGCAATCATATTTTGGACGGTGCTTACAAGCCCGCAACGATATCCGAGCGCAGTAAACAATTTGTACAGCAGTGTGGCAATTGTTGTTTTTCCGTTGGTGCCGGTAACTCCCACCACAGTTAATTGGTGCGTAGGATTGTCGTAAAAATTAGCCGCAATAATTCCGGCTGCTTCGGCTGCATTCCTTACAACAATATAAGTTACATCCTCAACACGGGCAGAAGGCATTGCCTCCGCAACAATTGTTTTACAGCCTCCCGCAATGGCGGATGCTATAAATTCCTGCCCATCAGTGTGTACGCCTTTAATCGCAATGAACAAACCGCCTTCAACAGCCCGGCGGCTATCCGTGCAAATTGCCGTAACCTTACGGTCGAGCGGACCTACCACTGTAACAAGGCTTACTTTATATAATATGTCTGATAACAGATTCATCAATTCAGTTCAATTGTTATTTGCTGATTTCGGTTTGTTTTGCTTCCGGCTGAAATGGACTGGCCGGACACTTTTCCACTTCCTTTCACTTTTACATCTAACTGCATTTCCTCACACAGCATTACCGCATCTTTCAATTTTAATCCGCTCAAGTCGGGCATTACCGCGGCCGAAAATTTTGTGTTGTAAAACGAAGGCCGTTTTTCTGAAACAATATTTACATAGTCGGCAAAATCATCTTTCTTTCCATTGAAGGGGATGTTAAGCGCACTCATAATCTGTACGGCATCGGCGGAGTTGGATGTATACTGATACCATGTACTGTCTGCCGGAACGGGTTGAAGATTGCGCTGCTTGCCATTGCGCACATACATGGTGTACAGTCTGTCGGAAATCTCCTTAAACACCGGCCCTGCAACGGATCCGCCATAATATTTTTTTGCCTGAGGTTTGTTTTTGATAATAACAACGATGGTATACTGCGGATCATCGGCCGGAAAATAACCGGCAAAAGAGGCTTGATAAATATGATCGGCATAGCCGCGCTTACCATCGGCAACCAACGCAGTGCCTGTTTTACCGGCTACTTTGTACGGTGAGTTTTTAAAGAGCGAATAGCCCGTTCCTCCGGGAACAGAGCACACACCTTCCAGGCAGGCTTTTAACTGCGATATGGTTTGAGGCGACGCAATTTTTTCATTGATCACAACCGGATTTTTTTGATTGAATACGATGCCGTTCTTTTCAATTGCAGAAACGAGATAAGGCTTCAGCAGCTTTCCATTGTTGGCAATTGCGTTGTACAGCATAGCGGTATGCATGGGCGTAATGGAAAGGTTATAACCGAATGCCATCCACGGTAATGTGGTGTTGCTCCAATGCTTGCCCCCGGGCCTGTATAACACCGGAGAGCGTTCGCCCTTAATATCGATGCCCGTTGTTTTGTCGAATCCAAGCATCTTTAAATGATTTACGAATAAAGATGGCTTGCTGTTGTAATGTTCAACTGCGAGTTTCGCCATGGCAACGTTGGAACTGGCTTCGAAGGCAGTTTTCACCGAAACATTGTTTAATCCGTGACGCTCGCTGTCGTATACCGTGCGGCCAAATACTCGCCATGCACCTTTTTCGAGATCGACCTGCGTGTTGATGTTCACTTTCTTATCTTCAAGAAGCGCAAGCAGGGTTGCAAGCTTGAAGGTAGATCCGGGTTCGGTTGGTGAAAGTGCATAGTTGAAGTTTTCCCAATAAAGCGAGTCGCGCACTTTTCCCAGATTTGCAATCGCCTTCACTTTCCCCGTTGCCACTTCCATAACAATGGCGCAGCCGTGTTCGGCTTCGTTGCCAACCATCATTTTCATCAACGCATTCTCTGTTATTTCCTGAATGTGAACATCGAGTGTGGTAATTACATCTTTTCCGTTTTCGGGTTCAATGGTCAGGGAGCTGTCTTCAACCGGAACCGCCACGCCGCCGCCTATATAGCGCA
This sequence comes from Chitinophagaceae bacterium, assembly GCA_039811185.1. Classification (GTDB taxonomy): domain Bacteria; phylum Bacteroidota; class Bacteroidia; order Chitinophagales; family Chitinophagaceae; genus JAEZDR01. Next base: position 277,515 of record JBDHYF010000002.1, on the reverse strand, counting down.
CGAGCCGTTTTCCGGTAGTGCCACTCAGCACGCTGTCGTAGGTGAGCTCGAGGCCAACTTTAAAGGAATCTCTGTCGAGCCCTATCGTCCGGAACGCCATCATTTTATAAGGGTTCAGGCGGATGCTTTTTACTTCTGCAATAAACCCACTTCTGTTTTTGCCAAGCCGAACAAGTGGCAGTGTTTTCAGTTCTTTAAACTCGCGATAGTTTATTTTGCGTTTAAACAAAAAATATCGCTGCTTCTTCTTATAGCCTTTGTTGAGGATGGCTTTATATTCCGATGCCGACTTATCTTTAAACAGCATCGACAAACCCATCGCAAGTGAATCGAGGTTTTCGCGGAAAAGTTTCCCACTGTTTTTACGCAACGCTTCCGTAGCGAAATCTATGTAAATATCGAATTGAGGAATACTTGTGCTAAGCATTTCGCCGTCTTCGCTGTAAATGGTACCCCTTTCGGCAGCAATTTCTTCTATGCGCTGATGAAGGCTGTCGCTAAGGCTTCGGTAACTCTGCCCCTGCACTTGTTGAATATAAACTGCCTTACCAAAAATTACAGCGCATACTATGCCTATGGCGATATAGCTTAAATATACCCGCCAGAGAATATCTCTTTTAACTTCTGCCGTATGGTTGTTTTTTGCAGCCAATTTCTATTTCAGTTTTTCAATGCGTTCGTATGGTTGTTTTGGCACCGCAAGCTGTAGCGGCTGCACCATCTGAACAATTGCCTCTTCTCTTGTTTTATACATCAATTCGCTCTTCAGCGTTTTATTCTCGAACTGTAAATCTTTAATCTCCGCATTCAGCTTATTTATTTCTCTTATGTTGTTGGTTGCCATGTGGCCGTTGCCTATGTACACAACGGCGAGCACCGCAACGAAGAGAAAAAAGCCCAGATTGTTTACAATCCAGCTATACGAAAAAACCTTCAGCACTTTGGGTCGTCCTTCTCTCATAGTTTATATTTTCTCGGCAATGCGAAGCTTCGCACTTCTCGATCTTGAATTTCTTCTCACCTCATCCTCCGTTGCAACTATGGGCTTTTTATTTACGGGCTTCAAGCTGCGTTGCCGGCTTATGTTGAAAAATGGATGATCGACTTCTTCCTCAAACGACTCGTTTTTAAAAAACTGCTTTACGAGTTTGTCTTCCAGCGAATGAAAGGTGATGATGGCAATTCGTCCGCCGGGATTTAAAACGCCGGAACACTGTTGCAGCAAGGCTTTCAGCGCTTCCATCTCTTCATTTACTTCTATCCGCAGTGCCTGAAACACCTGCGCCAGATACTTTGCAGGATTTCCTTTTACCACCGGCGCAATTAAGTTTTTAAACGATTCGATAGTACTGATACCGGCAGTTTTTCTGTGTTGAACGATGTGACGCGCCAATGTTTTTGCATTGCTTACCTCGCCATATTTTTCGAACAATTTGTGTAAGGCTGTTTCTGAAAATTCGCTTACAATGTTTTGGGCGGTTGTGGTTTGCCGGATATCCATTCGCATATCAAGCGGACCATCAAACCGGGTGGAGAAACCGCGGCTTCCTTCATCGAATTGATGACTGCTCACACCAAGATCTGCAAGTATTCCATCTACCTTTTCCACCTTGTGCAGTCTGAGAAAGGCTGCGAGGTGTTTAAAGTTTTCCGGAACAAACGTGAGCCGCTCGTCTGGAGAAATGTTTGCAACGGCATCGGCGTCCTGGTCAAAGGCAATCAGCCTTCCGTTGCGGCCCAGCCTGCTTAGGATTCCCCGGCTGTGCCCTCCGCCACCAAAGGTGCAGTCTACATAAACTCCGTTTGGCTGAATGCTGAGTGCATCGAGCGACTCGTTAAACAAAACGGGGATATGATAGCCTTCCTTGGGTTGCTTTTTATCCATTGTTTTCCAAATTCTCATTTCCCATCACCTGCTGCGCTAACATGCTGAAGTTGTCGGGAGAAAAAGATTCAAAGAGCTGTTTGTATTTCGGTGCATCCCAGATCTCAATTTTATCTACGGCTGCTACTAGAATAATATCTTTCGAAAGGCCGGCGTGTTCTTTCAGGTTAGAAGGAAGCAACAGCCTTCCTGCGCTGTCCATTTCAATTTCAGTAGCACCTCCTAAGAATTGCCGGCGGAATTCGCGTACTTTGGGGTCGAAATCGTTTAACCTGCTAATTTTTTCATATATGGGAGTCCAACTTGAAAGCGGATACAAACTCAAACATTTTTCAAATCCGCGGTTAATAACAAACCGGTTTTCTGCGGCCGTGAGCTGCTTTTTAAAGCCCGACGGAAGCAGGAAGCGCCCCTTGGCGTCGAGTGTGGCTTCATATTCTCCTAAAAAACCGATCATACAATGAATTTTCCCAATTACTCCCACAAAATAACACTTTTTACCACTTTTGGAGCAAATATTCCTTCTGCAATTTTGTCCACCCTATAGTTTTGAGGTTAAGTGATTGATTATCAAACATCCTTGGCCTTAGAAATGAACAATATGGGTCAGCCGGCTGTGAATAACTGTGGATAACTATTTAAAATACGTGAATTAATTCTGAATGATGTGGAATAACGATTTGAAAATTAAAGAGTTTGAATACGAGCTTCCGAATACTAACATCGCCTTCTTCCCGATGGAAGAGCGCGATGCCTCCAAATTACTCATCTACAACCAAGGCAACATTTCGGAAACGGTGTTTAAAAATCTTGCATCGCAACTGCCGCCGAATGCCCACCTTATTTTTAACGATACCCGCGTAATTGAAGCCCGCCTGTATTTTACTACTGTCTCGGGCGCACGCATAGAAATCTTTTGCCTCGAACCTGCCGACACAGACATCAGCACGGCGCTGACAACACAATCCGCTGTGCGCTATAAATGTTTGATTGGGAAAGCCTCAAAATGGAAAAAAGAAGAAGCTTTAAAACATACTGAAAACGGCATTACCTTAACCGCAGCAAAAATCGAAAAAGTTGAGGACGCGTTTTTAGTGGAATTCACTTGGAATAAGCCGCTCGCGTTTATAGAAGTGCTTCATTTGTTTGGCCGGATGCCGCTTCCTCCTTACATAAAGCGGACAACAGAAACGAGCGATGCCGCCAGCTACCAAACGGTATACGCCAAAGCCGATGGCTCTGTGGCCGCACCAACAGCAGGACTGCATTTTACGGAGGCTGTGTTTTCATCACTGCACCAAAAAGGCATTTCTACCGATTTCGTAACGCTGCATGTGGGCGCAGGTACGTTTATGCCGGTAAAAACGGAGAAAGTTGCAGACCACCACATGCACGCTGAACTGATAGAGGTGCGCCTGGATTTTTTGGAGAAAATGTTGCAACAAAAAAACATTCTGCGCGTAGCAGTGGGCACTACTTCTTTGCGCACACTCGAGAGTTTGTACTGGCTCGGCTATCAGGTAAAAACTAATGCCGCATTCACACCGGAGACGCTGGACGTAGGCCAATGGTTGCCGTATCAAAACCGAAATGCGGTAAGTGCGCAAGCTGCCATCGAAAGCCTTGTTCTATGGATGAAGAAGCATCAGCTCACCACCTTTTACACCAAAACACGTTTGCTGATTATGCCGGGTTATCAATTTAAAACAGTGGGAGCCCTCATCACAAATTTTCACCAGCCCGGATCTACCCTGCTGCTGCTCATTGCGGCCATTACAGGCAACGACTGGAAAAAGATATACGACTATGCGCTTCAGCATAACTTCAGGTTTTTAAGCTATGGCGACAGCAGCCTGTTGTTTCTTCAGCCGCCTACTTTGTAACGGGAATTTCGAGTGTAAAACGACTTCCTTTTCCCAACACACTTTCTACTTTTATTTTTCCCTGATGAGCATCGATAACACCCTTCACATAGCTCATCCCAAGTCCAAAACCTTTTACGTTATGAATGTTGCCGGTATGCGACCGGTAAAATTTTTCAAACACACGCTTCACCGTTTCTTTATTCATTCCGATTCCGTTATCCTCAACGCGAACAATAAAGTTTTTATGGGTGCAGTGGGTGATAATTTTGATGTGAACCGGCTCTTCCTCTTTACTGTATTTGATGGCGTTGTCGAGCAAATTCGAAATCACGTTTCGGAAATGCACTTCATCTACAGCGAGCACATCATTTTTTGCATTCAGCAGCAGCTCGAGTTGCCCGTTCTTCTCGTGCAGGCGCAGTTTAAAGTTGTCGGTAACTGTAGTTATGAGTTCGTGAATATGTACTGGTGTTCTGTTCAGCTTTAATTCGCGCTTTTCCATTAAAGCAGCTTGTAAAATGGTTTCCACATGCTTATTCATGCGCACATTTTCTTCTTTAATAATGCCGCTGAAATAGCCCATCTTATCAGGATCGCTTAACACCTTCTCGTTCTTTAGTGCGTCTACTGCAAGCGAAATGGTGGCCAGCGGCGTCTTAAACTCATGCGTCATGTTATTAATAAAATCGCTTTTAATAATGCTCAGCTTCCGCTGGTTAATGAGGGTTTTCACCGTTACATAAAATGCTGCAATAATCACCAGTGTAAACACCACCGACAGCATCACCATCCAGATAACCGACGCCCACAATTGCTTCTGAAAATTGGGAAGAATAATGATAAAAAATTCATCGAAAGTAACGCCCGGCATTAATGAATTATTCTCCGGTGTAACAGGTATTATCTTTCGTTTATAGTTCAATGAATCGGCTGTTGCTTTCTCAAAGTTGGCAGACTGCATTTCGTAAACGCCGAGGTTGTTGTTTACGATGGCATATTCAAAATGAATGTTCTTCAGGCCATTCTCCTCAAACGCGTCTTGCAGTTTTTCTTCAATTTCGTAGCGGCTGTAACGCTGCGAAATGGTAGGCGGCGTTAATACCGAGAAAGTTTCAGGAAGAAGTCCTGCACCGGGACGTTTGAGCCGAAACATGGGGTTGATGGCCGATTGAGTGTTGATGGACTGTATAACTTTTAGCGCCGCTACTTCAACCTTATATAAAATGCGCTGTTCCTGAACCTGCAAAAGATTTTTAAACCACGATACCTGAATGCCGATAATTCCAACAAGCGAAAGCGTTATCAGCAGCACAATTACCTTGAAAATCTTCTTCATTCGTCAAATATAAAAGCGGCGCTTCATAAAAACTGTTATGGAATTATTTAACCATTTTTCGACTTAACATTCACTTATTTTGCAAGGAGGGTATTATGATGAGCGACATTAAAGAAGGAATATTACTGATATCGGATCCGTTTCTTCAAGATCCCAACTTTATGCGCACCGTTGTTTTAGTTTGTGAGCACAACAGCGAAGGAAGTGTTGGATTTGTATTGAACCGGCAGTACGATGCAAATGTTGGAATGGTGCTGGAAACACTTTCGTTTTGCGACTATCCGTTGTTTTACGGAGGGCCGGTACAGCCCGACACCCTCCACTTTGTGCACTGCCGACCCGATATTGTATCCGACAGCGTAGATATCGGGAATGGAATTTTTTGGGGAGGAAATCTCGAAACTGTTGCAGGCCATCTGAAAGCCGGTGAACTTAGCCGGGAAGACATCCGTTTTTTTATTGGATACAGTGGATGGGGCGAAGCTCAGCTCGATATGGAGACCGATACCAAAAGCTGGATTTTGCGCGCCGCGAGCAGCGACCTTGTTTTTCGCACGGAAGCCGACGCCATTTGGCGAACTTCTTTAAAAGAACTCGGCGGCGAGTACGAACAAATGATCAACTACCCCATCGACCCGCAATTAAATTAAGCATCAGTCCGCATCAAAGTCGCGATAGGGTTTGTAGTTAGCGAGTTTTCCTTTCTTATACAGTTGCAACTCTGCCTTTAGTTCATTCGCATTTCGCTCAGTTGTACGCCTTGGGTCCAAACCGCTTAAATCGGGTTTACCGGCATCAACCCAGGCTGTGTACCAAAAGCTCGCCGTTGCGGTAATGGCTTTCTTCAGTTGTTTTTCAATCATGCCGTTAAGAGCGTTGTTGAATGCGTTTACGAAGGCATTGGAATGCACCGGATTTTTATATTGATTGGTGATTGTATCGCCATTCGCTCTGGTGGCGAATACCCCTTTTTTAAACTGTAGCTGCGTTTGTTTATGCTTGTCCAGCAGCGTATCCGCCAGCAAATGCGAATCGTTTACAATCCGCATAATTTCGGCATAAACATCCGTTAGGTAAGTACCGCTGTCTGCATACAGATTATAGCTGCTGCTAAACCTCTCGGGCATTTGTGCTTCCCATAAAGCATGCACTCCTTTCTGGTTGGTAAGCTGTCCATCGTAGTTTACTGTAGTGTGTAAAGGCATGTGAGCATCGCCGATGTAGTGCCCGAGATCGGAAGCAAGAAACAATATTTCTGTTTTGTTTTTCTTTCTGAAAGCATTGGTAAGTTTCTTCATCATCTCCTGCACATACCAGGGCAAAATTCCATTCTTGTTTAAAAAACTGTCCGGATAGGCCTTCCGTGCTTCCGTCAGCGTTTTAGGAAAATTGGATCTGTCGAAATTTTCCAGATCGATAAAATGACGCGGGCCCTCCTGCTTGTCGTGAATAGCATATTTCCGAACATCAGGAATGGTGGCTTCGACTGTAATAAAATCGGAATGATTATAAAAAAATGTTTGGAGTGATGAAGCGGGCAGCGCAAAAATGGCTGCCCGGTTAATACTTTCATGACCGAAGCCGCCCCACGAAATAAAAACCGGGGCCAGCACAACGGCTAACAGCAAAAAATATATTTTCTTCATTGGATAAGATTTACGCGTCAAGTTCGCCTACCATCTTTGAAGGAATTACCCATTCATCGAATTCTTCCGGTGTCAGATAGCCGAGTTTTACCGCCATTTCTTTAAGGGTTGTACCTTCCTTATGCGCTTTCTGCGCAATTTCCGCGGCTTTGTAGTAACCAATTTTTGTGTTCAGCGCGGTTACGAGCATCAACGAATTATCCACATGCTTTTTGATATTGGCTTCTATGGGCTCAATACCTTCTGCACATTTATCGTTAAAACTGATGCAGCCTTCGCCGATAAGTCGCGCGCTGTGGAGGAAGTTATAGATCATTACAGGCTTAAAAACGTTCAGCTCAAAATGTCCCATCGACCCGCCCACGTTAATGGCTACGTCGTTGCCCAACACTTGTGCGGCTATCATGGTAAGCGCTTCGCACTGCGTGGGATTTACTTTTCCCGGCATGATGGACGATCCCGGCTCGTTGTCGGGAATAAAAATTTCTCCGATGCCCGAGCGGGGGCCGGAGGCCAGCATCCGGATGTCGTTTGCAATCTTCATTAAACTCACAGCAACTGTTTTTAATGCGCCGTGTGCTTCTACAATGGCATCGTGGGCAGCCAGTGCTTCAAATTTGTTGTTTGCAGTTACAAACGGAAGCCCTGTAAGCTCAGCAATTTTTTCTGCAACCAGTTGGCTGTATCCTTTCGGTGTATTTATTCCGGTGCCCACGGCAGTTCCGCCAAGCGCCAACTCGCTTAAATGTTCAAGTGTATGGCGGATGGCCTTTAATCCGTGGTTCAGTTGCGCCACATATCCGCTGAACTCCTGACCGAGTGTTAGGGGCGTTGCATCCATAAAGTGTGTACGGCCAATTTTTACCACATGCATGTACTTCTTGGATTTGGCTGCAAGCGTGTCGCGAAGTTTTTCGATGCCCGGAATGGTGGTTTCCATCAGTATCTTATAGGCTGCAATGTGCATAGCCGTAGGAAATGTGTCGTTCGACGATTGCGATTTGTTCACGTCGTCATTTGGGTGAAGCACTTTTTCTTTATCCGATAAACTTCCGCCCATAAGCACATGTGCGCGGTAAGCCACAACTTCATTCACGTTCATATTGCTTTGTGTGCCGCTTCCTGTTTGCCATACCACCAGTGGAAATTCGCTATCGAGTTCGCCGCGCAAAATCTCTTCACAAACCGATGCAATCAAATCTTTTTTTTCATCCGATAAAACCCCAAGCTCGTTGTTGGTAAGGGCCGCCGCTTTTTTCAAGTAGGCGAATGCCATAATAATTTCGCGGGGCATGCGGTTTATATCCTGCGCAATTTTAAAGTTCTCAATACTACGTTGTGTTTGGGCGCCCCAATACACGCCGGCCGGCACCTTCACTTCGCCCATCGTATCTTTTTCTATACGGTAATCCATACAAATAAATTTAAAATTTGCGCAAAGGTAGGATCATTAAAAATGATGATTTCCGATTATTTGGCATCAAAATCTATCACCACTTTCTCCGTGCGCGGGTGCGATTGACAGGTGAGCACAAAACCCTCTTTTACCTCATCGTCTTCCAGCGCATAATTCACGTCCATTTCTACCTGTCCTTCCAGCACTTTGGCGCGGCAACTGCAACATACGCCGCCCTTGCAACTGTAGGGGAGATCGGCGCCCGACTGCAACGCTGCATCGAGAATGCTTTGGTCGTTATACGAAAGATCGAAACTGAAGCTGCGCCCATCCATTTTTATGGTTACGTGACTGATTTCAGCAGAGGCAACGACCTTCTTTTCGGCTTTAGCAGCAACAATTTTTTGATCGGGTGTTGTAAACAATTCAAATCGTATTTTCTTTTCATCAACTCCTTTGGCGGCAAGAAAATCTTTCACGCAGGCAATCATGCTTTCCGGCCCGCAGATAAAAAATTCATCCGCAGAAATGTCGGCATATCTGGTAAATAAATCGTTGCATTTTTCGGCATCAATTCGTCCGCTGTTGATGTTGGCATCCGTTATTTCGCGGCTTAAAACATGTATGGTTCTAAACCTTTCCATGTACAAATTCTTGAGGTCTTCGATTACATTTTTAAAGATGATGGAATAAGAGGTGCGGTTACCATAAATGAGCGTTACACTGCTCTGCGGCTCCTGGTGAAGAATGGTTTTCAGAATTGAGATTACCGGTGTAATGCCACTTCCGGCTGCAAACAAAACGTAGCTTTTGCGGTTGGAAGGGTTTGTATCGATGGTGAACTTTCCGAGTGGCGGCATTACTTCGATGGTGTCGCCGGGCCGAAGCTGTTCGTTTATATAGTTGGAGAAAACGCCATAGGGCACACGCTTTACGGCAATGCGCCATTCGTGTTCGTGCGGCGCGCTGCAAAGCGAGTACGATCTGCGTTCATCAGCGCCATTAATTCCGGCTTTCACTGTAAGATACTGGCCGGGCTTGTACCGAAATAGTTCTTCCAAGCTTTCAGGAACCGCAAAGGAAACGGATACACAGTCGGCAGTTTCTCTTCTGATGTCCTTAATTGTAAGCGGATAAAAATGCAGCATAGTTTATTTTCTTAAGCCGTTAATCATAATGGTTACCATGTTCTCTTCCAGATCGGACGCGGATATTTTTTGTTTGGAGCGATGCCAGGAATCGATTCCGGTAATGGCATGCAACATAATTAAAACCACTGTTGCGGCATCGATGTTTTTGATTTCGCCCGCGTTGATACCGGATTGTACAATGGCGGCAAACCGTTTCCGGTACTGGCGGCGCTGATTGTGAAAGTTAGAAAGATAAGGCTCATCGAGGAAACGCCATTCGCGATCGCTGACGCAAACTTCTTCATGATGAACAATCATTTCACGGATGTGAAATCGGAGCAGCTTTTCAATTTTTTCGATGGCTCCCAAATGGGAAGTTTCTATCTGATTCATTTGGTGCATAAACCTGTTGGCCACCTGAAAACAGATCTCGTGTAGAATTTCTGTTTTCGATTTGATATGATTATACAGGCTTGCAGCTTCTACCCCCACCCTTTCTGCAAGGTCGCGCATGCTGCTTGCTTTAAATCCGTTTTCACGAAATAAAGCCGCAGCTTTCGTTACTATAACCGACTTTTTAGAAAGCTTAGAACCCGGGTTAATACGTGCCATACGGCAAAAATAAAGTTTAGCGCGCACAGAAATTTCCCGGAAACAAAATCGAAACGCATAATAAAAAAATCCTATTTTGCATTAAACCAACTATTATGAAGAAAATATTTTTACCGTTATTCTTTCTCACTGCCGCGTTTTCGGCTCAGGCGCAGGTGGGTAGCGATGACTCAATTTTACTGCCTTCTCCGTCGAATAATTTCAGCCGTTCCATAGCGGCAAAAATTAACCCGCTCAGTTTTAGCTTCGGCAAACTTTCGCTTGCCGGAGAGTGGAACTACAAGCCTAAACGTTCCGTAACGTTTTACTTGGGCCTCCCCATCAGCACCACGGCTCCTGCCAAACTTACAGAAGTGATGGGCGAAGACGTGAAAGACGCAGAAATTAAATTTAAATCGTTTTCAATTGGCGCCGGCTACAGAATGTATTTGGGTAAAAGAGATATGACCGGCTTTTATTTTGAACCGATTTTGAAATATGTGACTTTTGATATGGAAGGCAAATACAAAGGAGAGTTCGATTTCGGAGCTCAGGGCAAGCACCAAATCGACGCGCTTGCCACCAACAAGTATTCAGGCTTCGGCATTACGGCGCAGATGGGCGTTCAGTTTATGATTGCCAAACGCGTTACGGTTGACCTCTATTTACTCGGCCCCGAGGCAAACATTGGAAAGGTAAGCTCTATGATAAAAGATGAAACAGGGCCTACTACAGATATGTATTGGGTTGGCAGCAAACAAAGCCTGGAAAAAAACTTCAAGGAAAACCTGAAGGACATTCCTGTAATTGGTGATAAAATTGAAGTGGAAGTAAACGAAAACGACAAATACATTAAAGGCGAGTACAACGGATTTGTGCCCGGCCTGCGCGCCGGCCTTACTTTAGGTTACCGGTTTTAAACGGTATTAAAAGATACTTAATAAGGCAGAAAAACTTGTGTTTTTTCTGCCTTGTTTTTTTTGCACCATGGTTTTACTATAGCTTCGCTGCCCGTATCCAAAAAAATAAAAATGTCTTTATTAGTTGTAGGCTCTATGGCCTTTGATGCCATTGAAACGCCGTTTGGAAAATCGGATAAAATTATTGGTGGAGCAGGAACCTATATTGCATGGAGCGCTTCTAATTTTATGCAGCCCATTCAGCAGTTATCGGTAGTGGGCGGCGATTTTCCCCGTGAAGAACTCGATAAATTGGTAGAAAGAAAAGTGAATGTGGAAGGCGTGCAGATTAAAAAGGATGAAAAAACATTCTTCTGGAGTGGGCGCTACCACATGGACATGAATACGCGCGACACCCTCGACACCCAATTAAACGTACTCGCGAACTTTGAGCCCGTAGTACCTGAATCCTATCAGGACTGTGAATTTCTGATGCTCGGCAACCTCGTTCCTTCCATACAATTGAAGGTGATTAACCAACTGCGCACAAGGCCGCGCTTAATTGTAATGGATACAATGAATTTCTGGATGGAAACCTGTATGCCCGACCTGATTGAAGTACTAAAAAAGGTGGATGTGTTATTGCTGAACGACAGTGAGGCTCGGCAGCTAAGCGGCCAATACTCACTCGTAAAAGCGGCTCAGGTAATTCAGAAAATGGGGCCTAAATACGTTGTGATTAAAAAAGGCGAACACGGCGCGCTGTTGTTTGAAGAAAAGTCGGTGTTTTTTGCTCCGGCGCTTCCACTTGAAGACGTTTTTGACCCAACGGGTGCAGGCGATTCGTTTGCCGGCGGCTTTATTGGACACATTGCACAAACAAAAGACATCAGCTTTAATAACATGAAAACCGCCATTATTGTTGGCTCTGCTATGGCAAGCTTCTGTGTAGAGAAGTTCGGTACAGAAAGACTGAGAGAAATCAATAACGCAGATATCAGAGAACGGCTAAACGAGTTTGTGCAGCTGGTGAATTTTGATATTGCTTTGGGATAGAACGTCGAAAATTTTTTAAGAAAAGCATTACGTTAAGTGATGCTTTTTTTGTTTTCAAAAACAATGCTATTGGTTAAAATTCGGTGCTGAAAGGCCGTTGGGTGCACAATGCCTTTACTTTGGTAATATTTTTGAACCTCGCAGCACGACTATGAAGCAGTACTTTCTCTTGTTTTTGTTATCCCTTGTATTTTCCTCTTCCTCAATAGCTCAGGATATTCCTGCCTCGCGCCAAATGTTCCATGAAAAGATTGACAAAGCACGCAGCCGCATCGATTTGCTTGATGGTAATGAAGATAAATTTTACCACGCCACCAGCCTGCAACAACTGAACGAAAAAATCAGCCGACTAATGTATGGATCGGTCGACAATCTGATAAAAGAAGTTGAAAAAAACGATTCGCTCGACAACAATTCAAAAATCAAATATCTCCGCGGAATTGCAGAGATGTTTGATGGATTCTATAACGGCTATCGCTACGGCCGTCTGCTCCCGTTACAAATTACATCTGTAATAGAAAGTTTTTTAGAAAGCACGGAACGGGAGATGAAAGGGGAAACCGTTTTTCCCGTAGTTGAAAAGCACGACTTCGAAATCGGCCAGATACTGACCTCGAATTTTATTTTTCAGCAGGATGCTGAACTTGTGCGCGCCAACGACCTCATTGTTCTAAAACAGTGCCTCCGTTTCCCTCACCGCATTCTGCCCATTTTAACCAACAATCCCGATAACCGTTATGCAGACAGTCTCATCATCATCGCAGCAAAACGCGACCCCGAAGAGCTGTATAATTATGCATCTGCCTATAACGCCCTTGCAAAAAAAATCGGAAAAGTAGAGGATACCCTGGTGCACTTCATCAGCACACTGGCGCGCATGAAGGCCGGCCGTCAGTACTTTCCCTTTCTCGATAATCTGTATCGCGGAAAAATAACAATAGAACAGGTTGACAACGCAACCGACAATGAAATTACTTATTACAAGTTGCTTGCAGCCACGCAGGTAGATTACGCCGGACGCCTGCTGAAAGGCGATACACCTGTGGTTATGGAAACGCTCACCAACCGGCTGAAGCAAAAAGCGGTGGAAGTGTTCATTAACCAGATTAATGGTTTGCACGAAGAAAAAGACGCCATCCGTTTTAAAATACTTGATAAGCTCACCGGTCCCGAATTGTACTATCTCGCTGTGTTGGGCGAAACAGAAATGTACACCTCGAGTTACGTTAGCGGCATCTATCCAAAAATGTTTCAAAACATGAAGATTCCGCGGAGCGACACTTTGCTTAATCTTGTGAACTACGATCACTTCAAAAAGTTTATTAAAGTGGCCGCCAACTATAACACCCTCGATGACTTTTTGAAGAGAATGGAAAAAGAGAATGCCATCGCACTGATGAAGGCATTCGTAAACAATCTCGACAAAACAAAATCGCTCGAAGATGCTGTGGACGTGGCAGACAGCTACGCGAGCATTAAAGACAAAGAGTTGAGTGCGCTCATTTTAAAAGAAGTGGAAGAAAATTTCGCGGCGGCAAAAACAACAAAAGCCAGAACCATCTATGGCATTTTAAACACCATTTTTAAGTCGAAAGACAGTGTAGGTAAGAACAATATGTTTGAACGACTCGGTATTCCGCCGGTTTACTATATGCCGAACGCGCTATTGAAAGACTCTTCAGGAAAAATCATCATCCAGCAGTTTTTTTATGGCGATAAAGATGGTGAAACCGTTTTCAACTCATTCATCCGGCAGTTTAAAGCCATGGGCTGGAAGATGACAAGCGCACCCGAATGGGTGGTAATGAGTTCTACAGGAAAGGGAACGCCTGTTTATATTTACAGCAACCGGCCGCTCGATACCGAAAAAGACCTCGATGAAAAAGCTCAGGAAGCATTGGGGAAATACCTCGCTTCGAAGGAGATGTATCCAACGGTTATCATCCACCGTGGACACAGCTACTATACCAATTCCACCATTCGTCAGATTCCTGAATCGGCTAAGGTGGTTTTCTTAGGAAGTTGTGGAGGATACAACAACTTAAACGATGTACTTAGCATTTGTCCTACTGCGCACATCATTTCTTCCAAACAGGTGGGTAGCGGACTTATAAATCTTCCCCTGATCAATGCGATGGCCGACGACCTGCGCAAAGGCCAAAACCTTAACTGGCCGCAAATCTGGAAGGCGTTAAGTTTAAAGCTAAAGGGGAATGAGAGTTGGGAAGATTATATTCCGCCACATAAAAATTTAGGCGCCATCTTCATTATGGCCTATTCAAAAGCTGAAGAAGATATGTTTACGCAACAGCAGCCATAAAAAAACAGCCCATCATAACGACGGGCTGTTGTGTGGTGTGGGCCGGGATCGAACCGGCGACACAAGGATTTTCAGTCCTTTGCTCTACCGACTGAGCTACCGCACCATTGCTTCTTTAAAGCGGGCTGCAAATATAAATCTATAATCAAAAAATCAAAATCTTTTTTGTGTATTTTTAAAACTCACAGTTTTTCGGCGTCCGCGCAAACGGTATCACGTCTCTTATGTTCGTCATGCCGGTAACAAACTGTACCAACCGCTCAAACCCAAGTCCGAAGCCCGAGTGTATCACCGTTCCGTAACGGCGCGTATCTAAAAACCAATTCATCTCTTCCACCGGAACGTTCATCTCTTTCATGCGTTGCATCAGCACATCGTAACGTTCTTCGCGCTGCGAGCCACCAACGATTTCGCCAATGCCGGGTGCAAGAATATCCATTGCGGCAACGGTTTCACCATCATCGTTTACCCGCATGTAAAAGGCCTTAAAATTCTTAGGATAGTCCGTTACTATTACCGGCCTCTTAAAATGTTTCTCTACCAGATAACGCTCGTGTTCGCTTTGCAAATCGGTGCCCCATTCCACCGGATATTTAAACTTCTTCTTTTTGTAAGGCGTGCTTTCTTTTAAAATATTGACAGCCTCGGTATAGGTGATGCGCTCAAAACGGTTCGATAACACAAACGACAGTTTTTCCAAAAGGCCCATCTCGCTCCTTTTATCTGCCGGCAACGCCTTTTCCTCTTCTGCAAGCCGCTGTGCTAAAAACGATAGTTCGTCGGTACAGTTTTCTACAGCGTACTGAATAATGTACTTCATAAAGGCTTCCGCCAGGTCCATGTTGTCGTCTAAATCGCAGAAGGCCATCTCGGGCTCTATCATCCAAAACTCGGCTAAGTGCCGCGTGGTGTTGGAATTTTCGGCTCTGAAGGTTGGCCCGAATGTGTATATTTCTCCTAAACCCATTGCGGCCAGTTCGCCTTCAAGTTGTCCGCTAACGGTTAGGTGTGTGCTTCGTCCAAAAAAATCTTCATCAAAATTAATTTCACCATTTTCTTTTAGCGGCAAACTATGTAAAGGCAGTGTTGTAACACGGAACATTTCGCCGGCGCCCTCCGCATCAGATGCAGTAATGATGGGCGTTTGCAGGTACACGAAGCCCTTTTCATTAAAAAATTTATGTACGGCAAATGCAAGCTTACTTCTCACCTTAAACACTGCGTTAAACGTTGTAGTTCTAAATCGCAGATGGGCAATTTCGCGCAGAAATTCGAGGCTGTGTTTTTTCGGCTGCAGCGGATACTTCTCTGCGTCGCACTGTCCCATCACTTCTAATGACGATGCCTTCAACTCTACTGACTGGCCTTTTCCCGGACTGCTCAGTAACTGTCCGCTAACTTTAACGGAGCAGCCTGTTGAAATGCGCTTCAGAACTTCATCGGGCACTGTTCCCAGCTCCACAACCACCTGAAGGTTTTGAATGGTACTGCCGTCGTTAACAGCAATAAACTGGTTGTTACGGAAAGTCCGTACCCAGCCCATGATGGTATGTTCTTTGTTTAACTCGGTGGGTTGTAAGAGGTTTACAATTTTTGTTCTTTTATTAAACATAGTACGCGTTTGAGGGAGCGCAAATATAAGCTGCATGCAGAGTGCAGAAAGAATATAATGTTGAGATTTAGTAAAAAGGCCGACGGAAAAAATTGTTTTGGGTTAAATGAATTTAAACTAACATTGCAGCAGAAAAATAGCTGAAACCAAAGCCAATCTATCAGCTCACCGTTTCTTAAATCAACAATTCGTTTTTCTGCCATTTGATTTTTACAATTGAAAAGACAACAACATTTTTCATTCTAACCATGTTATTTTTTTAAGTATTTATGTACGATATTTTGCAATTAAATGATATGCTGGTGCCCGAGTTATTGGATATTGCCGATCAGCTATCTATTAAAAACCCCAAAAGCCTGAACAAACAGGAGCTCATTTATAAAATTCTGGATACACAGGCGCTTGCCAAAACCGACGACGCTGAAAACGCCTCCGGCAAACCCAGAAAAAAACGCACCGTAAAGGCCACTACTGCTAATTCCACCGAAGAGGCAGAAGTTATGGAAACGGCCAAAAGCGAGGAAAAAGAGAAGTCGCAGACCCCTACAAAAGAAGAAGCGGATAAAAAAGATGAAACCACCGACGCAAAAAAACGCGTTAGAAAACCTATAAAGAAAGCCGCTGCCTCCGATAAAAAAGCCGATTCCAAACCGGATTCGGAAGCCTTGCCCAACGAGAAAGAGCGGCCCAAGCCCCAGGCAACAAAAGAGTCGGCAAATCTTCCAAAAGATATTTCAGACATTTTTGAAAACGTATCTGCACTGCAATCGCTTTCCGAAGCGGACCTTCCGAAAGACCTCGCTAACTATGCATCGGAAGAGGTAAGCGCGGAAACTGAAAATGTCGGCAAACAAACCGTTAACGAGCAGACGGTGCCTGCTGCACCCCAGCAAAAAATCATTCACAAAAAAGAACCGGCGTTTAATGTTGAATTCGATGGAATGATCGATGCCGAAGGTGTGTTGGAAATGATGCCTGACGGATACGGTTTCTTACGCTCGTCGGATTACGACTACCTTTCATCGCCTGATGATGTATACGTTTCTCCATCGCAGATAAAATTGTTTGGACTAAAAACCGGCGATACGGTAAACGGAACGGTTCGTCCGCCGAAAGAGGGCGAAAAATACTTTGCGCTTTTAAAGGTTGATACCATCAACGGAAAAACGCCGGATGAAGTGCGGGACCGCGTTCCGTTCGATTATCTTACGCCCCTATTCCCTTTTGAAAAGCTGAATTTATTTACCTCGCCTTCCAACTACAGCACCCGCATAATGGATTTGTTTACGCCAATTGGTAAGGGACAAAGAGGGCTGATTGTTGCGCAGCCGAAAGTGGGTAAAACAATGCTGTTGAAAGAAGTGGCGAACGCTATTGCAGCCAATCATCCGGAAGTGTATTTGATGGTTGTGCTGATTGACGAACGGCCGGAAGAGGTGACCGATATGGAAAGAAGCGTGCGTGCCGAAGTGCTTGCCTCAACCTTTGATGAGCCCGCCGACAAACACGTTAAGGTTAGCACCATTGCGCTTCAAAAAGCCAAACGTTTGGTTGAATGCGGACATGATGTGGTGATTCTTTTAGATTCGATAACGCGGTTGGCGCGTGCCCATAACACCGTAGCTCCGGCAAGCGGAAAAGTTTTGTCGGGCGGTGTGGAAGCCAACGCCATGCAGAAGCCGAAACAGTTTTTCGGAGCCGCTCGTAAAATCGAAAACGGTGGCAGCTTAACCATTCTTGCAACGGCCCTGATTGAAACAGGAAGCAAAATGGATGAAGTGATTTTTGAAGAATTTAAAGGAACCGGCAACATGGAGCTGCAACTCGACAGAAGACTTGCCAACAAAAGAATTTATCCTGCTATCGATCTGGTTTCTTCGTCAACAAGAAGAGAAGACCTTTTGCTCGATAAAGAAGTACTTGCACGGATGAATATTTTACGTCTTTACATCAACGATATGAACACCGAAGAAGCGATGAACGAATTGCTGAAACGAATGCGCGGAACCAAGAGTAACGAAGAGTTTCTCGCCAGCATGAACCGATAAAAAAAATGCCGGCCTTTCTTATCAGGCCGGGATTTTTTTTATTTTCCGCTGAATACGGCTTTCCGCTTCTCTAAAAATGCAGAGGTGCCTTCTTTCATATCGGATGTTGTGAAACATTTTCCAAATTCATCGATTTCGGTTTGATAGCCCGCCGTTCCAAACACAGCATTCGCCGCCCTAATGCACGCTGCAACCGCTAAAGGCGCTTTCGTGTGAACTACCGATAGTATCGATTTGGCTTTTGCAATCAGCTCATCGGCAGGCACAACATGATTCACCAAACCAAACTGAAGCGCCGTTTGCGCATCAATCATACTTGCAGACATCAGCATTTCCAACGCCCGTCCTTTCCCAATCAGCTGAACAAGCCGCTGCGTACCGCCGTAGCCCGGAATCAAACCAAGATTTACCTCCGGCTGCCCGAATTTTGCATTCTCCGACGCAATCCGGAAATGGCAAGCCATCGCCAGTTCGCAGCCGCCGCCCAACGCAAAGCCGTTTACACAGGCCACCACCGGCTTCGATGCGTTTTCAATTCTAAAAAAAGCATCTTGCCCCGCTTTCGCGAGGTCCATTCCGCCGCTTGCCGAAAGCCCGACGAACACACTGATGTCCGCTCCGGCAACAAAGGCTTTTTGTCCGGCGCCTGTAAGGATCACAGACTTTATTTCATCGTTCTTTTCCACTTCGTCCATCACCGCATTCAGTTCTTCAATAACCGTGTTGCTCAGCGCATTGAGCTTATCGGGACGGTTGATGGTTACAACGAGTATTCCGTCTTCAATTGAGGTGAGCAAAGTTTGATACGTCATTATTTGAGGATTGAGATTAAAATTTTCGGTTTTCTGTTACCCAGTCTTTTATAAACCCGGCGATTTCTGTGGTAGGCGCACCCGGTGCAAACAGCTTTCCTACGCCCATTTCATTTAGCTGCGCCATGTCCTGCTCGGGGATAATTCCACCGCCGGTAAGTAATACATCGTGCATTTCGTGTTGGCGCATTAATGCAATAATTTTTGGAAAAACAGTCATGTGGGCACCGCTTAAAATACTCACGCCAATGGCATCCACATCTTCCTGCAACGCAGCGCTCACCACCATTTCAGGCGTTTGCCGCAAGCCGGTATAAATTACTTCCATTCCGGCATCGCGCAGCGCCGTTGCAATCACCTTCGCACCGCGGTCATGTCCGTCTAACCCAACTTTTGCAACCAACACTCTAACCGGCCTGTTTAATTCTTTCATTTATCGGTATTAAATAACAAAAATAACTGGTTGTTTTAACTGATGGTGCTTCCGGGGTGTACACCTTCTTCGGCACTCACAAACCGCAACTTCCCATCGCCATCTTCAGCCATCAGGATCATTCCGTTGCTCTCGATTCCGCGCATTTTACGAGGCGCCAGATTCACCACCACAGCCACTTGGTTTCCAATAATTTCTTCAGGAGCAAAATGCATGGCAATACCCGAAACTATGGTTCTTATTTCGAAGCCAAGGTCCACTTCAAGTTTTAAAAGCTTGTCGGCTTTCTGCACTTTTTCGGCCGAAATAATTTTGCCGGTTCTGATGTCGATCTTCGAAAAATCTTCGAAGGCTATCGTTGCTTTCAAAGGCATTGGCGTAGAAGCGGGCGCATCCGCCGGCAGTGGCGAAGCGTTCGTGAGCGCTTTTTGCTGTAGCCTATGTATTTGCCTGCTTATTTCTTCGTCTTCAATTTTTCTAAACAAAAGCTCGGGTGCACGCAACGTATAGCCCACGCTGAGCAGGTTAAGTTTGCCTGCATTTTCCCAGTCGAGCATTTTCTCCACCACCTTCATCATGTGCAGCAGCTTTTTTGCAGTGAACGGAAGGAAAGGATGAATAAAGATGGTAAGATTGGCACACAACTGCAAACAAGTATGCAGACAATTATCAATCATTTTTTGTGCATCAGGATTTTCCTGAAGTTTCTTTGCAACAATCCAGGGTTCTTTCTCCTGCATATATTTATTGCCTTTGCGGCACAAATCCATTATTTCTGAAAGCGCTTCACGAAACTTGTATTGTTCTATCAGGGTAGAAATTTTTTCTTTCGCCGCAACGATGGCTTCCACAATCGCTTTATCTTTTTCGTCGGCAATTTCCGGATGAAAAGGCGGCACTTTCCCGTTACACAGTTTGTGCATTAAAACAAAAGTGCGGTTTACAAAATTGCCGAAGTTGGCAACGAGCTCGTTGTTATTGGCTTCCTGAAACCCTTTCCATGTAAACTCACTGTCTTTGGTTTCCGGCGCAATGGCAGTAAGATAATACCGAAGCACATCGGCCATTTGAGGAGTTCCGTTTTCCGATTTCATCCAATCGTTGATATACTCATCCATTTCGATGCTCCAGCCTCTTGAGGTGCTCATTTTGTCGCCTTCCAGATTCATGAATTCGTTGGATGGAACATTGTCGGGAAGAATGTATTGATGCAGTTTCAGCATCACCGGAAAGATGATAGCATGAAAAACGATGTTGTCTTTTCCGATGAAGTGTACGAGCTTGGTATCGTTGTCTTGCCAGTAAGGGCGCCAGTCTTTTCCGTTGTCAGCAGCCCACTGTTTGGTTGCAGAAATATACCCCACAGGCGCATCAAACCACACATATAAAACCTTTCCTTCGGTTCCTTCAACCGGAAGTTTTACGCCCCAATCGAGGTCGCGGGTAACAGCACGCGGCTGCAATCCGCCGTCGATCCAGCTTTTGCATTGTCCAACAACATTTGCCCGCCAATCGTTCTTATGCGATCCTACAATCCATTCGTTCAGCCAGCCTTCGTACCGATTCAAGGGAAGATACCAGTGCTGAGTCAGTTTTTTTTCCGGCTTACTGCCCGTTAGCGTACTTACCGGATTAATGAGTTCGTCGGGGCTAAGGCTTTTTCCACACTTTTCGCATTGATCGCCGAAAGCGCCGTCGTAGCCGCAGTTGGGGCAAACGCCTTTAATAAATCTGTCGGCCAGAAAAGTGTGAGCTACCGCATCGTAATACTGTTCAGATGCTTTCACTTCAAACCTGCTTTCATCGTTCAGCTTTTTAAAAAACGCGCTTGCTGTTTCGTGATGGAGCGGCGAACTGGTGCGGTGGTATATGTCGAAAGCGATCCCGAGATCTTCAAAATTTTTTTGAATGATGGGATGATATTTATCGATGATGGCCTGAGGCGTGGTGCCTTCTTTCATTGCCTGGATAGGGATGGCGGTGCCGTGCTCATCACTTCCACAAACAAAAACCACATCGCGCTTCATTGCCTTTAAAAAACGTACGTAAATATCGGCCGGCAAATAAGCGCCGGCAAGATGACCGATATGTTTTAATCCGTTTGCGTAGGGCAGTGCAGCAGTTACTAAATATCTTTTTGGCTGATTCATTTCCACTTTTATAGGCGGCAAAATTAAGCGATTTAAGCGCGTTTACACGGGCAACGGAATCAAAACAGAATTGTTGCGATAATAAATGTTCTAAAAAACATTGCCATCAAATTGTCATTCCCATTTAAACCTGATTTATATCAGGTTTAAAAATGAGTATTGTCAACCGGCAACAAGCGGGGCTGAGGCTACTTTTGCCCTTTCAAAATTGGGGGCAATATGGGAGTTATACTGATGCTTTTGCTTGCAAGTATTGTGGTGGCTGCTTTTTTCCTTTTTGGATTTATCTGGAGCGTGAAAAAAGGGCAGTTCGACGATCAGAAAAGTCCGCCGCTGCGTATGTTGTTTGATGACAAACCCGTTACAAAAAACCCTTCTCATTCTAAAGCCGAAAAGCCGGCCATCTAACAAGGACTAATAAACCAAGAATAGAACATGCAATTAGAAAAGTTTTATTACGACAACCGAACAGTAAAATGGTTTGCCTACGCCACAATTTTTTGGGGTACGATTGGTATGATTGCGGGACTGCTTGCTGCGGTTCAGATTTACCTTCCACAAGCGAATTTTGACTTGCCCGCCACCACGTTTGGAAGGGTGCGGCCGGTACACACCAACGCAGTAATTTTTGCGTTTGTGGGTAACGGAATTTTTATGGGAGTTTATTACTCGCTGCAACGCCTCTGTAAAGCAAGAATGTACAGCGACCTTTTAAGCAAAATTCACTTTTGGGGATGGCAGCTCATTATTGCTGCGGCTGCTGTTACACTGCTGATGGGCTACACAACGAGTAAGGAATATGCTGAGCTTGAATGGCCCCTCGACATAGCCATCACGTTAATATGGGTGGTATTTGGTATTAATATGTTCGGCACCATTTTAAAGAGAAGAGAATCGCACTTATATGTTGCTATCTGGTTTTATTTAGGAACATGGGTTGCCGTTGCTATGCTGCACATTGTAAACTCATTCGAAATTCCGGTTTCCATGTGGAAAAGCTATAGCTGGTACGCGGGTGTTCAGGATGCCCTTGTACAATGGTGGTACGGCCACAACGCAGTAGCTTTCTTTTTAACAACGCCATATTTGGGATTGATGTATTACTTTCTTCCGAAAGCAGCTAACAGGCCCATTTACAGCTATCGTCTTTCCATCATTCACTTTTGGGCATTGATTTTTATTTATATCTGGGCGGGTCCACACCACCTATTGTACACTGCTTTACCCGACTGGGCGCAAAGTTTGGGCACCGTGTTCAGCATCATGCTTTTGGCGCCAAGCTGGGGCGGTATGTTAAACGGTTTGTTTACGCTAAGAGGCGCATGGGACAAAGTAAGAGAAGACCCCATTCTGAAATTTATGGTGGTGGCGGTTACTTGCTACGGTATGGCCACTTTCGAAGGCCCCATGCTGAGCCTGAAAAACGTAAACGCCATTTCACACTTTACCGACTGGACCATTGCACACGTTCACGTAGGCGCGCTTGGATGGAATGGATTTTTAACCTTCGGTGTGCTATACTGGATTATCCCTAAAATATTTAAGACGCCGCTTTACAGTAAAAAGCTGGCCACTAACCACTTCTGGATTGGAACACTTGGAATTATCTTATACGCTGTTCCCATGTATTGGGCAGGTTTTGAGCAGAGCATTATGTGGAAAGCTTTTACCGAAGAAGGGCAACTGAAGTTTCAGTTTCTTGAAACCGTTACCAACT
Organism: Chitinophagaceae bacterium; assembly: GCA_039811185.1. GTDB lineage: Bacteria > Bacteroidota > Bacteroidia > Chitinophagales > Chitinophagaceae > JAEZDR01. Next base: position 254,619 of record JBDHYF010000002.1, on the reverse strand, counting down.
TAATTCCCTTGTACATTGCCAGAAGCGTAGGCGGATTGCTTTACCTGACCGGTGTGTTTATGATGATTTTCAACATCTGGAAAACCGTTAAGGCAGGAGAACTTGAAGCAGAAGAAGCAGCGGAAGCGCCTGCACTTCCCAAACATATTCCGGCTCATGGAAAAGAACACTGGCACAGATGGATTGAAAGAAGACCGGTGCAGTTGCTAGTATTCAGCCTGGTTGCTGTCGCCATTGGAGGCGTTCTGGAAATTGTTCCCACCTTCCTTGTAAAATCGAACGTACCTACTATTGCGTCGGTGAAGCCTTATACACCGCTCGAACTTCAAGGCCGCGATATCTACATCAGAGAAGGCTGTTATCTCTGTCACTCACAAATGGTGAGGCCGTTCCGCGATGAGGTTGCGCGCTATGGAGAATACAGCAAGGCAGGTGAGTTTATTTACGATCATCCGTTTCAATGGGGTAGTAAACGCACCGGGCCCGATTTGGCAAGAATTGGTGGAAAGTATCCGGATAGCTGGCATTACAACCACATGCTGGAACCCACAAGCATGAGCCCCGGATCGATTATGCCGAACTACCCATGGCTCGCCGACAACAGTTTGGATACCGCTTCAACACCGGCCAAAATCAGAGCCATGATAAAACTCGGTGTACCTTATCCCGAGGGCTACGACAAAGTTGCCAACAGCGATTTAATGCAACAAGCCAACAAGGTGAAGCAAAACCTGAAACGCGATAAGATTGAAGCAGCCGCCAATACAGAAATGGTTGCGCTGATAGCCTATCTGCAACGCGTTGGAACGGATATTAAAGCCGAAAAAAGATCTGAAACCGCCAACAAATAAACCGCTATGAAATTTATCAATTATCTGGAAACCATTACAGGAGTAGATGTATACGCGATGGCATCTTTCTTTATCTTCTTCTTCTTCTTTTTAGTTATGACACTGTGGGCATGGAAGGCAGATAAAAAGTTTATCGACAGAATGAATAATCTACCATTAGAATAATCTATTTAAATAAAGACAAAATGAAATCTTTAATAAAATTGTTCAAACTCAGGATCGTGCTGCCGACCGCCTTAAGCATTGTCACCATAGCTCCTGCTTTTGCAGCCGGACCACCCAAGCCCTCTGTGCTCAACAATAATCTGGCAGTTACCTTAACAGTTATTGCCTTCGTATTGCTGTTGATTATCGGCTTGCTTGCGTATATTCTGTTAGGCACGGCTCAGCTGAAATGGAGCGAATTTAAAAAGTCGGCATCTAAACCGGCCACGCTCCTTGCGCTATTTTCTATGCTCTCACTTCCATCAATTGCACAAGATGCTGAGGCTGCTGTTACCGCCACTGCAACCAACTACAGCGGACTGTCAGCAACTGCCTACTACACGCTTATCATCATTATAGCGGTAGAACTCGTGATTATTTTCGGACTGCTGTTCAACATATCGAAGCTGATTGCTTCACAAAAACAAAAGGCCGCTGCCGACTTCGGCACCGCAGCAACAGCGGCTGAAAGCGTGTCGTCATCTGAATTCTGGAAGAACCTCTGGCAAAAAATAAATGCCTTTAAACCACAGAGTAAAGAAGATGACATTCTGCTCGACCACAACTACGACGGCATCCGCGAACTCGACAACAATCTTCCGCCCTGGTGGTTGTGGAGCTTCTATATTACCATCATTTTTTCCGGCGTATACCTGTGGCAGCACCACGTTTCAAAAACGGCTCCCGACAGCATTCAGGAATACGAAATTGCTGTGGCAAAAGCCGAGCTGAAGAAAGAAGAATATCTGAAAAATGCAAAGAATCTCGTGGATGAAAACTCGGTTACTTTTCTTGATAATCCCGCCGATATTGAAGCGGGTAAAAAGAACTATACAGCCGTATGTGCGGCCTGCCATGGTGCTGACGGAGGCGGTGTTGTAGGGCCAAACCTAGCCGACGAATACTGGATCCACGGAGGCAGCATCAACGACATCTTTAAAACCATAAAATACGGTTACATCGAAAAAGGGATGAAGAGTTGGAAAGATGATTTTTCGCCCGTACAAATTGCGCAGATTGCCAGCTACGTAAAATCGCTGAAAGGCAGCAAACCGGCAAATCCGAAGGCGCCAGAAGGAGAAATTTATAACGAAGGAGCAACTGAAGGCACAAGCCAGGACTCCATCACCACAAAATCTACCGCAGTGTTGTAAGCCGCAGATTTTGCTAACCGAATTGAACTATGTCTGAAACAACGTTGAAAAAAAATAAAAACAGAAAAGCCCAGGTCGATCCCAACGAATTCAGGGATCACCTGGCTACTGTTGATGAGCAGGGAAAGCGGAAGTGGATTTATGCAACGAAACCTTCCGGCAAGCTTTTTAACATCCGAAAAGCACTGAGTTACTTCTATTTTATTGCCTTCTTCGGCTTGCCGTTTATACAAGTAAATGGCCGGCCATTTTTAATGTTTAATGTACCTGAAACCAAGTTCATCCTTTTTGGAAAAGTGTTCTGGCCGCAGGATTTTTTCATTTTTGGGTTAATCATGGTTACCGCAGTGCTGTTCATCGTTTTGTTTACAGCAGCATTCGGCCGTTTATTTTGCGGATGGGCATGCCCTCAGACCATCTTTATGGAAATGCTTTTCCGGCGGATAGAGTTTGCTATTTTAGGAAATGCCAATCAGCAGCGTATGCTGAAAAAAGCGCCGTGGTCAACCGAAAAAATGATAAAGGTTTCGGCAAAGCACATTGCTTTTTTTGCGCTCTCATTCGTTATCGGGAACTTCTTTCTTGCGTACATCATCGGCATGCCGGCCTTAGTAGAAATTATTAAAGGGCCGGTTACGGAGCACCTTGGCGGCCTTTCTGCCATGCTGATATTCTCCGGTGTTTTTTACGGCGTGTACTCTTACTTCCGCGAGCAGGTTTGTACGGTGGTTTGCCCTTACGGCCGTCTTCAAAGTGTGCTGCTCGATAAAAACTCAATGATTGTAGCGTACGACTACAAACGCGGCGAGCCGAGGGGAAATTTTAAGGCAGCAGCACCCGGCGCCGAACTGGGCGATTGCATTGATTGCTTTAAGTGCGTAACGGTTTGTCCTACCGGCATCGACATCAGAAACGGTGTGCAGATGGAATGTGTTGGTTGCACGGCTTGTATAGATGCGTGCAACGAAGTGATGGACAAAATCGGGAAACCGAGAGGCCTTATCCGATACGCTTCGGAAAACGCAATTGCGGAAGGCAAGCCGCTTCGTTTTACGGGCCGGATGAAGCTGTATACCGGGCTATGCCTTACGTTTGTAATACTGATTTCTGCTTTGTTATACACGCGCAAAGACATTGGTGCAACGATCATCCGCACACCCGGAATGTTGTATCAGGAACGCGGTGCCGACAGCATTTCGAACTTGTATAACATCAAGCTGGTTAACAAAACCGTGTCGAACATTCCGCTGGAAATTAAATTGGAGGCGATGAATGGCGAAATCCAAATCATTGGGGGTTCCCACATCAATATTGCAAAAGAAGGGCAGGGAGCAGGCTCTTTCTTTGTAATTCTGCCCAGAGAAAAAATTCACAAAAGAAAAACAGAAATCGATCTGGGTTTGTACGCAGAAGGGAAAAGGATTTCGGTTATCACTACTAACTTTTTAGGACCTGTAAATTAATAATGATGAGCTGGGGATATAAAATAACCATTGGGTTCAGCGCTTTCGTACTGCTGATTGGATTTTTGGTGTATAAAGCCATGAATACCGAATTTGATCTGGTAACGAAAGACTACTATAAAGAAGAACTGAAATATCAAGACAAACTCGATGCAATAAAAAACGCCAACAAAATCAGTGAACTGGCTGTAGAACTTTCGAACGGAAACGTGGTTATCAGTTTTCCGGAAGAAGTGAAAAACCTTGGCATTACCGGCGAGGCTTGGTTTTACTGCAAAACAAATGCTTCTAATGACCGGAAGTTCGCTCTAACCCATCTTGAGGACGGAAAGTTTACCGTTCCAAAATCTGAACTGCTGCCTGAGCGTTATTATGTTAAGGTGAGCTATAAAGCCGGTGAAACAACTTACTATTCCGAAGAACCAATTGAGTTATTGTAATGGGATTTGAATTTATCGCAATCGCTTTTACCCTTGGTCTCATCAGCAGCTTCCACTGCGTGGGAATGTGTGGCGCAATTGCATTTTCCCTTCCTATTACAAGTTTATCGCCCAATAAAAAAGTTTTGGGAATTATCCTGTACAACCTTGGACGTGTGCTAACTTATTCGCTCTTCGGTTTAATTTTCGGTATCATCGGCCGGCAAATTTTTATCGCAGGTATGCAACAATGGTTCACAATCGGCGCAGGCTTTACGTTACTGGGAATTGTAGGGTATATTTTCATAAGCCGGCGTCACCTGAAATTTCAGTTGTTTAAAAACAACCATTTCCTGCTTTCATTTATTGGGAAAAAACTTCAACAACCCGGCTTAAAGAGCACGTTCCTCATTGGGCTCGCTAATGGGATTTTGCCCTGTGGCATGGTGTATTTGGCCATTACAGGCGCGGTGGCCACTGCCTCGCTCGGGAAGAGTATTCTGTTTATGACTTTCTTCGGCCTGGGTACCATCCCTGCAATGTTTGCGCTGAATATCTTTGGATTTGTTGCGGGCATTCAAGCCCGAAACCTGATGAAAAAGTTAACTCCCTATGTGATGGCTTTTATGGGTATTCTATTGATTTTGCGAGGATTAAACCTCGGGATCCCCTATTTAAGTCCTGACTCGGATGGCTTTTTCGGGAATGCGGCATCCTGCCACTAATCTCTTAACATTGTTTTATTAATCTTTTCTGGAAATTTACGTTCTTAAGATAAATTAGTTCTTGCTGATGTATTTTTCTTGGCATTACGTTTGTCAATAATATTTAAGCAAGTAGTCAATTTTCTCATAAGCAGTTAGTTTTGGTTGCGGCCCCTGTTTCTACAGGGGCCTATTTTTTTTCGGGGAATTATTACCCCAACAACAATCATATAGCTTACGACAACGCCAATAGCATCTGCCACCATATCCCATACATCGAATGCACGGTTTTCCGTGAAAAATTCCTGAACAAATTCCATTGCCACACCATGTGTTACCGCTAACAGGCTTATCATTACATAGGTTCTGCGACGATATTTTCCCGACATCAGAAAAATGCCGGAAAACAGCAAACACATTAAGCCATACACGAACGCATGCTGAAATTTATCGGTTAAAAATCCGAGAAAACTTAGCTCCGGCAACTCCTCGGCTGGAAGCACGAGCAGCACATTCACCGCAACAAAAAACAACAGTGCGGCTATCATCACGGCTTTCTTCATAACATAAAAAAGCTGAACCATTGATGGTTCAGCCGGTATTTTATCAGTATTCGTTTTATTGCACCAACGCGCGGTAGGCTTCCGCATCCATTAATGTATCTACATCGGCTGCATTGGAAACGGTAACTTTCACCATCCAGCCCTTTCCATAAGGATCCGAATTTACCAGATCGGGTTGTTTTTCAAGTTCGGCATTTACCTCTTCCACAGTGGCAGCAACCGGCAAAAACAAATCGCTGACCGTTTTTACGGCTTCCACTGTTCCGAAAATTTCGTCTGCACCCAACGCATTTCCAACGGAATTAATATCAACATATACAATGTCGCCCAACTCACTTTGAGCAAAGTCTGTAATGCCGATCAGCGCTGTTTTATCATCAATCATTTTTACCCATTCATGATCTTTTGTGTACCGCAATTCAGATGGAAAATTCATAATTCAGATTTTAAATAAATAATGGTGCGAAAATATCAATTAATCAGCTTCATTCTCATTCTCATATTTGTAACGGGGCGGTCGCCGGCTGCCTTCGGAACCGAAGCAATTTTATCCAATACATCAAAACCTTCTATCAGTTCGCCAAAAACGGTGTAGTTCTGATCAAGAAAAGGCGTTCCTCCTATGGTTTTGTAAATTGTTCTTTGCGCGTCCGTGTAATAAAAATTAGGATTGGCGCTCCGAACCCGCGAACATTCAATCATATTTAAGAGAGAATCGGTGTAGATTTTTCCCTGCACAATATAAAACTGGCAATTGCTGCTTTCTTTCATCGGGTTGTTATCGCGTGCTGCCGCCAATGCGCCCTTTTTGTGAAACAACTGATTGCTGAATTCGGCCGGTATGCGGTTGCCCGGTGCCGAGCCATTACCCAGCGGTACACCATCAGCCGCATATTTGCTTTCCGGATCGCCGCCCTGAATCATAAACCCTTCAATAATCCGGTGAAATAGCAGACTGTCGTAAAATCCCGACTTTACCAAATGGATAAAGTTGGCTTTATGCAGCGGAGTGGAGTCGTAAAGAACCACTACCATACGGCCCGAATCGGTGAGAATCTCTACTTTGGTTCGCTGATCGGTGAGTGTTTTGTTTTCAGACTTCTGTTTCTTTTGCGAAAAAACCGGGGCCGTTGCGCCTAAAAGGCAAATCGCCAACAACAAAAATTTCCTGTTCATTATTGAAAATCGTTTTGTTCGAAATAAAGTAAGATATGGTCTTTTAAAAAGTTCTCCTGCTGCATTAAAGGCAGCTCGGGCAATGGTTTCATCTGCTTAAAGTGTGGCCATCCATCGGCATCTTTCCCTTCAAACTGGTAATAGCCGCTCGGCAGCAGCAGTGTGCATACCGCCACATGCATTAAATCCTGCTTCTGTTCCTTCGAAATTTTTTGCTTAATGTAACCGGTTTCCTGCATCCCTATTAAAAACAACAAGGTTTCAATGTCGGGCTTTTTTCCAAACTTTTCAACCAGTCGTGCTTCCAGCGTCCACCACCGCACTTGCAGATCATCATTTGTAAACATCCGGCAAAATTAAGCCTCCCCAAACTTTATATTTGCCGAAATTTTTCGAAAGTATGCTACAGGTAAATTTTTTGCGCACCGACACAGAACTGGTAAAAGAACGGCTGAAAGTAAAACACTTCCGCCAGCCCGAGCTAGTTGATGAAATTATTTCACTTGATGACGAGCGCAAGAAAAACCAAAACGACTTTGACAGTCTTCAGGCAAAAATAAATGCTGCTTCCAAAGAGATCGGCGCATTGATGGCTGCCGGAAAAAAGACCGAGGCTGAAGCCCTAAAAACCGAGGTGCCTAACCTGAAATTGCAGTTGGAGCCGCTGAAGCAGCGCACGGCCGAAATTGAAACTCAACTTCATAACCTGCTTGTTCAGCTTCCCAACTTACCCTATATAAAAGTTCCGGCCGGCAAAACCCCCGACGACAATGAAAACGTAAAGCAAGGCGGCAGTTTTCCGGAATTTAACTTTCAGCCAATGCCCCACTGGGATTTAGCAAAAAAGTATAGGCTGATAGATTTTGAGTTGGGAAATAAAATCACCGGAAGCGGCTTTCCCGTTTATACCGGCCAGGGTGCAAAATTGCAGCGGGCGCTCATTCAATATTTTCTCGACTTTAATACAGAAGCGGGCTATCATGAAGTTCTGCCGCCATACATGGTAAACAGCGACAGCGCTTTTGCAACCGGGCAGTTGCCGGATAAAGAAGGACAGATGTACTTTGTAACCGAAGACAACTTTTATCTGATTCCAACGGCCGAAGTCCCCGTTACCAACATTTACCGCGACACAATTTTAAAATCATCCGAACTCCCTGTTAAGCTTACTGCTTACTCACCTTGTTTTCGCAGAGAAGCCGGCAGCTACGGAAAAGATGTGCGCGGCTTAAACCGTTTACATCAGTTTGAAAAAGTTGAAATTATCCAAATTGTTCAGCCCGAAAAAAGCTATGAGGTGCTGGAAGAAATGGTGGCGCACGTAGAAGCACTCGTACAATCGTTGCAACTCCCTTACCGGATTTTACGACTTTGCGGCGGCGACATGGGCTTCGCAAGTGCCATGACATACGATTTTGAAGTGTACAGTGCAGCCCAGGAACGATGGCTCGAGGTAAGCAGCGTGAGCAATTTCGAGAACTATCAAACCAACCGCATGAAGTGCCGGTTTAAGGATGAAAACGGAAAAATGCAGTTAACACACAGCCTCAATGGCAGCAGCCTTGCCCTTCCTCGGATAATGGCGGCCCTGCTCGAAAACCATCAGCAAGAAGAGCGTATCGCCATCCCGGTTGCGTTGCAGAAATATTTTGGAAAAGAAAAAATTGAATAAACGCAATCCGGCTCCGGGAATTTTCCCTTTTGTCAGAAATGCCTTCACCCCAACTTTAAGCTATCTTCAAAGGCATTTATTTTTTATGAGAAGCTGTATCCTTTTCTTTCTCTTGTTAAGTTTCGGATGTACGCCAAAGCCCATCGTTACAACTGTAAACTATAAAAATTATGCGCTCAATGGCGATACAGCCGCCGCCTTTGACATCGACAGTATGCTTCGTCCTTACCGGCAGAAAATGCAAAAAGAAATGTCGGTGGTAATCGGATTTTCCAATCTGAACATGTATAAGAAAAAACCCGAATCGCTTCTGGGCAATTTCCTTGTCGACGCAATAAAATCGTTGGCCGAAACAACCTCTAAAACGCAAGTTGATATTGCCGTTTTAAACGATGCCGGATACAAAGGCTATTTACCAAAAGGAGAAATTCAGACAGGAATGTTTTACACCCTGCTCCCTTATGATAATCGTTTGGTGTTGATGGAAATGAGTGGAACCAAATTAAAACAACTGCTCGACTATGCTGCTTCAAAAGGCGGATGGTCGTTCGCAGGATTATCGATGGCGATTACCGCTAACGGCGCAGCAAATATCCGGGTGGGCAACGAGCCTCTCGATGCCAACAAACAGTACACGATTGCATTGTCGGACTATCTCGCAAACGGCGGCGATGGCGCAAAAATGTTGAAAGGAGTTCCGTTTAAAGACGTGGGGTTTTTGGTGCGTGATGCCTTTATACAGTACACGAAAAAATTTACAGAAAACGGACAGCCGCTATCTTCTCAACTTGAAAAACGGGTGTATGTTACAGAATAGAAGAAACTTTATTGCAACAATGGCAAAAGCTTCTGCTGCAATGCTTACAGCTGGTTTAGTGCCCACGGATATTTTTGCAGCGGGCGGCAGCGAACGACTCACTATTCTACATACAAATGATACGCACAGCCGCCTTGATCCTTTTCCGGCCGACGACAATAACTACGGAGGCATGGGCGGCGTTGCGGCTCGTTTTGATATGATAAAAAAGATAAGACAGCAGGAAAAAAACGTTCTTCTGTTGGATGCAGGCGATATTTTTCAGGGAACGCCTTACTTCAATTTGTTTAAAGGAGAACCGGAAATAAAAGCAATGGAAATGATGGGCTACGATGCATTCACGTTGGGAAATCACGACTTCGACGCAGGGATCGCCAACATTGCCGCACAGCTTATGAAAACGAGCATGTCGCTGGTCATTTGCAATTACGACTTTACAGGAACGCCTCTTCAGCAGAAGTATCTTCCGTATAAAGTTTTTAAAAAAGGCGCACTCAAAATTGGTGTAACGGGTGTAGGAATAAATCTTGCCGGAATAGTGCATTCAAGTCTCTATGGCAACACCAAATATCTGGACCCGGTGATGAAACTGAATCAAACCGCAAGTCATTTAAAGCATCACGAACATTGCGATATGATCATCTGTCTGTCGCATCTTGGCGACCGGTACGACGACAACAGAATGAGCGATGCTATACTGGCAAAAGAATCTTACGATGTGGACCTGATTATTGGCGGACATACACATAAATTTTTTGAAACACCGCGCGTTTATAAAAATAAAAACGGCGGCGATGTTGTGGTGAATCAGGCTGGTTGGGCGGGCCTGCGTTTGGCCAGGCTTGATTACGAATTTTTCCCCGGAAAAAACAAAAATTTGGCAGCGAACAAGTCGATCGTTATTGCGAAAAAAACAGCTGATTAAAAAATTTTTTTTTCAACATAAAACGGTTGATATTCGCCTTGAATCGCCAAAAAAAGTTTGACACATTCGTTGGCAAATTTTTTTGGAAGATTTTTTTGAAAATTGATTTCTTAACCAGCCAAAAAAACTTCTAAAATTTATTATGTCCAAAACAGCAGAATCGGTTTGGAATAACTGTCTTGAAATAATAAAGGATATTGTAGAATGGCAGCATTTCAAAACCTGGTTCGAACCTATAAAACCTGTGGAGCTGAAAAATCAGGTTTTAATGATTCAGGTGCCAAGTCAGTTTTTTTATGAGTATCTGGAAGAACATTACGTTACACTTTTAGCCAAAACTTTAAAGCGCGAACTGGGAAAAGAAGCCCGGCTCGAATATCGTATCATGGTGGACAGCGGCAACAAAGGCCGCAACGGTTCAATGGATATTCCGGGATCTTCTACTAAGATTTATGCAAATAACGAAATGGATTTTCCGCTTGTTATCAACAACCCTGTAAAGAATCCATTTGTTATTCCGGGTTTAAAGAAAATGCAGATTGATCCGCAGCTAAACCCGATTTATACCTTCGACGCATTTATAGAGGGCGACTGTAACCGCGTAGCCCGTCGTGCAGGAAAAACCGTAGCTGAAAAGCCCGGCGCAAGTTCTTTTAATCCACTGGTGATTTATAGCTCTGCCGGCCTCGGAAAAACACACCTTGCGCAAAGCATTGGCAACGAGGTTAAGCGCCTCCATCCCAACAAAGTTGTGTTGTATGTGAGCAGCGAAAAGTTTATTAATCAGTTCCAGGATCACAGCCGCAACAATGCCATCAACGACTTCATCCATTTTTATCAGTTAATAGATGTATTGATAATTGATGATGTACAGTTTTTTGCCAGAGCAGAAAAGTCGCAGGATGCGTTCTTTGCCATCTTCAATCACTTACATCAAAGTGGAAAACAACTGGTGCTAACTTCCGATAAAGCACCGAAAGATCTGGATGGTATGCAGGAGCGCTTGTTAAGCCGGTTCAGATGGGGACTCAGCGCCGACCTGCAAATGCCCGACTACGACACACGCATTGAAATTCTTGAAAAGAAAATGCGGAAAGATGGTCTTGAGATGCCCGCTGAAGTAGTGAAGTATATCGCCTATAACATCAGTACCAACATCCGAGAGCTGGAAGGAGCCCTGATTTCGTTGCTGGCACAATCGTCGTTAAACAAACGCGAGATCGACCTGGAACTTGCCAGACGGGTGCTGCGCAACTTTGTACGAACGAGCAGCAAAGAAATTACCATCGACGCCATACAAAAAATGGTTTGTGAGTATTTTGATGTCTCGTACGATAAGCTGCTCCAGAAAACAAGAAAACGCGAAATTGTTCAGGCACGCCAGATAACCATGTACCTCGCCAAAGCGTTCACCAAAAACTCCCTCAAAACCATAGGAGAACATTTTGGCGGCCGCGATCACACCACCGTTATCCACAGTTGCCAAACCGTAAAAAACTTAATGGATACCGACAGTATCTTTAAAGAAAACCTGATGGAACTTACACAAAAAGTTCAGCTCGCTGCTATGTAAAATATTTTCCCGCATTAAAGTCCCGCTCTCATCAGCGGGATTTTTTATTGGTAAGTTTCCTTAATCGTATCGAGCATTGTTACATAATTTACATATCGTTCCTCCGAAACAACGCCTTCATTTACGCCTTCTTTTACGGCGCACTGCGGTTCATTTATATGCAGGCAATTATTGAACTGGCAATCAGGCAACAGCCTTCGCATCTCCGGGAAATAATGAGAGAGCTCCTGCTTTTCAATGTCGAATATTCCGAACTCTTTAATGCCCGGCGTATCAATAATACTTCCTCCTTCAGGAAGATCGTACATCTGCGCAAAGGTGGTGGTATGCATGCCCTTGCCGCTAAACGAACTGATTTCAGCAGTACGAAGGTTGAGGCCGGGAAAAAAAGAATTAATAAAAGATGATTTTCCCACGCCACTATGCCCGCAAATCAGCGATGTTTTTTGTTGCAGAAGAGCCGCCGCTTCGGCAACGCCTTCATTGTTCTCTACACTCATTGATAACAGCCGGTAACCTGCTTCCTGATAAATACTGCGGAGGCGGGAGAACAGCTTCAACTCTTTCTTTCCAAACAAATCCGATTTGTTACAGAGTATCAGCGCCGGAATATGATAGGCTTCGGCGGTAACCAAAAAACGGTCGATAAATCCAAAAGAGGTCCGCGGCTGCTTCAATGTTACGATAATGACCGCCTGATCTAAATTGGATGCAATAATGTGGTGCTGATGGCGGCCGTGAGGCGAGCTTCTTGCAATGTAGTTTTCGCGGTCCAGAATTTTTATGATGGTTGCCGTCATTCCTTCTTCGGGCTCCGGCTCAATCATAACAATATCGCCAACTGCAACCGGATTTGTTGATTGTAAGTTTTCTGTTTTAAAAACTCCTTTTATCCGGCAATTGTAAAACTTTCCATCGTCTGCTTTTGCTACATACCAGCTGCCTGTGCTTTTATAAACCCTTGCCTTCATTAACGCGAAGATAACATAGAAAAACGCCTCCGTTTTACAACAGAGGCGTCATCAAAACAGATCCCTCTGTTACTCCTTTATAAATGTAAACTGCTGCTCCCTTTCGTTAGCAGAAAGTTTTGCAAAGTACACACCGGCGGGCAGGAAAGAAACATCCACCTTAATATAGTTTCCGAATGAAGCTGCAAAAACATTTTGATAAACCTGTTGGCCACTTGTGCTGTGAACAGTAAGCTGAATACCCGCAGTCAACGGCTTATTTACTGATAAAACAAGCAGTCCGTTTTTCACCGGATTGGCTGCCATCTGTGCAATATCGTCTTTGGAAAAAGCGGCTACTTTCACCACATTGCTGTACTTATACGACCCGTCTTTCAATAAGGCTTTCACCCTGTAATATGCGTCAGTACTGCTGTTCAGCGCATCGGTTAGGCTATAGCTTCCTTTTGCATTGCTTTGATATTCTATCTGATGAATGGCTTTAAAGTTTTTTCCATCGGTTGCAACCTGCAATTCATATCCGGTGATGTTTGCTTCCTGACACATCGTCCAGCTAACGGTGTTTTTTCCGTTGATTACCGATGCTTTAACGGCAGCAAAATCGCACGATAACACCTGGGTGTTCGTCATCAAAATGGTAAAGCGGTTGGCCTCAAACGACGCCGGTATGTTTTTATCTACCGCAAAATCAATTACCGTTGGCACGGTAACATCAACCGGTAAAATGGTATTCAAATATGCGTCCTTCACAAACAGGTTCACGTCTGTGGCAGCCAGGTTAGCACCATTCAGCTCTAAGCGGTAGGCGCCGGTTTGCAGGTTCCATAAGTTTAGCTGCATGCTGTCGCTGGCAGAAGGAAATTTTGTTTTTTCAACCGACAATAAAACACCGGGTTTTTGAATGGCAATATTTTCGTAAAAACCGGAGAGCTTGATGATGTCGGCGGCGTTTACGCTTATATCGTGGCTGTCATCGAATTTAAATCTGATACCGTCGGCAATGCTGTATGAGCCAGAACTGTGTTTCAGCAGATTGATGGATAGCTCAGCCGAAGCCAAGTGGCTTTTAAACGCCGAAGCAGCAGGCAAATTGCTGCTCTTCATCGCTTCCGTAAAATTTAACTGCATGGTGGCGGGAATAAAAAACGCTGAGCCGCTTTCGATGTAGCGTCCGAGATTATCATTTTCCTGCGATGGTGTTTGCTGATAGGTTGTGGCGTTCAACCGTTCTACCACCCGGTAGTTTTTTAAATTGGCGTCGTACTTATAAAACGTGTTCAACGTGCTTCCATTTCCGGTTCTCACTTGTTCAAAATCAATTGCCGAAGGATAAGGGTTCGGAATAAGCGAGAAGCTGCTTCCGGGCACACCCGCCATAACGTTTCCGGTGTTTACGGTCCCTGTAATACGGAGCGTGGTGTTCGACGATGAGGCGGTTGAATTGATGTTGATGGTGCGATCGCCACGCACAAACAAAAAGTGCGCTGCGCCATTGTCGGTTACCTTGTTTACATTGGTGTTAGAGAGCGGCTGAAGATCTGTTCCATCGAACCGAAGCACTGAAGTGGAGTAAGCGGTGGTTGAAGCATCGAATCCGTCTGCGCCGCTTCCACCGGCCTGCGTAATGTGGGCACCGTATCCGGAAGTTGCGTTTCCGCCCTCCTGCCACGCATTGAAAAGAGTGGGTGCACTGCCTGATGCAAAAGGAGCAGCCAGCAGTTGCCACGCACGTTTGCCGCCCGACGGGATGTAGCGCTCAACAGTAATCGGCCCGTTAATACTGCCGCTTACAGGTGCAATATAACCGGTTCGGGAATGGGTTGAAGTGAGGGTTAAGCCGTTTGACGTTAGCGCGCTGTTGCTGTGCAGGTTTAAAGAATTATTAATGCGAACATTGTTCAGAGAACCGGAAGTATTTCTAAAGGTAACGTCGTGAAAACTTTGGTTGGATGCGGAAACCGACCCTTGGTCGAAGCTTGAGAAGGATGTGTTTGCAAAGGGCGCTGTACTGCTGTTGTTGTTGGTGTTCTCTACTGTATAATAGTAGTTTACCGTGGCAGTTGTTCCGATATTGCCGGAAGCATTTTGCGATGGAACCTGGTTGTACACGTAACCGCCGCTGGAGAGCGCATACGCGAAGAAGTTAAAAGATTGCGGACGCCCGGAAGTGCCGGTCCAGGGCGAAACTGTATAGCTCCAGGGTATTGCAAACTCCCGCACATCAGATCCATTCGTAGCAATGGTAATCTTGTTTTGCGTACCGGAGTTTCCCGTCCAGCCGCCTGCACCTATCGATTGCTGATAATCGTTGTAGCCATTTTTAACGTAGGTGAAAAAGTCGGCAGCAAACGGCATTTTTGTTACCTGCGCGTTGTCGTAGTTTAAACCCATTAGCATTCCATCAAGGCCACTTGTACTGTTTACCGGCCTTTTTGGATTTACATCAATATAGATAATCACCCCTTCGTTTATGTTAGCGCCTTCCACCGCAAAATAAATGTTGCTGTCGTCCCAGGTGCAGTACCAGTTGCCGCCGCGATTTTTACCTTGTGTGTGATCGCCGTATTCGCCCGGGCTAATCGCACCGTCAATTGTTGGTGTTTTAAACTGAGCAAAAGAAGAGAGCGCAAAAAATATCAAACTGAAGGAGAATACTATTGTTCTCATGAGCAGAATTTTTAAATGTGTTCGTTTTACACAAATAAAAGTAAAAGTTTTTACTGATTTCCCGGCACAATGGCCAAAATCCAAAAATTGAGATTGACTATCTTAGCCCGCAAATAAAAAAATCATGGCGGAAAAACTCGGGAACTATGTTTTGGGGAGATGGATTTCTGGAGATGGCGACGGTACTCCATTGATAAATGCATGGAATGGAGAGATCGTTTCCTATGCTACAACAAAGGGATTAAACTATAATGAGATTCTTGAATACGGAAGAAAAACCGGCGGTGCTGCGCTTCGAAAAATGACCTTTCAGGAAAGAGGTCTTATGCTGCGCGCCCTTGCCATTCATCTTAGAAATCATCTGGATAAATTCTACCAAGTCAGTTATATGACCGGAGCTACAAAAGCCGATAGCTGGATTGATATTGAAGGCGGGATTGGAAACCTTTTTTCCTATGCTTCTTTAAGAAGAAAATTTCCGGATATGCCTTACTGCCTCGATGGCGAACCGCACATTTTAGGTAAGCAGGGCAGCTTTATGGCCCACCATATTTTGGTTCCGAAAGAAGGAATCGCCCTTCACATTAATGCCTTTAATTTTCCGGTTTGGGGTATGCTCGAAAAAATTGCTGTTAACCTGCTGGCCGGTGTTCCTGCACTTGTTAAGCCCGCTACCCTTACCAGTTTCCTAACAGAGGCGGTGGTAAGAGAAATCATTCACTCAAAAATTCTTCCCGAAGGTGCATTACAACTGGTTTGCGGCTCGGCGGGTGATATGCTGGATCACGTTCAATCGCAAGATACCATTACGTTTACCGGATCGGCTTATACCGGACAAATGTTGAAAAGCCATCCGAAAGTGCTTAGTGAGAATGTAAGTTTTAATATGGAGGCGGATAGCTTAAACTGCATTGTATTAGGAGAAGATGTTACGCCCGACATGCCTGAGTGGGATATATTTTTAAAAGAAGTAAGAAGGGAAATGACGGTGAAGGCAGGGCAAAAATGTACTGCCATAAGACGAATTTTTGTTCCTGAGGATAAACTTGATGAGGTAAAGAATGCTTTATCAAAAGCGCTTGCACAAACCCCCATTGGCAGTCCTTTAAACGAAAAAGTAAGGATGGGTGCGCTTGCGGGCATATCGCAAAAAGAAGAGGTTGCCGGCCAGGTGAAAAAGTTACTCGCTTCGTCTTCTATAGCTTATGGCTCGCTGGATGAAGTGGAGGTAATTGATGCGGACAAAACCAAAGGTGCTTTTATGAGCCCGCTGCTGTTGTTGAACACAAGGCCTTTTGAGAGCAGCGAGCCGCATGAGATAGAAGCCTTTGGTCCGGTGAGCACCATTATGCCGTACCGCGGTTTGGACGAAGCAAAGGAGCTTGCCAAAAAAGGAAAGGGATCGTTGGTATGCAGCATTGTTACCGCCGATAAAAAAGCTGCGCGAAATTTTGTAGTGGGTGCGGCCACACATCATGGACGTATTTTGGTGCTCGACCGTGTATCGGCAAAAGAAAGCACCGGACATGGCTCGCCCTTGCCTTTGTTGGTGCACGGTGGGCCCGGCAGAGCAGGCAACGGTGAAGAGATGGGCGGCGTTAGAGGCGTAAAACACTACATGCAGCGGGTAGCCATTCAAGGCTCGCCGGATGTGATAACCGAAATAGGGCAAACCTATCAACCCGGCGCGTCCCAAAGGGAAACAGTGGTACATCCGTTTAGAAAATATTTTGAAGAACTGGAAATTGGCGACACGCTGATTACACAAAAACGAACGGTAACAGAGGCCGACATTGTAAATTTTGCCAACCTTAGCTGGGACCATTTTTATGCGCATGTAGACCATACTTCACTTGAAGGAACGCTGTTTGAAAAGCCCGTGGCTCACGGATATTTTATTATGAGCGCGGCAGCAGGACTATTTGTTGACGGAAAGAAGGGACCGGTGTTGCTGAATTATGGAATCGATGAACTGCGCTTTACCAAACCCGTTTATGCCGGAACAACGATTGGAGTAAAACTAACCGTAAAAGAAAAAATTAAACAGGAGAGAAAGCTGCCGGAAGACATTGCCAAAGGCATCGTGAAGTGGTATGTAGAAGTGTATGATGAAAGCGGCGAAACGATTGCTGTAAGCACCATTCTAACCATGGTAAAACTGAAAGAACAATAATACAGCGCATAGAAAGCAAAAGTGACTATGACTATTGACGAAATCATAAATAAACGCAGAAGCGTGTACCCGCATCAGTTTACGGGCGAAAAAATTGACGACAGTATTGTTTGGCGAATATTGGAAAACGCCAATAAGGCCCCCAACCATAAGAAAACTGAACCCTGGCGGTTTACTGTTTTTTCGGGCGACGGCCTAAAAACGTTTGCGGATTTGCAGGTGAATATTTACCAACACCATCACCCGCAACCCAGCGAAATACAGCTGAAAAAACTTGCCGATTTTCCCTTAATGGCTTCTCACGTTATTGCCATTGGAATGAAACGCCACACCGAAAAGCTTCCGGAGCAGGAAGAATTGATTGCAATGGGATGTGCGCTGGAAAACATGTTCCTCACGGCCACTGCTGCCGGTTACGGCAGCTATATTTCTACCGGAGGCATCACTTATTTAAGCGAGGCGAAGCAGCACTTTGATCTTGAAGCCGGCGATGTGCTCATCGGCTTTTTTTACCTTGGCGTAATTCGCGAACCGCTGCCGCCATACCGGAGCTATAGTGATGTAAAAACGAAAACCAGTTGGGTAAACACATAAAAAAAGCAGGCGGTAAAGCCTGCTTTGTGCCCAGAACAGGAATCGAACCTGCACATCCTTGCGGATACCAGATTTTGAGTCTGACGCGTCTACCAGTTCCGCCATCTGGGCATTGCGGCTGCAATATTAAAAGATAGTTGTTAAGCTGCCAAACTTCATTTTTCATTACTCTGAAGCAGTTTATCAATCCGTTCTGCAAGGCGCTTGTCTTTCTCCGTTACAACATCACCTTTGTCGTGGGTAGACAACCAAAGCTCCACCAAATTATAGGTGTTCAGAATTTTTGGGTGATGATTGAGTTTCTCCGCTTCCAATGCCACGCGGCAAATAAAAGCAAAGGCTTCTGAGAAGTCGGCAAATTTAAATTTGCGGTAAAGGCTGTTTTCTTTTGTACTCCACATAGGCTGCTTTTTACAAAAGTAAGTTCGATTTACTTTTTAAACTGTCAATCTCCAGTTTGGTCACCAACACCACGCTCTTTTGCATTTTAAGGGTGGTGAAGATGGTTTGATACTGCTGTTCCAGAATATTTTTTCCTTTAATCATCCAGATAAAATCAATTTTATTCAGCTCGGGCAGAAGGAACTCACCATCGCAATGATTATGGTACAGAAAGCTCTCGTTTCCATTCACAAGCTTCTCTTCATACACATTGAACGAATAATGACGATTGCTCCGGTATAACCGGATTTGGTTGTTCGGATTCAGCCTGAAATTATAGCCGAGATAGTAGTTGAGCATCCAGCAAAACTGATAGCTCTTAATGGCTGCCGATACGCCCAAAAACCTCGTGTCTTTAAAAAAGTTTTCACTGCTTTCGGTCATATCCAGCCGAAACACTGACTTTACCTGGCTCATTGAAACTCGATATCAAATGTTAGCTGTTTTCCATCTCTCGAAATGATCAGTTTGGCTTTATCGCCATGCTGAAACTTGCTCAGCGCCTGCATATACGACTGAATATCTACAAATTTATATTCGCCTAACTGTAGCAACACGTCGCCCGCTTTCAGGCCTGCTTGTTCCGCAACTTTCCCTTTACTCACGCCCTCGATCCTCAATCCCGTTCCTGTATAAGCATAATCCGGAATAACGCCAAGCGATACCTTAAACGCAGTGCCCTTCATTTGCTGCTCAGCTGTTTTTAAAAACGCCAGTTTGTTTGCAGACGCCGGGTGCATAACAATATTACTCACCAGTTTCACAATTTGAAGCTGGCCGTTATAATTGATTTTGTCGGCGTCGTCGGTGGTTTTATGATAATCGCTGTGTGAGTTGGTAAAGAAGAAAAGCACCGGAATATCTTTGCGGTAAAAAGAGGCATGGTCGCTGGGCCCCGCTCCTGAGCTGTCGATGTTTACCACAAGGCCTGATGTAAGCTCGCTGCTTAAAATACTGCTCCATACCGGCGAAGTGCCATAGCCGCCAATTGTCAGTTTCCGCGCCGCATCGTACCGGCCAATCATATCCATGTTAATCATGTAATTGATATCGCCCGAAACCGTCCGGTTGTCGAGCCAGTACTTCGACCCGTATAAACCGAGCTCTTCTCCGGAGAAAGCGATAAAAAGATAGTTATTGTTTTTAGGAGCCTTCAGCTTTAAAATCCGGGCAAGTTCAATCAAGGCCGCGGTGCCGCTTGCATTGTCATCGGCTCCGTTATGAATTTCGTGGAGGCCGTCTAAACTATTTCCATCCTCGCCATATCCCAAATGATCGTAGTGCGCACCCACCACGATGGTTGTGGGCGCATCATTGTTGATGTATCCAACCACGTTTCTGGCTTGTCTCGACTTAACAAAAAAGTCGGCTGCGAGTTTCAGGTCGTACATGGCGGTGAGGTCGGAAAAATATTTTTTAAAAGCATCTTTTCTCAAATAAAAAACCGGGAAAGAGGCTGTGTAGCCGGTATCGAAGCGATTGAACAAAACGTTGTCTACACTTGCCGAGTTGTTATAAAAAACAATTGCTTTTGCCCCCTTCTGCTCAATAGCCTTGGTTTTGTTTTTCAATGCTGTGAGCATATCGAAATGTGGATTCTGTTTGTTCGAGGCGATCTCGTCCGCAACGTTGATGAACCACACGAGTCCTTTCTCATTCAGAGGCGGCGATCCTTCCGACACCACTTCTCTTGCACCGCTCCAGGCAAGCGGAAAAAAATCTTTTCCCGGCTTTAGATATTCATCGTCCACCTTAAAAATGGTGGCTGCGGTATCGAAATACCTTCCCTCATAAATGGTGAACTCCTGCACAAAACCACGGGTGCCTTTCGGCTCAAGCCCTGCCTTTTTAAATTGATTGACTATGTAATCCATTGCCAGAAGCTCGCCCTTCGTTCCGGTGCGTCTTCCTTCCAATTGGTCGTCGGCCAGATAAGCCACATGAAGTTTTAAATTAATGAGCGTTTGTTTGTCGGCCCTCACCTCCGATCGTTTCAGCCGTTTATGCTGAGCAAAAGTTAGCAGCGGGAAAAGCACAATTAGCAGGCAAACTTTTTTCATTCCGGTAAAATTTGGTTTCAAAATTAACCTTCGCCCTTAACATCAGCTAATATAAGCCGGCGTCAACCGGAAATTCGCTGTTAAAAAAAAGCCACCCGGCGAGGGGTGGCTGATCTGTTCAACTGAAACTTTTATTATCGGATTCCCTTCATCATTTTCAGCAATGTGCCGCTTAATACAAAAAGTATCACAGCAGCAATACCCGTCATAATAATAAACACCATAAAGAAGTCGTATAGGGTAACAATCTGGAAGCCCAAAATACTCGGGGTTGGCGCACCCGCTTCCTGAGCGCCGGAAGGAATTAATGCACTCAATGTACCGGCGAGTTTATTGGCGGCGGCGTTGGCAAGAAACCAGGTTCCCATCAGCAATGAAGAGAAACGCAACGGAGACAGTTTAGACACCATCGACAGGCCGATAGGCGATAAACAGAGTTCGCCCATTGTATGCAAAACATATAGGGCCATTAGCCACCATAAGCTCACTTTGGCTGCGCTGTCTACTCCCTTAACGCCTACAGCAATAACTATATAACCCACACACAGAAGTAATAAACCAATGGCCATTTTTTTAGGCGAAGAGGGCTCTATATTCCGCTTTCCTAAAAAACCCCACAGCCAGGAAAATACAAGTGCAAGTGAAATAATTGCAAGGGGATTCACCGACTGGAACCAGGATGCAGGCATCTCCCACCCACCAATAAAACGATCGGTTTGACGGTCGGCAAAAATGGTTAAGCTCGCACCGGCCTGCTCAAATGCGCTCCAGAAAAAGATTACAAAGAAGGAAAGAATAATGATTACCCAAATACGGCTGCTCTCTTCTTTCGTGATCGATTTATCACGTAAAATAATCATCGGCATAACCACCATCGATCCGTAAATTAAAATGCCGATTAAATCCACATCCGACCCAAACATTTGTTTAAAGTTGAGCAGGAAGAATATCAGCGCAATGGAGCCGATGATCACAAATAAATTTTTTGTATCCAGCTTCTTCACCGAGGTTCCAATCGGATGGCCGTCTTCAATGTTTACAAGCAATTTGTCTTTCAGCGAAATGAAGGTTACCAACCCTAAAATCATTCCCACACAGGCGGCAAGGAAGCCCCATTTGTAGTGAACGTTTTCGGCAAGTGCCCCACAAATTAATGGCGAGAAGAAGGCGCCCACGTTGATACCCATGTAGAAGATGGTAAAAGCCGAATCGATACGTCTGTCGTTTTTTGGGTACAGTTGGCCTACCATGGTGCTGATGTTGGGTTTAAAAAATCCATTCCCCACAATCAGAAAAGTAAGGGCTGCCGTCATGGCGGTTATGGCCATCGAGCCTTCTGTGCTTGCACTTACAAATAAAAGGAACTGACCCAGAGCCATCAAAACGCCTCCCGTTATAATGCTGCGCCGGTTGCCTAAAAACCGGTCGCTGAGGTAGCCGCCGAGCAGCGGAGTCAGGTATACTAAACCTGTAAACGAACCATAAATATTGGAAGCATCGGAATCGCTGAACAACAAAATTTTCGTCATGTACAACACGAAAATTGCGCGCATTCCGTAGTAGCTGAAGCGCTCCCACATTTCAGTAAAAAACAACAGATACAAGCCCTTCGGATGGCCTGTTTTTGCAGCGGATGACACTTCCTGCATTGGAGATGAATTCATACTTGTTGAGTTATTTTAAGCCTGGGGTTAAAAAAATACGGCTCAAAATAAACTAATTGAAACAGATTTATCTCAATCTGCTTAAATAATGTGCGCTGAACCGGCAATTATTGCAATTTCGCACCACAACTTTTTGTATGAACGTTTTGGTAATCGGCTCCGGTGGAAGAGAGCACGCACTTAGTTTGAAGCTGAAAGAAAGCAGCTGCGTGGTAAATGTTTTTGTGGCGCCCGGAAACGCCGGAACAGCGATGGATGCAACAAATGTTGACATAGAACCCAACGATTTTGCCGCCATTGAAAAGTTTTGCGTTCGCGAGGCCATTGATATGGTTGTTGTTGGCCCTGAAGAACCGCTGGTAAACGGTATTGCAGATTATTTTGCTGCGCAGCCGACGCTACGACAGACCTTGCTTGTTGGCCCATCGGCCGCCGCTGCCCGGCTCGAAGGCAGTAAGGCTTTTTCAAAAGCATTTATGCAGCGCTACAATATTCCCACCGCGGCATACAAGGAATTTACTGCAATCCATGTGGAGGAAGGCCTTCAGTATCTTCAATCGCACCCATTACCGGTGGTGCTGAAAGCCGACGGGCTCGCCGCCGGTAAAGGCGTTTCTGTTTGCCATACAACAGAAGAAGCCAAAAGTGTTTTTACACAAATGCTGATGCACCGGCAGTTTGGAAAAGCATCGGAAAAAGTTGTGGTTGAGGCATTTTTAAAAGGCATAGAAGTAAGCGTTTTTGTGCTGACCGACGGCCGTAATTACAAAATAATTGGCCACGCCAAAGACTATAAAACGATAGGCGAAGGCAACACCGGCGCCAACACCGGAGGAATGGGATGCGTAAGTCCCGTACCTTTTGTAACCGACGCCTTCCTGAAAAAAACAGAAGAGAAAATTATCCGGCCCACGCTTTCCGGAATAGCCGCAGAGGGAATGGATTACAAAGGTTTTATTTTTTTTGGATTGATGAAAGTGGAAGACGAGCCTTATTTAATAGAATACAACTGCCGCCTCGGCGACCCGGAAACCGAAGTTATTTTACCGCGGCTCGAAAACGATTTAACGGATTTGTTGAGCAGCGTTTTTAACAACAAGCTTTTGCAGCAGACAATCGTTTTCCGTAGCGGCTATTTTGCTACAATAATGGCGGTGAGCGGCGGTTATCCTTTTGCCTACGATAAAGGCAAGAAAATTACTTTTCAGGAAGCCGCCGGCGGCAGCAGCCGGGTTTTTCATGCCGGCACAAAAAAGTCGGGTGCCGATGTGGTTACAAACGGCGGCCGTGTGCTTGCTGTTACATCGGGCGCTGAAAGTTTGCAAGGCGCCGTGCGGGCGTCGTTAGAAAGGCTTTCAAAAATTTCGTTTGACGGCATGTACTACCGGAGCGATATCGGCTTTGAGTTTCCGGATAGCTGAACCACTGATAAATGGCTATTTTTGCCGCTTAAATTTTTACTATGAATAAAGGACCTGTTTCACAGTTCATTCAACATCACTACCGCCATTTTAACGCAGCGGCTTTAATGGATGCTGCAAAAGGATACGAAACCCATCTGCTCCAAAATGGCAAAATGCTGGTTTCGCTTGCAGGTGCCATGAGCACCGCCGAGTTAGGTGTTTCGCTTGCAGAAATGATCAGACAGGATAAGATACACATCATCAGTTGTACTGGCGCCAATTTGGAAGAAGACATCATGAATCTGGTGGCGCATAACCACTATCAGCGCATTCCCAACTGGCGCGACCTTACGCCGCAGGAGGAGTGGGATTTGTTAGAAAAAGGACTGAACCGCGTTACCGATACCTGCATACCCGAAGAAGAGGCTTTCAGAAAAATACAAAAGCATATTTATAAGATTTGGAAAGAAGCCGATGAGAAAGGCGAACGTTATTT
This sequence comes from Chitinophagaceae bacterium, assembly GCA_039811185.1. Taxonomy (GTDB): domain Bacteria; phylum Bacteroidota; class Bacteroidia; order Chitinophagales; family Chitinophagaceae; genus JAEZDR01. The sequence goes on along the minus strand of JBDHYF010000002.1, from coordinate 230,629 downwards.
TCCGCATGAATATATGTACAAACTGCTGCTGAGCGAAGTGATGAAAGACGACTATGAAATAGATCCGAAAGACAGTTGGATGATTGCAGCGGCACAAAAAAATATTCCCATTGTTGTTCCGGGATGGGAAGACAGTACGATGGGAAACATTTTCGCTTCTTATGTGTACAAAGGCGAGCTAAAAGCCTCTACCATGAAGAGTGGAATTGAATATATGGTATGGCTGTCTAACTGGTACAAAGAAAATTCCGGCGGCAAAGGCGTTGGATTTTTTCAGGTGGGTGGCGGCATTGCGGGCGATTTTCCGATTTGTGTTGTACCGATGATGTATCAGGATTTGGAGATGACTGATATTCCGTTCTGGAGTTATTTCTGCCAGGTAAGCGATTCCACAACGTCGTACGGCTCGTATTCGGGTGCGCACCCCAACGAAAAAATAACATGGGGAAAGCTCGACATTCATACGCCAAAGTTTATTATTGAAAGCGACGCCACCATTGTGGTTCCGCTGGTGTTTGCGTGGCTGTTGGGATGGTAGTTTCAGGCCTTCGACAAGAAGGCTTTTTTGTTTAACGCCATGTGTTTTCAGCGGGCAGCCGCGTTAGGGATTGAACGGAAAGCCCGCAGCCGCTGTGCAGCGCAGCAAACGGCGGCGAGGGCTTGGAGGGAAAGCCCGGCCCGCCGGTGCAGGCTGTTTTTGCAAGCAGATGGCCGTACCGGCGGGAACGCCCAAAATACCATTAAAATAACATTGGGCGTTTGGCCTCATTTACTAAATTTTACAGTGTGAAAATCAGCTCGATAGCCATTGTTGAGGATGACAAAAAAATAAGCGAATACATTGCCCATGAAATTAATCAGGCGATGAATATCGACACGCTTTTAGTGTTTAACAAAGGCGATGAAGCACTCTATCAGCTAAGCGCATCGCCGGTAAATGTTGCGCTTTTTGATATTGAACTTCCGGGGCTTAACGGCATTGAGTGCATTAAAAAACTGAAGATGATTCATCCGCGAATGGAGATGATTGTGCTGACGGCCTACGACAATTCTGAAAACGTATTTGAAGCCATCCGCGCCGGCGCATCGGGCTATTTATTGAAGTCGATTTCACCGGCAAAAATTATAGAAGCCATTTACGATGTGTTTGGCGGCGGCAGTGTAATGAGCAGCCAGATTGCGAGAAAAGTGATGGAAGCTTTTGCGGTAAAAGAAAACACGAATGAATACTTTCAGGATTTAAGCCGCCGCGAACAAGAAATTCTGGAGCAACTCAGCAAAGGATTCCGGTATAAAGAAATTGCTGAAAAACTCTTTATCAGCATTGAAACCGTGCGTACGCATGTGAGAAATATTTACGAAAAGCTGCACGTTAACAGCCGCGTAGAAGCGCTGCGGAAAACCGGCTTCCTTTAAAAAGTTACTACTTTTTTACACCTGCAACCGAAAAGGCTTTAAAATAGTTTTATACAAACAATTTTATATGAAAAAGCTTTTTCTCCTAATCGCAACCGTAGCGCTTTTTTCCGCCTGTAAAAAATCGGGCGACGATAATGCCTACACCTGTGCTACCTGCGTTTCAACACCCGAAGCCAAAGCCGCCAACGATGCCAGCAGCAAAGGGATATATAAGGGAAGTTTTATTGGCTCGTCGGGTACAGTAAAATTTGATATTCTGAACGATGCGGCCTCCACTGTAATCAAAGCGTATCTCACCATCGATGGTACACAAATCGTACTCACTTCGCAGGTGGCCTGGCAAAACGGTGTTGCTTATCTTGGAAATTTTGTGGGCACGATGCCTGACGGACAACCGTTGAGCATAACGTTTAAAGTAGAAGCAAATGGTGCAAACCCAACGGTGTTAACCGCCAGCATTCCCGGACATCCGCAGACATTCTTTACCATTGTTAAAGAAACGTCCTCCGCATTGGTAGAGGTCTTCGAAGGCGAGTATGAAACGTCCGACGGCGACAATGGCACCTTTAATATGGTGGTATCACGTTCACTTTCAAGATGGTGGGGCGTGTCATACAACGGCGCGGGACAAGCAAACAGTACAAACGGTACCATTACTAACGGAAACGAGTTGTTCGATTTGCAAAGACAGGTTAAGATTGCCAATTTAAACGGCGATAAAATTGAGGGCGGATTTAACGACGGAAGCAGCGACGTTTCGGTTTACGGTAGAAGAACGTATTAAAATAGGCTGTATAATTTACATAAGAAGAGGCCTTTCGCGGCCTCTTTTTTATTTAATGGTTTTCCAAACCTGCTGATTCACTTTTACCGGATATTTTTTTCGAAGGCGGTTAATCCATTCTGCCTCCAGTTTGTTTTGATATTCGTTTATGACAATGCCCTTTGCTTCATCGAAACTGCGTAAGGTTTGGTCGGGATGCACAGCGGTAACAAGAAGGAAGCTATAGGTATTACTGCCATCGTTTTTTTCGATGTCGGAAATCCAGTTCAGCTCCGGTTTCACCTTCTGATTTAGCGGAACGTGGTTCATTTCGTAGCGGTTGCTGTCGGCCACTACTTCGGAGCCGTAATTCTCTGCCAGCGTACGCCAGTTACTGGCAGTTATTTCTTTTGATAGTTTGTTAGCTGTGCTTTCGTCGGTGGCCGATACCACCACAGCGCTTACACCGGGCTTCCAAACAAAATTGCTTTTATTTAGATCGTAATAGCGCATCAGGCTGTCTGTTTCTGTAACTGCTTTATGCCAAACATTTTTATCCATGATTGCAAACAGCAGATTGGCTTCATTAAATTCTTCGAGCTGACCTTTGTATTGTTCGTTATAATCCTGAAGGTGGTTGATTACATATTGCTCCGTTATGCGCAGTAAAAATTCGTCGTACATGTCTTCGTAACTTCGCTGTCCGAGCGGGTTTGCGGTGAGCACCATTTCCTGCACAAAGTTGAGCCAGTCGTTCACATTAACCGTGTCTTTCGGAAAAATTACCAAAGGAGTTTTGGAGGTGAAATAAAACGTGACGGGCAACGTTTTGCTGGTTTTAAAGCTATCGGTAAACTGCCATAAGGCTTTCTTATCTGCAATTAAATCCTTCATGCGTGTTATGCGCGTCCAATTCCGCATTTTTTCTCTTCGCGCAGCTTCCAGCCGGTTGTCGGCAAGCAGTTGTTCGCGGATGAAATTGTTGTAGGCGGGGCTTCCGGGCTTTTCTGCGTCGATTCGTTTGACAACATGATAGCCATAAGCGGTTGCAAATGGTTTCGAAATGTCTCCGTTGTGTTTTAAATTAAATATTTGCTGTTCAAACTCCGGACTATAGCCGCCAACCGTTACCCATTGCGTTTCGGAATTTGGATTGTACGGATTATAGCTGTCGGAGATATTATGTACCATGCTCGTAAAGTCGCCGCCCTTCTGAATGTCGGAATAAACAGTTCCTGCTTTTTCAGCAATCGTTTTCTTTTCTGCTTCGGTAAAGTGTTCGGGCGTGTACAACAGCACCTGCGAAACTTTTACTCGTCCGAGTGCCGGCCGTTCGCCTGTACGTTTAAAAATATGATAGCCCGATTTGCTTTTATAGGGAAGCGATACACCACCGTTTTTCAGTGAATAGACGATGTTTTCTATTGGATAAGGAAGCGTAAAAACGGTTACAAAGCCAAGGTTGCCCGTTCCTTCTTTGTCGGCGGGATTAACGGAGCGATACACTTCGGAAAAAGCCTTTCCCTTTTGGAGGTCGTTATAGGCCGTGTAGATTTTTCGGTAGGCATCGGCTGTGTCGTTTTCGGAAGGAAAGGAAACAAATATTTGTGAAATGCTGATGTCCAATTCAGACCGCTGCAAAGCTTCTTTTTCCAGTGTTTCCAGATCTGCCTCTCTGTTCAGAAAAGCGGTTGCGAGCTGATGTTTGAAGCTGCTTGCCTCTAAGTTATAGGCGTCGGTTTTATCGAGGCCTTCAGCGTAGGCGGCTGCCACTTTTAATTTAAAATTGATGTATAGTTGCAGGTATTCATCGAGCGCCTTTTGTCGGTTACTTACGGTAACCGGCGTTTTATTGAATGCGTTCAAAAACTCTTGCCTGGTTACTTTTTTATCGCCATAGGTAAAAAGCGTTTGGGCGGAAAGTGCAAGAGAACAACCGGTGAAAGCAGCTGCAAGAAAAAATTTCCTCATGGTTTAGTGTTTGGGCTTTTTTGCTTCATCTTTAAAACCTGATCAAATTTTTCAACGTCAAGTTTCTTTGCGATGATTCTTTTGTCTTTATCGAGTAAAAATAGTGTCGGCGTCTGATAAACGTCGTATAGCTGCCTGAAATTTGCCTGGCCCGACTTGGCCGCGGTTTCGCGCTGTTCGGCGGTTTCATACACATGCACCCAGTCGTCTATCTTACGTTCGTTTATATACGCCCTCCACTCCTTTAAGGTTTTATTGTCGATGTTTACTGCATAAATCTTCACGCCTATCGCCTTCCACCGAGCCCGGTAAATACTGTCAATCACCGGCAGGGTTTCTTTACAATGCCCGCAATTCGGATCCCAAAAAACAACAAATGTATAAGGCGCCTTTATTTCGTAGAGCGACTGCGGCTTGCCCGCCATCCCCATCAGCACCATATTTGCGCCCGACTCACCAATTTGATTCGCCATCAAAAAATAAGCACGGTTAAAAACAAACTCGCGTTGCTTTTCGTTTAGCCAGGTAGTATCGCCTTTTGCAAAAAAGTTATTAAACAAAAAAACAAACACTTTATCCTGCCCCATAATTTCCGGGTTAATGTATTTATCGGTAAACTTTCCGAGCAGGTAATGAAACATCTCCTTGTTTTCTCTCGCTGCAAGGAGCATGTAGTTTACATCCGGAATAATTGAATCGGCTTCAGGAGAAACGTAGTACTTATAATAGTCTTCCAGCTTCTTTTCAAAAAACGGTGTTCGGAGCAGGCTGTTATCGGCGAAGTCAACATCATCCCAATAATGATTCTTTACATAGCGAAACGGATAGGTAGAATCCGCCACTCCGTTAACCACGGGCACTTCAGGAAAATCAGGGTTTTTCATCACGGCAAAAAATCGCGCCAGCAAACTCTTTGGGTTGTTCTTTATTACGTTAGCCCTAAACTGCATCACCTCTTCGTTTAAGGCAATCATTTTTTTGCGTGCCGCCACGCTGTCGGCCCCTTTCAACGTTTTCAGGTCCGTTTCAAGGGCGGCAATCAACGGGGCTTTTTCCAGTAAAAACTGTGTATAGGAATTATAAATGTCGTTGTCTTTCGAGCCCGTTATCACCACCTTATCTAACTGCGCTGTATCGGCAACAATAGAAAAATGCTGCTGTTCATCCATCAAAAAATCGAAGAGCCGCGCCCTGTTTTCATTTACGATAAGGTAAATACCGCCGGGCAGTTTATTGTTTCCGGTAAAAGAGAGTTTTCCGGCGTTGGACAACATGGCCGAATCGTGCAGCTGAAAAGATTTTCCATAATAGCTGTACAAATAAACCCATTGGTTTTTCAGCGGTTTCAGGGTTAAATCTATTTTGTACCCGGCAGTGTTTTTCGGAGTCTGATGCTTGTTTTGTGCGGTTGAAAGAAAGGATGCTCCAATCAGGCTCAAGATAAGAAAAACGGCCTTCATATTTTTCAGGTTTAAGATTCAAATTTATCTAAAAGAAAGATGGCTGCTGTTAACCATCTGTCAATTCGCATGGCTAACAATTGTGTTTGTTATTTTTGTTTGGTGAAACGAAGAAGAAAAAGGGAAGTTGTCGAACATCTTGCCATTGAGGACTATGCGGCCGAAGGCAAATCGCTTGGAAGAATGAATGGGAAAGTGGTGTTTGTTGAAGGTGTTGTGCCCGGCGACGTAGCAGATGTTTTAATTACAAAAAGCAAAGCCGATTGGGCGGAAGGCGTTGCTCTCCGCATCCACGAATATGCAGCCGACAGGGTAACGCCCTTCTGCAAACATTTTGGCGTTTGCGGTGGTTGCCAGTGGCAAATGCTTCCTTACGAGAAACAGCTCTATTATAAACAAAAACAAGTTGCCGACTGTCTTTCGCGCATTGGGAAAATTGATGTTTCGCAAATGAAACCCATTGCCGGATGCGATGAAATTTTACGGTACCGCAACAAGCTCGAGTACACTTTCAGCAACAAAAAATACCTTACTGCCGAAGAGTATAAAAATGCCGACATCACCGACCTGGAGAATGTTGCCGGCTTTCACCCGAAGGGATTTTTCGACAAGGTTGTTGAAATTGATGTGTGCCATTTACAGCACACACCCACCAACGAAATAAGAAAAGCCATCGCCCGGTTTGGCATTGAACATGGCTATACCTTTTACGACATCCGGCGCCACACCGGCTTCCTGCGCACTATGCAAGTCCGCACTGCCACCACCGGTGAACTGATGGTGAATGTAGTGTTTGCAGAAAACACTCCTGCGCGCATAGAAGCGCTGTTCGATTTTTTACTGAAGGAGTTTCCACAAATCACCACCTTGCTGTACACCATCAACACCAAAAAAAACGACAGCCTTTTCGACTTGCAGCCCGTTGTTTATTTTGGTAAAGGCTACATTGTGGAAACGCTCGAAAATTTTCAGTTTAAGATAAGCCCGAAATCTTTTTTCCAAACCAACAGCCGGCAGGCTGAAGTGCTGTATCGTCTTACCCGCGATATGGCCTGCCTGACAGGAAACGAAGTGGTGTACGACTTATATTGCGGCACCGGCAGCATTGGCATTTTTGTAAGTAAGATGGCCAAAGCGGTTGTGGGTGTGGAAGTGGTAGAGGATGCCATTGCCGATGCCAACGAAAATGTGGCGCTTAACAACATTGGCAATGCAAAATTTTTCAGCGGCGATGTGTCTGATTTTTGTACGGAAGCTTTTTTTGAGGCACACGGAAAGCCCGACGTCATCATCACCGATCCGCCGAGGGCCGGAATGCATCCGAAGCTGATTGATACGCTTTTGGAAATAGCGGCTCCTCTAATTGTGTACGTGAGTTGTAACCCGGCAACGCAGGCGAGAGATGTGTCGCTGCTTTCAACAAAATATGCGGTTACCGCCATTCAGCCGGTGGATATGTTTCCGCATACGTTACATATCGAAAACATTGTACAGCTAAGGTTAAAATAATATTGTATGACAGAATTCCGACCGACAAGATTCCAGATTCTTCCGCCCGTTATTAAAAACCTGCTGATCATTAACGGGCTGGTTTTTTTGGGCCAAAACACCATAGGCGCATCTTCCGTATTTAATATGGAAAACCTTTTTGCGCTGCATAACTGGCAAAGTCCGTTGTTTAAACCCTGGCAGTTGTTTACACATCTTTTTATGCACGGCAGTTTCATGCATATTTTGGGAAATATGTTTGCATTATGGATGTTTGGATCGGTGCTGGAAAACCTTTGGGGACAAAAACGCTTTCTGATTTTTTACTTTGTATGCGGGTTGGGTGCAGCGGTTTTACACATGTTCTTTCTCAGTTACGAATTTAATTCGGTGTCGCAAAAATTTCTGGCTCTTCAAAACGATCCTTCCGTTCCGCAATATCTTGTGGAGCAATACCGGTACGCGCTGGTTGAACAACTGAACACCGCTACCATTGGCGCAAGTGGCGCGGTTTTCGGCATTTTAGCCGCTTTCGTTTACCTGTTTCCGAATACGTATATTTATCTGTATTTCTTCGTTCCGGTGAAAGCAAAATGGCTTGGGTTGTTGTATTTTGGATACGAACTTTTCTTCGCCATCAGAAATACGGCAGGTGATAATGTTGCGCGATGGGCGCACATTGGAGGTGCCGTTGTTGGATTAATACTTGTGATTATCTGGAAGAAAAAGAATACCACCCGCTACTACTAAACTTTTTTGAGATGAACTATTCTACCCGTAATAAAACACAAGTGCTGCTTGGCCAAAACAACAACGGATTGGTATGGCTCATCATCGCCAATACCGTATTTTTTTCGCTGATTCTTTTTTTAAAACTCGTGTTCTTCTTCGCAGGTTCATCGGCTGCTGATTTCCAAACGCAGATTGTTACTGCATTTGCATTACCCTCGCAGTTTTCAGCATTCATTAAACAGCCGTGGTCGTTACTTACGTTTATGGTTTCCGACGTTTCGTTTTGGGCACTGCTCATCAACATGCTTTGGCTATGGGCGTTCGGATTTATTCTTCAGGATTTAAACGGTAACAAAACAATTATTCCGGTTTATATCTATGGCGGTTTGGTTGCTGCGGCAGCTTATCTTCTATGCTATAACGCGGTGCCGGGTATTATAAATAACACAGCCGTTGCGCGTCCGCTTTTAGGCGCCGGCTCATCCGTTATGGCCGTTGCCATTGCCACCACTTTTACTGCGCCGAAATACCGCCTGTTTCCTTTGTTGAACGGAGGCATACCTATTTGGGTGCTCACGCTCATTTTTTGTTTCATCAATCTTGGAATGACGGGAAACGGTCCGTTGATTATTGCCAATATTGCCAGCGCAGCGGCGGGATATTTCTATGTAAAACAGTTAAACAACGGCCGGAATCTCGGGCAATGGATGTTCGATTTTGTAGACAAGATTGATGGGTTTTTTAATCCTGAAAGAAAGCGGGATGCCGTTCCTTTGAAAGAAAAATTGTTTTACCGTAAAACGAAGGCGCCATTTGAAGTGAAGCGAACCAATCAACAGCGGCTCGATGAAATTCTTGAAAAGATTCATCAAAAAGGAATTCAACAGTTAACGGAAGAAGAGCGCAATTTTTTAAACCGCGTGAGCAATGAAGAAAACCTATAAGCCGCGCCCTTAGCCGTATGAAAACCTTTTTTGTTATTGGGTGCTGGATGGTATCCCTGCTGTACGTTGTCAGTTGTTTTTCATGGCGGATTCCACCCTCAACATTCGAATACTCTTTTGTGCTCGCACTCGGCTTTCCGTTTCTCTTAATTGCACATATCGCCGTCGTTATTGTAATGCTGTTTCGGAGCCGGAAAGCGGCTCTACTGCTTTTTCTTCTCACATTTATCGGATGGAAAAATATCCGGTCCACTTTTGCCACAGGCGCCAACAAACCTTTCGCTGTACAAAAAGATTCAACCGCTCTCCGTGTAATGAACTGGAATGTGGCGTACTGGGCTTCGGCGCTCAACAGCAGCGACAGTAAAAAGCTTCGAAAACGCGACTCCATGGTGGCGCTCATCAAAAAATACAATCCGGATGTGCTTTGCCTTCAGGAATATGCCTTTATAAAAAATGTTCGCGACATCAACATTAAAAAAACGCTTCGGAGCCTCGGCTACCGGTATATGTATTTTCCGAAATCGCACACGTACAAAGAAAATCAGAGTTATGATGGTACAATTATTCTGTCCAAACTTCCTTTTTTGGAAACGGAATTTGTAGAAACCGGCGGCGGGTTTAAGGAAGAGCCGCTACTCATCTGCACGGTAAAGCAGCAGGGAAAAATTTTCAAGGTGGCAACGGTGCATCTGTTGTCGTACGGTTTGTTCAGCAGCACCGACCTCAGTAAAAAGCAGGCATTGAAATCCGCTGTTAAGCAGAACCGGGGATTCATTTGGAAGCTGAAATTTATTAATAAGCTCCACGAGAATCAGGTTGAAATCATCAATCGAAAGCTCAGGGGGAGCAGCGTGCCGGTTATATTGTGCGGCGACTTTAACGAAACGCCCGTTTTCTATTCGGTTAATCGATTAAAGGGTAATCGGACAGACGCATTTTCTGCAAAAAACGCCGGCCTCGGTGCAACCTTAAAGAACTTCTCTCCTTTTCTGCGAATTGATTATTGCTTTGCAGACCCAAAGCTTTCGGTGCGTCAGAACACGGTGGTAAAAAAAGATTTATCCGATCACTATCCGCTTATCACCGATGTTGCATATCCCTAACTTTACACGATGCCGTTCCGATTTCTGAAAAGATTTACGCGGGGTGTTTTTATTTTGCTTACGCTGTTACCGACGGCGCTGTTTCTGCTCGCATGTTTAACACCGTATATCGATAATTCGAGCTGGTGGATTGCCGGATTTTTAGGCATCGCGTTTCCATACCTTGTTATTGTTCAGATATTCCTACTCATTTTCTGGATCATCGCAAAGCCGCGCTACGCCCTTATACCCTTCGTTTCGCTGCTCGTGGGCTATGGCCAGTTACGTGTGCTGTTTGCGGTAAATATATCGCCGCCTTTTACTGAAAAAAAGCAAGCCGGCCATTTGCGGATTCTGAGTTGGAACATCAGAAACTTTGTTGCGTTAAGTGATAATCCTCAAAAAATAAAGCATAATAAAGATGAAGTGGTTTCGGCTATTCTGCGGTTAGAGGCTGATGTGCTTTGCTTGCAGGAGTTTAACCATTCTGCCACAAAGGGCGAACAAGACAACAACATTAAGCTCTTTACAAAAGAGTATCCCTATCATTATTTTTCACGCGACCTGGTGAAGAAGAATGGATTTTATGAGTATGGAAGCATCATCTTTTCCAAGTATCCGATGATCGATTCTTCGAAAGTAAAATTTCCGGGAAGAACGGCTGAAAGCCTCATCAGCGCCGACTTTAAAAGAGGAGATGACACCTTCCGTGTTTATACCACGCACCTTCAGTCGTTTCGTTTTAATGAAGGCGACTATCAGGATATCGAAAAAATTCAGTTGCAGGAAGAAGACGCATTAGGCGCATCGAAAAACATCTTTAAAAAAATGAAGGCCGCCTTTATCCGACGCAGCGTACAGGCCGGCATTGTGAGAAAAGAGCTCGACCGTTCGCCTCATCCTTACATCATTACCGGCGATTTTAACGACGTTCCCAACTCTTATGTTTACTTCCATATCCGTGGCAATGCAAAAGACGCATTTCTGGAAAAAGAGTTTGGCATCGGGCGCACCTATATTTCGCTTGCGCCCACGCTTCGAATCGATTATATTCTGGCTTCGCCACATTTTGAAGTAAAACAATTTGAGTTGGTTGACGAAGACCTCAGCGACCACCTGATGATGGTGGCCGACCTAAAACTGAATCACTAACCTTATCTGCTTATTTTTGCGCTTATGTCGCATCTCGTAGTTTATAACTCGTTAACCGGTCAGAAAGAAAAGTTTGAGCCTATTTCACCAGGCTATGTAGGCATGTATGTGTGCGGGCCCACGGTAAGTGGTGAGAGCCATCTTGGGCATGCTCGGCCCTACATTACCTTTGATGTGGTTTACCGCTACCTCCGGTTTTTGGGAAATAAAGTGCGCTATGTAAGAAACATTACCGACGCAGGCCACTTTGAAGAAGAAGGAAGAGAAGCGGAAGACAAAATCAGCAAAAAGGCTGTAGTGGAACGCCTCGAGCCTATGGAGCTCGTACATAAGTACACCAATCTTTTCCGCCTGGGAATGCAGCAGCTGAACAACCTTACACCCGACATTGAACCGACTGCAACCGGCCATATTGTGGAGCAGATTGAAATGATAAAAAAGATTATTGCAGACGGCTATGCCTACGAAGTAAACGGTTCGGTTTACTTCGATGTGCTGAAATACAATGCAGACTTCAGCGCCAAAGGACAGCCTTACGGTGTTTTAAGCGGCAGAGTGCTCGACGATATGATTGCCAACACGCGAGACCTCGACAATCAGGATGAAAAACGGAACAGCGCAGATTTTGCGCTATGGAAAAAAGCGCCGCCACAACACATTATGCGATGGGCGTCGCCATGGGGCGAAGGCTTTCCCGGATGGCATATCGAGTGTTCGGCAATGAGCACAAAATACCTTGGTAAACGCTTCGATTTGCATGGCGGCGGAATGGATCTTTTGTTTCCACATCATGAAGGAGAGATTGCGCAAAGCACTGTTTGCAATCATCAGCCTCCGGTAAAATATTGGATGCACAATAACATGATTACCATTAACGGCAGGAAAATGGGTAAGAGCTATAACAACTTCATTACCCTTACCGAGCTTTTTAACGGCAATAACCCGGTTCTCCAGCAGGCCTATCATCCTATGACTGTTCGTTTTTTCATTCTGCAAACGCATTATCGGTCTACACTCGACTTCAGTAACGAAGCACTGATAGCTGCGGATAAAGGCCTTAAGCGGTTGTGGGAGGCTTACGAAAACCTGCAATCGCTGCAAAACGAAAATGATTTTGCCGGAGATGATGAGTTGGATAATAAAGTAAGGATGCTTGTGAGCCAGTTTACCGACTTCATCAACGACGACTTCAACACGGCCAAAGTGCTTGCCAATATGTTTGAGCTGGCATCCATCATCAATGGATTAAAGGCCGGCCACATACACGCTTCAGCCCTTAGCCACGCTACGCTTGTTACCCTTAAACAACAGATGAAAACTTTTCTTGAAGACATTCTCGGGATACAGTTGAAAAAAGAAGCCGACCACTCCAAGCTGAATGGCGTAATTGAATTGCTGATCGACATTCGCAAAGCTGCAAAAGACAAAAAAGACTATGCCACAAGCGATAGAATCCGCAACGAACTGCTGGCGCTCGGCATTCAGCTGAAAGATGAAAAAGACGGAACCGTAAATTACTCGCTTAACTAAAAAATATCATGGAATCGAATCGTACGGAGATAGCCACCCTTGGTGAATTTGGGCTGATTGACCACCTCACCAAAAATATAGAACTAAAGAACGCTTCATCCGTATTGGGCGTTGGCGATGATGCCGCCGTGATTGATCATTTTGGAAAGCAAACCGTTGTTACCACCGATTTACTGATTGAGAATGTACACTTCGATTTGATGTACACGCCGCTAAAACATCTAGGCTACAAAGCCGTTGTTGTAAATGTAAGCGATGTGTTTGCGATGAATGCAACGCCTACACAGATTACGGTAAGCATTGCGTTCAGTAACCGTTTCAGCGTGGAGGCTTTAAGCGAATTTTACGAAGGAGTGTATGCAGCCTGCGATGCTTATGATGTTGACTTGATTGGCGGCGACACCTCCAGTTCGCAAAAAGGATTTGTGATTTCCGTTACCGCTTTAGGCGAAGTAACACAGGAAAAATTTGTGAAGCGAAGCACAGCAAAGCAGGGCGACCTGATATGTGTGAGCGGCGACCTTGGCGCTGCCTTTCTCGGACTTACCCTACTGGAAAGAGAGAAGAAAATTTTCATTGAAAACCCTCAGATACAGCCGGATCTGGAAAATGAAGATTATATCGTTGGAAGGTTTTTAAAACCGGAAGCGGCTGCACACATCGTGCGTTTTTTTGAAGAAGAAAATATTATACCCACCGCCATGATGGACATCAGTGATGGCCTCAGCAGCGACCTCCTGCATATTTGTACAAAAAGTAGCCTGGGTTGCAGGTTGTACGAAGAAAAGATCCCGGTTCATGAAGCAACCAGGGCCGCGGCTTTTAAGTTCGGCCTCGACCCCACAGTGTGCGCACTCAACGGCGGCGAAGATTACGAGCTGTTGTTTACCGTTGCCCAAAACGACTACGACAAAATAAAAAGCAATTCGGCGATTTCTGTGGTGGGCTATATGGATGCACTGAACGAAGGATGCAAATTTATTTCGAGGGGGGGAAGCACCCATAATATTACCGCTCAGGGATGGAATGCTTTTGTGAAACCTTAGCGTTTGTTTTTAAAAAAATCTGTCATCAGCGAGGCACACTCGTCGGCAAGAAGTCCGTACTCTACCCTTGTTTTTGGATGAAAGGGAGCACCGCTTTTTTCTGAAGACGGAAAATATCGGGAATAGCCGTTTTTGCTGTCGGATGCGCCGTAATAAATTTTTGCCGGCCGGGCCCAATAAAGCGCGCCGCAACACATGAGGCAAGGTTCGAGGGTAATGTAGATGGAGGCTTCCGGTAAAACTTTTGCTCCGAGCGCAGCAAAAGCAGCGGTGAGTGCAAGAATCTCTGCATGGGCCGTGCAATCGCACAGCAGTTCGGTTTGGTTAAACGCTTTGGAAACGATTTTGTTTTCGATTACCACGATACATCCTACCGGAATTTCATTTTCATCGAAAGCCCGGCTGGCCTGTTTTAGCGCCTGCTGCATAAAATACTCATCGGTAAACATGCTGCAATTTAGCTCATGCAGAGCTCTCGGTGTGCAGCCGGCAAAAGGATGCGAAGCGGGCTGAACGATGCGAGGTGTGACACAGCGGAAGCCGATAACAGGGCTTCCGCCGGTTACATAAAAATTAAAGGTCTTTAATGAAGATATGAATGTCGTGCGGAGCTTTCTCATCTCCGCCAAAAAACGGGAAGAGCTGGTAACCATCAACGTTTGGCGTGGTTGCGAGGCGCGGCATTTTTACCGTTTTTCCGGCCACCTGAAAAACGTACTGATTGCCCACAGCCTGTATGGAGCATACATACTCCTTACCGATGTCTATTGCAGTAATGAGTTGTTCGGAGCGCTGTTCGTTGTTGTACACGTAAGCATGAAGTGTAAGCTGGTTGTTGAGGTAGCGCCAGCCAAACCTTGCACTGAACTGATGGTGTGCCGAATGGTTGTCGGAAAAACCATAGAGTTTGTTTACATCGGTTTGATTGCCGGGATCAGAAACCGAATAAATGGCGGTGTTGTTGAACCTTACGGCGAACTTCATTTCGTTGGATGTAACGGATTTATAGCCTGTATTTTCGGCAGACTGACCACCCTGTTTAATGTGATAATCGGCAAAGCCAAATTCATCGACAGGCACTGTAGGTTTCATTAACCTTTCAACAACTTTTTTGCAGGAAACGCTAGACACAAGCACTATTGCGAGCATCAGGAGAGGTAGGTTTTTAAACAATTTCATAGATTTTTGGGTGGATTGAATGAGTAACTAAAATTATAAAAGCGCGATGAATAAGACGCGTTCAGTGGATTATTTTTAACTTTATCGCCCTTAAAATTTAGTGAAAAGAAAGTGAGTGATATTATACAACTGTTGCCGGACAACATAGCAAACCAGATTGCTGCGGGGGAGGTGATACAAAGACCGGCAAGTGCTGTAAAGGAGCTGTTGGAAAACGCTGTGGATGCAGGTGCCTCGCGTATACAATTGATTGTTTCTGAGGCGGGCAAAAGCCTGATTCAGGTAATTGACAATGGAAAAGGGATGAGCCATACGGATGCGCGGCTCAGTTTCGAGCGTCATGCCACAAGTAAAATCCGAAAAATAGACGACCTCTTTCAAATACGAACGATGGGTTTTCGCGGCGAAGCCCTTGCCTCTATTGCCGCTGTGGCGCAGGTAGAGATGAAGACTAAAAAAGCCGGCGAAGAGCTTGGCACTTATCTGGAAATTGAGAACAGCATGGTGGTGAAGCAGGAAGCCTGTGCGTGTGCCGACGGCACCAATATCTGCATGAAAAACTTGTTCTTTAATGTGCCGGCGCGTCGTAATTTTTTAAAAAGCAACTCCGTAGAACTTAGGCATATTGTAGATGAATTTATCCATGTGGCTATGGCGTTTCCGCAAGTGTTTTTTTCGCTTACGAGCAATGGCCAGCAAGTGTTTCATCTGGAGCCGGGTACGCTGAAAAGCCGTATTCTTCAGGTATTGGGAAACACCTACAACAGCAAACTTGTGCAGGTAAAAGAAGAAACGGATTATCTGAATATCTATGGGTTTGTAGGCAAGCCGGATACGGCAAGAAAAACCCGTGGCGACCAGTATTTCTTCGTTAACAACCGCTATATAAAAAGCGCTTATTTAAATCATGCTGTGGCGGGTGCATTCGACGATTTGATTACGAAAGACAGCTTTCCCTCTTATGTGTTGTTCATTGATTTGGATGCCGCTCAAATCGACATTAACGTTCATCCCACCAAGCAGGAAATTAAGTTTGAGGATGAAAAAATTGTGTATGCCTTTGTGCAGAGTGCGGTAAAACATGCGCTGGCCCAGTTCAGCATTTCGCCTTCTCTGGACTTTAGCCTGAATCCGGAAATTCAGCACCTTGATTCGGTTCAGATGCCCACAGATGATGTTACCCGAACGGATGTTGAGCGGTCCGGTCTGTTTCAAACATTTACTCAAAAACACCAGGCACACTTTATTGAACGTTCGGAACATAAAGCAGATCTCAAGAACTGGAAAGACTTTTACGAACCGCGTGAAAGCAGCTCAGGAAGCGGGTTTCAGTCGCTCTTGCAAAAAGAAGAAGCCAAGTTTTTCGACTTTGAGAAAAAGCCGCAACAGTTTGGAGTGGACCTTTCTTCCAATCCGGCTCTGTTTCAGTTGAAGAATACGTTTATTGTTGTTCCGGCGGCAAACGGATTTTTACTCGTACATCAGCAGCTTGCGCACGAGCGGGTATTGTACGAGCGGTTTGCCGATGCGGTGCAGGGAAAACGCATTCCATCGCAGCAGGTGTTGTTTCCTTCCACTTTATCGCTTTCGGCTGCCGATGCCGTTTTGCTGACAGAACTTGTGAACGATCTTGAACTGATAGGATATGTAATTGCCCCTTTCGGCAACAACGAATTTATTATACAAGGCGTTCCTGCCGACAGCATTAGCGGCAACGAAACGCATGCCGTTGAATTGTTGCTGGAACAGATTAAACACTTTAATGCAGAAGTGAAATTTTCGCGGCGCGAAAAAATGATTCGGTGTATGGCACGTCAGCAGGCCACCAAAGCAGGCGAGTCGCTTAGCAATTCCGAAATGCAGCAGCTTGTGGCGGATTTGTTCAACTGCCGAACGGTAAATACGACTCCCGGCGGCACCGCTACTTTTTTAGAGTTTAAGGAAGATAATTTATTAAGGATGTTCGGAAAATAATTTCCAGTTTTGTTGCTATGCAGAAACCTTCGCTATTCACCGTTTTGTCGCCGCGCCTCCTCGATTTATATAATGCCGAAGATGCCGTTGTAGTAATTATAGATGTGTTTCGCGCAACCAGCACCATTGCTACCGCCTTGCATAACGGCGCTGCAAAGGTAATTCCGGTTGACAGCGTTGAAAAGTGTATTGCAGTTGGCCGTAACGCAGGCTGCATCACTGCCGGAGAACGGGATGGCAAAGTAGTGGACGGCCTGCAATATGGCAATTCGCCTTCCGAATACAATAGAAGTTTTATAGAAGGCAAAACACTCGTAATTACCACTACCAACGGAACAAAATTGTTGCACATGGCGCTGGCACGCGGTGCGTCGCACGTGATTACAGGTTCGTTCGTAAACCTGAACAGCGTATGCAGTTATTTGCTCAGTCAGCGCAAAAATGTAATACTGGGATGCAGCGGATGGAAAGACAGATTTAACCTGGAAGACAGCCTTTTTGCGGGAGCAGTGGTGAATACTATTGAGAAGCACTTTAACGTGCACTGCGACAGTAGCCTGATGGCAGCAGAAATGTATCGCAGCCACAGGCACAATTTAAAGTCATTCATTCAGCAAACCACGCACTGGCACCGGCTTTCAGCTTATGGCGTGCAGGACGATATGTTGTATTGTGTGTCGGAAAATATTGCAGACACACTGCCCGTGTTTAGAGAAGAGGCACTATATGCTTTTTAAAAAAGAGGGTGCATAATCACGCTTTACCATTTCATTTATAAACATCGTGTTCAAAAGCAGTTCTTAGCTTTTATTTTCGTTAGCATGAGGCTTCTATTCACCTTTATTGCATGGCTTAGCTTTTCCGTTGTTTCCGCACAAATTCCGGCGCCGAAATACGAGTTCCGCGGTGTTTGGGTTGCCACCGTTGAAAACATCGATTATCCCAGTAAAAACAATTTATTGGCTGAAGACCAGAAAGCCGAATTTATACGCCTGTTAAACATGCACTATAACAACGGGATGAATGCGGTAATTGTGCAGATTCGTCCTGCTGCCGACGCTTTCTACGCCTCCCCCTTCGAACCCTGGAGTCAGTATTTAACCGGCGTGCAGGGTAAGGCGCCTTTTCCCTATTACGATCCGCTTCAGTTTATGATTGAAGAAACACACAAAAGAGGAATGGAGTTTCATGCCTGGCTGAACCCATACAGAGCTGTATTTAACATCAACCGCTCTTCAATAGCACCTGACCACATCACCCGGCAAAAACCACAGTGGTTTGTGAACTACGGTAACATTAAATATTTTGATCCGGCAAATCCCGAAGCCCGCGCTTTCGTTGCAAATGTGGTAAAGGATATTGTAGAACGCTACGACGTGGATGCTATTCACATGGACGACTATTTCTATCCATACAAAATTCCCGGAAAAGAATTTCCTGACCATCAAAGCTATTTGCGAAATGGAGGCGGTCTTACAAAATCTCAGTGGCGCCGCAGCAACTGCGACAGCATTGTTTCTTTGCTGCACCGTACAATCAGGAGTACGCGTCCATCGGTAAAATTCGGAATTAGCCCTTTTGGTGTTTGGCGCAACAGCAGTGCCGACCCACGCGGCTCACAAACTACCGGCGGTTTAAACAACTACGACGATTTGTATGCAGATATACTGTTGTGGATGGAAAAAGGATGGATAGATTATGTTGCCCCTCAGTTGTATTGGGAGATTGGGCATAAGTCGGTAGATTTTGAAACCCTCGCATCGTGGTGGAACGCCAACAGCTACGGAACGGAAGTGTATATCGGGCATGGTATCTATCGCGCCAATTCGAACAATGCATGGAAGAACCGCAATGAAATCCCAAACCAGATAAAGTATGTTCGTTCACTCGATGGCAACGGCGGCAGCATTTTCTACAGCAGCAACATCTTCGAAAAAAACCCGCTTGGCTGGAACGACAGCCTGCAAAGCAACTACTATCGCCGGCGTGCGCTGATACCTCCCTTCGAAGATTTGACCATGAAGCATGCGCCCAAACCTGAAATCGATTTTTCGGGAATCCGCTACGATGCTGATGGCGCTAAGCTTCGCTTAAAAATCAAAAATCTGAATCACCTCACCCGTAATTATGCCATCTATATTGGAGAAGATAATAAAATAGATATGGATGATGATAGCGCGCTGTTAACGGTTGTGCCTGCTTCTATCATCAATAAAACTTCCATTGACCTGCCGGTTCAAAAAAATAAAGCGCCGCGTTACCTGAAGATTACTGCGGTAAGCACTACCAATCTTGAAAGCGAAGCTGAAGATATTCTCTTAATGAAGTAGGTTAACAGGGCCCATCGTCTTCAATAAAGTCGGCGTGCTGAAACAGCGATGGCTGTGCGGACAGGATGTTGAAGCTTTTGCGGTGGTATGATGTTAGTCCGTGTGTTTCGATGGCTGTGCGGTGTTCGGATG
The DNA here is from genome assembly GCA_039811185.1 of Chitinophagaceae bacterium. GTDB lineage: Bacteria > Bacteroidota > Bacteroidia > Chitinophagales > Chitinophagaceae > JAEZDR01. Next base: position 211,424 of record JBDHYF010000002.1, on the reverse strand, counting down.
TGCCGTATCCCTTGTTGGAAATCCAGTTGTATGCAGGAAACTCTTTGTGCAGTTTTTTCATGTAGGCATCGCGGGCCGTTTTTGCCAGAACGCTTGCAGCAGCTATACTTGCGTACTGCGCATCGCCTTTTATAATGCAGTGATGTTTTGTAGTACGATAAGGCCGGAAGCGGTTGCCGTCTACTAAAATCAGTTTTGGCCGTTTCTTCAGTTTATCAAGGGCAAGGTGCATAGCTTTAAACGATGCCTGCAAAATGTTAATGGCATCAATCTCGTTGTTGTCGACCATGGCAACGGCATAACAGATTGCATGTTCTTTAATATACCCTTTCAGCATTTCGCGCTGCACCGGTTTCATCAGTTTGCTGTCGTTTAACTCCGGATGAAAAAAGTTTGACGGCAATATCACAGCGGCGGCAAACACTGGCCCTGCAAAACAACCACGGCCTGCTTCATCGCAGCCGGCTTCAATTAATTCACGCTGAAAAAACGGTTTTAGCACGTTGTAAAGATGGAGATGTTGTTGAAACCATCAAAATAAACCTGAAGAAACAGCCCTGTACAAAACGATGTGCTTTTACCTTTGTTTATTTACAACGAAAAACATATTGAAAGAAGTAAAAATGAATGTTCATAAATCGAGCCGACCGGTTGCCATGTGGCTGTTGGCGGGTGTTATCATGCTGATTGTCCAGATCGCACTTGGAGGTATTACAAGGCTTACCGGAAGTGGTTTATCGATCACAAAGTGGGAAGTGATTACCGGAACGCTGCCACCACTGAATGCGGCGGAATGGCAACACGAGTTTCAACGCTATCAGCAAACACCGCAGTATCAGTTGTTGAACAACGACTTCACGCTCAACGATTTTAAGTTTATCTTTTTTTGGGAGTGGCTGCACCGGCTTTGGGCACGGCTGATTGGTGTTGTCTTCGCCGTAGGCTTCGTTGTTTTCTTGTTTCAGAAACGCATTAAAGATGAAATGATCGTTCCGTTCGTTTGCCTTTTTTTGCTTGGTGCATTTCAGGGAGCCATCGGCTGGATAATGGTGGCAAGCGGCCTTACCGGCGATGCGATTTATGTTAAGCCCACACGGTTGGCGCTTCACTTTATCTTCGCTATGCTTACCGTTGCCTACACATTTTGGTTTGCGCTAAAGCTGCTGATACCCCAACAACAAAAGGTGGTAAACCGGCCGCTGAAAAACTTAAACCGGCTTATTCTTTTGCTGCTTGCCATACAACTCAGTTACGGCGCGCTGATGGCCGGACATAAAGCAGCGCCGGCTGCCCATACCTGGCCCGATATCAACGGCTCTTATCTACCATCGTTTATGTTTTCGCATCAGCCACTGCTCATTAACTTTATTGACAATCCGATTCTCATCCACTTCGTTCATCGTAACCTCGCTTATCTCCTTGTGATTTTCATTTTCATTTTTTGGATGAGAATAAAGAAATCGTTGCCCCAACACTCGCTCTTGAAACGGACATCGTGGATATTTCCGCTATGCGTAATCTTGCAGGTTTTGCTTGGTATATTCACCGTGTTAAACAGTACATCCATTACGGCTAACGGATGGGGTTCATTTGAGTGGATGGCACAGCTACATCAGATTGCGGGGATGGTGTTGATGCTTACATTGGTGTACAGTTTGTATCTGCTTACCCGGAAAAACCAAAACAGAACGCTCTGACAATGAAAAAATATCTGGAATACTTTTATTACTCGCTGCCATTTCAGCTGGTGGTATTACATTTCAGACGTTATCAGGTTTTTCTGCTATTTTGGTTTATCCTTTTTGCCACCGTTTCCGGTTCGTTTATGCGGCCCTTTGGCGCCAATGCTTTGTTTCTTAGTCCTGAATACCTGGGCAAAGTAAACTTTTTAAGCACGTTTATGGTGGGTGTTGCCATCGCCATTTTTGTAATGGCATGGAACATTGCCACTTTTATTTTACATGCCCGGCATATAAAATTCCTGGCCACTACCGCCCAGCCGTTCCTGAAGTTCTATATTAATAACGCTGTAATTCCGTTGGTGTTTCTCGTGTTTTATTGTTACAAGGCGGTTGTGTATTCGCATCATCATCAGTTACTGTCGTGGGGTGCTATAGTGTGGTTGATCTTGGGATTCGGAACGGGCTTTCTGCTGATTACGTCTTTGTCGTTTTTTTACTTCTTTGGTGCCGACAAACGCATTTTCAAAACCTTTGCGCCTTTTCTTCTTGCTGCCAATAACCGATACATTCATTCGTCTAAACGAAAAGTTGTTTCGCCCGAAAAGCTCAATTCCGATATGGATGTAAAATGGTTTTTGAGTGCGAAGCTTGGCTTAAGAAGGGCGCGCGATGTACGGTATTACAGCGCTGAGTTTTTAGATACCATCTTTAAAAAACACCATATTGCCGCGGTGGTGGCAGTGTTTGCGGCGCTTGCATTTTTGTTTGTAGTGGGTTACCTGATGGATAATCCGGTTTTTGTATTTCCTGCGGCTGCAAGTGTTACCATTCTTTTTTCTATCCTCATCAGTGTGGCCGCCGCAACCTCTTTTTTCTTCCGGTCGTGGAGTGTGCCGCTGGTAATTTTGGTGTATTTGTTCTTCAATTTTTTGTATCGCAACCAAATCATCGAAACGCGCAATCAGGCTTATGGACTGGATTACACCAAGAAGCACGAGTGGCCGGTTTATTCGGAAGCAGTGATGGACACCATTGCATCGGCAGCAAATATTGAGTCGGACAAACTGCGGTTTATTTCACGTCTTGATGCCTGGAAGCTGCAACAAAGCGAAGAGAAACCGGTAGCATATATTTTATGCGTAAGCGGTGGAGGACTGAGGAGCGCAAACTTTACGATGAACGTATTGCAGCAACTCGACAGCATTACAAGCGGTAACTTTTTAAAGCAAACGGTTTTTATATCGGGTGCCTCGGGCGGAATGTTGGGCGCCGCCTACTTCAGAGAGCTGTATTTGCAACGGTTACAACATCCTGATCTCTATTTACAGGATAAAAAATACAGCGATGCAATGGGCAAAGATTTATTAAACCCGTTGTTTTCATCTTTGGTTTCACGCGACCTTATCAGCGCTACCAAAACCGCCCGGGTACTGGGTTACACCTACAAGAAGGACCGCGGCTATGCGTTTGAAAAACAATTCAACACCAATACGGGAAATACGCTTCAAAAAACTATTGGCAGCTATCAACCCTTTGAAGATTCGGGAAAAATTCCGTCGATGCTTATCAGCAATGTCATCACTATGGACGGTCGGAGAATGTTGATAGGAACCATGCCGTATCGGTTTCTTATGCGCAACCTTGATACCGCCAATGAATTGGTAGGGAATATTGATGCGATCGATTTCCAAAGCTATTTTCATTTGCAGCAACCACAAAACCTTGGCCTTACTTCCGCACTGAGAATGAATGCCACTTTCCCTTATGTTTTACCGAATGTATGGATGCCCACTCGTCCCATTATCGATGTGATGGATGCCGGGCTGCGCGACAATACAGGCCTGGAAACTGCTTTAAAAATGATTGTAAACTTTAAAGCGTGGTTTAAACAAAATACTGCTAAGGTTGTGGTGATTCAAATAAGAGACCGGGAGATGAAAAAATGGGAGGTGGATGAAGATCCGCCGGGGCTGCTCAATACCGCGACAAAGCCTTTTCTCCTGCTGCAAAACAATTGGTACCGGATGCAGGATTATACGCAGGGCGATCAGCTTGCATTTGCGAAAAAACTTTACGGAAGCAACCTGCATTTTGTATGGTTTCAATACATCCCCGCAAAGCAGGATGCGCCGGCCTCTTTAAGCTTTCACCTTACTACAGCCGAAAAAAAGGACATCCGCCAAACCCTCTTCGATTCATTAAATCTGAGCAGCTTCAGGAAGATCCGGAATTTGTATCCGGTCACAGAAGCCGGAAATACTAAGCGGGCTGAATAAGCCGGAAACAGTTGCGAAATATTTTTACTTCGATTTTGTCGGTTGCAGGATGCGGTTCTCCATCCACATGCAAAGGCGCCAGCTTCGGATTTTTTATGGAGATGGCCGGCGTTTGAAAATAAAGAATGTTGTTGGTAGAAATGTCCTCCACCATTTTTTGCAGCCGGTTGTTGCCGCGGAGCTGTTTTAAAATTGCGAATGGCAGTCGGAGCTTGTTCATTTTCTGCACAATAATAACGTCGAGCAAACCATCGTTCAGGCGGGCTTCCGGCGCTATGGTAACCTGATTGCCGAACTGATTGCTGTTAGCGATGCTAATGAAGAATGCATCAGTGAAAAACGAGTGTCCGTCGGCAAGGGTAATTTCAAACTGATAGGGCGTGGCTTTAAAAAAGCTCAGCAAGCTTTGTTGTGTGTAGGTAAGCAGCCCTCTTTTTGCTTTCGTAGCAAAATCGTGCGCTACCTGAGCATCTAATCCGAGTCCGCTCAACATACAACTAAACGTATTGTTTACCCAAAAGGCGTCGGTGATTTTTGTGTGTCCGTTAAAGATAATCTCTAGCGCCGTCAGCGGCTTTTTGGGAATGTTTGCTGCAAAAGCCAGTCCGTTACCACTGCCAAGTGGAATAATGCCGAAGTTTACGTTTTCGGTATGAAGCGCACCGATAATATGGTTAGCCGTTCCATCGCCACCCATAATCACCACATCGGTGAATCCATCGTTTCTGATTTTGTCTTTCAGAAAACCGTATTCACCCAAATCGTTCGTTTCAATAAACTCAAACGCAATGGCTTTTGCAACGGTGTGTTTGATGATTTGCTTAATCAGTTGCTTCTTCTTAATACCTCCCGATATCGGGTTATACAGGTATAAAATTTTTCGTTCGCTCATTATTCAACACTAAGTAAAGCAAGCTTCACCCTTCTCAGTTTCACTTTCGCCGCCAGTTCCGGATCGGTGGGATAAGAAACGGTATAAAGTGTCAGCATTTGCTTTTTTTTCAACGCACTTTTTGGTAAACTAATTTCGGCTCTTCCTTCGTTTGCGAGCAGTTGCACACTAAACAGTTCTATGTCACTTTCATCAAACAAAAAATACTGCCGCCTCATCTTATTGGTATAGTTCATCTCGTCCGATCGGTACCGAACCAACAACCGCAGGTCCTTGTCGGAACCAATTTTTAAAACCGGCACATTTTCGTCTACCTGTTTTTCCACAAGGTCAACATCGTTATACAAAGAAATTTTGTATTTGTCCTGCGCACCGGCAAACAACACAAACGTGCAAAAAATGAATGTGATGATATAACGCATATATTACCATTTTAATAGGGCGCTTGCCCATGTAAATCCACTGCCGAATGCAGCCAAACAAACCAAGTCACCGTTCTTAATTTTTCCTGCTTCCCAGGCTTCGCAAAGCGCAATGGGAACGCTTGCCGCCGTAGTGTTTCCGTATTTTTGGATGTTATTGAAAACCTGGTCGTCGCGCAATTGCATCTTCTGTTGTACAAACTGAGAAATGCGCAAATTCGCCTGGTGTGGAATTAACAAGGCGAGATCCGATGGCTGATGTCCGTTTGCATTCAGCGCTTCCATAATCACCTCCGGAAATTTCACCACCGCTTTTTTAAATACAGCCGGCCCATCCATGGTTGGGAAAATCTGGCCCTCATCAATCATTCTATGACTAAAGAACATTTCTCCTATTTCTGCATCATCAAAAGTGGCCAGCCCTTTCTGCCAAACATTGGCGTGTGTACCGGGATTGTACATAGCAAGAATTTCGGCACTCTCACCGTCGCTATGCAGGTGCGTACTTAGAATGCCCGAATGTTCGTCTTGCGTGGGCTGCAATACAACCGCACCGGCGCCATCGCCAAAAATTACCGACACATTGCGGCCGCGCGTGCTGAAATCTAATCCAAACGAGTGCTTTTCGCTTCCAATAACGAGTATGTTTTTATACATGCCCGTTTTAATAAACTGATCGGCAACACTCAGCGCATAAATAAAACCGCTGCACTGATTGCGCACATCGAGCGCACCCACTTCCTTCATCTTCATGGCGCGCTGCACCAGCACTCCGCAACCCGGAAAATAATAGTCGGGCGACAGTGTGGCAAACACAATAAAGTCGATGTCGTTGGAAGTGATACCTGCGCGTTCAATCGCAATTTTTGCTGCCTCAACGCCCATTGTGGTGGTGGTTTCATTTGTGCGATGTGCATAGCGTCTTTCCTGAATACCCGTGCGTTCCTGAATCCATTCATCGCTGGTATCCATATATTTTTTTAAATCGTTGTTGGTGTACACATTCGCGGGAACGTACATTCCAACACCCGCTATTTTCGATTTGATCATGATTTTAAATGCACCAACTGCCATGTGCAGCCGGCTTTTTTAATTTGCAAAGAAGCGTAAAGATAGATTTCATTTATAAAACGATTTATCAAAACAGTAAAAAACAAGATGGAGGTTTTGGTTCGGCTACTGTAATTTGCGGTGTTTTCAGCACATCGTTTGTGTGAAGAGATTTACTATGCAAAAAGACCTAAAAAGAGAGCAGGCACTGGAGTACCATGCCGGCAAACGCCCGGGAAAAATTGAAGTTGTACCTACAAAGGAAGCCAAGTCGCAGCGCGATCTGTCGCTGGCCTACAGTCCGGGTGTGGCAGAACCATGTAAAGAGATTTTTAATAATAAGGAAGCGGTATATAAATACACAGCAAAAGGCAATTTGGTGGCAGTGATTACCAACGGAACGGCGGTTCTTGGGCTGGGCGATATCGGCGCCGAAGCGAGCAAGCCCGTGATGGAAGGGAAAGCGGTGCTGTTTAAAATTTTCTCTGACATTGATGTTTTCGATATTGAGATTAACGAAAAAAACCCGGAGAAGTTTGTAAGCATCGTAAAGGCGCTCGAACCCACCTTCGGCGGCATTAATCTGGAAGATATTAAGGCGCCTGAATGTTTTGTGATTGAGAAAATGCTTCGCGAACAACTTCAGATTCCGGTGATGCACGACGACCAGCATGGTACGGCCATTATCAGCGGAGCCGCACTGTTAAATGCACTGGAATTACAGCGGAAGAAAATTGATAAAATTAAAATTGTGGTGAATGGCGCCGGCGCCGCCGCAATGGCTTGTGTGCAGCTGTATGTAGCGCTGGGAGCGCAATACAGCAATTTCACCATTTTTGATAAAGATGGCGTACTGCATAGCGGGCGCACCGATCTTGATGAAATAAAAAAACGCTTTGCCGTAAAAGATTCAGGCACCACGCTCGCCGGGGCTTTGCAGAATGCCGATGCCTTTGTTGGTTTAAGTGTCGGCAACGTTTTAACAGCTGAAATGATAAAAAGCATGGCAAAAAATCCGGTGGTTTTTGCGCTTGCCAATCCCGATCCGGAGGTAGCCTACGAAACTGCCGCCGGCAGCAGAAAAGACATTATTGTTGCCACCGGCCGCAGCGATTATCCCAATCAGGTAAACAATGTACTCGGCTTTCCCTACATCTTTCGCGGGGCACTGGATGTGCGGGCTACACAGATAAACGAACAAATGAAACTTGCCGCTGTACATGCACTTGCCGAACTGGCAAAAACACCCGTCCCAGACATCGTTAATCTTGCCTACAACCAAAAACATTTAGTGTTTGGACCGGAGTACATTATTCCAAAACCACTCGATCCGCGCTTATTGGAAACTGTTGCTCCGGCTGTGGCCAAAGCAGCTATCAGCAGCGGCATTGCACAACAAACAATCGATGATTGGGATGCATATAAAATAGAATTAAATAAACGCCTCGGACTCGACAACCAGCTGATCAGAGTAATTGGAAGTAAGGCCCGTCGCGACCCTAAACGCCTTGTGTTTGCAGAAGCCGACAATCAGAAAATTTTGAAAGCCGCAGCAATTATTTATGATGAAGGTGTTGCCTTCCCTATCCTTTTGGGCGAAGAAGCAAAAATTAAACGCATTGCCGAACAAAACCGAATCGACCTTGCCGATATTCCCATCATCGATCCGCGGAGCGATGCTATGGAAGAAAAACGAAATGCCTTTGGCGAATTGTTCTTTAAGAAACGTCAGCGCAAAGGTTATAATTATTATGAGAGTAAAAAGGTGATGAAGGACCGTATGCACTTTGGTTGTATGATGGTGGAAACCGGAGAAGCCGACGCTCTGATTAGCGGGCTTACAAAAAATTATGCAGATGCAATTCGTCCGGCCTTACAGATTATCGGAAAAGAAGAAGGATGCAAGAAAATAGCAGGCATGTACTTACTGCTCACCAAGCGCGGCCCGCTGTTTTTAGCCGATACCACCGTAAACTATAATCCCGATGCCGAAGAGCTTTCAGAAATTGCGCTGATGGTGGCGCGCGAAGTACGCACCTTCAACATTACACCGCGCATTGCCATGTTGAGCTACAGCAATTTTGGAAGCAACGACTCCGCAGAAGCAAAAATGGTTTCCGCCGCAACACAACTCATCAAACAAAAAAATCCGTCGCTGATTGTAGATGGTGAAATGCAGGCAACCCTCGCTTTTAATAAAGACATCCTGAAAGAAAATTATCCCTTCAGCCAACTTGTGGATCAGGAAGCCAACGTACTCATCTTTCCGAATCTTTCGGCGGGCAATATCTCATTTAATCTTTTAAAAGAAATTGGCAATACCGATGCAATTGGCCCAATTTTGTTAGGATTAAAAAAACCTGTTCACGTATTACAGTTGGGCAGCAGCGTTCGCAACATTATTAATATGGCTAATATTGCTGTGGTGGATGCGCAGTTGAAAACCAAAACCGATACACAGGATATAGTGAGAAAATCTCCCTGGTGGAAAAAACTTAAAAAGAAAAAATACAACGTTTAAATGAGCCTATTATCGCATATCGGGCGTTTTGTAATGATGCTTAAGCTAATGTTTTCGAAGCCCGAAAACCCCAAGATGTACTGGAAAGAATTCATGCATCAGTGCGTTGAAATCGGCATTGGGTCGTTACCGATTGTAGTCATCATTTCACTGTTTTTGGGTGCGGTATCCACGGTGCAGACAGCCTATCAGTTGGTAAGTCCGCTCATTCCCCGCTCCATCATCGGAAGCATTGTGAGGGATACCATTTTGTTGGAGCTTGCCCCTACGGTAGTGAGCATTGTACTGGCGGGTGTGGTAGGCAGTAAAATTGCCAGCGAGCTGGGCAATATGCGCATTTCGGAACAAATTGATGCCCTCGAAATTATGGGCATCAACACGCACACCTATCTCGTTTTACCCAAAATTTTAGGCTCCGTAATTACCATCCCTTTCCTAATTACCATTGCTGCGGTATTGGGCATCTGGGGCGGTCGCGTAGCCGGAAGCCTTACAGGCATCATTGCCACAGACATTTTCGACCTCGGCCTCCGAAGTAACTTTCAGCCTTATAACGTATTCTTTGCCCTCACAAAAGCTTTTACGTTTGCTTTCCTCATCAGCAGCATTTCGGCCTATTATGGATTTCATGTAAAAGGCGGTTCGCTCGAAATCGGGCGCTCCAGTACAAAGGCTGTTGTAATCAGCTGTATCGTTATTCTTCTTTCCGATTATCTGCTTGCGAGTTTGCTTTTATAAATCAGCATTTCGTCATTGCGCAAACAATGCGTTTATTTTGTAGCATGACGAGTATTGAAGAAAACCATCGCGCAGCAAATAGTCAAAATCCGCCAAAGCCTGCCTTCATTTTTGATATGGATGGAACACTGATTGCCAGTACCCGCGCCGATTATCTGGCGTGGAAGAAAGTGTTTGAACAAGAAGGCAGGGATTTAAGTTTTCAGGATTATGAGCCCTTGCTTGGAATGAAAAGCTCGGTTGTGGTGAGCGAAAAGCTGGGCCTTAGCGGCGAGGCATTCGACAAAGCCATGACCGATAAAATTCGTTTTTTTGAAGAAGTGGTAAAACGCGATGGCATTGAAGTATACGAAGGCGTTTACCGGTTTTTGGAAGAGATTAAAAGTGCTGGCTTTAAATGTGCGCTTGCCACCAGCAGCCGACGACCAAAAACAGAAATGTTGCTTGATTCCCTAAACCTGAAAAAATATTTTGAGGTGGTGGTTACCGGCGATATGATTGAACACAGCAAACCTGCACCCGATATTTATTTGTTTGCGGCTGAGAAACTTAACGCCCGGCCTTCGGAATGTGTTGTTTTGGAAGATGCGGTGGCGGGGGTGGCGGCGGCAAAAGCGGCGGGCATGTGTTGTATTGCCATTTCAAACACACACCTGCCGGGGCAGTTGCAGGCTGCGGACGTGGTTGCAGAGAGTTTTTTAGAGCTGAATGCGGCTGAGCTTGCTGAAAAATTTTGTGGGTCGCGAGGCTGATTAGCACTGCTTTTTAGTTGTTTTAAAAAGCCAAAGCAATTAAGGAGCACACGGTTAAATATATAAATGAAACAAAAGCGCTGAAAAAAGTTGCTTAATTACATAAATCTATATTTTTGCGGCATAACAAAACTTTTACAAGATGTCAGACATTGCAACAAGAGTTAAAAAAATTATTGTTGACAAATTAGGAGTAGACGAAGCAGAAGTAACCAACGAAGCTTCTTTTACGAATGATTTAGGAGCCGATTCATTAGACACTGTTGAACTTATTATGGAGTTTGAAAAAGAATTCAACATTTCTATTCCTGACGAGCAAGCAGAAACCATAACAACAGTTGGGCAGGCAGTAGCTTATTTGGAAGAGCATGCAAAATAACGTCCGGCAGTTTTTTGCAAATATTCAATCCGCCTAATGGTGGCAACCTTAGGCGGATTTAAATTTTAAACAGGTTCACACCATTTATGGAACTTAAGAGAGTAGTAGTAACCGGAATCGGAGCAATAACGCCTATCGGAAACACCAAAGATGAATATTGGGATGGGCTAATGAATGGAGTTTCGGGAGCCGATTTTATTCAACAGTTCGACTGCAGTAAGTTTAAAACACGTTTTGCCTGCGAACTAAAAAACTTTGAGCCTACTACCTACCTCGATAGAAAAGAAGCCCGCAAACTCGACCGGTTTACCCAAACTGCGCTTGTAGTAAGCGATATGGCTGTTGCTGACGCCGGCATTGACAAGGCAACAATGAATCCTGACCGCATCGGCGTGATACACTCCAGTGGAATTGGCGGATTAATTACCTTTCAACACGAGGTTACAGATTTTGCGAGAGGCGATGGAACCCCGCGCTTCAATCCTTTTTTTATCCCGAAAATGATTTTGGATATTGCTGCGGGTCATATCTCCATGCGCCACAATTTCCGCGGTCCTAACTATGCCGTAGTTTCGGCATGTGCTTCCTCTACCCATGCGCTGATGGACGCCTTCAATCTTATCAGACTGGGCAAGGCAGATATTATTTTAGCGGGTGGAAGTGAAAGCGTTATCAGTGAGGCCGGCGTGGGCGGATTTAACGCCATGAAAGCCCTCAGCGAACGCAATGACGACCCGAAAACGGCAAGCCGTCCCTTCGACAAAGACCGCGATGGATTTGTTATGGGCGAAGGCGCCGGAATTTTAGTTTTAGAAGAACTTGAGCACGCTGTTGCAAGAGGTGCTAAAATTTATTGCGAGATAGCCGGAGCAGGCGCATCTGCCGATGCCCACCATATTACCGCTCCCCATCCCGAAGGACTGGGTGCCAGAAATGTGATGCTCGAAGCACTCCGTGAGGCCAATATGAAGCCTGAGGATATCGATTATATCAACGTTCACGGAACATCAACCCCTTTGGGCGATATTGCCGAAGTGAAAGCGATACAAGCTGTGTTTGGCGACCATGCGTACAACCTCAACATCAGTTCAACAAAATCCATGACCGGGCATCTCTTAGGTGCAGCGGGCGTTATAGAAGCCATTGCCTGCGTGCTGAGCGTGGTAAACGACGTGGTTCCACCTACCATCAATCACTTCACCGACGATCCGGAACTCGATCCCAAATTAAACTTTACGTTTAACACCGCACAAAAACGCACCGTAAACGCTGCTATCAGCAATACCTTCGGCTTTGGCGGACATAATGCATCGCTGATTGTGAAAAAATACAAGAGCTAGAAATTGTGCAGCAATTTTTTAAGAATCTACTTAGAAAGGACAAAGGCAGTTTAAAAAACGAAATCAAACAAACGCTTGGCGTATCGCCCGGCAAAATTCTGCTATACGAAATTGCACTCAGCCATCGTTCGGTGAAAGATAAGCCCGACGAAAACAACGAACGGCTCGAATACCTTGGAGATGCAGTGCTGGGAGCCGTTATAGCCGATTATCTTTTTAAAAAATATCCGTATAAAGGCGAAGGATTCTTAACTGAAATGCGCAGCAAAATGGTGAATCGCCAGCAGTTGAATGATATTGCGGTGAAGATGGGCTTAAAGAAACTGACCCTGTACAATAAGCTCGACAACTCCTTAAAAAACAGTCAGATTTTTGGCAACACACTCGAAGCGGTGGTGGGTGCTGTTTACCTCGACAAAGGATACTTGTTTACACGCCAATGGATTAATAAACGCGTGATCCTGCCTTTTCTTTTTGTGGATGATCTGGAACAAATTGACATCAACTTAAAAAATAAGCTGATAGGCTGGGCCAACAAAAACGGCAAAGAACTCAATTTCGATACCCTTGAAGAAAAGATGGAAGGAAGCCGCCGTGTGTTTACAATAGCAGCTGTAATTGACGGACAGGTTATTTCCAAAGCCAAGGGCTATAATAAAAAAGACGCAAGCCAGCAAGCCGCACAACTCGCCATCGAAAAACTTGGCCTTTAACTTTATTTACTTCTTACTTAATATTAGTAGTTGGGCATTGGCATGCACATGATGTATAAAAGTATATTATTTTTTAATTTAAATAGTGTACTTTTATACCATCAAATTTTTTCAAACAATGAATTATGGTTTACTAAAAGAGCTGATTAGACTTTGTGAAACGTTTGAGCATGAAGCCGGCGCCAACTATGCTCCAACGCTAAAGGGTTTTAAAAAATGGCTGATTGGTAAAGAATCCGTGCTACCGGAAACAAGTATAGAATGGGAGAATAAAGCAGAAGGCAGATCTGCTGAAAGCGTGATCGCTACCCTCCTTGTGCACATGAACCGCTATGCTAAACTTTACTTCCGCTCTGTGCTGGAAGGCACTTCATTTTCTTCTCAGGACGATGTCATCTATCTTATCGTGCTACGATTTAATCCGGGAATTACCAAGACAGAACTGATTAAAAAAAATGTGCATGACAAGCCGGCGGGTATACAAATAATTAATCGATTAATAGAAAGCAGCTGGGTGAAACAAAGCGAATCGGAAATTGACAAACGCGCAAAAACGCTTCAGCTGACCGCTGCAGGAAAGAAAGCCCTAGACAAAATATACGACAAAATCCAAGCGGCAACCACCGTCGTTTCTGCCGACTTAACAGAACCAGAAAAAACGCAACTGCTTCAACTTCTGATAAAGTTAAACAACTTTCACTTAAACGTTTATAACGGCAATCATGCCACATCCGACGTGCTGGATGTAGCAATGGAGGAATTGAAATAAAATGGGCACAGATAAAAACGCTAACAAATTAAAAGTAGCCGTGATTGGTTCCGGCTTTTCGGGTCTTTCCGCTGCGGCTTATGCGGCTAATGCAGGGCACGACGTACATGTGTTTGAGAAACATGATGCGCCGGGCGGGCGGGCAAGACAACTTACCACCGACAATGGCTTTGTGTTCGATATGGGCCCTTCCTGGTATTGGATGCCAGACATAATCGACGATTTTTTCGCTGATTTCAACACGCAGGCATCCAACTTCTTTGAATTGAGATCATTAGACCCACAGTTTGAGATCATTTTCAGTTCCGACAAACTTTCTGTTCCCGCTTCCTATGACGACCTGAAAAATGTTTTTGAAGGAATTGAAAAGGGCGCCGGGCAAAAGCTGGAAAGGTTTATGAAATCGGCGAAATACAAATACGAGGTGGCTATGCGCCGGTTTATTTCTAAACCTTGCAAAACGTGGTTCGAGTTTTTAGCGCCAACTATTGCGGTGAGTGCGCTTAAGTTGAAACTGCTGACGAATTTCCGGAGCTATGTATCATCCTACTTTTCTGATCCGAGGCTGGTTTCGGTAATGGAGTTTCCGGTAATATTTCTGGGTGCGCCCCCTCAAAACATCCCGTCGATGTACAGTTTAATGAATTACGGCGGCTATGTATTGGGCACGAAATATCCCATCGGCGGATTTTACGAATTGGTGAAGGCGATGTACTCGACGGCAGAAAAACAGGGAGCAAAATTCCATTTTAATCATCCGGTGGAGGCCATAGTCGCCAACAACGAAGAAGTGACTGCTATTGTTGTTAACGGGGAAGAGATATCGTTTGATGCTGTAATAGCTTCCTGCGACTATCATCACGCCGAAACACTGTTACTGAAAGCATTTCGCAACTACGACGAAAAGTATTGGAGCAGTAAAACATTTGCGCCTTCGTGCCTGATATTTTATCTTGGACTGAACACAAAAATCCCAAATCTCAAGCATCATTCTTTATTTTTTGAGCATGCTATGGACGATCACATAGCCGACATTTATGACAATAAGAAATGGCCTGATAAACCACTTTTTTATGTTTGCTGTCCGTCTAAAACCGATGCATTGGTTGCACCGGAAGGCTGTGAAAATCTCTTTCTGCTGATGCCGCTTGCTATTGGTTTGAATGACGTAGAGGCCTTACGCGACAGCTATCTCAGACAGATGATCAGCCGGATAGAAAAGCATTGCGGCATAACCCACCTCTTTGAAAGAATTATTTACAAAAAAAGCTATTGTGTAAACGATTTTGTTGCGGACTACAATGCATACGGCGGCAACGCTTATGGCCTTGCCAACACCCTTTCGCAAACTGCCGTTTTAAAGCCTAAAATAAAAAACAGAAAACTAAAAAATCTAATTTATACGGGGCAGCTAACCGTTCCGGGGCCGGGTGTTCCGCCTTCCATCATATCCGGAAAAATTGCGGCCGCAGAAATTAATAACATCAAAAAAAGCAGCTATGAAAAGGTACTTTGACGAGCTTTCGCGCGAGGTAAGCGAGCGCACCACCAAAAAATATAGCACTTCTTTTTCGCTTGGAATTTTAGCGTTGGCACCAGCCATTCGCCCCGCCATTTATGCTATTTACGGATACGTAAGGCTGGCGGATGAAATTGTGGACAGTTTCCATGACTACGACAAGAAGGTGTTATTAAACCGGCTTCTATCCGAAACCAAGACGGCACTACACGAAAAGATTTCGCTTAATCCAATTCTTCAGTCGTTCCAGGAAACCGTGCACCATTACAGCATCGACAGAGGCCTAATTGAGGACTTTTTAAGAAGCATGGCAATGGATCTCGATAAAATGCAATACAACGAAAGTCTTTACGAACAATATATTTTTGGATCGGCAGAAGTTGTTGGGCTGATGTGCCTTCAGGTGTTTGCAAATGGCAACCGAGAAGAGTACAACCGCTTAAAGCCCTACGCTCAAAAACTTGGATCTGCTTTTCAAAAAGTCAACTTCCTCCGGGATTTAAAAGACGACTATCGAACGCTCGGCCGCACCTATTTTCCCAACATCACCTTTGATCATTTTAACACCATCAGCAAGCAACAAATTGAAGCAGAAATTGAAGCAGAATTTAAGGAAGCATTAGTCGGCATTAAACAATTGCCGCACGCATCGCGCTTTGGTGTTTATCTAGCGTATAAATATTATCTCTCTTTGTTCAGGAAAATCAAAAGCACCCGTGCGGAGCGAATTATGGCAACACGTGTCCGTGTACCGAATGCCGGGAAATTGTTAGTGATGGTGAAAAGCTACATTCGGTATAAAGCTGCCTGTTTATGAAACTGATTTTGTTAGTCTTTGTCAACTTTATTTGCGCTGTTTCAATCGGCCAGCTGCATACAACGAACGAAAGGTTGACAAAGTTTGCTTTGGCTGTGTCGGATGCAGCGCTTTGCGATAGTCTCATCCAGGTTTTTTCGGACAGAAAAAGCAATCTCTCGCTCGCATACAGCGGTGCGCTTACGGCGCTGAAAGCAAAGCATGCATTTAACCCGCTGAAAAAGCTGAAGTATTTTAAACGAGGAAAGGCCCAAATACAAGCCGCCGTTGAAGCAGATCCGTCAAACGTTGAAGTACGGTTTTTGAGATACTGCCTGCAAAAAAAATCACCTCCTGTACTCGGTTATCACCAGGAAATTGAAGAAGACGAACGCTTTATCCGCCAACACCTTCCAGAAGCACGTTCAAGCGTTTTGGAGAAGCAATTTAAAACCATACAAAAGAAAGAAGAATGACTTATGAATTATACCGCGAACAACAATTATATACCTCCATTGAAAAAGCATGGGAATTTTTTTCATCGCCATATAACTTATCGTTAATAACGCCACCTGAACTGAAACTTACCGTTTTAGGCGAGCGGAAAAACACGCCTATTTTTAAAGGAATGGAAATTGAATATTTCGTTTCGCCGTTGCTGAATATTCGCTTAAAATGGAAAACTCGCATTACCGAAGTAGAGTTTCAAAAAAGCTTTACCGACTTTCAGGAAAAAGGGCCTTATAAATTATGGAACCACCACCACGAATTTATTGTAAACAATGAAGGTGTGTTGATGATAGACAAAGTAAATTATCAATTGCCATTTTCCGTTTTAAGTCCGCTTGCACATGAGTTGGTAGTAAAAAAGAAACTCCATCATATCTTTCACTTCCGGTACAAAATATTAGAAAAAATATTCTATCGCCAAAACTAAACGTATGAACCTGATAATAACCGTTGTTGTTTTTATTTTGATGGAAGGTGTAACGTGGGTCATTCACAAATACGTGATGCATGGCTTTTTATGGATGCTCCATCGCGACCATCACGACCACAGCAACGAGGGACCTCTCGAACGAAATGACTTGTTCTTCGTTATTTTTTCGCTGCCCGCAATTACTCTCTTTTATTTTGGCGCATTGCAGAATTTCAGTCCCCTGTTTTATATCGGACTAGGCATCACGTTGTATGGCGCAGCGTATTTTTTAGTACACGATATTTTTATTCATCAGCGAGCAAAGGTTTTCAGTAAAACCAAAAACCGCTATCTGCTTGCATTAAGGCGTGCTCATAAACAACACCACAAACATTTGGGAAAAGAAGATGGTGAGTGCTTTGGTTTTCTGTGGGTGCCTCTAAAGTATTTTAAGTACTTCTTTAAAAACCCCTCATAGTGCTGCCCTACACTTATCTGCTCATCAACTTTTTTACAATCGTTATTTGCGTGATTGCATCGTTCGACAAGCGCATCCGGTTTAACCGCTACTTCCTTCCATACCTGCTTGCGGCAACGCTTGTAGCGATTCCATTTATTTTCTGGGACAGCATTTTTACCGCCTGCGGCGTATGGTGGTTTAATTATAACTACACAACGGGTATTTCGATAGCGGGTCTTCCGGTTGAGGAATGTTTATTCTTTTTTTGTATCCCTTTTTCTTGCGTTTTTACTTACTTCTGCATGAACCGTTTCTTCAATTTGGACAGATGGAATGCTTTTAACAACCTGATCGTTTTCGTTGCGATAATCGCCTGCACCGTTACAGCACTTCTGTTCTACAATCGCCTCTACACTTTTGTAACCGCTGTTGTCTCTGCCATCATCTTTATTTTTCTGCATTTTATTGTTCGAAGAGAATGGATCGGAAAAGCGTCCTTTGTCTATATATTACTCAGCCCGGGATTCTTCTTGGTGAATGGCATTCTCACGGGCACAGGCCTGTCTTCACCGATTGTAAACTATAACCCTGAGGAATTTCTGGGAATAAGAATGTTAACGATTCCGATAGAAGACGCTCTATACGGCTACATTTTGTTTTTGCTGAATTTGTATTTCTTTGAATTATTTACAACAAAAAAAAGAGCTGCGTTTCCACAACTCTTTTAATAAAGTACCGTTATTGCAGGCCGCGTGCTTTCAGCATGGGAGCAATTTTAGGATCGCTTCCCCGCCACTTCTTATACATTTCTTCCAGGTTTTCCGTATTCCCTTTCGACAATATCATTTCCCGAAATCTCCGGCCGTTTTTGCGCGTTAATCCACCATTCTCTTTAAACCATTCAAACGCATCGTGGTGGAGCATCTCGGTCCATAAATATGAATAATATCCCGCAGCATAACCGCTTCCCCAAATGTGATTGAAGTAGGTAGACCGATAGCGCGGCGGAACAGCCTTCACCACGTCGAGCTTGGTTCGAGTCAGCGCCTCCTTTTCGAACACTAAAGCATCGTTGATTTTTGTTTTTGAGTCGATGGTATGCCATTGCATATCGAGGTTGGCGGCGGCCAGGTTCTCAGTTAAAGCATATCCCTGGTTAAAACTAGATGACTTCTTTATTTTCGTTATGAGACTTTGCGGAATTACCGCTCCTGTTTTATAATGCAGTGCGTAGTTCTTCAACACATCCGGGTACAGCGTCCAGTTTTCATTAAACTGTGAAGGAAACTCAACAAAATCCCGCGATACGCTGGTACCCGACAACGACGGATACATCTGGTTGGCAAAAAATCCGTGCAGTGCATGACCAAACTCATGAAACATCGTTTCCACCTCGTCGAAAGTTAAGAGCGCCGGTTCGCCTTCCGCAGGTTTTGGAAAATTGCAAACATTGTAAATAACCGGCTTTTTATTAAACAGCTTCGATTGGTTTACTAGATTACTCATCCACGCACCGCCACGTTTGGTTGGACGCGCATAGAAGTCGCCATAGAACAAGCCCAGCGTACTGCCATCTTCTTCAAATAATTCATACACCAAAACATCCGGATGGTAAACCGGAATGTCTTTTCTTTCCTTGAAGCTGATGCCATATAAAAGATTGGCTGCATAGAAAACGCCTTTTTCCAAAACGGTTTTCAAAAGAAAATAAGGCTTCATCTCACTTTCGTCTAAATCATATTTTTCTTTCCTTACTTTTTCAGAAAACAAATTCCAGTCGTAGGGTTCGAGGTTAAACCCGAAGCCGGATTTATATATCATCTGTTGCAGCGTATCTGCTTCAACACGGGCTTTGGCGGTAGCGCCCGGAACGAGTCCTGAAAACATCTCGAAAACATTTTCCGGCTTTTTCGCCATTGTTTTCTGCAACTGCCACTCTGCATAATTTTTAAATCCGAGCAATGCCGCTTTCGCAGCACGCGTTTCAGCAATGTCGATGATAATGGCCTTGGTATCGTTTACACCTCCGTTTCCTCTTTGCCATCCTGCATTAAACAATTTCTCACGGGTATTCCGCTTTACAAGGCTCGTAAGCAAAGGCTGCTGTGTTGTGTTCTGTAACGGAATTTTCCATCCTTTTCCGTCGGCCGTCTTTCGTGCCTCCAGTTCGGCCTTTGTAAGTCCTTCCAGGTCCGACACGTCGGTTATCATTAAAGCGCCCGCATTGTTCGCCGCAAGAAGTGTTTTCGAAAATTTTGCACTTAAAGCAGCGAGCTTGGTATTAATTTTTTTCAGATCCTCTTTTTGTTCCGCAGATAGTGCTGCGCCGGCAATCAAAAAGTCGGTATAGGTTTCTTGCAGCAACCAGCTCGATTCCGCGTCTAACTTCAACTCATTTCGCTCGTCATAAACCTGTTTTACTTTTTTAAACAGATCGTTATTTAAATAAATGAAGTCCTTCATTTCAGCCATCAGCGGTGCTACGTCTTCCTGTAATTTTTGCAAGGTGTCGTTAGTATGTGCGCCGGATAACGCATAAAACGGTGCAAGTACCCGACCCAAAGTTTCGTTACTTCTTTCCAGGGCAACAACGGTGTTATCAAAAGTAGGTGGCTCTGTATTATCAATAATATGCTGCACCAGCGCCTTCTTTTGCCTGAGCGCGTCCATTATAGCGGGGCGATAATGTTCATCTTTAATAAGGGAAAAATCCGGCGTTCCGTATGGCAGCTTACTTTCGGTAAGCAAAGGATTTTTATCGATGGAAACACTGTTTTCTGTTACCGGCTTTGAAGTATTGCATGCAGCAAGCGTGCAAAATAAAAAAACGGGCATAATGCTTTTTTTCATGTCACTTTTTTTTCGTCAGATAAAGGATTTTGAATATAGTGAATAATTGCAGCACAAACTGCATGACTACAAAAAATCCGGCACTTAGGCCGGATTGTGAATTTATTTTTTGATGAATTTCTGGTAGTGATAGCCCGACTGTCCATCATCTATTTTCAAATAATAAACGCCGGCAGGCAAGTGTTGCAAATTCAGTTGAAGTTTGTTATTCCCTTTTTGAACCGTATGACGGTGGCGGAGTACAAGGGCGCCCCGGCCATCCGTAACCAATAGCGATACTTGTTTTGCACTGCTCGCTGAAAGCTCTATGCTAAGTGCCTCCGACACGGGGTTGGGATACAACAATAGCACGGCATTGCGCTGGTCTTGTACCCGCAACAACACCACATTACTATACAGTTCCTTACCGTCCCTGTCAACTGATTTTATCCGGTAATAGTTTGCACCGGATGGAACACCGGGGTGCACAAACTGATACTCACTCGCTTCTGTTGCATTGTTTCTTGCCATTTGTTTTCCAATAGCAACGAATGCAGTGCCGTTGACACTGTGTTCAATTTCGAAATGCGAAGTATTCCACTCCATCGAAGTGGCCCAGGTCAACACCGCATCATTGTTTTGCAAGGCAGCGGTGAGCGGCATAAACACAACGGGCAGCGGCGCCTGAATGGTTACATCAATCGCATTTTTGCTGAGGTTAGCACAAAAGTTTCCGGCTAATAATGCGTTATTAAAAGTTGTGAACGATTGTGATTCGTATGCTTTAATAGCGCTGAATGCACTTGTGATATACGATATACCGTACACCATGTATTTTCCCGCCGGATAGCTGGTGCTATTGGAGAGGTTGGCTGTTGAGTTGAAAGCGCGGATAATGCCGTCAGCGCTTCGCACAATTATATAACCATAACTGTAACCGCTGCCCGGGTTTATATAATACCCATTTCCTGAATAAATAACTCCGCCGAGTGGTGCATTGCTTACAGCCAATGTATAATTTACCGGAAGTGAACCAGATGGTGCGGATGAACTATTTGATAAAACACCGATGGCAACTTTATACTCCTGACCAGCGGTTAAACTAACCGTTACCGTGCTTGAATTTGACAGTGAATTGGATGCATTTACGGATGACGAAGAATTGATAAAACTGGCACAAGGCTGCGCCGGGCTGAAAGAAGATTGATACACATTGATGATGGTTGCGCCACTGTTCATTAAAAATGTATACGATCCGGTTACTGTAGCTTTTATTGTATAAAGATGGTAACTGAAGTAGTTTGAAAAGTTTACACAAAGATTAGCTTGATTCTTTGTTGAAAAATTCATTACCGGATCAGAAACAATTATCTGGCCGCTGGCGGAAAAGCTTCCATATACCGGATTTAAAGAAAGGTTCAGTCCGCTGCTGCCTGCATATTCAAGCACGGATTCCTGCGGAAATATTTCGGCGCCTTCCGCTTCGCAGCCCGGCGTTAAAACGGTAACCGTTCCTACATTTACATTATAGAAAATGTTGTTGCTGGAACGAATCATTATTTTTCCACTCGTCGTTTTTATAAACGGAATCGATACCAATTCAGATCCGTCATTGGGTGTGTTGGCTTTCAAAATATATGGAAATGTACTTCCACCATCAGAAGAGAAAAGAATGTCAACATTGGCACAGCTTACCGGAGGCAGGTTTGTTCCGGCTACATTCCAATTAATTAAAACGCCGCCTCCACTGCTGGTCCATGTTGTATCGGCGCTTTGGGAAGTAATGGTAAAAGGGCCGGAGTTGTCGATCGTCAGCAACATCTGATCGCTGCAGCTTGCCCCTGCACCCGGATTGTTATCCCGGACGGTAAGACGGAAATTTAATAACTGAGGGCTTGACGGAAGCACTTCGCCCACTGAACTGGTGTGGTTTACAACATCCGGCAATCTTGGAAAATACCGGAAGTTATCCGTTGTTGGCGGCAGCGAAAGAAAGAAAGGAACACTGCCGGAGTTCCAGTTTCCGCTTGTTAAAGCCACATCATTTTCTTCCCAGCTATAAGTCAGGATGGGGCTATCGCTGTCGGTGGCTGAGCCGGTTAACTTAAACGGCGTTCCTTTTGGAATAATGTAGTCGGCTCCTGCATTCACCACCGGAATTGCATTGTTCGTATTTGTGACTACCGCACAGGCGCCTCCACCTGTAGCATACTGCATAATTTGATCGTAGCTGATTGGATGAAAGTGAGGGATGCTGTTATTGGAGATATTGGACACACCACAGTTTCCTGCATATCCCATAATCGTAATGCCGCTGCCGGGTTCTACGGCCGTTCCGGCATTGCGGTTGCCCGAACAATTGCCGGTAATTCCGTTAAACGTATGCTGCGCGCCAAATTGATGGCCAATTTCATGAGATACATAATCTACCGAAAAAACATCGCCAATAGGATTAGTGAGGCCGGTTACGCCTCTGGCTTTAGACGTTGATTTACATACAGAGCCTACTGTCGCTAATCCACCCGCACCTGTACTGAATGTATGACCAATATCGTAATTGGCACTGCCGATATAACTTGAAATGACGCTCTGACTTTCGTTAATTAAAACCCCGGAGTTATTATTGCCCGTAAACGGATCGGAAGACGCGCTTGTGAATTCGATTAAATGATTATTTTCAATTAGCTGCAACCGAATGGAAAATTCATTTTCATAAATTCCGTTTACCCTGTTTACTGAGGTTACAATTGCAGAGTGAACTACGGAGGCGTTAGGCCCACCAACGGCGGTGGCATATTCACCCGTGCAGGCAACGGCAAGCCGGTAAGTGCGCAACTGTGTACCGGTACAGGTTGCAGCAGTTTTTGCTCCCTCCTGATAGATAGATTCCTCCAAACTAAACACTCCGTCTTCCTGAAACTGGCTGAAAAGTCCGGTGCGGCTGTATGAAAGGTAAAAATGGATATTACCCTGCGCATAAGGATCAATAAATGTAAGCCCGCTTCCCGACTGGATCATGGCATGAAAGCCCAGTGCCGTCCAATCGAGCCGAATGGATGATGACGGATCATCAATTCCGTTGCCCGCAAAAGTTTTAATGTCGGAAAACATTTCAGGCGTTCCAGGAGCCTGCACTTGGGTTTCCACCACTGCAAAGCGCTCGAACTTACCCGACGGCATGGGCAGCGTAATCACAAGCGGCGCTTTGGCGGCAGGTGTAAACTCCATGGGCGCGGAGAAAAGCAATTTTTTAAAATCATTTGCCTGCAAATGAAAAGTCTGGTATTCGACAGGAAAAATGCTGCGCTGATGCTCGTATTCAGCCAGCTGACTGTTGTTGGCGGCAGTCCAAAAGTTTTGTTGTGCACCGGCGTGTAACGAAATCATGACAACAAAAAATGTTAGGAGGATGTTCTTCATAAAAAAGCTGGTAAAGATGTTTGTATTAAGATGACCAGAATAGCAATAATTCGATGCCCGAAGGTAGAAATATTCAGGCAAAAAAAGCCGTTGAACGTATCAACGGCTTCTCGGAAAAAAATTTGCGCTTGTTAAAACCAACTTCCAATAAATGCCTCGTTTACCTGCGCATTATTGGCAAGGCGCCTCCTCCTTCGTTTTCTTTCTATGCGATGTTTAATCAGCGTTATCGGCATCATAATGAGCAGGAAGATCAGCGTCAGCGGCGGAATGCCCATCATAGAAACCCATTTACCGCCAAACAATCGGCGCATCGGCCTTTTCAGCCGCTCAGCAATCAAATACATGCTCGGAACAATAACAAGCGTCATAAAAAATGCAAAGGTTAATCCGAATATGATTGTCCATGCAAGCGGCCCCCAGAACGCAACGCTGTCGCCACCAAAGAATATGCGTGGATTCAGTTCACTGAAAGCTGTGATAAAATTAATGTTGAAGCCAACAGCAAGCGGTATTAAGCCAAAAATGGCGGCAAGCGCTGTTAGCAACACCGGAATAATACGGGTTTTACCGGCTTCAATCACCGCTTCCCGGGTTTTTAATCCACGCATCCGCAGCTCGTCGGCAAATTCAATTACCAAAATTCCGTTTTTCACTACAATGCCCGCCAGTCCAACGATTCCAATTCCGGTCATCACCACCGACACTGTCATTTTGGTGATTCCAAATCCGATCAGCACACCAATTACACTGAAGATGATTTCGCTTAAAATAATGACTGATTTACTGATAGAATTGAATTGCAGCACGAGGATAAAAAGAATCAGCATTAACGCAATGATGAGCGCGCGTCCGAGGAAAGCGCCGGTTTCTGCTTGCTGCTCGCCCTCGCCGGTTTGGCGAATGGTAACGTCATCTATCGGTGTTTTAAAGCTGTTGAGGTTTTGCTTTATTTCCGTATTTACGCCCGTTGGTGTGTAGCCCTGCAACACATTGGAGCGAAGCGTGATTACCCGTTTTTGGTTTTTTCTTTTTACACTTCCAACCGTATTGGTGTAATCTACATTTACCAGACTGCTGATAGGAACGTGCTTTACTGCACCTCCTGCCGCCATATCCTGAAAAACGATGTTCATGTTAAGGATGTCGGCAAGTTTTTTCCGCTGATTTTCGTTGCTGCGAAGCTGAATTTTATATTCCTCTTCTTCATCTTTTATCTTCGATATTTCGCGTCCAAACAGGGCGGTACGAATCTGCATTCCTATCTGGGCAGTGGAAACCCCCGCCACAAGGGCACGCTGCCTGTCGATGGTAAGGGTGATTTCAGGATTATTTAAATCGATGTCCATTTTCAACTCTTCCACACCATCAATCTGTATCGAATCGAGATAGTTTTTAACCTGTACTGCGGTTTTTATCAGGTCGTCGAAATTCTCTCCGGATATTTCGATGTTTACCGGAGGATCGGTTGGAGGACCGCCTTTCTCCTGATCGACAGAAATTTCTGCTCCTGGAATACCCTTCATTGCATGACGAACAGAATCGAGATAGGGCGCTGTTGAAACGCCATGTCTTTTCTCGAATTCAACAAACGAAATTTGAATGCGGCCAAGCTCAGGACGCGTACTTCTGTCGCCGCTGTTCGGATCGTTTGCGCCAAGCGCTACGTTTGAGATGACGCTTTCCACCAACGGATTGTTTTTTCCTAACACTGTGTTTACTTTTTGCTCCAGCGAACGCGTTACAGAATCGGTATAATCCACATCCGTACCGGCAGGAAGTTTCAAATAAACGTAAATATTATTCGGGTCGCTCGAAGGGAAAAATACTACGGGTACGTTTCGTGCACCGAAAAATACAAAAGAGAAAATGAACAGGCCGATGGTTGCAAGCAAGAGATAAACCGGCCGCCATCCCAGCAGGCCCCATCTTAATAAAACCTCGTAACGCCGCATTAACCCGGGCAAAAAGCGGTTTTGAAACGAATGAATGACGTCTTTAATAATGAAGGCATACAGCACGGAGATGAAGCCAAAAAACAGTAGCAGATTGCCCCAGAAGTAAAACATGTTTCCGGGTTCGCCGTAGGCAATTCCAATCAGGTCGAACAGAATGCCGAAGCCCACCATCAGCCAAAAACTTTTTTTCCTGAATATGGCCGATTTTGACTGTTGTTTTTCATGCTCCTCATGATTCATAAAGTCAACCGCGAACACGGGGTTCATAATGAAGGCCACGATTAATGAAGCCGACAAAGTGAAGATGAGCATGGCGGGAAGGTAAATCATGAATTTTCCTATGATTCCCGGCCAAAACAACAACGGAACAAAAGGCGCGAGGGTGGTAAGTGTACCCGACAACACCGGCACAAACACTTCACCTGCCGCCATTATTGCCGACTTTTCGGAGTTAAGTTTTCCCTGAGCCTGAATAAAAATTCTATGCGTGTTTTCGATTACCACAATGGCGTCGTCCACGATAATCCCTAACCCAAAAAGTAGTGCAAAAAGTACGATGAAGTTGAGCGTTACATTGGTTCCGGTGATATAATCGGCCGCCGGCAGAAACACAAAAGCAACAAACATGCTGAGGGGTACCGACAAGGCCACAAAAAAGGCATTGGTGACGCCCATAAAAAACATAAGAATAAGCAATACAAGCACAAACCCGATTACGATGGAGTTTACCAGCTCGTTAAACGAGGTTTTGGTGTTGATGCTTTGGTCGCCGGTAATAACAACATCGAGGTTGGGAGGAAAGTTTTTTTCTTTCATCTCCTGCACCACGCGCTTCACTTCATCGGCCGTTTGAATCAGGTTTTCTCCTGCACGTTTAATGATGTTTAAGGTAATTACATTTTTCCCATTTAAACGGGCGTAGCTCTCGTGCTCCTTAATAGTATCTTTTACAATGGCAATATCTTTCAGATAAAGCGGTGCGCCACTCGTGTTACGCACAATAATGTTTTCAATATCGTACTTGTTTTTCAGCTGTCCTTTTAGCTGCAGGTTTCGTTTACTGTTCCCTACTTCGAGCAAGCCGCCCGAAATGTCGAGGTTTTCACGTTTTACGGCTGCCTCAATATTATCGAACGTAACATTTGCGGCAAGCATGCGGTAGTTGTCTACATTAATCTGGAACTCGCGTTCCGGGGCGCCTACCAGGTCTACGCGGTTCAGCTGAGAAAGTTCTTCCAGGCGGTCTTGCAGGTCGTCGGCAAATTCCTTCAGTCTTACCAAATCAAAATCGCCGCTTACGTTTACATACATGATGGGAAATTCTGAAAAGCTAACTTCAAGCACAGTGGGTTCCTGGGTAAGGTCGGTAGGCAAATCCTTCCGCGCCTTGTCTACTGCATCCTTTACTTTCTGCGTTGCTACATCCGTTTTCACTTCTGTGTCAAACTCCACCATAATAGCGCAGTAGTCCTGCTGCGAGGTGCTGGTAACTTTTTTAATTTTTGCACCCGTAATGCCTTTAATTTCTTTTTCAATAGGACGGGTAACAAGGTTCTCCATGTCCTTGGGAGAGTTTCCCACATAGATGGTGCTTACATAAACAGTAGGAATTACAATATCGGGGAACTGTTCTTTGGGAAGCGTAATAAATTTAAAAATGCCGGCCAAAGACACAAACACCATAATCAGGTAGATGGATGTTTTATTCTTGATACTCCACGTGGTAGGTTTAAACTCCTTAATCTTTTCCGTGAAGTTTTCTAATGCGCTCATAAATGTTCTTAATAAATTGAAAGAAGCTTTCTAAAAATTTTATTTCGCAGAGGTGGTTAAGTATTGACCATCGTAAAGATTCTGGAACCCTTCTGTTACAAGCATATCACCTTCGTTTAAGCCGGCGGTAATTTCGAGCTCGTCGTTGTTTAACATTCCAATTTGCACCGGTTTTTTGCGTGCCACCAGTTTGCCTTTTTCCTGTACGGCAACCATTACATATTTTCCTTTTTCATCGTTTTGCAATGTGTTAACCGGAATGGTGATGGTGTTGGCGGCTGCATAGTCCTGAATTTTTACCACGGCAATTTGATTCGGCTTGATGTCTTTGCTTACAGGCAGTTTGGCCTCTACATAAAACGATCTGCTCAATGGGTCGATCTGCTTTCCGATTACGGAAATTTTTGCGGGAATACTTTTATCGGTATCAGGCAGATAAACAGTAACCGGGTTGCCGGTGCTTACTTTGGTGATGTAGTTTTCAGGAACTTGTGCTACCACTTTTAAATTGTTGGTATTGACAATTCTGATCTGAGGGCCGGCGGCTGTAGTGCCTACAAACATTTCGCCCACGCGAATGTTTACCAAATCGGCTATGCCCGACTCAGGCGCTTTTACAGTAAACAAGCTGATTTGCTTTCTCAGTGTAGCAATGTTTTTTTCCAGAGCTTCCACTTGTGTGCGCGCGCTGATCAGTTCCACTTCGCTTCCAATTCCCTGCTTCCATAAATTTTGACGGCGATTATAAACGTCCTTGGCTGTTTCCAACTGTACGCGGAGCGGCTCAATCTGCTGTTGCAGCGTCATAGGGTCGAGTTGAAGAAGGGTTTGCCCTTTGGTAACCGGCTGCCCTTGTTTTACATAAACGGCAGTAACCACGCCTCCCTGGCCGTTCGGCGGAGCTACATAGGCTGTATTTTCTGCATCTATTTTGCCTTGCAGCCTTATCTCATGTTTAAAAGAAGAAGCGTCAATTTTCCGCAGCGCCACCAGCTTAGCCATCTGCTCTTTTGCGAGCGACGGATCCAGTGCGTACAATTCCGTTTCGAGCTTTTCAATTTCTACAGCAATATCGGACTGCTGCTTTTTTAGTTTGGTAATTTTCTCCTGCTTAATGCTTATCTGTTTGGCTTTATCGTTTTTTGCGCCGCATGCTGTAAGCACAACGATGGCCGCCAATGAGAAAACGAGTTTGATATTTGGTTGCATAGATTGCTGTTGATTTTTGTGATTATAATTTTCCGAGCGAACGGTAGTAACTGATTTTTGAAACAATTGCGTTATAGAGTGCATTGAAATAATTGTTTTGTGCAGTTTGCAGTTCCGTTTCTGACTGCAGCACCTCGAAACTGCTGCCCAATCCCTGTTGATATTTAAGTTGAGTGGCATTGAAAACCCTTTTTGCGAGTTCCATATTTCTATCCATTGCATCAAGATTCAGCAAGGCATTGGTGAATTGCGACCGGAAGGCGAACTGCTCAAAATCGATTGCATTCTTTAAGGCATCGAGGTTGTTCTCTGTTTTTTCGAGTGTGAGTTGCGACTGTTTAATTTTCTGCTGTCGCTGCAATCCATCAAAAATCGGAACCGACAAATTCAGTCCGATGTACGAACTGCGCAGCCAGATGGTAGATTTGTCCGAAATAAAACGTTCGCCCATACCGCTCACGCCGTAATTAAATTGCGCAGCAAGCGTTGGAATATATCCCATTCTATATCGCTTTACATCCAGCTTCTGCAAATCGCGCAAATATTGCAGGCTCTTAACTTCCACTCTGTTTTCGTAATTAAAGGTGTCGGTTAGCACCTCTTCTTTCACCTTATCAATTGTTAGATTATCGGTGAGCACCACGGTATCTTTTTGCGGAAGATTCAGCGTTAATTTCAGTACGCCGTAATTAATCTGCAGCGCATTTTCAACAAGGCTTCTCGTGGTTTTTAAGTTGTTTAATTGCACTTCGGTTTTATCGAGATCGAGTTTTTCTATAAATCCGTTTTTAAACAATGCCTGTTGATCGCTGTACAGTTTGTTTACGCGCACAATGCTTTCATCTAAAAAATCGAGTTGTTTCTGAGCAATCAAGATGGCGTAATACTTTTTGTAAGCAGAGTCTTTTACCTTCTCTTCCACGGTTTTTATCTGCGCTTCGGTAAGGTTCAGTGCTGTTTTCCGCGCCTGAAGGCCAACAAACACATCCGGCTGAAAAAGCAGTTGTGTCAGCGTGCCGCTCAGGTTTGCGTTCCACGGCTGCTGAAAACTAATTTGCTGCATCGTAGGCGCCGGCACCGGGGTAGATGGTGGCAGCAGTCCTTCGTTTTTTAAGATGCTGTACACACCGGCTTGCGAACCATCGGGAAATAAAATTTTCGGAAGTTCGATATAGTGCTGCACTCCTGCCGATCCGGTAACCTGCGGTAATGCCTGCCCTAAAATTTCCGAGTTTTTTGCTTTCTGAATTTCATACTCGAGCCGCGCATTTTTTAGTTCTGCAACGTTTTTAAATGCTATTTCAACCGCCTGCTCTACCGTTATTCTGTGCGTTTGCTGAGCGGTAGTCGCTCCCGCTAGGAAAAGCAGTATTGTAAAAAATGATATCCTACGCATTGGTTTTATTTTGTCGTTCTAGTTTGTATTTGTTTAAAATTTTCAGTCCCGCCGGCGATACGATCCCGTGCAAAAAATGTTCGCCCAGGCATTGCGCTATATGCTGAAACTTGCTTCCATTTTCTGGAAAAATTTCCTCGTTAAACGCCATCATCAGGGTTTCCACCCGAAATGTAGAAAGCACATCCACATCAATATCATCGCGGTACAATCCCAGTTCTTTTCCTTTTTCCAGATTGGAACGAATGGCGGTAAACAAAAACTGATGTTTAAAGTGTATAATTTTTTTATACACCTTAGGATGATATCGAACAAGATCGAAGATGACCGCCGGATTGAAGCTGCCTTTCAGCTCGCGCAACATCTCGATCCCTGAGTAGATTTCTTCCACGGGGTTCTGACATTCGCAACGGTGGCTGGCACAGCAATCTTTGTGATAATCGAGCATGGCGGTTATCGTGGCTGCAACCAACGCATCTTTATCATCGTAGTACTGATAAATGGTTTTTTTTGAAATGCCTAACTGACGGGCGATTTCATCCATGGTAATACTTCTGATACCATATTTGCGGAAAAGCTCCTCTGCTTTTTTTTGAATCCGGTCTCTCATTTCTCTTTGAAGGACGCAAAACTAAAGAAACTTATATCGAACTCAACGTTTCCATTAAAAAAACATGCACTTTTTTACAGGCGGTAAATGAGTAATGATGAATGGTATTTTTTAAAAAAGCCCCCGCTTGTATGCGGAGGCTGAAAATTAGAAATCGAGGCCGAGCGCCACATAATACATGGGTGTTCCTCTAAACACACCGTTCATTTGCCAGGCCGCATCAAACTTAATAAAATAGCCAAGCAGCGTGCTTCTTACACCAAAACCATAACCACCCGCAAAAGGCCCGATGCCGCCCGCCGTAACTTTTAATGTAACCGGATTGCTCGGGTCGATTGCTCCGTTTCTGTATGCGCGGTAGGTAATGGCAGGGCGCGACAATTTATCGTACGTCCCATTCCATGCTGTACCCAAATCGAAAAACTGAACTACCTGAAAATTTCTGATAAACGCGTTATTAATGGGCTTATTAATCAGCGTAGCAAAAACAGGAAAACGAAGTTCGCTGTTAATAACAACTGCATTGTTACCATTGGCAATGTTTTGCTTAAAACCACGCATGTTAAGCGTTAAGGACTGGAAAGCATAATCCTGATCGGGCGCCGGTGTGTTTTCGCCATAGAACTTAGGATTAATCCATCCATCGGCACCACCGAGATAGTAGATGATTTTCCGGTCGCCGAAACTAAAGTCGCCGGCAGCACGCGTTGCCCAAATGAAATTGCGGTAAATTTTTAAATAATGACGGGCATCAAATCCTAAATTGAAAGTAGTGCCTTTTGAAACTGTTCCGGAAACAGGAAAATTATAATCGAAATATACTTTATAGCGTAAACCTGTGTAAATATTTTGCGCAGGATTGAGTGTGTTATCGTGCACATACTCGAGGTGTGCCACAGAATAGCGAACAATGCTGTCGTCAACAGAAAGTTTACCCGGATAAGGGGCAAGCGGGCTGTGGGTGTACGGACGGAACACCACTTTGTCTTCTCGCATAGCCAGATTTAACCGAACCGACTTTACCTCGTTCAGCGGATACGCCAGGTTTACCTGATAAAGGTTAGTGATGAAATTGTTGTGGACATTGTTATTGGAAGAGTTGGCCATGTAGAAGTTTTTGATGTTGCTCCTGTAATAGGTAAAGCCCCAGTCTATCCTTCTTCTGTAATTCATAAATGAGATGAAAGCATCTTTATCGCTAAGACTCATTCCGAAACGGAAGCCCCCGGCAATTTTAATGTCTTCCATAATATCGGCGATACCCACCTGAAAAGTCCAGTTTATGTCGTTACCATTGTTCAACTGCACCGGCCCCGCACCACCTGCATAAGGCTGATATCGAGTGGCGAGGATGTTGTTGGTAATTCCGCTTAAAACCGTTTCAGTGTTAAACTTCAACTTATAGTTAAAGAGTTTGCTTTCTTTCAACAGCGGATAAGGCTGATTGGATTTTGGCTTATTTACCGCCGGTGGCACCGCTTCGGTCTGAGGCCGCTGCTCGTTTTCAAACTCGGACTGAAAAGCCGGTGCCGGCGTTTTGCGGGTGTCAACAACCGACGTATTTTCTTTTGCCCGTGCGTCGCGCATCAGCCGGCGCATATACTCCGTCGGCCGTGCGGTAACGTTGCGCTTACGGAGCAAAACAGAATCTACACGAAGTTTATACACAAATTTGTAATCGCCTTCGCGCCTTACTTCGGTTAGCTGCCCGCGGTCGCCCGCAACCTTCGATTCCAGCAAACCGCTTTCGTAATTCGTTATCGGGAAGGTGTAAGTGCTGTCGCTATAGACCTGAAAATAGCTGATGCTGTCGGGCTCCTGTTTTTGCCAGGCGTTTAAAGTAGAGTCCAGTTCATTAATGGTGGGATTGCGAAGCAGCTCGTCGCCTACCCAATAAATGGTGTCGAGGCCGCTGCGTTGTGTGGAGAAAAAGCCTGCCCAACGATTGGCAATACCACTTTCGTTGGAAACAAACGTAAAGTGATTCACGTTGTATGGCATAGGATATCTCGCATCGCCAAACTTCACATTCGTAAGCTGCGTTATCTGCCGGAAATCTTTATTTAAATAATCAACCAAAAAAATATTGAACGGATAATAACCTGCCACTGCACTGTCCGAGCTGACGGTTACGTTCCCTCCCGGCCGGTTGGACGAAAAGATGATGCCCGTGCGGTTGGGAAACGACACTAAAACCGGGTCTAAGTCGTCGTACACATCGTCGGTAATCTGCTGCGCTTTGTCTTTATCAATATCGTAAATAAAAATGTCCGTTTTCCCGTTTTTAACTGCGCTCATCAGCAATGTGTTTGCGTTTAGCATAAAGCCTGCGCTAACAATTTGTTCGAATCCCGTAATCTCTTGTTTGTACCGTTTAATTTTTGCAATCTGGTCGTACACAAACATGTTTATTTTTCCATCCTTCCAATACACCACAAGCAGTTTGGTGCCTTTGTTATCCCAGGCAAGAATGGGATAATTTGGATTGATGTCGCCGAGGTTTGTACGAACGCCGTACTTCAGTAAAACCCTTTGGTCGGTAAAATCTTCTATCAGCTTCACTCGGTATACGCCATTGCGGTACTCAACCATTGCATAGTCGTTGTTGCGGGGATTGGGATTGGCGGCAAAGTTGAAATAATCGCGCCCTTTTTTTATTTCCTCCACCACCGTAAGTTGCCCTTTGGGGGCATTGCGGCGCTGGCGGATGTCGTTTTGATATTTTGTTTGCTGAAATTCAAAAAAATCAGCAAGCAAATCTTTAAACTTCTTTTTTGCAATTTTCTGCGAAGCAGCATTCAGGTTCTTGTACACCCGCGCCAAATACAGAAAATAGGTTACATCTTCCGGCTTGTATTTTTCAGAGATATAATACCAAAAAGCGTGTCCGGCAAGCAGCGGTTTATCAAACGCAAACTGGTAAAACCTGGAGTAGTTTCCGCTCATGATGGTGCTTTTCAGTTCATCATCTTTTTCTGCGCTCCAGTGTTCGGCAATGTATGCAATGTAGCCATCAACCAGCCAGGGTGGTAAATCGAGCAGGGCCTGATTACTTGCAAACTCGCCAATGTCTTCTCCAAAAAGCATATTATCCATTAATACGCGGGCTATGCCTTCGCGGATTTGAATTCTTAATTTATCGTGATTTCCATCAAAATACAATACCATTTTGTTATTCACCAGCCGGGTAACTCCGCCGGCCGTAGGCAATTCGGTGTTCAGCCCGATATTGGAAGCTTTGTAGTCGTTGTAATTATTATAGATGATGATACTCACTTTCCGTTGAAGCGCATATTCCACTTCATCTTCAATAAACGGAAGTTCGAATTCTGCAACCTGATTTACATACTTACCCAGCTCAAGGCCCCCCTGATTAAAATAAATATTGAAGTTTTTACTTTGATAGTATTTCCATTGCTGCTTTTTAAACTGAACGCGGTTGCGTCCAAAAACAACCGAGTTTACCTGCGCATCGGCAACAGAAGCAAAAAAAAATGCGGAAACAATACATACACTCAGGCTAACACAAATTCCTTTTCGTAAAAAATGCATATTGGTGCTTTAGAAATTTAAAAATACTACTTTGCCACCTAT
Source organism: Chitinophagaceae bacterium (assembly GCA_039811185.1). Taxonomy (GTDB): domain Bacteria; phylum Bacteroidota; class Bacteroidia; order Chitinophagales; family Chitinophagaceae; genus JAEZDR01. The sequence continues at coordinate 177,407 of JBDHYF010000002.1, read as the reverse complement.
ATAAGGATGAATTTATGATAAATGTACAAGCGTTTACGCTTAACCCGTTTCAACAAAACACCTATATAGTTTGGAACGAAAGCCGTGAGGCGTTTATTATTGATCCAGGTTGTTATAATGCCGATGAGCAGCGCACACTGGACGCGTTTATTACTGCAAATAATTTGCAGATAAAGGCTCTTCTGCTCACGCACTGCCATATCGACCACGTTTTTGGGTTGCAGTGGGCCGCTGAAAAATATGGCTTACTGCCTGTTGCACACGAAAAAGAAAAAGTGGTGTTCGAATTTGCCGAAACAGCATCGCAGATGTACGGCGTGTTGTATACGCCCTACACCGGAAAATTTACCAGCATAAACGAAGGCGATGAGTTGTTTTTGGGAGATGAAAAATTTGTGGTGATTACCGCACCCGGACACTCGCCCGGAAGCATTTGCTTTTATAACGAAAAAAACGGCCTGCTCCTTTCAGGCGATGTGCTGTTCCGCGAAAGCATTGGCCGCACCGATTTACCGCTCGGCAGCTATGAAGAATTATCGAACGCAATTGAAAAAAAACTCTATCTTTTGCCCGACAAAACAAAAGTATTTCCGGGCCATGGTGAAGAGACAACCATCGGTCATGAAAAGAAATTCAACCCTTTTGTAAGAATAGTGGATTAAATTTTGACACTCGCTTACAACCAAAAATAATTCTATGCACAAATACGCCCATCTCGAAACTGACGGCATCTATTTGATAAGGGAGAAAGCCGATGGCGAAGTATCTCTTGTGGAAGTAATGATGGAAACCGAGCATTGTGTTTTTCTGCTTTGCCACGCCGATGTAGAAAAAACTTTCTGGAAAAAAAAGTCGGATGCGATTGCAGAAATTATTGAACAGATGGACGAAGACCAAATTACTACATACGATAACCTTTTTGGCGACGGCGATTTCAGCTCGTCGTGGTTCGAAAACGAAAATTAAGCATGCCTGAAGGGCCTTCACTGATTATACTGAAAGAGGCTGTTGAACAGTTTTCCGGAAAAAAAATTACCTGCGTTGAAGGCAACACCAAAAACTTCAACATTCAAATGCTAAAAAATAAGAAAGTGCTTTCCTTCCAAACCTGGGGAAAGCACTTTTTAATCCGCTTCAATACATTTACGGTGCGTATCCATTTTTTATTGTTTGGATCGTATCGTATCAACGAAAAAAAAGACGCGGCTCCTCGATTGCATTTGAAATTTTCGAAGGGTGAATTGAACTTTTACGCCTGTTCCGTAAAACTGATTGAAGAGTCGCCGGACGATGTGTACGACTGGTCGGCAGATGTAATGAATCCGGCTTTCAGTGCGGCAAAAGCGCGAAAAAAGCTTTCGCTGCAGCCCGACGCCTATGTGTGCGACGCACTGCTGAACCAGGATATTTTTGCCGGTGTGGGCAACATTATTAAGAACGAAGTTTTGTTTCGAATAAAAGTACATCCGCTCTCAACGGTTGGCAATCTGCCCAAAACGAAAATTACAGAACTCATTAAAGAAGCGGTGCGTTACAGCTTCCAGTTTCTGGAATGGAAGAAGGCGTTTGAGCTAAAGAAGCACTGGCTCGCGCATCGCCAATCTGTTTGTCCACGCGACCATACACCACTTGCCAAAAAGAAAATCGGAATCACAAACCGGCGAAGTTTTTATTGCGAACACTGCCAAGTTCTTTACAGTGGTTTGTCAGTACACACATGATATTTTCCGAGTTTTATCGGTGAAATTCCCGTGTTTGGTGTGCTTAGGAGTAGTATCTTAGTCAGAACTAAATCGAACAATTATGAAAAAGACAAATCTATTCTTGTTTTTGGTGTTTACTGCCTTCGCGCTGGGAAGCTGTAAGAAAGACAGTTCAGAGCCGGACAATTTTATTTCCGTAAATATTACTTCATCTATGGGTAACAAATCTTTTACGTGCACCGAGGAAGGTGAGGACTATTTCGTGAACGAAACCAGTTTGGGCTTTACGATTTCAATGGAAAATGAAACCGGCGACGATTATTATGAAGTAGAAATTTCAGGCCCAAATCCAGACGTGGGCGGGACTTTTCAGCTCACAAGTTCCCAAATAACGATCGACAACTCAAACGGCTCACAAACATTTTCCAGCAATGCGGGTGGACAAATCATCGTTAACAAGGTGTCTGAAGATGAAGTGAGCGGTAGTTTTACCATTCCGCAAATTACAAGCAACGGCAAAACCGCATCAGCAACCGGTAATTTTCGGTTCAAATCAAAATAAAACATTTCCACTTCTTAACTAAACAATCTAGCTCCGGAGGTATTGCGCAGTATGCGACTGCTTGGTTTTTAAAAAGGTGCTTAATGTTCCTTCAAAAACAAGGTTGCCGCCATCCTGCCCCGCCTCCGGTCCTAACTCAATAATCCAGTCGGCGTTCTTTATTACATCGGTGTTGTGTTCAATTACCACAAGCGTATGGCCTTCATCAATCAGCGCACGAAACGACCGCAACAGCTTTTCGATATCATGAAAATGCAATCCGGTTGTAGGCTCATCAAAAATGAACAATATCTTTCCCGAGGTTTTTCCTTTTCCCAAAAAGCTGGCAAGCTTCACCCGCTGCGCCTCACCGCCGCTTAGGGTATTACTGCTTTGCCCAAGCTTTATATAACCCAGTCCCACCTGCTGTAAAGGACTCAGTAACTTAATAATGGACTTCTCGTCTTTAAAAAATGCTACCGCTTCATCCACACTCATCTCCAAAATATCGTATACATTTCTGTCACGATATTTTACCTCGAGAATTTCCTCTTTAAACTTTCTTCCGTTGCAAACTTCGCATGTAAGGTGGATGTCTGCAAGGAACTGCATTTCTACAATCTGTTCGCCCTCGCCTTTGCAGGCATCGCAACGGCCGCCTTCCACGTTAAAAGAAAAATGCTTCGGCTTATAGCCCCGCAGGTGCGATAGCTTTTGCTTCGCGAACAAATCCCTTATTTCGTCCCACGCTTTTACGTAGGTAACCGGATTGCTCCGCGATGATTTTCCGATTGGATTCTGATCTACCATCTCTACTTGAGAAATAGCGTTAAGATCGCCGCTCAGCTTTTTAAACAATCCCGGTTTTTCGCCGGCGTCGCCTGTAGTCTTCTTCAGTGCAGGATACAAAATTTGTTTTACCAGCGTAGTTTTTCCGCTCCCGCTAACGCCCGACACTACTGTGAGAACATTTAATGGAAAAGCTACCGTTATATTTTTCAGGTTGTTTTGCCTTGCACCTTCCACAACAACTTGCTCAAACCACTTGCGGGGCTTTTTGTTTTGCCCGATTTGCATCTTACCCGACAAATATTTTCCTGTAAGGCTGTCTTCTTCGGAAACGATTTCATCGTAAGTTCCTTCCGCAACCACTTCGCCACCGAGATGCGATGCAAGCGGACCCATATCAATAATATGATCGGCCTCCCGCATCATCATTTCATCGTGTTCTACAACAACAACGGTATTGCCAAGATCGCGCAGCGACTTTAAAACCGATATCAGCCGTTCGGTATCGCGGCTATGTAGTCCGATAGACGGCTCATCCAAAATATAGAGTGAGTCGCTTAGGTTACTGCCCAGATTTCTTGTAAGCTGAATACGCTGGCTTTCGCCGCCGCTTAATGTGTTTGCCAGCCGGTTCAGCGTTAAATATCCAAGGCCCACGTTGAGCAGCGTCTGCAACCGCTGATGAATTTCGAGCAAAATCCGCTTTGCAACTGAGTGGTCGAATTCGGATAAATTTAATGCATCAAACCACTGCTTTAAATCTTTCACCGGCATACTGCATAACTCGCCGATATGCTTCCCATTCACTTTTACATACAAAGCTTCTTTTCTTAAGCGATAGCCGTTGCATTCCGTGCAAACCGTGCGTCCGCGATAACGGCTAAGCAGCACCCTGTATTGTATTTTGTATGTGTTTTGTTCTACCTCTTTAAAGAAGTCGTTAATGCCGTATACATCCATATTGCCTTTCCATAAAAAGTCGTACTCGTCGTCACTTAAATCAGCAATGGCTTTATGAGCCGGAAATTTATACTTCGCCGATTTCTTAATAAAGTCGGTCTTCCATTGTCCTAACTTTTCGCCTTTCCATGGGGCTACAGCGCCTTCATATACACTGAGGCTGCGATCGGGAATAACAAGGTCCGGATCAATTCCCAATATCTGGCTGAAGCCTTCGCAAGCCGGACAAGCGCCGTATGGATTGTTGAACGAAAAAAGGTTGGGAACCGGCTCTTCAAACAGCATTCCGTCCAGCTCAAACTTATTGCTGAAAGGCTGAGGCATTTCGTCATCAACGCTCACCAGCAAATCGCCTTCGCCTTCATAAAAAGCAGTGTTTACAGAATCAGCAATACGATGAAGATCGTCTTCATCAAAACTTTTTGCCACCAGTCTGTCTACCAAAATAAAAACCGATCCGTTGCGCCATTGCGCCGACGCATCGCTTTGCGCATGTAGTGTTTCCAGAAAATCTTCAATCTGCACCGCATCAAAACCTACGCCCTCGTTTCTTGCGATGGCAATTCTTATAAAACCCTTCTGTAACAATATATTCAGCTCTTCGGGAAGGCTGCGGTGTGCCTGATTTTTGAAGGGCGATAATATCAATATTTTCTTTCCTTCGTCAATGCTTTTTATGTAGTTGACTACGTCGTTAACATCATCCTTCTTCACTTCGCGTCCGCTCACCGGCGAAATTGTTTTTCCCACACGTGCGTATAACAACCGCAGATAATCGTATATCTCTGTCATGCTGCCCACAGTGCTGCGCGGCGTACGTGTGATTACTTTTTGTTCGATGGCAATTGCGGGGCAAAGGCCCTTAATAAAATCAACATCGGGTTTGTTCATCCGGCTCATAAACTGCCGTGCGTATGCACTTAAGCTTTCGGCGTAACGGCGCTGCCCTTCAGCAAAAAGGGTGTCAATAGTAAGCGATGATTTTCCGCTTCCGGAAACGCCCGTTACTACAATTAATTTTTTGCGCGGAAAAGCAACCGTAACATTCTTAAGATTGTGTGTACGTGCGCCTTTCACTACTATTGCATCTTCTTGCAAAACGGAAGTTTTTTCTGTTTTGATGCGGCGTTTTTCTTTGGACATATCGTCTGCAAATATCCATCTTAGCCGCTTCCGTAAAATGTTTATTCACATTTTTTTAAACGAGGCTGATGGCTTTTAAAGGAAGTTCAGCTTAAATTAGTTGCTCAATCTCAAACACAATCCGCCTATCGGTCAAAATTTACTTTTCATCACCTCTAACAGAGTCATTACTATGAAAAGTATGAGCTTGTATTCGGACATCGAACTGATAAAAAGCTTTCAGCAGGGGAATGCAAAAGCATTTGAAACACTGCTGCACAGGCATAAGGATAAGATTTTTACCACAGTGTATTTTATTGTAAAAGACAAGCATCTTGCTGAAGACATTTTTCAGGAAACGTTTGTAAAGATTATCGATAAGCTGAAGGCGAACCAGTACAACGAAGAAGGAAAATTTATTTCGTGGGCGGCACGTATTGCTCATAATTTATGCATCGATTATATACGCCGGACGAAGCGTTGTCCGCCTGTTGTTGCAAGTGATGATAACGACTTCTTTAATTACTTGTTTAGCCCTGATGCGAATGCCGAGCAAAAAATGGTGCGCAAACAAAACGAAGACCGGTTACACTATATGCTGAGCCTGCTTCCGCAAGATCAGCGCGAAGTAATTGTATTACGACATTTTGCTGATATGAGTTTTAAGGAGATAGCTTCGCTGATGAACTGTAGCATTAACACAGCACTTGGCCGGATGCGCTATGGCCTCATTAATTTAAGACGAATGATGACCGAAAAGCAAATTAGTTTTTAATACTTTCGCGCATTTTAAATGCCCACTTACCAACACGATAATATTGTTCCGGACAGTAACAGCAATGCTACTAAAAAAAAGCAGGTGTCCGGCATGTTTGATGACATTGCCATAAAATACGATTTCATGAATCGTTTTTTAAGCCTTGGAATTGATAAATACTGGCGGCGAAAGGCGATGAGGGCTTTTGACGGAAGGCGTATTGAGGTATTGCTTGATGTGGCAACCGGTACGGGCGATGTGGCACTGGTTGCTGCAAAAAAGCTGCATCCCAAACAGGTGAAGGGTATTGATATCAGTGAAGGTATGCTGAAGGTGGGCCGCGAAAAAGTGGCAGCTGCGAATTTGGAAGACACGATTGAACTGATTGCAGCCGACAGCGAAGCCATTCCGTTTGCCGACAACAGCTTCGATGGTGCTACCGTGGCGTTTGGTGTGAGAAACTTCGAAAACCTGGAAAAGGGATTGCGGGAAATTGCCCGCGTTTTAAAGCCGGGCGGCCGTTTGGTGATACTGGAGTTTTCACGGCCCAAATCTATCATCGTTGCGCCTTTGTATAAGTTTTATATGAATGTGGTGACGCCGTTTTTCGGCAACCTGTTCGCTAAGAACAAAACGGCTTATTCATATCTTACCAAGTCGGCCGAGGCTTTTCCGGAACGGGAAAACTTTACGGAAGTTCTAAAACGATGCGGGTTTAGCAGCCCGTCGTACGAGCCATTAACCTTCGGCATCTGCTGCCTGTATACCGCTATTAAATAATTTCAATTTCAAAAATAACCACCACTAAAATCCGTTTAATATATTGCAAGATTTACGATTGAACTTTTTAGATAAGATGCTGATGTTGGTTAAACGTATAGTGTTGGTAGCAGCAGGATGTGTCAGTTTTATCGTCGGCAGTGCTCAGGTGGAACTGAACAAGCCCGATCATGATGAATGGCCCTACTACTTTGGAATGAGTATTTCTTACATTAATTCTGGCTTTCATTCCACCAAGCATGAAATGTTTATTACATCCGATTCCATCATGTCGGTTGATGCAAAATCGAGCGGCGGCATTGGCTTAGGCCTTCTCGCCACAGCAAAAATTAACCGACGGTTCGAGGCGAGGTTCAATCCTACGCTTATCATCGGTGGTTCGAGAAAGTTTGTTTACGCCAACCGGTATCCCGCTTTTGGCGAGCAAAGTCGTGAAGAAAAAAAGTTGCCATCCACCGTGGTAAGCTTGCCTTTGCAGATAAAATTTAATTCCGACCGCATCAATAATTTCCGCGTGTATTTACTTGGCGGAATAAAGTATGATATCGACCTCGCAAGCAATGCCGCATCGCGAAATGCAGACAATCTGGTAAAACTGAAAAGTGCTGATTTTGGAGTTGAAGTGGGCATCGGGTTTAATTTTTATCTGCAATTTGTAACCATCTCTCCCGAACTGAAGTTTGGCTCAGGGCTAACGAATGTGCATGCCAGGGATCCCAATTTAAAATTCTCCAACATTTTAGATAAGTTGCAAAGCCGGATGATCAGTTTCACACTTATTCTTGAAGATTAAAAACACCGGTTTCTTGTACATGAAAAGCCCGCAGGGAATTTCTAAACCACTTATTTACTTTATGACGCTGGCCTGTGGTGTTGTTGTAGCCAGCCTCTATTATTGCCAGCCTCTCCTCGCCACTTTCGATGATATCTTTAACGTAAGCGAAACCGCCTCCTCCTGGATCAATATCTTCTCTCAGATGGGTTATGGCGTCGGATTGTTTTTTATTGTTCCGCTTGGCGACCGGATCGACAGAAAAAAACTCATCATTATTTTGATGCTTTGCTCCGTTTTATCACTGTTGGGCATGGCCATGAGCAACAACATACAAACGCTCTACGTTTTTAGTTTGCTTGTTGGCATCACCAGCACTACGGGGCAGATATTTGTTCCTCTCGCGGCACATCTTTCATCGGAAAAAGAAAGAGGAAAAGTAATCGGGACATTGATGGGCGGATTGTTGACCGGCATTTTGGTTTCGCGTACGTTCAGCGGCTTTATTGCTGACCATCTGGGCTGGCGCGCTATCTATCTGATAGCCTCGGGCGGCGTTTTGTTGCTCACTTATTTCAGCTATCGGATCATTCCATCCTCTCCAGCTGCCTTCTCGGGCAAATATTCAGAATTAATGAAGAGCATGTGGGTGTTGATAAAGCAACAGCCTATGCTCAGGCAAAGTGCCTGGATGGGGGCTTGCTTGTTTGGAGCCATTTCGGTTTTCTGGTCCACAATGGCATTCTATCTGGAAGCGCCTCCCTTTTCTTATGGCCTGAGTGTCATCGGGCTTTTTGGATTTGTAGGCGCTACAGGCGCTGTAGTTTCGCCGTGGGCCGGCCGTTCGAGCGACAGGAGCGGCTACAAAAAACCGGTAATGCTTGGGCTTGTCGCTATGCTTTCCGGCTTTCTGGTACTGTTTGTAAGCCATCAAACCATTCTCATTTTTGTAATCGGCATTATTTTAATCGATATGGGCCTTCAGCTTGCACATATTCCAAATCTCAGCATAGTAAACACCTTGCATGCAGCAGCACGCGCCAGGCTGAATACAGTTTACATGACCTCCTTTTTTATCGGGGGAACTCTGGGATCTGTTATGGGAAGTTATGCGTGGCAGCTATATGCATGGGAAGGTGTATGCACAATGGGGCTGGTTCTGGTGGTAGCGGGAAGTATGCCGCTGTTTTTCAGATCGGTGCGGCGCAGGCCTACATAAAAAAACCGCAGAAAAAACTGCGGTTCCATCTTCATAAACTACATTCTTACTCCTTAAAGCGTCGATTTTAAAGAAGCTATGTCGTTGATGCGCTTGTCGGCAATCTTCATTGCAGCAAGCTGCGTATGAATTTTATCGGTAGCAGCAAGGTTAAAGATATCGAGCGTGCGGTTGTAAATTTTTTCGATGTTTCCGATCACTTTTCCACGGTTATATCCATCAAGTTCTGCGGCAACGTTAATGAGTCCTCCGGCGTTAATAAGAAAATCGGGCGCATACACAATGCCCTTTTCTTCTAACATGGGGCCGTGTACATTTTCATCTGCAAGCTGATTGTTTGCCGATCCTGCCACCACTGCACATTTTAGTTTGGGGATGCTGTCTGAGTTCAGAGTAGCACCAAGTGCTGAAGGCGCATAAATATCCATTTCGGTATTGTAAACATCTTTTGCGTCAACCACCTTCAGGTTTCCGAATTTGGTAGTTGTTTCTTTCAGCTTGGTTTCATTGATGTCAGAAATCAGTACGGTGGCACCCTCTTTCAACAGCTCTTCAACAAGGTATTGTCCCACATGACCTACGCCCTGCACGAGTACTTTTTTGCCGGAAAGGCTATCGTTTCCATAAGCTTTTTTTGCAGCCGCCTTCATGCCAATAAAGACACCTAAGGCTGTAAAAGGAGAAGGATCGCCGCTGCCGCCCATGTATTCCGGAACGCCGGTAACGTGTTTGGTTTCCTGAGCAATAAATTCCATATCGGCTGCTGTGGTATTTACGTCTTCTGCAGTAATATACTTTCCGTTGAGGCTGTTCACAAACTTGCCGTAACGGCGCCAAAGCACTTCGCTTTTCATAGATGGGTCTGCAATAATCACAGCCTTTCCACCGCCAAGGTTTAACCCGCTGATGGCTGCTTTGTAAGTCATTCCGCGGCTAAGGCGCAGCGCATCTATAATTGCATCGCCATAGCTGTTGTAGCGCCACAGGCGTGTTCCGCCGAGTGCCGGTCCCAATGTTGTGTTATGTACTGCTATAATCGCATTCAGGCCCGAGTGTTTATCGTGGCAAAAAACCACTTGCTCGTGCCCCATCTGCTGCATATTTTCAAAAACAGATTGTTGCATAATTAAAATATTCTTTTAAGTATGTTTAAAATAAAGTTCGGCAAAGGAAGCAATTTTTGCCAAGCCGTTCTAAACTTTTATTTGATGATGATTGATTCAGCGTTCGCTGCCAACATCGCCAGCGGCATAGAAACCCGGCAGACATCACGAAATTTTATCGCCATAAAAAATAAAGCCCCAGATAAGCGCCACGCCAAACACAATTAAAATAACGCCGCTAACCCGGTTAACGAGTATGATGTTCTTGGGTGTAAGTTTCTTGCGAATTTTTTCTGCCAGAAGCACTTTTGCCAGATCGGCTGCCAACACAAATATCAAACAGGTGGTAAACATCACCACCCGGTACCAGAATGGCTCTATCACTACCGTAGTGGAAATCAGTAACCAGAAAGCAATCACCGACGGATTCAGTGTGTTCATAAAAAACCCGGAAAGAAAAACTTTTGCATAATCGCGCTTCCGGAACTTGGCAACTGTCAGCGAGCCGTCGGCTGTGTCGAGCGATTTTTTATAGAAGATGACATAGATACCAATGCCGATGAGCAACGCGCTTCCGCCATAAGCTATCGGCTCTTTGTAGTTGAGAAGGCTGCGAAAAATTTCGGTGAAAACATTGCTTACGAGTACAAGAAGAATATCGCTGGCTGATACGCCCGCAATGAAAGTGATTCCACCGCGCAGTCCATTATTGATGCTTTGCTTTATAATAGAAAAAATCACCGGCCCTACCGAAAGGCTAAGTGTTGCTCCAAGAAACAGTCCTTTTAGGAAGGCCAGAATAAACATTTTTTACTTTTTTGCTGCTAAAAACTTTTTCCAGTCTTCTAAAATATTTCCCTTCAACACGCGCGGAAATTTATGCTGACCGCCCACCTTGCCTTTTAGTTTCATAAACTCAAGAAAGTAATCTTCGGGCAGCACATCTAAAAAAACCTCTTTCAGGGCGCTCTTGCGCTCCACTGCATAGTCGTCGTTAAGCGCCGACAACTTTTCATCAATCTTATTTCTTAACAATGTCGCATCCACCGTTTCATTACATGCAACATACCAATGGTGCGCAAAAAAGCTGTCCACTGGTTCGCCTGCAACCGTGTACTCGGGGATGGAAATATTCAGTTCATCGCCCACAAGCTGCACCGCTTTATTCATATTATCTACGCTGAGGTGTTCGCCCACAAGACTGAGAAAATGTTTGGTGCGTCCGGTAATGATTACTTCTGCGCGCTCCACATCCGTAAAGCGAATGGTGTCGCCGATCAGATACCGCCAGGCACCCGCAGAGGTGCTTAGCAGCAGTGCATAATCTTTTTCTTTTTCCACCTCGTTAATGAGCAAAGCTTTTGCGCCTTCAATTAAATCGCCGGAAGCATCGAAGTGATTGCTGTCGAACGGAACGAATTCCAGAAAAATATGCTCGTTGGTAACGAGTTTCATCCCTTTGGAGTGTTGCCTGTCTTGATACGCAATAAATCCTTCGGAGGCAAGATAAGTTTCTATATAAATGAGTGGTTTTCCGAGCAGCCTTTCAAATCCTTTTTTGTAGGGTTCGAAGCTTACGCCGCCATGTACGAAAAAGGTTAAGTTTGGCCATATTTCGTGAATGTTATTCAGATTATATTTTTGAATAATCATTTCCATACACATCTGTATCCAGGCCGGAACGCCTACAATAAAGCTGATGTCCCAGTCGCGGGCGTTTAATACAATGTCTTCGAGTTTTTTATTCCAGTCGGTTTCTTTGGCAATCTTTTTTCCGGGTTTGTAAAAGGGCTGAAACCAAAACGGCGCCTTCTTCGCTGTAATGCCGCTGAGGTCGCCCGCATAATAGCCGGGCCCTTTTTGCAGTGCTGTGCTTCCGCCAAGCATAAGCCATCCTTTACTAACGGTGCGTACCGAAACATCGTAATAGCGCAGGCTAAGCATTTGTTTAATCATCACAATCCGGTTGCCCGCCAACAAATCTTTTGTAATGGGTATGTATTTGCTCGCGGCTTCGCTGGTGCCGCTGCTGAGAGCATAATATTTAATTTTTCCGGGCCAGCATACATCTGCTTTTCCCTCAAGAGTTTTATGCCACCAGTTGTTGTAGATGGTGTTGTAATTATGTGTAGGAACATTTTGCTGAAACGCTTTTCCGTTATCACTGCTCATCAATATCTGATCAAAGTTATACTGCTGACCAAACTCCGTGAACCTCGCCTTGCGCAACAATTTTTTCAACACCTTTATTTGTTGCCGCTTGAGGCTGTTTTCCGGTAACTTGAGAGCTTTAATAAGTGATTCCGGCAGCTTTATATCAAATATGGCCATTCAGCTAATCGTTGTTTTGTTGGTAGCGAAAATACATTAATCGCCTTAATAAGTTTCCGAGGTGCTCAATGCAAATGCGCAGCCGGTTTCGTTTTTGTCGTTGCTGCCCACCACCGACAAAGAGCCACAATGGTGCCAGTAGTAATCGCTGCTGCTGTTTTCGCTGAGGCCATCTATTGCTCGTTTTGCGCGATGCTCGTTGCTGATTGCAAAGAGTGTTGCGTTGCCGCTGCAAGATGATCCGCTCTGGCATGCCTTCGCAATAAACTGCGGGCTAAAGTTGGGCAACGGATTTCCTAAGCGGTTGCGGAATGCGCGCTGTAACACCTGAAAAGGAATAAAGAAAAACGACAGAACCGCCCGCATAATAATGGCGAGTGATAATAAAGGCTGCATCAGCATGCTGCTCCTGTTTGTGGCATGCTTGGAAATAAAAATTTGCATGGCACTGTAAAAAGCTTTCCGGTGTTTCAGCTTGTGTTGCTGCGAACTTTCGCCTTTAAAATGAACGATGGTGGTTGAACCCAGATAGTAATTCTGCAAACCTAATTGCGACATCCGATAACACAAATCAATATCTTCTCCATACATAAAGAAATCTTCATCGAACCCTTGCAATGCACGAAGTTTCTCTGCACCACCCATCATAAATGCACCACACAATACATCCACCGCAACATCATTTTTTTGTGGCAAATGTCCGAGGGCATACCGGTTAAAGAAGGCCGACGATTTAAACAGATAACTTAGTCCGGAAAGCTTAAAAAAAGCAGATGTAGCGGAAGGGAACGAACGTTTGCTTTCCGGAAGAAAACGGCCTGCGCCGTCAATCATTCTGCACCCCACCAAGCCCGCAAGCGGATGGCGGTCAAGGAAACGCAAACAGTCAACAATTGTATCTTCACCAATAATTGTGTCGGGATTTAAATACAAAACGTAACGCCCTGAAACAAGCTCCAGCGGCTGATTACAGGCTTTACCGAACCCGGCGTTGTATGGGTTTTCGATGAAGCGTACCGTTGGAAACAATGGCGATAAATACGCAACGGATCCATCAGACGAATGGTTGTCCACAACAAAAACTTCGCCTTCAACATTGCTAAGCGATCGATGTAAAGCACACAGGCACTGCTCCAAAAAAAACTTTACATTATAACTTACTATGATTACAGAAACGTCCACTTCTATTGAAGCAAATGAAATTAAATTAAACCGATTATTGAAGTTTATATTTGTAAGATATGAAAGAAACGCTTTTGCTTGCCATAAAAGAAGCCGGCTCAATACTGCAAAAACAGTTTGCGAAAACAATGAAAGTTGAGTACAAGCAAGGGCTCAATAATTTGGTTACTGAGGTAGACAAGAAAAGCGAAGAGGCAATTATTGCGGTGATAAAAAATCGTTTTCCCGGGCATTTTATTTTGAGTGAAGAGTGCGGAGAAATTGTGCAGGATTCCGAAATTAAGTGGATCATCGATCCGATTGATGGTACGGTAAATTATGCGCACGGCATTCCCCTTTGCTGTGTGAGCATTGGCATTGAAAAAAACGGTGAAATGATTTTAGGAGCCGTTTATAACCCCTTTATGAACGAACTTTTTTTTGCAGAAAGGAGCGAGGGCGCTTTTTTAAACGATTCAGCCATTCATGTAAGTAGTGTTCCCAAGGTTGAAAACAGTTGCATTGTTACCGGCTTTCCCTACACTTATCTGGAACTTCCGAACGGCCCGATAGAAGTGGTGGAGCGGTTTATAAAAAGAGGTATTCCTATCCGAAGACTCGGAAGCGCCGCACTCGACTTATGCTGGGTTGCGTGTGGCCGTTTTGATGCATTTTATGAGCATTCTCTAAACCCGTGGGACTCTGCCGCGGGATATTTAATTGTTGAGGAAGCCGGCGGCAGGGTTACAGACATGAAGAATGGAAAATACACGCCCTATCAACCCGGAATAATTGCAAGCAACAACATCATTCACGATGATTTATATCTGTGGGTAAGCGGTAAGAAGCATCTTAATTAGCCGGTTGCTTCATTACTTTCAACACTTGAAGGTCGAAGCGTATATCAGTGTTTGGAGGAATTACCTGATCCACGCCTTTAGCGCCATAGGCAAGCGCAGCGGGAATAACAATTTTAACCAGCTGCCCTTCCTTCAGATATTTAAATGCGGCTCGCCATCCTTCCAAAACAGCATCTTTACCCAACACAAACTGAAAGGGCTTTCCTTTCTCCGGCGTGGATTCAAAAATCACTTCTTTGCCGCTTTCATCGATATAATAGCCGTTGAAATGAACGGCAACGAGGTTTCCGTCTTCAATGGTTTTTCCTTTGCCGTCGGAAAACGGATAAATCACCACGCCGCTTTTATCTACAATAGAATCTTTTGCGCCGTGCAGAAAACGGATGGGTTCCATTGTGTCGCTCATCATTACATCATAAAAAATGGTGGAGCCCGTTGGTATGCGGCCAACTGTTTTTTCACCGTACGCCAATGCTGCCGGTATGATTGCACGAAACGCTGCACCGGGGCGCATTTGCTGCAATGCGAGGCGCAGGCCTTCGATGGTATTTTTATTTCCTACACGCAGGCGATAAGGCTGATCGTTGCCGGTACGGTCGTAAATAACCTTATTGCTGTCCGCATCAATAAAGTAGGCAATGTAATGCAGCTGCACAATGTCGTTGGCGGCGGGATGCGCACCGGCGCCGGATTTCAGCGGAATGATTTTTAGCCCGCCCTGAAGTTGCATGGTATCTGCTGAAGAAATTTCAAAGAAAGGATTTTTAAATCCCGCAAGTTCGATATCGAAATACAATGTTGAGTTCGGCGGCAGCTCGCCCCGTTGCTGATTGCCAAAGGCAGCTTCCGGTTGAATGATGAATGTTGCTTTTTCGTCTTCACTCATCGATGCAATGGCGGTTTCGAGTCCGGGCAACAACTGACCGGAGTTGCGTTGAAAAGATAAAGGATGCCCTTCCGGCGACTGATCGAACACTTGTCTGTTGCCGTTTTCATTGATATAATAACCGGTAAAATTCAGCCATACGTCATCGTTCCGGCCGGGAAATTTTCTTTTTCCTTTTGCGATGAGGTATTTCGTTACGCCGGTTGCTAAGGCAACTTCTTTTTTCTTATCGTACGAATAAAAAGCTGGCGTGGCAGAAAGAAGTTTCAGATTGGCATGTAATGCACTCGAAGCCGGAATTTTACCCACCTTGCGCGTTCCATAGCCCAATTCCGGTGGAATGAGTACTTCAATTTCGCCGCCCGGTTTAAGAAGGCCGGCTGCTTCGTTAAGGCCTTGTAGAACCGCGCCTTCACCAAACAAAAAAACAAAAGGATTTGAAGCGTCCTTGTAATCGGCGATGATGGAATCGTTTTGGGCGAGCCGCAGTGTGTACAATACGGCCACACGGTCGCCTTTAACCGGCAGCCTTCCTTTTCCCGCTTGCAGAATACTGTAATGCAGTCCTGATGCAGCTTTCCTCATATTCTCCTGTGCAAAAGCCGGTAGTTGAAGCGCCGTCAGAAGAGCGGCAAAAAGCAACAACCGCAACTGAGTATTATCATGGTAAAGACGTTGCAACATGTTGTAACACTCCGTTTTTAATGGTTTTTATCTTCATCTGCAGCTGCGGCCACTCTTTCTCGAGCCCTGCTAATGCTGTTCTTGCTGATTGAATGGTTTTATACCTACCGGTAACAAAACTTTTCGAACCATTGGGATAGAAATATATTTGGACAGCCGAGTTCTTCAATTGGCTAATCAGGCTGTTTTGCGTAATCAGCAAGTTCGATTTAGCCGCAGGGGCTTTGGTTTCCGTAATGGCTTGCTGTATCCTGCCTTCGAGCATTTGCCCGGGCAGTAAGTTAATTACTTCTATCGTGTACTGTAGCGGCTGTACGCGCTGTTTTTGAGGCAGAATTTTTCCTGTACTGTCGGCTACATAAAAGCCTTTTGGAACAACAGTGTTTACGAGGAATTTGTGTATGCCGCTGTCAAGTTGGGCAGCATCGTCAATCACCTCCTGCTCCGATACAGCCTTCATCGCAGGAACAGCAGGCGTGTTACCGGCGTTCGGTTCTTCAATTAATTCACCTTTCTCATTAAATCGCTTCTTAATTACTTTTCTTTTTTTCTCAACAATGAAAAAGCTGTAATAGAAATTATCCGAAGCATCGTTCAGGCTGATGTTGATATTATTTTGCGCAACGTGAAACCCGCTTCCCAACATCGATTCATCGAGCGTGAGCACGTAGTTTCCATACGGCACATAAAAGCTGAAATCACCTTTACGGTCGGTAAGCGCATTGTAAGTTCGTCCTAACGAATCAGACAGGTATACCTTAATTTTCGAAACATCAATCTTGTCGTTAATCGTTTCGCTGAATTTCTCACGCTGCACTTCGGCATTTCCGATAACCTTTACGCCGCGTGAAAATGGAATGTAATTCACGCCGTCGCCCAATAAGTAAATGGAGTCGGGAGTTATCGGAAACCATGCGCCTAAATCTATCAGCGAAAACGCATGAACGGAATAATTTCCCTGCAATACATTTTTAAACTTCGCCTCGCCGCGGCTGTTTGTAACCACTTCATTCTCGTCAAGCTTAATCACCACATTCTCCAGTAAAGCTTCATTGTTATCGCGTACGCGGTTGCCGTTTAAATCGAGGAAAGCGACGAAGGGAACGTCCCAATATTTTATTTTGATGAGTCGCTTTGGTACAGGAATCGAAAACTCCTTCTTCACACCGAGTTTCAACTGAAACGTTACCGATGAAAGCCGTTTTCCGTTCTCCTCCAAACCGGCAATTGGCCCTTGTCCTTTTGTGTACTGATATGCGTTATACGAGCTTACATCAATTCCCATGTTCACACGAAAGCGCCAGCCTGAATAGGTATAATAATAAAACGTTGGATAGTAGCTGAAGCTGTGCTTTTTCATGGTGTTTAAGAAAGCGTAGTTTACGCTGTTTTCAAACAACAGTTGCCTGCTGAGTTGCCATTGATGGCTTCCCGCAATCATGAGCTGCTGCGGATAAACGCTTTGCTTTAAAACTTCCTGCGTATTAAACATCGACTGTGGACCATAATTATACGTGAGGTTTACGTTTAATGTGCGGTACTGATACATTGCAAACAACCGCCCCGTAAAATAATTATCGAACTGAGGTGCATTAATGATTTTATTGTAGCCGCCCTTTACGAGCAAGGAAAAACGCGTGTTTTTCTCGTAGTTAAACTGATTGCCGGTAAAACCGATGCCGCGGTACACCTGGCGGTCGTGCATATATTGCGAGTAGGTGTAAAACAGAAACGGACTTACATTGAAATCGGAACGAATGTTCCGCGTAAAGTTGAGCTGATTTTGAAAAACAATGTTGTCAACGATCGATTTATTTGCGCCGTCGTAATAGTTGTATTCGTTTTGTGTGTAGGAGTTTTGCAACTGAACATTCCAAACACGGCCCGATTTAAAAGTGTTCTCCGTCATCAGAAACAGCGAGCCGAGGCCGCTGGCGGTGAAGTCGCGGTCTGAAGTACTGAAGTTGATGCGCGTGGTTAGTTTATTGCGCAGGAACTTACCTGAATATCCGCCGGAATATCTGGACCCAAAGCGCTTTTCGTTTATCAGTTTATTGGTGCTAAAGTTGAATGCACCCGATGCAAAAACATGATGGTTGCGATTGATGGCAAAATCTGTTGTGCCCTGAAAAATTTCAGACTGATAGGCATCGCCGACTTCGTTGTGCACGTACGATGCGCCGTAATTCCAGTTACGTGTAATAATATCCTGAAAGGCTATACCATAGTTGTAGCCCGGCTTTCCGGTGAATGAATAACGGTTTTCGTTGCGGGCCATAAAAACGCCCACCCGGCGGTAAGGAGTAAGGTTGTATCCGGCACTGATGCCGAGCCCGGAGCCATAGGCACCGTAGCTAAGGTTTCGCATGCCCTGAAAACCAACGCCCGTATTTCCAACAACCACATATCCGTTTGTGTGGTAATACCCAACCGACCCATAGATGTTTCTGCCGGTATTCGATGTGAGGAAGTAATTACTGATATCTGTCTGTAATTGATAGTTTACAAAAGCACGCTCGCTAACGCGCGTATGGCCGGATAATAATAAATCCGCAACCGGCTGTTGTCCCAATATGTTGTAGATATTCAAATCCATAATTAGCGGAAGCGTTTGGTTATGATAGGGCGAAACTTCCATTTCATTATTCAACTTGATAAAGTCAATCTTTTTTGCCTGTTTAATTTTGGTGCCGCCATTACCGTATTCAGTTGCATATGCAAAGAGGGTGAACTGTTTGTTTTCCTCAATATGCCGCGGGCTGTATCCATACACATCTACCCGCCGGAAGTTTTTTCTTGGTTTGTTGATGAGTGCATGAAGCAGCACGGATGTATCGGAGTAGCCGTTTATGTTCAGCTCTTGAAAATCGTTCTTCAATGGCTGCTGTGAAGAGTCGGCTATCTGAAACGAACGGCCTACTGCGCTGTACGACAACATGAGTCGTTTATAATCGTCGCCTTCGTTACTGACATCGAGTTGAAAAGGAACGATGTTTTCATTTTGGCGGAAGTATATTTTTTGCGAAGGAAGCACATTCAGCTTCCAGTTGGTTACGAGTGGCTTTCCGGTGTAGAATGCAGTGCCCGTAAGGGTTTGGCCCGATGTATTGATTAGGTTTAGGCTGATGATATATTTAGTTCCGCCGGTAGATGACGGCAAATGAGGAACAATGCGAACCGGCACAAACAAAGAATCGTTCGGGGCAAGTTGATAAATTTTTTCTGTATTGAGGAGCGATCGCCAGTTTTTTGGAACGCTAAGTTGCAAATGAAAAGATACCGGAGCTACTGACTGATTGGTAATTTTTACCACATTGGAAATAATGCCTGCTTCTTTAAAAAGTATTTCCGATTCTTTAAAGGAGGCAGCAATATCTTTTTGTACTTGTTGGGCCGGTGCAGGGAGCCAACAAAACAACAGCCATACAATCAGTACAGCGGTAACCCGTTCAGGAGTAGGTTTTAGAAGGGATATAGGAGAAGATAATTTCAAAAAATTTGAATATGCTTTTGTCATTCCGTCAAACAAAATTTTACTCCGATCTGATAACGGCCGGGCGTAAAAGTTGTGTTTGGTTTTATTCTGTAATCGATATTGAAAACATACTCTCCGTAGTTGCTGAGATAACTTCCTGCTGAGTTTACTTGTGTGCCGTTGCAGGCGCCTGAAGCATTTAAAACATTATCATCAATAATTTCGAGCACTGCATAATTGGTATTATCGAAGTGTTGAAACTGCATGTTTTTGATGGGGGTGCCGCATTGGTTTGACACACGTATTTCCAGCAAATCGAGCGGAGGCTTTGTGCCGCTGATATTGCTGTAAGGAACAGTTGTTTCCCATTCGGCTCCGCTTGCTGCCATGGTTTGAACAATCATAATCAGCTTCCATTTACATGCGAATCCGGGGTTGTCCTGCGCTTTAATTTTTAAAATACTGGATCCGTTAAATGCTATTCCACCTTTGTATTGGCTGAACTGATCAAAAGTAAAATCGATGGTTGCAGGCGTTGTCATCACAATTTCGCTGTTGGGTGGCGCCATACAATTTGAAGTGGATGGCACGCACTGAGCATGCAGCATGCCCGAAGCAACAAAACATAACAACAGAGGGAGAAGGGTTTTCAAGAGACAAATGTTATTAAAAAGAGAGGCCATCATCGACAGCCTCTCTTTTAGAAAAAACTATTGGTTTTCAGTCAGAACATATTTCACGTTCATGGTGTAAATACCGGCTTGTGCATAAGAACCGGTTCCGTTTACAGACTGTAAATCTTCAGGGATACCAACGTTGCTGCCGGCCCAAGGGAAAGAAGCAGGCAAACCCGGAACAATACGATAGTCGATGATGTACTTAAAGTTGTTAACGGGGTTGGTTTGTGTAAGATAAGATCCACCGTTCATGTAGTTATCCGTTCCGGCATGACCGGCGATATACTTGTCGGCAATTGTTGGAGTTGTATACGGATTCACGTTTGCATAGATTGAGTTTTGGCCTGATGCAACAGTACCTGTAGCAAGCGTAAATGCAGCGCTGTAATCTCTCCAGTTACCGGTTGGAGGCGTTGTAAACGTACCCGGATTTGCATGGTTTTGATGAAGCTCCAGCAATGAAATCGGAAGGTTGTCTACTGCAAGCGGATCAGCAGTTCCGCCATAAGTTGCCGCCTGGTCCCAGAAATTATTAATGCCGTTTGTGGAGTGTCCAACAGCATACAAGTCCCAAGCTACTGTAGAGCTTACCGTAAGCTGTGTAGCGCCGTATTTAGTGATACCGCCAATGTATTGGGAAATTTTGTCGAAAACAAAATCAACGTTCTCAGCACCTTGCATGTTTAGCTGCAAAATGGGCTGAAGGTCCATGGTAATGGTTACGTTTTTTTCGTCTTGCAACTGAGCAAATGAAGACGTACTAAGGGCTAAAGCAGCAACTACTGCTAATGGTTTGAAAATCTTTTTCATGATTTGAATTTTAATTAAATTGGTTTTTTTGGATAATTTTTTTCCTCAACTAAGCCCGGAAATCAGGCGCTTACTCTGTGTTTCACTGAAACAGGAATAAAACTTTGATGGATTTTTTTTCAACACACATCTTTTTAACAGCTGTGAGTTTGTTCTTGTTTTGGTTTAGGTTATGAATAGTGGGTTAAAAGTTTTAGTTGATTTCGAATTCTATTTCGGCGGTTTCTATGTCGTCCTTACTTCCAAAATCCAGCACGGCAGCACCTGAATATTTCCCTTTTGCCAAAAAAGACGGAAGATCAAATTTGAAGTTCCTCGTATAGCCGGGCAGCAGTGTAAACCTCCGCACATTCAGCTTATCCGTTTTACCGCTGTTCAGGTTGGTAAGCTCCAGATAATAGCTGCAAAAACCAATGCCATCGCCAATGTTTCGGGCACTCATTACAATTTTGTTTGTGCCGCCGCTTTTGTCAAACTTCAACGCTTTAATTTCTACGTGATTGCTGATAACGTTGGGAGGATTTTGATACACATATATTCCAAATCCAATTCCCTGATAGATTCCTAAGCCCAAGGTGTTTTTGTCGGGATTGCTCACCTCCATCGGCTTCCTGTCAGTAACCTGGTCAATGATAATCATGGTCCATGCTGCAATGGCTGCGCTATCGTCGTTGGGAACATTTAAAGTAACGGTGAGCGACTTGCTTTGCGAAGCAGGCACTTCAAGATAAGTGGGCGAAACGGTTACCCATTTTGAAAGCGCATATTTACTTCCGGCAGCAGCGTTAATCCCTTTCCCTTCGTCGGAAATTTCGCCAAAGTCGTTAAACTTAATCTGAAATTTCTTAGTGCTCTTTGTGTCGTTATGAATTTTAATTGTTTTGGTTTGGGTAGTACCGGGCTTGGCATTAAACCTCAGCGTACTCGGCGTAACAGCCACTCCGGCTGATGAAGAATCCGTTTGAGAGAAAACAATTAGAGGTAAAAAGAGGAAAGAAAACAACAGCAGTTTTGAGCTTGTCATTCAGGATATTGGTTTAGGACAGCGTAAACTTAGAAAACATTTTAACAACTGCAAACTTTTTTTGCGATTTTGTTTTGTGATAAGTGTTTCTACAGCAACGCAATCGGCCGAACCGTCAAATAAAATAATATGCCTTTTGTTAATGACTACAGTCTTCAACATGGCAATGGTTGGCCTTCTTGCACATACGGTAATTAAAAAAATGGGCGCTCACTATCAGCACAACAGCGGGAATTAAAAAGAAGAGTTGCTGTTGATGCCATATTTGTTTCCCAAACAAACAAGCCACGCCCGCAGCAAACACAACTACCGGAAAAAACTTATGATGGTGCTTTAGGTATCCGTGTATCAATGAGTAAAACCCGATGGCGGCCGCAATAAAAATCATGGTGTACTCAAATGCAGCGTTGTCAATAATTTCTATACCAAGAACCGGCAAACTGGTTAAAAAAAGCGGTAGCAACGCACAATGTATGGCGCAGGCAAGAGAAGCAGAAATTCCGAGCGCATCCCAATTAACTCTCATTCGGCAAAAATATATAATTGCAACATTGTTGCAAATTTTTTTACTGCTTTGTTAATTGCTTTCTTTGCCCTTTCGCTTTAATTAATTTTGAACCGATTAGCCTTATAGAAATGCGTAAAAAACTTTTTGGATACACTCTATTTTTTATAGCACTGCTTATGTTGTTTTTAGTGCTCACCTTTTATGGCACCGATAACTATAAAGAACAACCCGCCGTGCTGAACAACGTGAAGCCCTTCAGCTTTGTTACTCAGGATGGAAAACCTTTTACCGAAAAAGACCTTGAAGGAAAAATCAGCGTAATTGAGTATTTCTTTACCACCTGCAAAGGCATCTGCCCGAAGATGAACAACAACATGCGGACGGTTTACGAAGTGTTTAAAAATGAGCCCGACTTTCAAATTGTTGCACATACATCTGATCCCGAAACCGACAGCGTGGCGCGCCTGAAAGTGTTTGCCGACAGCATGAAAATCAATACCGCAAAATGGCATTTGCTCACCGGCAGAAAAGACAGTCTGTATTTTTCTGCAAGAAACAATTATTTGCTCGACGATCCGAAGAACAATTTTAAAGATATCAACGACCAATTTTTGCACACGCAGTTTTTCGCCATTGTTGACCGGCACGGGCAGGTAAGAAGTCAAATTTTCGACGGACTGAAGAAAGAAGAAGTGAATTTGCTGATAGAAAAAGTGAAATTCTTATTAAAGGAAGAGGGCAATGGAAGAAATTGATGATATTTTGAAACGATCTCAACTAAGCGTCACCGAAAGCCGCAAACAAATTCTCACTTTGTTTCTTGATGCAACTTCTGCCCTGGCGCACAATGATATTGAAAAACTTACCGGAAACGATTTTGACCGCGTAACCATTTACCGCACACTGCAAACCTTTGTTGAAAAAGGCATCATTCATTCTATTCCGGCTATCGATAATTCGGTTCGATACGCCCTTTGCCGCCATGAATGCAGCGACGGCCAACATCAGGATAAGCACGTGCATTTTTTTTGCGACAGCTGCACCAATATGTTTTGTATGGATGAGCTCACGATTCCCGAAATGCAACTGCAAAAAGGATTTGTAGCAAAGCAAACAAACATGCTCATCAGCGGAATTTGCCGTAGTTGCAACATCAGCCGTAAACGGTAAAATGCACTTTCTGAAACTGTCTTCCTTACATTTGTCGAAATACTTTTTGTATGAATCTACTCGAAAACAAAGTTGCCATTGTTACAGGCGGAAGTCGCGGAATCGGAGAAGCCATTGTAAACAAACTGGCCGAAAACGGATGTAGTGTTGCGTTTACTTATGTGAGCGATCGAAGCGCCGAACGTTCCGCAAAAATTGAAGCAAACTGGAGTGCCAAAGGCATCAAAGTAAAATCATACAAAAGCAATGCGGCTAATTTTTCCGATTGCGAATCGCTTGTAACAGAGATAATCAAAGACTTTGGGTCGATTGACATTTTAGTAAACAACGCAGGCATCAGTAAGGACAATTTATTACTGCGTTTAACCGAGGAACAATGGGACGACGTGATGAACACAAACTTAAAGAGTGTGTTTAATATGACGAAGCAGGTTATCCGTCCGATGATGAAAGCCAAGAACGGAAGCATCATCAACATGAGCTCTATTATTGGCGTTAGAGGAAATGCCGGACAAACAAGTTATGCGGCGTCTAAAGCAGGAATTATCGGCTTTACAAAATCTGTTGCGCACGAGTTGGGCAGCCGTAACATCCGGTGCAATGCTATTGCACCCGGCTTTGTAGAAACCGACATGACAGACTATTTGAAAGATGGCGAAGCAGCGGCGGATTTTCTGAAAAAAATTCCGCTAGGAAGTTTTGGCAAAGGCGAAGACATTGCTAATGCGGTTTTGTACCTCGCCAGCGATATGGGACGGTATGTTACGGGTCAGGTGTTAAGCGTATGCGGTGGATTAAATATTTAGCGGTTGTTTACCGTTTAAAAAATGTCAGCTTCCCAAACCGGTGCTGACTTTTTTTATGCCTACTAAAGTTTGCGGCTTTTTCAAAAAATCCTTCCTTTGTCGTGTTCAACTTGCACATCATGAAATCATTTGAAAAATTATTGAACAATAATAAGGAATGGGCCGGCCGCAAAACAAAGCTTCAGCCGGAGTATTTTAACGACCTGTCCGAAATTCAGAAACCGGAGTTTATGTGGATCGGCTGTAGCGACAGCCGCGTGCCGGCAAATGAAATTACCGGTACACAGCCGGGCGAAATTTTCGTTCACCGCAACATTGCCAATCTCGTTATTCATACCGATGTAAATCTGCTTAGTGTGCTGGATTATGCGGTTACTTATCTGGAAGTAAAACATGTTATTGTTTGCGGCCATTACGGTTGTGGCGGTGTAGGCGCGGCACTCACCAACAAAAATTACAATCAGGTGCTGAATATGTGGCTTCGAAACATTAAGGATGTGTACCGCCTGCACTCCAACGAACTCGATACAATCGAAAACGAAAAACAAAAGTGCGATCGCCTTGTTGAGCTGAATGTTCGTGAACAACTGATTCATCTTGCAAAAACATCCATCATTCAAAAAGCATGGAAACATCATCAGCGCCCGCATTTACATGGATGGGTTTACGGCCTCGACAATGGTTTAATAAAGCCGGTTTTCGACATGCCACCCCAAACAAAAATTGATAGCCTTTATGTGTACGAAGATTTGTAGTTAGCTGTTTTCGAGGTATTTCTTTGCGTTTTCCAGGTCTTCGGGTGTATCTATCTCCACGCCCATATAGTCCACTGCAACCATTTTAACTCCTACTCCATTTTCGAGGTATCGGAGGCACTCAATTTTTTCGGCGGCCTCCAGCGGCGACATCGGCCACTGAGTAAAATTTAATAAAGCCTGCTTCCGAAAAGCGTACACACCAATATGCTCGTAATAATGTGTTTTCACCGTCGTATCGCGGAGGTAAGGCACTACTGCACGGCTAAACAAAAGTGCATTCATCTTTTTATCTACCACAACTTTCACATAATTCGGATCTTCTATTAGCTGCTTGTCCGTCATCAGTTGCATCAAACTCGCCACCTGTACTTTTTTTGAAACGTCGTTTTCAAATACTTCCAGCAGCTTTTCCAGCGGCTCGCGACGCACAAAAGGTTCATCGCCCTGCACATTCACCACAATATCTGCATCGTAATGCTGCACAGCTTCTGCAATGCGGTCGCTGCCGCTTTCGTGCGGCCGTTTGCTCATCATCGCCTTTCCGCCATGACCCACAATCTCATTAAAAATAATTTCATGATCGGTTACCACCACCACTTCATCAAACAAATTTGTCTTTACCGTATTATCGTATGTATGGCGTATCACCGATTTCTCGCCGAGTGGTTGCATCAGCTTGGCCGGAAAACGGGAAGCAGCAAAACGCGCAGGAATGAAAGCAACTTTTTTCATACGCCAAAAATGCAAATTAAAAATTCAAATCGTTCATGATTCTTCTCATTTCAATCTCTGCGGTTTTGAGTGCATAGCTCAAATTAACAAGGCGGTATCCTGCATTAATGTAACTGTTTTCAGCCTCCTTCACCTCCAAAATATTGGAGTATCCGAGCACATACCGCTGGTTAATTAAGTATAGCAGACTATCGGCTAATTTATAATTACCCTGCTCGATTGTAAGCTGCGCAAGATAATTATCGTAAGCATTCAGCGCCTTCACGGCAGCCGTCTGCACTTCATTCTCGATCTTGCTTTTTTGCAGATAAGCATTTTTTGTATCGATGGCTGCGATGCTTTGCTGGCGCTTGTAAACACCGCCGTTGTAGATAGGTATGCTGAGCGACAAACCAATGAAAGGGCCATAGGTTTGATTCAGCAACACCTGACCCGCCGACTGGCTTCTTCCAAAATTAAAACCCCCGTTAAGCCGCAGCGACGGCATTCGTAAAGAAGCCACTTCTTTCTCAATTAAAGCGCTGATGTTTATTTGTTGTTGGGCCGCTATTACCGCATAATTTTTTAAAAAAGCATTTTCAACAACCGATTTATCAAAATGCTTTTCAACAACAATGGTGTCGGAAATGATGATGGCCGAATCGCTGCTTAAATTCAGCAATTTTAGGAGGTCTGATTTCGTTTGCTGAATCAAAAGCACCTGCTGGTGTTGTTGTTGTTTAATGTTGTTTACATCGATTTCTGTTTGATACAAATCAACATTGCTCGCAACACCAACGGATTTTCTCGTGCGCACAATTTCCAACCTTTGCCGGGCGGTACTTAACGAATTCTCAAGCGTTTTCGCAAAGCCCTGCTGCATCACCACCAAATAATATTGTCGCATCACGTCGGCCACAACATTCTGCACATCGGCATTAAACTGTTCACGGCTAAGCTTTTCAATTTCCTCAAGGCGTTGCTTCGTTGTCTGCACTTTCATTCCGTTATACAACAACTGCGATGCGGTTACGCCCACGTTTAAAGTGTTTCCGGACGACCAGTTGCCTGATATTTTCTGACCCGAGTTCAGCTCCTGATTTACCGAAGTAAGCTGCTGATTATCGGTAGCTGTGATGCTGACAGAAGGGAGTCCGCCGGCCATGCCGATATGATTTGCCGTTTCCGCAGCGACGATATCATTTTTTGAGATTTGGATGTCGAGGTTATTTTTCAATGCAATATTGATGGCCTCTTGTAACGAAAGGCGCTGACCCATGCATAAAACCGGTAAAGCCGAAGAAAGCAATATTGCAAAAAACGATTTTTTCATGTACAACTATTCAGATATTTCGGTGGTTTCAGTTTTGTGTTTTCCGGAGATGTAGAGGTAAACCGCCGGAATAACAAATAACGTAAGCACGAGCGAAAAAAAGATGCCGCCAACTACTACAATGCCGAGCGGGATACGGCTGGTTGCTGCTGCGCCGAAGCTTAATGCAATGGGCAGCGCGCCTAAAGCGGTTGCAAGGCTCGTCATTAAAATAGGGCGCAAACGCTGTGTAGAAGCCTCAATCACTGCAGTAAGCTTATCCATTCCGCTCTTTCTTTTTTTGTTTGCAAATTCAACAATTAAAATTCCATTTTTGGTGACGAGCCCTATCAGCATAATCATCCCGATTTGAGAAAAAATATTAAGGGTTTGATTAAACAGCCACAGGCTTAACAATGCGCCTGCAAGCGCAAGCGGAACCGTTAGCATGATGATGAAGGGATCGACAAAACTTTCAAACTGCGCCGCAAGCACCAGATAAATCAGTATGAGCGCAAGCCCGAACGCAAAAGCCGTATTGGAAGAGCTTTCTTCATAATCGCGGGAAGGGCCGCCGAGCGACGTTTGAAAACTTTCATCCAGTAAGGAAGCGGCAATTTCGCGCATGGCTTTTACACCATCTCCAATAGTCATTCCTTCTGCGAGAGAAGCTGAAACAGTAGCCGAACGGAAACGATTGTAATGATAAAGTGTGGGCGGATTGCTCGACTCCTCCAGTTTTACTACGGCCGACAGTGGAATTCTTTCACCGCGGTTGTTTACCACATAAAGCTTTTCAATGTCAGCGGGTGTGCTTCTGTCGGGCTTTTCAACCTGAGCAATCACTTCGTACTGCTTGCTGTTCATGGTAAAATACGCAAGCCTTCTACCGCTGAAAGCTGCTTGCACCACGCCCGCAACGTCGGTAGTTGTAAGGCCAAGGTCTTTCGCTTTCAGCCGGTCGATCGTAAGTTGCAACTCCGGCTTGTTGAATTTAAGATTGGCATCCACGTTCTGAAAAACCGGGCTCTTTCTTGCTTCTTCCAAAAACTTCGGTAACACTTCTTTCAACTTTTCAAAATCTAAATTTTGAAGAATAAACTGAACCGGCAACGCACCCCTCGATCCTAAACCTACCGAGATGGTTTGTTCCTGAATACCAAAAACCCTTGCCTGACTGAAGCGCGACAATTGTTTTTGAAGCGACATGGCAATATCGTTCTGGCTACGCTCGCGCTGGTCGGGCGGCACAAGTCCAATCCGTGCAATGGCCGAGTTTACACCGCCACCCCATGATGGCGTTGCATTAAAAACAAAGTCGCGTTCCGGAATGGAATCGTATAAGTAATCGGCAATATTGTCCGATATCACCTGCATATAATCGTAACTGGTTCCCTCAGGCGCACTCACCGAAAAACGGATGTTGCTTTTATCTTCCATCGGTGCTATTTCGCTTTGCAAAGTGCTCATCAGCCAATAAATAATTACCGCACAAACGCCAATAGTTATCCAGGCAACATATCGCACCCGCATAAAACGGGTTAGTAAACTTTTGTAGCCGTTTTCCATTCCGGTAAAGAAAGGCTCGGTTTTATGGTAGAACTTACCATGAATGTCTTTCCGGTTCAGCACTACGTTCAGCACCGGTGTAATGGTTAATGATACAAAGGCAGACACCAAAACGGCTCCGGCAATTACCACCCCAAACTCGCGAAACAAACTGCCCACAAAGCCTTCCAGAAAAATAACGGGAAGAAATACCACCGCAAGCGTAACAGAGGTAGAGATAACGGCGAAGAAGATTTCTTTGCTGCCCTCGAGCGCTGCCTTCTTTATCGGCAGTCCCTGTTCGAGTTTTCGGAAGATGTTTTCCGTTACTACAATGCCGTCGTCCACCACAAGGCCCGTTGCCAGCACAATCGCAAGCAGCGTAAGCACGTTGATAGAAAACCCGGCGAGGTACATGATGAAGAATGTGGCAAGCAACGATATCGGAATATCGATAAGCGGGCGCACTGCCACCAAAAAGTTTCGGAAGAAAAACAGAATAACGAGCACCACAAGCGTAAGTGCAATACCCAGCGTTTCTTTTACTTCGAGCAATGAGCGGTTAATGTTTTTTGTATTGTCGATTAATACATTAAACACGATATCACTTTTACTGCTTCGCTGAATATCGTCGAGGCGCTTATAAAACTCGTTTGCTATGTCGATATAGTTTGCGCCGGGTTGCGGAATTACCGCCAGCCCCACACCATGCACGCCGTTGAATTTCCAACTGAACTCTTCGTTTTCCGGGCCGAGCTCAACTTTAGCAATGTCTGACAGGCGGATAATACCGCTGGCATCTTCCTTTATGATCAGGTTGTTGAAGTCGTCTTCTGTGGAAAGGCGGCCAAGCGTCCGGATGGTAAGCTCGGTATTATCGCCATAAATTTTCCCCGACGGAATTTCAACATTTTCTTTGTTAAGCGTGTTTTGAATATCGGTGAAGCTGACGCCGGCGGCGTTCATTTTATCGGGGCTAAGCCAAATGCGCATACTAAAGCGCTTCTGCCCGAAAATATTTACTGCACTCACATCGCTGATGGTTTGCAGACGTTCCTGTAATACGTTTTCAGCGTAGTCGCTTAACTCCAGCAGTCCTTTGCTTGGGCTTTGAATGGCGAGCAGTAATATAAAATCGCTGTTGGCATCTGCCTTACTCACTACGGGAGCAGCATCTATATCCTGTGGCAGGTTTCGAATGGCCTGGCTAACTTTGTCGCGCACATCGTTTGCGGCGGCTTCCAAATCAACACCAAGATTAAACTCAACGGTAATATTGCTGGCGCCCACCGAGCTGGACGACGAAATTGTGCGGATACCCTGAATGCCGTTAATCCTTTTTTCGAGCGGCTCGGTAATCTGGGTTTCAATAATGTCGGCACTGGCGCCCGTATAGCTTGTGCGCACATTAATGATGGGCGGATCAACAGCCGGATATTCTCTAACGGAAAGAAAGGTATAACCCACTATTCCAAACAACAGAATTGCTATATTCATTACGGTGGCAAGCACCGGCCGCTTCAACGACAGCTCCGAAATATTCATTCGCTAAAAATCTTTATTTAAACTTTTCAATGTCAACCACCGCCTTCACATTAACCGGCGCGCCCGGCTTGGCAAATAACACACCGCTTACCACAACAGAATCGCCCGTTTCAATCCCGTCTTTCACGGCAACAAGTGCTTCTTTTCGTACTCCGGTTTCAATCGTTACCAATTCGGCCTTGCCTGCTTTCACCACAATCAGTTTCTTTCCGTTCGATTCGGGAATAATTGCGTTGGCGGGTACAAGAATTACCGGTTTATTGTCATCGGTTTGTATGTAAACTTTTACGAATGCACCGGGACTGATTGCCGCATTATTCAACGTTGCCCGCACTTTAACGTTGCGGGTACTCGCTTCCACTAAAGGCTCAATAGCAATAATGGTGGCATTCAGCTCGCGGTTGTCGGCAGTAACCACCTTAACTTTTAAACCGGTTTTAATGCTTGAAACGAAGGTTTGCGGAAGCGTAAAATCGATATTTACCTCTGTGGTTTTTTGCAGCGTTGCCAGCACGGTAGAAGGGCTCACGTACGCACCCGCACTCACATTGCGCAGGCCTACCACGCCGCTGAAAGGTGCTTTAATAACGGTTTTTTCGAGCTGTGCATACTGGTAATTTATCTCAGCTTTAATAGTGGCAATTTCACTCACCGCCACATCATACTCGCTTTGGCTGAGGCCGCCGATATCGGCAAGTTTTTTAAATCGCTCGGCCGTTTTTTCGGCAAGCGCAAGCTGGGCACGGCTCTTTTGAATTTGCGCTTTGATGTCTGCGTCGTTAATGCGGGCGATAACCGTTCCGCGAGCTATCGTTTTCCCTTCAGGAATGTGCAGATAAGTGATGCGGCCATTAATTTCCGACTTAAGTTCTACCGACTCCGCTGCAATAACCGTCCCGTTAGCCTCAACCGTGCCGGAAAGCGACTGCGGCTTTGCTATTATTACTTCCACATTGGTAACGGGGCGCGGCGGCGGCATTTTTGTATCGGCATCTTTGCTCTTGGTTTTACAGGAAAAGAGAAGAAGGATCGGAAAACAAAGCTGAAAATATAGCCTCATAAACTGTTATTGAACTATTATCTGTAAATATAATGTGTTTAAATTCTGAATATTTTATTAAGATTGATGAGTTTGCTCATTTTGTAGATAAGCCCGCAGAAGCCGCCGCCAGATGTTGTTTCGCAATACATTTGCAGGCAATAACGAATGTTTCTTCCGATGTTTAAAAGCGAGCCGTTGTTTCCGCCGGGCAGTGTTGAAACTGAGATAATAAACCTGAATGTGTATGCGAATGAAGCGGCCGATAAACTCGGTGTTTCGTTTTGCTTTACAGCCCTTTACGAAGGCGGGAATGCAAAAATTGTGAGCACCACTTTCGTTCCGTTCAAGAATGTACTGAAGGCCGATGCGCTCCGCGTTTTTTTTTCCGGAAGCGATGAATGGGCAGACTCGAACAGTAATGCAGATTTTCTGGACGAAACATCCGACTCGGGAAACTACCTGAAGTATTTTGCTTTACAGAAAATAAAAATGGGCGGCAGCGCCGGATTTATTTGTGTACTACACGAAGAAGAGGTGCCTTTTTCAGCGGAGAAAAAAATGTTGATGAAGCTGGTTGGCGAAAAAATATTGAGTCAGTATAACTCGCAGTATTTTCGAAATGAACTGGAAAAGTGCCGGCGGTTACAAAGGCGCCTGGTGTCGGTTCTCGCGCATGATGTGAGAAATCCATTCGCATCCATACAATCCGTCTTCGACCTCAAACACGAAGGCATCATTAACGACGAAGAGGCCGACGAGATGTTTGCAATGGCGTCCAAACAAGTAGAAGCGGCCATTAAGATGTTGGCAAATGTCATCGACTTTAGCAACCTTCATAACAAAAGTGCAAAGCTAAACTCCGAATCGAGCAATGCAAGGATGGTGGTAGAAAAGGTAATTGAGCAGTTTCAACCACGGGCGCATGAAAAGAAAATCATTTTCATCAACAAAGTGCTTCCTGTAAACATCCCTTATTCTGAATGCGCACTTACTTTTATCATCTCCACCTTAATCGATAACTCAGTAAAGTTTACCGAAGAGGGCATCATCAATATCCAACTGGAAGAAACCAGCAATCACTATTTGTTCACCATTTGGGATACAGGAACCGGAATCGACGAATGGACCATCTCTCATTTATTTAATTCAGGAAAAAACTATTCTGTGCCCGGCACCCGTAACGAACATGGCAGCGGGCTGGGGCTGATTTTGCTGAAAGAATATCTGGTGCTGATTAACGGTTCAATTAAAATAGCATCACCCAATCAAAAAGGTGCAACGGCTGTGGTGCAACTATCTAAACTATTACCAGCTAACCAATGATGTGAGCGGATAGCGCAGGTTTCGATAACCCATCATATCTACCTTAACGCTTCCCACCACAATCGGACTTTCAATGCGGATAGGAATTTTGTTCTGATCGTCTGTAACCCAAACAGTCATCTTCTCCCCTCCCTCGAATATGGTACCTTTTACCAGCAATGGCTTAAACTTAATTGCACGGAATTTTCCGTATTTTGTTTTGATGGTTTCTTTTCCGAGGTAGCGGATGTACATGTTGTAAACATTGTTGTCGAGAAACATGTTAAACGGAATCTGATCGTTGTATTTGTATTTGCTGAAGTCGATGTTCCGTGCATAATAAATTGCGCTTACCACATCCTGCACACATTCGGGAACCTTATACACTCCTTTGTTCGTAATAGCCGTATTTGTTTCCTGATTAAAGGTGATGTCTTCGTGCGCTTTATATCCGCCTTCATCAATATTTCGGATAAATTTATAAGGTTGCAGCGTTGCCGTGTCGATGAAGGTTTCATAACGGTCTCTCACTTTAAATATCCAGTCGTAACTCGAGTTTGAGGTACCCGTACCTACAATGTGATAAACCGGCTTGTTATTCATTCTGGTAAGTGAGGTGGCAAAGTTTGCAGTGCCTGCATTTACGTAAATGCCCACAACATTATAAAATACTGTGTAAGTAATATTTTCACCGGCCTGAAATGCGGTATTTTTAATGCCACAAAAATCGTTTCCGGCCCTAAGTGGCAAGTACAATAAAGAAGAAAAGAGAAAGATCAATAGTTTTTGTTTCATCGGTCAAATAATTTTACGCTTAATATAAACAAGGCGCCGGCAATAGCAGGAACTATTAAATTAATAAGCCAGATACCTGCTGCGGCGGCGAGTATACCTACATTATTAGCACTTAATAAGCCAAAAAGCTGGATTCCTATTTCACCTCTTACTCCTACATCGGCAATGGGAAGCGTTGGCACAATTATCAGCACCAAAAAAAGTACACTCACCATCAGCGCCATTTCGGGTAACGGAATGCCCACACCAAAGAGCTGAAATAAAAGAATGTATTGGACTATAAACACTACGTATCGTAAAAACGACAATCTTAAAATTGTTGTTAATGTGAAGGCGTTGAAGTCTTTAACGTGCTCGATAAAGAACTGAAGGCGCTGTACCAGCTTCCAGTTTCCAAACCACTGAACAACTTTTTTTAGTTTGAAGTACAGCAGCAGCAACAAGAAGCTAACGAGTGCAACGATTACGATGATTGCGTTTATCCAAAAAATTTTACCGGCCCATTCGCCAATAAAACTATCCATCAATAACTTCCTCAGAAAAACAAAACCCGTAAGTCCACAAATTAAAGTCACAATAATCTGGCTGATACTGCCTACCACAGTTAGCGCAATGGAACGGAGTTTATTTCCTTCGTTCATAAAAAGCATCCGGCCGAGGTATTCGCCCAGCCGGTTAGGAATAAAAAGCGACAGGCTTAACCCGGTTAATATGGCTTTAAAGGCTTTTAAGAAAGAGATTTCCTGAATAGGTTTTACGAGTATTTGCCATTTCCTGCTTTCGAGTCCCCAGTTTAAAACACTGAGCAGCACAACTGCGTAAAGCTTCCAAGCGTCCGTACCGGTAAGGGACGAAACAATGGCTTTCCACGACTGCTCAAGGTTGTCCTGATGTTTTATCTGATTAAATATGGAGTAGCTGAGGAAAAGAAATAACAACGGCCCAAGAATATAATTGATTACAACCTTTACTCTTTTTTTGTTCACAGTGCTGATGTTGAAACAAAATAAATCAATTTAAAACGAATTTGTTGTTTCATTAGATGCACATTGGAAATAGGCAATAACTTCACAGCGTGAACGAAAGCAAAATAATTCTGGGTATTGATCCGGGAACCATTCTGATGGGCTATGCGGTAATTGAAATAAGCGGAAATAAAGCCGGTTTGGTACAGATGGATGTACTGAAGCTTTCATCGCAGAAGGACAGCTACCAAAAACTGCAGCACATTCACAACAAAGTTTCGATGTTGGTAGCGGAATATCGTCCGGACTACTTTGCTATTGAGGCGCCATTTTTTGGAAAAAACGTACAAAGCATGTTGAAGCTGGGCAGGGCGCAGGGTGTGGCCATTGCGGCCGCAATACAAGCCGCCGTTGAAGTAACCGAATACTCGCCAAAAAGAATAAAACAAGTAATAACGGGAAACGGAAATGCGAATAAAGAACAAGTCTGGAAGATGCTGCAAACCATCTTAAAACTTCAGGAAAAACCGCAGTATTACGATGCAACAGATGCGCTTGCAGTAGCACTCTGCCATCATTACGAAAACGGCAACCGCACAAAACTCAACACATCAAAAACAAAAGACTGGAAGGAATTTATTTTAAAGAATCCGGATAAAGTACGGACATAAAAAATGGCAGATTACTTACATCGCACCGCTACAACCGTTTATCCTTGCTGTCTTCCGACCCTGGGGAGTTTCAACAGGAGCTGGTCGTGCAAGACCTGCCGGGGCAAAAATAGCAAACGCCGCCCATTTAATGAAAGAATTTGTTTAAGATTTTTATAAACTAAAATCCGATTCCTTTCGATACGAACGACTTTGAATTGAAACTCGTAACAGAAATCAGTTCGTCGCTACGCCCACTCAACGGCTTGTAATAAACAAGCACGGTGTATTCGTTTTCAGTATCCCAAAAATTCTGATCTGTAAAGTTGATGCTTCCGTCTTTTGTGGACTGTGTGAGGTAACAATAATTGTAATACCCTTGTTTTAGAAGCAGTGTTTTTTCGTAAACGCCTTCCCCGCTATTAAACACCATTCTGCTGTTTTCGTTTTTTTCGTAGTTATTAAACTGTCCGCCTATAAAAACATCGCGGTCCGCGTAAGGCGAATGATTAGATGGAATAAAAGTGAATCTGACGTTTGCATAATCGGTTTGCCAATATGGGTTAAGACTTTCTGTGGTACTGATTTCGAAAAAACCATTGTGGTCGGTGTTGAAAATATACCGCTGATCGGTTCGTTCTTTATCCGGATAAACGTTTATCGTCCACGGCTTCGCAAGTTTATCAACGCTTGCTACCCGATCGCTCTGATATCGAAAACTTCTAATGTCGAGCCATTTGTATTCACTTCCCGCAGGGAAAACAAATTCGTTTTCGCCGCTGTACTCAAGCAGATTGCCTTTTATAAAAGTGGGCTGCACGCCCGTTTTCGCATTGTCCCACCGCCAGTTCTGCATCACTACCACTTTTATCTGCGACGCCACGTTTACCACATTCAACTTTGTTTGATCGACCGTAAATTGTATTTTATGATGAGTGCGAAAATATTGGGGATTAAACGCCTGTACCATGCGTGCTGCAACGTTTACAGCGTTATCGGTTACCAAAAATCTTTTGGTAAAAGCAAGTTGTGTAGTGTCGCCATTCCGGAAAACTTTAAGCAGATAATTTCCTGTTTTGGAAGGCAGGCTGTTTCGCTCCGGAAGGGAAGCGCTATAATGAATGTACTTGGTAGAGGCAATAGACGAAACGCGATACAAGCTGAGCCGATTTTGCGTAAACCCTTTTACGTAATCGAATGGACTCAAATCCACGGGCTGCCAGTTGGCATCGCACAACTGATAGGCATAGTAATAATTGTCGATGTTGGCTGTAAGGTCGTCGAACTCCAACTGCATTTTATTGGTTTCGAGCGGCTGGATTACCGGATAAGTCATCGGGTTTCCCGCCAAAAAAAGTTGAACTGAGTGAATGTTTTCGTTATAAATTTTATCGGGCTCGGCAGCATTAGCGGCAAAATAAAAAACGAGAAAAGCCGTCACTATCACAAATCGCATAATCGGGCATTTAGGTATAAACATAAACTATTCGTTGCAAACTAAAGCTTTGTATATTGGCAACCTTTAGTGCGCACAGCTTTAACAATTTCGTGAATGAAGGTTGCCTTTTTTATTGCAAAAAAAATCAGTTTTAACCGCAGCAAATCACTGTCGCGATTTATCATAAGGCTTGCCACCACAGCAACGGCGCTAAGTGTAGCGGCAATGATTCTTACCATCGCTTTCGTAAACGGATTTCAGCAAACGGTGAGCGAAAAAGTATTTGGCTTCTGGGGCCACATTCGCATTCAGCAATACGAGCCTGCAAAAGCCTTAATAGCCGAAGAAAGCCCCATCACTGAAAATGCGCCCATCCTTCAAAAAATTAAACAACTGAAAGAGGTACAGCACGTGAACGCTTTTGCCACAAAAAGTGCTGTAATAGAAAACAAAGGCGAAATAGAAGGCATACTGTTTAAAGGTGTGGACCGCAACTACCGCTTTCAAAACATGAAGCCGTTCTTAACGGAAGGGCGCTGGATTGCATTTAACGACAGCAGCTACTCCAAAGAAATTACGGTTCCGGCAGCGATTGCTGCGGAGTTGAACATTGCGCTTAACGATACCGTAGCGCTCCATTTTATATCGGCAGAAAAAGGAAAAACATTTTCGCGGAAGCTGAAGGTGGTCGGCATTTATAAAACAGGCATTGAAGAGTTTGATAAGCTGTTTGCCGTTGGTGATATTGATTTGATCAGGCGGCTGAATAACTGGAACCAACAGCAGGTTGGCGGGTATGAAGTTTTGCTTTCCGATTATAAAATGATGGCCAATACCAACGAAGAAATTTATTTGATGTTACCCGATCGATGGGTGAGCCGAACGATAAAAGATGTGTACCCGAATATTTTCGACTGGCTTTCCATTCAGGATGTTAACCGCGATGTTATCTTCATCATTATGTCGATCGTGGCCATCATCAATCTCATTACTTGTTTGTTGATTCTTGTGTTGGAACGCACCAAAATGGTAGGAATTTTAAAGGCTGTCGGCGGGAGCAACGCGCTGATTCAACGTATATTTTTGTTGCACGCAACTTACATTGCGGCCATTGGTGTGACGGCGGGATTTTTATTTGGGGTCGGGCTGTGTTTCCTTCAGCAAAAAACAGGATTTATTCGGTTAGATGAAGCTTCTTACTATGTTTCCACCGCGCCGGTAGCCATGATGTGGGGACAATTTTTTCTTGTGGCTGCATCAACTTTGGTGGTATGTTTTTTAGCGCTGATTATTCCGGCCAACATTGTGCGGACCATCCGCCCTGTAAAGGCAGTTCAGTTTAACTAAGCTTTTCCGGTTAACCGGTAGGCGAGTGTTCCTATCCATTCCTTCAATACTTTCTGCCACGCATAAAACACTTCTGTTTGGGGTAAAAAATAATCGAACAAACCGTGCTTATCCATCACAATATAATTACAAGGATAGGCAACCGTATTTGTAAGTCCCACTTTGTGAAACACCTTCATGCTTCTGTTGATATGCGAAGCTGATGTAATGAGTACATAAGGCGGTGCAAGACGAAGGCTGTCGAGCATTTGTTTGGCATAAATGCCGTTTTCAAATGTATTTCTCGCCTTTGGTTCAATTAAAATATGTTGTTTTAAAACTCCTGCCTTAGCCAGATGTGCCGATACAAATGCCGCTTCGTTATAGTTGGCGCGGAGCACGCTGCTGCTGCCGCCGGTGATAAGAATGTATTGAATATGTTTTTGATGATAAAGCTCTACTGCGGCAATAAAGCGGTCGGCATTTGCATTGAAATATCCCGTCCCGTTATTATCGTAGCCTGCCATGCCTCCCATCAGAATTCCACACGAAAAACGATCCGACGGACGAAAGGATACGGGCGGCGGCTGAACCGATTTGCTGATAGTGCCAAACAACAGTTTGTTTCCAAAAAGGAAAAGAATAACTAAGGCGCTAACCATCAGTCTTCTTTTCCATTGCGGATTTTTCAGGAGTAGTGCGCTGATAAAACAAGCCACAAACCAAGTGAAAGGAAACACCAGCACCGCCACCAATTTCGACAGAACAAAAAACATATTATTTAAGTAGATGTGATAAAATAATGCCTGTAGCAACCGCTGCGTTCAACGATTCAGCATTTCCTTTTCGCGGAATGGTAATGGCATGATGCACCCTTGGCTTCAGTGCGTGGGATATGCCTTTCGATTCGTTACCGATTAATAAAATTCCTTTTGAAACCCGTTCGCACTCGTAGATGGTTTTGCCGGAAAGAAGCGCGCCAAACACGGGCACGTCCGCCTTTGCATCGAGAAAGGCATCAAGGTCCTGATAATGCATTTCCACGCGAAAAATACTGCCCATGGTTGCCTGCACCGTTTTTGGATTATAGCAGTCGGCCGAATCTTGCGATGCAATAATCGATTTCACTCCAAACCAGTCGGCAAGCCGAATGATGGTACCCATATTTCCGGGGTCTTGAATGCAGTCGAGCGCAATCATAAACCCATCGCTGATGCTACCCGCTGAGAAAGGCATTTTTACAACGGCAACTACTTCGTTTGGCGTTTGTAGCGAGCTGATTTTTTCCAATTCAAAATCTGCTACACGTTGCGCCTTCGCCTCACCAAACAAATCCTGAGCACGAAAAAAAATGGCTTCTGAAGTGGTGTAAACCTTCTCCACTGCATAGCCCGATGCACACAGCTCTTCAAACATTTTTACACCTTCCACCGTGAAGCACTGATGCACGTTGCGGTTTTTTTTCTGCTGTAAACTTTGGATATATTTGGCCTCATTTTTACTGATCATTGCCTTATGTTTTTAACCCGCGGCGCCAATTTCCTGCTTTTGCTTTTTGTGTGCGGGCTTGCTTTTCTTACTTCCTGTAGTGTCAAAAACTATCCTCCCGATACACCCTTCGTATATCAAAACAGAATCAACGTTAAAGGGAATATTTCCAAAGATGATAAAAAAAGACTTACTGCCGAACTGGGGAATTATTGGGATGATAGTCTGAAAGCGCGATGGCGTAACCGGTTTCTTGTATCACGGCAACTCAGTAACCCGCCGGTATTCGATTCCATCCGGCTGCAGCACACGCTTTCGTTTATGGAATCTTACCTCCGATCGCAGGGATACTACCATGCTGTGTTGCACGATTCTGTTCCACCCTTCGATACTGTGGGCAATCAGATAAGGGCAAAAATCACCATCAATATAAACACCGGAAAGCCAACGCTCATCGATTCGTTTGCATTCGATTTTGCCGATTCTGCCATTCAAAAAATAACACAGTCAAACATCGGAAAATCATTAATTAAAAAAGGACATTCTGTTTTCACCACTGCTTCAATCGCTGCCGAGCTCGACAGAAATATTCTGTTGTTACGACAAAACGGATATTTTAAATTAACAAGAGAAGATATCATTGCGCACGTTGACACCTCCAATGCACAACTTTTTAACGTGTATATTGACCCGGCCGAGCAACTGAATATGCTGCTCGATATGGAAATAAAAAAACAACAGCAGCCCACTGCTTCAGTGGTGTTTAAACTGCGCTCGCAGGTGGATGCGCAATACAGGTTTCCGGAAAATCTGAAACAGTATTATGTAGACAGCGTTTTTTACTATCCGGAATATAACGGAATTGAAGTGGTTGACAGTTTCATCAGCTATCCTTTTGCGCACACCGAATTCAGAAACTTTATTGTAAAGAAAGACGATTACAAAATGTTCCGCTTTCATCCTATGAGCGAACAAACTTTCATCAGAAAGAAGCAGTTATACAATGAGAGCCGGTATTATCGTACGTTAAATACGCTGGGGCAACTCGGGGCATGGAATCAGGTGGATGCGGCAATCATTCCGAGCGATGGCGACAGCCTCAATTTCCACATACTGCTGGTTCCTGCACAACGGTATAATTTCACCGCAAACCTCGAAGCAAGCCGCAACACCGGCGATTTTTTAGGTTCGGTAAACTTGTTTGGCCTTGCACTGAATACCACCGTTCGCGATAAAAATTTCCGTCGAAAAGCGTTTCAGCAAATTATCAATGTGCGCAACGGTGTAGAACTGAGCTTTGCAAAAAACACGCAACTGCTGCAAACGCTTCAGTCGTCTGCAAGTTATACCCTCAGCCTTCCGCGACTGAGGTGGCCATCGGTTGTAGACAGCGTCTTAAGCAAAATATATCGCAATGGTTTTTTTGGGTTAAGGCTACTGAATGTTTCGCAACAACAATGGACAAGAGAAGGCGCAAAAACCATCTTCAACATCGGCGGCTCGTATACGGACCGACAGGAATTTTTCCGCCTGCGCTCACTTACTTCAAGCGCCGGCTTCGAGTGGAGAAGAGGAAACAATACCTGGTCTATCCGCTTTCCGAATATTGAGTTGTACTCGCTCGATACATTGGACGGCCTGCGTCAGGCATTTCAAAGCAATCCGTTTTTGCAATCGGCATTTAACACTGGTACAATTATCGGCGGCGGCATCAACTACACCAAGCTGTACCCCGATAAAAACAACGCAACTTATATAAACCAGTGGCGTTTTGGCTTTGAATTTTCAGGGCTTCCCGGAACTGAAAATTTGTTGAAAGACCTGTATCAGTATGTAAAAGGCGAAGCAGAATATGTACGTACCAAAACATTTACAAAGGTGCAGGGCAATAAAAACGAAATTGCCTGGCGAACTTTTTTGGGTGTGGGAGTAAACTATGGAAAAGGCGGTATGGGAACCACACTTCCATTTTATAAACAGTTTGTCGCCGGCGGACCTAACTCCATGCGTGCATGGGGACTTCGGCAACTCGGGCTTGGCTCGTCCATCCGCAGCGATACTTCGTCCACCTTCACAGACCGATTCGGCGATATGCAGCTTGAAACCAATCTCGAGTATCGGAAAAAATTATTTGCAATCGGCTCGGCCACTGTCGACGGGGCAGCATTTATTGACGCGGGAAATATCTGGAACTTGAATAAAGTACAGGCCACCGACTCGAGTGTATTCAGCTTTAAACGCTTGTGGCAGGATATTGCCATCGGTACAGGCGTAGGGCTTCGTTTGGACTTCAGCTATTTTTTAGTGCGTATTGATTTTGGTATTAAGCTGAAAGATCCGGCGCGCCGCGAGAATAACGGCTGGCTGCTTCCCAACTTCACCTGGAAAAACGATGAGTATGCCGGCAAGCCCGTTAAAAACAATTGGGCGCTTCAACTTGGAGTTGGCTTACCCTTTTGACGGATTGACTTGACGATTGAAGATTGAAGAATCAGGATGTCGCTTCTATATCGGAGATGCCGACTGCTTTTTTAATGTGTTCATTTTTTTCCAACTCCATCACCATAAACAATGCAATGTTTCCTGCTTTTATATGGCCGGCGTTGTTGTCGGGAACATAGCTGTCTTTAACAGTAAACAGCCCATCTCCTTCTTCATCTTTAATATCGGGCGACCCAATGAACGTCCAGTTAAGCGATGATTCTTTCAAATAACTATACGCCTCCAGATGCTCGCGGCCAACAGGAAGATACTGTTCGGGATAATGCTCCGATTCGAGAATAATTGAATTTTCATCCTGCTGCAAAACACCCATTCCTCCCAACGCAACAATACGTTTTACTCCGGCTTTTTCCATTTGATGAATGATGTTCTTCATGCCCAGACTGCGGGTCTTATCGGTTCCGAGAAAATCGCCTCCCAAAACAGAAAGCACGGCATCAGCACCCTGCACCGCCTTAAAAACGTCTTCTTCATTAAATACATATCCTCTTATGGCGTGGATGTTTCGGTGTGCAAGGTCCGCATCAATAAAACCCTCCACATTACGTCCGAACGCTCTTACTTCATGACCCTTTGCGAGGGCTACGCTTACTACCCTTTTACCAACGTTGCCGCTGGCTCCAAAAATTGTTATCAGCATAAAAACTGCTTTTAATGTGCTATAAATGGTCGGAGATGGAATCCATTGCAATTGCCAGATGGCTTTCGTTGTAAACCGGCTTTCCCTCCTTTACAACGATGATTTGAGGCGACTGATGCTGCACCTTAAAATAATCGGCAACAGCGTTCGAAACATTACGGTGCGCAAGCAAATCCAGATAATAAAAATCTGCGTGCATACCTTCAGAACCCGACCTTTCCAAGCGGCTTAAAGCCATGCTGCTGATACTGCAGCGGGTACTGTGTTTAAAAATTACCTGTGGTTTCCGGAAAGACGCCTGTTCAATATCAGTGAGCTGATCTTCAGTTGATAATGTTTTCCATTCCATAGCGTTAGCTGTTCAATAATCAGGCCCTAAAATACTTTTTGTTTGTGGTAGGACAGCCCACTCCGCGCTGTGAAGCACAAC
This sequence comes from Chitinophagaceae bacterium, assembly GCA_039811185.1. Taxonomy (GTDB): domain Bacteria; phylum Bacteroidota; class Bacteroidia; order Chitinophagales; family Chitinophagaceae; genus JAEZDR01. The sequence continues at coordinate 134,817 of JBDHYF010000002.1, read as the reverse complement.
TAATAATAGTGCTGCTTAAAAGCGTCACCAACAAAAGAGCAACGGATATTTTTTTCATACGTAAAAGAGTTAATTTGCGATTCTATCTCTCAAAGATAGAAGGAAAACAAAATAAAGTAATTAAAATAAGAACGGACAAATTATTTTTTGCGTATAAATACGAATGCAATTTTAATTTTTCTGCTCAGAAAGGTTGTAAAAATGAAAGTTCATTTTATATCTGTTGGCGGCAGCGTAATGCATCAGCTTGCCATTGCGCTCCAAAAAAAAGGATATGAGGTTTCCGGAAGCGACGACGAAATTTTTGAGCCCGCCCTGTCTGCTCTTCAATCAAGTGGTTTGCTGCCCGCTGAAACAGGCTGGAATACCAACAACATTCACGATAAACTGGATGCTGTAATCCTCGGTATGCACGCAAAAGACGACAATCCGGAACTCCAAAAAGCCCGGGAACTGAATCTGAAGATTTACTCATTCCCTGAATACATTTTTGAAGAAACGAAAGATAAAAAGCGCATCGTTGTTGGTGGCAGCCATGGCAAAACAAGTACCACAGCCATGATTATGCAAGCGCTGCAACACGCACAAAAATCGTTCGACTATCTTGTCGGCGCGCGGTTAAAAGGATTTGATGCCGGCGTGAAAATTTCGGGTGCACCGGTAATTGTTTGCGAGGGCGATGAGTACCCCGCAAGCGCATTGGAGAAGCGGCCAAAGTTCCATTTTCTTTTTCCGCAAATTGCGGTCCTCACCGGCATTGCGTGGGATCACATTAATGTATTTCCAACCTTCGAATTTTACGTAGAGCAGTTCAAAATCTTTATCGATAAAATTGAACCGGGCGGCTTGTTAATCTACAATGAAACAGACGAACATCTCGTACGCCTCGTTGCCGAAAACCGGCGCTCCGACATCCAGTATCAGCCGTATGGCCTCCCGCCGCATGAAATTGCAGACGGAAAAACTTTCGTTTGGCTCGATGGCGTGAAGGCAGAATTGAAGATATTCGGAGATCATAATTTGTTGAATCTGCACGCTGCTTATCTGGCGTGTAAAACAGAACAGGTTTTTGCAGGCGAATTTTTGGAAGCCATAGAACATTTTACCGGCGCCTCTAAACGGTTGGAGTTAATAGCACAAGGAAATGGCATTAACGTGTACCGCGATTTTGCGCATGCGCCAAGCAAACTTGCTGCAACCCTTTCGGCAGTGCGGCAACAATATCCGGATAAGAAGCTGATAGCCGTATTCGAGCTGCACACTTTCAGCAGTTTAAGCAGGCAGTTTCTCTCCCAATACCGCAACAGCCTCAACAGCGCCGATGAAGCAGCTGTATTTTATTCGTCGCACGCCCTCCAACTCAAGCGCCTGCCGCCTTTGGATGCAGCTTTAGTAAAAACCGAATTTAATAACAGCAATCTTTCTGTCTTAACCACCCATGTTTCGCTGATAGAATGGCTTTCGAAACAAGACTACTCGAATTCTAACATTCTTTTAATGAGCAGCGGCAATTACGATGGGGCAGATATCGAAACCTTTGCCAACGCTATAACCCAACAAACCTGACATGTCACTTCAACTCACACGGCCGGTAGTCATTTTCGATCTTGAAACAACAGGCACAAATATTACTACCGATCGCATTATCGAAATTGCGCTGATAAAAATTCTTCCTTCGGGAGAGCAGATCAAAAAACGCAAGCTCCTGAATCCGCAAATGCCCGTGCCGCCAGCGGCCTCCGCTGTGCATGGCATTACCGACGAAATGGTGAAAGATGCGCCAACGTTTAAAGCTGTCGCCAACGAGCTGAAACAGTTTGTCGACGGATGCGACCTCGGCGGCTACAACAGCAACCGTTTCGATATTCCGTTGCTGGTTGAAGAGTTCCTCCGTGCCGGCATTGATTTTAGCATGAAGGGACGAAAAATGATTGACGTGCAGCGGATCTTCCACCTGATGGAACAACGTACACTGAGCGCGGCCTATAAATTTTATTGTGATAAGATTTTGGAAGATGCGCACAGTGCGGAAGCCGATGCGCTGGCCACCTGGGAAATTTTATGTGCACAAGTGAAGCGCTACCCTAATATCGGCACCTGTGTCGACACCATTTGCCGCTTTACGGGAGAAGAAGAAATTGTGGATTTTTCACGCCGTTTTATTTTTGATAACGGTGTTGAAGTGTTCAACTTCGGGAAGCATAAAGGCAAGCCGGTTGCAGCCGTTTTAAAAGACGAACCACAGTATTACGACTGGATGATGAAAGGTGAATTTTCGTTGCATACCAAACAAAAGCTTACCGAAATATTCAATCGTGTTACCTTAAAGCAAGCCGTAAAACTATAGGCCAATAAACTTATGATGCGATAACTTATTTTCGCTGCCATAATAAAACAGTTGCCGTTGCAAAAGTTAGTCATCATACCCACTTACAATGAAAGGGAGAATATTACCCGTATTCTCGATGCTGTTTTTCAGTTAAAGCAGCAGTTTCATGTGTTGGTGATTGATGATGGCTCGCCGGATGGAACGGCTCAAATTGTGAAGGACCTTTTTGCCGTTTATCGGGGTATTCTTTTTCTTGAAGAAAGGCGGGGCAAGCAGGGCCTCGGCACTGCCTACATTCATGGCTTTAAGTGGGCGCTGCGCCACAACTATGACTTCATTTTTGAGATGGATGCCGATTTTTCGCACAACCCGAAAGATCTTGACAGATTGTACCGCGCATGTATAACGGATGCCGATGTTGCTATAGGAAGCCGCTATGTAAAAGGAGGTCGCATTGCAAACTGGCCGTGGATCAGGCGGTTTTATTCAAAAGGCGGCGCGCTTTATACAAAAATGATTACCTGGATGCCGGTAAACGACCCTACCGCAGGATTTATTTGCTACCGACGTTCGGTTTTGGAAAATTTAAATTTCGACGCCATAAAATTTGTGGGATACGCTTTCCAGATTGAAATGAAATTTGCTGCCTGGAAGTTAGGTTTCAAGATTGCAGAAGTGCCAATCACTTTCATCGACCGGAAAGAAGGTGTAAGCAAAATGCACAAAGGAATTTTAAAAGAGGGCGTTTTAGGTGTGTTGAAAATTCAGTGGCACAGCCTTTTTACTAACTACAAACGAAAACTAAAAAACATTCCTGCCGAAACAACACTCGTATAGCTTTAACGTATTTACAGCACTAACTTCCCGAATTCGTAAGCCGGCATTTTCGAGTACTCATAGATTTGCTTTTCAGCATGACAAAGCCCCTCTTAAATATTGCATTGGTAGGTAACCCCAACAGCGGGAAATCGTCTTTATTCAATTTACTCACCGGCCTTAACCAAAAGGTTGGCAACTTCCCGGGTGTAACCGTCGATAAAAAAACCGGAATCTGCAGCCTTTCAGCCACACTCGATGCAACCATCATCGATCTTCCCGGCACTTACAGCTTGTACCCGCGCCGCGAAGACGAATGGGTAGCTTATAAGGTGTTGATGAATGCCGACAAAGACATCCATCCGCAGGTTGTTTTGCTCGTTGCCGACGCAAGTAACCTAAAGCGAAACCTTCTTTTCTGCAGTCAGATTATCGACTTAAAAATTCCTGTAGTTGTGGCATTGTCCATGACGGACCTTGCAAGAAAAAAAGGAATTGAAATTGATATTGCGGGCCTTCAAACCGAGCTCGGCGTGCCGGTGGTGGCCATTAATGCGCGCAAAAACAAAGGAATTCCTGCGCTGAAAAAGGCACTGGCACAAACAGCAGAAAACAAGTATGCAGCGCCGCTTCGCGATTTCATTGACAACAAAACTCTTGCACCCGAAGCTATTGAGGCCACGAAGAATTTACAGCCGCATAAAAGCGATTATGCCACCGTTCACAGCCTTATCAACCACGATCATTTTCCGCCGGAATCGGCATTTCACAAGGCCTACGAAGAAATCAAAACAACGTATAAGTTTAACGCCACCAAAACGCAGGCAGAAGAAATTTTAATGCGGTATACGCGCATTAAACAAATTATGCAGCAAAATGTGGTGGAGCCCGATCCGCTGCAAAAAAAGCTGTTTACCGAAAAGCTCGACAATATTCTGCTGCACCGAGTTTGGGGCTATTTAATTTTAACGGCTGTATTGTTTTTGTTGTTTCAAAGCATTTTTTGGCTGGCTCAGTATCCAATGGAGCTGATAGAAAACGGCTTTGCTGCCCTTGCCGGATTTTTAAGCGTTCAGTTACCCGAAGCGTGGTGGAGCGATTTAATTGTAAACGGCCTCGTTGCGGGCCTCGGCGGAATTCTCGTATTTATTCCGCAGATAATGATATTGTTTGGGTTGATTACGATTTTGGAAGATAGCGGATACATGGCAAGGATCAGCTTTTTAAGCGATAAGCTGATGCGCAAAAGCGGGCTTAACGGAAAAAGCGTAATGCCGATGATCAGCGGGTTTGCCTGTGCGGTACCGGCTATTATGAGCGCCAGAAATATTGAGAACAAAAAAGAGCGGCTGCTCACAATATTGGTAACGCCGTTTATGAGTTGCAGCGCAAGGCTGCCGGTTTACACCATTTTAATTGCGCTGGTGGTGCCCGATACGTACTACTTTGGTTTCCTGAGCTTGCAGGGCTTAATTATGATGATGCTTTATATGGCGGGCGTTGTTGTGGCGCTGCTGGTGAGCACCGTTTTAAAATGGTTTGTAAAGCTGAACGAGAAAAGCTTTTTTATTCTTGAGCTTCCCACATATCGTGCTCCGCGATGGAAAAATGTAATCACCACCATGATTGAGAAAGCAAAGATTTTTGTGGTTGAAGTGGGAAAGGTGATTATGGTTTTGAGTTTGGTTTTATGGTTTTTGAGTTCGTACGGGCCCGGCAACCGCATGGAGGCCGTACACAACAGCTATGAAGCGGCGATGGCAACCGCATCTGAAGCGGAGAAGGCGGAACTTACGCGGGCTTATAACAGCAAAAAACTGGAAAATTCCTATGCGGGCATTCTTGGTAAAACCATAGAGCCGGCAATAAAGCCGCTCGGTTACGACTGGAAAATCGGTATTGCACTGATTACCTCTTTTGCCGCACGCGAGTTGTTTGTAGGCACCATGGCCACACTGTACAGTGTGGAAGAAGACGACACGAACCTCTCGCTCCGTCAGAAAATGCAGTTGGCCACCTGGCCCGACGGATCGAAAGTATATACGCTGGCAACGGCTTTTTCATTAATGTTTTTTTACCTGCTCGCAATGCAGTGCATGAGTACCGTAGCCGTGGTAAAGCGCGAAACAAAAACCTGGAAGTGGCCGCTGATACAGTTGGGATACATGACCTTGATTGCTTATTTGGTGAGCATGGCCGTGTATCAGATTCTGCGGTAATTTATCGCACGGATGCCTGCCGATAAGCGGGCTGAGCCTTGCAGTGAGTGACACGGGGGACGATGAAGAACGAGCTAAAAGCCGACCACATAAAAATATCGATATAAAACAAAAGCCGCATTGGGTGCGGCTTTCAGAAGATTTTTATTGTTTACAATTTGTTTTACAACCGTACATTTTTGAGATAATGGCCGTATCCGCTTTTGCTGTATTTTTCGGCAAGATGCATTAACTGGCTGTGGTTGATGAAGCCTTTGCGATAAGCAACTTCTTCAATACATCCGATTTTATGACCTTGTCTTTTTTCGATTACGCGAACGAATTCGGATGCATCGCTGAGCGAGTCGAAGGTGCCGGTGTCGAGCCAGGCCGTTCCGCGATCCATGATACCCACATGAAGCTTTTTGTTTTCGAGATACACCCGGTTTACGTCGGTAATTTCGTATTCGCCGCGTGCGGAAGGTTTAATTTCTTTTGCAATCTTTACTACTTCGTTATCGTAAAAATACAAGCCAGGAACTGCAAAATTCGATTTCGGCTGCTGCGGTTTTTCTTCAATGCTAACGGCCATTTTTCTATCATCGAATTCCACAACGCCGTAACGCTCGGGATCGCTTACTTCGTATGCGAAGATGGCTGCACCGTCCACGTTATTGAAGGAGCTTACGAGGTTACTGAAGCCTGATCCGTAAAAAATATTGTCGCCCAATATAAGGGCCGCCTTATCGTTTCCGATAAATGTGTCGCCGATTACAAATGCCTGCGCAAGGCCGTTGGGAACGTGCTGCACAGCATAGTTAAAGTTGCATCCCAGCTCGCTGCCATCGCCAAGCAGGCGTTCAAACTGCGGAGCATCTTCCGGCGTGGTGATGATTAAAACATCTTTTATCCCGGCGAGCATCAGCACCGACAATGGATAGTAAATCATTGGCTTGTCGTAGATGGGCATGAGCTGTTTGGAAATGGCTTTTGTGATGGGATACAGCCTTGTTCCGGAGCCGCCGGCGAGAATAATTCCTTTCATACTAAAATGTTTGAGTGAGTTGAGCGAGGGCGGGATTGAGTTGATCTTTTTCTGAAAGAACTACTTTGGATAAATCAATTTTCCAGTCGATTCCCAAAGCGGTATCGTTATATAACAGGCCGCCTTCTGACGCTTTGTTGTAGTAGTTATCGCATTTGTAAAAAAACACGGATTCTTCGCTTAGCACAACAAAGCCGTGTGCAAGGCCGCGCGGAACAAAAAATTGTGTGTGCGAATCTTCGGATAATTCAACCGCAACGTGCTGGCCGAATGTGGGCGAATTTCTGCGCAGGTCTACCACCACATCGAGCACTTTACCTTTCAGCACCCTTACAAGTTTTGCCTGTGCCCACTCGCCGGTTTGAAAGTGCAGGCCACGCAAAACGCCGTGTGTAGATTTCGACTGGTTGTCTTGTACAAAATCCACTTCAAGACCTGTAGCTGCCGCAAATTTTTGTTTGTTGAAGCTTTCGAAAAAATAGCCGCGGTCATCTTTAAAAACAGTGTCGTGAATGATAAAGCAATCTTTAATTTTTGTTGCTTCCGCTCTCATTATCTTTCTTCGTATTGGGTTTGATAATATTGTTGATATGCGCCTGATGTAACGTTTTGAAGCCATTCAGCGTTTTGCAAATACCAGTCTATTGTTTTGCTGAGGCCTTCTTCGAAGGTTACGGAGGGCTTCCATCCTAAGGTTTTGTTTATTTTAGATGCGTCGATTGCGTAGCGCCAATCGTGCCCGGGGCGGTCTTTTACGTAAGTGATCAGCGCCTCACTTTCGCCTTTATTCCTATTTAATTTTTCATCCATCAGTGTGCAAAGCAGTTTTACGAGGTCGATGTTTTTCCATTCGTTGAAGCCGCCGATGTTGTAGGTTTCGTGTGTTTTTCCTTCATGAAAAACGAGGTCGATTGCACGGGCATGATCGATGACATACAACCAGTCGCGGGTATTTCTTCCATCGCCATAAACCGGCAAGGGTTTTTTCTGAATGATGTTATTGATGAAGAGGGGAATCAGTTTTTCCGGGAAATGATTGGGGCCGTAGTTGTTGGAACAGTTTGAAATAACGTAGTTCATTCCGTAGGTTTCGCCGTAAGCGCGCACAAAATGGTCGGACGATGCCTTACTTGCGGAATAGGGCGAGTTGGGAGAATAAGGAGTTGTTTCGGTGAAGAAACCTGTTTCGCCCAAAGTGCCGTAGACCTCGTCGGTAGAAACGTGGTAAAAGCGATGTTGATTTAAATTGTTTTTCCAATATGCTTTGGCAATGTTGAGCAGGTTTACGGTACCCACAACGTTGGTGAAGATGAAATCCATTGGCGAAAGGATGGAGCGGTCCACGTGGGATTCAGCGGCGAGATGGATGACATCAGTGACATCGTACTTTTTAAAAATTTCGTCGAGTTTTTCCGGTTGGAGAATGTCGGCGCGTTCAAAAAAGTAATTGGGCGCGTCTTCGATGTCTTTCAGGTTTTCCAGGTTACCTGCGTAGGTAAGTGCATCGAGGTTAATGATTTTGTACTGCGGATATTTGGTTACGAAGAGCCGCACCACATGCGATCCGATGAATCCGGCGCCACCGGTTATGATAATATGCTTCATGTTTAAAACTGATCTTTTACTGAATGATACACTTTTTCAATACCTTCTTTGAGCGATGTTTGAGCCTTCCATCCGAGAGCGGTCAGCCTGGAAACGTCCATTAGTTTTCGTGGCGTGCCGTCCGGTTTGGAGGTGTCAAAAATAATCTTTCCTTTATACTGCGTAATGTCCTGAATCAGCAGCGCAAGTTCTTCTATCGATATGTCGTTCCCAACGCCAATATTTACAAATCCTTCTTCATTATACTCCTGCATTAAAAACACAAGGGCATCGGCAAGGTCGTCCACATAAAGAAATTCTCTTCTTGGTTTACCCGTTCCCCAGATTTCTACCGTTGGCGCGCCTGTTTTTTTTGCTGTAATAAACTTCCGAAGCATGGCCGGAAGTACGTGTGAATTATGGAGGTCGTAATTATCGTTAGGGCCATATAAATTGGTTGGCATCACAGAAATGAAGTTGCAGCCGTACTGATGGCGGTATGCGTTACAGAGTTCGATGCCGGCAATTTTTGCAATGGCGTAGGGCTGATTGGTGGGCTCGAGTTCGCCGGTAAGCAAATACGCTTCTTTTAACGGCTGCGGTGCAAGCTTTGGATAGATGCAGGACGAGCCGAGAAATAAAAGCTTTTTTGTTTGATGTTGCATGGCGGCGTGCATTACGTTGCACTCCATCATCAGGTTGTCGTAAATAAACTCTGCGCGATAGGTGTTGTTGGCAAGGATACCGCCCACTTTGGCGGCCGCAAGAAAAACATAGTCGGGTTTTACTTCAGCGAAAAAATCATTCACTGCCTGTTGGTTCCGGAGGTCTAACTCGGACGATGTTCGTTCAATAATGTTGTTGAAGCCTTTATGCTTCAACTTTCTTACGATGGCCGATCCGGCCATTCCGCGGTGGCCTGCCACGTAAATTTTACTTTGCAGCTCCATTACTCAAAATAGTTTTTTATGCTGTAGCCGGCTGCTTTCAGGTAGCGGTCGGCACTGAATAGTTTCACGTCGTGCTCCACCATTTCTGCCACCATTTGTTCGAGGGTGTAAGCGGGTTTCCATCCCAGTTTTTGTTGTGCTTTGGTGGCATCGCCAATGAGCAGATCCACTTCAGTGGGACGGAAATAGGCAGGGTCTACGGCTACTACTTCTTTACCAATTTCTATCTGATAATCGGGATGGCTGCATGCCTGCACATATCCTTTTTCCTCAACGCCTTCGCCTTCAAATGCAATGGTAATGCCCACTTCAGCAAACGCCATCAAAATAAAATCGCGCACTTTTGTTGTAACGCCTGTTGCAATTACATAATCTTCCGGTTTGGGTTGTTGCAGTATGCGCCACATTGCTTCCACATAATCTTTGGCGTGTCCCCAATCGCGGGAGGCATCAAGATTTCCCATAAAGAGTTTTTCTTTCATACCGAGCGCAATTTTTGCAACGGCGCGGGTTACTTTGCGTGTAACAAATGTTTCGCCGCGCAGCGGGCTTTCGTGGTTAAATAAAATGCCGTTACAGGCATACATATTATAGGCTTCGCGATAGTTTACCGTAATCCAGTAGGCGTACAGCTTTGCGACGGCGTAAGGCGACCGTGGATAAAAAGGAGTGGTTTCTTTTTGTGGCACTTCCTGCACCAACCCATAGAGTTCGGAGGTGGATGCCTGATATATTTTTGTTTTTTGGGTAAGTCCTAAAATGCGTACGGCCTCCAGAATTCGCAATGTGCCTATGCCATCGGCATTTGCGGTGTATTCGGGTGTGTCGAAGCTCACCTTTACGTGGCTCATGGCGGCGAGATTATAGATTTCGTCGGGCTGCACTTCCTGAATAATCCGGATGAGGTTGGTGGAGTCGGTGAGGTCGCCGAAATGCAGTTTAAAGCGGATGTCTTTTTCGTGCGGGTCCTGGTACAGATGGTCAATCCGGTCGGTGTTAAATAAAGACGTTCGTCTTTTTACACCATGTACAAAATAGCCTTTTTCGAGCAGCAGGTCGGCAAGATAGGCGCCATCCTGGCCCGTAATGCCGGTGATTAAAGCAGTTTTCATAATGAACTAATGGTTTATAAATAGCTGTTGTGCAAGAAGGTAGTCTTCTTCCACACCAATGTCAATAAATGTATTTTTAAAAGGAAAAGCAAACAGGTTTAAGCGCGTTATGTTGTGGATTAAAAATCCTGTTTCGAAGTTGAAAATTTCTTTGTCGAAATCTGCAAACAAGTTTCGGTTTATGATAAGGTATCCGGCGTTGATATATCCCTGTTGCAGGCTTTTCTTTTCCTCGAAAGCTGTAATTCTTCCATCCGGCTGAAACGATACTGCGCCGTATCGGCAGAAGTTGGTCATCTCTTTTACGGCGATGGTACAGTCTGCTTTTTTTTGAAGATGAAATTCGTGCATGGCAGAAATATCAACGTCGGCGAAGGTATCCGCGTTTACCACCAGCACGTCTGAATCCGTTGTATGATGAAGGGCAAATTTAAGCGCGCCTCCTGTGCCGAGAGGCTGTGGCTCGGTTACAAAAGCGGCAGGAAGCTGCGGATAACTCTCGTTTATAAAATCTTCGATTTGATGTGCTTTATGGTAAAGCGAAAACACATACTTCGTACAATGGTATTGACGGAGTTGGGCAATGACATAATGTAGAAACGGTTTGCCGTTTACCGGAGCGAGAGGTTTGGGAACGTTGCTAACAATTTTCTGCAGCCTTATGCCGAAGCCGCCTGCAAGTATAATGGATTGCATTAGAGATAGTTGAGGATGGATGCCGCTAATTGGTCGGAAACTCCAGAACGAGAATATTTTTGAATGAATGTATCACGCGACTCAGTTTTGTAGGGCATTGCCTTAATCTTCTCCACCAATTCGTTTACCGAACAAGGCGTAAACAAAATATAGTTGGTAAGATGTTGTTGTACAAACTTTGCCGCATAGCCCGCAACACCTGCAACGATGGGCAGGTTAGTGCCTCCATATTCAAACAATTTGGAAGGGATCACCCGCTCAAATGCTACGTAATCGTTTAAATGTAAAAAGAGGTAGTGCGAATTTCTGTATAGCTCTATTATCTCGTCGCGCTTCACCGGATTTCTCAGCTCAACGTTTTTAATGTTTAAGCTTTTTAAGTTTGCCTCCAATTTGGCCCGCGTGCCGCCGTCGCCAATTATAATAAACCGAAATGCTTCACCAAGTTGAGCGGCAGCCTGCGGAATAATTTTTTCCAGGCCTTGTCCTTCACCAATATTCCCTGCATAGGTTATGATTTTAGGCGATGAAGGCAAACCTTCACGCTGCTGTAAACCCAGAAACTGCTCGTCGATGGCGTTTGTAAAAAAACTATACGATGCGTTTTTGTATCCGGTGAAGTAAGGTTTAAAGCCTTCGGATACCAGATTGATATGGTTGGCATTTTTAAACGTAGGAACTTCGAAAAAGCGGTGGATAAAAAAAAGCAACGGCCTCTTGAAAATGGACAGCCGGTTCAGGATTTCGTCCATCGTCTCCACAAACAGGTCGCGGATATCGAGGTAAAGAACAGCCTTATTTCTTTCGGCTATCTGTTTTCCCAAATAAGCGGTGAACAAGCGCGAAGAGGAGGCATATACCAAATCGTATTTGCGGTTGGCAAGTTGTTGCGCCTTAGTATAATAAACGAGGTATGACTTTATCTGATCGGTAAATCCGCTTGCGTGACGGGGAACGGAGATGCGGTTAATGGTAACATTGCCGTCTGTTTCTTCCTTTTTTGCTGCCTTGCTAAACGACTTATACCGGTTGGGCTGCGTGGTAATTACATGTATACGAACATCGTTGCCTGCCATTTTGGAAAGCGCTTTTACGAGTGCTGTATTCCTAAAAGAACCGGCGCTTAAATCAGGTTCGAAATAATAAGAAAGTAGTAAAATGTTTTTCAACTGAACCGGATTTTCGTCGTTAAATACTTTTTAAATGAAACGACTATTTTAACTGACACAATCGATTTGTTGAATCCTATTGCCTGCTGGTATGGTTGCATTGTAACAAGTATAGCCCGTTCAAAAATAACGGATAAGTTTTCTTCCTGAAAAAAAATTGAATTCTCTGAAACCGAAAGTTTGTCTTTTAAATTATAATCGATGTGAAAATGAGCTTCGCAAACCGGATTGTCATCTGATAGTATTTTGTCCTCTATGATGATTTCCTGATCGCTCCATGAAAAATTTCTGCAATGTGTAGCCTTAAAGGAACGGTAGTAGCCGCTATGGCGTGCGCTAACCGAGTTGGCGGTGTCTTTTTCAATCGTCACCATGGCGCGCTTGCCCATGCGGAATGCCGACCATATCTGCGATTGATTTTTCCGGTTAATGGTAACGGTGTTATGCATTTCTGTGGAGCGCTCGAGCCGGCGGGTTTCGGTATTGTTATAAGTGCTGACGCCCATATCGATGAATATAGGGGTTTGCTTTGCATGCAGTATAAATGAAAGCGCATCGCTGTGGGCATGGCCGGGCTGATAAGAGGGCAATACGTTTCCAACATCCATCAACAACTGATAAGCCGGCGTTTTCACCGTTCTATAACCGCTGTCGCATAAGGGAGTGTCTGCAGCAGAAAGTTTTAAAGCATTGAACGCATTTTTTAACGCTGAATATTCCGGAGCAATTCCGGGCGCTGCATCATTTACCAATGGTATTGTTTCGGAGAGCAGCATATTGTTTAACCAGCCCATCATGCGTGAAAGGAAGGGTTTAAGAAAGGATGTGGTTTCAACGGTGCGCCAGTTGTTTGAGAGATAGATATCGTACACCAACAGAAGCTTTGAAAAGATGATGCAATGATACATTGGCGATAGTTCGTAATGTGCACCATCAGTAAGAATTTGTTCCGCTACCTGCTTTTTAAAACCACGAAAGACTTGCCGGAAAAGGTGGTCATCTCTCAGCCAAATTGCTGCTACCATAAGGCTTATATAGTTTTCCAGCAGGTGATTGGCTGCAATATGAAACTCCAGGTTTTTTTGCAGGTATTCGATTTGTTTTTTAAGCGAAACAAAGCAGTTTGCGTCTTGCTGATACCGGCTGCTGAACAAGATCCAGTTGATGATGCGCAGCGAGCTTGGATATGGCTCCAGCTGTACTTTATTGTTAAGGTGTGCGGTGTAAAAACTTTGTACTACAGATAACCTGATTTCGAGCGCAACGGATTCATCGAGCAAATAATCGAAGTAACGAAGGTTGTAGTTCCAAAGTTTTCCGTGATCCTGAAAATTCCAGTCAATATTGCCGTTGAACTGATGGCTAAGGTTGAGGAAATGAAAGGAGTTGTATCCGGTAAGTTTGTTAGATGCAACAATCAGATCGGGGAAGTGGAATATCAGATTATGATGCGGATGGCGAAGGTACCTTTTGAAATCCTGCTGCCGTTGAGGAGCACGGTTCTTTAACTTGTACCACAGTTGGTAAAACACTTGCGAAGCTTTTAAATACTTCACGGTGTTTAGCATTAGGGAAAGCTTATGCAGCTTGCTCATCCAGTAACTTCAACAAAATATTTATAATACGCTCTCCGGCTCTGCCATCCCACCGCTCGGGAATGGTTCCCTTTTTCCAGTTTCCTGCAAATAACTTTTCAATGTAGTGATGCAGACTATGCGGGTCGGTGCCCACAAGTTCATTGGTGCCCACAGACACCGTTTCCGGACGCTCCGTGTTATCGCGCAAGGTTAAACACGGCACACCCATTACTGTGGTTTCTTCGGTAATGCCGCCACTGTCAGTAATTACGGCGAAGGCATTTTTAACGAGATAGTTAAATTCCAAATAGGACAAGGGATCTACGTAGATGATGTTGTTGAAGTTGTGATTGATTTGTGCCAGTTTCTTTCTGGTACGCGGATGCACTGGAAAAACAACTTTCATTTCCTGCACATTTTCCGATATCACACGCAGATAGTTGATGAGTTTATCTTCGTCATCCACATTATTAGGACGGTGAAGTGTAAGCATTAAGTACCTTTTTTCTTCCAGTGTATGCTCGTGCCAAAGGCTTGGCCTGGCAAACTTGTGTTGGTTTTTCAATAAACTGTCGATCATCGTATTCCCAACAAAAAAAATGTTTTCAGCAGCCACGCCTGTTTTGCGCAAGTTGGCATTTGCAAATTCTGAGGTAGTAAAAAAATAATCAGTGATGGCGTCGGTAACGATGCGATTCACTTCTTCGGGCATGGTGATATCGCCGGAACGAATTCCGCCTTCCACATGAGCCACCTTAGTGTTGAGCTTTTTAGCTACGATTGAACATGCCATTGTTGAAGTTACATCGCCTACAACAAGTACAAGGTTGGAAGGATGTTGCATCAAATCTTGTTCAAACCGCACCATAATATTGGCAGCCTGCTCAGCCTGCGTTCCGCCACCGCATTCCAGGTTGATGTGCGGGAGTGGAATATTGAGTTCGTTAAAAAATTGCTCGCTCATATTTTTATCGTAATGCTGCCCGGTGTGTACAAGCCGGTAATCAATACGGTGTGCTGTTTTATTCGCATTCTCAATTGCGTGAATAATCGGTGCAATTTTCATAAAGTTGGGCCTTGCACCGGCAATAATGGTAATCTTCATCTTATTTATTTCTCCAGTTTTATCCATTCTCCTTTCTTAAGGCTTTCTATTGCTGCAAAGGTTGCCGCAGTTGTATTAATTAAATCGTTGATCGGAATCAGTTGTGCATTTTGATTTCGTACTCCGGAAACAAGCAGTTCGAATTGCTTTTTGTGTCCTTTGTCGATGCGGGTTTTCAAACTTGAGAACCCTTTAAAACCGTAGCCCTCGGTTTTTCTGAAGTTGTCGATAACAAGCGTTCTTCCCTGCGAATAAACTTCAATTCTTTCTTTTGGATAGGATTTGCTGCCGTTTGAAAAATAGTTAATGACTCCCTGAGATCCGTTTTCAAATTTTAAAGTGATGATAGCATTATCGGTATTTTCTTCCGGGTTGCTTCCCAGTGCGCTCATACAAACCTCTGCTACTTTACTGCCGCACAGAAACTGCATCAAATCAATGAAGTGGCAGGCCTCGCCAATAATTCTTCCGCCGCCAACCTTCATATCCTGCACCCAAATGTCGGGCGGAATAAATCCTGCATTCATAGTGGCAATCATATTCATGGCTGCATTGCTTGTGCCAAGCAACGACTTTGCCTTTTGCGCATGAGGCGAAAACCTCCTGTTAAATCCTACATTTAAGCTTAGTGTTGGATGTTGTTGTTGAACGGTGATAATATCGTTGAGCTGAGCCGTGTTTAAGGCAAGCGGCTTTTCCACAAACACATGTTTACCGGCCTTCAAACTGTCTGCAACCATTGTGGCATGCAGGTTATGGCGGGTTGTAATGATGACTGTATCCACTTCAGCATCGTTCAAAATTTCTTTATAGTCGGTGGTGCTGAATGCAATTTTGTATTTGTTTGAAAGCGATCGCGCGGTTAAACCACCTGCGCTGGAAATATATTTAAAATATGCGCCGCTGTTTTTCATAGCCGGCATCACCGTCATCTTCGTAAAGTTTCCTGCGCCGATAATTCCAATAACCCCCTTTGCTGGTTTTGAAGCAGCTACTGAAACTTCCACAACCGATGAAAAGTGGTTGCCATCTTTTACCGGATATTTTAAAACAGAAGCGATGCTGCCTCCGTTCATATCATTATAAATCTGAAGGTAGTTTTCCAGCTCAATCACTTCTGAAATAAGCGGCGTCACGTTTAGTTTTCCTGTAGAAACTGCGTGTAAAATGGCTTCAAAATTCCGTTTCTGAGTCCAGCGTACATAGGGAAGCGGATAATCGATGCCTTTTTGTTCATAGTCTTCGTCGTACCTGCCGGGCCCGTACGAGCAAGACACCTGAAACGACAGTTCTTTTTTGTAAAAGTCGGACCGTTGAATGTCGAGACCAATGACACCCACCAACACAATTCTGCCGCGCTTTCTGCTCATTTGTGCGCTTTGGCTAATGACGTCGTTGCTTTTGGTTGACGCCGTAATAATCACTGCATCGCATCCTGTGTTTGATGTCAGGGCTTCTACTGTAGCAACCGTATTTACTTTAGATGCGTTAAAGGCCAGCACGCCTTTTTCGTGCGCAAGCTTTACCTTTCTTTCGTCGAAATCGAAGCCGATAACCTTACAACCGTTGGCAATTAAAAGCTCGGCCGTAATTAATCCAATCAAACCTAAGCCAACAACCACAATGGTTTCGCCAAAAGTAGGATTCACGAGCCGAATGCCCTGCAAGCCGATTGCGCCTATAACCGTAAAGGCGGCTTCATCGTAAGAAACATTATCCGGAATTTTTGCAACAAGGTTTTTTGGAATACAAACTACCTCGGCATGATGCCCGTTCGACGCTACGCGGTCGCCTACTTTAAATTCGTACACGTCGTCGCCCACAGCAATCACTTCACCGGCGTTGCAGTACCCCAGCGGCAATGGCTCATCGAGTTTATTAAAAACGGCTTCTAGGGTTGGCATCAGGCCTTCCGTTTTAATTTTATCGATTACCTGTTTAACTTTTTCGGGTTGTTGCCGGGCTTTGCTTATGAGGTTTCCTTTTCCGAACTCTACGAGCATTTTTTCTGTTCCCAAAGAAACAAGTGAGCGATGGGTTTTTATTAATACATGCCCTCTGCGTATGAGCGGCGCAGGCACTTCTTCTAAAATGGTACTTCCTTTTTTAAGGTCTTGTATAATTTGCTTCATAAGTTAACTCTGTTTGTAAAACTGGTGCATCCAACTGTCGATTGCGAGCAACCCCCAAATGGTTAACGAGGCATCAATTTTACCTTTCTGGTTCAGTGCAATTAGTTTTTTAATTTCCGCCATGTCGAACAAGTTCCATTGGGGCAGGCTGTTATTTACCCGCTCTTCGACCATCGATCGCATGTCATTCTTAATCCATTCCCTTACCGGTGCCCCAAAGCCTGTTTTTGGACGATAGATAACGTCGTGCGGGAGGTACTTCTCGGCAACCTTTTTCAAAATATATTTTGTTGTCTTTCCCTTCATTTTGAAATGATCTGGAAGCGCTGCTGCTAAGCTTACCAATGGCATGTCTAAAAACGGTACGCGTGTTTCCACGCCGCAAGCCATGCTCATTTTATCGGAATAGTTCAGGTTATGATCTGGTAAAAAGCCCTGTAATTCTAAAAACAACATTTTATTTAAATCGGATGTGTCGGGCGGCAAGGAATTTAGTTTGTTCAAAAAATACTTTTCCGGAAGCAGGTTTGTATCCAACGACTGTTGAACATCTTTATTAAACAAAGGAAAAAGATGAGCTGAAGTTATCCAGCTAAAGTAACCGGCCATGCGCTCGTGCTTGGATTTTCCGGCTTCGTTCAGAACTTTCTTTATTCTTCTGGCGGACGGGCTGTTCGCACTGAACAACTGCGACAATTGTGTCAATCCGCCTCCAGCAAATTCTGGAATATAGCGATAGAGTTTTTCAAGGTTCATTGCCTGATGCCGACGGTATCCTGAAAATAAATCATCGCCCGCCGTACCGCTCATAAGCACTTTTATATTCTTGTCCATGGCACCTCTGCAAATATTGTATACATGCAGTGGTGCAGGATCCGCCTGCGGCTCGTCGAGATGCCAAATCATTTTATCGAAAAAGGATAAAATATCGGTGGTGCTCTCTATCACATTCAGATCTACCTTCAGATGTGCGGCAACCTTTTTTGCATACTTTAAGTCGTCGGCAAAACCTTCTTTCTCATATCCTTTTCCGGTTGCAATTGTAAAGCACGGAAGCGGCTTTCCGGGCTGTAACTTTTTCGACATTGCCACAATAAGACTTGAGTCCAGCCCTCCGGACAAAAAGTAGCCGATGGGAACGTCGCTCATTAATTGCGACTCAACCGCTTTCAACAAGGTGGTGTCAACCTCAGCGATCCAGTCGTGTTCTGTTTTCTTGTGATCCACATGGCCGTAGCTGATCTGATAGTAGGATGAAATTTTTAACGAACCCGCAGCTATATTGTAGACCGCAAAATGCCCGGGCAGTAATTTTTTTACGCGTGAAAACGGCGTCTGTTCTCCAGGGCAATACAATAGCTGCAGATAGTTAAATAATGCGGTGGCATTAATGCTGCGGTCTAATTCGCCGAGCGACAAAAAAGATTTGAGCTCGGAAGCGAAGCCGAACGTATTTTTCTCATAGTAGTAATAAAGGGGCTTGGTCCCTATTTGATCGCGGGCAATAAATAACTCATTTTCGCTTTTATTATAGATAGCGAAAGCAAATATGCCATTGAGCATTTCAACAATTCGCTGCCCAAATTCGGCAAAGCCGTACAGAACAGTTTCAGTATCGGAAGTCGATTTAAAGCGATAGCCTTTTGCGATCAGTTGTTGGCGAATGTTGAGGTGGTTATATATTTCTCCATTATAGACGATTACCAAATTTCCGTCTTCGGAAATCATAGGCTGGTGTCCGTTGGCCGTCAAATCCACGATGGCAAGCCTGCGATGAGCCATCACAAGCGCGCCATCGTGGTAAAATCCGTTGTCGTCCGCGCCTCTGTGTGCAATGGCGTTTGCGGCGTTTTCCACTGTCCCTAAATCTCTTCCTACAAATCCAACAATTCCGCACATAATTAAAAATATTTTCTTGCTGTCCAATAAGATTTTTGCATGATATCGTACTTTTTTCTCGACGGTAGTTGGCCGGTGGAAGCGTTCTCCAAGTGGAACATTTTTAAAGTCGGACAATACAAAATGTTACCTCCTGCACTGCGCACCTGATAAGCGAGCAATGCTTCTTCCGACCAGAGAAAAACGTCTTCACGGAGCTGCTTATGGTGCTTAAAAAATGATTTTGTTAGAATGAATTGCGATCCCATGCATAGGTAAACAGGCATAAACGTTATGGTTTCGTTCATCATCCGCTTTCGCCTCCGATTAGTTGAAAGTTTATTGCGAAAGCTGTACATGTTTGTTATCAGCGATGCAAGCACGTAATGCGTGTAATAAACATCGTAGAAAAACATTCTGATTTTTGAAATTTTGTTGACAGCGTTGGGATTTTCAAAATAACCCGACGTGTTATAGATGTTAGGCGCTAATACCATATTCTTTTCGTCTGTCCGGATCGCTTTCAGCGCCTGAAGAAAGTCATTCTGATAACTTACGTCGTTATTTCCGACAATCAAATAGTCGTATTCGTCCGGGTTAACCAAGCGAATACCCGTGTTTAGGCCCTGAAAATATCCGGCGTTTGAACTAGCCCGTACCAGTTCAATTCTATCGTCATTTGCTGCTCGCACAACTTCCTGAAGCCGGATAAAATTTTCCTCCAAAGAACAATTATCCACAATAACTATTTTAATGGTTGCGGCAGGGCGGAGTAATTGAATGCTCTTGATATAGTTCGCTATCTCATTAGGCGTATTGTAATGAACGGTGATGAAGCAAACTCTCATTCGTATTTAAATATTCTTGGTTATTAAAGTATGCATTGGCCGCAACTTTAGCCTGCAAAAAAGCACTACGAGGGGCGGAACAACGATGCTAAGCAAGATAGAGTTATGTACTGTTATCGGAAGTAAAAAAGAGTGGAATAAGTAGGTGTATAGCACTATGCAAATACTGATAGCCGTGAGGCTTCCCCAAATACTTCGAAGAAAGATAAAGGATGAGGCGAGGCCAAGAAAAAACATAAAAATCATTCCACCCGTGATACCAAAATCGTCGATCAAAGGCCGAAAAGAGGTAAAGATATTTCCCATGCTGAAAGAACGGTCGGACAGCGGAACAAAGGTCGTGTAGATACCCAGTTCGGCTTTGTAAATACCCAGTAAATTAAAAAGAGAACTGAAACTATATCGTCCCCAAAAAAGATCAGAAAATTCCGGATGCTGAAGGTTATAGGTAAAGCCGGCAATACCGCCAAACAAATAGTCTTTAAATGTGTCGAGTTGTTTATCATCCAGTTCGCTCAATGCAGACTGTGCTTTGTACAATTCGCCTGCTGCAAAAATTACCCCTACAATTAAAACCAGATAAAATGATTTCTTCACTACACGGACATCCGGATTCAGCGATTCAAACTTCGGCTTTCCCTTAGCCGTTTTTTGTTTGATGATTGCACTCCAAAAAACGGCAATGAAAATTTGAAAAAGAATCATAATCGTTCCTGCCCTTCCTGCCTGTGTTACACCCATAAGCAATACCGACAGATAGGGCAAGATATTCAGAAAATGGAAGCGATATAAAAATCCATACAGAATGGTTAGAATAACTCCGGAATAATTCAGCAATAAAATTAACCGGATAATAAGCGGAACCTGTATTTCTTTAAGGGCATCGCGCAGCAGCCATCCTGCACCCAACACATTCATCAGCGATCCAAAATAATGAATGAAGTACTGAAGGTAGAGCACCGAGCCAATTAAAGAAATGATTCCGATGGCACCAATGGCCGACAACAGTTTTCGCTGAAAAGTTTTATCTTCTTTCAGCGTTGCGATATATTTGAATTTCGACGGCTGTGGTATGTTCCGCGACGCGTATGCAAAAAGAAAATCGCCGCAGAAAAACGAAAAAATAAACAAACAAATCAGTGCCGCAGCTTCCGCAGAGAAATAAAAATCAGGCGCCCATATAACCTTCAGAAAAAGAATCACTATCCAGGTGGCCGCGAGCATGCCCGTCGGGCTTAAATAATACTTGGAAAAGGCCTTTCTTAACAGAAACAACGCAAGAAGAAATAGTATCGCTAACAGTGTTTCCAATTAGTTTCTCCGCATTTTAAATTTTTCGAGGAAAACAGCCACTTCCGACGCTTTCAGGATAAAAACAATTCCAAACACGGAAAGCAATATCAACTTCGCAACATCAAAATAGCTCATGTGCTTAAGGAAGTAAGACGCCAATACCACTATGCTTACAACAACTGCCGCATACAACAACACCCGCTTTAAAAAAGGTGGATGTAACTTAAATGAAAACCCGTTTTGGGTGTTTTGTAAACAAAGGCCGATATATAACAATTGGCTTAATACAGCAACGAAAGCGCAACCGGTAACGCCAAATCTTTGTGCAATAAACAGGTTGGTAACAAAACTAAAAACCCCCGTAATGCTTGCATAAACAGCCATAGGCTTGGTGTTTCCCTTCACCTCAAACCCTTTGTGAATGTACATGGAAACAGCACTTAAATAAATGGAAAGCACAATAAGAAACTGTGTTATCCCGGTAACCTCAAAGCCATTGCCCAACAACATTGTGGTAATCCATGGGCCACTGAAATAAACAATCAGCAACAACGGCGTAAATAAGATGGTAATAATCCGGATGTTGAATCCTAAAATGGACTCAATATCATTTTTATTTTTTCCATTATGCCACAGCCGCATAATTTCCGGATGACTGGCCATTAGTATGGGCATGGTAAGCAAACCGGCTAATCCAATTGCCAAATCGCGAAAGGCTGTATATCCGCCAACGCCCTCGGTAATATGCTGATACTTTAAAATTAACCTGTCGCCAACCAAATAAAACTGCGATGCAAAAAACCAGAAGCAAATGAAAATTCCGTAGGCAAAAATCTTTTTAAAAACAAGGAGCTTTTTGGGTGTGAGTGTCAGAAATCCAACTGGTGAAAACCCTCTCAAAAAATCGGAGAAGAAAAACGAGTAGGCGTTGCCGAGCATGTAGCCAACAAATATTGCCAGAAGGGCGGCGTTTAAACTGTTGCTGAAATAAAAATAGCATAAGGCTAAAAAACCCAACTGCGCCACCGATTGTATGGCGGCGGCCTTGGTTTGGCTGATAATTTTCCGCTCTACCTGAAAAAAAGAAAAGAAATATGCTTGCAGCATTTGTGCACACAGAATTAAGCAAGTCAGTACCGAAGCAAAAACGTTATATAAACCGAAATAAGCCAAAACAAATACAACAGCGCTTACAAGAATCAGTAAATAAACCTGTATGCTTAGCACCGCATTTCTAAAAAAGAAATATTGCTGCCTAAACTGCTGGGAAAGGTAGATGATTGAACTGTTCAGCCAGCCGTTAACCACCTGAAAGCCGATTACTACCAGCGCCATCACAAACGAGTAATCGATATAGCCGTTACCCTTTAAAATTTTTGTTAGCAGCCAAATGCTCGCAATGCCCGAAAATGCAGGTATCAGTTTAGCAGGAATATAAGCTATGATATCGTTTTGTAAACTGCCTTTATTTCCTTCCACCATCTGATAAACGATTAATACGCATCAACTTTCCTGCATAATATTTCTGTACATCCGCCCACCGGTGAGATAAAATATTGCAAGCAAACCACCGAGAATTCCACCGATCACTATACCCTTTAATTTTCGGATACGTATCTTTTTCAGCGGGAGCACGGGTTCGTCAATAATTTGCATTAATGGCGTTTCCTTTTGCAAAGTAATTTTAGCGAGCTCAAGATTTTTTATTACCTCGCCATAAGCGGTTCCCAACACAGTTACCCTTGCCTGCCCCTGTAAGGCCGGCGACCGGTTAACCTGATAAGCCGGATTAGAATTAAAAATTCTGTCGGTGGCCGCAGCCGTATGTGTAATGGTGCCACCCAAGAGCGTTCGAAGGCTGTCCGCTTCTCCCTGTAACATGTCGAGGTTCTGACGGGCAATTCTTGTTTTTGTTTCTATATAAAATTTGGTGGTTTCATCAACCAGATATTTAGTGAGAAAGAAAGAAAAGAGCTCGTCCTTCGATACCGTTTTCACTTCGTAAATAGATGTTTTTGTATCGGGCTTATCTACAGACAGTAACTTTTCGTTTACCAATTCGTGCAGTTCTTTGAACACACTGTCCTGCGTGGGCGTAAGCTTGTTATAATCAGCCGGGAAAGGATATACGCTTTTTGTTCTCTCCTTTTTTGCGTAAGCTTTGTCAAGTTTATATAGCTCCATCAGGCGGTTAATGAGGAGCTTGTTTTCTACAGTGTCTTTATTAAAGATGGCGCGCTTCAGCAACAGTTGCGATTTAAAAAGCGATTTGATGTTATCCCCGGAGAAGGCATCGTTTCCGCTCCCGCCAAAATCGAATCCGAACTGACTCGCCAACCCCATCAATCCTGAATTTTCCTTACTCGATGAAAGTACAAATGTTGTTTTGCCTTCGTACTTTGGCTTTACGATAAACGACAAAAGAAGCCCCATGCCGGCACACACAAAACCCATAGCTGCAATAAACTTCCAGTTGGAAAAAATGTAGGAGAAATAGCTTTTTGTTTTTACAACGTAAGCCTTCAATGCTATCTCATCCGTATCGCGGTTTTCCATTCTAATTTCTTAATAAATTGGTTAAAGCTATTACAACGCCTGCAAGCGAAGCAATGGCACTCGCTAAAGCAATGTTTTCCTGTGGCGATCGTTTCTGACGTAATCCACTGGTAGATTTTGGGACAATAATTTCAGAGCCGGGTTTTATTTTAGGATACGATTTAAAAAATACATAGTTTCTTGTGGACGCTGCTTTTCCGTTTGCATACAAAACGTACACTTTTCTCTTCACCGCATTTTCTGTAAAACCACCGGCGGCATTTACATAATCTTTCAGCCGGTCATCGGGTGCAAAAGGAACCTGCGTTGGAAATAATACCTGGCCGTTTACACGCACCTGGGCATCAAACTTAGGTACATATATCTCGTCATTTTCCTGAATCTGGATATCTTCCGGGATGCCGGGATTGCTCATAATCTTTGTAAGATCGAGCGGAATCTGATCGAAGGTCCGGGTCAACTCCGTTATTAAACGGCTGCTGGTATCTTTTAACTGCTCCTGAATTTTATCTATTTGCTTAATCTTAATATCACTCGCCCTTTCTTTATTAATGAATCTCTTTAAATAGGCACCTTCCAGATAGGCCTCAGGAGTAAAGCCTCCGGCACGTTTCAACAAATCGCTTACATGCTCGTTACGCGAAGCAATTACATAAGGGCCGGGATACTGAACCTGACCGGAAACAAACACCGTCTGCAACGGTGTGAAGCCGGGCTTTCTTCTAACGGTTACTACATCAAACGGACGAAGCACAATATCATCGCCGGGAGCTAAATTACCTCCGGTGCTGGTTTCAATAATTTCGCTGCTGCGAATATCTTCCTGCGTCAGCGTATCTCTTTTTATCAAACGCGACACTTCTATCCGTTGCGGATAAGCTGCTTCAGTAAAACCGCCGGCAAGCACCAGGGCGTCTTTTAAATGAATGCTGTCCACATAGGCAAACACGCCGGGGTTGCGCACTTCGCCCTGCATCGAAAGAAAATATTCTTCCCTTAAATTGAATATGGAACGAATTAAAACGATGTCTTCGCGCTTCAATAATATATCATCCGCACCGGAACGGTTCACCGCATTCTTTACATCGAAGGGAATGATTTCACGCGTAAGATCATCTTTGGTGCGTACCACCTGGCCGCGTATCGTGTAAGCGTCTTCGCGCAGGCCATTTGCTTTTGCAATGAGTTCGCCCACCGTAAGCCCGGGCGTGAGCGCATAAAAGCCCGGACGGAAAACAGCGCCTTCAATGCTGATGCGGTTGGTGTAACGATTAATGATTTTTCCAACACTGATGCTGTCGCCGGATTTTAAATGAAAAGAAACAAATTCGCCTGCTTCCACATCAAGCACTTTGCGTTCTTTATCGGTTAACCGTGTAAGGTGTACAGAGGCTTTATAGGCGCTGTCGGTGAATCCCTGCGCATACTTTAAAACGTCATTAATGCTTTCGTCGGTAACCACTTCAAACAAGCCGGGCCGTTTAATTTCGCCATCAATCCGCACCCTCGTTTTAATGGTGGGTATACGAATGATATCGTTGTCGCGAAGGCGTACGTTGTCTTCCATCGACCCCGTCATCAAAAATTTATAGAGGTCAACTTTTCGCTCTACTTTATTATTGCGCACCAACTCTATTTGCCGGTAGCTTCCATACTGCGCCGGCCCGCCCGCAACATACAATACGTTGAACAAAGTAGATAAAGAGGATACAGTATAGGTTCCCGGCCGGTTGGCTCCAATTACCGTTACCCGAATGCTTCTGATTTTGGAGAGGTTCACTGAAAGCTTCGATGCTCCGGTGTTCAACGACCGGTATGCTGTTGAGGCCATCGCCTGCCGCAAGCGCGTGGTAGCCGCTTCAACCGTTAAACCGGCAAGCTTAATTACGCCAACATAAGGAACGGATGCGTTGCCTTCGGGAGATATTTTTAAGTTGTGATTGGCCTCTTGTACGCCATAGACGGTAAGTTGTAGCTCGTCGTCCGGCCCAAGCTCATAATTCATCGGCGTTGCAATGCGCAGGTCGGGTTGAAACGTAAGGCTGGAAGTAGAAAACAATTCAGATCCGAATACAAGCTGATCCGTTTTATTCTTTACCATTTTTTCATCGGGCTTGTTATACTCTCTCGAAGTGGTTTTATTGCGGGCGGAAAACAGCTTGGAATCAAGATCTTCCTCTTCCGGTTCTTCTGCATCTTTTTTGGTCTCGGAATGCTGTTTCAAATTGCTGCCTTTCGCATTCAGGTCTTCAATACGCTGTTTTAATTTGTCTATTTCAGATTGCTGAAAGCCGCGCTGAAGCGCCAACAATTCGGCCTCTTCCATAGTAAGGTTGTTCGCCTTCAACTGTTGCTGAAACTTCATGATGTCGGCATCGGAAAGCATATCAACCTTCAATTCCGAAGGGTTGCGCTTAAATATATCCTGTGCATAAAGAGTGCTTCCTGCTGTACCCAACAACATGATCAAAATGCACAAACCAATAAATTTTCTCATAAATAACTGCCGTTTAAAATAACAATGCTTCGCCACATCAGTTACAGTGTAACCAAAAACAAAAACGATATTTATCCTTATTATATTGCTGCAAAAAGGGGTTGGTGTGGGTTGTAGACATCACCGGCCAATTTTCGTCAAGGCGCAAATATAATGTTTTTGGTTTTCGGCCGAAATGCCATTTAGAAGGTAGTTTCCAAAGATCCGTCAACCGCTTAGAGGCTTCTGAGTTTTCGGGCAGGATTTCCCGCATACACGCCACGTTCTGTAATATCTTTCGTAACCACGCTGCCCGCCCCAATCACCGCACCGTCGGCAATATAAACGGGTAAAATGGTTGCATTGCTTCCGATAGACACGTTGTTACCAATTACGGTTTTTTTCCATAGGTTTTTGTTGCCGCCGGCGGGCCTCCCTTCAGCAAATAAATCGTTAGTAAACATTACACCATGTCCGATAAAACAATGATTGCCTATCTCCACCATCTCACAGATAAAACTGTGCGATTGAATTTTGCAATGACTGCCGATAACCGCCCGCCCGATTTCGGTGAAAGGGCCAATAAAGCTATTATCGCCAATGCTGCATTCGTAGAGGTTGCAGGGCGAAACCACTTTTACATTTTCGCCAAACTGTACATCTCTTATTTGAGATTCGATGATTACCGGCTGCATACGGGAACGATTGAGGCTGAATAAATTTTCTCGATAATCTCCACCGCTTTAAAGGCTTCAAAAGCGTTGGTACTAAAATCTTCGCCGCTCGAAAAGCATTCTATCAGGTGGGCGTACACTTTATCATGGTTACTCATAGAGCCCTGATAAAATCCATAGTCGTTGGGTGCACCGTGCTCCTGAACTAAATCGCTACCATCAAACGGAAATTCAACATCCGTGTACTCCAGCGTGTTTAAATATTGTCCGCCTACTTTCACCGTACCTTTTTCCGCTATCACGGTAATAGAGCCCTCCATGTTTTTAGAAAAAGTATTTACCGAATAATGCAAACCCGCCGGCACATCGTTGTCGAGCATCATGCTGATGACGCCGCAATCTTCAAATTCAATCTCCTTTTTGTGCGCTTTGTTTGCAGTGAAACTCTGCACTTGTTTTACATCGCCGAAAAGCCAGTAAAGCAGATCGATGAAATGACTGAACTGTGTAAACAACGTACCGCCATCCAGCTCGAGCGTGCCGCGCCATCCATCGGAATAATATTGAGCGGGCCGGTTCCAGTAACAGTTAACCTGAACACTGAAAATTTTTCCAAGCTTACCGGTGTCGACTGCACGCTTTAAGGCGGCCACCGGTGCATTAAACCGGTTTTGTTTTACCACAAATAGTTTTCTGTTGTTCTTATCGGCGGCTTCTATCATCGAAATGCAGTCTCCACTTTTTATGGCCATTGGTTTTTCTACCAATACATGCCTGCCCTGGTGTAAAGCTGCTATGCTTTGTTCGGCATGCAGGCCGTTTGGCGTACAAATTACTGCAACATCAAACCGCTCGTTCCGCAACAGCTTCAGATAATCGGTATAACACGATGTTTTGTATTGAGCCGAAAAATGTTCCGCCTTGTCCTTATCGATGTCGCACACAGCCACCAACTCGCCAAAGTGCTGAATATGTCCGGCGTGCCTTTGGCCTATCCGCCCACAGCCTATCAACGCAAATTTTAGTTTCGACATAAAATCTGTTCTAAGGGAATAATTTTTCTGCGGCCTCAATGGATTCTGGCTTGCCCACGTCAACAAAACGGCTGCCGGTATGGTTGTATGCCATCACTTTATTGCCGGAGCACAAAGAAAGATACACGTCCACCATCGAAAATTTTCCCTTTTGAAAAATAAGGTCAAATATAAGCGTGTTCAGTATCTGAACGCCGCTGAAAGCCAATGGCTGCAACGACGGCATCTCCTTCATTATTCTTTTCTCGCCCGATTGGATGTTTTGCCAACCGCATAAGCGCCGGCTCTCATCGAACAAAAAATACCTCGATGTGCTGCGTTCGCTCACGGCCAGTGTGGCAACGGCTTCATCGCTGCGGTGTTGCCGGTACATATCTTCCAGGTTAAGATCGGTCAGCACGTCGGCATTCATCAACACAAAATCCGACTCGCCTTTAAAAAACCACGAAGCCTTTTTCAACCCGCCACCGGTTTCTAAAAGAGCTTCTGTTTCATCGCTGAAAGACAGGTTGATTCCGAAAGCATTATTCGATGTTACAAAGTCGATGATTTGCTGCGCGAAGTGATGCGTGTTAATGATGATGTCACGCACGCCGAAAGCTTTTAACCAGCTAATGTTGTGCTCTAAGAGTGTACGGCCATTCACCTGTGCCAATGCTTTGGGATGCTGACTGGTAAAGGGTTTCAGCCTTGTGCCCAGCCCTGCCGCAAGAATCATTGCCTTCATGAAGAATGGTTTTCAGGTTTGCGCCAATTGGATTGATTGTGATGAACGAGCTCCACTTTTGCGTTGTATTTATTTCTTAAATGACGGGCCATTTGCTCGGCCGCGTATACGCTTCTGTGCTGTCCGCCGGTACATCCAAAACTGATCATAAGCGATGAAAAATCTCTTTTAATATAGTCTTCTACCGTAATGTCTACCACATCAAAAACACTGTTCAGGAAATCGTTCATCTTTGTTTGTTGCTCAAGAAAATCGATTACACTTTTATCTTTTCCCGATAAAAATTTGTACGCATCCAACCGGCCGGGATTGAAGATGCCGCGACAATCGAAAACGAAACCGCCGCCGTTGTCCGATGAATCGGAAGGGATGGATTTCTTAAAGGAGAAACTGCCCACCTTTATCAGCAGCGGGCTGTCGGCACCGGCTTTCACCGGCTGAAAAGAAGCAATGTTTTCGTTGGTAGAAATTTGTTGCAGCACGTTGTAAAAAACGTTTGTTTCAAACGAAGGCTTGCTGCTTTCTAAAAAATTTTTCAGGTTGTAAAGCGCCTGAGGTATGCTGGAAAGGAAGTGTGCCTTGCGCTGAAAAAATCCGCGGAAGCCATAAGCGCCCAACACCTGAAGCAGGCGAATGAGCACGAAGCCTTCGTACTGCTGAAGAAAAAGGGTGCGGTCTATTTTCTCCGACAACAACTTTTCAACAGCCAGCATATATGCTTCTGTGAGTTTTTGCTTCCAGTCGGCCGTTAACTGCGCTTTCGCCTGCCATAAAAGCGACGCAAGATCGTACTGCATAGCTCCCTTCATTCCACCCTGATAATCGATGAAATAAACCTCGTTCTCTTTTACCATAATATTGCGACTTTGAAAATCGCGGAACATAAAATATCGATAAGAAGAAGTGGATAATGCCGACGCAATTTTTTCGAAATCCGTCATCAGTTCCTGTTTGTCATAGGCTATTTTCAGCGCATCGAGAAAGTAATATTTAAAATAAAGAAGGTCGCTTACAATGGCCTGTTTTCCGAATTCTTTTGCGGTTAAACATCGTTGGTAGTCGAGTCCTTCATCGCCCTTCATTTGCAGTTCCGCAAGCTGCTCTACTGACTTTTTAAACAACTGAAACACGCGGTCGGTAGGGCCTTCTGCTTCCAAAACATGCAGTAAGGTTTGACTGCCGAGGTCGGTTTGCAGATAGATTTTTTCGTCGCCGCTAACTGCAAGGATCTGAGGAACCGAAATTCCTTTTTGGGCAAAATGATGCGTGAAATAGAGAAACGTTCTGTTTTCGGTAACGTTGCTGTTATAGGTAGCGATGCAGGTGTTTTCGCCTTCGTACAGCCGGAAGTACATGCGGTCGCTGCCGCTTTGGGGCAACATTTCAATGCGTGCGGCTTCACTGCCGGTGTGCTGTTTATAGAGCTCGCTGATCTGTTGTACAATGTTTGTATGCATGCTGGTATTAGCTGAAAAGGTATTCAATGTCTTCACGTGTCAGGCTTTTTACGAAGCCCGATTCGTCGGTAATCAGATCGGCGGCAAGCGCTCTTTTCTTTTCCTGTAGGGTTAATATTTTGTCTTCAATGGTATCGCGGCAAATCATTCTGTAGGCAAAAATGTTTTTTGTTTGTCCGATGCGGTGCGTCCGGTCAATGGCTTGCTGCTCCACTGCCGGATTCCACCACGGATCGGCAATATAAACATAATCGGCAGCCGTAAGGTTTAATCCTACACCACCGGCTTTTAATGAAATCAGGAACACCCGGCAGTTGTCATCGCTCTGAAAACGTTTCACTGCCCTCTCGCGTTCGGCAGCGGGCGTGCTTCCGTCGAAGTATTCAAAAGGAACGTTGAGGTCAATCAGCTTCTGACGGATCAACGCAAGCATTCCCAGAAATTGTGAAAAGATGAGCGCTTTATGGTCGCCGATATTTTCAGTTATCTCACGCGAAAGCTCATCGAGTTTTACGGAAACATTCGGAAATTTTTCTTCCTCTTTTAAGATAGCCGGGCTATCGCAAATCTGTCGCAACTTCATTAATCCTTGCAAAATGGTTAACTGCGACCGCTGAAGGCCCTGGCTTTCCACCACACCTAATATTTTATCGCGATAGTCGTTGCGATAAGCATCATAAATTTTTCGCTGCTCGGCGCCCATCTCACAAAACAGAATTGTTTCTGTTTTTTCCGGAAGATCTTTGGCCACCTGCTCTTTTGTTCTGCGCAATAAAAACGGAAAAAGCAAACGCCTCAAATGGTTTTTCTGTTCGGCATCGCCAAATTTATCAACGGGTATCGCAAATTCCTGGCGGAAGAATTCCATATTCCCCAACATACCGGGATTAAGAAAATTCATCTGCGCAAAAATGTCGAATGTATTGTTCTGGAGCGGCGTTCCGCTCATACACAGCCTGTTTTTCGATTGCAGCAAACAGGCAGCTTTCGTAACCTTGCTTGCCGGATTTTTGATGGCCTGACTTTCATCGAGCACAACATAATCGAAGGGTATGGACACAAAATTTTTGATGTCACTGCGCAGCGTACCGTAAGTGGTGATAAATACATCGGCTTCGTTTTGATACAGATTTTTCCGTTCGCGCAGTGTGCCATGATGAATGCAGTGTCTGATGTCGGGAACAAACTTTTTTATCTCATTTTCCCAGTTGTACATCAGCGATGTAGGACACACCACGAGCGCCCTTAACTTGCCGTTTTTTGTTTTCAGGTGCTGCAAAAAGCTCAGCGCTTGCAGGGTTTTGCCAAGCCCCATATCGTCGGCAAGTATTCCACCCCAGCCCACTTCGTACAAAAAATTTAACCACTGAAACCCGCTTACCTGATAAGGGCGTAAAACAGCCTGAAGCTGTTGCGGCGCAGGGATTTGAGCGATGCCATTCATTTCGCGAAGGCGCTCATATTTCTCTTCGAGCCGGAAAAAAATTTCTTCCTCGTTCCGCTCTTCGTACAACTGTTCAATAACGCTGAACTGATACTTATTCAGCCGTATTTCCGAAGCCTTCCCTTCACCCACTTTAAACAACAAGGCGTACCGCTTCAGCCATTCTTCGGGCAGAATGCCCAGCGTACCATCGCCGAGCTGCACAAACTGCTGTTTGTTGGCGATTGCATTTTTTACATCGGCCACCGTCACTTTCTGGTCGCCGAAGTGTATGTTCACCTTTGCATCAAACCAGTCGGTGTTACTGCTGATATAAATCTGCGTCTTCGGTTTGGATGTGTTGAACTTAAAATTCTTCAATGCTTCAAATCCAAAAACAGGAATCTGCAGTTCGCGCATCCTATCTAAAAAAAGAAAAAACCAGTTGTTCTGTAATACATCGTTTCCTTTCAGCACAAAGGAGCCGTCGTCGAGCTTCTTAAATCCGGAGTGCAAATTTTGCAGTTGTTGCATCCATTCGTCTTCCTTTTCCTTATTTCGGTGTACAATAACCAACCGGTCATCCATCGGAAGAATAATCTTATCGCCGCGCAAATCGTTAACTGTATAACTCAGGTAGTTGAACTGAGGCTCAAAAAGCAGATAATCGTTCTTTTCTTTTAATAGAATTGAAAAGTCAGGGTCGGTGTTGCGTACTTCTTCTTTTTTTATATCGCCAAAATCGACTGTATAGTTTTTTGCAAGCGGAAGAATAAAATGTTTCAGCTCGTGCTGCCACGATGCGCCCTCAATCAGCATTTGACCGTCGGCGTTTAGCTTTTCCAACAGCAGCACGTCTTCTGTTTTATTCCAGGTGTAGGCCATGCCTTCACTTAAAAAAATGAGGTTTCCTGACAGTTCATTATCTGCAAGCGAAAGATGTTTTCCTTCAACATACACCGTAGATTCCAAAAGGTAATTGTCGCCGCTTTTGCTTATCGCAAACGCCGGTGTAAGCCATTCATCGGAAGCAAATACTTTTTCAAGAGAAGCTGTTGTAAAGCTTTTTCCGCGCGGCAAAAAAAACATCAGTCCGTTTTCGTGCGCATGGCGTAAAACTTTTTTCAAACGCGGATGTATGTATTCAATAATAAGGTGGCGTGTATCTTCATGCAATTCGTCATCATGTTGCTGAATGATGTTTTCCCAGATACCGCTGAAAGGCGAATTTCGATTAAGGTAACGGCTTACTTCACCGGGCAGAAATTTGCGGATCTGTTGAAGCAGGTATTTATCGTCGTCGAGAAGTTTATCGGTGTTCACATAACGCGCAATATCGAGGCGCTGCACTTTTCCTGTAAAGGCTGTGCGTTCATCGTTTAACTCGCCCTGAACAATATCGAACTGCACATACGGATATTGATGTTTGTTGTTACTGATAACAAGGCCGAGGCCGCTATAACTTTCTTTTTGAGGAGTGGCTTTTTGAGGCGGCATTGTTTCCGGCAAGCGTTGTTCCTGCGGCGGTGCGCTTAGCTTCTTTATTTCCGGATCAAGCACTTTTAAAAAAGGCTTTCCTTCTTTATACACAAACTCAAATTTGCCGGTAAGGTTGTCGGTTACCGAATAACCATACATTCCCAACAGTTTGTTTTTCTCTTTATCGAGGTTGCGGATCGAATCGAAATATCCGGGCCCGTAATTATGAATCAGTTGAAGCAGAAGAATTACTTTATGCACACAAAGCGGATGTCGGTTTTCTGCATCGCAATTGCAACGGGTATCGAAATTTCTTTCTTCGTTTTTTTGAATGATGACATTGTAATCCGTTTCATTCAAACTAACCACAGCTTGTACGCGCTCATTGCCCGCACTTTCGATGACGGCGTTGCCGGTGCGTAAGAAGTCCTGCGCTTCTTCAAAAGCCGATCTTGCAGAAAGCATCCGGATCACTTTTACATCCAGATGTTTCATCTTAATTACTGTATGGCTTTGATGGTAGTAGTCGTCGGCATCATCGTTCAAAACATTTCTATCCATCATTTCCTGCAACTGAAACAATACAGCCGCTTCGTGGCGACAGATTTCACCGAGGTTGTACGGACAGCCGCAGCGCAGATTGATAGCTGCCGCATCGTTAAACTTGTTTACGTGCACTTTATAGAAGGTGCTGTAGCTGTCGTCTTTTACGCGAAAACTTGCGTGGTTGAACACCTGATCGAGATCGATGAGCTCCACATTACCGGCGGAATAAATTTTCTTGCCGCGCCGTATTACTTCATCCGTTCCGTTGTTGTAGATATACTTAACCAAATGCGGTAAAGCCATTCAATTACTCCTTTTTCTGCGGTTTTTGTTGTGAACAGGGCAATTTTGCAAATTTAGCTGAAATCAACTTGCAGGCGAAGCCCGATGAATTCGGGTTAGAAACTTTAATGTTAATTTGAGGATAAAACGAAGGTATGAATGTGATTGTTTCGGGCGCTTCGCGAGGAATTGGAAATGCGGTGGCTCGTGCGTTTGCGGCCGACGGACGCTGCAAAAATATTTTATTAACGGCCCGGAATGCCGCATTGCTTGCTTCGGAAACGGCTGCTTTACAGGAGCAGTATGCAACCGTTCGATTTCATTATTTGGTGGCAGACCTCTCTGCTCCCGAAAGCTGTAAGCGGCTTGCTGACGATGTTTCGCAGCGGTTTGATGTGGTTGACGTGCTCGTAAACAACGCCGGAAGTTTCTTACCGGGAAGTGTGGAAACAGAAGAAGAAGGCACACTTGAAACGATGATGCAGACAAACGTTTACAGCGCCTATTATTTAGTGCGACATTTACTTCCGCTGCTAAAAAACTCGAAAGCAGCGCACGTCTTCAACATGTGTTCAGTTGCCTCTTTAAAGGCTTATGCAAACGGCGGATCGTACAGCATCAGCAAATTTGCGCTGGCCGGTTTTTCGAAAAATCTGCGGGAAGAACTGATGCCGCATGGCATTAAAGTAACGGCCGTTTATCCCGGCGCGGTATACACCGATTCGTGGAAACCCAGCGGCCTGCCGAAGGAGCGTTTTATTCTTCCGGAAGACATCGGCGCACTCATCGCATGCAGCAGCAGGTTAAGCGCCGCAGCCTGTGTGGAAGAAATTGTAATCCGACCGCTTAGCGGCGATGTATGAGTTATTCAACTTCTTTCGTGATGGATATCAAACGTCCATCGGCCGACATGCCCTGAAGGACGATGCGGAACCCCGTGCTGACGTCGTTATTAAAAAAGTCGAGTTCGAAAACCGATTGTCCGGGCTTGCTGATTAAACCCGGTATCCATAATAACGTTCTTCTTACATCTTCTTTTTCATTCTCCGGTTTAAACGTGCTGTAATTTGGCTGATAGAATTCTTTTGTTACCGAATAGCCAACCGCAATGTTCGACTGCATGGAGTTCGACTTTGTGGGCTCGCGGTCGCTGCCCCGCTTTGTGTACACGACAATGGCGCCGTTTTTACCACCCATGAGCGACGACGCAGGCGGTCGGATAGCTTTTATAAACGCAATGGTTGAAACCGGAATGGTTTGAAGAAGGCTTGCATCGGTTTGTACTTCATCTAAATACAAAAGCGGCGAGCCGTCGCGATATATCAATTGTGTTTCCTGAGCGCCTCTTACCACGCGGAGGCCGGGCATCTTTCCGCTGTGAACAATCATGTCGAAGGCATCTGCGCCATAGAAGCTAAATTCTTCAGGATCGATCAGCATGGCATCGTGCGAGCTGAAAAGCGGACTGCTGTACCGTTTGTCCATCTCTTCCACGCGCGACTTCTTTTTTGTGGTTACGGTTACGTTTTCGAGCGTGGTGCCTTTTAACAATTGCTGCATTTGAAGATCGGCCATGCTTCGGAGATAATTTAGATATGCGCCTGCTGTATCTGCGCTGTAGAACGGCATTCGGTTAACGGATACTTTTTCCGGAGCACCAATGCGGCTGTCCATAAACTTTACGGTGGCGCCGAGCGCAAAACTTTTCCCTTTCGGAAAGGAGTAGAACACACTCATGGTATCGAAAAGAGCAAAATCATTCTGATAAAAGCTCCCATCCGGATTTACTTCTAACGGAAGCACATCGAAACCTTTGGCAGTGTCGCGGCGATACAATAAGTTGATGTTTGCGAGCTCCCGAAGCTGGCTTTTGCTAAGCCCCATAATGCGGCCCGACAACACCAGATAGCCGGTATCTTTCGCATACGGAAGCTGAGGCAGGCCTCCTTCAGACAACTGCTTCCAGTTATACTTTCGCCATCCATGTGTCAGCATTACGAGATCGAGGTGATTGCGAACGGTTGTGGTGGTATCTGAAAAATAATAAGCCGACTGGTAAACATCGCCTTTTAAATCGCCCGTCAGCAATAGGGCTGAAACGATATTTTTTTCCGTGCTGTAAGGAACTTCCAGTCCGGTAACAGAGAGCGAATAATTTGCCGGGATGCTGTCGGGCGACACAAGTACCAAAGTATTTTTTGCCCGTTTGGATGTGCCGAGTTTCTTAAAGCCTACTTCCGCATTAAGGAGATACTCGTAATTGTTTATAAAAACAATGCGTTCTGCTACGGCCTTCATTTGCTCGTCGAGCACGGTAACCGTTAATATGCCGCTCGGCATTTCTGAAGTGCCAATGGTTGCCTGCACGCTTGGGGCACTGCCTTTCTTTACAACTGCTTTAAACAGCATGGTATTGCCCATGGCGCCCACAACTAAAAAGCCGGCGTCGGCATGGGTTGCGCTTTTATTCACTACAAAACGAAAAGAGCCGGCCGAAGGAAACACCGACAGGGCAACGCCATCCGGCATTACAGCGGGCAGCTTTTGCGTTTGTTTCTTTCCGTTTGTTTGCCACTCGGCAGTATAGGTTTCGTTGGCAGCTGCCGGCAGGTTGTAAACGCCCATTCCGTTGTGCAAAGAAGCAAAAGACGCCACTTCTTTTCCGGCTGCATTTTTTACCACACCCGTTACTGACAGCGGCCGTCCGTACTGATCGTTGGCTTTAAATGCAACGCGATTGGTGAGGCCTGCAACCAGATTGCCGCCTTCAGGGAAAAAGGCTATTTGCGGCTGAATTGCCGGCAAGGAGTGCGAGCTTGCGAGGTTAGGATTTTGTGGGGTAATAAGCAAGCGGTTGCGGCACAGTAAGGCCGAATCGAAATTGAGCATCCAGCGTGTGTACACCGTTGCGTTCAGTTCGGCATCTTTATAATCGCCCGGAACATGAAATGAGCCCGCAGCGCCGCCTTCCACAACAGGATAAACATCGTGCGATAGCAATTTTCCGGTCTTATCAGCCCAGTCGATGTAAACAGATTTGGATTCAGCAGCGGCAACGCTTCCATCCATCAAATATATCTTAAACCATACCGTTTCGCCGGGAGCGTAGATCGACTTATCGAAATGTACATAAGCTTTTTCGCGCTTTGGAAGCTTTTGAACGGCGCCCGGCAACGCATCTTCTCCGGGTTGACACAGCGCACTTATTGGCTGCAAAAGAAAAGCGGAACAAAAAAGAAGCAGGAGTTTTTGCATAACAAGGGAGTTGCTTCAAATCTATTAATAAATCGGACATCTGGATGTTGAAAGAGGAAGTGCCAAAATACCGTTGAAAGGGTATTTGCAAGATTTTGATAGCGATGACCTTTGAAATATAAAATAATTCATCATGAAACATCTCCTTACACTCGCTCTCGTTTCAGCGCTTTGCATCTCGGTGCAGGCACAGCACAGCGTTATAGAAAAACCCTACGAAATTTCGCGAAAGGCGAAACGCGGCTATTTGGGAGCCGTAACAAAAACCGATGACGGCGGCTTTGAGATGATTTATGTGTTGCCATCGAGCGCCCGTAAAATCAAAACAGAAACCTATCGTTTTGATAAAGACGCAAATTTGTTGAACACCGAAAAAGAAGAAGTTGAGGTAGAAAAAGCCCGCCGGAAATGGAAGTGGTTTACCTATCGCGGCGATTATTTTATTACAAACACACTAAGCGCAGGTTCGAACATGAGCGGTACCCTGCTGTTTCGTAAGAAAAAAGTTACGGCTAACTGGAACTGGTTCTTCGGCCGTTACGACCGCAACGTAAAAATGACCGATAAAGTAAAACCAAAAAATGAAGGTGGGCGCAAATATCGATTTGTGGGCGGCGCCTATGAAGTGGAACGCGACAGCAGTGTGCTGGTACTGGCGCTCGATCCGACCGACGACGCCAAAGCCGGCGATCCGACACGTTATGCGCTTTTAAAATGCGATAACGATGTGAACATTGAGAAGCTGCAGACCCTGGATTTTCCTTTTGCCGTACAGCCTGTTTTCAGCAAACCACTCACCGACGACTATACGGAACAAGTACCGAACGAAGACGCACCGCGTGATTGGATTGTGGTAATGGCGCCCTCGAAAGGTTTAAGCAGCAGAAGCAACCGCGCCGATAACCCCGCAAGCTTCTATTATTTACGCATCAGTCCCGAAGGCAAGGTGAAGGAAAAAGTGGCTTTTAATGCACCGACCACCGGCTTCCGTATTTTGAATGCGTATGAAAAAAACGGCTCGGTAATGCTTTATGGCCTCGGCACGGGCGACAGAGGAAAATTTATAGATCAGGAGCTTGATGCGTCGCTTGTACCCACCACGAGTGCTGATGCGCAGGAGCAGGAAGCCGGCAATACGGACAAAGGGAAGATGTTCGGCGGCATTACAAAAACGGTGAACATGTTTAGCGGACAGGAAGATATTGGAGTAACACAAGAAGCGCTCGATGGGCGACTTGACGAAAAAAACTACAAACAGTTTGTGTTTTGTAAGCTGAGTAATGGCGTAGCGGAATGGAGTACAATCAATGATATGGATGCGGTTAACAGCAACGCTGTGGCGCCCCCGGATATGAGGCGGCCGTTGAAATTTGATGGCAAGAAGTTTTACGTGAGCAATCTGCAATATTTAAGCAATGGACAGATTGTGATGAGCATTCAGGATTTTAAAGTAAACAAAAAAGGCCGGTTCTACGAGGGCATGTTTCTAATGCATTTCGACGACAAGGGTAAGCTGATAAAAAACTATACAGTTAAACTGGACCAGAAAAACAAGAAAGGGTTTTTCAATAACAGCCCAATGACGTCGGATATGTTTCCGGCCAACAGCTATGTTTATGAAACACCCACCGGTTCTGTAAACTGGGTAATGCACATAGTAAAGGCGATTGATAAAGATGTGGATGTTGACTATAATTATATTGGAAACACCAAAACCACCACTACCACTTACACGCCTTTGTATTCGGTTGAGTATGGAAGCATTGATCCGAAGGCCGGTGCTGCAAGCGATTTTAAAACTTTGGGTGAAGACGAAAAGCGGAAGTATTTTCTATATCCATCCAACAACACATTACGCGTAGGTAACTATTTATACTTTTTCAGTGAAACCACGCGCGGCGATAAAATGCTCATCAGCAGGCTTGAGCTATAGCATTTGGTAAGAGGAAAATAACAAACAGCTTCACTTGTTTGGTATAGAACGAAGCGGTTGCGCGAGCAGCCGCTTTTTGTTTTTGGAGGGTAAATTTTGTCGTCTATCCACCTTAATTTTTTGAGATTGGTTTTAAAAAACCGTTCATTAAGAAAAGTTAAGACAATGAGGAGGTTTTCCATCGCGTAGAAATACGATAGCCTGGAAGTTTTTTCCCGTCTTACACTGCAATCACAGCTTGTTAGTTGCTCATTTCAAAGCTTCCTTAATAATCCTCACTTCTTCCACACTATCCAGCGTTTCTATGGCGAAGCGAACCGGGTGGTTGGGGTCGTACAAACGCTCAAACTCACTTTGGATAATGGCAAGTTTCTTTTCTTCGCTTATATCATCTGTAATGGGTTTCAGGTCTCCCAAATGCTTTAGGATTTCTTTGCCTGCCGTTTTGATTTCTTCGGGGAAGTAGAGTTCGAAGACAAGTGAGTTTAACAACTGTTCAAAGAACATATACGATAACTCAGAGTGTTTTGTCTTTAAAAAGGTTAAGTAATTTATTAGTAGTTCAATGTGCCTTTGTTCTTTTTTATATGAAAGTGGTATTGGAACTTTAGACATATAAATAGTTTTGAATTCTAATCTACCACCATTCCAAGGGTCGCCAAGTGACGAAAAATTCATTCTTGCATACCAATCAAAAAGTGAACTGTTCAATATTGCCAATACTGTTGGATTATATGGGATAAAAAACATTTTCATAGTGCCATACGCTTTCCCTTTATCAAGTAAAGCTCTCATTTCAGTTGCAATTTCAGAGTAGATGATTTTCTCAGACTCAAAAAGTTGAGTAAATCTTTTTTGTGGTTGCTGTAATTCAAACCATTTTTGATTTGTTGCACGCTTTTCTAATATTCCTTTATATGCACTAAGATGTTCTTTGATTGCGGGAAAGTTTTCAATATCTATTTCATTTTGTGGAATATAAATTACAAATAAATCTGGATCTGAACTCCATTTTTGTATATCACGCCCCCTATACCACGGCTTAATGAGCTCTTCGGATTTTTTGTCCTTTTCAATTAGACTTTGCCTAACTGAATAATCTATTATGAAAGCTTCATCACAGCCAGTCTTTATTCCACCAAAAATTTCAAAAACATTACTTAGTTTGTTTTTAATCCCATTTAGCTTATCCAAAACACGCATAGAGCTTGGGTCTTTAAAAACCCAAGATTCCTTCAATTCTGATATTTTTTTTGTATTGCTACTATTTGTGAGAAATTTGTATATGTCTTCAAAATGTTCCTTTTGGGTAGCTTGAGCATAAACTAAATGGTCATAAGTTTTTGATTTCTGATTCTGACCAATTATTATAGAAGAGTCAACAGAAGCCTTAAATACTGGCAACTCACCAAAGTTTATAAGCGTTCTAATGGTTTTTTCTGTTGAAAGGTGATTCCTAAGCTTTTCACCATATCCCCTTACAATAAATTTGTTAGATGTAATTAGAGACAAAACACCTTGACCGTGAAGAATATCAAATCCTTTCTTCACAAAGTATGTATATAAATCAGCTCTGCCGTCATAAACACTTGAATAGTTTTGTTGTAAGTAGGGCTTGTATTCTTTAAATAATTCTTGTCTAACATAAGGTGGATTTCCAATCACCACATCAAACCCCCCTTTTTCACGCCACACTTCTGAGAAAAAGAGTTTGAAGTCAAAGTCTATTTTGTACCCTTCATAATCTTCGGCTGTGGCGAGCACAGATTTAATTTTTTCCTTGATTTCGTCTCTTAATCCCTTTTTTGTTTTTTCATCAGTTTCATTAAAGAACTTATTTTTTAATTCTTCTAATTCTTTACTCAGTTGAGGATATCTATCCGCACCTTGGGCAGGCAAACCAATTAACGAATTACCTGCCACTATCTTGTAATCCAAGTTTGGTAGTGTTTCAATCGGGTCAAGGTCGTCTTCATCCACCACCAAACTCAACCACAAACGCAAGCGGGCTATGTCAATGGCAGAGCTGTCTATATCCACGCCATAGATGCTTTCTTGTATGATGTGGCGTTTCAGTCGGTAGATGTAGCGGCTGCCGCTGATGCTTTCTCGGTGGGTAAAGCCAAAGCCTTTTAGTTTCTCAGTCAGGTAATCGTAACTCAGATGCGGTTTCAGTACCAACATTGCGTTTACCAATTCGTGCAACAAGCCCACAGGAAAAGCCCCCGAACCAATGGCAGGGTCGCAAATTTTGATGCTGCTCAGTTTTTTGTCAATCAGGTCAGCATTTTTGCGAATGCTTTCGGGCAGTTGGTATTGGTAGGTTTTGGTTTCGCCTTTGGCAGCTACCCGTTCATCATTTTCTAAGGCAAAGTGCGCTTCACGAATGAACAATTCAATATCCTTTTTCGGGACAAGAATTTGGTTGCCGTGTTCCAGTTCTATCTTCAGGTTGCCTTTTTTGTCGGTACTTCCGCCAAAGAGTTTAGTTTGGTCTGAGCCTAATTCCTGATAGCTGCTTGTACCACTATTCAAAGTATTATCTAAATAATGAATCAGACTTTCCTGACACATATAATGCACAATTTCACGGGGGGTATAAAAAGCACCTTTGCTTTTCCGCTCGGTAATGTCGAGCATATTTTCAAATACTTTCCCCAACATTTCAGGGTCAACGGCTACTTCCTTATCCAGTGGTTCATCTTCTTTAATAGTAAAGTTGTAACGGTCGAAAACGTCCAGAATACCCGTGCCTAAATCTCCCGATTTGTTTTTTTCTTCGTTGCGGAACAAGTTTTCAGGTATAGTAATATTGGCTTCCTGCCAATTGTAATCGGCTTCAAATAAACCACCATTCAAAAAAGGAATACGGCAATCGAAGCGTTTGTAATACGAGTTTTCGTTATCACGCTCTTTTGCCAATGCTTCATAAAACAGGTATTGCAGTTTGTTTTTAAAAAAATTCACCTTTTCTTTTTGGCCTTGCTCATATAATTCCTGAACAAAGCGCTTTTTACCTGTTCCCCACTTTTCATTTTGAGCTACACCCAACCAGCCTTTTTTCTGTAAGAAATATAAGAACACGATTTGCCCCAACAGTTTTTTGGTAAACCGGGCATTGTCAATTCCTGCTTCCCTAATGGCTGCTTTTACTTTATTGTCATTTTCGAAATGCTCATACAGTTTGATGTACAGGTCTTTGTATTGATTGAAGAATTCGTCCGTTACTTTTTCAATGCTAAAGGCGGCTTCCAATTCTTCAATGGTCGGGTTGTTGGAAATGTTTTGCAACAAAGGCAACAACTGATTTTTGGCGGTATGGGCTTTTTCGTATTTGCCCACCAAAAACGAATAGCGTTTGGCAGGCGTAAATTCTTTCTTGGTTTTTACTTTGCCTTTTTCTTCGTCCAGTTCAGAACGGTATTCTAATTTAATGAATGAAAATCGCCAATCGTTTCCATCATCTTCTTTACTGTAAAAAGCCACCAAGGCATAGTCTTTTTCAAACTTGCTCAGGTGCTTGATTACAAAATTGCGGAGTGCGGTTCTTGCCCGTTCTAATTTGGTTACGCTTTTTACTTCTACAATTAACACGTCCAAAGCGTCGCCTTCGGGATCAATGTATTTGCCAATCCGTTTGTAGGTATTGATATGTTCTTTGTAGTCGTCCCAAATTAAATTGCCAGCATACACATTGTGTTTAGGCTCTAAGTCATTCAATAAGTTCCTGGCAAAAATGGAGAACTTCTCTTCATTGAATGAATCATTGAAGGTATCTTCTATCAATAGTTGAGCTTGTTTTTTTTCCATTAGTCTAATAATCTTTTTAGAGAATCTGCATCGGGCAACGACTCTTTGTATTTTTCAGGTAATTCGTTGCTGGTTTTATAGGAAGCCACCCCCATTGCTTTATT
Source organism: Chitinophagaceae bacterium (assembly GCA_039811185.1). Lineage (GTDB taxonomy): Bacteria > Bacteroidota > Bacteroidia > Chitinophagales > Chitinophagaceae > JAEZDR01. Next base: position 92,329 of record JBDHYF010000002.1, on the reverse strand, counting down.
AAAATCCCGAAAACTGTATTCAACAATTTTGTTGTTTTTTTCTTTGCATAGGATAATTCCTATGGATGGATTTTCGTGCGGCTGTTTGATTAGGTCGTCTAACGCAGAAAGGTAAAAATTCATTTTACCCAAATATTCAGGTTTGAACTTGCCTGTTTTTAATTCAAACGCTACAAGACATTGTAATTTCCGGTTGTAAAAAAGTAAGTCAATAAAATATTCTTGCTCCTCTACAATCAACCGGTATTGGTTGCCCATAAAGGCAAAGTCATTGCCAATGGAAAGAATAAATTTCTTGATATTACGAACGATTTCATGTTCAAACACACGTTCATTCTCATCGTCCCCGTCTTCTATATTTATAAAATCAAGTAAATATTCATCTTTGAAAGTTTTAAGTGCTTTTTCGTAGTGCTTTTCAGATAAAGTACTGTCGAAATTATTAGGCAAAGAGCCTTGTTGGGCATAAAGTTTTGCTGCTAGTTGTTTTTCTAGATAACGATAATTCCAAAATTCAATAGCAACCCTTTCCAGGTAAAAAATAGCTTCTTCTAAAGATTCAGATTTAGAGGAAATGCTATAATGGTGTGTAAAACTGACTGTAAAAAAGTATTTTGTAAATTTATCTGATAATTGGTTCGGCAATGCCGAACTCATTGCTGTAACAGTGTTTTCTAATTGGTTCGGCATTGCCGAACTAACTTTTAAATGACTCAGCCAGAACTCAGCAACTACGCGCATTTTCTTTAGGTTGCCGCTTGAAAAACCACGAAGACCAGGTAACTCCCTTTGAAGTTCGTTAGAAATCTGTTCTAATACTTTACTTCCCCACGCTTCCTTAGTTGCCGTTTCACTTATTTTTCTACCAATACCAAAATAAAGTATAATCAACTCTTTATTTACCAAACGAGCCGCTTGATACCTGCTTTTAAGGATAGCCTCTTTTAGCTCGAGAATGATATTTTTATTCAATTCCATAACTACTTGGTTATATAACCCGAAAGGATAACTTCTCTTTTTTGAAATTTCTTGGCGTTCTGTGCTCCTTCAATGGCCACATATCGGATATGCTTTTCCAGAATGTGCAAGATTTGAAGCGGGTCCGTGGTTTTCTCCAATTCTGTTTTGATTAATTGTGCTGTTTTTTTGGCAATCGTTCCTTGTACCAACATTTCACGCACACCATTCAAAAATTCGTCATTGGAATCGGTAAACCCTTTGAAGTTTTTGAAAGACTTGTCTTTCAATCGGGTTTCAATGTATTTGGCGTTTGAACGGCCGCCACTTCCTTTGGTTTGTTCATCACCTACGGTGGTGTCTAATTCAAAACGTGTTTTGTTGGTTTGTAACAAATGAAAGTAATCGTTTGGAATGTTGGCTCGTGGCGTTTCAGGCTTACATTCCAATTCTTTCACCGCATCAAAAAAGGTAATCTCACCCGATTTGCCGCTTTGGTTGATGTAGAACTTTTTGAGTTTGCCAATTCGGAAAAAGGTGACCAAGGCATCATCTTCCAAATTTTCTTTTTTGAAACCTGAACGGGCTTTCTTCGGTAGGTTTTTGATTTTCTCAAACAAGTCAGGATTGTCATCACGTATCTTTCGCATTAGCTCCAGATACTTCAATTCCGAATCGCCTTCACCATCTTCACCTGTGTAAGCAGTTTTGCTATTCAAGGTGTTGAATAGTTCCTGACTTCCGAATTCTTCACCATCACTCAGGTATTTGGCATCTTCACCCAATATGTCGTGAAACATTTGGATTTTATTGGTGATGTTTACTTCCAGTCCAAGATGTTCGTCAGATTGAGTGGTAGGGAAAAAGTTAAAGATATGTACTTTCGGGAAGTTGCTGCCCAAACGGTTTACGCGACCTGCACGCTGCAGCACCCGTGTAGGATTCCAAGGCAAATCGTAATTGATAAGTACGTTGGAACGGTGTAGGTTGATACCTTCTGCTAACACATCTGTGGCAATCAATATTTTAAGGTCGTCTCTTTTTTCTTTGTGTTTCGGATCAAAATTGGATGTAATGATGTCTCTTGAAACCGTATGGTTTGAAATGAGTTTGTTGTCTGTGTGTCGTCCGCCCGTGCTGGAATAGAACATCACTTTGCCTTTGAACTCACTTTGCAGAGCTTCGTAGATGTAATCTCCTGTTTCTTTCGATTCGGTGAAGATGACTAATTTGTTACTTTTCAGAGATGTCTTTGACTTTAGCTCTTGTATGAATGTTTCCAACTTGGGGTCAGAGTTGACCGTTTGCCACAGTTTTTTTACTTCCTTTAATATGGCAAGGTCAAACTCTAATTTGTCAATGAATTCTTTTTTGAAATCCTGTGAATCGTACTTGTGGGCCTTTTCTTCTTCCACAAATTCTTCCAAACGTTCAATGTTGTCGCTTTCAATCAGGTCGTACACATCTACTTTCTTGCTGATGTACACCGTTCCGTTTTTATACATCTCAATGAACTTCTCATAGGAAGTAATGAAGCGGTCAACACTCTGGCGAAAGGCGTGAAAACTACTTTCCAAACGCTTTACCAAAATACCTTTCATAAAGCCACCAACGTTTCGTTGTTGCTGCATTTCAAATTCGCTCAAAGCTTTATTGCCGATGTAGTAAAGCAAAGGCGTGTATCGGGCATAGGTAAACTCTTGTAGTTTTTTGATGGTGTTGTTGAAAATGGTTTCTAACTCACCTTCGTATTTGTACACGATTTTTTGCGGATTGTCTAAGTTGGGAAAAGTCAATCCCTGCATTTTCATATCCTGTTTGAAATAGGTCATTACGTCTGTTCGGGTTCTGCGAACCATCACATAACGAAGGATACTATTTCTAATGTCGTCTGAAATTTCCTTAATGAGTTTTTTGTATTCAGGGTCGGTCTTTTCCAGTTTGGATAATCGTGTTCTAAAATTGGAAAAGTACTTTTCTAAATTCGGAATGCCAGGAATTGTTGAATTCTTTGGAGCTTGAAACAATTTTAATTGAGCGAAAATATCATCAACAGTATTGTTCAACGGTGTTGCCGTTACCAAGATAACTTTCTTGCCACGACAGATGTCAAGCAGGTTGGCGTATGATTGTGTGTTTTCATTTCGGAAGCGATGGGCTTCATCCACTACTATGTAGTCGTAACGTTCCAAACCCTTTTTAATGATGTGTTCTAGCTTGCCCAACGATTCCACTTCAAAACTTCTGATACCAAAATCAAAAAGAGAATCTTTCCAGTAGTCTTTCAAGACGGGTGGGCAAATAACCAATGTTCTACCTTGCAATTGTTGAAGCAATAAAGCCGTGATAAAGGTTTTACCCAAACCAACCACATCAGCCAAGAAAACACCGTTGTACGTTTCCAAAATCTTCTTTGCCTGAATAGCTGCTTGATTTTGGTATTTCAATTTCATAAAGCCATCAGGTAGGAATGGTTCAAATTCATCCGCCAAATTGATGTCTTCTTCCAGATACTCATAAATAAGTTTTAGGTAAAGTTCATAAGGTAGAATTTGGTCGTTAAGCCAAGTCTTGTTTTGGATGGTATCAACAAAGTCTTCTGAAATGTCAACCGATTCTTTCCAGAGGGCATTGAATTGGTCTTCAGCAAAAAGAACATCTCTTTTATTTCGTAACTCAACGTTAAATTCACGGTTTGCTACAAATCCTGATTCTGAAAAATTACTCGAACCCGTAATTACAAATCCATAATCTCGGTCTTCGGGCTTGAATTTTCCGATGTAAACTTTAGCGTGAATATTTTTGGATGGATAGGCTCGTATTTCAAGTTTCTTTCCATTGCCGTTATATGCTTTATCCATTGCAGGATCCTGACAGTCGGCTTTAAGAAACTCAATAAACTTTCGTATTCCTATTTCAAGTCGGTTGTCGTTTTCATCACTGTTTTCAATTTCTTCCTTTAGGTTTTGTTGGTAGCGTTTCTTGGTTCGTTGATGCGATTCAAAATCTATTATACCATTCTGATGATGGTATTGCATTATATCGTAAGAATCTCGATCCACACTCAACCCGACCAGAATTCTGATTTTCTCTACAGGTTCAAGTGCGTCATATAGTTGATGAAAACCGCTTGCCCTGAAATACCCGACTAACACATCAAATAATTGTGTGTCCTTAAGTGTTGATTTGAATCTGCTTAACAAAGTATGTCCTTCCTCATTGGTGAAGAAAGTCAAGTCTGTATGGTCTGTTTTGGTATCTGAACTCATATTTATTTTGCAGCTTTTTTATACTATACGGCATCTAATTCAGCTATCCCTTGTATGCAGTGTTTACCAAACTTACTCAATCTTTCCTTCCCGCCATCTTCATCATTTTAAAGCGGACAACATCGTAAAACAATCCGCCCACCAGTAGCGCGGCCGGCAGAAACAAAATATAAAGCTGCATCTTACCGTATAACAACCCTCCGCACAACGCTCCAAAAAAGAAAAAACGAATGATTCGTAACCGTAGAAATATCGTTGACCACAGCTTGCGTTTTTCCTGCGCCGACTTGTAAAAAAACAACTGCGACAGTTCAATTCCCAAATCCGTAAAAAGGCCGGTAAGGTGCGTTGTCCGTACGATGGCGTTTGAAATAATGGTAACCATACTGTTTTGCAAGCCCATCGCAAACAACAGAAAACAGGCAATCACCGCCGGCTGATGTTGTTGCAGCGCACTGCCAAATACAGCCACCATCAACAACACGGCGGTTTCTATCATCACCGGCACTGTATAAGTATAGCGATCGTTGGTTTTTCTTATCACCTCAATTAAAAGTTGGAAACAAACGATCCTCCAAAAAAGCATAACACAAATAACAAAAACACCGCGGCAGCAGAGAAGTTAAGCCTGAACACCTCTTCTGTAAAAAAGGCAAAGTGCCCCGTAACGTTGGTCGTTAATTGGTGCACCGATAAAAAGCCCGCCACGTTTACCACTCCCGCAACAAACGACAACAACGATGCGATACGCTTGTTTTGTTGTACAGTACGCGATTTTCCCCGGTGCCGAAACATGGTCAGTTTAATATTAAAATTAAAGTGCCAACGCTGATGATCACCCATAGTAAAACCGCAAGCACCAACGGCTTAACACCAATCGACTTCAGCGTTTCGAGCGACAACGTTGATCCGATAAAAAACAACGTCAGATTTAAGCCGGCTCTCGCAACCGCCGTAATGTAAGGGCTCACAGTGTCGATAACAGGAAAATATGAGTTGGCTAAAATGGCAAGGATGAAATAGGCAATAAACCAGGGAATTTTGATTTTGACCGACTTACTCTTAAATAAAAAAACGCTGATAATGGAAAGCGGAATAATCCACAGTGCACGCGCAAGCTTAACCGTAGTAGCCACTTTCAGGGCTTCGGCTCCATATTTATTTGCAGCGCCCACCACCGAACTGGTATCATGAATACCTACTGCACACCATAAACCGAACTGCTCCTGCGTTAAAGCAAGTGCATGCCCTAAAACAGGAAACACAAAAAGGGCAATAGAGTTGAGCGAGAAAACAATGGCCAATGCAACAGAAATAAACCGCGCATCTGCCCGTATAATGGGCGATACCGCAGCTATGGCGCTCCCTCCGCAAATAGCAGTTCCGCTCGACACCAGATACGATAACTTCTTATCTATCTTCAACATCTTTCCAAATAAATAACCCAAAACCAATACAGAAAAAATGCTGATGACCGTGAGCAGAAAACCTTCGCGCCCCGCATGAAGCGCCTCGTTTAATTTAAGCCCGAAACCCAAACCCACGATCGACACCTGCAACAGCACACGAATGTGCTTTTGCACGCGCTGCTGATACGGATTTTCTAAAAAAATGGCAGCCATAAATCCAAGCGCAAGCGCAACCGGCGACGACACCAAAGGCGTAACACATAATGCGGCCAGCAAAATAAAAACGGTCCGTTGCATTGTTTGCGTCATAGTATCAACTTAAAAAAGCCCCATCAACCGGTGATGAGGCTTTGCTTTATTCTCTGCCGTGGCATTGTTTGTATTTTTTTCCGCTGCCGCAGGGACAGGGATCGTTTCTGCCAATTTTAGGTCCTACTTTAACAGGCTCCTGTTTCACCGCAGTTGACGATGGATCGAAATAATCGTTTTCGTTAGCGCCATAATCGCTTCCGGCATTGTCGATCTCATCTTTATTAATCCGCATCTGGCTCATATCGGTTTTTTGTTCTCTGCCTTCTTTCAGCCTGCCTTCGTTTTGTTCCAGCGGAATTTGCGAATGACATAAAAACTGAACAATGTTTCTGTTTACTTCGCCCGTCATCTTACTAAAGAGTTCAAATGCCTCTACCTTATAAATTACCAGCGGATCTTTTTGCTCGTAATGCGCCGTTTGTACACTCTGCTTTAAATCGTCCATGGCGCGTAAGTGCTCTTTCCATGCCTCATCAATAAAGGCAAGCGTAACGGTTTTTTCGAGCGAATTCATGAGCTCGCGCCCATCGGTGGCAACCGTTTTGTCGAGATTGGCAAGCACCTGAATGCCTTTTCTGCCGTCGGTAAACGGAACAATTACATTCTGGATTTGACCGCCCTGATTTTCGCGAATGCCTTTAAACACCGGCACCGCCTGCTGGCTCATGTCTTCTTTTTTCCGGTTATAGTTAGCCGTTACCTGCTGATACAATTCCTCTGCAAGTACGTGTTCGGCTTTCGATGAAAACTGCTCCGGCGTAAGCTCCGGATCTTTTCCAAAGTTTACAATTACCGCCAGACGGAAGCCCTCAAAATCGTTTTGCTCTTTAAACGAACTAACGAGCGATTCTGCAACTGTATAAAACGCGCTGTCAAGATCGAGCGCAAGCCTTTCGCCAAACAAAGCGTGGTTGCGGCGGGTGTATATCACTGTACGCTGCTTGTTCATCACATCATCATATTCGAGCAGGCGTTTACGTATTCCAAAGTTGTTTTCTTCCACTTTCCGCTGTGCTCTTTCAATAGATTTTGTGATCATGCTGTGCTGAATCACTTCACCTTCTTTATATCCGGCAAAATCCATCACTTTGGCAATTCTTTCACTGCCAAACATGCGCATCAAATCATCTTCAAGCGACACAAAGAACTGGGATGAACCGGGATCGCCCTGACGTCCGGCACGGCCTCTCAGCTGCCGGTCTACACGACGGCTTTCGTGGCGCTCGGTACCCACAATGGCAAGCCCGCCGGCTTCTTTAACGCCCGGCCCAAGCTTGATATCAGTACCACGACCGGCCATGTTGGTAGCAATCGTTACATTGCCCGCAAGGCCGGCTTCGGCCACCACCTGTGCTTCTCTGGCGTGTTGTTTTGCGTTGAGTACGTTATGCGGAATTTGCTTTTGGCGCAGCATTCGGCTCAGCAACTCACTCACCTCAACCGACGTGGTACCAACAAGCACCGGACGGCCATTTTTGCGCAGGGTTTCAATTTCGTCGATTACTGCTTTAAACTTTTCTCGCTTGGTTTTGTACACGAGGTCCTGCTCATCTTTTCGTATAACAGGAATATTCGTGGGAATGGTAACTACATCGAGTTTATATATGTTCCACAACTCCGCCGCTTCCGTTTCGGCTGTACCGGTCATACCCGCAAGCTTGTGGTACATCCTGAAATAGTTTTGCAGTGTAATGGTGGCATAGGTTTGTGTGGTGGCTTCAATCTTTACGTTTTCTTTTGCCTCCAAAGCCTGATGCAGCCCGTCGCTATAACGCCTGCCTTCCATAATACGGCCGGTTTGTTCGTCCACAATTTTCACTTCACCTTCAATTACGATGTACTCAACATCTTTTTCAAATAAGGTATAAGCTTTCAGCAGTTGCTGTATGGTATGAATTCTTTCGGCTTTTACTGCATACTCGTTTAATAACGCTTCTTTCCGTTGCATTTTGTCTTCAGGCGTCAGTGCATCGTTGGTGTCGATTGCCGCAAGAGAAACGCTGATATCGGGAAGCACAAAGAAGTTAGGATCTTCTCCGGCTTTTGTAATCATCTGAATCCCTTTGTCGGTTAAATCAACCGAATTGCTTTTTTCTTCAATATAGAAATAAAGGCCTTCGTCGGCCTTCGGCATTTCTTTTTGTTGTTCGGCCAGATAATGGTTCTCGGCTTTTTGAAGTTTTACGCGGATACCCGGCTCGCTTAAAAATTTAATCAGCGCACTGTTCTTTGGCAATCCACGATAGGCGCGGAAAAGCGCAAGGCCGCCGTCTTTCGGGTCGTCGTTCCCTTCCGCAATCTTTTTCCTTGCTTCGGTCAGATATTGGTTTACTGCCCGGCGCTGCGCTTCAACCAGCTGTTCGATCCGCGGCTTCAGTTGAAAAAACTGTTCGGTATTATCGTCTCTTCCAATCGGGCCTGAAATAATCAACGGCGTTCTTGCGTCATCAATCAATACAGAGTCCACCTCATCTACCATGGCAAAATGATGTTTTCGTTGCACCATTTCGTCGGGATTGTGTACCATGTTATCGCGCAGATAGTCGAAACCAAATTCGTTATTCGTTCCGTAGGTGATGTCGGCGAGGTATGCCTTGCGGCGATCGGCGCTGTTGGGTTGATGTTTGTCGATACAGTCAACGGTAAGCCCGAGCCATTCAAAGATGGGGCCGTTCCATTCGGAGTCGCGACGGGCCAGATAATCGTTCACGGTAATGATGTGAACGCCTTGTCCGGCAAGCGCATTCAGATAGGCGGGCAAAGTAGAAACAAGCGTTTTACCCTCGCCGGTTGCCATCTCTGCAATTTTACCTGAGTGCAACACCGTACCACCAATAAGCTGAACGTCGTAATGAACCATGTTCCAGCTCACTGTGTTGCCGGCTGCTGTCCAGCTATTCGAAAAAATGGCATTTTCACCCTCAATGGTAACGTAACTTTTTTTCACGCTCAACTCGCGGTCAAGCTCCGTAGCTCTTGCTACCATTTGCGCATTTTCTTTAAAACGCCTTGCGGTTTCCTTAACTACAGCAAAGGCTTCAGGAAGAATATCTTTCAGCACTTCCTCCAGCTTTTCATCGCGTGTTTTCTTTAAAACGTCGATCTGCTGATATAAGCCATCTTTCTGCTGAATGTCTTCTGCTGCAAGGTTTTCCGCCTGATGCCGGATTTCGGAAATTTCGTGGTCAATATCTTTCAGCCAAGCCTCAATCCGTTGCTTGAATTCGTTTGTTTTGTTGCGGAGCGCATCGTTAGAAAGTGACTGAAGTGCATCGAAGTGCTTTTTCACTTCCTCCACCACCGGAAGTAACTGCTTAACATCTTTTTGCGATTTGTTGCCGCCAAAAATCTTACTTAGAAAACCTATCATAAAAGGTAAATGCTTTAAAATTGAATGCCTGATGTTCAAAAACAGTGCGAAGCCAACAGAGTAGCCAAATTGACAGCAGTGCTTTGAAAGCCTGCAAATTTATAGAACCGGCGGCATTAAGCGGCAAAAACAAAACGGATACAACATAACCTTAATATCCGCTAAAAAGCCTTACAGCTTTTTATTTTTCTTGTACCGTGCAATCAGGTCAACCACCTGGCTGTTCTGCAAAAAGGAAGGATCGAGCTCAATAAATTTCTTTACTCCTTTTGGCGCTGCTTCCAGCCCTGCATCAAGCTGAATAAGCGCCTCTTTCAGCTTTCCCGACTGGTAAAGAGCAGCACTATAAAAATATCGGAATACGGGCTTACCGCCTGTTTTGTTTAATGCGTTCAGCGACTGAGCAGCGGCTTCTTCAAAAAAGTCGCCGTAGTACAGGCTTTTAATCAAAAACTCCCATCCGCTCACACTTTTCGGCTTATGCTTTATTACAATTCCGAAGTATTGAATGGCAGTTTTGTAATCATTGAGATTGAGAAAGCACTGGCCGATAGCAAGGTTGTAGTCCGCAATATTTTTCCCGATCTGAAGGGCGTTTGTGAGCGATTTTATGGCAAGTTCCCACTGATGCTCTTCCATATAGGTGAGGCCGATCCGGTAATGATGGCGACTGTCGGAGGCGTTCATATGCAACGCTTTCCGATAGTTAAAACGGGCCTGCGCAAAGTTGCCAAGCTTTTGGTAACAATGGCCAATTGCTTCGTAAATAATCTCTTCGGGGCGAGCCAGCTCAAGCACTTTTTCAAGCGATTCGATGGCGTCTTTATATTTCCTCAATCTTAAAAAAGCATCGCCCATATTGCGATAGGCGTAATCGAATTTCTCGTCTATTGCAATCGCATACTGATAAGCATCGATGGCTTTTTCGTACAACTTAAGGCCCTGCAATGCGGCTGCGAGGTTAAACCAGGCAAGCTCGTTAAAGGGAAATTCGTCGAGAATTTTTTTGTGGAGCTCTACACTTTCCTCATTCCGGCCGGTGAAGTCGGTCCAGAAACAAATCTTGTAAAGCGCTTCCTCATTCTCCGGCTCCTCATTCAAAATCATGGCAAGACAATCGAAAACCTTATCAAATTTTTCGTAATCATCGTACACGTCGGCCAGTTCAAACAACAGATCAATTTTTTCTTCACCCTCAAAGCGGCCAAGTGCTTCGTTCAAAATTTCAATGGCTTCTTCATGTTCATCAAGCGCGAGAAGGCCGTCGGTTTTTAAAATATAGTAGCTGATATTGCTGTTGTCGAACAGAAAGGCGGCGTCTAGAATTTGCAGGGCTTCGCGATATTTCCGTGTAGCCAGCAACAGATCGGCCTTTTTGTACATTAAGTGGGAAGAATAGGGAAAATATTCCAGACCAATGGTAGCGGCCTCCAAAGCCGTAAAAATATCATCGTTGGAATCGAAATGTTCAATAATGCGCTCGAAGGCATCTTCCTCAATAAAAGCGTGCTCCTTGCCCTGCTTTAGCTTTTGATACTGAAGCAACAACTCGCCAATATCTTCTTTTTCAAAATCCTGAAACTCCTCCGGCATAGGTCAACGGTTTATCTAATGTAGGCAATATTCGCTATGCGATAAATAAAAAGATTTAAGTAGAAACCACTATCGCCCGGACGAAAAAATATTTGTTAAATAAAAACGAATTGGATTATATTTGCAGAATGAAGTTTTTTGGTAGTCATACAAAAGTTGTTTTACTGCTACTTTGTGTATTTTTTACACAGTTAGCGGTAGCGTCTTTTATTGGCAACACCGCTTCTAAAAAGTCGAAGTATTCTCTAAAGAATCTTCATTTGCGCAGCACCAAATCTTTTAATTCGTCGTCGCTGCACTCCCTGAAGAACTTTACATTTAAGGGTATTCACGAACTTCCATCGCCTCCGCAAGCCATGCAGGGCGGCGTTTCCACATCTTACATGCGTTTTGAGAAGGGAAATACCAGCTTCGTTTTTCCGTATAAGTACCAGATTAAGGTATCAAAGTTTGCCACTCCAAAACCTGCGCAACCGTTTTAATTCATTTTCCTGTAGTCACCGCCTTGTAGTTCCATGCTTCCACCCGGAACAATCCCTGCGTTTATATCCGTAGCCACAAAACGAAACGATTGACGGAAGTTGCTGTCGTATATTTCGTAGGCAAGCGGCAAACCGGGGAGTAAGGTGTAGAGCCGGGGGATGACGGATGCTGCGGTTGTTAGCTGAGGGGAGCAATAGAAAATAAGCTTTCTTCCGTTTTCAAGTTGTATGATCGTCTTCACGCAATCATAGTCGAGAATGGTGCGATGCTCGTCAGAGATCTGCACAGAAACGCTGTCGTAAATTTGATTATATTGTTTCCATTCGTCTGCATCAAGATCATATAAATATTTTCCGCTCCCAATTTCCTTTGCCACTTTCGCTGTTCCTGAAATATTATCGGCAATAATTGTTTGGCGATAGCTTTTTGTTACAAGATCGGTCCGTGCTTTTCGTCCTTTAACGGTAAGTTGTTCGTAGGCATCCTGAAAAAGCGCCGGCAGCGGTTGCAGGCTGTCTGCTGCTTCAATGCGATAGGTTACGGTAACTTCCGTAAGTAATTTTTGTTGCGCCTGAGCCTTTAGAAAGAAAAAGAGCATCGCAAAGCACACTGTCCATTTCAGCATAGCATACAAATTAAAAAAAGCCCTGGAATTAATCAGGGCTTTCGGGATTATTTTTTAGGCTTGTTCTTTTGATCCTGCATTTTCTTCTGCGTTTCCATCATTTCTTCGTACCGCTGCGCCCACTTACTTTTTACTTTCGGCTTTTTCCGGTTGTCTTCAATCTTGGCCAATATCTTATCATGATCGATGATATATTTCTGAATCACAAACTGAAGCAACAAAGTAACAATGTTTGATACCGTGTAATACCAGGTTAGCGCCGATGGCAGTTTGTTAAAGATGAACAGAAGGATAAAAGGAAAAATGTAGGGCATGTACTTCATTGCCGGGTTTCCGGTGTCGGGCGTCATGCTCATATTGTAGAACGATATGAGGAAACTGGTGATTACCGCTGTAAGTGTAAACAAACTTACATGGTCGCCATATCCGAACGGGATACTGAAGGGAAGGTGGGCAATGGAGTCGTACTGCGACAAATCGGTCGACCATAAAAAAGGCACGCCGCGCAGATCGATGTTGGAGTTAAAGAAACTGTATAACGCAAAGAAGATGGGGATTTGCAGCAAGGCCGGAATACAGCCGCCAAGCGGGTTTACGCCGGCTTCGCGATAGAGTTTCATCTGGTCCATCGCATAGGCTTGTTGGTCGTCGCCATGTTTTTTTCTAAGCGCATCCAGTTCGGGGCGCAGCACTTTCATCTTTGCTCCGCTGAGATAGCTTTTGTAAGTAAGGGGCGCCGTTACCAAACGGATAAAGAGGGTAAGAAAAAAAATTACCCATCCGTAATTAGCAATAAAAGAAGCGAAGAAGTTAAACACCGGAAAAATAATGTACCGGTTAATGTATTTCACGAACGAGAATACACCGGAGCCGAGGTCTACCAGATTTTCCATCTGGTTGTTATAGGCTTTCAGTATGTGATAGTCGGTAGGACCGAAATACAATGAAAAGGGCAGCGTTGTTTGTGCAGACTGCGGCACTGTTAACTGCATATTTGCCTCTGCGGTAAAGAGTTCGCCTGTTGTATCGGCTTGTGGAACCATTGCCATACTTCCGGACGAGAATTTATTTTTCGAAACGAGCGCTGAGGTAAAAAACTGTTGTTTAAAAGCAATCCATTCAACCGGCTTTTTGAAGCTGTGTTCTGCACCGCTGTACGCCGAGTTATAATCGAAGTCGTTGTCTTCCAGATAACCAATGCGCGACTGTTGTTTTTCGTAACTAAAATCTTTTTGATGCTGATGAATGAGTGTTTGCCAGTGGATGTTGAGCTTGTTATTTGTGAGGAGGCTGGGCGCTTTCACGAGGTGCACATTCCAATCAACCATGTACTCGTTTGGCTTAACGATGTATTCGTGTACAATGCTTCTGCCATCAGTGCTGTTAAGTGTAAAGCTGATAACCTTGGCGCCATCAGCGGTTGCAGAATGTTGTGGAGTAAAAATGAGTTCGGAAGTAGAGGCCGAGCGCCCGGTTTCGGTGTTGACGGTATAATAGATTCCAGACTTATCGCCGCCGAGCACAACTTTTTTTCCTTCGTTGGATGTATAGTTCTTCAATTCCACAGCTTCGAGGGTAGCGCCTCTTGTGTTGAAGGAAAGTTTCATGAGATTGTTTTCTACAACAATCAGCTCTGCTTTTGCTGCCGAATCGGATTGAAATGCGCCCGAAGCGTTGTTGGCGATGGTGGCCGAAGCGGTGTCGCCATAAGTGGTTGCAGAGGGGCTGATCTTAATTTTGGCTGCTTCTGCAGCTTTTGTAGAATCTTCAACACGTTGCTTTTCTGCAAACGCCTGCTGCTGTTGTCTGTTGGTAATCCAAAAAAAACCAATGAATAACACAGCGAGGAGTACAAACCCAATTATCGTATTCTTATCCGTTTTCATTATAAAAAAATCAAATAGGCGGCAAAGGTATGGTTTGAGCGCTTATTGAGCAGCATTATAACAAAAACAAAAATTGACCGAAATGGCGATGGTGTTTACATCAGGCCTGGGCTGTCGGGCCGCCAAAATTCATTGGAATTTCAATTTGTTCCAGGTCTTGAATAGCACCGTTTGCAGCTTCGTACCGTTGTACGTTTTCGATGAGCGCCTTCATGAAACGTTTTGCGTGCATCGGCGAAAACACAATCCGTGACTTCACTTTGCTTTTGGGCGTTCCGGGCATTACGTTTACGAAGTCGAGCACAAATTCGGCGTGGCTGTGCGTGATGATGGCCAGATTGGCATAAGTTCCTTCGGCTACTTCTTCACTGATTTCTATATTAAGCTGATTGGGCTGCTGTTTTTGATCGGCCATACAATTATTTTGGGCGAAGGTAGCAGGCGGAAGGGTAAAAATCAAAATATTGCCGCGGCTAAAAAAGAAAGAGGCTGCCAACGATGGCAGCCTCTTGTAAAATAGCCAAAAGCAATTATTTGTTTAAATTTGGATTGTTTAGCTCTTCGGCCTGAGGAATCACGAAAGTTAATTTCGGATCATTATATTGGAATTGGTCGCCTGCAAAAAACAGGTGATTCGCTCCTCTTTTTATGGTTGCCTTGTTTCTCTTCATTGCGAGGTAAGATTTTCCTTCGCCCCACAATTCAATTCTTGTTTGCAGATAAATTTCGTTTAACAAAGCGGCCCCTGACAAACCTGAAATGTAAGAAACATCGGTAATCCGGTCAGACAAGAATGTAGAAAGCGCTGTTCTGGCTTCTCCTTCTTTGTTTAAACGAGCCTTTGCTTCCGCATTTAGAAGATAGAACTCGTCAGCACGCATATAAACGTAGTCAGTAACCACGTCTCTCTGTTTTCCGATTGTTCTTTCAGGATCGAAGAATTTGTTAATCGGCATAAGCGCGTACGACTGAGTTGGCGTTCTAAACTGTCCTTTACGGATGTCGTCGGCGCGAATAGCATCGTACAAACCTCTGTCAACCGTTTTTGGATCGCCGGCCCATGCGTAGCTGTATGTAAACAAGTCAACCTGTCCCCACCAGCTAATTAAGTCAAGGCCTTGTGCGAGCGTGAGGTCAACACCCCAAATCCAGCTTGGCGTAGCCACGTTATTGAATCCCGCAGTTGTAGCGTTTGATCCGTTGAATACAAGCTGCACAGGAGTGGTTTTTGGGAAAGCCGTCATTAAGTCCTGAGATAGCGTTTCAACTTTTGCCCAATCGGCTGCTGTACCTCTTGCAGCCAGCACGTATGCGAGCAAGCCTTTTGCTACATTCTTATCTATCTGGTCTTTGCTGGTTCTTGTAAATCCGTCGAGGTAAGTAATGGCGGTTTCAAGATCGCTCACCATTAAATCCCATACATCTTTTGCGGTGCCTTTTGGTTGGTTTGCCTGAAGTGGATCGGCGTTTTTATAAATCGGCAGAATCTTTTGGGTTCCGTCGCCATATTCCTTTGCATACAATTGAGACAAATAGAAGTAAGCGTAAGCTCTCATCGCTTTTGCCTGACCCATGTTCTGCTTCAATTCAGTAGTACCAGGAACAGCATCAGTTCCGCCTAAGATGTCGATAAGCGTGTTTGCGCCAAATACTTGTCGATAATAGTATCTCCACGGAACATACACTTCGTTTCTCGTGAAGTCTATCGATGCAGTATAACGGGCTACCGGCTCGTACCAGCCATAGTTGAGCGCGCCTAACACCATGTCGGAGCTAAGCATGTCCGTATAGATGTCAACGCCTTTCTGTCCAAAATCGTCGTGACGGGTTGTTCCTCCGGTGCCTACGTCGATCATCGTTTTATATAAACCGCTCACGCTGCCTGCCAACAGCCCGGGATCCTGCAAAGCAGCCTCACCGAGTTGTTCGGGCGTGGTAAATTCAGTCGGTTTTGCATCTAAAAAATCTTTTTTACAGCCTGAAACCATTACCGACCCTAAGATGGCGACAGGCACTAAATATTTTAACTTCATAACGTTCAAATTTTAAAATTTAGAATCTTGCATTAAGTCCAACGGTGATTGTTGAAAGTGGAGAATAACGGTACATATCAGAAGCACCGCTTTCTGCTGTTGCAGGGTTGAATCCTTTTCTGGCAGAGAGTAACCATAGGTTATCACCAGAAACGAACACTGTAACTTTATTAGCGATTTTCTGACGCTTTAATACACTTTCAGGCAGGCTGTATCCAATGCGAATGTTGTTAAGGCTAAGGTAACTGGCTTTTGTGATAAAGCGAGATGAAACTGAGTTCACGTTCGCATCGGCGTTGTTGGAAATTCTTGGAACGTCTGTAACGTCGCCGGGTTTCTGCCATCTATTTGCGATGTCGGTGTGCCAGTTGTTACCACCCACTAAACCATTACCCATTAGCACGGCGTAGGCTCCATCGTACGCATAACCACCTACACTATATAAAAACTGCGCGCTGAATTCAATGCCTTTGTAACCCATGTTCAGGTTGATAGCACCTCTCACAGTAGGTAAAGCAGATTTACCGATATAATATTGAGTGGCATTGGCGTAAGTTTTTGTGGTAGCTGTAAGTAAAGATCCAACGAGTGTTGGGTTTTCAGCATAGAAAGCTTCAAGATCTTTTACCTCTTCACCAACATTATATGTTTTATCGCCATTTTTATCCTGATAGTACACTACCCATGTACTCGTACCATCTGTTGGGTCCACACCGGCAAAATCACGAACGTAAAAGTCGTAAATGCTGTGTCCTTCCGCCCATCCATAAGGTGATTGAACGTCGATAGCTTTTGGCTTACTTGTAGAAGGATCGATTGGCATTTTGGTGATTTTGTTTTTGAAGTGTTCGCCGTTGATACCAAGGTCAAGGAAGAAATCTCTTTTCTTAACAAGGTGAGCAGTCAAATCAAACTCGATGCCCTGATTTCTGAGTTTACCGTCGTTAACAGTGATTAAAGCATAACCGTTGGAAGGGCCCACTCTTCTTTGGAAAATCAAATTGTCGGTATTCTTCACGTAGTATTCAACGGTACCTGTTAGGTAAGTGCCAAGGCGGAAATCAAATCCAAACTGAAGCATTTTAGATTTTTCCCAGGTAAGCTCCGGGTTTCCTGGAACCGGTGCGCCGAATGAAGGATTATCGTTTAAGTTACCCACATCAATTCTGTTGTAACCGGGATAGTATCCAACACCGCTTTGGTCACCAATTACACCATAGCTCGCTTTCAGTTTCAAATAGTCGAAAACGCGCTGAGATTTCATAAAATCCATTCTGGTTAATTCCCATCCTAAACCAATTGCGCCAAAAGTACCCCAGGCATTACCTTTCACAAATCTGGATGAACCATCTCTTCTTAACGTAGCAGAAACGAAGTATGTTCTGTCGTAATCATAGTTCACCTGGCCGAAGTAGCTTTCTAACTTGTTCGTATTTGCATAAGATTGTGAAGTAGGGTTCTTTACAACGGCATTCGAAAGTTCAAGCCCGTAGTTGTCTACAAGGTTATATCCAGAAGCGCTTGAATATGTTAGCTTGTAATCGGTAGCTTCATGACCTGCTAACACCTCAATGTTATTGGCCTTAAAGCGTTTGGTATAACGCAACATGTTCAACAAATTCAAATTCAGCACTTCTTGC
Source organism: Chitinophagaceae bacterium (assembly GCA_039811185.1). Classification (GTDB taxonomy): domain Bacteria; phylum Bacteroidota; class Bacteroidia; order Chitinophagales; family Chitinophagaceae; genus JAEZDR01. The sequence continues at coordinate 74,752 of JBDHYF010000002.1, read as the reverse complement.
TTTCTTTGGTATATGTTACCATTTTGTCCGGCAGCCGAACCATAGAATTTATTCACGCGGTTCCAGTAAGCCTGATTTAAGTACTGAACACCCACTCTATTCTGTAAGGTAAGGCCCTCCATAAACTTGATGTTGATCGATCCGCTACCTGTAATATTATTTTGCTTAGTTAGCAAAGTATTGTAGGTGGCGTCAGCAATTGCATTCGTTAGGGAACCGAATTTTCTACCGGTGGCTCCGTAATCGTACTGCCATCCTCCAAAAATGGGATCGGGAACCATTTGGCCGGTTGCATCTCTTAAAAAGAGGGGATAAATCGATGGAATATTATCTACAAACCAAAACACGCTGTTTGAGTTAGATTCCTGACCATTGTTGTTTGTTGTAGTGTTAGCATAGCTAACATTGAAATCTGTAGTTAACCAGCTTTTTACTTCATGATTTAATCCTACACGTGCAGTAAGGCGTTTAAAATCTGAATTTATAGAATAGCCGTTATCTTTTAGGTAACCTAAAGAAGTGTAGTAACTGCTTTTTGCGTCGCCGCCGCCCATCTTCAGGGTAACTTCAGTTCTGTTTGAAGGCTGGAATGCGTAGTCTTCCCATCTTTCGGGATTATACTTCCTTGTAACACCCGGCTTAACCGTACGTGTAACCGGATCAATTAAATCACCGCCGTTGGCTACATTCCAGATGTTGTTGTTGGGACTAATGCCAGATGTAGAGAAAAGTTTGCTGTTTGCAGTTGCAACCGGATTAGGATCGTTTGCTTTAACGGCCTGATTGTACAAGCCTTCCCATGCATAGGCAATGTACTCTTCCGGAGATTTAATTACACTGTAACGCGGAATTAAAGAGCGGTTTGTTCCATAACGTGCGTCAACTTCAATAAAAGATTTTTTTCCTTTACCGCTGTGCGTGGTAATAACGATTACACCATTTGAACCGTCAACCCCATAGATAGCTGTTGCGGCAGCATCTTTTAAAACTGTCATTGAAGCAATGTCGGAAGGGTTAATCGCGTTGATAGAGCCGTTGTAAGCCACACCATCAACAACATATAAAGGAGCACGGTTACCATTTACGGAACCAATACCACGTATACGGATAGTGGCGCTGGATCCCGGTTGCCCGGATGTATTAATCACTCTAACGCCGGATACTTCACCTGCAAGCGCATGTGAAATATTCGAAACATCTTTTTTACTGATGTTCTCACTGCTCACCACTTTTGCAGATCCCGTGAAAGCTTCCTTTGTGGAGGTAGTATACCCCGTAACAACAACTTCATCAATCGTGGCAACACTGGAACGCAATGTAGCGCTTACACTACTACCGCTTCCTACCCTGAACTCTCTTTGCTCAAAGTTAGTAGAGCTGATTACAAGCACATCGCCTGTTTTCGCATTAATCGTAAAATTTCCTGAAGCGTCTGCGGCAACACCTGTTGTGGTTCCTTTAATAATAACAGATGCGCCTTCTACCGGCTTGTTGTTTTCATCCAACACCCGGCCGGTAATGGTTCGGGTTTGGGCAATTGACCATAAACACGAAATCATGGCAATTGCAAGCATCATAAGCGATTTTCTCATTTTTTAATCGGTTTTAATGTTTACTGCTCTTTAAAAATTGTAGAATTGGTTAGTAGACAAGAGTGTAAATGTAAGTGCTGCATCGCACATTAACAAAACATATGAAAATGATTTTTGGTGATTCATATTTTTTTCGGCAGCCGAAACCGATACTTTTGCACATGCTAATTTTAAAGGGTGAAACCGCCGCAAGCGAAACCAAGCAAAACCTTCGAAACCAAGCGGCTGCATTTACAAAAACAAACGGCTACCGAAAGCCGCATCTGGCAGCCATACTTGCAGGAAACAACGCCGCAAGCGAAACCTATGTAGCCAGTAAAGTAAAAAACTGTGAAGAGGTAGGCTTTGAAAGCACATTGATAAGACTGGATGAAAATGTTTCTGAAAAGGAACTGCTCATTCAAATCGAAAAGCTTAACAGCGATATAAATATTGATGGTATTTTAGTGCAATTGCCGCTTCCTGCTCACATAAACGAGTCGAAAATAATCAGTGCCATACATCCCGATAAAGATGTGGATGGCTTTCATCCGTTAAATGCGGGTAAACTTGTGCAGGGGCTTAAAGGTTTTGTTCCGGCCACGCCTCTGGGCATTACGCTGATGCTGCAGTTTTACGGAATTGAAACCAAAGGCAAGCATGCCGTAATTATTGGCAGAAGCAATATTGTAGGCCGCCCAATGAGCATTTTATTAAGCAGCAACGCTCCTTATGGAAACTGCACCGTAACCCTTTGCCATTCGGGCACAAAAAACCTGAAAGCAATAACCCGGCAAGCAGATATTCTTGTGGCCGCACTCGGGCAACCCGCCTTTATAAAAAAAGAGATGATAAAGCCGGGAGCGGTTGTTGTTGATGTGGGAATCAGCCGCGTGGAAGACAGCGCAGCAAAAAAAGGATATGTGATTAAAGGTGATGTGGATTTTGAAGCCGTGAGCAGCATTTGCTCCGCAATCACTCCGGTGCCCGGCGGCGTAGGGCTTATGACGATAGCCGGTTTGCTGCAAAACACGTGGGAAGCCTATTTGCTGCAGTTCGAGAAGATAAGCCGACGCCTTAATTAAGCACAACAACCGAATTTCAATTATCATTGCATTATTCATTCAAACATCATGGTTTCTTCTGAAGTCTGGATTTTAATCTTTATCCTTTTTTGTCTGGCTGTTGCCATCCAACTTTATTACTATCTTTTTATTTTTCGCAAGCTCGCTGTTTTTAAGCCGTATACCGAAACTGAATCGCAGGAATTTCCCGTATCGGTCATCATCTGTGCCCGCGATGAAGCGGATAATTTGACCAAAAACTTACCCGGTGTGCTCGTGCAGAACTATCAGTCCACACATGAAGTGATTGTTGTAAACGATAACAGCGGCGACGAATCGAAATATCTTTTAGATGAGTTTAAAAGGATGTTTAAACACCTGCACATTATCCCGCTGATTCAGGAAGCGAAAATGATTCCCGGCAAAAAGTTTCCGCTTTCCGTAGGTATTAAAACCGCCAAATACGAACTCCTGCTCCTAACAGATGCAGACTGCGTTCCGGCATCCGAAAACTGGATTAAGCGAATGCAGGATGCTTATAACAACCAAACAGAAATTGTGCTCGGATACGGCGCCTATCACAAACTGCCAGGCCTCCTGAATAAGCTCATTCGCTTCGAAACTTTTCATACTGCACTTCAATATCTTTCTTATGCACTCGCCGGAAATCCATACATGGGCGTTGGCCGAAACCTTAGCTATAAACGCAATTTGTTCTTCGTAAACAAAGGATTTTCCTCCATCAACCACATTCCCGGCGGCGACGACGATTTGTTCATCAACAAAGTGGCCAACAAAACCAACACACGCATTGTTATCGATAAGGAAGCCCACACTTTAAGTGAGCCAAAGAAAAAATGGCGCGACTGGTGGAACCAAAAATTTCGTCACTACACCACAGCAAAATACTACAAGCCGAAAATTAAGTTTATGCTTACACTATACACGGCTTCCCATTTGTTCATCTATCCACTTTTTGTAGCCGCTCTTTTTTTCAACTGGTGGCTGGCGTTGAGTGTGTTTTTCCTGAGGCTCATTACTCAAGCATGGATATTTAAAAAGTCGATGGATAAGCTGAACGAATCTGACTTGTTTGCATACTTTTTTATTTTCGACATCTGGATGTTTTTTTACTACCTTTTATTTGCACCTTCTTTATGGCAGAAACCCCGCAAAAACTGGAGCTGATACAAAGTTATTTTACTGACTTTAATGCGCAGCAATTAGAAAGATTCGGCGCCCTTGAGGCCTTGTATAAAGAATGGAACGAAAAGATTAATGTCGTATCCAGAAAAGATATAGACAGCCTTTACCTGAATCATGTATTGCATTCGCTCAGCATTGCTGCTATCATGCACTTTAACGATGGCACTGAAGTGATTGATATCGGTACCGGTGGCGGCTTTCCCGGTATTCCGCTCGCCATTTTTTTTCCGAACGTAACATTTCATCTTGTAGACAGCATAGGAAAAAAACTGAAAGTGGTGGAAGCCATTAAACACAGCCTAAACCTCGAGAATCTAAGCTTTCAACATACCCGTGCCGAAGAAATAAAAAACCGTCAGTTCGACTTTGTGGTATCGCGTGCAGTTACCTCACTTGGGCAGCTATGGAAATGGAGCCGGCCGCTCATAAGGCGTGGCAAAAATCATGAGTTTGGAAATGGGCTTTTCTGCCTTAAGGGCGGCGACCTTGCACAGGAAATATTCGAGAGCGATGTAAAGCCGCACGTCTTTCCTGTAGATGAAATTTTTCCGGAGCCCTATTTCAGAGAGAAATTCGTTTTGTACGTAAACCGATAAAAAAGAGGCCGCCCTTTCGAAGCAACCTCTCCCGAAAATAAAAATCCAGTAATTTATTTCACCGGCTTATTCTCCGATTTTTCACTTTTTTTGTTTAAGTCGAAAACAATCTTATTGTTCTCCTTATCTAACCGGGCAGTAAGCACATCGCCCTCTTTAATGTTCATATTCAGAATTTCTTCTGCTAACGAATCTTCCAGATATTTTTGAATAGCTCTGTGCAAAGGCCTGGCACCAAACTGCGAGTCATATCCCTTCTCTGCAATAAACTCTTTTGCTTCTGCGGTAATATCCAGTTGAAATCCGAGTGTGCTCAACCGTCTAAATACGCCCTTCATCAGAATATCAATAATAGAGAAGATGTTTTCTTTTGAAAGAGAGTTGAAGATAATGATGTCATCTACGCGGTTTAAAAACTCGGGCGAGAACGTTCGTTTCAACGCTTTTTCAATCACCGCTTTATTATTCTCTTCCTGATTTTGAAGTCTTGCGTTGGTGGCAAAACCAACGCCGTCGCCAAATTCTTTCAACTGGCGTACGCCAATATTGGAAGTCATAATGATGAGTGTGTTCTTAAAATCAACTTTCCGTCCTAACCCATCAGTAAGTTGTCCATCGTCGAGCACCTGCAAAAGAATGTTATAGATATCCGGATGTGCTTTTTCTATTTCATCGAGCAGAATAACACTATAAGGTTTGCGTCTAACTCTTTCAGTGAGCTGTCCGCCTTCTTCATAGCCCACGTACCCCGGAGGCGCCCCGATCAGCCTGCTCACCGTAAATTTTTCCATGTATTCGCTCATGTCAATGCGAATCAATGAATCTTCCGAATCGAACATGTATCGTGCAAGGGCGCGTGCCAGTTCGGTTTTGCCTACGCCCGTCGGACCCAAAAAGATAAAGGTTCCGATTGGTTTTTTAGGATCTTTCAGTCCCACCCGATTCCGCTGAATGGCCTTCACCACTTTTTGAATGGCTTCATCCTGACCGATAACCATATCCTTCATATCGGCCGACATGTTTTTAAGCTTTTCGCTTTCTGCCTGCACCATCCGTTTAACGGGAATACCCGTCATCATGCTTACCACTTCAGCAATATCTTCTTCTTCTATCGGAAAACGTTTATGCTTGCTTTCTTCTTCCCATTGCGATTTCGCTGCCTCCAGTTCCTCGCCCAAACGCTTTTCCGTATCGCGCAAAGCCGCCGCTTCTTCAAAGCGCTGGCTTTTCACCACTTTATTTTTCTCCAGTTTAATGTCTTCTATCTTCTTTTCAAGATCGAGAATATTTTCCGGAACATTGATATTTTTCAGGTGCACACGGGCGCCCACCTCATCCAACACATCAATTGCCTTATCGGGCAAAAGCCGGTCCGTCATATAACGATCGCTCAGTTTAACGCAGGCGCTGATAGCCTCCTGGCTGTACGATACGTTATGGTATTCTTCGTACTTAGATTTGATGTTGTTGAGTATTTGTTCTGTTTCCTCCACACTGGGCGGATCAATCAAAACTTTTTGAAAACGCCGGTCGAGAGCGCCGTCTTTTTCAATGTACATGCGGTACTCGTCGAGTGTTGATGCGCCAATACATTGCAACTCTCCGCGTGAAAGCGCCGGCTTAAAAATGTTACTGGCATCGAGCGAGCCACTGGCGCCACCCGCACCCACGATTGTGTGGATTTCATCAATAAACAAAATCACGTCGCGGTTTTTCTCCAGCTCATTCATAATTGCCTTCATTCTTTCTTCAAACTGTCCTCTGTACTTGGTTCCGGCAACAAGCGCTGCAAGGTCGAGGCTAATCACACGTTTATCAAAAAGTACGCGGCTCACTTTTCGGTGTACAATCCGCAACGCAAGGCCCTCTACAATGGCAGTTTTACCAACGCCCGGCTCGCCAATCAAGATCGGATTGTTCTTTTTACGCCTCGATAAAATCTGCGATACTCTTTCTATCTCTTCTTCCCGGCCAACAATGGGGTCGAGTGCGCCCATCTCCGCCATCCGCGTTATATCTCGCCCAAAGTTATCCAAAACGGGCGTTTTGCTTTTTGCATTTCCGGGTTTAGCTTTTTGCGAATAACTCTTTTTCTCTTCTTCAAATTCATCGTCTTCCTCCTGATACTCGCTCCTGATGTCGTTGCTTTTAACCATTCCTAATTCGTTACGGAAAGCATCATAATCCACATCGTACTGATTCAGGATTTGTGTTGCTACGTTGTCTTTGTTTTTTAATATAGAGAGGAGTAAGTGTTCCGTTTCTACCAGCGGCGACTTCAGCGCCTTTGCCTCTAAAACGGTTACGCGAATCACTTTTTCGGCCTGTTTTGTAAGGGGTAGGCTGTTAATATTGGCTACATCTTCGCCAGGCGTTTTCTTCACTGCTTTTTCAATTTCTTTGCGCAAAGCATATAAATCAACCTTTAACTGTTTCAGAATTTTTATAGCTGTATTTTCTCCTTCCCTTATCAAACCCAAGAGCAAATGTTCGGTAGCAATAAATTTATTGCCCAGCCGCAAAGCCTCCTCCCTGCTGAAAGAAATGATTTCTTTCACTTGGGTTGAAAAGTTATTATCCATGTTTAAATTGTGTTTGTACAAGTATAACAAATATTTTTGGTGCAAGTTTAATGGGTGAGATTATTCGATGTTAATCTTTAAATCCTGAAATTATGGAAGTCAAAATTGATACCAAGGAAATTTTTAGCGTTATCCGCCCGCAATCAGAAGCTTTTAATGACAATTTTGCAGCTGATTTGGCTGCCGCTTTAAAACCTCATTCCGCTTTGTTAAAGCCCAACATAGTGTTCAGCCTGAAGAAAGTTAAAAGCCTCTCAAACGCAGCAGCACAGCAGCTTTGCGACCTTCAACAACAGTACTACAGCAACAACTTTTCGTTTGTGATTTGTGAAATGAATGATGAGGTGGAGAAGACTCTCGACAGCCTGGAATTGCTCGAAGTGATGAATACAACGCCGTCGGAAAGTGAGGCCTGGGACATTGTTCAAATGGAAGAAGTTGAGCGCGAACTGTTAGACGGAGACGGCGATGAGATTAGTTTTGAAAGAACAGATGAAGACTAAGCTTTTATTTTAGCAGCGGCCACTGCAAACACGATCCATCCTGCTAAAAAAAACAAACCTCCGATTGGCGTAACAGGGCCCGCCCAGCCAAGTCCGGGCGAAACAGTTGCTGCTTTATACGTAAGCGCCATCAGCGAACCACAAAACAGGATGACACCTGTGATAAAGAGCCAGCCTGCACCGGAAAATAAATGACTTTTCCCATACAAAACTCCGCATAGTATGATGGCAAATGCGTGATACATCATATAACGGGCGGCAGTTTCAAATGTTTGGACCGCCTGTTCGCTCACCATCGTTTTTAACTTGTGCGCACCAAAAGCGCCCGAAGCCACTGCAAGGGCTGCCATAATAGCACCGGTTATTATCAGTTTCGAATTCATCCTCTCAGTATTTCTTCAAATGCAGTGGTGGCGCTGCTTTCAGCGATGCGATGCTTCGCCTGCTGATAATACGCTTTGCGCACTTCATACATTTCAATTAAAAAATTCTCCAGTTTTTCACGCTCATTTTCCTTTATCAGCGGCCTCAGCGGACCGGCATCCATCAGCCGATTAACAATTACCTCCATCGGCGGATCGAGCCAAATGGTAATGCCCGTTTCATTCATCCACTTTATATTGTCCGAAAAGCAGGCAGTTCCGCCACCACAGGCCAATATAAATTCACTTCTTGCAGAGAAAGATCTCAGTACGTTGGCCTCCACCTCTCTGAAATAGGACTCACCATACTTTTGAAAAATTTCGTTGATGCTGAGCTGCAAAAATGTTTGTACAATATAGTCCAGATCGAAAGCCGGAATGTTGAACCGTTTCGACAACTCGGTTGCCTGAAAAGATTTTCCGGAAGCCGGCATCCCTACTAAAAACAATTTTCTGTTTTTGGTGTTCTGTTCCACCTGATTTATTTAAAAGCGTTTAGTCCGGTTACGTCCATTCCGGTTATCAGCAGATGTATATCGTGTGTTCCTTCATAGGTGATTACACTTTCCAGATTCATCATGTGGCGCATAATGCTGTATTCGCCCGTAATGCCCATACCGCCTAACATTTGCCGTGCTTCTCGTGCTATGTTGGTGGCGATTTCGCAACTGTTTCGTTTCGCCATGCTTACCTGTTGAGGGGTTGCCTTGCCTTCATTCATCAACACACCCAACCGCCACACTAAAAGCTGCCCTTTCGTAATCTCCAGAATCATTTCAGCAAGCTTCTTTTGTTGCAACTGAAAGCCACCGATAGGCCTTCCAAACTGCACTCTTTCTTTGCTGTACCGAAGAGCGGTGTCGTAACAGTCCATTGCAGCACCCAATGCGCCCCACGCTATGCCGTATCTGGCCTTTGTTAAACAGCCGAGGGGCCCTTTCAATCCCTTTACATTCGGGAAAATGTTTTCTTTCGGAACTTTTACATTGTCGAAAACCAATTCGCCGGTTGCGCTTGCACGCAGGCTCCACTTTCCATGTGTTGTAGGCGTGCTGAAGCCTTCCATCCCGCGTTCCACTACAAGACCTCTGATATCGCCGTTTTCATCTTTTGCCCACACCACTGCAATCTGAGAAAATGGTGCGTTGCTGATCCACATTTTGGCACCATTCAGTATTACGTAATCGCCTGCATCCTTAATGGTTGTAAGCATTCCCGCCGGATTGCTGCCATGGTCCGGCTCCGTTAAACCGAAGCATCCGAGCCACTCGCCGGAAGCCAGTTTAGGAAGATATTTATTTCTTTGTGCTTCGCTGCCGTATGCATAAATCGGAAACATCACCAACGATCCTTGAACGCTTGCCGTTGACCGCACACCACTGTCGCCTCTTTCCAGTTCCTGCATCATCAATCCGTAACTGATATAATCGAGTCCGCCGCCGCCGTACTGCTCAGGAACAGTAGGCCCAAAGCATCCGATGTCGCCCATTTGCTTTACAATTTGTTCCGGAAACGCTGCGCGCTGTGCATAATCTTCTATAATGGGCGAAATTTCTTTCTTTACATAATTTCTAACGGTTTCCCTGATGAGTTTGTGCTCTTCTGTCAGCAATTCATCTATCTGATAATAATCGGGCGATTGAAAGAGGTCAGTTCTGGCGGCCATCGTAATTTTTTTTCGCTGCTAAAGTAAGGAAACAACCGTTACTGACGAAGCCGCTAAAACAAACTGATTTGTGTACCCGGCCGATGAAACCCGGAGCAATCGAGCTGAAACTTCTGTGTGAGCCCGAATTTGTTTCGATAAGTTGTAAACTGTTTTGCCACTATTTCTGCAATGTTACCTTCACCCCGCATTCTAACACCAAAACGGCTGTCGTTAAGCTTTCCGTCGTGCGATGCCTTAATCAGATTCAACACCTTTTCGGCTCTGTCGGGAAAATTTTTGTGCAGCCAATCCTGAAACAACAATCCGATAACACCGTTTAGCCTGATGAAGGTGTAAGACGCATACACTGCGCCTGCTCGCTGAGCCGCCTGTAAGATGTGGTGAATTTCATGGTCGTTCAGCCCGGGAATAACAGGCCCGATCATAACGCCCGTCTTTACACCGGATTTCGACAGCGTTTCTATCAGCTTTAAACGCTGCTTTGCCGTTGTGGTGCGGGGTTCCATCACAAGCCGCAGCGACTCATTTAACGATGTGATACTAACCATAACGGAAGCATGATTTTTTTGCCCCATCGATGCTAAAATATCGATGTCTCTAAGCATTCCGGAGTTTTTGGTAATCAGGCAAACCGGCTGATTAAATTCGCTGCATACCTCGAGCAGTGAGCGGGTGATGCGAAGCTTTCGTTCTATCGGCTGATAGCAATCGGTATTGCCGCTAAAAGAAAGCGGCTCACATTCATAGCGTGGATTCATCAGGAACTTACGCAACAGCTTTGCCGCGTCCTTCTTTACAATGATTTTAGTTTCAAAATCAACACCGGCGCTATATCCCCAATATTCGAAACTGTTTCTCGCAAAGCAGTAAATGCATCCGTGTTCGCAGCCTTTATACGGGTTAACGCTGTAAATCATTCCCACATCCGGGCTGTCAACACGGTTTACAATTGTTTTGGAAACATCTTCAAGATAAGTTGTCTTCGGATCGTCCTGTATCCATTCGTCGATGGCCTCCACGTGCATAACTTCTCTTTGGTGCTGATGAAATTTGTTGGGGGTGTTTATTTGCGCGCCTCTTCCGTTCACGTAGTTCATTATGCAGGGATTTAGCGCAAAGTAATGCTTTTTGCTAATTTTTTTAGCGTCTTAATTTCAGCGGGCTGCCGTTTTGGGACAACCCGATCTTGTTATACCTTGCAAACTTTTAGCAAGAAAAATTTTAAAGAAATGAAAAACGGAACCAGATGCGTTCATGCCGGTGTGGAACCCGACCCGTCCACCGGAGCAATCATGACGCCGATTTATCAAACATCCACTTTTGTTCAGGAAGCTCCCGGCAACCACAAGGGTTATGAATATGCAAGAAGTCAGAACCCAACCCGGTTTGCGCTGGAAAAAGCTTATGCAGAAATTGAAAACGCAAAATATGGATTGGCGTTTGGCAGCGGAGTAGCAGCAACCGATGCCGTAATGAAATTGTTGGTTCCGGGCGATGAAGTGATTGCGGCAAGTGATATGTACGGCGGTACTTACCGGCTTTTTTCCAAGCTTTATGAAAAGATGGGCATCCGTTTTCATTACGTGAATATGCAGGAGGCATCGGCAGTTGAGGCCTTCATAAATGATAAAACAAAACTTATTTGGACAGAAACGCCCACCAATCCACTGATGAATGTGGTTGACATTGCTGCACTTGCGGCGACAGCAAAAAAATACAATTTGATTTTGTGTGTTGATAACACTTTTGCTACGCCCTATCTCCAAAATCCGCTCGACTTTGGCGCGGACATCGTAATGCACTCTGCAACCAAATATCTTGGCGGCCACAGCGATGTGATACAAGGATGCCTGATGATGAACAGTGAAAGCCTTCGCGAGCAGTTATATTTTATTCAAAAAAGTGCAGGCGCCGTACCGGGGCCTATGGATTGCTTTTTAGTGCTTCGCGGTATAAAAACTTTACACGTACGTATGCAGCGCCATTGCGAGAACGGAGAAAAGATAGCACGATGGCTGAAACAACATCCGAAAGTGCAGAACGTGTATTGGTGCGGATTTGAAGACCATCCTAACTATGAAATTGCGAAAAAGCAAATGCGCGGATTTGGCGGAATGATGAGTTTTTCTTTGAAAGACGACAGCATTGAAACGGCGCGAAAACTGCTGTCTTCAACCAAACTGTTTGCATTGGCAGAAAGCCTTGGCGGCGTTGAATCACTCATCAATCATCCGGCGAGCATGACGCATGCTTCCATTCCGAGAGAAGAGCGCATTAAAAACGGACTTTCCGATTCGCTGATCCGGTTGAGTGTAGGCATCGAAGATGCAGATGATTTAATCGACGATTTGAAACAAGCCATCGGCTAATGGACCGGCCGTATTTTTTTGAGGAGCAGATTGCGGAAAGCGACCGCCATTTTACATTAAGCGAAGCAACAACACGCCATTGTGTGCAGGCATTACGAATGCGAGCCGGCGACAGCCTGCACATCACAAATGGAAAGGGGCTTGTGTTCGATGGAAAACTTGTGGAGACGCAAAAAAAATCGGCTGTTGTTGTTATAGAAGATGTACAGGATTTCGGCCTGCCGGAAAAGCAAAACGTAATTGCCGTATCGCCGGTAAAAAATCCGGCACGCTTTGAATGGTTTTTAGAGAAAGCGGCGGAGCTGGGCATCAGCGAAATTGTTCCGCTCATTTGCAACCGCACCGAAAAACATCATTATAAAACAGAAAGGCTCCATAACATCGTTGTTTCAGCCATGCTTCAAAGTCGCCAAAACAGGTTGTGTAAGTTGTGGTCGCCCACAAAATTTGAAGTGGTTTTATCGGCCTTTGAAGCGCACAAAAAATATATTGCGCATTGCATCAGCACCGCCGGAAAAACAGAGTTCGCCACCGTCAGCAATATTACACGTGGCATTTTATTGATTGGCCCGGAAGGCGATTTTACACCCGATGAAATTGAAGCCGCAATGCGGGCCGGCTGTACTCCCGTGGGCCTTGGCCCTACCCGGTTAAGGACGGAAACCGCAGCACTAACCGGTGCAGTTTTATTTCAGCAACTTTGAAGAGGAAAGAAATATGGAAAAGAAAAAATTGAACAGTACCGTTAAAATGTTGTTGCAGTTTTTTCTGCAGGGCATCATCGTCATTGCTCCTTTTGGAATTACGGTTTACATTGTATTGTATCTGTTTTCAGCCATCGACAACATCCTGCCCAACATCATCACCTTTATTTTTCCCGGCTTGCTTACCGATGCGGAAGGGCATGCTATTGTAATGCCGGGCATCGGCTTTCTGTTCGTCATCATTTTTGTAGTGCTGGTGGGATGGCTCTCGTCATTATTTTTTGTAGAGCGCCTTGTTGCCATACTCGATCATGCGCTGGAGCGAACGCCGGGTATACGGCTCATTTATTCGAGCATTAAGGATTTTTTGGAGGCCTTTGCAGGGAACAAAAAAAAGTTCGACAAGCCGGTATTGGTGAATGTGGATGCCGCCAACGTTTGGCGGGTTGGCTTTATCACACAAAAAGACGCAACGGGCTTCGATTTAGCAGAGCATGTGGTGGTGTATGTTCCGCATTCCTATGCTATTTCCGGAATCACCTACATCGTTCCTAAGAGTAATATTAAACCCATTAAAACAACGGCTGCCGAAGCCATGAAATTTGTGGTGTCGGGCGGCGTTACAGAAGTTGATTAAATGAAGAAAATTAATTTTAACTCGGGTCCGTCCATGCTTCCGCCTTCTGTTGAAGAAAAGGCGGCTGCAGCGGTTTTGAACTATAACAACAGCGGCTTGTCTGTTTTAGAAATCCCACATCGCAGCGAGGCTTTTCTGGAAATATTGCACCATGCACGGCAACTGGTGAAGAAAATTTTATCGCTGAATAACAACATGGAAGTACTGTTTCTTCAGGGCGGAGCAACCATGCAATTTGCTCAAATCCCGTTTAATCTGCTGGATGAAGGGCGCACTGCAGCCTACTGCAATCACGGTGTTTGGGGCGAGAAAGCCATTAAAGAAGCAGCGCTGTTTGGCGAGATAAATATTGCCGCATCCTCTTCCGACCGAAACTACACGTACATTCAAAAGGAGTTAACATTAAACGGAAGAGAGGACTATCTCCACATCACTACAAACAACACGATTGAAGGCACGCAATGGCATTCGCTGCCCGTGGTTGATGTACCTCTGATTGCCGATATGAGCTCCGATATATTTTCAAGGGAGCTGGACTATAACGGCTTGGGGCTTTTTTATGCCGGCGCACAGAAGAACATAGGCGCTGCCGGTGTTACCCTTGTTGTAGTGAATAGACATATTTTACCGGAGCTAAAAAGAAAACTGCCATCCATACTCGACTACCGCAACCACATAAAAGCCGCGAGTTTATTGAACACTGCGCCGGTGTTTGCCGTCTACGTCAGTTATCTTGTGTTACAGTGGATTGATGAAAACGGTGGTGTTGCGGCAATGCAGAAGCGGGCTGCTGAAAGGGCCGATATGCTGTACCGCACGATTGACAGTTTGCCGCTTTTTAGGTCGCACGTGGCTGTTGATGACAGAAGCCTGATGAATGCAGTTTTTTCTATTGACGACAAAACCCTTGAAGAAGCGTTTATCAGGTTCTGCGAAGAGAACGGAGTTATGCATATTCGCGGTCACCGCACCGCCGGAGGACTAAGGGCTTCCATGTACAACGCCATGCCGCTTGAGTCGGTTGCTAAACTGTGCGACCTGATGAGAGACTTCAGCCATCATAATGGCTGACAATAATCGTGTTTTCCCGAAGTCGGATTGCCTACATTTACATCGATAAAAAACGGCTATGGCAAATGAACGCTCAGAACCCATCATCGCAGCAGACGAGCTTCTTTTTCCGGCATTATTACTAAATGAAAAGAAGGAAGTTATCCGGCTGAATCCGGCTGCCCGGGCCATTTTCCCCGATTCATCCGTTCAGGATTTTGAGCGCCTTATTCCCGGCTATAAAAATCTATCCAATCTTTTAGATAGATCGAAGGCGAGCAGCAGTATTCAATCCGACGATGTTGAAATCGACGGTAAAAACTACTTGCTTCAGGCGCAGCGGCTCAGCAGTGGACTTTTATTGACGCTCCACAACATCTCTGCTTTTGCACAGCGTTTAAAAGAATCGACCGAACAAATAAAACGCGACAGCCAGGAAATCTCTGATTTAAAAAAATCGAATTCCGACCTGGAAGTGTTTGCCTATGCGGCTTCGCACGACCTTCAGGAGCCGCTGAGAATGATTACGGGGTTTTTGAATTTGTTGCAGATGGAGTACGATTCCCGATTAGACAGTCAGGGTCAGGTTTACATTCAGTACGCAATTGACGGTGCCAACCGGATGAAGAAATTGATGGACGAGCTGCTTCACTATTCGAGGATTGGATCGGAAAAAGAAAGCAAAATTTCTGTGGACGCGTCGGCATTGGTGCAGGATGCTATGATGCTTTTGCAGGCAGCTATTACGGAGTCGGGAGTGCATATTAAAATTCGTCAGTTGCCGGTAATTTGTGTCGTTGCCTCACAGGTGCAGCAGGTGTTTCAAAACCTCATTGGCAATGCCATTAAATTTAGGCGAAGAGAGATAGTAGCTGAAATAGAAATCGGTTGTAACGACAGGGAATCGGAATTTGAATTTTACGTGAAGGACAATGGAATCGGAATAAGCGACAAGTTTAAAGACAAAGTTTTTTTGCTGTTTAAACAGCTCAACAATAAAGAACAATATCCCGGCTCCGGAATGGGGCTTTCCATCTGTAAGAAAATTGTTGAGAATCATAAAGGCCGCATTTGGATTCAATCTGTTCCAAACATGGAAACAATCATCTATTTTACCATCCCCAAATAATTACCCAATACCGATGAAAAACCTTTCTTCTGATAGCTTGTCGATTTTATTGATAGAGGATAATCCCGGCGACTACATCCTTTTTCAGAGAATGGTTTCCAAACTCAATCTTTCGATTCACGAATTGAAGCGTGCCGAATCTATTTCACAAGCCGAAGACCTTGCAACACAGTTTCAGCCTCAGTTAATTTTTTTAGATCTGACACTGCCCGACAGCGAAGGCATTGAATCGTTTAATGAAGTGCTTACACTCTACCCCGGCGTACCCATAATTGTGCTTTCCGGCCTTTCTAACATGAGCATTGCAACGGAGACCATTTCGCTTGGCGCACAAGACTATCTTGTAAAAGGTGAATACGACGAAAAGCTGCTTTCTAAAACAATTTTGTACAGCCTGGAACGGCATAAAACTTTAAAGAACCTTCAGTTTTTAAACGAACGGTTTCAGTTGGTTACGAAATCGGCGCAGGATATCATCTGGGAGTGGGATATCACCAGACAGGAATTTATCCTAACCCACGGAAATTTTTTGCTGCATAACCAATCATCGGTTCAATCTCATATTTCGACGGAGTCCTTTCTATCCTTCATTCATCCCAACGACCGAAGCAAGGTGAAAGAAACACTCGAGAAAGTGCTGCATCACAGCAAACATCATATTTACGGCGAATTCAGGGTTTTGAATTCCCAGAACAAATACCGCGATTTTTATGCGCGCGGCTACCGCATGTTGAATGAGTTTGGAAAGCCTTACCGATATGTTGGAAGCCTTACCGACGTAACGCAGCAAAACCGGATAAGAAGAGAACTGGCCCGCCAACATTTGAGGCAGCAGAAGTTAATTACGGAAGCAACCATTCAAACACAGGAACAGGAAAGAAACTATTTGGGAAAAGAGCTGCACGACAACATCAACCAGATACTCGCCACCGTAAAAATGTATCTCGAAATGTGTTTGCGTGCAGAGGATAAGCAGCAGCACCTGATAGAGAAGAGCTATAAAAATTTGGACGTTGCTATTAATGAAATAAGAAGTTTATCGAAGAATCTTGTTTCTCCTTTGCTCGACGACATTGGTTTGGAAGAGGCGATTGTTGAAATGGTGAACGAAATGAATTTTCTGCAGCAGCTAACGCTTCATTTTAAAATTGAGATTGCCGATGAAGCTTCTCTTCCCAATGCGCTGAAGATAATGTTGTTCCGCATTGTGCAGGAACAAATGAACAACATTTATAAGCACGCCAATGCAACAGCTGCAACCATTGCATTGCAGATAGATGGCGTGATTGAGCTCTCAATTTCGGATAATGGCCGTGGCTTCGATAACAAAGTGCGCACAAAGGGATTGGGTTTTCAGAATATTAAAAGCCGTGTGGAATTTTACAACGGAACCCTTGCTGTGGAAAGCACGCAAGGCAAAGGCGTATCGGTGAAAATAAAAATCCCTTACGAAAAAAGTGATAACTTAACTTTAACGCAATAGCCAGTTAAACTACATGCAGATGAAAAAACTAAAAGTGTTTATTGTTGACGACCACAAACTGATTCGGGAGATGTGGCGAATGATTTTTGAGGAGCAGGATAAGTTTGAAGTTGTTGGTGAGTCGGGCGAGGTAAACGATGCTTTGGAACAAATTTATCAGAAGCGCCCCGACGTTGTGTTACTCGATATTAATCTTCCTCCCGATTCTGGCATGGATGCAGTTCCGCATATTCGAAAACACGTTCCGGGAGCTAAAATCATTGCGGTGTCCATGCACAATCAGCCGGCCTATGCAAAAAAGATGTTTCAGTTGGGTGCAAAGGGTTATGTTACCAAAAACTCTTCGCAGGCAGAGTTACTGAAAGCTATTGAGGAAGTAACTGCCGGCAACAACTACATCTGTTCCGAAATAAAAGACAAGCTGTCGGACATTGTGATGCAGGACGATGCACAAAATGGCGTAAAAGACCTTTCCATCCGCGAACTGGAGGTGATAAAGCTGATTAAAGAAGGGCTTTCGTCAAAAGAAATTGCTGCCAAGCTCGACATCTCCGTGCGCACTGCGGAAGTGCATCGCCACAACATTCTAAAAAAGCTCAAGCTGAAAAATTCTGCTGCCTTAATAAACTTTGCAAACAACACATTGATTATATAAAAAAGGGCCGCAAATTGCAGCCTTTTTTCAATTACTTTAACAGCTGATCCAGCTTCTGTTGCAGATCGTCTCCCCGCAAACCGTAAGCAATAATTTTTCCGGTCGGATCGAGCAGCACGTTAAACGGAATTCCATCGAACTGATAAGCAGGCACCGCGGCGCTTTCCCAAAACTTTAAATCGCTCATGTGTGGCCAGGTAAGCTCATCGTTTTTGATGGCTTCCACCCAGGCATCTTTATCCTTATCCAAACTCACGCCGAGCACGGTAAAATTCCGGTCTTTATACTTCTGAAAAGCTTTTACCACATTTGGATTTTCCATACGGCATGGCTTGCACCAGCTTGCCCAAAAGTCAACCAACACATACTTTCCTTTAAAATCGCTGATTTTAATCGTCTTTCCGTTTATGTCTTCCATGCTGAGGTCGGGCGCTTGTTTGTTTAAAAGTGCGTAGCTGCCTGCATCTTCATTTTCCTGCGGGTTAACCGAAATTTTAGTTTTTAAAGCGGTTAGCCCGGTGTGCGAAGGAAATCTTTCAGCCGTTTTTACTACCAGCACACGCGCTTCGTCCGGCGACAAAATTTCCATGCCCTTGGCAATTCCAAAATAGGCGACAGCGGGATTTTTTTGTTCGTTCACAAAGTTTTGAACATACTGATTCAGGGATTGCATTTCATTTTTCCCTCTTTCTGTAAGCACGGCAAGCATACTATCCGCCGGGTCGTTCTGATGAAGGCTGTCCGCCTGCATATATAGCGACCTCAACAAAGAATCTTTGGTGATAAAATGATTGATGAACGTGTAGAGGGCTGATGAACCATCGGAGTTTTCGAAAACCGGATGCCGAAAATCGGACTTGTTCATTCTTACTTTCAGATGGTTATTGTCGTTCACAAAATAAATACCTGTGCCATCTTCCAAAACAATGCGGTATAACTGCTCTTCTTTTCCAAGCGCACGCAACTCAAACAGTCCGTTCTTTTTTAATGTTGCAGAATCTGTAATTACGGGCGCAGTGCCATCGTAGGGCAACTGCTCCAGATAAATCTTCTCTTCTCCCGCGTTCGCAACGTGCCCGCTAACAACAAAAGGGCCGTTTTTCTTTTGCGAGCACGAAACGATGATCATCAGTAATACGACTGAAAAAATTTTGTTCATCTTTTTATATTATGCCGGCAAAACTACAAAATGTAATCAGCCGCTATTATAATCATCCGTTATAATGTGGGCGCGAAAAAAATTTGCGGGGAAAAAAGTTTTAATATCTTCGAATAGTTGCATAACTAACTATTTTTTTCTCTTTATATTATGAAACGATCAATAAAACAAGTTGCCATTTTGGGAAGTGGTGTTATGGGAAGCCGTATTGCTGCGTTGTTTGCAGGCGTTGGTGTAAAAGTGCTGCTGTTAGATATGGTGCCGGAAGCGGCGAAAACTTCCGACGATAAAAAACTGCGTAATAAAATTGTAAACGATTCTTTGCAGGCAGCGCTCAAATCTAACCCATCTCCCATTTACCATAAGTCGTCGGTTAAAAATATTCAAACCGGAAATTTTACGGACGATCTGAAAGAGATTGCCACCTGCGATTGGGTTATTGAAGTTGTAATTGAGAGATTAGACATTAAGCAACAACTGTATGCCGAAGTGGAGCAGTTTCGCAAGGCCGGCACGCTGATCACTTCCAACACTTCCGGCATTCCCATTCATTTGTTGGTGGAAGGGCGAAGCGACGACTTTAAAAAGCATTTTTGCGGAACACACTTCTTTAATCCGCCGCGCTATCTGCCGCTCCTCGAAATTATTCCCACTCCGGAAACCGATTCCGATGTAATCGACTTCCTGATGCACTATGGCGACGTTTTTTTAGGGAAAACAACGGTGCTCGCTAAAGACACCCCTGCATTTATTGCCAACCGCATTGGTGTGTTCAGCATTATGGCGATATTTCATTTAATGGATGAACTGCATCTTTCTATCGACGATGTGGATGCACTTACCGGAACCCTTATCGGACATCCGAAATCGGCAACTTTCCGAACTGCTGATGTGGTAGGCATTGATACCCTTGTTCGCGTGGCAGACGGTGTCAGGGAAAATTGCCCTAACGATGAATCGGTGGGCGTCTTCGAAATTCCTGCCTGGCTAAAAAAGATGACGGAAAACAAGTGGTTGGGCGACAAAACAGGACAAGGCTTTTTTAAGAAAACAAAATCGGAAAAAGGGAAAGAAATTCTTACGCTAAACCTCGATACGTTTGAATATGCAGCGCGTCAGAAGCCAAAATTTGCTTCTGTTGAAGCAGCCAAAACAACGGAAAGCCTTACCGAGCGCCTTCGGTTATTGATGCAAGCGCCCGATAAAGCGGGCGATTTTTTCAGAAAGTTCCACTATTGGCTGTTCAGTTATGTGTCGCACAGAATTCCGGAAATCAGCAATGAAATATATCGAGTTGACGATGCCATGAAAGCCGGCTTTGGATGGGAAACCGGCCCATTTGAAACATGGGATATTTTCGGCCTGAGCAATACGCTGAAAGCGATGCAGGATGCGGGTTTCAGTCCGGCGGGCTGGGTTACCGAAATGTTATCGAAAGGCGTTACGTCTTTCTTCAAATTCGAAAATGGAAAAAGATTTTATTATGATATTGAGGCGGGCGCCTATCGCGTTGTTCCCGGATCGGAGAGCCTCCTCATTTTAAACAGTTTTAAAGAATCTGCCGTTTGGAAGAACAGCGCTTGTACGCTGTACGACATTGGAGACGGCATTGCAGGATTTGAATGGAACACAAAAATGAACACCATCGGTGGCGAAGTGCTTGAAGGCTTAAATAAGGCAATTGCGTTGGCAGAGCAAAAATTCAGAGGCCTTGTTATTGCGAACGAAAGCGCCAACTTCAGCGCGGGCGCCAATGTGGGAATGATATTTATGCTCGCCATAGAACAGGAATACGATGAGCTTGACCTTGCCATAAGGATGTTTCAAAATACTATGATGCGGGTGCGTTATTCTTCAGTTCCTGTGGTGATTGCGCCACATGGCTTAACGCTTGGTGGAGGATGTGAAATGAATTTACACGCAGACGCCATTTGTGCCGCTGCGGAAACCTATATAGGCCTGGTAGAGCTTGGCGTAGGCCTTATTCCCGGAGGAGGCGGCACCAAAGAATTTGCGCTGCGCGCTGCTGCCGAACTGCATGACGACGAACCGGAGAACATCCCTTTAAAGAACCGATTTCTCACCATAGCCACCGCAAAAGTTGCCACATCTGCGATGGAGGCCTTCGATCTTGGAATTTTAAGAAAAGGAACGGACTCGGTTGTTGTTAATAAAAACAGGCGCATTGCGGAGGCGAAAGCGAGGGCGCTTCTGCTTGCTGATGAAGGCTATACAATGCCCATTCAGAAAAACGATATTCGTGTGCTCGGTCGTTCAGCTCTCGGCGCCATGTATGCGGGCATAAACGGTATGCAGCGGGCAGGCTTTGCTACGGCGCACGATGCCGTTGTTGCGCGGAAACTTGCCTATGTAATGTGTGGCGGCGATCTAAGCGAACAACAGCCGGTGAGCGAACAGTATTTACTGAATCTGGAACGCGAAGCTTTTCTAAGTTTGTGCGGCGAGAAAAAAACACTGGAACGCTTACAAGCCGTTTTAAAAACCGGTAAACCCATCCGCAACTAATTATTGTTTATTAGCAATTTCCTGCATTAATTTGCAGCCGTTATGGTTCTCCTCCGGGAGATGAAAAGGGAAGCAGGTGTGAGTCCTGCGCTATCCCCGTAGCTGTAAATGAAAGAGCAACTGCTCAGTTCTGACCAAATTATCCACTGTACCATGTATGGGAAGGCCGGTTAGAATTTCATAAGCCAGAAGACCTGCCACAACAAACAAACCTCAAGCTTTCGGGTGAAAAGCAAAGAGATGGTGGCTTTGTGCACGGCTAAACATTTCTTTATTATTTACTCAGGCTTATCCTTCAATTCTGTTCAGGATTATTAAGCAACAGAAAAATAAATTAAGAAGATGAGCATTAAAAAATCTTTACTCATTCTGGCGTCAGCCACAGCGCTTCATGCATCGGCGCAAACCGACACAGCCACCCTTCAGGAGGTGGTGGTTACCGCAACAAAATGGAATTTAAAAACATCGCAAACCGGGAAAGTAATTTCGGTAATCGACAAAGAAATGCTTTCGCACCAGCAAGGCCGTTCGCTGGCCGAAGTGCTAAACACACAAGCCGGCATTTTTATTAACGGAGCAAACAACAACGCCGGTTCCAACTGGGATATTTATTTCCGCGGCGCCGGTAATGGAAACGTTTTGATTCTGGTGGATGGGATTGCCGTTTACGACCCCTCGGAGATTAACAGCAACTTCGATTTGAGTAGTATTCCATTAAATCAAATTGAAAAAATTGAAATCCTGAAAGGCGGACAAAGTACCCTGTGGGGCAGCAGCGCCGTAGCAGGAATCATTCATATCATCACTAAAAAAGCAGAGAGCAACAAAATCAACACTACGGTTGGTCTGTCTTACGGATCGTATAACACCAAGCGTTTCGATGCAGGGGTAAATGCCGGCTTCGACAGATGGGCGATGATTCTTCAGGGGTCGCTCGTTGATGCAAAAGGATTTTCATCCGCCTACGACTCTGCCGGAAATAAAAACTTCGACGCAGATGGCTTTAAACAGTACAACGTAAAAGGCGAAGTTTCCTATCGCTTTAATGCGGCTTTCAAATCGAGAGTATTCGCCTCTTTCGATCAATATAAAACCGATGTTGACAATGCTGCTTTTTCGGACGACAAAGATTTTACCGCAAAAAATAAAAACTTCATTTCCGGATTAAACCTGAGTTATCTTTCTAAGAAGGCGGACTTTAATTTTATAGCAGCGCTTCAAAACACAGAACGCTCATATGTAAACGACAGCGGCGATGTTTCGCCTGCGTATTTTTATTCTAATTCTGTTTATAAAGGCCGGACAGCCCAATTCGATTTAAACTCGAACATACGCGCCTTAAAGCACCTTCAGTTCGTTGCCGGAGCGCAATACCTGCAACAGAGAAGCGATGAAGATTATCTGAGCATCGATCCGTCGGTGCCTGCACCTTGGGATAAGTACGAAAGCCGTATCAGCAGCGACAGCTCAAAAAGCAATCAGTTTTCAGCCTACGCCAGCATGCTCCTCACCGACCTGGGCGGATGGAATGCCGAACTCGGCGGACGCTACAATCAACACTCCGTTTACGGCAATAATTTCACCTACACTTTCAATCCATCTTACGCGATCGATGAAAACACGAAGGTGTTTTTGAATATTTCGTCAGGTTATAAAATTCCCTCCCTATATCAGTTGTACAGTGCATTCGGCAACCGTAACCTTAAGCCGGAAGAAAGCACCACATACGAACTGGGAGTGGAGGTATCGGGCAACAACAAACAGTTTTTTGTGCGTATTGTGGCTTTTAAGCGCGACATTAAAAACATGATTAGTTTCTTTACCGACCCGATGGGTATAAGCTATTACATTAACCGTGATGCACAGAACGATCATGGACTTGAAGTAGAAGCGAAAACAAAGTTTGAAAAGGCGGGATATTTTACAGCAGCGGCTTCCTATGTAAATGGAAAAGGCACCATTAATAATGTTAAGGTCGACAACCTGTATCGCCGTCCCAAAGCCACTTTCAGCAGTTCGTTTGTGATAACGGCTTTAAACAAGTTTGTATTTATTCCTTCGGTGAACTATGTGGGTGAAAGGCAGAAGGCGCCTTTCGATTTTGGCCCCGCAACTCAGCCTGAATATTACACGCTTAATTT
This sequence comes from Chitinophagaceae bacterium, assembly GCA_039811185.1. Taxonomy (GTDB): domain Bacteria; phylum Bacteroidota; class Bacteroidia; order Chitinophagales; family Chitinophagaceae; genus JAEZDR01. The sequence goes on along the minus strand of JBDHYF010000002.1, from coordinate 51,286 downwards.
TTACACCTCGTGGCAGCCCACCAAAAACGTAAAATTGTTTGTGGATTTGAAGAACATTACAAATCAGGAATATTTTGATCTGGTTGGATATAATACGAGAAAATTCAACTTCGTAACCGGAGTCAATCTTAACTTTTAATATGTGGGCGATTGAATGATTATTAGGCCGGTGTTTTAAGTTTGCAATGTCAGCAAAACATAATGAAGAAATTTCTACACTTAATTCCCGGCCTGATTTTCATTTTTTTTCTTGGCTCGTGTGCCAATATCATCCCGCCGGGGGGGGGGGCCATTGACAGCCTGCCGCCGGTTTTGATTTCTGCAAACCCCGCTGATTCTTCTACTCAGTTCACCGCCAAAAAAATCGTTTTTACGTTTAATGAATTTGTTGACTTAAACAACATTCAGCAAAATCTGGTGGTATCGCCCATTCCAAAACAGTATCCGGTGGTGGAACGGAAACTAAAAACCGTTACCGTGAAAATTTTGGATTCCCTTTCGCCGAACACTACCTATACGTTGGACTTTGCCAATGGCATAAAAGACATTAACGAAGGCAACCTGCTCCGTGGATTCAAATATGTTTTTACAACAGGAACTCAGTTTTCGAAAGGCCGGTTGAGCGGCACGCTCATTACGGCGAAAACAGGTGAACCGGACTCCACATTAATCGCCGTTTTATTTAAAGAACTCGCTGATTCTGCTGTTCATACAAAAAGCCCTTTATACATGGCCAAAGTGGACGGGAAAGGAAACTTTCTTTTCGAAAATATTGAAAAAGGCAACTACCGGCTGTATGCGGTTCCAAACGATTACACAAAACGGTACGATGATTCAACCAAATGGTTTGCCTTTTTTTCCGATACCATTCGTGTAACCGAAAACGAAACTGCTTATTCGCTTTACGCCTTTCAGCAAGCGGAAAAAAAGCAGACGCCGTCTTCTACAAAGCCCACCGCAACGGCAAAAAAGCCCAAGCCCTACACTACCAACGCAAGCAATGGAAGATTAGGATTAACTGATACGCTTTGGGTACGATACGATTCTTCTTTAATTGCCGATGTAAATAAACTGCAACTCACCGACACCCTCTTCAACACAATAAACACAACAACATTATCCGACTCCGGTATAACCTATCTGCTGTTTAACAAAGCCGAAAATTTTCATTATAAACTGCTGATTGCAGCCGATGTGTTTAACGATACGGCCCATCTGCTCCCCAAAAGCGACACGCTGAATTTTACCACCAACAGAGAGTCGGACTACGGCAGCCTCCGCATCTTCTTTAAAAATATTGAAACGGCAAATAATCCGGTTTTACTGCTTATTCAAAATAACGAAATAAAAAAAAGCATCCCGGTTAACAGCACCTCATGGTACCAGCGGTTGTTTGTGCCGGGCGAATACCGCGTAAAAGTTTTATACGACACCAACAACAACGGTGTGTGGGACAATGGATATTTCCCCGCCGGATTACAACCGGAAGTGGTACGCGACTTAAAACTTACCATCACCATCAGAGCTAACTGGGATAACGAAACCGAACTAAATTTTTAAAGCGCGCGAACAACTATAACAGCTTAAAAGCATTGCGGCAACTATATTTGCAACTATGCAGCTATCATCGGTTTTACTGGAAAATGCGGTTAAAGAATTTGCGAAACTGCCCGGCATTGGAAAAAAAACTGCCCTGCGCCTCGTGCTTCATCTTTTAAAGCAGCCGCGCGAAGAAGTGACTTTTTTTTCCGATACCATTAATCGCCTCCGAAACGAAATTGGTTATTGTACTCAGTGTTTCAATATCAGCGATAAACCCGTTTGCAGCATCTGCAGCTCATCTTTCCGCAACAAGAAAATGATTTGCGTTGTTGAAAGCATTAAAGACGTTATCACCATAGAAAGCACACAGCAATTTAACGGCGTTTATCATGTGTTGGGAGGAATCATATCGCCGCTCGATGGCATTGGCCCCGACCAGTTGAATATACAACCGCTTATACAGCGCGTTACCGACTCCGGCACTGAAGAAATCATCTTTGCACTCAACCCAAACATTCAGGGCGACACCACCATTTATTATATACAGAAGCATCTGCAAAGCCATCCCTGCAAAATCACTACGATTGCCCGGGGCATTGCTTTTGGCGGCGAACTGGATTATGCCGATGAAATTACATTAGGAAGAAGTTTAGCCAACCGGCTACCGGTACAACAGTACGTAAAAGCGTAGCCGTGGTATAGCATTTGCGCATCGCTGCACATATATTATTAAATTTGAATTTTGCTTCATACCGGCAAAATATTGAATGTTTTAGCTGGCATGATAAAAGTCACATCGGGTTTTAATAGGAATGTAAACTTTGCGCTACTGTATGAATAAAACACTTTGGTATAAACTGGCCGTTCTGAATTTGGCTATCGTTGCATTTCTTGGTCTTTGCCTGCGCTACAATCAGGTGTATTATATTCCTTTTATCGATCAGAAAAACCTGCTGCACTCGCATTCACATTTTGCTTTTGCCGGATGGATTGGTTTTTTGCTGAACGTACTCATTATCGATAAGTTTTTAAAAGGCTTCGAAACGAATGCAAAGCGCTGGAACAACTACCTGCTCATCTCTTCCGTTGTGAATTATGGCATGATGATCAGTTTCATTTTGCAGGGTTATAAAGGCATCTCCATTCTGTTTTCAACGGCTTCTCTTTTTGTATCGTATTATTTTGCGTACACGGTTTGGAAGGATTTAAACCGACAACCCTATTTAGCAAATCCGAATTCAGACAGAAGCACAAATTTCCCGCAGCGTTTTGTAAAAGCGGCATTGTTCTTTTTAGTGATATCGTCTATCGGTCCCTATGTGCTCGCATATCTCACCATTATCGGAAATACACATGCCTTCATGAACCACAATGCGCTTTATTGGTTTCTTCATTTTCAATACAACGGTTTTTTCAGCTTTACAATTCTTGCGCTTTTGCTGCACAATTTGCAAAAGTTTCCACTCAATCAAAGCTATCTTTCAACCTTCTATTACCTCATTGTAATTGCCTGCATTCCTGCTTACTTCCTCACCTTCTTATGGAAGGGCATTCTTATCCCCGTGCTCATCAATAACATTGTTACAGCCATATTGCTTATCGGCGCAGTTACCAGTTTTCTGCTTTTTGTTTTCAAAAACTTTTCGGTGTTTCAACTTCGCTATAAAAACATCAGCGCGCTGCTGATATTTATTTCATTGTCGGCTTATACGCTGAAAGTGTTGTTGCAGGCGGTTACCGCTTTTCCGGCACTCAGCCATCTTGTATTCGGATACCGGTCTATCGTTGTAGGATATCTGCACCTGATCTTCCTCATCTTTGTAAGCCTGTTTTTATTAACGGAATTATCGGCCCGCCAAATCATTAACACAAAATATTCCGGCGCTAAAGCATCTATGCTTTCCTTTACCTTTTTTGCTCTTATGAATGAGCTGTTACTCGGATTGCAGGGCTTTTCTGCCGTTTTTGATGTAGAGCTTCCGAACTTATATCCTGCACTTTTTTACAATTCAATCTTCTTGTTTGGAAGTGCCGCCGCGCTTGCTTTTATTGCCTTTCGTTTTGGTATGGCAAACACATCAAAAGAGTTTGCCGGAAACGCACGCCTGCACTTTTAAAGATTTTTTTCGATCGTCACAATCAACTAATTATCCGCTGTATTTCAGCAACCATGCGGACTTGCGCTTTCAGTGGCATAAATTATGGTTATCATTAAACAAACTTGATAACTATGAAAAAACTATTATTTGGGCTGCCACTCTGTTTCCTGCTAAGCTATTGCAGCACCACTAAGTCAGACGACGCAACAGTTTATAGCGGTTCCACCACAGAAACAAGCGAGCCCTCTGCAACCGCCACAGTTAATGCTACCACCACGGTTACGGATGCTCCTGAATCTGAAGTGTCTATGAAAACAACAGCGTCCACATCAACCAATCCCAGTCTGAAAATTACAAATTACTCTATCGGTTACGATTATAACTCTAACTACACTGTGAACAATCCCTGGGTGCCTTATGTAACCGTATATGAAGTTGAACCGAGGGTAGATAACTCTCCTTTGTATGGCTCGTGGAACCTTAGCTTTACGCCCGAAGTAGCGGCCAACTGGCGCCTCGACACCGCCTCTTTCGATAACTATTATGCAGGTGTAAGAAGCACTCCGGCATGGCTTACCACTACCTATCACTACGGATCGGAAACAGTAACTCCGGAAACTACCATTGGTGTTCGCGACAGCAAAACAAGTTCAACCACAGCAAATGCACGTAAAGCCGATCCGAAAAAATCGATTCTTGGCTCGGAAAAAGTGGTAAACAAAACATCTGCACCTACCTCGGATAAGCCGGACATTTTAAATTCGAATAAAAACATTTTAACCGGCCACGTGGAAGAAAATTTAAATGAGGAATATGGCCACAGCCAGTTACAATATGTAAATAGGGAAGGCGAAACGGTAACCTGGAATAATCAGTTTTTTGTTGCTGCAAATGGAAATCTTTATCAGATGCCCCGATTGAACCTCTTTATTGAAAACGGAAGTTTTACAGGCTTCACGGGCTGCAACGGCATCAGGGGAAAAATTGTTTCTGATGGCAGCAGCCTTCATTTCGATGATATTTCCACCACAACGGGCTTCGATTGTAAAGGCGGCGTAGATGAACAAGCCTTTATCGACATGCTAAAAAGTGTAAACAGTTATGAAACGGATGGCAACGACGTTATTTTAAAAAGTGGTGATAAAATGGTTTTGCGTTTTTCGAAAAAAGCGGACGACACCACTCATAGCAACAACACGGACAGTATGCAAAATTGGTAGAGTGAGCACGTTAATTGGTTTTAAAAAGGATGCTTCGGCGTCCTTTTTTCGTGAGATAAGGTTTTTGTGCTATATTCGAATGCTTGCTGCCAACCTAAAAAAACATTTCTTAAAACAAAGCATTCTTTACATTTGTCAGCTATTTTTTTATGGAGTATAACACTACACGTACACTTTTGAATATGCGTGAATATGGACGGCATATTCAAAGAATGGTTAACTACGTTTTGACGATTGAAGATAAAGCCCATCGGCAACAACAAGCCGAAGTAATAATTGAACTGATGGGTGCGCTGAACCCGCAACTGAAAACGGTTGAAAATTTCAAACATATACTTTGGGATCACTTGTTTTATCTGAGCGATTTCCAGTTGGATATTGAGAGCCCTTATCCCATTCCGCAACGCGAAACATATAAGTCTAAGCCCAATCCGATTCCTTACCCAAAGCGCTATCCGAAATATTCTCATCTCGGTAAAAATCTTGAGCTCGTTATTAAAAAGGCGCTGAACGAGCAGGATACAGAAAAAAAATTAGGCTTTGCCAACAGCATTGCTTACTACATGAAACTGGCATACTCTAACTGGCATAAAGAGCTTGTGCAAGACGACGCTATCCGGAACGAGCTGAACAGCATTACCGGCGGCGATCTCGAGTTCAGTGCAACGCCTTACATCAAACACCGTCAAACTTTTGAACGCGACGACTATCCGCGCAGCGGCAAAAACCGACAACAGTTTAAAGGCAACCGCAATGGAAACGGCAACAACAGAAACAGCCGCGACAATCGCAGTAATAACAATCAAAACCGCAATCGCAATAATCAAAACCAGTTTAAAAAGAGATTTAAATAACGGATGAGCAATTTCATTGTACACGGTGGCAATAAACTCAGCGGCAGCATTCAGCCTCAGGGCGCAAAGAATGAAGCCTTGCAGGTTATTTCGGCTGTACTGCTCACACGCGAAAAAGTCATCATTCACAATATCCCTCTAATTACGGATGTGCTGCTGCTCATTGAACTATTGGGCGATATGGGTGTGAAGGTTGCCGCAATCGGTAAGCACAGTTATAGCTTTGAAGCGGACGACATCAATCTCGAATACATTTCATCTGCGCAGTTCAAAGAAAAATCTGCCAAACTCAGAGGTAGTGTAATGGTTACCGGTCCGCTGCTTGCCCGTTATAAAAAAGCGGTAATGCCCAAACCCGGCGGCGATAAAATTGGACGGCGCAGGCTTGATACACATATAAAAGGTTTCGAGGCGCTGGGTGCTCATTTTGTTTATAACGAAGAAGGAGGATGTTTCGATCTTTCTACAAATGGTTTAAAGGGTAAGTTTATTCTGCTGGACGAGCCTTCCGTTACCGGCACCGCAAACATTATTATGGCGGCTGTGCTGGCTGAAGGAAAAACCAGCATCTATAATGCAGCCTGCGAGCCCTACGTGCAGCAGCTCTGCCACATGCTGATTGCCATGGGTGCAAAAATTTACGGCGTCGGCAGTAATCTGTTGTACATAGAAGGCGTGGAAAAACTCGGCGGCACAACGCATACGCTGCTTCCCGACATGATTGAAATTGGGAGCTTTATCGGACTGGCGGCAATGACTCAAAGCGAGCTTCGCATTCAAAACGCGGCCGTGGGCAGTCTCGGTGTAATTCCATCCAAATTTCAGCAAATGGGTATTGAGTTACGTTTCGAAAACGACGACATCATCATTCCCGAGCAGGAAGTTTACGAGATTCATCCATTTTATGATGGAACAGTACTCACACTTTACGATCATCCCTGGCCCGGCTTCACACCCGACCTTTTGAGCGTTGCCCTCGTGGTGGCTATTCAGGCAAAAGGCAACATCATCATTCACCAGAAAATGTTTGAAAGCAGGTTGTTTTTTGTAGATAAACTGATTGAGATGGGCGCTCAGATTATTCTCTGCGATCCGCACCGCGCAACGGTTTTGGGATATGGCCGGCAACAAAAGCTGAAGGGCATTACCATGACGAGTCCCGACATCAGAGCCGGCGTAGCGCTGCTGATAGCGGCTTTATCGGCAGAGGGGAAAAGTACCATTCAAAATATTGAACAGATCGATCGCGGATATCAGTTTTTTGATGAAAGGCTCACTGCTTTAGGCGCCGATATTATGCGTAAAGATTAACCGCATCAATAACTTCTCTCGTTTTTTCCTTCCATATAATTCATGAACGCTTTGTTGGCAACGCGGTTACCCCCGGGCGTAGGATAGTTGCCCGTAAAATACCAGTCGCCCGTGTTCGTGGGGCAAGCCTTGTGCAAACTTTCTATCGTTTGATAAATCAACTCAACCGGTATGTTTACGTCGGAAGGCGTTACCAGCGCAGCAATTTCTTTCGTTATTTCTTCCGTTGAAAATGCGCTGTAAATCTCCTTTACAAAGTTGATTTCGTGCAACCGATTTTTCTCTGATGCGTCCAGACACTGATTATACACAGACAGCGGAACAGAACTCCCATTTTTTCGATGAAGGCGAATAACGGCATTGAAAGCCACAAAATCGCCCAGCCTGCTCATGTCGATGCCATAACAATCGGGATATCTGATTTGAGGTGCAGAGGAAACGATAATTATTTTTTTAGGCAGGAGGCGAGCGAGCATTTTTATAATACTCTTTTTTAACGTAGTTCCGCGCACAATAGAGTCGTCAATCACCACAAGCGTGTCATCGGGCTTCACGGTTCCGTAGGTAATGTCGTAAACGTGCTGCACCATTTCATCGCGGTTGCTGTCGTCGGTGATAAACGTGCGCAGTTTTACATCTTTGATAGCAATTTTTTCCTGCCGGATGCGGCGGCTGATCATCTCGCTGAGTTTGTCCGCATCTATATTGGCGCCCCAACTTAGTATTCTTTCTGTTTTTATTGCATTGAGATAGTCTTCCATTCCTTTGCACAGCCCGTAAAACGCAATCTCTGCCGTGTTGGGGATGTAAGAAAAGATGGTGTTCTTTAAATCGTAGTTCACCGCCTTTAAAACGCCTTCACTTAAATGATGGCCGAGCGCAATTCTTTCGCGGTATATTTTTTCATCGCTTCCTCGGCTGAAATAAATTCGCTCAAAGCTGCAAGCGCGCCGCTCTTTCGTTTCCATCACGGCTTCAATACGCATTGATCCGTCCGCGTCGACGAGCATTGCGTGGCCCGGCGGCAGTTCGCAAACAACATTCTCCGGCACGTTAAAAGCAGTTCTTATGGCGGCTCGTTCGCTTGCTGCAACGATAACCTCATCATCTTCCATATAATAGGCGGGCCGTATTCCATGCGCATCGCGTACAATAAATGAAGCGCCGTTTCCGGTTAGTCCGCCAATTGTATAACCTCCGTCAAATAAAGCGCAGGAGCGGCTAAGCGCTGTTTGAATATCCGGATCCTGACCGTGCTTCATGGACTCGAGCATGAAATGATGAATGACTTCCATCATGGCCGAAAGATCACTTTTTTGTTGCAGCGGTCCGGGCGTAATCCCTAAGTATTTAAAAAGCTCTTCTGTATTTACAAGATTGAAATTTCCTGCAAGACAAAGGTTTTTTGCGGGCACTACATCGCGCTTAATAAACGGATGGCAGTACTCCACTTCATTTTTTCCCTGTGTGCCATACCGAAGATGGCCAAGCATTAACTCACCCATAAAGGAAAGATGACCCTTCATGAGTTCGGGATGTTGATGAACATTTTTATGATAGCGCTCCAGTTCACGAACCTCGGCGGAAACGGTAGAAAATATGTCAGTGAGCGGCTGCGTTTGGTTGCTTCTTATGCGTTTTAAATACGGGTATCCGTTGGTTACGCCAAGTTTAACGGTTGCAATGCCGGCGCCGTCCTGCCCACGGTTATGCTGCTTTTCCATTAGCAGATACAGCTTATTGATTCCGTATAAAACCGAACCGTACTTTTCTAAAAAATAAGAAAACGGTTTCTTCAGGCGGATAAAGGCAATACCGCATTCGTGTAAAATATGATCGCTCATTCCAATTAAAAATGCAAAAATATCCGGTTGACAGTTCGCTCTGCCAATTATTTTACGGTTCGTCCCTTCCACGAATAACTACCCATCAATCCAAAAAAGCCGGCTGCAACTGTGTAGATAATATGAAAAGGCTGCAGCACAAAAAAATAGGGAAGCAATGCCCGCTTTTTGAAAAAGCTCGTTACAAACACAAGGAAAATGAATTCTACCGCCGCTTTCAATGCAAGAAAAACCAGGAAGTAGTACCATAAATGGTGATGGAAAAAAGACGCGCAAAATAAACCGGTTAGCAAAAGGTTGACGGCGTATACAAAAATTAAAACGTTTTTTACTTTCTTATCACTGTAAAACGTGCTTTTACTTGCCCAGCGAATCCGCTGATTGAAGAAGCTTTTTAACGAGGTTTCGGCCTTCGTTTCCGCAACGGCATTTCGTGAAAACAGGTATCCAGTTTTCCCGGGATAAGCCGTACTGATTTTATGCATCAACAACATATCATCGCCGCTTGCCACTGCGTCAATACCTGCAAAACCGCCAACGGCCTGAAAAACATCTTTACGATAGGCCAGGTTAGCACCATTGCACATGCTGTGAAACCCGGCGCTCACCGAAGCTGCCGTAATGCCCTGAAGAGTAATAAAATCGAGTTGCTGAAAAATGCTCAAAAAGCCTTTCCCACTTTTAAACAATACCGGCGCACCAACAAAACAAGCGTCGTTAAGCTGAATGAAATTATCGTAATAATGAAGCCACTCAGGCGGTAAAACACAATCTGCATCTGTGGTTACAATCCAATCGTGCTTCGATTCCGCAACAGCAATTTCAATTGCTTTTTTTTTGTAAGCGTTTAAAGGATTTTGAACATAATCTTTCAGTGCAACGCCTCTTACATTCGGATGGCGCAGTGTCCAGGCTGCTACCACTGAAGGCGTGCCGTCGTCCGAATAATCATCCACAACAATTACTTCAAATAATGCTTCCGGATAACTTCCGTTGAAAATGGATTGCAAACAGTTTCCGATATTTAATGCTTCGTTCCGCGCCGGTATTACCACAGTAAAGGAGGTTAGGGGCCGGGCGGCCGACAGCTTAAAGGATTTCAATTTCTGAAACCAGTGAGTATAAGTATAGAGAAGCAGGAGGTAACCGGCTATGAACAAACTGGCAACGCACAACACCACGGTTTCGGCAATACCCATTTAACAAAGGAATGGCTTTTCGTGCACCCCCTGAAATTGATGAGGGAAAAATTTTATTATTTGAAAATTGACGCTAAATTTGAAAATAGTTGCATAACTAACTATATGCCAAACAACCATTTTAAAAGAGGTGAGCTTTACAGCGTAATTATGGGCATCGCGTCTACAGCAGTAGCGCGAAGGCTGCAGAAAAACTTTCGCAATGCCGGGCTCGACATAACCGTTGAACAGTGGAGCATTCTGTATCATCTCTGGAAAGAAGATTGTTTAAGTCAGCAAGAGTTGTGTGTACGCACATTTAGAGATAAGCCCAGTATTACGCGTTTAATTGACAACATAGAGAAGCAAGACCTTGTGAAACGGGTGGCCGACAAGTCTGACCGCCGCGTAAACCTTGTTTGTTTAACTCAAAAAGGAAAAGGGTTACAGGACGTAACGCTCGAAATTGCCAACACCACACTGAATGAGGCGCTGCTTGGCGTTGCAAAAGATGATGTAGAGCTTACCCGGCAAGTGCTGCAAAAAGTATATAACAATCTAACATAAATATTATGGAAGCCGTAACCAACCAACATCAGTCGTTAAAAGGCGCAGAATGGATTATTAAGCCGAACACAGCCGAAAACATTTTTACTCCCGAAGACTTCGACGAAGAACAGAAGATGATTTACGATATGTGCCGGCAATTTCTCGATGCAGAGGTAACGCCTATTTTAAACCGCATCGATAAACTGGAGCCGGGCCTGATGCCGTCATTAGTGGAAAAGGCCGGAGAGCAGGGCTTGCTTGCTACTTCTTTTCCCGAGCAATATGGTGGCTTGGGGAAGGATTTTATCACGTCCACTCTGGTAAACGAAGCGCTTGGCGGCGGTCACTCCTTCAGTGTGGCTGTTGCGGCGCACAATGGCATCGGCTCGCTTCCGATTCTTTATTTTGGTACCGAAGCCCAAAAGGAAAAATACATACCCAAACTTGCATCGGGCGAATGGAAGGGCGCTTACGGGCTCACCGAACCTAACAGCGGCAGCGATGCCCTTAGCGCAAAAACTACAGCGCGTTTAAGCGAAGACGGCAAACACTATTTACTGAACGGGCAAAAGTGCTGGATCACTAATGGCGGATTTGCCGACGTATATACGGTGTTTGCTAAAATAAACGGCGAACAGTTTACCGGCTTTATTGTAGAACGTGGTTTTGAAGGTTTTACCCGAGGCGAAGAAGAGCAGAAAATGGGAATCAAAGGTTCGTCCACCGTTCAGCTATACTTCCAGGATTGCAAAGTGCCGGTAGAAAATGTGCTGGGCGAAATTGGCAAAGGGCACATCATCGCATTCAACATATTAAACATCGGCAGATTAAAACTTTGTGCTGCCACCTTAGGCGGTGCAAAAGCAGCCATGCAAAATGTGGTGAAGTATGCAATTACCCGCGAACAATTTAAACAACCGATTGCAAACTTCGGGGCAATAAAACACAAGCTTGCAGAAATGGCCACACGAATCTGGGTTTCCGAGTCGGCCCTGTACGCCACGGCAAACGCCATTAAAGAAAAAGAAGATGAGCTGGTGGCAGAAGGAAAACCGTTTGGAGAAGCCCTTTTAGGCGCCGCAGAAGAATATGCCGTTGAGTGTGCCATCCTGAAAGTTTATGGCAGCGAGTTGCTCGATTTTGTTGTGGATGAAGGCGTGCAGATATACGGCGGCAACGGTTTCAGCGAAGAATATGAAATCAGCAAAGCCTATCGCGACAGCCGTATTAACCGCATTTACGAAGGCACCAACGAAATTAACCGATTGCTGATTTTGGATATGACGCTGAAAAGAGCAATGAAGGGACGCCTCGACTTAATGGGGCCGGCGCTGGCCGTTTCAAAAGAGTTGATGAGCATTCCTGACTTTGGAGATGACGAAGAAACAGAGCGGTTCTCCAAAGAATGGAAGTATGTCCAGAATTTTAAGAAGGCTATTTTGTTAACAGCAGGCGCCGCAGTGCAAAAACTGATGATGCAGCTCGATAAAGAACAGGAAATTTTGATGAACATAGCTGATATGGCGATTGAAACCTACCATTGCGAAACCGCTTTACTACGTTTGAAAAAAATGGCCGGAAGAAACAAAGACGCTGACCTGTCGGTGTACGAAAACATGGTACGCACCTACATCTACGATGCGGCCGACCGCATTTTCAAAAGCGGAAAAGACGCATTAAACGCATTTGCTGAAGGAGATGAATTACGGATGATGAACATCGGCATCAAACGTTTTACAAAAGTAGACCCGCTCAATACAAAACAACTTCGTCGTGCAATTGCCGACCGTTTAATTGCAGATAAAGGTTATAACCTTTAATTTTTTTTGCCATTGTTTAGTGTAGCGGCCGTAAAAAATTTACGGCCGTAAATTTTAAAAACCGTTACTTTCAGCACTTCAACCTGCTGAATGCCCGTCCGTATTACTTTATCAATTCTGCTGCTTTCAGGCATCCTGATTTCGTGTAATCAAAAAAATGAAGAAGAATCAACCTTCCATTTGCACGACGTTTTTGTTGAAATTCTCGACAGCACACTGCAGGGTTACGAAGGTGTTTACTATTACGAGAACATTTTAAAGCTGGATTCGGCGATGAGAACGTTTAAGGCTGTGACTCTGGACGACAAATTTAATTACTACCGATATGCTATTGGCTATTATCTGCATACCGCTAAGGACTACGGCGCTGCAATCAGATACTCCGACAGCACATTTAACCTTGTTAATCAGCATGGCGGTCCTGAAAAACACCTTTGGCTCGGCGCACTGGTATATTATGGCCTTGGAGAAATTTATTTGAATATGGGCCGCTTCAGCGAGTCGTATGCTTACTTCTACAAAGGAAAAACCCTTGCCGAAAAAACCAACCGGCCGTGCGCCATCAACGATTACAATTTTTTGCTGGGATTTGTACTGTATAAGCAGGAGAACTATGAGTTAGCCGCCTACTACTTTAAGGCGTCAATAGATAATCTCAACGACTGCGACAATCAGTTCCAATTCGTGTATCGCCAGCAGGAAGCGCTGAACAACGTTGCCCTCAGCTACCTGAAAGCAAGCGATTATGAAAATGCCGCAACCTATTTTTTTCGTGGGCTAAGCTATATTAGCAACAAACAAAAAGAAGGCATCATTAACAAAGAAAGGGCAGACATTGCCAAAGGGGTTATTTATGGAAACTTAGGGCAGTTACATGCTGCCAACAATCTAACCGACAGTGCACGCTACTATTATAAAAAAAGCATTGCTATTAATCATCGAAGTAGCGGCGATATAAAAGATGCACAGCTAAACTTATTGCATCTTGCGCAACTTCATCTTCGGGAAAACCATCCGGACAGTGCTGGAATTTTGCTGGCAGAGGTGTCGCATTCAATGCGGACGGTGCCCAATCAAAATGCGGTGATGAAATACCATCAGCTTAAGGCAATGTTTTTCGATCAAACCGAAAAACGCGACAGCGCACTTCACTATTTTAAACTCTATCTCGACGACTTACAGAATGACATCTCAAACAAAAAAGGGTTTTTCAGCTTCAACATCACCAACGAACTTAAAAACATCGAAAAAGATTTTGCTGTTAAAACCTTGCGGCAGGAAAACCGATTAAAAATTGTATACCTCATAATTCTTTTTTTAGTGCTCGCCTCTTTATCCGTAATTACCCTTCTGATTATGCGGAACAACCGGCGCAGTAAGTCTCATATCAAAGACCTTGAACTACTGAACAATGCGGTTACAGCGCAGAAACAACAATTGGAAAAAACCCTTCAGCTTCTTGCACAAAAAAGTGAAGAGAAAGACCACTTGCTCCGCGTTGTGGCGCACGACCTCCGCAACCCCATCAGTGCGGTTTATTCGCTTTCCGACATTTTGCTAAAGGAAAATTCGTTCGCTGAAGAACCCGCTAACTTCATTCAGCTTATCCAGAAGTCGTCGTTCACCGCTCTGGAGTTAATTAATGAATTGCTCGACGACAACGCTCTAAACATCATCGCTAACCGTAAAACACATAATCTCAAAGGCATTGTATCGCACTGTATCGATGTGTTGAAAATGGCGGCATCGGCAAAAAATCAGCACCTCGTTTTCAAACAAACCGACGGAGAGATTTTGGTGAATGTAAATGACGAAAAGATGATCCGTGTGATTTGCAATATTCTCTCAAACGCGATAAAATTTACACCCGATGGTAAACAGATTTCTGTTAAGTTGAAGCGGGAGCCGGGTTTTGCGGTTGTTGCCATTACCGACCAAGGTATCGGAATCTCGGAATCCATGCTGCCTCAGCTTTTTAGCCGTTTTACCACCGCAAGGCGCACCGGAACCGCCGGCGAAAAATCGTTTGGCTTAGGACTTTCCATTTGCAAACAGATTGTTGATGCGCACGGAGGCACCATCGAAATTTCGTCCGTTCTTAACAGCGGCACTACCGTTACCATCCGCCTTCCGGAGGCATAAGACGGCAGATGAAGCAGGCAAATTTTCGCCTTTCTTTTACCATAGGGTGCTTAATTTTGCGCTCATGTCGCAGCAGATAGAAGACTTCAATAGTTACCGCGAGAAAATGAACAAGGTTATTTTAAGCAAGAACAACCTTGTTTTAAAACGGTTATGGAACCTCGACACCAACACTTATGAAGACGGAGCGCTCGACAGAAAAACAAAAGAAATGCTTGGCCTGGTTGCGAGCATGGTATTACGTTGTGATGACTGTATAAAATATCACTTGGGTAAATGCCATGAGCTCGGTGTGAGCACAGAAGAAGTGTACGAAATTTTTGCGGTGGCAAATATTGTTGGTGGCACCATTGTAATTCCGCATACCCGGCGTGCTGCCGAGTTTTGGGAAGAGCTTGTTGTTGCAGGCGTTTAATTCTTCTTAAACAGGCCGTTTAAAATATGACGGTTTTTATGAACACAGATATTGTTGATGTTGCCCCTGCCCTTACTGCAAAAGATTTTGCTACCGATCAGGAAGTACGCTGGTGTCCAGGATGCGGCGACTACTCTATTTTAGCGCAGGTACAAAAGGTGATGCCCACACTCGGACTGCCCCGCGAAAACATTGTTATCATCAGCGGCATCGGCTGTAGCAGCAGGTTTCCCTACTACATGAACACCTACGGAATGCATTCCATTCACGGCCGCGCCACCGCCATTGCCAGCGGTTTAAAAGCCACACGGCCTGAACTCAGCGTTTGGATTGTTACAGGCGACGGCGATTGTTTAAGCATTGGCGGCAACCACACCATTCACCTCCTGAGGCGAAACATAAACGTAAACTTGTTGCTCTTTAACAACCAAATTTACGGACTAACAAAGGGCCAGTATTCGCCCACATCCGAGCAAAACAAACTTACCAAAAGCACGCCTGCGGGCAGTATCGATCATCCGTTTAACCCAGCTGCGCTTGCACTTGGCGCCAACGCCACTTTTGTAGCCCGGAGTATGGACCGCGATCCGAAACACCTGCAGGATATGCTGAAACGTGCGCACGATCATTATGGTGCGTCCTTTCTCGAAATCTATCAAAACTGCAACATCTTTAACGACGGCGCTTTTGAAATTTTTACCGACAAATCCACCAAAACAGAACACGCCCTTTTTCTTGAACATGCCAGGCCGCTTGTATTTGGAGGCGACATAAAAAAAGGAATCCGGCTCGATGGGTTGAAGCCTGAAGTGGTAACACTGGGCAATCATTTTTCTGAAAACGATCTGTGGGTGCACGATGAACACGATTTATATAAAGCACAGATTCTTACCCGCATTTTTGATGACCCTGCATCCGATAATTCTTTACCAAGACCATTTGGCGTTTTCTATCAAACCGAGCGCGCCGTTTATGAAGACCTCCTGAATATGCAGGTGGAAGAGGCAATCAGCACGCGCGGAAAGGGTAATCTGGATGCGCTGATCAGGGGGAAAGAAACGTGGAATATCGCATAGCAAACATCGCTTGTTTTTGGCCGGTAAATTCCTGTTTGCAACCGCCCTTTTTTATTAACATTAGAAGGCGAAATTTCAGGTGCTGTTTTGCCTGAAACCCCTTGTTTTTTAGTACTTTCGCCCATCCTCAATTTTTTATAAAAGATTAGATTATTTATGAACGAAGCCCTAGAGCAGGTAGTTCCTACCCAACCCGGTTATGGTGCAGACAGTATTCAGGTTTTAGAAGGTTTGGAAGCGGTAAGAAAAAGGCCCGCAATGTACATTGGCGATGTGAGCGTAAAAGGGCTGCATCACCTCGTGTACGAAGTGGTTGATAACTCAATTGATGAAGCGCTTGCCGGATATTGTAAAAACATAACTGTAACGATTCATGAAGACAATTCTATTTCCGTTAAAGATGATGGAAGAGGAATTCCTACAGGCATGCATCCGAAAGAAAAAAGAAGCGCACTTGAGGTGGTGATGACGGTGCTTCATGCGGGTGGAAAGTTCGATAAAAACACCTATAAAGTTTCGGGCGGTTTGCATGGCGTGGGTGTAAGTTGCGTGAACGCACTGAGCGAACTGATGCAGGTAACCGTACACCGCGAAGGAAAAATATTTGAGCAGGAATATAAAAAAGGTATTCCTCAATACACGGTAAGAGAAATCGGAAACAGCGATATCACGGGTACCACGGTTCATTTTTGGCCAGATGCTTCTATTTTTCAGGCAACAGTTTACAACCGCGATATTCTTGAATCGAGATTGCGTGAGCTTTCTTATCTCAACAAAAAAATCAGCATTACACTGAACGATCTTCGCGAAAAAGATGAGAACGACATCACTTATTCCAAAACTTTTTACAGCGAAGGCGGCATTGTTGAGTTTGTTGAAATGCTCGATAAAAATGCAAAACGAACGCCGCTTATCACCAATACGTTGTATGTAGAGGGACATGATGCACCAAGCAATGTTGCTGTTGAGGTGGCGCTAACCTATAACGACGATTTTAAAGAGCATATTTTCAGTTATGTAAATAACATTAACACCATTGAGGGCGGTACCCACGTTACCGGCTTCAGAACGGCCTTAACACGGGTGTTTAAGCAATATGGCGATAAACAAGGCGCTTTTGAAAAGGCGAAAGTTGAAGTGGAAGGCGATGACTTCCGCGAAGGGTTAAGTGCCATTATCTCTGTAAAAGTTCCTGAGCCGCAGTTTGAAGGACAAACTAAAACCAAGCTTGGAAACAGCGAGGTGAGCGGCATTGTGCAAACAACCGTTGCACGGTCGCTTGAGGCTTTTTTGGAAGAAAATCCACGGGAAGCAAAGAATGTTATCAGTAAAGTGATTCTGGCGGCACAGGCGAGGGTGGCGGCGAAAAAGGCCCGTGAGCTGGTGCAGCGCAAAACGGTACTAAGCGGTGGCGGGCTGCCCGGTAAACTGGCCGACTGCTCCGAAAGAGATGCAGAGAAATGTGAGCTTTATCTGGTAGAAGGCGACTCAGCCGGCGGTACGGCAAAGCAGGGCCGCGACAGAAACTTCCAGGCTATTCTCCCGCTTCGGGGAAAAATCCTGAACGTGGAAAAAGCTATGGAGCACAAGATTTATGAAAACGAAGAAATCAGAAACATCTTTACGGCAATGGGTGTAACCATTGGTACACCCGAAGATCCGAAAGCGCTGAACTTAAGCAAGCTCCGCTATCATAAACTGATTATTATGACGGATGCCGACGTGGATGGATCTCACATCGCCACGCTGATTCTTACTTTTATTTTCCGTTATATGAAAGAGCTGGTTGAACACGGATATGTGTATCTGGCCCAGCCGCCTTTGTATTTGGTGAAGAAGGGAAAAGAGCAGGAATACGCCTACAATGAAGAACAGAGAAAAGCGCTGGTTGAAAAGCTTGGAGGCGGAAAAGATGAAAGTGTAACCATTCAACGCTATAAAGGCTTGGGTGAGATGAATGCCGACCAGCTTTGGGAAACTACAATGGACCCTGCCCGGAGAACCCTGAAACAAGTTACTATTGAAAGCGCTGCTGAAGCCGATAGAATTTTCAGTATGCTGATGGGCGATGAAGTGGCACCAAGAAGAGAGTTTATTGAAAGCCACGCCAAATATGCGAAAATAGACGTGTAAACGACTTTTAACGTACATGAAACGGTTGCAAACAGCAGCCGTTTTTTTTGCATCAGTGGTTCAATAAAAACTGATCGATAGCCGCAATGGCAGTGGCCGTGCGACTTTCGCCCATCCCACTCACTACACTCCATGGAACAGACTGCTGCTTCAGAATATCGGCATAAATTTCAAAAAGCCTTCTTCTTATCGCCGGATCGGGATATTCGCGCAACTCATCTTCTTCCCATTCCAGATCCGTATCACACAACAAATAATAGTCGTATTCACGCGCTGCAATTTCATTCAGGATAAACGGATGACATTCACCAAAAACAAACTCACACCATACTTTCATCACATACATATTGGTGTCGATGAAATACAATCCGTTTTTGGCATCTTGCAAAAAATCGTCTTCAATAATTAACTGGCCTTGTGCAATCAGCAGCAGATCTTCATACGTGTAGGCCGAGCCGTTCTCTTCCAGATAGGCACGTGCATACTCAGGACACCATACGGTAGCATAATGTGCCGCAAGCGAAGCCGCCAACTCACTTTTACCCGTACTTTCCGGGCCAATCACTACTATCTTTTTTATTGCTTCCATTTGTTCGCCTCCGCTTTTTTAATCCATGAAAGTAAGCCCGCAACCGCCAGTATCAGCAACACCAAATACTGAAACGTTGTAAATACATACCCTTTTGCAAAGTAGAGCGGGATTGAGGAAATATTTGTTATAATCCACCAGTACCAACTCTCCACTTTTTTTCTGGCCATTAGCCACATACCGGTATAGGCAGAAGCACTTGCCAGCGCATCGGCCCAGGGAATGGCACCGGGAGCAAAATCTTTTTTCAGATACCTCAGTGCTGCATAAATGACAACATAGCAGACCGAAAAGAATACCAGTTGTGCCATAATCTGGCGTCGGTTCGAGTGCTCGATAACGGTGGCTGATTGATGCTTGTTATCTTTCTTGCTCCATAAAATCCATCCATAAACACTGACGATGGTATAATAAAGGTTTACGCTTGCCTCGCCATACAGATGGCCTTCTATGCTGATGTAAATAAATGCGATGGTATTGATAAGGCCGATGGGATACACCAAAATATTTTCCTGCTTACTAAACCACACTGATACAATTCCCGCTATAACGGCCACAAACTCCAGGAAAGATGTTTGTAACAACCCGCTGTAAAACTGCCGCCATATTTCTTCTATCGCCATAAAACGGTGAAGATAGCAGCTAAGAATGTAGGTTAATCATCGCCATTTAATTCAGTTTTTTCTTTATCCTGATAACCCCACTCTTCGTCGTTCAGTTCTTTACCCGAATAACGCGCATATTTAAGGACGGTTAATGCCATCCAGATAACCAAAAACGGACTCAATACAAACATGGCGGTAACCACGGAGTAAGGTGTGTTGTTAGCGGTAAGTACTGCGTACAGAACGAGATAGGCCGTTACAAAGAGGGTGGCGAACTTATAGTTTTTCATACGGAAACTTTTGGTGGATTACACCTTCAGTTTCAAATATTTTGCCACCAATGGCATTTTTCTGCCATATCCGAATGCCTTTGGCGAAACGCGTAAGATGGGACAAAATTGCTTGCGCTTAAATTCGTTAGCCGTTACCAGTTTTAGCACGCGGTCCACAACGGCCGCATCGAAGCCCATTGCTTTCATTTGATCTGCGTCTTGCTGATGTTCGATATACTGAAACAGAATCTGATCGAGCACCGAATAATCCGGAAGGCTGTCGGAATCTTTTTGATCGGGCCGCAGCTCGGCACTGGGTGCTTTGGTTAAAATGTTGGCAGGAATAATTTCACCGTTTCTGTTAATGTATCGTGCCAATTCGTACACCTGAAGTTTGTACAAATCGCCGAGAACTGCGAGGCCGCCGGCAAGGTCGCCGTACAGTGTTCCATATCCAACCGACAGTTCGCTCTTGTTGGAAGTGTTGAGCAAAATATGGCCGAATTTATTTGCCACACCCATCACAAGCGCACCGCGGATGCGGCTTTGCAGGTTTTCTTCCGCTACACTGAATGGAAGATCTTTAAACAGTGGTTGCAGGGTGGCAAGAAAGCTTTCGTAGATATCGCCAATCTTTAACAGATGATAAGGATTGTTGAGACGGGTGCTGAGGGCCACCGCATCGTCCACACTGTGGCTGCTGGAAAAGGGCGAAGGCATCAGCACCGCCGTAACATTTTGCGAACCGAGCGCTTCGCAGGCAAGCGCAATGGTAACAGCCGAATCGAGGCCGCCCGATGAGGCGACAATTGCTTTGGTAAAGTTTTGCTTTAAAAAGTAATCGCCAATGCCATGCAATAATGCCTCATGAATGAGGGCCATGTTGTGCGAAGCATCGAGGCTTGTAACGGAGGCGGGCTGCGGGTTTGCGGCTGCCGGCAAACCGTCGTCCACTTGTTTGCCGATGGGATTGAGGCGGGTATCCAACTCCACCATTCTGTTTGCCTCTTCAAAAAACGGAAGGCACTGCATCAGTTCACCATGCTTGTTGAATGCCATTGATCCGCCGTCGAAAATAAGTTCGCCCTGACAGCCGGTGGTATTGCAATACAGCAGTGGTAGCTTGTATTTTTCGATGGTATTTTTTATCACCTCGTTTCTTTCTGCGGCCTGCAGATAATCGAAGGGCGATGCGCTGATATTAACGATAAGGTCGGCATCCTGATGCGAAAGTTCTTCGAGCGGATTGCTTATATAAAGCGGGCGTTGACCTTCGTTCCAAATATCCTCACAAATGGTAACGGCAATCTTGGTGTTGCGCCAGTTTACAATGGTTAATCCTTTTCCCGGCTCAAAATATCTGTACTCATCAAACACATCATAAT
This sequence comes from Chitinophagaceae bacterium, assembly GCA_039811185.1. Classification (GTDB taxonomy): domain Bacteria; phylum Bacteroidota; class Bacteroidia; order Chitinophagales; family Chitinophagaceae; genus JAEZDR01. Next base: position 30,252 of record JBDHYF010000002.1, on the reverse strand, counting down.
TCGGCAAAAGGCATTTATCAATTTTAGCAACCACTTGTTTCTCGTGCAGAAAATAGGCGCTGTTGAACAAGCGCTTTCCTGAAGGAGCGGGATTTCGACTTGGTGCACCAATTACAACGGCAACATCTGTTGTGTGCTGCATAATTTCGCCCACGGCCTGTTCGCATTCGGCGATAAAGTTTTCAAATTCGAGAAAATCATCCGGAAAATATCCGCACACGCACAGCTCGCTGAACAGTACAAGATCCGCTTTTTCGGAGCGCGCCAATTGAATGGCTTCAATAATTTTATCCGTATTATATCTGAAATCACCAATGCGGTAGTTTTGCTGAGCAAACATCACTCTCATATCTTTTGCGTTTTATGCTGTGGTTAACTTATTTCAAAACTCTTATTTAATTTTTTATTCACGCAAGGCTTATGCTAAATTTCCGTTTTTTACACGGATGCAAACAATCATTAAACTTTCTATCGTCTTTATTTCGACATTCATCGTTTCCTGCGGACAAAAAAATGAAGCACCCGATGTAAGCAAAATAAACGCAACTGTTCAGGTAGAGCGTTTTGAAAAAGACTTCTTTACTATGGATACGTTAGACCTGGACGCATCCTTATCGCGCCTCCAGCAAACCTATGGCGATTTTTTAAATGACTACCTTTTTCATATTCTGCAATCGCCTCCTGAAAAAGACAGTGTTCTAAGCACGGTAAAGCGCTTTTTGAAGGATTATGCGGCGGTATATATTGCCTCTCAAAAGCAGATTCCGTCATTCAATCCTTATAAAAAAGAAATTGAATACTCCTTAAAGCTTACCCGATATTATTTTCCGAATTATCAACTTCCCGAATCGGTAATCACATTCGTAGGTCCGTTGGAAGGTTATGGCAATATAATAACGAACCGAGGTCTTGCGGTGGGATTGCAGCTCTATCTTGGCGCGGATTATCCGATGTACAAAGAAGACTTTCTTCGGGAAGTATATCCTCAGTATATCAGTAGGAGATTTGAGCCGCCCTACATTTCGGTGAACTGCATAAAGAATGTGGTGGATGACATATATCCTTATCAGCCGTCCAACCAGCCTTTGGTGGAAATGATGATTGAGCAGGGAAAACGATTGTATCTGCTCGACCGTTTAATGCCTGACACACCCGACAGCTTAAAAACCGGATATACTGCGCAACAACTGACTGCTGCTTATAAAAACGAAGGAGTGATATGGAGCTTTTTTGTGCAGAATGATCTTTTGTATGTAAAAGACCAGCTTCAAATTCGGGACTATATAAACGATGCGCCTAACACGGCCGTATTCGGTCCGGAGTCACCGGGAAATATTGGAATGTTTACCGGATGGCAGATTGTAAAAAAGTTTATGAAGGAGCAGAAAAACGTCACTTTGCAGGCTATGCTGGAAACGCCGGCTCAAACCATTTTTCAAAAGGCCAAATACAAGCCGGACTGACGCTCGACGTTAGTTCAGCTTTTGCGGAACAATCATTTCAAAAGGTGGAATTTTTACTTCGAACAGGCTTTTATCCGCCACATTTTCCATCATGTACACCCCGTGCATTTTTCCTAACTCGGTGCGCAGATTGCACCCGCTGACGTATTGAAATTGTTCGCCGGGATTTAGTATGGGTTGAACGCCTACCACGCCATCGCCTTCTACTTCACGCTGTTCGCCATTGCTGTCGAAAATAAACCAGTGGCGTTTTAAAAGCTGAAGCGGAAAATTATTGTGATTTTCTATGGTTATGCGGTAAGCAAACATGAACTCGTTGTTCACCGGATTGCTGTAATCCGACTGGTAAAATGTTTCAACACTTATTTCAACACCTTCCGAAATTTTTGATACCATTTTCATAAATCAACTTTTTGGTTTTCACATCATTGGTTTGCGGGCTTGTATACCCGACGTTTCAATTACGATACCAAAGAATAAAGCTAAGGGTAATTACATGATTAACAATTCTTGCAGTGATTCGTTCTTAACTCTGTACCCTTCGGCTTACCTTTGCGGGCCAAAGAAAATAATAATTTATTATGAACAAAACCCGCATTGCTGTTGCAAAAGGCGACGGAATTGGTCCGGAAATAATGGATGCCGTTATTGAAATATTTTCAGCCGCAAATGTGGCGCTGGAATATGAAGTTGTAGAAATGGGAAAATGGGTGTTCGATAAAGGTTACAGCAACGGAATGACCACCGAAGCGCAGCAAACCATTGAAGACCTCGGCATTTTGTTTAAAGGGCCAATGGAAACACCAAAAGGCAAAGGCGTAAAAAGCGTGAATGTTACCGCCCGGAAAACATGGAACACTTACGCCAACAAACGCGTGTTTCAAACCCTTCATGGTGTTGACACCGTTTTCAGCAAAGCAGGTATCCCAATCGATATAACTATTGTACGGGAAAACATTGAAGATACTTACGGCGGTGTAGAACACATGCTTACGCACGATGTGGCATTAAATCGCCGGTTGATTACGCGTCCCGGAAGTATGCAGGTGATTAAGTATGCTTTTGAGATGGCGAGAAAAAAAGGAACAAAGCGAATTACCTGCGGCCATAAGGCAAACATTATGAAGATTACCGACGGGCTTTTTCTTGAATGTTTTTATGAAGTGGCGAAGGAGTATCCGGAGCTGAAAGCCGACGATATTATTGTAGATGATCTTTGTATGAAACTGGTTGTGCAACCCGAAAATTTTGATGTGGTTGTACTGACCAATCTCCAGGGCGATATTGTAAGCGACCTGTGTGCCGGACTTGTTGGCGGCCTGGGCTTTGCTCCTTCCGCAAACATCGGCGACCATATTTCCATTTTTGAAGCGGTGCACGGAACAGCGCCTGATATTGCCGGAAAAAACATTGCGAACCCAACAGCGCTGCTGTTGAGCGGCATTGCCATGCTACGCCACCTTGGATTTATGCATAAGGCGGCAGTTATCGAAAATGCACTCCTGTTTACTTTGGAGAGCGGCGTAAGGACCGGCGACTTTGGCGACAAATCGAAAACGGCTTTAAACACAACCGATTTTGCCCGGGTGATTATTGACAATCTTGGTAAACAACCCGCGCACAACCCAAGACCTTTGTTGGACGATATGCCGGCTACACCCACCGTGTTTAAGCTTACCAAAAATCCGATGCTTCAAAGCAAGGAAATGGAAGAAGAAAAAATGGTAGGTGTAGATATTTTCCTTACTTCAATTGCAGAACCTAATGAAGTGGCAGAGAAATGCCTCGTGCACGCAAAAGACATTTTTAAGCTCGTTACCATCAGCAACCGCGGAACGCAAGTTTGGCCAAAAGGATCGGTATATACCAACCTTGTAAACCAGTACTGTTGCAGGTTTGAGAGCGTTGGAGAAATTGAAATCACACAAACCGATATTCTTGAATTGTACAAACGCCTGACTGCAGATTTCAAAATCACATCAACAGAAGTGCTAAACATGTGGCACGGCAAACGCGCCTACAGCCTGGCACAAGGACAATAAATGGAAATGAGCGGCGCCGAAACAGCCGCTTATTTTTTTTGCGCCCTTTCGTACTGAACCGGCCAGCTTACACCAGCCGACAATTCGTGCGCCGCATGCAACGGAAAATAGGGGTTGCGCAAAAACTCTCTTCCCATAAACACCAAATCAGCACTTCCTTCCGCAATAATTTCCGCAGCTTGCTCCGGCGTTGTGATCAGCCCAACGGCTCCGGTTAAAATGCCACATCGCCGACGGATTTCCGACGCAAATTCCAGTTGATACAATGGCGCCACCGGAATTTTTTGATGAGGTGAATTTCCTCCGCTGGAACAATCGATTAAATCAACGCCAATGTTTTTCAATTCGTTTACAAGTGCAATGGAATCGTTTAGCGACCATCCATTTTCTATCCACTCGGTAACCGAAATCCGCACGAAAAGCGGCTTTGGCGGCAGCCAAACCTGCCGAACCGCAACAACAATTTCCTGAAGAAGCCGGATGCGATTTTCGAAGCTTCCTCCGTATTGATCGGTTCGCAGATTACTGCTGCTGCACAAAAACTGGTTAATCAAATAGCCATGCGCTGCATGGATTTCTATCACTTCAAATCCGGCTTCTAAGGCGCGCTGCGCCGCAAGTTTAAACTGCTGTATCAGCGCGTCAATTTCATTCGGTGTTAGTGCTGCCGGGGCCGGTTCGTTTTGTTTGTATGGAAGGGCAGAAGGCGCTACGGTTTGCCAGCCGCCTTCCTCAGGTTGTAAAAAATGGTTTCCTTCCCAAGGCCTGTTGTGGCTGGCTTTGCGGCCTGCGTGCGCAAGTTGAATTCCGGCAACAGCACCCTGCTGCTTTATAAATTCGGTAATGATTTTAAGGAAGTCAACATGCCCATCTTCATACAAACCTAAATCGTGCGGCGTAATACGGCCGTCGGCACTTACAGCCGTTGCCTCTGCCATTACCAGCGCTGCACCACCCACCGCGCGGCTTCCTAAATGCACTAAATGCCAATTGTTGGCATAGCCATTTTGGGCGCTGTACATACACATCGGCGAAACAACCAAACGGTTTTTTAAACTAACGGAACCTATTTTTAAGGCAGAAAAAACATCATTCATTCAAAAACTTTTTATCTTATACATTCCAATATAATTATTTTGTATTGAAGTATATTTACCAACGCTCCATTAAATGAATGATGTTGAAAGATATCCTGCGCCAATACCCGATTGAGAAATTTTCTTCCGTTCTTGATGCTTCATCAGACCTGATTGTGATTACAGATGCCGATGGAAATTATCTATACGTGAGTGCCGCGGCAAAACACCTGATCGGATACCGCCCTGAAGAGATGATCGGAAAGAGCTATAAAGATTTTATAGAGGATGGCGACGGCGTTGCGGCGAGGGAAATGGCTGCAAACTTTGCAATGAAAACAACCCATCAAAAGGAAAACTTCAACCTGCTGCATAAAAATGGGCAGATTGTTTCTTTCTTATGGAATATACGATGGAATGAAGAGGACGAAGTGTTTATCTGTATAGGAAGAAATATTTCCGACACGATAAAATTTCAGACCAAGCTCTTATTAAATGAAAGACGATACACCACACTGATAGAATCGGGTTTTGACTTTTTTGCCATTCTCGGCAAAGACCTTTCGATGCTGTATATTGCGCCGAATAACAATAACAATCTTGGGTATAAGCCCGGATTTTTAACCGGCAGGCGAGCAATCGACTTTATACATCCGGAAGATTTGCCCGAGGTGCTGGCTCAGATGGAACAACTTCAAAAACCAAACAGCCGCATCAAATTAGCCCCTTACCGGTTTCAAACTGCGGAGGGAAAATGGATTTATCTGGAAACGATTGCCATCAATAAATTTCATGATCCATCGGTTAAAGGAATCGTCATCAATTCGCGCGATGTTACAGAGAAAACGCGTTATGTGAAAGCGCTTGCGGAGTCGGAAGAACACTACCGGTTTTTGTTTGAAAGCAGCCCGCTGCCAATGTTTGCATTTGCAACCGATACCTTTCAAATGGTGATGGTGAACACGTCTGCCCTACAACAATATGGCTACACAAAAAAAGAGTTTTTAAAGCTCAGTGCCCTGGACCTTCGACCTAAAAGTGAACACCAAAAATTTCATTCATTTAAGCCGCAACTCGGGCAAGACAAACCCCTTCTCTTTGCCGGCGATTGGGTGCATTTAAAAAAAGACGGAACCCTCATAGATGTAGAAATTATTTCATCAAGGATTGTTTTAAACAATGTAGTCTGCCGTATTGTAATTGCGCTCGACATCACAGAGAAAAGCAAAGCAAAACAAGCGCTGGAAGAAAGTAAAAGCCTGTTTGCCACGATTAGCGAAAATTTTCCGAACGGAGCCATCTTGATTTTAGACAGAGATTTGCGTGTGGAATACATTGCCGGCAGCGAACTCAGCAAATTGAAGCGCCAGCCGGAAGATTATATCGGAAAAATATATCCGGATTTTTTTCATGGCGAAACACGCGAAACCATTTATGCAACCCTGCTTTCTGTTTTTGAAAAAAGGAGTTTGGTTTTTGAATTTACGTTTCGCCACTTGCACTATCTGGTAAGTGCGGTTGTGCTGAAAAAAGGCGGCAGTGAAGATTATCTTTTGCTGGCAATACAAAACACCACCGATCAGTTTAACCAGCTTACACAAATTCATTTTCAGTCGAACATTCTTCAGAACGTTACCAACTTCATCCTTGTTACCGATAACCACTTTACAGTAACTTATCAAAATAAACAGAGCCATCAGTTTTTTTCTTCCATCGACGGGGTGAGGTCGGGAAATAAAATATTCGATCTTTTCCCATTTAAATACCATGCTGCATTAAAAGAAGTTTTTGATCAGTTAAAGGATGATGAATTTGCAGATGTGCAAATGGAAGTGGAAGGCCTGCAACCCATCTGGATTTCGGTTAGGTTTTCCATAATGCGCGATGCAAGTAACAGAAACAATGGATACCTGTGTGTGGGAGAGAATATCACCAATAAAAAAAGAATTGAAAAAGAGAAAGAGATTCTTATTCAGGAGTTGAATTCTACCGTTAAGGACTTGAAGCAATTTTCCTACATCACCTCTCACAATTTACGGTCGCCTATTGCCAATTTACTCGGTATCACCAACATTATTGAAACCGAAAAAGTGGAAGACGATTTTACGCGGCTGCTGCTTGAAAAAGTACGCGAGTCAACCAATTTGCTGAACGATACGGTTACCGATTTAATGGATGTGTTGCTCATTAAAAACAACGTTAACATAGAGAAAGAAAGCATTTCTCTCAGTCAGACCTGGCAGGAAGTGGTTACCTCGGTTGAAAATATTATTGTGGAGAGCAACGCAAAAATTGTGGTGGATCTGGGGGATGCCGATACCATTGTTTTTAAGAAAACTTATTTGGAGAGCATCTTATTAAACCTCCTCACCAATTCCATAAAGTACCGCAGCCCTCAGCGGCAGTTGATGATTCATTTAAAAACCGAAAAGCGCGATGGTTACGTGGTGTTGTACTTTATGGATAACGGACTGGGAATAAACTTAAGCCGGCATGGCAATAAGGTATTCGGACTGTATCAGAAGTTTCACAATCATCCCGACAGTAAGGGACTTGGTCTCTATCTTATCAACTCGCAAATCAGGGCAATGGGCGGAAAAATTGAAATTGAAAGCGAGGAAAACAAGGGTACTACGTTTACAATATCTTTTAAGGATTAAACAATCGGAATATTAAAGAAACGCTTTACGCGGATGGTTAGCTCGGCCGGATTCAATGGCTTTGTAAGAAAGTCGTCGGCTCCAATTTGGAATGCCTCCATTACCGTGGACTCCTGTCCCAATGCAGATAAAACGATGATGGGAATATTGCCATAAATGTGTTTCTTGCTTCTGATAACAGCTATCAGTTCCAAACCGGAAGTGTACGGCATTAAAATATCGGTGATAACCATGTCGGGCGTATCCGATTCCAACAGATGAAGCGCTTCACGCCCGTCGGCTGCGTGCACCACGTCAAACCCTTCATTCCGAAGCCTTGTTTGAACGGCCATCGCCATCACTGTTTCATCTTCTGCCAGTAAAATTCTCATGCTCTACAATTAATGTATAAAAAAATTAAACCCTGTTCTTAAAAAAGTGATTTCCAATCAATTTTTCGGCTTCTCTGTAAGTTGCTTCAATATAGCCGAGCAGCTCGCCAATTTTGGCTTCGTCGGGCGAGTGTTTACACTGGTATTCTATCTTTTTAATAGCATCGAGGAGTTCGCGAATATTGATGATACTTAAGGATGACTTTGAAAAATGTGTTGTTTTTAAAATCCCTTCCCAATCTCTCAATTCATATGCCTTTTTTATTTTGCCAATGGTTTCCGGCATGTTGAGCAAAAACGTTTTTACAATATTTCTTAAATACAACTCGTCATCGCCGGCCAAATCGTACAACACACATAAATCAATGGTGATTCCGTCGGTATATAAAACGTTGTTTTTACAAGTTAAATCGGCTTTTACGCGGTTAAATGTTTTTTCAAGGCCGTTTAAAAAGGCCTCCAGTGTAAAAGGCTTCGCTATATAGCCGTTCATTCCGGCACTGAGGCATTTTTCTTCTTCCCCATTAAACATCATGGCCGTCATCGCAATAATCGGCACGTCGCTGTTCATTTCATTGCGAACAAAATAGGTGGTTTCGTAGCCGTCCATCTCAGGCAGCTGCAAATCCATCAAAACCAAATCGTATCTGTTTTCTTTCAGAAGGCTCAGTGCAATCTTTCCGTCGTTGGCAAAATCGAGCAAAGCGCCGGTTTTTTGCAATGTATGTTTCACCAACATCTGATTAATGATGTTATCCTCTACAACTAAAATTCGTTTATTGATTTGCAAGGCAGACATAGGTGGTATTCATACACGCTTTAAACGAAGATATTAAAAATCCACAACTTGTTCACATACAATAGAATTAATCTCTCGTTTTGATTTTGCTATTTTTTAACCGCGGCAGCTATCAATTCTGTTATTTTTGCCGCTATTTAAAACAATACTCTTCTGCTATGAAGAAACTCTTCGTGTTTTGCCTTGCAGCTTTCGCTTTAACACAAGTGCAGGCACAAACCGCTCCCGACAGCATTCCCGTTGAAACCAGCAAAAAAAAACCCAACCTTTCCGGACGCCCCAACGACCATTTTATGGTGCAGTTTGGAATGGTGAACTATGGCGGTGTTCCCGATAGTATGAAGACGAGCGGCTTCTCGCGGTTCTTTAATTTTTATGTAATGTTCGATAAGCCGTTTCGCAACAACAAAAACTTCAGCCTTGGGTTCGGAGCCGGAATTGGCAGCGATAACTACTTCTATAAAAACACTTATGTAGATTTAAAATCGAACGCAACCGAACTCCCTTTCACGAACACAGCAGCCACCAATCACTATAAAAAATTTAAGGTTACTGCCCTATACCTCGATGTTCCTTTAGAGCTTCGGTATATCAGTAACGAAAACAATTCCGATCGCAGCTTTAAAGCCGCCGTCGGCGCTAAGTTTGGTTTGCTGTTGAAGGCCTATTCCAAAGGGAAGGATTTGGTAGATGCGAGCGGAAACAGTATTTACAACAAGAACTATATTGTAAAAGAAAATGGTAAAGGGCACATCAGCGGTTCGCGTATTGCGTTCACCGGTCGTATCGGATACGGCCATGTTACCCTTACAGGCGCCTGGCAGGTATCGAATTTTTTAAAAGAAAATTCCGGGCCTGAAATCAGGCCTTATCAAATTGGAATTACTTTGAGCGGATTATAAACTGAATTAGCAGCTATTTTTGTCCCGCCACCTTGGCGGGATTTTTTTTTAAAGAAGAAAACATTGATAGAGAAGTCGTACAATATTTCAGGAGAAGAACGCGCCGTTTTGGTGGGGTTGATTCAGAAAGATCAAACAGAACTACAGGTGCAGGAGTACATGGATGAGTTGTCGTTTTTGGCGGAAACCGCAGGTGCAACGGCAATCAGGCGCTTTGTGCAAAAGTTGCCGCATCCTGACAGCCGAACCTTTGTGGGAAAAGGAAAGCTGGAGGAAATAAAAAGCTATGCACAGAGTAAGAATGTAAACCTGGTAATTTTCGATGATGAACTAAGCGGCTCACAGATTAGTAATATAGAGAAGGCGTTGCAAATAAAAACCATCGACCGCAGCGATTTGATTCTCGACATTTTTGCAAGAAGGGCAAAAACGGCACAGGCAAGAACGCAGGTTGAGTTGGCGCAGTATCAGTATTTGCTTCCGCGGCTGAAAGGAATGTGGAAGCACCTGGAGCGGCAGGGAGGCGGTATAGGAACGAGGGGGCCTGGCGAAACCGAGATAGAAACCGACCGCCGGATTGTGAAGGATAAAATAAGCCTGCTCCGGAAAAAATTATCGGAAATAGACAAGCAATCGTTCACCCAACGGAAAGAGCGGGGCGAACTGATTCGCGTTGCCTTAGTGGGTTATACCAATGTGGGCAAAAGCACCATAATGAATTTGCTGAGCAAATCGGAGGTTTTTGCGGAGAACAAGCTGTTTGCTACACTCGACACAACCACCCGGAAAGTTGTTTTTGAAAACACGCCTTTTCTGCTGAGTGATACGGTGGGGTTTATCAGAAAGCTTCCGCACCATTTGATAGAAAGTTTTAAAAGCACCTTGGATGAAGTAAGAGAGGCCGACATTCTTGTTCATGTGGTGGATGCCGCTCATGCGCAGCACGAAGAGCATATTGCAGTAGTAAACGAAACCTTACAGGAACTGAAGGCGTTCGATAAACCGACGCTGATGGTTTTTAATAAGATGGACCTATATGCAGAAAAAAACTTTGATGAATGGCTGGAAGCTGAGGTGAAAATGCAGTTGCTCAGCGATCTTCATGAGAAATGGAATATTACATCCGGCAACAAAAGCATCTTTATTTCAGCAACCGAAAAAAGTAATATCGATGGCTTGCGAAACAAAGTAGTGGAGATGGTGAGAGATCAGTATAAAATAAGATACCCTTATAAAAGTGACTTCTTTCATTAAGAAGAATAAAAAAAGCAGCTAAAAACGCTGCTTTTTTTTGCTCCTCAGACTGGACTTGAACCAGTGACCCTCTGATTAACAGTCAGATGCTCTAACCAACTGAGCTACTGAGGAATTTGTTTCGGGATGCAAAAATAGGCGAATAAAACTTTTATCCAAATCTTTTTAAGCTAACGATGCAAAAAAACAAGGAGAAACGTATTGTTTTTATGGCAAAAAAATTGAACAAGAAAAAACAATACATTTTCTTATGCGCAAACTTCTGGCTATCCCGCTCCTGTTCCTCTTCGGCTGCGACCTGACCACCGGCTCAACCGTTGTTGCCGATACCACCATTTCTTCAACCGATACGATTCGTAAGCTGGTTATCCTGGATACAATCACGCATACTATTAACGCGAATATTTTTAAACCCATCTATCAATTTAGCGTAAACAATCTCAATTACAAACTTCAGATTAACAAAGATTCTTCTTATCAATTGCAGGAAGAAGGCAATCAGCGATTTCACTCTTACAATGGCAACTGGCTCATTCACCACAGCCGGTTGCTGCTCGCACAGGATAGTGATACGATTTCTGTTTTCGACATCCGCAACGACAGCCTATTGCTCACAGTGTTGAAAGGGGAAAACGTCGGCTTAATCCGGCCACACGCACATGAAAACGCTGAATGGGCGATGAGCGACAAGCTAACAAAAAACCGACTGGTTTATGCCATCGGCACTGAGCCGTTTTGGAGTTTGGAAATTAGCACCGACAGCATTCGGTTCCAAATGGCCGACTGGAAGCAGCCGTTGGTACACAAAACACCGAAGCCCGTTAGCAATGCAGATTCAGTGCGGTTTGTCATCAATCCAAAACTAAAATACAGCATTACGCTCCTCAACAGGTTTTGTAGCGATGGTATGAGCGACCGCCTCTATCCTGCTACAATAAAAATATATCATAACAACCAAACCTATTCGGGCTGTGCAATCACTTCAACCGACGTTCGGAACAGCTTTCGATAACTACTTACAGCAGCTTTTCTTCGGAACAAAAAGTGATTTGAATGTCTTTAAAATAACGCGGATCATCTTCATAGTATACCGTTCAAAATAACTTAAAAAGCAATTCGTAAATTTGCACCTGCTAAATTAAACGAATGCTTGCTATCGGACTGATAAAGGAAGGTAAAATACCTCATGATAACCGCGTTGCACTAACGCCTGCTCAATGTAAATGGCTGAAGAAACATTATCCTGATTTGGAAATTTTTGTGCAGCCATCCGCGCTTAGATGCTACAGCGATGCGGAATATGCCGAGGCCGGCATTGAACTGACCGAAGACCTTAGTCGTTGCAACTGGATTCTCGGCATCAAAGAAATTCCGGTTCACATGCTCCCCTCATCAAAGCAACTGATGTTTTTTTCGCATACCATAAAAAAGCAGCCTCACAACCAAAAGCTTATGAAGGCAATGGTTGATAAACAAATCACTCTAATAGACTATGAGTGCCTCGTGCACGGAAATGGCAGCCGGATAATTGGATTTGGCTTTTACGCCGGCGTGGTGGGTGCACACAACGGCCTTTGGGCTTACGGAAAGCGCACAAAAAGCTTCCACATGAAGCGGGCCTTCCAATGCCACGATTATGCACATCTGCTGGAAAGCTATCGCGATATTAAAATACCGCCCGTAAAAATTGCCGTTACCGGCAGAGGCCGTGTAGCCACCGGTGTTATTGAGGTAATGCAACAACTAAAAATTAAAGAAGTATCACCTGCCGATTACAAAACAAAAACTTTCGACTATCCGGTTTACGTGCATTTAAAAGGTGAAAACCTCTACCGTAACAGAAACACAAATGCTTATAATCGCGAAGAATTTCACGGAAACCCTTCTTTATACAAATGCCTGTTTCCGGATTACCTGCATTGCACGGATATTTTGATGAACGGCATTTTCTGGAACGAAAACATTGCTCCGCTATTTAGCTTGGACGATATGAAAAAAGCGGATTTCCGCATTCAAACCATTGCCGATATTACCGACGATGCATTTGGGAGCGTGCCGTGCAACCTTGGCGACTCTACTATTGAAGATCCGGTTTATTCTGTAAGCCGCATCACTAACACCAAAGAAACCTTATTTGCTGAAGGCGCTGTAGATGTGATGGCCGTAGGCAATTTACCAAACGAGCTGCCACGCGATGCGAGCAAATATTTTGGCGACCAACTCATCAAATATGTAATTCCGGAAATGCTTGCGGTAGAGGAAGCGAAAGGAGAAGACGCGGTTTTGCGGAACGCAACTATTCTTTCATCCGGCCAACTGATGGAACGCTACGAGTATCTGTCAGAGTATGCACTCATAACCTAAGATAATAATCTTGTAACAAGACAGCGAAATCCTCCGTATAATTATTCCCGTTTTTAATAACCATTTCCGATTCTTTATATGCGGCCGGCACGAAAGAAAACTCCAGCATTGCACGAAAGAGGCTGTGCTTTTCGGTTTGCCGCACGCCGCAGCATTGATTTAAAAAAAGCCCGAAACGTTTCGCAAGGGCTTCAGCTTCCGTTTTGCGCGCAAAGGGCAACAGCATAAACAGCCGTCCATCTTTCTGTAACAGCTCACTGCTCCGCGAAAAAATTTCTGCAATGCTAAGCGCTGTGCTGTGATGCGCGGTGTTTTTTCCGGAATCGGGTGAGGCGAGACAGTTTTGGTAGAATGGAGGATTGGTAACGATGAGATCGAATGGCTTGCAACTGTCGAAACTCAGGAAGGAAACGTGATGTGCGTTCAGCCGTTCGTGCCAGGGTGAATGAGTGAAATTTTCAACCGTTTGTAAAAAAGCATTCCTTTCAATTTCAAGGGCGGTAATTTGCGCCGAAATTTTTTGGGCGAGCATTAAAGAAAGCAAACCTGTTCCCGAGCCGATGTCGAGGATGGAGTGTAACTCTTTTTGCGATTTTTCAGATACAGTTGCCGTAACCCAGGCGCCGAACAAACAAGCATCGGTACAAACCTTCATCGCAGTGAATTGCTGTTGAACAGAAAATTGCCTGAAGTTGAAGAAGCTATTTGCCATCGGAAGGAAGCGGCGGCTTATCGCCATTGTTTTCGAGCTGTCTCATCTCTTTCGCATCCTGAAGAAAATCGGAGGCAAAAATAAAATCATTAAGCAGTTGATCTTTGCTGTAAATAATGTCTTTATTATTTCCTTCCCATTGCTTTCGTCCTTTATTCATAAACAAGATGTGATCGCCAATTTCCATCAGGCTGTTCATGTCGTGCGTATTAATAACGGTGGTGATGTTGTATTCCTGTGTAATGTCGCGAATCAGATGGTCGATCAATAATGATGTTTGCGGGTCTAGACCTGAATTTGGTTCATCGCAAAAAAGATATTTCGGATTTAAAACGATAGCTCGTGCAATGCCCACGCGTTTCTTCATCCCACCGCTGATTTCAGCCGGAAACTTTTTGTGCGCGCCTTCAAGGTTTACTTTTTCGAGCACCTCGTTTACCCGTTTTTTCTTTTCGCTACGCCGCATGCTGCTAAACATATCGAGCGGAAACATTACGTTCTGTTCCACCGTCATTGAGTCGAAAAGTGCGGAGCCCTGAAACAGCATTCCAATGCTTTGGCGCAGCTCTTTCAACTCGTCTTTGCTCATGTCGAGCATATTTTTTCCGTGGTATAAAATGGCGCCCGAGTCGGGTTTAAACAATCCAACCATCACCTTCATCAGCACCGTTTTACCGCTTCCGCTGGTGCCGATAATGCAGTTACATTTTCCGCTTTCCATTACAGACGTTACCCCATTGAGGATGGTTTTTTCGCCGAAGCTTTTCTTTATTTCCTGAAGTTCAATCATAGGGTTGTTTTATTTACGCGAATAGTTGGGTGCTTCCCGTGTAATGTCCACGTCATGCGCATGGCTTTCCTTCATGCCGGCGTTCGATATTTTAATGAAAGTGGCCGCGCGCAATGCTTCGAGGTCGCTGGCGCCGCAATAGCCCATTCCCGCTCTTAGTCCGCCAACATATTGAGTAATCACTTCGTGCAAAAATCCTTTATATGCCACGCGGCCTTCAATGCCCTCCGGCACCAGCTTTTTAATGTCGTCTTCCACATCCTGAAAATAGCGATCACTGCTTCCGGCGCTCATGGCACTGAGGCTGCCCATTCCGCGGTATTGTTTAAATTTCCTTCCTTCAAAAATAATGGTGTCGCCGGGGCTTTCTTCCACACCTGCAAATACGCTTCCCATCATTACCGAACTTGCACCTGCTGCCAGTGCTTTCACTACATCGCCGGTGTAACGTATGCCGCCGTCTGCAATTACCGGAACATTTTTGGCGCCCTTCGCCGCTTCCATAATAGCTGTAAGCTGTGGCACGCCGGCTCCTGCCACAATGCGTGTGGTGCAAATGCTTCCGGGACCAATGCCCACCTTTACTGCATCGGCGCCCGCAGCTACCAACATGGCAGCGCCGTCGGAAGTGGCTACGTTGCCTGCAATCACTTCAAGATTTTTAAAATTTTTCTTCAACAGTTTCAGGGCATCGATTACACCTCTCGAGTGTCCGTGAGCGCTGTCTAAACTCACCACATCCACACCCACCTGGTTCAGTGCGTCGGCACGTTCCAGTAAGTCGGCGGTTATACCAAGCGCTGCTCCAACAATCAACCGGCCATAGCCGTCTTTCATGGCATCCGGAAAATTTTTCACCTGTAGGATGTCTCTATAAGTAATCAGTCCTGCCAACCGGCCTTGTTTATCAACGATAGGAAGTTTTTCAATTTTATATTGATGAAGAATTTTTTCTGCTTTTTTCAAATTGGTGCCTACCGGCGCGGTAACAAGTCGCTCCGAAGTCATAACCTCCGTAACTTTTCTTTTTTTATCGGTTTCGAAACGGAGATCGCGGTTGGTGAGGATGCCTGCCAGTTTATTGTTATCATCGACGATGGGAATACCACCGATTTTGTTTTCGCGCATCAGCTTCAGCGCATCGCCGATCGTCGCATCTTTCCGCAAAACAATCGGGTCGATGATTAAGCCGCTTTCACTTCTTTTTACTTTTCTTGCCTGTTCTGCCTGCTTTTGTATGGGCATATTTTTATGCAGTATGCCGCAGCCGCCTTCACGTGCCAGCGCTATGGCCATGCCGGCTTCGGTTACTGTGTCCATTGCGGCAGAAAGCATGGGAATGTTCAGGCGGATGTGGCGCGTGAGCTGCGTGTTAATTTTTACTTCCCGGGGCAATACCTGGCTGTAAGCGGGCATCAGCAGTACATCGTCGAAGGTGAGGCCCTCGCCGAAAAAACGGTGCGACAAGCCGGTTGAAGAAGAGGATTTTTTTGCCATTTGCAAAATTAGGTTTCAAAAAAACAGGCCATTGATTTTTTTTCAACGGCCTGCTATTATAATCTATTTACTTGCCAAACTTTATTTTCCCTTTGGGATAGATGGCCGTTCCTTCCAGATATTCTTCAATGCGTAACAACTGGTTGTACTTAGCTAAACGGTCGGACCGTGAAGCAGATCCTGTTTTAATTTGTCCGCAATTCAATGCCACTGCAAGGTCGGCAATGGTGGTGTCTTCGGTTTCACCGCTTCTGTGGCTCATGATGGAGGTATAGCCGCTTTGCTGTGCAAGCTGCACTGCATTGATGGTTTCGGTAATAGTTCCGATTTGGTTTACCTTAATCAGGATGCTGTTGCCGATGTGTTCATCAATGCCGCGCTGCAATCGTTTTACGTTGGTTACAAACAAGTCATCCCCTACGAGCTGGCAGCGGTTACCGATGGCTTCGGTTAGTTTTTTCCAACCATCCCAATCGTCTTCAGCCATACCGTCTTCAATAGAAACGATGGGATATTTATTCACCCAGTCAATCCAGTAATTCACCATCTCGTCGGTGGTGAGCAGTTTGCCGGAGCTTTTATAAAACTTGTATTGCTTTGTTTTCTCGTCGTACATTTCGGTGCTTGCGGCATCGAGGGCAATGGCTATTTCGCTGCCGGCTTTATATCCTGCTGCGGTAATGGCTTCAAGTACGGTTTCTATGGCTTCTTCATTGCTTTTTATTTCCGGAGCAAAGCCGCCTTCGTCGCCCACGTTGGTGCTGTATCCTTTTTTCTTAAGTACCGTTTTTAAGTGATGAAACACCTCCACTCCCCAGCGTAATCCTTCTCCAAAAGTGTTTGCGCCAACAGGGATAATCATGAATTCCTGATAATCTATTTTGTTATCAGCATGTACACCCCCGTTTAAAATGTTCATCAGCGGCATGGGCAATACGGTTGCATTTACGCCCCCGAGGTAACGGAACAACGGTAAATTACTTTCGGTGGCAGCGGCTTTTGCCACAGCCATACTTACGGCAAGCGTTGCGTTGGCGCCAAGTTTTTCTTTGTTTTCTGTGCCGTCAATTTCAATCAGTTTCTGATCAGTTGCTGCCTGGTCGTTCACCGGCCAGTCTTCCAGTTCCGGAGCTATGATGGCATTTACGTTTTCAACTGCCTTCAACACCCCTTTTCCCAAATAGGCTTCTTTGTCGTTATCGCGCAACTCCACCGCTTCATGTTTGCCGGTAGAAGCGCCACTCGGCACTGCTGCACGACCTAAAATGCCGCTATCGGTAATAACATCTACTTCAACCGTTGGATTGCCCCGGCTGTCTAAAATTTGACGCGCATGAATGTGTGCGATATAACTCATAACATTGATATTAAAGTGTGTAAAGAAATGACATAATTGATATTTTTTAAAATCAAAATATAGCAAAGTGCGCTTCGCTACATTTGTTGTTTGAAAATGTATGCAAACAGATTTTTTAGTGATTGGTTCCGGCATTGCGGGCCTTACCTATGCCATAAAAACGGCAAAAGCTTTTCCCGACAGAACGGTTACCATCATTACCAAAACCGATGCTGCTGAAACCAATACCAAATACGCACAAGGCGGCGTTGCCGGTGTTATGGATGAAGTGAAAGACAGTTTTGAAAACCACATTAATGATACTTTGATTGCGGGCGACGGATTGTGCAACAAAGAGATTGTGGAGATAGTAGTTACCGAAGGCCCCGAACGCATCAGAGAAATTATTGAGTATGGCGCCCGGTTTGATAAAACGGAGGAAGGAAACTACAGTTTGGGAAAGGAAGGAGGGCATAGCACCCATCGCATTCTGCATCATAAAGACATTACCGGCTCCGAAATGGAGCGCGCCTTGCTTGGAGAGGCTGCACTGCTGAAAAATATCCGGTTTTTAAATCATTGCTTTGTAATTGATTTGCTTACGCAGCACCATTTGGGCTATTTAGTTACCAAAGCCACGCCCGATATTACTTGTTACGGTGTATATGTTTTAAACAAGGCAAACAACAGCATCGAAAAAATATTGAGCCGCATTACCGTACTTGCCGCCGGCGGAAGCGGACAGGCGTATCGCACCACCACCAACCCCAAAATTGCCACAGGAGATGGCGTTGCTATGGTGTACCGCGCAAAAGGACGGATAGAGAACATGGAGTTTGTTCAGTTTCATCCAACCGCGCTATACGAAGCGGGTGTGTCGCCCTCCTTTTTAATTACCGAAGCGGTACGTGGCGAAGGGGCTATACTGCGGAACGTTAAGGGCGAGCCCTTTATGGAGCAGTACGATGAGCGTAAAGACCTGGCACCGCGCGACATTGTAGCCCGCGCCATAGACAATGAAATGAAGATTAGCGGAAGCGAATTTGTATATCTGGATTGCCGGCCTATTGGAGAAAAGAAGTTTATTGAACACTTTCCCAATATTTACGAAAAATGCTTAGCTGCCGGAATCGATGTTTTTGGGTCCGGCATTCCGGTTGCGCCCGCTGCACACTATAGTTGTGGCGGCATTAAAACCGACGCCTTTGCCCGCACTTCCATTGTGCATTTGTATGCCTGTGGCGAATGCGCAAGTACCGGGTTACACGGCGCCAACCGTTTAGCGAGCAACAGTTTGCTGGAGGCAATGGTATTTGCTCATCGTGCTTTTTTGGATTCCTCCACCGCCATTTACCACGCAGGCATCAGGGAAGACATTCCAAACTGGGAAATGAAGGGCACGACCCATCCGCGGGAAATGATTTTAATTACCCAAAGCCTGAAAGAATTGCAGCAGGTAATGAGCGACTATGTGGGTATTGTTAGAAACGACCGGCGGTTGGAGCGGGCCATGCGGCGGCTGGATTTGCTTTTTGAAGAAACGGAAGCCCTTTACCGCAGCGCGATGGTGTCCGCCCAGCTATGCGAGTTGAGAAACTTAATTACTATCGGATACCTTATTGTAAAAGGTGCGCAATTCAGAAAGGAGAGTCGTGGGTTGCATTACAACACCGACCATCCGAACAAGAGCGAGCTGCTGCAAAACATTATTCTTTAAAAAGTTGGCGGTTTGGATCGTTTAACTTTTCTTTATAGTTAAATCGTACATGAAAGCTTTCAACCTGCTTGTTTACACCCTGCTGTTTTTGCCTTGGGCTGCCGCAAGGCCGATTATTTAAGTTTGCCGCAATATGCCGGTGCAGAAAAATTGTTGCAACTGCCGCCCGGCGCATCGCCCACCCTCCGGCGTATTGCCAAAGAACTGGAAAGGCAAAATAACTTACCGGCCTACCGTGGATATTTAAACGATTTTGCCCGAAAAGAAGGGCTGCCCCGGTGGGATAAAGCCCAGATAAAAATCTCCAAGCCTCGTGGAACAGCATACCGTTCGGCCGCTCAGCAGGATACAGTAGTGGTAATACCGCTGGTGCTGGAGAATGAGGCTGCTGTAAATGGCTTTTTGCGGGCGAGCCTTTCTGCAACAGCAGTGAACATCCGGCACTACAACATCAGGGAGTACGACCGCTTTCCGTTTGGAGATGAACAAAACTACTCAGCCGAAGATTTCGTAGGCTTAGTTATTAAAATGAACTATGAAGTATTTGGGTATAAGAAATTTAGAGTTTTAGATAAGAGGCTTTTTAATGATAGCACAACCACAACCTCAGATGCACCCTTCATTATAAAAATAAAAAGCGACAGTATAATTTCGGGCGAAAGCTCCATTGTTATTATTGAACTATGCAAAAGAGTTTTTAATGGACCGGCAGCCTGTACATGCGGGCCGAAGCCAACCGACTGCAAAGATTGGCAATATTGCAATCAATGTGGCTCCGACAACTGCACAACAATTGTGCTTTGGGGCGATCCATTGCCCCCTTTACCTACTGTTGGAGGTGATTCTGGCTCGGAAGATGGAAACGCCGGAAGCATGGATAATCAAAACGGCGAAAACCAGGGCGGCGGCCAAGGCGGCGCTGTTGGCGGAAGCAGCCCGCCCGAAGCAGGAGGAAACCCATTGCCCGATTGCGCCGACATAGGAGCCGTGCTGCCCAGCGGCTATTATCAGCCCTGCAAACGCGGATCGTTTATTCCTGTTATGGACATTGAAGAGGAGGGAAATACTTTAATCAACATTACTGATCCCTCGATTACTAATAATCCAAAAGTGAAATGTGTATTTGATAATTTAACCCAACACGCTTCTTTAAATGGACTGAACCAAATACTGAATTTTGGAACAAACAAAAACATCAATATTACCTTTAAGGTTGTGAACGGGTTAACAAACAGCAATGGTCAACCGGTAGATGCAAATACAAGCGGCTCTAACGGTAATTATCTTATCCAGTTGAATGGCGACAATGCGAATGACGACGATTATCACAGAATATGGCTGGCGGCCACCATCATACACGAGTCTTTCCATGCAAGAATCCTTGCTATGGCTTTTGATGCTTTTGGAACCGACGAGCAGAATCCGGCGGCATGGCCAACCACTATTAATAATTCCACCCTACAAGAAATAAAAGATTACTACACCTACAATGTGTCAAACGGCCTCTCAAAACCGTTCGCGTTAGCACAACACGACTGGATGGTTATGCATTTAAACGATTTAGCCATCTCTTTAAGAGAATTTGTAAAAAACAACTATCAGCAGACCTATTCAAAAGCAGGCGATGATTTGGATGTTTATAAGTCGCTGCTGCTAGTAACAGACGGAAGTTTAGCAAAATCGAGGTTTTATGATAGTGCTGTAAGTGATTTGGGAGGGGAATCTTCAATCATCCAGAAATCTTCATCGCTATCAGATGGAGGAAAATGCTCGGACTAACTTTAATTTTAAAATTATGAATACTACTATTTTTTTGACAATTTTATCGATAATGCAATTTTGGTTTTGCAAAACCGAACACAATATTTTATTGGAAAACAATACAAATAAAGATACCATATACGTGTTGAAAACCGTAACTCCACACCAATATGGCATTATAAATGAACTTGATATTAGTCATATTGATCTCAACTTAAACAGCCTGCTTTTTACAAATTTTTGTTACCCGAAAGTGAGTAATAAAAGGTGTTGGGGGTATGCGTTGTACGTAAATAAAGAACCAGAATTCTATACTAATTCGGATGATGCAACCGCCGGCTCTTTATTGGCCAGAGCTTTAAATCCGTATCAGGTTAATGACAGCGTACGCATCCATCAAAGGCTTTTCTTTAAAAAATATGTGCTTTTTCTCCTGGAAATAAAAAATAATCGGTTATATGTGTATAAAATTGTAAGGGGCGATTCATACTATAGAAGGCAAGATTAATTTTCTTATCAAGGGATGGTGTTGTCGGGTTCCCCAAAAACTGTTCAGTTCGTTTATATTGATTATTATTTAAAGTACAATTTCCTGGGGAAGAATCCTTAATTTGCCTTCTGGGGAAGACCAAGGCGGCGCTGTTGGCGGAAGCAGCCCGCCCGAAGCAGGAGGAAACCCCTTGCCCGATTGCGCTAACATAGGATCCGTGCTGCCCAGCGGCTATTATCAGCCCTGCAAACGCGGATCGTTTATTCCTGTTACGGACATTGAGGAGGAGGAGGAGGTAAGAGACGAAAATGGATTTTTACTTTCCAAAATACAAGAACTTAATAATTTACTGGAGCAAAATCCGGAATTCCTCATTGATTGCGAGGAGCTTAGTAAGTTTGATAATTTTGGGGAAATGTGGCAACGTGTAGCACAGTTTACACCCGCACAATCAATTATCGACAGAATCGAAGCTTTAGAACAGGCAACAACCTATGATCTCACGGATGATTTTTATATTCAAAGTCTGGAAAATGCTACCGGTACCATTGTAAACTGCGATTTTTTTGCGGTGCGTATTCAGCAACTTCCTCCAGGCATGACAGCAGATGGGCTTCTTGAACATTTCAGAAAAAACATCGACCAGTTTATCAATTCTCCTATAACTCCCCAAAACTCCACAAGCTTTAAACCTTATAACGATGGTGTTTCAATTGATGATACTCAATTGTTCAATAGTCCTTACGAAAATAGCCTGGGGTCTTTGGTGAGTATTTACCTAAACTTAATTGAAAAAGGTTCAGTCGTCCTTTCCGATTACAGTAGAAACAATGGCGTTAACCAGCAATGGCATCGATTTAAATTTTCCACTTTAGCCACACCCCTCGATTGGAATCATCCTGTCTCCGGCAACAGGGAATTTGGAATATACAACCCACCTAATGCACCTAATGAGTTATGCTTTTATATTATGGGAGTGGATAGAACATCTGGTGGTATATTTTCAGCACCATTTTTAAGTGATATTGTTTTTGATGGCGGAGATAAACTATGGTTGAATATTCAATTGAATATGGCTAAATATATTAACGATAATGGAGGGCAGGCATCTGCAACAGGGTATTCAAATGGTACAATCAAAGCAAGACCCAAATGGGAAGATATCAAAGATTACCTCAAAGGAAATATTGACCTTCAGGTTTTGAAACAAAGATTAGGATGCTAGAAAAAAATAACGTGTATGCGTATTTGGCGGTGGCCTTAAATTTGGCATTTTTGGTAATTATTAGCACTTGCCTTACTTGTTTGTTTTTACCTGAACAAGTTATGATTTATGGTACTGAAAGGATACTTTACCAATTTGTTTTTTTTATTACTCTTGATTATCTAATTTATGCCGTTATTTTTATAATATTGTTTTATAGATATAATATCAGTCTATTAAAGAGATCAGCTACAATCGGAATTGGTAGCATTGCAGTTTTTATATTCTTTACGTATGCTGCGGCTAGTATAATTCCGTTTACCGATTCAACATACATAATAAAACTTTTAATTCTTTTCTTTGGAGGATTTATACTGCCCTATTCCCATCGTAAGATTAGGTCCTTTTTTATTTTGTGAATAATAAACCAGTTCTTTATCAAAAATTTAGCTCCTCTAAAACAACACTTTGGATGCTGAACAAAGCAACAGTTCAAAAACTCGTAGTGGCAGGTGTAAATATTTTTATATTATCTGCATTTGGTTTTTTTTTATCATATATACAATATATGTTTTTCAAAAACTCACACTTGAACAGCTTCGATATAGTTGAAACATCTGGAGTCTTGATGTTTTTTATACTTTTAATTTACACGCTGTACGGGTTATTATTTGTAGTTATTCTGTACAAAAAAAACTACCCAATCTCTATAAGGTGCTTAGTGTGTGGCTTAACTGCGCCTATTGTAGTGTATCTTTTTATTGTTTCATTCGGTGGGAGCAGAGACCTTTTAGATTTAAAATTTTTAAGTGGGCTATTAATTTTTTTTATAATTGGATTTCTCCTCCCCTATTTCCAAACGAAACTCTTAAGATTTATAGATAGCAACTAGCTACCCCGCTTGATTGGAGTCATCCTGTCTCCGGAAACAGGGAATTTGGAATATACAACCCACCTAATGCACCTAATGAGTTATGCTTTTATATTATGGGAGTGGATAGAGCCTCCGGACCTATTTACAACACCTTTCAAAATACCATTTTCAATAAGGGTGATGAGTTATGGCAGAACATACAACAAAATATGGCAAAGTACATAAATGACAATGGTGGTCATGCATCCGCAACAAGTTATTCAAATAGCACAATCAAAGCACGACCTAACTGGGAAAATGTTAAGCAATACCTAAAAGGAAACATCGATTTACAAGCACTAAAACAAAGCTTAGGATGCTAAAAGTTTCAACTTTTATTTCATTTATTGCGGGTGTTATAAATTGCCTTCTGGTTTCTATAATAGGCTGGATACTGTTTTTCGTGGCCTCTCTGTTTATAAGCGATAGAAAACTGTTTCGTCATATCGATGGAGATTTGTTTATTTCTTTTGTAATGTTTAGTGTCATTATTTGTAGTATTTACGCAATCCTTGTAGTATTTTTTTTCAAACCTTTTGGGACCAACATCAAAGTGAAAGCAATTGTAACAGGTTTGATAGGAGTTTTACCCATTTTTTTTGGAAATACGCAGTATCTGGTGAAAGTACCGTTTCAGGCTCACAAGAGTTTTCATTTCTTTCTGTAATTTTTCTGATGGGTTTCCTCCTGCCGTACTTGCAAAGGCCGCTCTTCGAATTGATAAGAAACTGGTTTATTACTGATAAAAATAACGGCATAACTTAGTGTTAGTCTATTAAAGAGATCAACTGCAATCGGAATTTGTTATATGGATATAATGCTACTATAATTCTGTTTACCGATTTAGAGTATCCTTTCAGTACCGTAAATTATAACTTGTTCATAATCCGGCGGCATGGCCATCCCAAATCAACAATCCCACGCTTCAGGAAATTAGAGATTACTTTACTTATAATGAAACAAACAATCTTTCAAAACCGTTCGGTTTAGCACAGCACGACTGGATGGTTATGCATTTAAACGATTTAGCCATCTCTTTAAGAGAATTTGTAAAAAACAACTATCAGCAAACCTATGCAAAAGCAGGCGATGATTTAGATGTTTACAAGTCGTTTATCCTGGCAATTGACGGAAGCCTGGCAAAATCCAGGTTTTATGACAGTGCTGTAAGTGATTTGGGAGGGGAAGAAAAGGTAGAAAATTCCAGTACCTTTTTTAATGATGGCGGCGAGTGTAATAATTAAAATTTAAAATAATGAAAAGTATAATCAGCTCAGCTCTTACAATGTTTGTATTAACATTATCGTCTTGGAATACCATGAAAACAGCCTATTATGATATCCCTGCAACCGATACAATTTATATAGTAAAGTCGACTCTTCCATACGGGATTGGGCGAATAAAAGAAAACCATTTCGCTTACTTAGATTCTGGCTTAACAAAAAACATTAACTTCTTTAATTTCTGCTACCCTGCTAAACATGAAATTTGCAGAGGATTTTACATGGATGTTTATAACCATCCGGAATTTGAAATTTCTGATTCGCAAACTATCATAGCTTATTTAAAAAAATCATTAACACCGTATCAAATTACAGATAGCTTACAACTCTATGGTAGAAAGTTTTTAAAGATCCATACTATATATTTAGTGGAGCAAAAAGATAATAAGCTCAACGGTTATAAAATGCGCAGGGGCGGATATTATCGCATAAATACTGACTAGTTGAATCGTTCGATAAATAGCATGAGCCTTAGAATAATGATTGAGGCTGTCGCTTGCTTTAGCAGCTAACAAAAGAATGCGAGAAAAAACGGTAAAAGACTGAAAAGCCAGCAAATATAAAGATTGCAAAATATTAGTAGAGAAGCAACCGCTGCTTTATTAAACTTATTTTCCTTATCGAAAACGATAAATTGATACTTACAGATGAATGAAAAATTTTGCAGACACATTGCTTGCGATTTTTACGTTGGATAAATAGCCGCAAAAGCAACCAGGTGTCAAAACAATCTTTCAAAACCGTTCGGTTTAGCACAGCACGACTGGATGGTTATGCATTTAAACGATTTAGCTATCTCTTTAAGAGAATTTGTAAAAAACAACTATCAACAAACCTATGCAAAAGCAGGCGATGATTTAGATGTTTACAAGTCGCTGCTGCTAGTAATAGACGGAAGCCTGACAAAATCCAGGTTTTACTTCCAAACACTTCAAAGTTTAGGCAATGATGAACAGATAAATACAAATTCAAGGCATCTTTCTGACGGAGGAAAATGTAATGATTAATTAAACTGATTAAGAATGAAAAAATTAACTATCCTCACAACTTATCTAATAGCAATATTACTGCTCGGAGAAAAAGCAAATGCGCAAACGGTCGACACTGTTTTTATATTGAAGTCTGCCTCACCGCACAACTATGGCAAGATTTATAAAGTTGATATTGACTATATCGAAAACGGAACAATCGAAAGCTGGATATTTTCAGGCTTTTGTCATCCTCAAACCCAAGAAAAATGCCGGGGATTTTTCATTGATGCTTATAAGCAACCTCAGTTTATTGTTACGGATTCTCAAGTTATTACTTCTTATGTAAACAGGTCATTAACTCCTTACGAGATTGAAGATAGCTTACAACAATACGGAAGAAAGTTTTTTACAACGCGTATTGTTTATTTAATAGAGCAAAAAGAAAATAAATTATATGGGTATAAAATGAGAAGAGGTGAATATTTTCTAAGACGCTTAGATTAGTTCACTACATACTTTAAGGACAATGTATTTGCTGATCCTGATCAAAGCGTAAAATACTATAGATGTATAGCGAAAGGGCTGGTTTCGCTATCGGCTTATGGTTATCCAGATTATTTCATTATAAAAAAAATTGCCAGAAAAGATGGAAGAAGGCTGAAAAGGTAACAGGGCAATGTAGCCATTAAAAAGGCAAATCATCCTGGTCGATGTCGAACAAATCGTCAACCTTATCTATTTCCACCCGTTTTCTCAAAGGCATTTCTTCATCCTTTACTTTAAAAATGGAGCATTCATAAATATCGTACACAACTCCATCTTTTATATCGATAATTAAGTCGAAAAAGTTGCGGGAATGATTGCCCACAAATCGAAATCCACTGCACTTGTAATTGCATATTTTAGAATTACACAACCCGCGAAACCGGTTTAGGTAAGTATCTCCTGCCTGAACAAATTCATTGAATGCCAGACCTAACTTCGATATAAACAAACTTTTTTCCATATCCTGATAAGTTCGGTTAGCCTCAAGAACAGCGTCGATCATTTCTATATCTAAGTTTTGCAAAAAATGCAATACGGCATCCGACTGCGTTTTGATGTGTTTATAGGCGCTTACATCCAACTTTGAAAGCGTAGTGCTAAAGGAGCTTCCATCCAATTTGTTTTTTCTCACGGTGATATGATTTTATGGCTTTTCTGATAGTTGTAGGCCACGGATGGGTTTGAAAAATGTTTCCCTAAAAACTTACAGCCTTGCGCCTTCCGCTAAAATAAGAAATCAATCATACCCTAAACAAACAAAACCGGCTCTTTTTGAAGAGCCGGCCTTAGTTCCGATAACATCGCTCCACTACTTCACTAACAACGACTTAGTAGAAACTTTGTTATCACTTGTAACAATCCGAACCAAATAGGCTCCGGACATAATTCCGCTTAAAGAATAGTCAGCCGAAACGGTGTACTTTCTTACAGCACGCCCGTTCATATCAATCAGCATTACTTCTCTAATGCTTCCCGAAGCAGTAATGCGGAAATAACTGCTCGCCGGATTTGGATATACCACAACAGCATCTCTTCCACTGCTAAACAATACCGAAACTACGGCGGAATATTTCTGCGCGCCGCTCTTTTCAACTTGCTTTAGGCGATAATAGTTCATTCCCTCCACAGGGTTGTTATGATAAAATTGATAGGCCTGATCCTGATGATTGTTTCCGGTTGCTTCCTGCATGCCGATTTCAGAAAAATGCTTTCCATCGGTGCTATGCTCCACAACATAGGCTTTCATATCCATTTCAGCTTTCACCTGCCAGGCGGTTTTCACCCGGCTTTCTTCTGCTTTAGCAGTAAAGCTTAACATCGTTACCGGCAAAGTGGTTCCCGTAAAGTCTACCATCTTCACTGTTGTATGGCTCCAGTCGTTAAACACACGTACATAAAAATTATGCTTGGCGCCCTGCAACGACATATCGAGCGGAACATTGAAAACAAATCCGGATACATCGGTTTGTCCGGCCGGAAGGCTTACCATATTTCCATTTCCAAACCCGGGATCTGTATCCCAGAACCACTCTAGCTTGGTAAGCGTACCCGGTGTATAACCCGCTCCGCTTTCTTTATAAAACAACTGATTGCTGCTTTGGCTCCATCTTCCGTCGGCGTTCTTAGCGCGCACCACAAGGCGGTGAAGGCCTTCTCCCAACGCACTGATGGCACTGTTGAACGACGCTGTAACTTCTTTCCCCGCAGTAAAGGGAATATTGGTTCCGTTTCCAAAACCCGGATCCGTATCAACGAAATATTCCATTTTCACCAAATTGGCTGCGGTATAGCTCGTTACCGGTTCGTAATAGAAGTATTGCGACTGTGCAATGCTCCAGCCTCCATTTGCATCCCTCGTTCTGATGTACAACCGGTGAATGCCGTTTGCAAGGGCAGAAAGCGAAGGATTAAATGTAAGCGTTACATCTTTGCCTGCGGTTAATGCAATGTTGGTTCCGTTTCCAAAACCCGGATCAGTGTCAACAAAGTACTCCGCTTTAACAATGTTCGGCGTAACGTACTGTTGCACTGCATCGTAATAAAAATACTGAGAGTGCGTAATGCTCCACCGGCCATTGGCATCGCGCGACCGTACAAACAGGCGGTGAATGCCCGTTGAGAGGGAAGACAAACTGCCCGAAAAATTGGCGGTTACATCTTTTCCGGCGGTAAACGGTATGTTGGTACCATTACCAAAGCCCGGATCGTTATCGAAGAAATACTCGATGCGGTTAATATTTGGTGCTGTATAGGTTTGTATCGACTCGTAATAAAAATACTGCATCTGCGTTTGGCTCCATTTGCCCGCTGCATTTCGGGTTCTTATTCCCAGCGCGTGCATACCGGTGGGTAAAGCAGAAAGGCTTTTATTAAAAGAGAAACTGATGTCGGCCCCGGCGGTTACAGTTACATTGGTACCATTACCGAAACCCGGGTCGGTATCGATAAAATATTCCGCTTTCGTAATGTTGCCGGCTGTATAGGTTTGCACGGGTTCGTAATAAAACAATTGCGTGGCCGTTTGGCTCCATTTGCCCGCTGAATTTCGGGTGCGTACATTAAGCTGGTGTAGTCCGCTCGAAAGGCCGGCCATCGATTTACTAAACGAAAAATTGATGTCCGTACCCGCGGTAACAGCTATGTTAGTGCCGTTTCCGAAGCCGGGATCCGTATCGATAAAATATTCTGCTTTGGTAATACTCCCTGCTGTATACGATTGTACCGGCTCGTAGTAAAATACCTGAGCCGCCGTTTGGCTCCAGTTACCCGAAGCGTTACGCGTACGCACATATAACTTGTGAATACCCGGAGCAACACCGGATAAGTTCTTCGTAAAGCCGAAGTTTATATCCGTTCCACTGGAAACCGTTACGTTGGTGCCGTTCCCAAAACCCGGATCCATATCAATAAAATATTCTGCTTTATTTATCTGACAAAAGCCATCCAAACCAATAAGCATACTAACAACCAGAAGAAAAAAATACTTCATGATTATAATTTTAAATTGGATGAAAAGCAGGAAGCTAACTGCCTCCTGCTAAAAAATTAGTTGCTTTTTGCGCTCACCGTAACCGACATGGAAGAAGCTCCCGCTGCGATGGGTGCAATAGTGATGGCGTATACGCTGGGAACTGCGGGCAATCCGGATAATGTGTACGGAAGTGTGCCGCCAAAAATACCCATGTCCTCACCGCTTTTACCCGCACCTTTTGCCGGAGAACTGGGCTGTAGTTTCAGTTTTTCATCAGTTGAACCCGTGGTTTGAAACAAAAAGTTATTGGTTAATGGATTAGAGGCAGTATTAATAGTGTTATTTGCACCCGTAGGCGTATTAAATTGCTCATTCCGGTAACCTAAATTGTATTCAATTACCGAGTTCTGAAATGCATTGTAAGCAGAATTGCTGGTTGTAGCGTGAATGTTGTTTACCACATACATATTGGACACATTTAAAGCATACACGCACGAGAACACGTTATTTTTTATAATGCCGCTTGCATTACCTCCTAAGGTGATTGCGTGGGTACCATACGGATAACTCAAAAAATTATTCGAAATGCTTAACCGCGTAACCTGCCCGCTGGTACCAGAAGTTCCCACTATAAAATTTCCGGAGCCAGGACCGGCAATATAATTTGAACGGATAGTAACCGAATCAATAGAGGCCGCACTACCGGAGCCAATTGCAATGCCCGTAGACCAGTTGGGAATGGAAATTAAATTGTTTACAAGGGTAAGTCTGCTCGATCCCAGAATAACACTTCCGCCAATCTGCATACCGCTAACAACAGAGCCGGCGCAAGCAGTACCGCTCATTGTTAAATTCGTCATCTGAGAACCGTAAGAGGTGTTTACCTGGGTTTTTGCATTTTCTGCAAGAAAATATCCCGCACCAATAATTACGAGTCTTTTTGTCATGGCCAGTGGGCCGTAGCTTACACTGCTTTGCTCCACGTGCAGTGTATCGCCCGGCAAAACGTTCGCATTGTCGTGCGCAGCCTGCAACGTGCCGGTGAAATCGGCAACAATAGCCGGATTAATGGTGCCGCCGTTGTTGTTGTTTAAACGCCAGATCTTTGCTTCGGCCTGTGTGGCGGTGGC
>JBDHYF010000001.1:0-441114 GCA_039811185.1 Chitinophagaceae bacterium | reverse complement strand
AATATAAAACCGCCGGTAAGGCACAAGAATAAAAACTTTTTCATAGTAAAACAGTTTGATGAATTAATTCTGCAATCTTAGTTGCTTAAACTGTTTTACTAAATACCGTTGACAGGGTATTTTTACCGTTTTTAACCCTTGCTGCTTACAAATATTTTTTTATTTCTTCCACTAACTCAGATTTAGTGATAGGCGTACCCATAATCTTGTTGTATCCCTTCGCATCAATCAAAAATTCACCGCGAATAATTTTTATCAACTGTCCGTTATTTATTTCGGGAATGATAACAGTTTCAAACGCTGTTAATATCTCCTTTAAATTTTTCGGGAATGGACGCAAATGCCTGAGATGTGCATGACTTACCTCAAAACCCTGATTCAATAACTCGAGCACGGCACTTCGGATAGCGCCAAAGGTACTTCCCCAACCCATCACTAAAACCTTTCCTTTTTCCGGCCCGGCCTCAATGGTTTGATCAGGAATAAAATCAGCAATTCTGTCAATCTTTTCTTGTCTGATCTTCACCATCGTTTGATGGTTTTCCGGATCGTAACTCACATTGCCGGTGATATTTTGCTTTTCGAGACCGCCAATTCGGTGCTCCAGCC
The DNA here is from genome assembly GCA_039811185.1 of Chitinophagaceae bacterium. Lineage (GTDB taxonomy): Bacteria > Bacteroidota > Bacteroidia > Chitinophagales > Chitinophagaceae > JAEZDR01. The sequence continues at coordinate 440,505 of JBDHYF010000001.1, read as the reverse complement.
CCGGCGTGCCGGGTATAGCCCATGGCCGCACCAGCTTTTCGTCTCGCTGATAGGGAAGGTAGGTGGTTTCACCTTCGGCAAGGGTTGTTTTAAATTCGGTTTTTATAGCAGGCAGTTCGTCTGCAAGCGGAAACTTCCAGGGCTCTGCACCGTTGGCGATATAACCATCCGACAACATAATTACGGGCGTCATGTGTTCGATGGCAATGCGCACGGCCTCGAAAGTTGTGTCGAAACAGTCGCTCGGTGTGGCAGCCGCAATTACGGGCATCGGGCATTCGCCGTTTCTGCCATAATATGCCTGAAGCAGATCGCTTTGCTCTGTTTTTGTGGGAAGGCCTGTTGACGGGCCGCCCCGCTGCACATCAATAATGACAAGCGGAATTTCCAGCATTACGGCAAGCCCCATCGCCTCCGTTTTTAACGCCATGCCCGGTCCGCTGGTGGTGGTAACGCCAAGGCTCCCGCCGTAGGATGCACCAATAGCAGCAGTGATGCCGGCTATTTCATCCTCCGCCTGAAACGTTCTTACGCCAAAGTTTTTATGCCGGCTTAGCTCGTGCAAAATATCGGACGCAGGCGTAATAGGATAAGTGCCTAAAAACAACGGAAGGCCCGATTTTTCCGAAGCCGCTATTAAGCCAAACGCTGTTGCCTGATTGCCCATAATGCCGCGATAGGTTCCTGATGGCATTTTTGCTTTATGCACCTTGTACTGAGTGGTAAACGTTTCGGTGGTATCGCCATAGTTATAGCCCGCCTTCAGCACCCTAATATTGCTCTCTAAAATGGCCGGATGCTTTCCAAATTTCTCCTCAAGAAAGCGAAGGGTATTATCGAGGCTGCGCTGATACATCCAGTACAAAAAGCCCAGCACAAACATGTTTTTTGCGCGGTCTTTTTCTTTTGTACCAAGCGGCGTGTCCTTCAGCGCCTCGCGTGTCATTTTGGTAACATCCATCTTAATAACCTCGTAGGCATCGAGGCTTCCGTTTTCGAGCGGATGTGTGTTTTCGGGATAGGCTGCCAACCGCAGGTTTTTCGAATCAAAGCCGTCGGTATTCACAATAATTTTTCCACCCGCCTTCAACCCTTTTAAATTTACTTTCAGGGCCGCCGCGTTCATAGCCACAAGCACATCGCACACATCGCCCGGCGTATACACCTTACCCGAAGAAAAATGTATTTGAAACCCACTCACTCCGGGCACCGTGCCCTGCGGCGCTCTAATTTCGGCGGGAAAATCGGGAAAAGTAGCCAGATCAATTCCTAAAAGGGCGGTATTATTGGTAAACTGTGTTCCGGTAAGCTGCATGCCATCTCCACTGTCGCCTGCAAATTTTATCACCACATCATCCAGAACTTCTTCACGTCTATTCATTTCTAACGTTCTTAGTCGGCCTTTTTCAGGCCCGGAAAAAATAATTGCAAACCTACAAAGCCAAAGCGGTTATGGGAAATATTATCTCCGCGGCGGCAGCTAAAACCTCCGTAGCTGTCCGTTTTTTATCAAAGCCTTATCAATATCTACGTTTAAACCTGCTATATTTAATGCGGAATCTTTTTCTTTTAAAACCCATTATCTTTATTAAAAAACAGCAGCTATGGCATTTTTTAAATCCGGAAATCCCACCCTTTCCGAAAAAGTTTTCGATAAACATATTTCTCTTCCCGGTGAAGAAAGCATGACGGCTCGGGGCGCTATCCAAAAATTCGGATTTCTGCTTTTCATGGTGTTTGGTGGCGCAGCCTACACCTGGCATTTGTATTACAGCGGTCAGCCTTCGCAAATGCGCACGCTGATGTTTGTGGGTATGTTTGGCGGACTGGTGCTTGCCCTCATCACTATCTTTAAACAAAAACTTGCTCCCTACATTGCACCGGTTTACGGCATTATGCAGGGCTTGTTTTTAGGCGCCATATCGGCAATGATTAACGATGCATTTGCTGCCAGCTATCCGGGCATTGTTTTGCAGGCGGTAGGCCTCACTTTCGGCGTTGCCTTCGCTGTGTATTTGCTATACAGCTTCCGCATAATTAAGGCAACACAGCGGTTTAAAAGTATTATTATGAGTGCTACGCTCGGCATCGGATTGTTTTACCTTATTGCGCTCGGCCTTCGTTTTTTTGGCGTAGATATGCCGTTTATGTATAACGCCAGCCCGCTGGGTATCGGCATCAGCGTTTTTGTATGCATCATTGCCGCGCTGAACCTTATCCTCGATTTTGATATGATTGAGAAAGGGCAACAAATGAACGCTCCGAAGTATATGGAATGGTATGGCGCATTCAGTCTGCTTGTAACAATTGTTTGGCTGTATATAGAAATATTAAAACTGCTAAGCAGGCTGGCCAGCAGCCGGAGCTAACAACGGCGGATTAAAATATGAATGGGGATGAGCTTTCATCTCCATTTTTTTTGGGGCTGTAACCGTTCAGCTCATTTATCGGCGGTAGCAGTCCGGCTTTCCGCTATATCTTTTTTGCTTTGCAAAAAAGGATGCCGCTGCAATCCGGCAGCCCATCATCGTTCTACCTCAAATGAAACAAAAAAACGGCTGAAGAAAACAGCCGCTTGTATTTATCCGCGCGAAGAAAAAATCTGATCTACAGCGCCGCCCAGCATGGGAAATTTTTCTTTTACAAAAGCCGCAATGGTTTCAACCGATTTCTTTGCCTGCTCTTCAGTAACACCGGCTTCCTTCACTAATTTTTCAATAAGTTCGTTCATATCAACTGTTTTAAGGTGCAATAATACATTTTTTAAAGGCGAGCCTTAAAAAGAAAACTCCGGCACAAGCCGGAGTAATCCATTCATTTCAAAACATCTATTCAAAACCTTCTCTAATCGTACTCACGTTTTCAAATCTGCTCTTTTCTATCAAATAATTGTGCCAAAATTAGTAGTAGGGCTTAATCATAAAGTAAATAACCGGACCGCTGATGGCCACATAAAACCACACAGGCCATGTATAGCGCGCAAGGCGTTTGTGTTTGGTCCATTCGCCGGTTAGGGCGCGGTAAGCCGTAAATAAAATAAACGGAAGAATAATGCCGGCCAATACAATATGTGTAAATAAAATGAGGTAATAAAAATAACGGATGTTGCCTACAAGCGCTTTTTCGTGGTCGGTTACAATGCCGTCTTTATCGGCATCGCCAAAGCGGGCTTCGCCGGCAAGCAGATGATGGGCAACGTACGTGAGCAAAAAGAATACAGACAGTATAATTGCCGAAAACATAAGGCGCTTGTGGAGCAGATAGTTTTTCTTTTTAACAGCAACCAATGCCCACCCGAGTACAATGGAAACGGCCGAGTTGGTGAGTGCATTTAAAAACGCAAAAATCTGCACATCAAACCCCGGGTCGATATCCATTTTGTAGTTTCCAAGGAAGGAAACGAGCAGGAAGATGACGACGGAAAAAGAGAAAATAAGGATGCGGGCCAGGCGATCGTTTTTTCTTATCAGCGGTTTCAGCATAATGATTTTTTATTGGCGCTCCAGCATTAAAATGGCAACATCGCGGGCAAGTTGTTTCAGCGATTCGGTGTCCATTCCGTTATAATACCCTCTTACGCGGTAACTGCGGTCGAGGAGCACAAAGCGGTTGGTGTGCACAAAGTCGGGTGTAATGGGTTCGTCGCTGAATTTATCTACCTTCAGTTCTTCAAAAGCAAAATCGTAAATCTTCTTTTTGTCGCCGGTTAAAAACCACCACGAGTCGTGATTGGCGTTAAAATGGTCGGCAAAGCTCTTCAGCTTCATTACCGAGTCGCGTTCCGGGTCAACAGTAAAAGATAAAAAGTGTACAATGCCGGTATCGGATTTTTGCCGGATGTTTCCGCCGCGGATAAACGACTCCTGAAGCTTACGCATATTAGCCGTCATAGCAGGACAGATACTGCGGCAAGTGGTGAAAATAAAATCGATTACAATGATTTTGTTCCGCACGTCGTATAAACTAACTGTATCACCAAGTTGGTTTACAAGTGTAATGTTTTTTGTTTTATGCCAGATGCTGTCGGTATGAATTTTATCGCCTTCAACCGATGTTATTACGGTATCGAGCAAAAATTTTCGCGGAATTACAACAGCTTCTTCACCTTTATATTTTAAAGTCATGTATCCTATAACCGGCAGGGCGATGGCAAGGAATAAAGCAATAAGTGCTTTTTTGCTCATAAGTAATTTTTTGCAGGTTTGCAGAAGGGTCGTTAAAAAAACAAACCATCGCAAGTTAGCGATGGTTTGGTAAAACAATACAGGTTTATAATTATCTTATCAATTCAAATACTCCTATTTTTTAGCGGGAGGAATGCTCTTTTCCTGCTTGTATTTATCGTACTTCATATTGCTCTCTTTAAAGGCATTTCCATCGTGCAAAAAAGCAATGATAAACCAGATAAACAGCAGCATAGGTATGCCAATCGTCATAATCATGTTACGCAGCTCGTGCTTCAGGTGCATGAAATAAGCGATAATGTAAAATGCTTTCCAAAGCATGAGGATAATAATTACACCGCTGAGAAAGTGAAAGAAAAAGTTTTCTTCCATATCAATTCTCCAGTAACCGATACCAAGCTCAACTATGGTAAGTACAGAAAGATAAATGGTGATGCGGATTACCTCTTTTACACCTCCGGATGGATGCGCTTCGTGTGCGTGTGGAGCATTTATAGGGGATGAATGTTGCATATAGTAAACTGATATGATTTAATTAGAATAAATAAAACACGGTGAATACGAAAACCCATACTAAGTCAACAAAGTGCCAGTAAAGGCCTGCCTTTTCTATCATGAGGTAGTGTCCTCTTCTTTCAAACACATTGTTCAACGTCATGATAAGCATAATGATGTTGATGACCACTCCTGAAAAAACGTGAAAGCCGTGAAAGCCTGTAATAGTAAAGAAGAAGTTGGTGAAGCCAATTTCGCCTTTGGTTCCATCAACGTTTAAAAAAGGATTGCTTCCCCACCATGCGCCATCGTGATGCAGGTGACTCCACTCCCATGCCTGACAACCAAGAAATACGAATCCGCCGATGATGGTTAGTATCAAATTTTTTACTACGGTTTTTTTATCCATCCTTTGTCCGGCCTGTACAGCAAGTACCATGGTAACAGAACTGATGATGAGGATAAAGGTCATGATGCTCACAAATACCAGCGGAGCATTGGTGCCTTCGGGTGCAAAAGGAAAGGTTTTAAAGGCAACGTCGGGGTCGGGCCAGCTGGTAGCAGAAAAGCGGATGGTACCGTAGGCAATAAGCAATGCTCCAAAGGTGAAGGAGTCGCTCATTAAAAAGTACCACATCAGTAACTTTCCATACTCTACATTAAAGGGACTTTTTCCTCCCCCCCAAAGTTTTGTTCCGGTTGTAGCAGTTGTTGTTGTCGTCATGTTAAGGATCTATAATCTATTATCAATAATTATTTATAACCACATTAAAAATACGAAAAGATAAAGCCAGAGTATATCCACGAAATGCCAGTAGGTTGCAGCAAGCTCAATGGATAAGCTACTGTATGTTTTTACCTTTTGCCGGTACGATTTAAAAAACTGAATTAAAATAGCAATAACACCGCCTAAAACGTGCAATAAATGCAGGCCTACAATAACGCCTAAAAATGAAGCGGCGGGGTTGCTGCCTTTGCCGAAAAGCTGCACACCTGAGGATTGAAGTTGCATGAATCCGATGAACTGCATGGTGATAAATGCAACACCTAACAGTGCGGTGGCATTAATTAATAAGCGGTATAAACGCATGTTGCGGGCACGGAACCATTTTAAGGCCAAATGGATACAAAGACTGCCCAGCAGAATAACAATTGTTGACCAAATAAAAATGACGGGTAAATCGAACTGAAGCCAATTAGACTGACTTCTCTTTACAATGTATGCGCTCGTCATTCCCGCAAACATCATAATAATGCTGGCCATCCCCGCCCAAAGTGTGAATTTGAGGGGATGAATTCTTTTTCGCTGATCCGTATTCACTGCTGCCATCATCATAACATCAAACTTTGTCTGCCAGTAAGGCAAGTAAAACAATAGGCAAATGAATGTAAGAGCTGAACATTACACGCCTTGCACTTTTCACATCCATATTTATATACAGCCGCACACATTGCAACACAATAAAAAGATTGGCTGCTGTAACAATCCAAATGCTAACCGTTCCGCTAACACCATAATAGAACGGCAGTAAGCCAACAGGCACCATTAAAACCGAATACATAACTGCCTGAACCGCCGTAAACCTTGTAGGCCCTTTGTCGGCCGGTAATAACTTAAAACCGGCTTTTGAGTAGTCGGTATGTGCTACCCACGCAATTGCCCAAAAGTGCGGAAACTGCCACAGAAACTGAATGGCAAACAAAGCCCATCCGCCTGCATTGGACACCGTAGTTCCTTCCACTACCGCAAAAGGGCTTATTAATCCGGTAGCGGCTACCCAGCCAATTAAGCAAGGCAAGGCGCCGGGCAATGCACCCACTAAAACGGCAATGGAATTGATTTTCTTGAGTGGCGTATAAATGAAGGCGTACAAAAACAAACTAAAGGCCGACAATAATGCAGACGGAAGATTAAAAACCGAATACATTATTATTACACCCATACCGCCCGCAATCAGCGCAAAGCCGTAAGCCTCCGAGGGCTTCATACGGCCGGCTGCTACCGGACGTTTTGCTGTACGCTTCATAACAGCGTCGGTATCTTTTTCCACCGCCTGGTTAATTGCATTGGCCGCTCCTGTGATGAGCATACCTGCAAAAAACAAAATAATGATGTTTGTCCAGCTATAGTTCACCACATTGGGCGCCAGCAGGTAACAAACCACGCACGAAAAAACCACCGTAAAACTTAAGGTGAACTTGGTAAGCAAAAAGTAGTCTTTTACCTTATCTGCCAAGGTTAAAGAGAGCGATTTGCCCGCCATTTCTTCTTTTATAATCAAATCAGTCCTCACAATTGTTCACTTTAATGCCGTTGTTGCGGCTATTTAAATTATTAATGTACGTTTTCGTTTTCTCCTACAGGAGTTGTTTGTGCAATAAAGTCAACGCCGTCTTTTCCGTAGTCGTATGCCCACCTGTGCACTTCCGGAATTTCACCGGGCCAGTTGCCGTGTCCCGGACGGATGGGTGTTGTCCACTCCAGCGTATTTGCCTGCCATGGGTTTTGGGTTCTTACCCTTCTTCCTTTGAAAATTGAATAGAAGAAGTTGAAAAGGAAAAGGAACTGCGCAGCAAAAACAATAATTACTACAATGCTGATGAAGCGGTTTAGGTCGTTAAACTGCTTAAAGCTTTCCCAGATGCTGTAATCATAATAACGACGCGGCATTCCCGCAAAGCCCTGATAGTGCATGGGCCAGAAAATGAGGTAAGCGCCCACAAGCGTTATCCAAAAATGGATGTACGCAAGGCTGTTGTTCATAAAGCGACCATACATTTTCGGAAACCAGTGGTAAACACCTGCAAACATTCCAAACATTGCCGATACACCCATTACTAAGTGGAAGTGTGCAATGTTGAAATAAGTGTCGTGGAGATGTATATCGAGGGTGGCGTTTCCGAGGAAGATACCCGTTAATCCACCGGAAATAAAGGTGCTCACAAAGCCAAGGGAAAACAACATTCCGGGAGTAAAGCGGATGTTACCGCGCCAGATAGTGGTAAGCCAGTTAAACACTTTAATGGCCGATGGCACGGCAATGAGCAGCGTCAGCAAAACGAATATCGATCCAAGGAAAGGATTGAGGCCCGACACAAACATGTGGTGCGCCCATACGAGAAACGCTAACACGCAAATGGCGAAGAGCGATCCGATCATTGCCAGATATCCAAAAATTGGCTTGCGGCTGTTTACCGACAGAATTTCTGAAACGAGCCCCATTGCAGGAAGGATAATGATGTAAACTTCCGGGTGGCCAAGAAACCAGAATAAGTGCTGGAACAATACAGGGCTTCCGCCTTCGTTAGGAAGTGCACCAACACCGCTGATAAATATATCAGAAAGATAAAAGCTTGTTCCAAAATTTCTGTCGAATATGAGTAGAATAAATCCTGAAAGCAATACCGGGAACGACAGTAAGCCAAGGATAGCAGTAAAGAACAGCCCCCAAATAGTTAGCGGAAGGCGCGTCATGCTCATACCTTTGGTACGCATGTTAAGGATGGTAACAATGTAATTCAGGTTCCCGAGAAGTGATGATACCACGAAGAGTGCCATCGAAATAAGCCACAAGTCCATTCCATGCTTCGATCCCGGCGATGCGTCGCCAAGTGCACTAAGCGGAGGATAGGCAGTCCAGCCACCGCTGAAAGGACCAGTTTCCACAAAAATGGAAGAGAACATAATGATGCTCGCCGCGAAGAAGAACCAGTAGCTAAGCATATTCATGAAAGGAGATGCCATATCGCGGGCTCCTACCTGAAGCGGAATAAGAAAATTGGCAAATGTGCCACTAAGCCCGGCAGTAAGCACAAAGAAAATGAGTACGGTGCCGTGCATGGTTACCAATGCGTAATAGGCTTCGGGAGTAATTCTTCCGCCTTTCGCCCACTTGCCTAAAATATCCTCCAGCCACGGAAAAGTAGAATCGGGAAAGCCGAGTTGTATTCTAAACAAAACACTCATCAGTCCGCCAATAACCGCCCACACCATCCCGGTAATGAGAAATTGTTTGGCAATCATTTTATGATCCTGACTGAAAATATATTTGGTGATGAAATTTTCGTGATGGTGTTCATGGTGTTCTTCATGGAAATGAACAGAAGCATGTTGACCATGTAAAACAGCGTCGTTATTCATAATATTAGAATGCTTTAATTGTACTTAATAATTTAATTGATAGAAGCTGTTGATTTTGTTGAATCAGCAATTTCCGTTGTTGCTCCTCCTTTATTTGAAAACAACATCTCGTATTTCGGCTTTTGCGATTTTATCCAGGCATCGTACTCTTGCTGTGTTACTACCTCAATGATTCCCTTCATGGAGTAGTGTCCGTTTCCGCACATCTGATCGCAAGCTATTTCATACACAAAATCGGGATTGCCGGTAATTTCCTTCATCTCTTTGGTAGTATACTTTGGCGTAAACCATAAGCTTGTCGGAATTCCGGGAACCGCATCGGCCTTCAGCCTGAAATGCGGCAAACCCACATCATGAATTACATCCCTGCTGTAAATTACCAGCTTTAACGGCTTGTCTTTAACAGCATACATGGTTTGGGTAACTACAATGTCGTCGAAGTTTGCCTGATCGTCCCAAATCTGTCCGAGATCGTTGCCGCCTTTTTCATCGATTTTGCGGTAGTATTTTTTTCCTAAAACGTTGTCTTTTCCGGGATAGCGAAAAAACCACCCGAATTGTTTACCGGTTATTTCCACAACCATGGCGTTAGCCGGCTCCTTACCGGTTATTACAAACCAATCGCGCAGGCCCATCACCACCAGAATTGCAAGGGTGATTGCGGGAATTACCGTCCAAACAATTTCCAGTTTGTTATTATGCGGGTAGTAAAACGCTTTTCTGTTTTCTTTTTCCTGATATTTATAGGCAAACCAAAAAAGGGCAATCTGTGTAATAAAGAACACGATGCCGGTAATCGCAATTGTAATCAACATCAGTCTGTCGATTCTTTCGCCATGGTCGGAAGCTGGCGGTTGTGCAAACAGCGTTTTGGGATAGTAGATTTCGTTACAGTACCACACACCAATTAAACCTAAAATCAGGAATGTGATCATCAGGAAGCCGTTAATCTTATTATTCTGTTTGCGGCTTTGCTCTTCACCTTTTAACACAGATACATATTCGCTGGCTTTCGCGATCTGAAAAATCACCACAAAAACCAGGATAATCACTGCGATGGTAAAATACATTGTCATTTTAATCTCTCTTTATGTGTTCAAGTAGCAGGAATAGTCAACAAAAAACCGGAAGCAATTAAGTGTGGTGAATGACGCTTTCTTTTATAAAAGGATGGTATTTCGGAACCAGTGGTTTCGAAGCCAGACTCCTTCCGGTGAAAAATATAATCATCCCTACAAAAAACGCGGCAATTCCGAAATCAAGCCAGCCAAGTGTTACATGATCCTGCGAAATGCTGCCCATTACCATTTGATAGAAGTCGAGCCAGTGGCCAAAAATCAACAGTACCGCCATAAATGTGATGAGGGTATAATTTCTTTTTGCCGAGCGCTTCATCAATATCAAAATCGGACAAACAAAGTTAATGATAAGGTTTAGAAAGAAAATTCCTTTGTAAGGGCCTTGCACGCGATGTTTAAAATAAACAGTTTCCTCCGGAATGTTGGCGTACCAAATCAGCATATACTGCGAAAACCATAAATACGTCCAAAAAATAGAGAAAGCGAACATAAACTTTCCAATATCGTGCAAATGTTCTTGCGTGGTAAGTTCGAGATAGCCTTTATTTTTTAGGTAGATGACAAAGAGTGCTATCAACGACAAAGCGGCTACAAATGTGCTGATGAGTGTATACCAGCTATACATGGTAGAATACCAGTGCGCATCGATGCTCATCATCCACAACCATGGAATAGTGGAGCCCACGGTTAACGCAAACCATACTATGAATAAAGAAGCGGTTACAGTGTTTTTAAAAATGTAACGGCTGCCTTTTTCAAAAGTGAAAGGAGCCTCGTCCGCTTCACGGCCAAGCTTGCGCATTCTGGCGCCCAACACACTCCAGATACCAATTGCCAATACCGTCCAGATGATAAAAAATGTTGGATTTAAAAAGCCGAGTTTTCCTTTTAAGATATGATCGTGAAGCGCCTCCTCACTGTTCCAGTGGTAAATATGTGTGCCAAACAGCACATACAACAAAACAGCGAAAGCAATTACTCCGAAAATGGGAACGAGCGATGAGATGGCTTCAGAAACCCTTCGGAACGACTGCTCCCAACCGCCCATTGCAAGGGTAACCGCGCAAATGAAGAACATTGCCGAGTTACAAATCATCATAAAAAACAAGCTGTTGTACATTAGTGTGCCCGCAAAAATTTCTCTGCCATGGTTTTCATGATCCATCCCAACGGTGAAAAAACCGGCAAGGATCGCAATCAGCCCTACGATGATAAGCCCAAGCGACCAGGTTTTCATTTTTGCCGGAACTACAAAGTTTTCTTTAATTGAAGCCATTTTTTTCCTTTTATATCGGTATTCGTATAGTTATTTCGTTTCGTCTTTTTTCGTTTCTTCCTTAGGAGCTACTCCGGCGGTTTGCGTTGCATCTTTGCTTCCCGCATCGAAGGTTTTGCCTTGTTTGTGCCGGATGTAGTTAATAATCATCCAGCGTTCTTTCCGGTTTACCTGCGATGCGTAAGGCCCCATAAGATTCTTACCGTAAGTAATGCTGTAAAACATTTGACCGTCGGGCATCGCAACCGAATATTCGTCGGTCAAGTTCCGCGGAGCGGCAGGATAAGGGCCGTCGCCACCTTTATACAACGGGCCGTTGCCGTCTGCGTTCTGTCCGTGGCAAATTCCGCAATGAATCAGATACAGCCGCTCGGCCTCTTTTAACTCGGCCTCCGACATAGTTTTGATGGGATTCGGAACCGACCTTGATGCAAAATAAGACGCGGTATCGCCGGCTTTATCTTTCTTAATAGGAAACGGCATTTCTTCGCCTCGGGCAAGGGCGCCGCTAACCGGTGTGTTATTAAAATTAATTCCGGCTTCTTTCAGCTCCGACTCGTCCGAATAGGTTTCCAGCGCACGGCTATGGCCCATATCGGGCATGTAGCTGGCGGAAGGGTTTCGCTGAACACGATCGCAAGAAACAAAAGCAACCGATGCTGTAAGCGCAAGTATAATAGTAACTTTTTTCATTTTTTCCATCACTGTTTAAGCAACAATAGTATTATCCTCAAGTAAATTCTGTTCGCGGTCGTATCTGCCAATCCACCAGCCCGGCTCTGCAATTTGCTCTTCTACTTCAATAGCGCCTTTTGCTGCCAAGAAGCTTTTTAGCTCTTCCACATTTGTTTTCGCGGTGCATTCGATTGCCATTACAAACAAATCGTCCGTAGCTCTTACATGGAAATGATGTTTCTTAACAAAGGGTGCAAGCTGACAGAGGTAGCAAAACGTGAGTACCATACCCACTGCCGAGAACAATACGGTTAGCTCGAAAGTAATCGGTATCCATGCCGGCAGCGCAAAATGCGGCTTACCGCCAATGTCCATCGGCCAGTCTTTCACCAAAATCCATGAAATTCCTGAAAGCGCCGTTATCGTACCGGTGATGCCGTAAATAAAACCGGCTGTGTGCAGGCTCGTATCCCTTAAACCCAGTGCTTTATCCATGCCATGCACCGGATAAGGCGTATACACATCGTGAATTTTATATCCGGCTTTCCTGGTGGCTTTCACCGCCGGAAATAAAACGTCTTCATCATCGAAGCAGGCTACTACAAATTTCTTTTTTGCCATATAGTTATTTCAGTATCTGTTATTTAATGTTGCGCGTTCCTTAGTTTCCTCCCAATACCGACGACCTTCCATGATCCGGAGCCAGATCTTCAGAATGGTCGTGAGCATGCTCATGCACAAACTCGTGTAAAGGCTGCGCTTCAATACCCGCAACTTTTGCTTTAAAGCTTTCGCCGGATGTTTTCAGTACATATTTAATTTCTGCAATCGCTATTACCGGGAAGTATTTCGAGAACAGGAAGAAGCAGGTAAAGAACAATCCGAACGTTCCAAGATAAAAGCCGATTTCCCAAATGGTAGGGCTGTAGTATACAGACCAGGCCGAAGGCAGATAATCTCTGTGGATGGAGGTTACGATGATTACAAAACGCTCAAACCACATCCCGATGTTCACGATGATACTCATGAAGAAGGTTACAAACAAGTTCCTTCTAAGCTTACGGAACCAGAAAATCTGTGGGCTGATTACGTTACAGGCCATCATTCCCCAATAACTCCAGCCATAAGGACTAAACAAGTAAGCTCTCGAGTACCAGAATGCATAGCCTTCGTATTTATTTTGAGAATACCAGGCCATAAACAATTCCGTTAGGTAGGCACAACCCACAATAGAACCGGTGAGTACAATTACTTTATTCATTGCCTCAATGTGTCCCATGGTTATATAATCTTGCAGACCGTACACTTTTCTCAGAATCAGCATGAGTGTTTGCACCATGGCAAAGCCGGAGAAAACGGCGCCCGCAACGAAGTAAGGTGGGAAGATGGTGGTATGCCAGCCGGGAACCACCGAGGTTGCAAAGTCGAACGATACGATGGTGTGTACCGAAAGTACGAGTGGTGTTGACAAGCCTGCAAGTACCAGCGAAAGCGATTCGTGACGTTGCCAGTGTTTTGTTGAACCCGTCCATCCAAACGATGCAAGGCCGTAAAGTCTTTTACGAAGTTTTGTTTTCGCGCGGTCGCGAACGGTTGCAAAGTCGGGTAGCAAACCGGAATACCAAAAGAGCAGAGAAACCGTAAAGTAAGTTGAGATCGCAAACACGTCCCACAACAGCGGCGAGTTAAAGTTCACCCATAGCGGCCCGCGTGTGTTGGGATAAGGTAATACGAAAAACGCCATCCATACACGGCCCATGTGGAAAATTGGAAACTGGCCGGCGCACATCACCGCAAAAATTGTCATCGCTTCTGCCGCGCGGTTTACCCCTGTTCTCCAGCCCTGGCGGAAAAGCAAAAGAATGGCCGAGATGAGCGTACCGGCGTGGCCAATACCCACCCACCACACGAAGTTGGTGATATCCCATCCCCAACCCACGGTCTTATTCAGGTTCCATTGGCCAATACCGTAGGCCACATCGCGGTATACGCTGTACACCCCGAAGAGCAGCAGCGCAATCGAAATAAAAAAGCCAATGTACCACAAACGCGAAGGTTTGGCTTCTATGGGCCTTACAATATCTTCTGTTATCTGGTGATAATCTTTAACACCATAAACCAAAGGCTCTCTTAGTTGGGATTCGTATTTTAAACTCATCTTCTCTTTATTTCTTTTAGGCTTTTCAGCCCGCTAAAATTTGATATAAGATTTATAATTATTAAGCTTTAAGAGGCTCCGGAGAGTCTTGCATCAAATCAGAATTTCTCACTTTAGCCAGATAGCTGATGCCGGGCATAGTATGCAATTGTTCCAGCGCATAATAAGTTCTGCCTGCATTCTGCTGTCTGGTTTTATAAATGGCGCTTTCCTTATCGTTTAAATTACCAAAAACGATGGCGTTGGTTGGACATGCCTGCTGACAGGCTGATTTCACATCCCACTCATCATTTTGCCCGCTCTTTAAAGGCCGGTTTTCTTTCTTAGCCTTCAGCTTTCCTTCCTGTGTGCGCTGGATACAGAAAGTGCATTTTTCCATTACACCTCTGGCCCTCACGGTAACATCGGGGTTCAACACCATTCTTGGCAAAGGATCGTTCATCATCATCACTACATCGTCGAGTACCTGGCGCTGATTGTCGGGGAAGCTGTCTGCTCCTGTATAGTCTGCCCAGTTAAAACGACGCACTTTGTACGGACAGTTGTTTGCGCAATAACGCGTACCCACACAACGGTTGTAAGCCATCTGGTTAATACCTTCTGAACTGTGGTTGGTAGCGGCTACCGGACAAACGTTTTCGCAAGGCGCATTGTTACAGTGCTGACACAACATGGGCTGAAAGCTCACATCGGGATTATCGAGGCTGCCGCTGTAATAACGGTCGATACGCAGCCAGTGCATATCGTGAAAACGCATCACCTCCGATTTTCCCACAACCGGAACGTTGTTTTCCGTATGGCAGGCAACCACACAGGCGCTACAGCCGGTACAAGTATTCATATCGATGCTCATGGCCCACTGAATGCCGGGACGGTCGAACACCGGATAAATCGTTCCTTGCGACTGGAAGTTTTCGGTTCCTCCGAATGGCCCCAACTCGCGTTCGCGATCTTGCAATATAATTTTTGGATTTTTCTGGAAATCCTTCAAGCTAACCTCTTTAATTACTTCTGTACGAACGCCCTGCGAGGTGTTGTATCTGAAGTGTGTTTGCGTTAGTGCAACCGGATATCTTTTTCCGGTGGAAGTTATTTTCACCGATGGATTATAGTGATCTACGGTTGTGCCGTTAAATGTGGTAAACGGATAAGCGTTTTTTCCCACGCCCTCAGCAGCTTTGCCGAGAGAACTTATACGGCCGTAACCAACGGCAATGCCAATGGTATGTTCGTCGGTACCCGGAACAATCAGCGCGGGAAGTTCGATGGTATTGTTGCCTGCTGCAATGCTCACCATTTTCTTCTCCGGATTTACTTCATAGCTGTCTGACTGGCCGCCGTTGCTCAAATCGATATTCAGAATTTTTTTGGCCATTGCCGGTGAGATAATCGCGTAGTTATCCCACGTGGCACGTGTAACCGGATCAGGGAGTTCCTGAAGCCATGGGTTACCCGAGTGCCCGCCCTCGCCGAGGCCAACTTTCTGATAAATCACCAGTTCCGCTTCGCCGCCTTTTGCCGAAGCAACAGCCGCTTGCGCCGTTGAAAGGGATGCGCTGTTAAAGGAAACCGATGACCCCGACATTCCAACACCGGCAGCGGTTGCTGTAGTGGTGGAATCGGCAAAGTTTCCGGTGGCAGGAGCTTTGGTGCTTAACCCTTTTGTTGAACCGGCAACACCGTTTTGAAGCGCAATGTTATAACCGTTGTCGCCACCCAACTTTCCGGCCCAAAATCCTTTTATAAAGTTTACATATCCTTCGGTACTACCGGCCCATTTCATCAGGCTGTCTTGCCACTGACGGGTTTTGAATAATGGGTGAATGGTAGGTTGCTGAAAGGAATAGTAGCCGGTTTTCGGCTCTGCATCGCCCCAGCTTTCCAGATAGTGATGATCTGGAATAATATAGCGACAAAGCGCGGCGGTTTCATCCATTTTTGGATTTAACGACACCGATGTTTTTACTTTCTTTAAACCTTCGGAAAAAGCCTTCGCATCTACCCATGAATAAGCCGGATTGGTGCCGTACACGATTAAGGTGCTCACTGCGCCGGCGTTCATATCCTGAATAAGCGTGGCCATATCTGCATCAACACCTTGTTTCAGGTTGTATGTCGATGTCCAGTCGATTGTTTTTCCGTTGGCGCCAATTTGGTTGTTGATGGCGTTTACGATGGTTTGAATATGCACATCGTTGCTGCTGCACACTACCAGCGCATGTCCGTTGGCTGCGGCTAAATCGCGGGCTGCTTTTTGCACGCCGACAGCCAGATTTTTGTCTAAGCCGCTAACCGAACCGCCGCTAACTGCGCTCAATAATGCATTGGCAATAAGGCCGGTTTGAGAGGGGCGGTGCAAATATTTTTCGTCTGCGTTCGACCCGGTAAGAGAAGCCACCGATTCAAACTGATAGTGACGGCTCATTTGAGGATTTTTTTCATCTATCCTCCTTCCCACTGCATATTGTCTGTTAAACTCAACGGGGCTGAGCCAGGTGCCTAAAAAGTCGGCGCCAAGCGATACAATTACCTTTGCCTTACTGAAGTCGTAAGAAGGGATGGCTCTTTTTCCGTAGGTAGCCTCGTTGGCGAGCAACATACCGGAATACGATACAGCATCGTACTGAACGTGCCGGGAGCCCGGATATTTTGCAAGAAAATTTTGAATTACTTCTTTTGATGAAGGCGATACCAGTGAGTTGGTGAGCACCACTACTGTGCCGTTAGAAAGGTCTTGTGTAATGGCTTTGTCAGCGCTGGCAAATGTCACTTCCTTCTTGTCGATCATCGGGAACCTAAGGCGCGCAGTGTCGTATAAATCCAAAACAGAAGCCTGCGCTCTTGCCGAAGTACCGCCGGCATATATTGGCGACAGTTCGTTCCCTTCAATTTTAATAGGCCGTCCGTCTCTAACCTTGGCAAGCACACTCAGCACATCACCGTCCTGCACATAGGTTGTAGCGTAATAGTTGGCCATGCCCGGAACAACTTCTTCGGGTTTATTTGCAAATGGAATAGCTTTTCTTACCGGCACCTCACAGCTTGCTGCTACTGCTGCGGCTGCGGTGCTGAATCCCAAATATTTTAAAAAATCACGTCTTGGTGTAACTGCATCCATCAGGCCTCCGTCAGACTCAAATGGCAGTTCTTCACGGAACTCGTCTTTTACTGCGTTTTGATAGGAATCCGATTCGCTGCGTTCGCCAAAACTTTGCCAGTACTTTTTTTGCTCCATATTTCTCAATCCCTTTGGGGAGATTTAGTTTGAATAATTATTTTAAAACGACGATTAATAGTGACACTTTTGACATTCCGTGCCACCAATATGCTCAACGGTTACTCCCTTTTTAGGATCCATTTTGCCATTCTTTAATTCTTCGTGGTACTTCTCGTAAATACTGTAGAAGCCGTTCTCTTTAAACTGCACTTGGGTTTCGCGGTGGCAGTTAATACACCAGCCCATACTTAAATCGTTTACCTGCTTCACTTCATCCATTTTTTGAATTTCGCCATGGCAGGTTTGGCAGGCAATCTGGCCGGCAACAACGTGCTGGCTATGGTTAAAGTATACGTGGTCGGGAAGGCTGTGAATACGCACCCACTCAATCGGCTTGGCATCATCCATTGTCCAGGTGTTTGCGTTACTTCCTTCTTTAAAGTTTGCGTATTTGTAGAGTTTTTGAATCTCCGCAGTTCCGTTAACTTCTTTTCCATGCTCGTCGTAAAGAGGTTCGCCTGTGTACTCGTTAATGGCCATATGGCAGTTCATACATACGTTCACCGATGGTATGTTGGCCTGCTTGCCCTGAGCCGCACCCGTATGGCAGTACAAACAGCTGATCTGATTTACGCCGGCATGTACTTTATGCGAATAATAGATGGGCTGCTCCGGCTGATAGTTGGTGTTTCGGCCAAGACCGATGGCGCCTTTCGTAGTTAAATAACCGCCTGCTAAAAACAGGATGATGGTTAAAAGTGCGATGTAGGCTTTATTGCGGTAAAAGGGAACCGGCTCGTGCGAAGGAACGCCTTCTTTATCATCGGCCAGTTTTCTTAAGTTGGAATTT
Organism: Chitinophagaceae bacterium; assembly: GCA_039811185.1. GTDB lineage: Bacteria > Bacteroidota > Bacteroidia > Chitinophagales > Chitinophagaceae > JAEZDR01. Next base: position 422,430 of record JBDHYF010000001.1, on the reverse strand, counting down.
ACCTGTAAAAGGATAAGTGCAATTACCGCCAAGATGAGGGTGAGGATGCCATAGAGAAGCGTGTTGTCGCTTTCGGGCTGAACCGCTGTAACCGCACCACCGCCTGCTGCCGGCTGGCTTGCAGCGGCCGCAGCCTTATCGATATAGTCTACAATTGCGTCGATTTCTTTTTCTGAAAGATTGGGAAACGGCGTCATGATAATGCCGTTATATTCATCTTTCAATGCCTTGGTATAAGCATCTTTCTCAATGTAAGACAGGGGGTTATGCACCCACTTATACACCTCTTTTCTGTCGCCCCACGGACCTCTTTTCGTGAAGTCGGCTAATGGCGGACCGGTTAATTTTTTATTGATGGCATGACACGAGGCACAATTGGAATTAAAAAGCGCTTTCCCATCTTGGGCAAATACAGAACTACCTAAACAAATTGCTGAAAGAAGCAGTAAAGTTTTCAGGAAGTTTGTGGCTGTTTTTGAGTAAAGAATCATATTATTCACAAGCTGAGTTCGATATGTGGAAAAAATCCTAACCGAGGCAAAAATAATGACGTAAGCTTGACAAACGTGCATTTAGATAAAAAAATTTTTAAGACAACTTTTAGAGGCAATTGATTTTCATCATAAACTTTAATTCATCTTTACGCCATGTTCGAAAAGTTACGGCTGAAATGGAAGGTTAGCCATCGTCAGCTAATGCTCATCCTATGCGTATTTGCCATCACCGGAACCTCTACAGCTTACATCAGCAGAAGCATCACGGGCTGGCTCGAAATTGATGGCGGATTTGCCTTCTGGTTTACCAAACTGATGGTTTTAATTTTCGGGTATCAAATCATTATTCTTATCGTTTCTGTCTTTTTCGGTCAGTTTCGGTTTTTTTGGAACTATGAAAAGAGGATTTTAACCCGGATGAAACTGCTTAAACCGCAAACAAAAAATGTAGTGGTATTTGCTTCGGGAAGCGGCACGAACACACAAAAAATTATCGACTATTCGAAAGAAAAAAAATCGTTCGGGGTTAGTTTGATTGTATGCAATAAGCCCGATGCAGGTGTGCTGCAAATAGCTGAAAAAGAAAAGATCGACACGCTTATCCTAAAGCGCGAACCGTTCTACAACAGCAACGAATACCTGAATATCATCAACAGGTACAATCCCGAACTACTCGTCCTCGCCGGATTTCTCTGGCGCATCCCAAAAAATATTATCGACGCTTATCCCGGAAGAATTATCAATCTTCATCCTGCCCTTTTGCCTTCGTTTGGTGGAAAGGGAATGTATGGAAAACAAGTGCACGAAGCGGTGATTGCAGCCGGTAGCGGACACAGCGGTATTACCATCCATTTTGTGGATGAGAAATACGATAACGGACGTATCATTTTTCAGGAGAAAGTGGCCGTTTCTGAAGAAGATAATGCCGACTCGCTTGCGCGAAAAGTTCAGCTTCTCGAACATCAGCATTATCCGGTTCAGATCGAACGGCTGTGTAAAGCCTAATCCTTTCTGATATCGAACCAGTTAATTGGCCCCGATAGTTTTTTCGCTACCACACTGTTTTGCACCTGATCCTGAACAGTAGGATTCGGAAATCCGAAACAGAGCACCACCAGAAACATGGCATAAATAAGTCCTTCCACTATTCCCGGAATAAATCCCAGCATCAGATTCCACTGCGCGCGATCTTCTGCATCCACCTCGTCGCGATAAAAAAGCTGATCCACAAGCATTGTGATTAAAATCCGCAGCAAAAGAAAAGTAGCAATCAGCGCAATTACAAAGCTCCAGTCGCTGAAACCAAGGTAGCGGTTAATGAATGACTGGAGATGTGGGTAGAGAAAGAGTGTAGCGGTAAAACTGATGGCCAGCACAACCACGTGCAGAAAGCCTTCTACAAAGCCGCGCCTGAAACCACGCCAAACAGAGCCGGCAATAAGGAGCACAAGAATTAGGTCTAAAAAGTTCATATGCATGAGATTTATTGCTTCTAAAATTAAATGGTATTGTTAATTAAATGAATTATTTTGAGCCTAAACACTCAAAACATGCATAGAAAAACCACTTCATGGCACAGCCCTTCACTGAATAAAGAAATGCCGATTGTTGAATATGGGCATCATGGTTTTGCTCTGCTGTTAATTCCTACCGCCGCCGCTGATTATCTGGAATATGAAAGGTTTCACTTAATAGACAGCCTTGCACCAATGATTCATTCCGGTAAGTGTAAGGTGTACAGCGTAAACAGCATTAACACCGAAAGCTGGTTGAACAATGATATGGCCGCAGAACATAAAGCTATCCGGCACAATCAGTTCAACAGCTATATTTTTAATGAAGTAGTTCCATTTATAAAGCAAAACACGAGCAGCGATACTTTCATATATACTTGTGGCGCTTCTTTCGGCGCGCTGCACGCTATGAATCTTTTTTTAAAGCGCCCCGACATTATTAACGGTGCAATCAGCATGAGCGGCGTGTACGACTTAACCGAGTATACCAAAGGTTTTTGGGATGAGCAGGTCTACCTCAACAGCCCTTATCATTATATCCAAAATTTAAACGACGAATGGTATTTGCAACGGATTAAGGCAAGCCACCACATCCATATCTACACCGGCAGCGGCGATTATGAAGATCCGGGTGCGAGCCGCGCATTCAGCGATTTGCTGTGGTCGAAGGGCATTTGGCACGACCTCGATATTTGGGGAGGCGATGTAAAACACGACTGGGATACGTGGCGGAAAATGCTTCCTTATATTTTGGAAACAAAGTTTTAAAGCGACGAAAACATATCGGGTGCTTTTTTAAGAACTGAATATGTTAGCAGTTGCAGTGAATTGCCTGCCATCACGCTATTTCACCGCTATAATCTCGTTATCCCTTCAGGATTTTGCCGTTGCTTGTTAGTAAGCGCTTCGGGATTTTGCTGTCTTGGGCCAGCAAGGTCGCCGCTGCACAAAACACTTTTCCAGACCGAACTTTCCCGGCTTTATCTTTATTTCAAAGCAAAATATTTTAGCCGCAAAGGCCCATCGTTACTGCATTTGCTTTGTCTGCTCTTTCCCTATCGTTTCAGTATTTTGAACTGAGCCGACTGCTGCTCGCTCATAAACGTTACCTCAACAATGTAAACACCGACAGGAAGCCCCGCAGTGGGTACTGAAAATTTGTTCATCCCCACAACAGCCCGCTGCTCCACAACGGCTATTTCGCTGCCTTGTAAATTCACAAATCTCACCATAACCGACTGTTGCTTTTTGCTTTCTGCCTCCATATTCAAAACATCAGTAACCGGATTGGGATACACAGCCTTCACCCTGCTGTTCGTCTGGAAATACTGAACAGAAACCACGTCAGAATAACTGAATTTGCCATCCTTATCCGCTTGCTTCAACCGGTAAAAGCTAATCGGCTGAAAAGGCTTCTCATCTACAAAATTGTATGACACCACCGAAGAAGCCGGCACATCACCCCATCCCGATTCCACAAATCCTATGTTGAAGAACGTTTTCCCATCAGCACTTTTCTCAATCTCAAATCCGACATTGTTTACTTCGGCTGTTGTACTCCAATGTAATCTGTTTTGTGCGCCCTCGTTTTTTGCTGTGAACGACAAAAATTTCACCGGCAATAAGTGCGACTGGAAATCGCCTTCTATGGCGCCAATGTCCGGCGCGGTTCCGGTGCCCGAATAACCCACTCCGCCAAACCGGGTAGTTCCATAAAAGTCCGAGTAGTAATTCGATATTGTATGGCCGCCGCTTTCGATAAAGGTGGGTTCAACGGGATCAGGGTGCAGGTAATTTAATGCCGTTGAATCCACGGTTTCAAATGGCGGCAATGCCTGAAACGACCCTGTATCTCGTGTTCCACTCACCGCCTGAAAAGCAGCCAAGGTTTTATAATCGTTATAAATAAAATGATTGGGCAACGTATCCACACTATAATAAATGTTATCGTCCGAGTAAACAAAGTAGTTGCTCCACGCATCCGGCGACCGGTGCATTGCACGGGTTTTTCCACTGCCTCTTGCTGTTGAACGATTAATAAATATATTGTTCGAGTTATAGAGTGAACCTGCACTCATATCTGGATTTCCTGTGTGAAACAATGCAGAACTTCCAAAGGCTGTGTCGGAGGAGGATGCATTCAAATAAACAGAATTAAAATACACATGAAATCCATTGCCGGCCAGTTGCGATGACAAACTTATGCCACGTACCACATCGTCACCGCCGCCCTGCGTTACATTAAACCCGCCAACAATGTTGTTGAATACGGAAGCCGAGCTGCTTTCCGACAGTAAAATTCCATTTACAACACCATTATTCTTTGTTAACCAGCTGCCGGTTTGAAAAAGTTGCGTAATCTTATTTGCATGCACCGTCGGGTAGGTGACGCCATTTACTTCAATACCATTCACCGACAAATTGCCTGTGCTGCCGGAACTTTTGAGGTTCTGAATAATATTCTTTGAAATCAAGGCATCATTCGCCGATAAAATAAGCACGCCTATAACCGAAGTTCCGGAAGCTGTTAATCGTTCAATTAAATTGTTATTCACCGTTACCTGGCCGGCAGCCGCATGTACAATACCCGCGGCGGCAGAATTTGCCAGCGTACCCGTTCCTGAAGGAGAAACAAAATTTTGAAACACGTTGCCGTTTATCGTGGTGGTGCCGGCGTTGTTATAAATGCCCAATATGCTTGCCGAAGGTGAATTGGATACGATGTGCATGGAACTGTCGGAGCTTCCACCCACCCGGTTAAGCGAAAAAGTAATCACGCCGCTGCCGCTGTTGCGCATCCCGAAAATGCGGGGCACACCGCTTGCAGCAGCACTGTTGTTGGCATAAAAACCGCCAATGGTGTTGTTAAATACCACCTGGTCGTCAGTTCCCTTCACAAAGATTCCCAGCAAATCGAAAGAAGAAGTGCTTCCGGTTGTTTGAATGCAGCGGATAGATTTATCGGCAGTGCCGCTTCCAATGAGGTTGTCAGAAATAGTAACCGGGCCCGAGGCGCCATAAATGCCTACAAGCGCAGGCGAGCCTGTGGCGGAGCCCGCTGCCGTTCCGGTTAAAGAAATATTATAAATGCTGTTATTGCTTACAACTGAGGTTATGCCTCCGGCTCCGCCGTTATACAAAATGCCATAAAACCTGCCGGCATCTGTTAGGTGAATGTCGTGAATGGCATTTGCGCTGATGAGAGATTGCAAATTATTGCCCGAACCCGTCAGGTTGAGCACGTACCAGTTACCGCTGCCGGCTATCTGTGCAATCTGATTATTTTGTACCTGAGCCGAAATGCCATTAGCGGTTGCAGCAATGTTGATGGCATAGTTGATAGCTGTGCCCGAGTTGGCTACGCTGATGTTGCGAATTTGGTTGCTGCTAACCTGGTTGGGAGCCACACCCAATGCCTTTACACTGATTGCCTGAAACGTAGTGGCAGCGCCGGTTATGGCGTATGTACCTGTTCCTATTTCGGAGGCATAACCCACAGTATTGCTGCTGATAGTAAAGTTAGAGGCAACACTGTTCCCATCTACAAAAATTCCGTAATGAATACCCGTGCCTGAACCCGTACGAACGCCGGTTTGATAAAGCCTGTTTCCGGTAATCGTCCACATGGAATTATTATCGTTCAAATAAATTCCGGCGCTATACGTATCGTTGAAATAATCGTAGATAAAATTGTTTAAGATTTGATTGTTATGATTGGGAGATGCGGACGAGGATCCGAAGGAAGCAACGGCTCTGGAAGGAAGCGACGTTCCTGCCGGGCCGATGTAATTATCTGAGATAATAATATTGTTGTTCCCGCCTCCCGTTCCGGTAGAAAATAAAATAGTTCCGGTGGCAATGGCTGTATTAGCGGCGCGCGATGAAGAACCGAGAATGTTGCACCCGTTCACAGAAATCGAAGAGGCATTGTTGATAAACCGGATGGTGCTCGTGTTTGCGTTTGCCGAAGTGCTCGTATTGGATATGGTTAGCGCAACCGTTCCCGTACCCGGATTTGCACCGTTAAGCACAACATTGGAAGCGCCATTAAAGCTGATAATCGGACCCGCTATGGCCCCCGTGACGGAATAGCTGCCGTTGGTATTTATTTCAACGGATGAGTAGGATGCGCTGCCGCTTCCCGATGCATTTAAAGTGGCAGTAGCCGCTTCAACCGTATTGCCAATAATTGTAATCGACACCTTGCCTGTATGCGTTCCATTGTTTACGGCATCGAAAGCTGCTTTCAATGTTGTATAACCGGTATTGCCGGGATTAACCACCACATTCTGTGCAGAAGTTATGTAAACGCAGCCGAACACGGCTATCAGGAGGAGTAAAAAATTTTTCATGGCGAAGAAAAAAAGTGTTAAAAAATACGTGAAAGATAATCTCTTTTATTGCATTTCAAACACATGAAAAACGTAGCACAATGGTGTTGCCGCAGTTTTTCGTTTATTTGATACATGATGAAACCGATTGTCTGCCTGATTTTCTGTTGCTTTTCTCATTTAGCCTTTTCTCAGCCGCCGGATGCACAAACTTCTTCCGAGATTTTTCAATCGATAAAAAAACTGAAAGTTTTAGGCTCGGTTTTATACATCGCTGCCCATCCGGACGATGAGAACACCAGATTACTGACCTACTTCTCGAAAGAAAAGTTGTACAAGACCGGCTATTTGTCGCTTACAAGAGGCGACGGTGGCCAAAATCTGATTGGCGATGAGCAAGGTATAGCCTTAGGCCTTATCCGAACACAAGAACTGCTGAAAGCGCGCAAAATTGATGGCGCCTCCCAATTTTTTACTACGGCATTCGATTTTGGTTATAGCAAAACGCCTGAAGAGACGCTTGAGAAATGGAACAGGGAAAAAATTCTTGGCGACATGGTGTGGGTGATCAGGAATTTTAAACCCGATGTGATGATTACCCGTTTTCCCGTTACCGGCGAAGGCGGACACGGACATCATACCGCATCGGCCATATTAGCGCAGGAGGCGTTTATGGCAGCCGCCGACAAAAACCGTTTCCCCGAACAATTGAAATTTACAGGCACCTGGCAGGCAAAACGGCTGTTATGGAACACCTTCAACTTCGGAAGCGTGAACACACAAAAAAATGACCAGTTTTCTATTGATGCAGGCGGCTTCAATCCGCTGCTCGGACAGAGCTATGGCGAAATAGCTGCCAACAGCCGAAGCCAGCACAGAAGCCAGGGCTTCGGCGTTCCAAAATCGAGAGGCGAATCGAAAGAATACTTTGTTTTAACGGGCGGCGATGCTTTCGAAACCGACCTGTTCGATGACATTGAAACCGATTGGAAAAAACTTCCCGGCGGTGAAGCTGTGGAAAAGGCTATCGATTCTCTTATCCGGTCGTTTAACTTCAGCCGTCCTTCTGGCTCTTTAAAATCGCTGCTGAACATTTACCGTTTAGTCGAAAATCTACAACCAAGCCCTTGGCGGAGCGAGAAGCTATCCGCCATAAAAAACATTATTGCGGCTGCATCCGGATTATGGATGGAAGCCTACACGCACACCCCATCGGTTGCACAAGGAGACTCATTGAAAATACACTTTGTGCTGAACGACCGCACCAGCGCCGGCTATACAATAAACCGCATTCGCATGGAAGGCTTCGATTCGAGCATCAACGCGAAACTTCCCTCAGACAAGAACTTCAGTTTTTCCACAACGGTAGCTGTGGATACCGGGAAATCGATTTCCCAGCCTTACTGGCTGATTGAACCTATGAAAGGCGGAAGTTTCTCGGTCAGCGATCAAAAAAAAATTGGACAGCCGGATGCAGATCCTGCCTTCACCGTTTTTTTCGATTTCGAAATGGATGGTCAGCCATTATCTTTCAATATTCCTGTTTTTCATAAGTACACAGATCCGGTTAAGGGTGAGAAATATCAGCCTCTTGTGGTTGTACCACGGGAAACCGTATCCGGCTTAAATGATGTTCAGCTAATCAACACCGCTTATACAAAACCGACAGTGGGCCGCTTTACTGTAACGGCTCAGGCTAACAACCAGCCCATTATCGTTCAGGTAAACGACTCTGTTTTGTTTCGATCCGCAGCGCCCGTCAAAAAAAATGAATCGGCGGAAATCACCTACCCAATCCGGCTTCAAAAAAATCTAAGCAATAGCACCTACACCATCTATTCAGGTAAGGAAAAGTTACCCGCATTTGTGCTGCATCACATTCAGTACGATCACATTCCTTACGTGTATTTCTTCACCGATGCTAAAACGCGCATCGCGGCAGGAAACATTCAAACTGCCGGACACAACATCGGCTATATCACCGGAGCGGGTGATAAAGTTCCTGACGGGCTGCAACAAATGGGTTATAAGGTTACTCTGCTCACGGAGTACGACCTTACTCCATCAGCCTTAAAAAAATTCGATGCAGTTATTACCGGCGTCAGAGCCTATAACACCAACGAATGGCTCGATAAAAGCTATCCCGCATTAATGGAATATGTGTACAAGGGAGGCAACTTAATTGTTCAGTACAACACCAGTAACCAAATCGGGCCCTTAAAGAGCAGAATAGGGCCCTATCCGTTTAACATAAGCCGCACAAGGGTTACGGAAGAAGATGCTGTCGTCCGCTTTGCAAATCCATCGCACCGTATATTACATTTTCCAAATAAAATAACGGCGGCGGATTTTGACCATTGGGTGCAGGAAAGGAGTGTATATCATGCGGCGGATTGGAGCGATCGTTACACCACCGTATTGAGCATGAACGACGCAGGCGAAAAACCCGGTGAGGGATCGCTGATTACCGCATCGTATGGAAAAGGAAATTTTACATACACCGGAATTTCTTTTTTTCGGCAGCTTCCTGCCGGTGTTCCCGGCGCATACCGGTTGCTCGCTAACATCATTGCTTTAAATCAAAAACAAACGAAGCAATAGCTATGGAAAAAAGCAACCGTAACAACGAAATTCCCTTGTTTAAATCGTGGCGCGCCTGGTACTGGTTCGTCATTGGATTTTTGCTGGCGCTGATTGTATTCTTTTACTTTTTCACAAAGCATTTTTCATGAATGTATTTGACTGGGGTGTGCTGTGTTTTACGCTGGTGGCCATCATTCTCTATGGGCTCTACAAAAGCCGCACTACTAAAAATTTAGATGGCTATTTTCTTTCCAATAAAAGCATGCCCTGGTATTTGGTTTTGCTAAGTATCATGGGTACGCAGGCAAGCGCCATTACGTTCCTTTCCGGGCCCGGACAGGCCTATGCCGACGGAATGCGGTTTGTGCAATACTATTTTGGTTTGCCCATAGCGATGGTGGTAATCTGTATTACATTCGTTCCGCTGTTCAACAAGCTGAAGGTGTATACTGCTTACGAATTTCTTGAAAGCCGTTTCGATAATAAAACACGAACACTCACCTCGTTTCTTTTCCTGCTGCAACGCGGACTATCGACCGGTATCAGCATCTATGCGCCATCACTCATTTTGTCGTCTTTGTTTGGTTGGGATATTTTTTACACCAACATCATCATGGGCGGCTTTCTGATTTTTTACACGGTAAGCGGCGGTGCGAAAGCGGTAGCCTATACGCAACAAATTCAGCTTGTCATCATATTTGCCGCTATGTTTTTTGCCGGCTATATGGTAGTACATCTTCTGCCGGAAGGAGTCGGTTTTACGGACGCACTGCACATCAGCGGTAAACTGGAAAAGCTGAATGTGATTACAACAGGAAACAGCGAAGGGAAATTTAACTGGAGCGACCGCTACAATATCTGGAGCGGAATTATTGGAGGTTTTTTTCTGGCTTTAAGCTACTTCGGAACCGATCAATCGCAGGTGGGCCGTTATCTCACCGCTCAAAATAACCGCGAAAGCAGGCTTGGACTTCTCATGAACGGGCTGGTAAAAATTCCGATGCAGTTTTTTATATTGTTGATTGGGGTGCTTGTATTTGCGTTCTATCAGTTTCAGCCTGCCCCGCTTTCGTTTAACACCGCTTTGCTGAACGACGTGAAAAACTCCCGCCTTGCCGACAGCCTGCAACAGATGGAAGCAAGTTTTGACAGATTGAGTGCAGAGAAAAAAGCCGCCACCGTTGCTTTTTTAGAGGCGCAAAGAGGTGGCGAAGAGGAAGCGAAAAAACAAACCGCGGATGCATTAAAAACGCTTCAAAAACAAGCTGAACAATATAGAAGCAACTTTAAAAAGATGAGTGCCGAAGTGAGTTCGCGGGATGCCAACGATACCAACTACGTGTTTTTAAGTTTTGTGAAAAGCTATCTTCCCACCGGTTTAAAAGGGCTGTTGATTGCCATTATTTTTCTTGCTGCGTGGGGATCGATTGCTGCCGCGCTTAATTCGCTTGCTTCGAGCAGCGTGGTTGATTTTCATAAACGGTTTTCATCGAAGAAAAATGAGAGCGATGCCTCCGACTACAGGACTTCCCGGTTACACACTTTTGCATGGGGCTTATTTTGCATTGTTGTGGCACAATTTGCCAATCAGATAGGGCAAAGTTTAATTGAAGCGGTGAATGTGCTTGGGTCGCTGTTTTACGGTGTGATACTCGGAATATTTTTAGTAGCCTTTTATCTGAAGTCGGTGAAAGGTGGGGCAATATTTTATGCTGCTATAATTTCGGAGGCTGTGGTGGTTGTGCTGTTCTTTAACCAAGCACTTCCGGGCTTTACATGGTTGCCGGAAATAAGTTTTTTGTGGATGAATGCCATTGGTGCGCTGTTGGTGGTGGCGCTCGGTTATGCGTTTCAGTGGCTACAAACTGCAACCGCTAAAAGCTAAGCAGCACCCGCTACGTCTTCGCGACGAAGTTTTGCATCAAACAGAAATGTTCCGAATGGAAAAAAAGCTGCCAGAAATGCAAGTACCAGTTTCCCAAACGGCCAATCGCGCTCGAGATATATACTGAAAACCGCCAGCATAAACAGTACAAACAACAACCCGTGCACCCATCCGGTATAAGTTACCACTTCGGGTATGCCGGCAAAATACTTCAGCGGCATAGCAATAAACAACAAAACAAGCAGAGAAATCCCTTCCAAAAAACCGATGAGCCTGAGGCGGCCGATGGATGTGCTAAGCATACTGTTAATGATTGCGAACAAACATATTCTTTACCGAGATATTTCTTTACAAAGCAGGGCTTCTTTAAGGAAATAACAACAAACAATAAGGAGGCTGCCTTTTCTCAAAACAGCCTCCTTGTAAGGAAAAAGAATTACAGCGATTTGATAAGCTTCTCATTCAGCTTAACATAGTCGTCGTTTTTAGCTTCTTTTGCCAGCTCAAGCGACTTCATAGCCGCTTCCTTGGCTTCTTTTTTCTTTCCGGCTTTTACAAGCGCATTGGCTTTTTGATGGTAAATCCAAAAGGCGCCCGGATTTTGTTCAATGGCCTTATCGAACCACTGAATGGCTTGATTTAAATCTTTTCCGTTGGTTGCATAATAGCTCGCAGCGGCGAAATAAGGCCGGTTGTCTTTGTTCATCAAATTATCGATCTGACTCATAATTTTCGAATCACTGTCGATGGATATTGGAATGTTTACCCCTGTTTTCTCCCAGCCTATAAATAAGTTCATTGAAGAGGCGGTAACATCATCGAACGACATGGTTAGCGTCTCAATTTGCCAAGGCAAAGGCATTGATTTTACTTTTATTCTGGCAACGTCATCTTCTTTTGCATAGCCATCAACTCCCCAGTTTTTTAAACTTTTGTTGAAGATTACTTCCCATTCGTTTTGCGAAGGGATGGTGTAAAACGAATATTCTCCTGCTTTTACAAGTGTGCCGCCAATGGTAACGTCGTCGGCAAATTTAATACGGGTGGCGGCGTTCGCTCCGGTACGCCATAATTTTCCATAGGGAACGAGGTCGCCAAAAATGGTTCTTCCTTTTGCAGAAGGTCTTGAATAGTTTAACTCTACCGATGAGATGCCAAACTCCTGCTTGATTGTTTGAGAAGGGCTTGGCGCCGGTGTTTTTAGCTGTGCATTCAAGCCAAGCAATGCAAATGCAAAGCAGCCGGAAAGAAGTAATTTTTTAATCATAAAAGGTTATTTTAAACAAATGTAATGTTTCTCTCAATCCTTATTCCACCACCATCAGCCTTGCATATTGAAGCATGATCTTTTTTTCGCCGTTGGTGTCGAATTGTATGGTGGCCACCGGATTGTGGCTGCTTCCTTCAATCTTTTCAATTTTTCCAAAACCAAATTTTTGGTGTTCCACCCGCTTGCCCGGCTGCAACAGATTCAGTTCGCTGGCAACAAAGTTTGTGGATGGACGATGATCGACCGTTTTCTTTGCCGGAATATTTAAATACGAAGGTCGCTCTGCTTGTTTGGCTGTCGGCGCTGCTCCGTAACGGCTTTCCGCACTCGCCGATAATCCGCGATGCATGCGTGCATAAGCGGTGCCGGCACCGGACAAACTGCTGTTTCTTGCACCGCCGCCCGCAAAGCTTTTATCGATGAAGTCCTGCGGTAATTCGTTCAAAAAGCGGCTGGGGTCGTTTTGCACCAGTTGCCCAAAGCGGTAGCGGGTGTTGGCATAGGTGAGCCAAAGAAACTTTTTAGCCCTTGTAATGGCCACATAGAAAAGCCTTCTTTCTTCTTCCAGCTCTTCGCGGGTGTTGATGCTTAACGCTCCCGGAAAAAGGTTCTCTTCCAAGCCTCCAACAAAAACACATTCAAATTCCAGCCCTTTCGCCGCGTGAATTGTCATCAGTTTTACCACATCCGTATTTTCTTTGTCATCGTCGGCGTCGGTAAGCAACGTTATCTGTTGAAGGTAGGCTCCAAGCCCTTTGTCGCCCACCTCGCCCTCTTCGTTTGCAGGGCTCTCTGTCCATTCTTTAATGGAGTTTAAAAGCTCCTGTATGTTTTCGTAACGGGCAAGCCCCTCGGTAGATTTATCATTAAAAAGCTCCTTTACCATGCCGGTATTTTTGCCCACCATAACTGCCACATCATAAGCATTATGCTTTTGTAGCAGGCTCTGGAAGTATCGAATCATAGTGATGAAATCCTTCAGCAGTTGGTTGGTGGTGGCACGAATGCCGTATGCAGCAGCGCTGTTCATCGCATCCCACAGCGATACATCGTTTTCGTTGGCTGCCGTACCCAGTTTTTCCAAAGTGGTTTTTCCTATCCCGCGTTGCGGATAGTTGATGATTCTTTTTAAAGCTTCTTCATCTTTTGGGTTTACAATCAGCCGCAGATACGCAAGAAAATCCTTTATTTCTTTACGCTGATAAAAGCTGATGCCGCCATAAATGCGGTAGGCAATCCCGAGCCTTCTAAGGCTTTCTTCATACGAACGGCTTTGGGCGTTGGTACGATATAGAATGGCGAAATCGTTATTGCTGAAATGGTTCCGCAGTTTCTGCTCTTTTATTTTATCGGCAACATAGGCACCTTCATCATTGTCGGCCATTGTGCGCACGAGTTTAATTTTTTCGCCCGACGCATTCTCCGTCCACAGCGCTTTCGGAATTTGGCCTTTGTTGTTACCAATTACCGTGTTGGCAACCGAAAGAATGCTTTGGGTAGACCGATAATTCTGCTCCAGTTTAATCACCCTAACGTCTTCGTAATCTTTTTTAAACTGTAGAATGTTTTGGATGGTGGCGCCGCGGAAACTGTAGATGCTTTGTGCATCATCGCCCACTACACAAATATTTTCATGCACGGCAGCGAGCATCTTTGCTATTTCGTACTGCACCGGATTGGTATCCTGATATTCGTCGATCAGTATATACTGAAACTTGTATTGATACTTGTGCAAAACCTCTGGAAAATCGCGAAGCAGTTCGTGCATTTTTACCAACAGGTCGTCGAAGTCCATTGCGCCATTGCGGAAGCAGCGCGCCTGATAGGCTTTGTAAATAGCTCCGATTTTCGGGCGGTGGGCACGCATATCTTCCTGCTGCAAGTAGTAGTCGTTTAAATATTCATCGGCACTCACCAAAGCATTCTTTGCGCCTGAAATGCGGTTGAGCACTGCATTTGGCTTGTATTGCTTATCGTCGAGGTTCATTTCGCTGATTACGGTTTTAATCACCGACCGGCTGTCGTCTGTGTCATAGATGGTAAAGTTGGATGGATAGCCGAGGCGCGGCGCCTCTGCACGAAGCACACGAGCAAAAACACTGTGAAACGTGCCGATATACAGGCTACGCGCTTCCGAATTACCAAGAATATGCTCAATCCGTTCTTTCATTTCTGCTGCCGCCTTGTTGGTAAATGTGAGCGCAAGAATATTGAAGGCGTCAACGCGGTGTTCAAACATCAAATGTGCAATCCGCGTAGTTAACACCTTTGTTTTTCCGCTTCCGGCGCCGGCAATAATCATCAGTGGCCCATCTTTAAACAAAACGGCCTCGCGTTGCGGATCATTCAATCCCTTCAAATAATCGTGCATAGCTGCAATTTAATCATCGGAGCAGTTAATCGGGCCGCGGTGTAAAAATTATGGTTTTAATTAAGGCTTTACTGCACCACCCAAACCTTTGGGCCTGCGATTAACCAGAAAAACGCCCGAAAGTATTACGAGCAAACACAAAATTTCGAGCAGGTTAATCTGTTCGCCGCCAATCAATCCCCACATAACAGAAAAAAAAGGAATGCCGTAGGTTACCATCGACGCCATTACCGCACCTGCCGATTTCAACATTTTATAAAACAGCACCGTAGCGATTGCCGTACCGCCTGCACCCAACGTAAAGGCCGCGAGGGTAGATAAATAAAACGGCTTGGAAAAAAGAACCGGATTAAAGTAGCCGGTTTTATACAAGATGATGATGCATATAGGAATCAGTGAAACGAATGCAAAACTGGCGATGTGAATGGACTCGATGTGATGCAGGTAGCGCGCTACAACATTTACGTTTAAGCCATATAAAAGGGTGGCAAACACCACGAGCGAAATGTGGTAGACGTGAGAAAAGCTAACGTCTTTTCCGCCGGCAAACGGCAAGGCAACCATTCCCGCAAAACCAATCAGCACCCCGAGAAACTTTTGTTTGGGCGTGCTTAATTGAAAGAAAAGCGATCCGATGATGATGGTAAAAAATGGTGTGGTTGCATTCAGGATGCCGGCCAGCGAACTGTTGATTTCGGTTTCAGCAATACAAAACAGATATGCCGGTATGAAGCTTCCGATAAATCCGGATAAAAAAACGGCCGGAAGCTTTTTTCCGGGTATTTTTTTTATAGCGCTGACACAAAATGGCAGCAGCAGCAAACCCGCAGAGAGTATGCGAATGGTCGCCACCTGGTAGGGTGAAAGTGCCGTCATGCCGACCTTCATTAAAATAAACGAGCTTCCCCAGATGAACGACAATAAAATAAAGAGAACCCAATGCCCGAATCGCGCTTTCAACGAAATATTTTCAGCAAAAGTGCAGTTTTTTTTAAGGCGTTAAGGAAGGAATTGAAAAGCGACGGTGTGATTGTGAGAATGAACCGGCCAGATGAGAAGGGATCTTTTTACGCTTATGGTTGTTTGTCTATTCTGATGATGATTTATTCTTTTTTTAATCTTTCCAAATAAAGAACGCTAACCCGCGACGAAGACAGACCAAGATATTTAGTAAATTTGAAAAATGACAGCTGCAGAAAAAGAGAAATATAAAGTCAAGTTTAAGAAAGCTCTCGACAAATTCACAACCAAGCTCGAAAAATATGTCTACCGACGATGGGGATTGGTCGGTAAAAGGTTTCATAGATGTTTACAAGAACATCTACACAATATCGTCAGACACGAAAATTGTTTCAAAAATTCTTGAAATACACATTTTCCCTCAAATTCTTCAATTTGCTGACGAAAATGGATATAAAATTATATTGACCGAGCATCAAAACTATTATCCGGACTTAACCTTCGTTAGCAAGGAAAACGAAGAAGTAAAATTTGCCGTTGATTTAAAAACAACTTATCGCAAGAAAAACGGCATCTCGAGTTTCACTTTAGGAAGTCCTGGTGGTTATTTTAAGGAGCGGGATAAGAAAAAGAACATTCAATTTCCTTACAACCAATATATCGGACATTATTGTTTGGGTGTTATCTACACACGTACCGATATAAGTGCCGACGATCCCTCCGATACAGAAATTTATCAAGTCCGAGAACTGCAAGAAGAATATGAAATACCCAACAAAAAAGTTGGTGAGCGAAAAGTAACCACTGTTAAGGACTTAAAGTCCATCACGTCTGTGATCAGGGACTTTGACTTTTTCGCTGCGGAAAAATGGAAAATTGCAAGTGACAGACAAGGTTCCGGTAACACAGCAAACATTGGATCAACCTTGAGCATTGACGACCTGCGCAACGAAAATGGTGTATTCAGTCAGCTCAGTGAAGAATGGTTTGATGAATATTGGATAAATTTTGGTTCTGCAACCCTAGTTTAAAATGGAAGGAGCAACAAAATCACCAACCTTAAAGACTTTATGGAATTTAAGGGAAGAACTGATTTATGGGATAAAATTGTAAAGAGAAGCTCAAAAGATTAAGCCAATGAAGGTCATTATACCTCCGATAAAAAGCCAAGGAATTAAAACCAAGCTCATTCCTTGGATTATGGACTTGGTAGCTATTGCGAATCAAAAAGGAAATTGGATTGAGCCGTTCTTAGGTACTGGTGTAGTCGCTTTTAATTCCGGCTATAAAAAGGCAGTCTTAAACGACACAAACCCACATATAATTGGTTTTTACAAGGCGATACAGAATAAAGCAATTTCAGCCGATTTAATGAAACAATACTTAGAGAAAGAAGGGAAGTTATTAAGTGAAGCAGAAAACAATGGGTACGAGCATTATCTGAAAGTTCGAACTCGGTTCAATAGCGGAGAGTTTTCGCCTTATGATTTCATTTTCCTTTCAAGAGCGGGGTTTAATGGAATGATGCGTTTTGGCAGCAAGGGAAACTGGAACATTCCTTTTTGTAAAAAACCAGACCGCTTCGCACAGGCTTACGTTACAAAAATAACTAACCAGGTGGCGGCCGTCTCCAAAATTATTCAACCTGAGCCCAACTGGATCTTTCAAAACAAATCATTTGCTGACATCATACCATTAGCAACAGAGAACGACATTATCTATTGTGACCCACCTTATTACGGCAGACACGTTGACTACTACAACGGATGGACGGAGAAGGATGAAGAACTGTTATTCAGCCTGCTCTTAGAAACAAAAGCAAAATTTATTCTTTCAACTTGGCATCACAACGACTGGCGGCAAAATGAAATGATAAATAAGTTTTGGAATAAGTTCAACATTGTCACCAAGGATCATTTCTATCACAATGGCGGAAATATCAAAAACAGACGAACTGTTGTAGAAGCACTGGTTTTCAATTTCCCCAGTGAGAATATTAGCCAACATAATCACGGACAGAAAGCCAAACCACTCGAAAAACAATTAGAATTGATTTGGTGATAGTCTCGCAACTTCTAACTAATCACAGCAGGGCCTCCTCAAACGGAGCACAAACTTATCTTTGCGCTTAAAATTCGAATAATATGAACGAGAAGTTTGTTGCAAGAATTGCTTCCGAACTAAGCGAAATTGAAGCCGCCGGGTTGTTTAAAAAAGAACGCATCATCACCAGCGATCAGGGAGCCGAAATTGAGGTGAACGGAAAAACCGTTCTAAATTTTTGCGCTAACAACTATCTCGGCCTTTCGTCGCACCCAACAATTATTCAAGCAGCTAAAGACGTACTTAACAACCGCGGATATGGTTTAAGCAGTGTGCGTTTCATCTGTGGTACGCAGGACATCCACAAAGAACTGGAGAAAAAAATTGCTGAATTTTTAGGCACGGAAGACGCCATTTTATATGCAGCGGCATTCGATGCCAATGGCGGTGTTTTTGAACCGCTTTTCGGCGAGGAAGATGCCATTATCAGCGACGAGCTGAACCATGCTTCCATCATCGACGGCGTACGGCTGTGTAAAGCGCAACGCTTCCGGTACAAGCACAACAATATGGACGACCTGGAGGCCAAACTTAAAGAGGCCGGCGGCGCAAGAAGTCGCATTATTGTAACCGACGGCAGCTTTAGCATGGATGGCACCATCGCTCAGCTTGACGTTATTTGTTCGCTCGCCGAAAAATACGATGCCATTGTAATGAGCGATGAATCGCACTCCACCGGATTTCTTGGTAAAACCGGACGCGGTACACACGAATACCGCGACGTAATGGGAAAAGTAGATATTATTACCGGAACACTGGGAAAGGCTTTGGGCGGCGCCATGGGTGGATTTACCACTGGCCGGAAAGAAATTATTGAAATGCTAAGGCAACGCAGCAGGCCCTATCTCTTCTCAAATACGCTTGCACCCAGCATTGTAGGCGGATCGATTGCCGTGCTTAACCTCCTCAGCGGCACAACCGAACTTCGCGACAAACTGGAATACAACACACGGTATTTCAGGGAAAAGATGACGGCTGCGGGCTTCGACATTACACCCGGCGAACATCCCATCGTTCCCATCATGCTGTATGAAGCAACCGTGGCGCAGCAGTTTGCTCAGGAACTCCTTAAGGAAGATATTTATGTAATCGGCTTCTTTTATCCCGTAGTTCCCAAGGGCAAGGCGCGCATCCGTGTTCAGCTAAGCGCTGCACATCAACAGCACCATCTCGATAAAGCAATTGCTGCTTTTACCAAAGTGGGCAAACAACTCGGCGTTATCAAACCTTAAAGAAACAGATCCGGATAAAGGCGGGCGTTGGCGTCAACAGCATATTGGCTGAAGTCGCTGATGCCTTCTTCTTTCAGTACTTCCTCATCAATAAATGTGTTCCCCGTGCAGGTTGCTGCCGAACGGGAAAGAATGGCAAATGCAGCATCCGCAATAATTTCAGGCTTTCTGCTCATCTTCATTAATGCGTCTCCTCCAAGCAAATTTTGCACCGCCGCAGTGGCGATGGTGGTTTTTGGCCACAGCGCATTCGACGCAATTCCATCATCTTTAAACTCACTGCTCCAGGCTATCGCCATTAAACTCATATTGTATTTGGAGAGCGTGTAGGCAATGTGTGCCTTCAACCATTTTTCTGAAAGGTTTACCGGAGGCGAAAGGGTTAAAATGTGGGCATTGCTGCTTTTTTTGAGATGCGGCAGGGCAGCTTGTGTAACTAAAAAAGTTCCTCGCACATTGATATCAAACATTAAATCGAAACGGCGCACTTCGGTTTGCTCGGTACCTGTTAAACCAATTGCCGATGCGTTGTTTATTAACCCGTCAATCCCTCCAAATTCCGCCACACCTTTTTCCACGGCAGCTTTAATTTCTTCCTCATTTCTGATATCGCATTTTACAGGCAGTGCTTGTCCGCCGGCGGAACAGATTTCGTCGGCGGCCGAAAAAATTGTTCCGCCGAGTCTCGGGTCTTCCTCTACACTTTTAGCGGCCACAATGATGTTCGCACCGGCGGCCGCAAGTTTTAGCGCAATAGCTTTTCCGATACCGCGGCTGGCTCCGCTGATGAAAAATGTTTTGTTACTGAACATAGTTTGTGGTTGAGTTTAAAAAATGATTGACGGCATCTTCTGCTGTTTTACAAGCTTCTGCTAAATCATCATTTACAATCACCCGATCGAAATGTTGCTTAAAAGTAAGCTCATATGTGGCTTTGTTTAGCCTGGCAGCAATGCTTTCCGCTGTTTCCGAGCCTCGGGAAACAAGTCTTTTGTTTAACACTTCTATCGATGGCGCATCAATAAAGAGAGAGAGGCACTGATTGGGGTATTGCTTTTGCACGTGAATGGCTCCCTGCACATCAATATCGAGGACAGGCGTTTTTCCTTCCGACCACAGGCGGTCTATTTCAGATTTCAGCGTTCCATAATATTTTCCTTCGTACACCATCTCCCACTCAATAAAAGCATTTTCTTCTATCTTTTTTTGAAAGTCCTCCGTGCTCATAAAGTGATAATCTTTTCCATTTATTTCGTTAGGGCGCGGACTTCGGGTGGCAGCAGAAACAGAGAAACCCAATGCTTTGTTATGCTGTAATAAGTAACGGGTGATAGATGTTTTTCCGGCGCCGGAAGGAGCCGTAAGAATAATGATTTTTCCGCTTGCCATAGTTCGCAAAAATAGCAGATAAGTTTTTGCTTGCGTGGGTCAATTATCGGTAGCCAGATTGGTTTAAATTTGTGAAAATGAACAGAGAAACCTTAGCGCGTTTTGCACAAATTTTTTTTGGACTCGCTTTTATTGCTTTCGGACTGAATCATTTTTTTTCGGGTAATGATATGGCTGCCGTTGTTCCTGACTATCTGCCCGGCAATAAAGTTCTTTACGTCTGGCTTACCGGATTGGCCATGTTAGCCGCCGGCCTTTGTTTTGTAATTCAACGATGGATGGCCGTACCCGGCTATCTTTTGGGATGCCTCCTTTTGGTGTTTGCTTTAACCATTCATTTACCCAATTGGTTAAGCGAAAATGCGGCGCTGCAATCAGCGGGGAAAGCAGCGTTTCTGAAAGATGTTGCCCTTGCCATGGCCGCTTTTTACATGGGCAGCCGCAGCTATTAGCCCAGATCGGAGAGTTGAAAGAATTCTTTTGGCCTTACTCCTTTTTCTGTTTGTTGCAGGCTGCAGCATTCGTTGTCTTTATCGTGCTCGAAAAACAAGATGTAATTGTTTGCAACAGCTTCGTCAAGAAACGCTTTCTTTTCTTCCAGCGTTTTTAAAGGAAACATATCGTATGCCATCACATAAGGCAGGGGCATGTGTCCGGCTGAAGGAAGCAGGTCGGCCATGAAAACAACGGTTTGGCCTTTATAGGTTATCATCGGAAGCATCATCGATTCTGTATGTCCGCCCACAAATTTTATTCGTACATCCGGCATAAGTGCAGCGCCTTCATCCTCCACAAATTTCAGTCGCCCGCTTTCCTGAATGGGTAAAATATTTTCTTTTAAAAACGATGCTTTCTCTCGTTGGTTGGGATGCACCGCCCACTCCCAATGCGCTTTGTTGCTCCAAAAATCTGCATTCTTAAACGCAGGTATCAGCTTGTTGTTTTCTCGTGCAATGCTTCCACCGCAATGGTCGAAGTGAAGATGTGTTAAGAACACATCCGTAATGTCGTTCCGCGAAAATCCATATCGTTTCAAAGAATCGTCGAGCGTGTGATTTCCATGCAGATGATAATGCCCCATAAACTTCTCGTCTTGCTTGTCGCCAATGCCATTATCAATCAGCATCAGCCTGTCGCCGTCTTCAATCAGCAAACAACGCATTGCCCACGAACAAAGATTGTTTGAATCGGCTTCATTTATTTTATTCCATATCACTTTCGGCACTACGCCAAACATCGCTCCGCCATCAAGTTTAAAATTACCGGTGTGAATGCTGTATAGTTTCATGCATGAATCGTTTTTGTTTTTTGTGCCCTGCCGGCAGCAAAGAGGAAGATAAGTCCTGTAATAAAAAAGAGCACAAGCCCGATGATAGAATTCCGCATATTGCCGGTGAGCTCCTGTATTAAACCAAAGCTAAGCATACCCAGTACAATGGCCAACTTTTCAGCTACATCGAAAAAGCTGAAAAACGAAGTTGTATCTTTTGTTTCGGGCATTATTTTACTGTAAGTGGAACGGCTTAACGACTGAATGCCGCCCATTACAATGCCTACAAGCGAAGCAATTACATAAAACTGCAAGGCAGTATGAATGAAATAGGCAGCGATGCATATTCCAATCCAGATTACGACTACCAAACGAAGCGCAGGAAGGTTGCCCCATTTTTTGCTGAGCGCGGCAATGAGGTAGGCGCCTGCAATGGCTACAAGCTGAATAATTAAAATGCAGGCAATGAGGTTGGCAGTAGAAAGTTGCAATACCTGACTGCCAAACAATGTGGCAGCGAGCATTACCGTTTGTACGCCCATACTATAAAAGAAAAACGCCACTAATAACCGTTTTAGCACTTTCATTGTTTTTACTTGTGCATACACTTTGGCCAGTTCTTTAAAACCTTTTGTAAACACGTTGGCCTGTACGCTCGCCGGCCGGGCAGCATCTTTCAAACGCGAAAAAGGAATTTGTGCAAAACCCATCCACCATAAGCCAACCAGTAAAAACGAAAGTCGTGGTGCAAATCCTGCGTCTGCAATGCCAAACCATTGCGGCTGTAATACAAAGACAAAACAAATGAGCTGAAGTATTACACTCCCTATGTAACCGTACGCATATCCTTTGGCGCTTACTGCATCGCGCTCGTTCTCCGGCGCAATTTCAGGAAGATAGGCATTGTAAAAAACCAGGCTGCCGCAATAGCCCACTGCAGCCAATATAGCGCAGACAATACCGAGCGTCAGTGCCTCGGCTGTAAAGAAATACAACACGCAACAGGCAGCACTGCCGAGATAACAGAAAAACTGCATGAACCGTTTTTTGTTACCGCGGTAATCCGCTACGGATGAAAGAACCGGCGACAGCAGCGCTATGATGAAATAGGCGGCTGCGATTGCATAGTTATAAAGCGATGCGCTTTGAAAACTGCGTCCCCAAAAAAGAACCTCATGACTCACCACATTACCCGAAACATCGCGTGTAGTGGTGATGGCATCGTAATAGGCAGGGAAGATGGTGGATGTGATTACCAGATTGTAAGCGCTGTTTGCCCAGTCGTACATTGCCCAGCCGTTGATTACTTTTTTAGATGCCATCTGCTAATCTTTTTTAAACGGATTCAGGTTTTTAAGCAGGCCTTTGCCTGTTTCTTCGAGCTTTTTTACCGGATCCGAATTTTCTTTTGCAGTGGAGTCTTTTCCCTTTCCGGTTAATGCTTTCAGCGCTTCTTGTTTAGCGGCGTCTATTGCTTGATTTTTTGCGGATGCCACGCTGTCCTTCACTGCTTGTTTTGCGCTGTCGGCTTTCGCCTTTACAAAGGCTGTTGCCTCCGATTTTATGTTCTCCATAACCGATGCAGTGGTTTCTTTCAGATCCGTATTTATCTGCGGTGTATTTATGAAACCGGTAACCGCCACTTTCAGCGGTACTACATCGCTGTTTTTTAATTGAAGGCCTTTCGCTGAAGCCTGAGCAATCAAATTATTAATGGTGCTGTTAACCTCGCTGCCCAGTAACGCACGCGGCACATTCAGAAGCAGCGTGTAGTTGAGCGATTGGTCGATACCGTGCATGCCGCCGGCTTCCACATCAATTGTCTGTACTTTAAATTTAAAGGGTTTTAAAAGCACTTTTCCATCTGCAATGTCGAAACTGGCTTTTACATCTTTTAGGGCAACATCTTTCAGTGCCTGCACATTCAGTGAAGATGCAATTTTGTTCATCGGCTCAAAACCGCTGAACACGCCATTCAATAAAAATAAATTTCCGCCTCCGCTTAGGGTGTTCAGGTCAGGCGACATTTCTTCACCCAACCGGCCTTTCACAGAAAACTGCGAGCTTAATGTGCCCGCCATAAATTTTCCGGCCGGCATCAGCTTTTCTGCGGTGTTCACGGCGTAAAACGTTTTCTTAATATCAATATTTTTTACGTCGTACGAAAGGGCAATCTCGGGTTTCTTTTTATTGTTTTTTGTGGAATAGCTTCCATTCACAAGAATGCTTCCGCCGAAGGCATTGGCTTTTACATTCTTCATTAACACCGTTTCGTCGGCAACGGCGAGTTGGCCACTCAGGTTTTGTAAAACCATTTTATCGTACACAATTTCACCCACGGCAGCAAGCAACGAAAGATCCACATTTGCGGGCACAACGAAGGCTCCGGACGACTGCGATTTGGTAACAGCGCTGTCGGTGGTGCGCAAAAATTTGTTCAGATTAACTTTGTCGGCATTCAACTGAAAACTTCCTTTCAAAGGGCTTCCCGCCAATGCATAAGCCAGCAGGTTATCGATGGTTCCAACGCCGTTGAAAGCAGTTTGCAAATAGCTTCCGTTAAGCTTATCGACAGTAACATTTTTCGGATTGAATTTCAAATTCATTTCGTTGAGCAGAATGCCGTCCGGATGCTCGCTGTTGGCAAAACGGAACTTGCTTACGTTTAAATTTCCGGAAGCATCGATGGCGCTGATTTCCTTGCGCTGCATGGCTTTCACACGTCCTTTAATCGCAATATTGCTTTGTATGATTCCGTCTATGGATGTGCCTTTTTCGAGTGGAATAAAATTTTTAACACTGGAAAGATGGATGGTTCCTTTTGCGATGGCATCTACAAATAAATCGCTGACAGGGTTTTTTACGAGCAGCCGGAAGTCAACAGGGTTTTGCTCAATTTCGATATGCCCTTTGGAAATATTTATTACGGTGTTATCGGGCTTGCCATCGGGATTATCCACTACAACGGCAAGCGCAACATTTTTTACCGGAGCGGGCAAATCCGGATACTGGAAAAACCCGTCTGTTATGTTCAGTTTGAAGTTGAAGGCAGGAATTGAATTTTGGGAATAAACGCCCCGAACCATTCCGCTGAAATCAGCATTGCCACTGGTTTTTAGCTTGCTGAAGTTATTCTGATAGATGCCCGGAATCAATGAAAGTATATCTTTAAAACTTAAGCGTTCTGCGCCAAAAGCGATGTCCATTTTGTAAGAAGAATCGTTCAATGCCTGCAGAAAACCCTTTGCCTGCAACTCCAGGTTATTGAGCCGGATGGCGCCTTGTTGAATTGTGTATGTTTTTGTGGCGTTATTCACTTCTACATCGGCATTCAGATTTGCTGTTACGCCGTTGAGATAGGGAATGCCGTTAAAAATGAAGGATGTTTTATCGGTGGTTGTAGTTGTTTTCAGCACGAATAAATTGTTGGAAAAATCGCCCTTGCCTTCGTGCGACAGATTAAATATTTCGCTGCTCATGCCGGATGTTTCATCGCGGTAAACGATGTAGGCATTTTCAATTTTATACTTGTTTAAACTAAGTTTAAACGGCGTGGCAGATGCCGTGTCGGAAGCCTCATCCGGCGCAGGTTTCATAATATCCCAACTGGCTTTGCCGGCTTTATTTACTACCGCAAAAATGCGTGGCTGAGAAAGTTCAACAGAATGGATTTTCATGTCCTGCCCGCGCACCACACTCATTAAGTCGAGCGCTACAAATGTGCGCGCCACACTTAAAAGCGTATCGCCCTGAAAAGCGTCCACACCGCAAATAGAAAGGCTGTCGACGGCTAAGCTAAGCTTCGGAAACTGCCGGATAAGTGAAATGCTTACATCATCGAAATTCAGTTCTGCATTCAGTTGCGATGACGCCTCGGTTTTTATGGCCGCAATAATTTTATCTTTAAAAACAAAAGGGGCTGCAATTAAAAACAACAAGAGGGCTGCAAAAACAATTGCAACAATTTTAAGGGCTTTCTTCATTGTATTCGGTCTTTAGGAAAAGGCGCTCCAAAGCGCAATTTTCAAAAATAAGCAACAAAGGACGCCCCGATGAATCCGGTTATTAATTGTATTGTAATATTTTATCGTCCTGCATCGTTTTTTCTACCACCAAACAGGCGGAGAATATAAATGCCGCCAACAATTCGTTGGTGCTTTTCTTTTTAATCGATTGCATCTCGGCGTCCATATCAATTGTGCAGTGATACATGATCTTTAATCCGCTTTTGCTGGCAATATAAATTTTACCTTCTTCGAGCCGGCACGAAAAATGTTTTTGACTGAAGGAAAGAACATAGTCGTTTTTTAAATGATCGATGTGCAGTTGAGCAGCCGCATGGCCCTTGAAATTTTTAATTGTCATTACTGTTTTCAGTAATCCCGGGCGGTGTTCGAGATAGTAAAAATTATCTTCCTCACGGTTAAAGAACAAAAGATTTGAGGTACGCGAATATTTTACTTCAATCTTTTCTTCATTGATATCAATAAAACAAAATTCTAAAATCTCTTCTGTCGCTTTTTGTAAAATGCATTTCATACGAGATCAGTTTATTGGCTCTGTAAATCAATTGCATTTTCATGATGCGAAGGAATTTATTTATTCACGCTCTTTTGTCGTTTTCCACACCCGGCCTCCTCGCCCGCAAAATCTCCCGTTTTCCTTTCGGGCCCGCTAATTTTTCCACCAAAAAACCAACGCTTTCTAACGCACGTCTTACATCGCCCTTACTGCAATAAGTTACCAACATGCCATTCGCGTGCAGCCCGCCGAATATCTTCTGAAACACCGTCTCCGTCCACAGTTCAGGCTGAAACGAAGGCGCAAAGGCATCGTAATACACCAGATGAAACGGCTTCAAAAAAGAAAAATCCAGTAAAGAAATTTGTTGTTTATGAAGCGAAAAATTGGGAAACACTTCCACGGTTTTATTCCATTCTGCATCATGGATTTTGGTCATCTCGTCATCGAACTCTTTCAGATATTCCGATAATTCTTCTTGCTGCAACGGATAGGCCTCCAATGCGTGATAGTAGACCCTACACGGATAGCGGGCTGCTTCTTTCGCGGTGAGGTAACAATTTAGTCCGGTTCCAAATCCCATCTCAAAAATTCTTAGCTCGTTCCGCCCTTCGTTTCCATTCATGACACAGCGGAATCCGGATTCGATAAATACATGCCCGCTTTCCTGCAACGCACCATGACGGCTGTGATACGTTACATCCACATCTGGAATTAAAAAGGTGCAGCTTCCATCTGCCGTACGCGACAAAATCCGGTTCTTCATTTCCAATCAAAATAATACATTTATCTTTTCCGTATGAAACACCTTGAAGTTTTGGCTGCCGATAAAAAACTGGCCCCGGCGTTGTCGGTAAATTTTAATGTGTTGGAAAAAAGAAAAAATGTACCGCTGCGGTTGATGTCGGCTATCATGGGACAGCAACTCAGCACCCGCGTTGCAAAAATTATTTACGACCGCTTCATAAATCTTTTCGATGGCCGGGAACCTTCTCCCCATCAGGTTTTGAAGCTGACAGACGAACAGCTTCGATCAATCGGGCTCAGCAACGCCAAGGTTCAATACGTTAAAAACGTGGCGGCATTTTGGACGGAGCATGCACTTACCGATGCTGCGTTTGAATTTCTTGACAACGATGAGATTATTGACTTGTTGACGCAGATAAAAGGCGTAGGCCGATGGACGGTTGAAATGCTGTTGATGTTTACCCTTGGCCGCGAAGACGTATTTGCTGTTGATGATCTTGGAATTCAGAAGGCGATGACGGCCTTATACAAGCTTGAACAATTGCCGATAAAAGAGCGGAAGGAAAAGATGATAAAGTTGTCGAAGAAGTGGCATCCTTATCAGTCGTATGCCTGTCTTTATTTGTGGAACTGGAAAGACACTGCACCCTTAAAATAAATTTTGTGGAAAACGCGATGCGCTCATTTTACCGGTCGGGCCAAACATTGCCTTACGCCTTTAGAAAAAAGCAGCTTGTGCTATTGCGCCATGCGGTAAAGGAGCACGAGGCCGAAATTGCCCACGCATTGTTTGCCGATTTAAAGAAGAGTAAAGAAGAAAGCTATCTCACCGAAACGGGCATTGTTTTAAAAGAAATCAGCTTTGCTTTAAAACATTTAAAAAGATGGATGAAAGAGGAGCATGCTGCTACACCTGCGGCCCTCTTCTACTCTAAGAGTCGCATCCTGCACGACCCGTTTGGCATCTGTCTGATCATTTCTCCCTGGAATTATCCGCTTCAACTTTCGCTTTCGCCGCTGATAGGCGCTATTGCCGCAGGCAACTGCGCGGTTGTGAAACCTTCTGAATTTAGCCCGCACACATCAGCCGTTCTAAAAAAAATAATCGCTTCCATTTATCCGCAGCACTACATAACCGTTACCTGCGGATCCGGCGAAAAGGTGATTCCCGAACTTTTTGAGCAGATAAAACCCGATTATGTTTTTTATACCGGCAGCACCGAAACCGGAAAAAAAATAGCCGCCATGTGCGCCGGACATCTCATTCCCTATACGCTGGAGCTCGGTGGCAAAAGCCCTTGTGTAGTGGATAAAACGGCCGACATAAAAACCGCAGCTAAACGTATTGCCTGGGGAAAATTTACCAACGCCGGCCAAACCTGCATTGCTCCTGATTATGTGTTGGTGCATCAAGATGTGAAAGAAGCGTTCGTGACAGAACTGAAAGCAGCTGTCAAAAAAATGTTCGGCCCCGATGCCACTGCTTCCAACGATTACGGAAGAATCATCAACACAAAGCACTTCAACAGAATAAAGTCTTATCTCCGGGAAGGGACCATCGCTTACGGCGGTGGAACAAGCGAAGAGCAACGGTATATTGAACCAACGATTCTGTTTCCCTCCACCACCGAAACAACCGTAATGCAGGAAGAAATCTTTGGGCCCGTACTCCCTGTTATAGCCTATGGCACTCCGGAGGAGGCGGCGTCTGTTATCTCGAAGAACGCCAACCCACTGGCGCTTTATGTTTTCAGCGAAAGCCAATCTGTGCAGGATTTCTTTTTACGACTGCCGTTTGGCGGTGGTTGCATCAACAACACTTTGGTACATGTAGGCAATGTACATCTTCCGTTCGGAGGAGTGGGAAACAGCGGCCAAGGGCAGTATCACGGCCGTTTCAGCTTTTATACTTTCAGCAGGCCCAAAGCAATTGTAAAGACCGCAAATTGGATAGATCCTTCTTTAAAGTATCCACCCTACAGCGGAAAACTCGGTATCTTTAAACGTCTGTTTCGATAGCTATATGAACTTAAAACAACGGTTACTGAGATGGATTTATCCTGTTTTCATCCGGCATAAACACCTCAATAAAAAAAACAAACTCATGGCAGCGAATAACAATGTAGAACCGCTTACCTCTTTTTATGACCTTGATATTACTCTAAACAACGGCGAAACGCTAAGCGCCGAAAAGCTAAAAGGAAAAAAGCTGCTGCTGGTAAATACAGCAAGCAATTGCGGATACACGCCTCAGTACCATCAACTACAGGAATTGTTCAACAATCATAGCAACGAGTTGCTGATTATCGGTTTTCCGTCGAACGATTTCGGACAGCAAGAGCCGGGGAGTGATGAAGAAATAGAGGTTTTTTGTAAAATGAATTATGGGGTAAAATTTCCTATAGCAAAGAAATCAGTCGTTATCCGGAATGCACAACAAAATCCGGTTTTTCAATGGCTGACTGATGCGGAAAAAAACGGATGGAACGACAAAGCTCCCGACTGGAATTTTTGTAAATATCTCGTTTCGGAAGACGGCAGGCTGCTGGCGGTATTTCCATCAACCGCCGAACCCATGCGCGAAGTGAAGGATGCTCTTTTCAAATAATTTATTGTAATTCGGCCTGCTGCGCCTCCACAGCCGACGCATAAAAAACTGAAGCTTTTCTATTAAAGGTTTCCGTGTCATCGGTTGTGAAAAAAGCTCTTGTGGCTTGTTGTGAAATCTGCTGCTCTAGTTCGGGATGGCGTTCGAGATAATGCTGAAAACTCTTCGCTACAATCTCACCCTGACTAATGATGGTAACGGGGCGGTCGGCAGCCGCTTTAATCTTATCCAACAGCAGCGGGTAGTGCGTGCACGCTAGGAGCAGTGTATCGATCTGCCCGTTCTGAGCAAACAATTTCTGCACATCTTGCCGAACAAAATAATCCGCCCCTTCGGAATTTTGTTCACCGTTTTCAATCAGCGGAACCCATAGCGGACAAGCCTGCTGATACACCTCCACCTCCGGAAAAAATTTATCAATTTCTATTTTATATGAGTTGGATTCCACCGTGCCGGTTGTGGCGAGCACGCCTACTTTTTTTGTTGCCGAATAGTTGCCAATCACTTCCGATGTGGGCCGTATCACACCGAGCACGCGCCTTTCCGGCCAGTGGTTTGGAAGATGGTTTTGCTGAATATTTCGAAGGGCTTTTGCTGATGCGGTATTGCATGCAAGTATCACAATGGGACATTGTTGTTTAAACAGCCACTGCACTGCCTGAAGCGTATAATCGTAAACCGTTTGGAACGAACGGCTGCCGTATGGAGCACGTGCATTATCGCCTAAATAAATATAATCGTACTGAGGCAGGAGCTGAACAATTTCCTTCATTACCGTAAGGCCGCCAAATCCCGAATCGAAAATACCAACCGGCTGTTTCATCATCTTTCAAAAATAACAAACCACCTGCTTCAACAGGTGGTTTGAACGATATTCTGTTTAAAACCGACTATTTTTTAGGCGTGGTTTTCGGGGCAGGTTTTTTTACCGGCTCGTCATCATCTAAAGGCTGTCCGCCACCTAATTCAGCCGGAAGCTCTATTTTCAGTTCGCGGGCCACGTAAGGGAAAATGTTTTCGATGTTGGAACCCAGTTCGAAGGTGTTCGGCTTTAAGATAAGCGTGTACTTTCTGGTATCGAGTACTTTTTTGTAGGCGTTCGCCACTTTCTCATAAAGCGGCTGCGCCATGATAGCTCTTTTTTGCTCAATCTTGTTTTGCGCAATTTGCTGCCAGTAAATAATGTTCATTGCCACCTGCTGGCGTTGTTGCTTAATAAGGTCTAAAACGCTCTTTGCTTTGGACGCAGCAGAATCGGCGCTATAGGTGCTGTCAAGCCTCTTATATTCGGTATTATAAAACTCATATTCAGCAGAGAGGGAATCTCTTTCATAAATCTGTAAAGAGCTGTCAACCGCGCGATAACCGGGCATAGCCTGCACCATCAGATCCAGATCAAACACACCAATTTTCATTTGCTGGCCATTTGCTTGTTGCACAAAACCGGCAAGTGCAATTACAAGCATTAAAAGGAACGAATTTTTCATTTTGAAATTTTGTTTTGTTTTTGCCAAAAGGCTTTTAGGTTGTTGTAAATTTTATTTTATTCCCAGTTCGCGCAGAATGTCGTCGCTCTTATCAAGTTTTGGGTCGGCAAATATAACCGTAATTCCCTCACTTTTATCGAGTACAAAATCATAAGCTTTCGCTACCGAAAGTTTTTGCACGGCGTTGTACACCCTGTCTTGTATCGGCTTAATCAGCTTCTGCCGTTCTTTAAACAAATCCCCTTCGTAACCAAAGCGCTTTTTTTGTAACTCGCGCAATTCTTTTTCCTTATTGTATAACTCATCTTCGCGCTTCTTCTTTAAATCGTCGCTCAGCATAAACTGTTCGGCATCATAATCTTTATACATCTTATCCAAAACAGCCGACAAATTATCTATCTCATTCTGCCATTGCGCGCTCACCTGCTGAAGCTTCGATTCTGCACTTTTGTATTCGGGAATTTTATCAAGAATGTATCGCGTATCAATCACCGCGTACCGCTGTGCCTGAACCGAAATATAACCCACACAAAACAGGGCAGCCAGCAATGCTATCTTCTTCATCTTTCTAAATTTATGCGTTAAAAAGTAAAACGAATTAAGTGATTTAATGGTTAGGTGTCCTCACAATTTACATTTCATTAATCCGGCTCAAATCCAAGCATAAAGGTAAACCGCGCCGCATCTTTCATTCCTGTGTTGGGGCCATAGCGGTCTAATCCAATTCCGTAATCAAATCCAAGCAATCCAAACATTGGAAGGAAGAAGCGCATGCCCACGCCCACGGAACGGCGCAGTTTAAACGGATTGTAGTCTTTCATGCTGTACCATCCGTTAGCGGCTTCAAAAAACGTTAAGCCGTAAATAGTGCTTCCCGGATTAAGAGAGAACGGATAGCGCATTTCGAGCGTGTACTTATTAAACATGGTGAAGTACTGTGAAGCGCCTTGCTGATCGGGGTTGTATTTGGGGTTCGACGTTTCGTAAACAGGATAACCGCGCTGAGAAATGATATCGTACCCTAACAAGGCAAAGCTGTTGCTGATGCCCGCATCGCCCACCTGAAAGCGCTCAAACGGCGATATTTCCAATTTGGAAGTATAGCGTCCGAGGAATCCGTATTTAGCAGAAACTTTAAGTACAAATTGTTTGTTGCGGTCTTCGCCATGCGGCTTGCCCAGAGGAACATACCAGTCGCCGGTGATACGCCATTTATGATACTCGATAAACTTATACTTCTTTGCCGGGTCGGTAGTGCCCACAATAGATTTATCGAACAACGACCAGGGCGGCGTGAGCTGAAGGCTTAATAAAAAGTTGTTGCCCGAGCGAGGAAATATGGGGTTGTCCACGCTGCTGCGCTGCAGGTTAAACTTAAAGCTCAGGTTGTTTGAAATGCCATTGTCGAAACCTTTCAGATTCACCTGATCGATGGGATAATTCTTAAGCTGATAGCGTGCATAGTTTATGGCAACGCCAAAGTTAAAATAGTCGTCGGGCCATTTTAGCTGGCGGCTTAAGCCCACCGAAACGCCGGTGGTTTTAAAGTAGCTGTTGTCGGCAGCATCGGCTGAATACTGGCCTGTGTACGGATCGTACGCATTGGCAAATTTCGTATCGTAGAAACTAAGGGAAAGCGCTTGCCTTTTTTTACCGCCAAGCCAGGGTTCGGTAAAAGAGAAGTTATAAGAACGATAAGCACGGCCATTGCTTTGAAAACGAAGCGACAGCTTCTGACCGTCGCCCTGCGGTAACGGATCCCAGGCCGATTTTTTAAAGATGTTTTTGATGGAGAAATTATTAAACGAAACCCCGAGTGTTCCGGTAAGGCCGATTCCTCCGCCAAAGCCGGCAGAAAGTTCCAACTGATCGGACGATTTTTCTTCTACGCTATAGTTAATATCCACCGTTCCATCGTCGGGATTCGGCACCGGATTAATTCCGATTTTTTCCTGATTAAAAAATCCAAGATTGGCAATTTCTCTTTGTGAGCGGATGAGGTCGGTACGGCTGAATTTTTCGCCCGGAATCGTTCTCAACTCGCGACGAATTACGTGTTCTTTTGTTTTGTCGTTTCCGCTGATGCGCACATTTTTAATAGTAGCCTGCGGGCCTTCTATAATCCGGATTTCGAAATCGATGGTATCGTTATACACAGCGGTTTCAATGGGTTCGGTCCGGAAGAACAGATACCCATCGTCCATATATAAACCGCTGATGTCGCCGCCTTCGGGCGACAGGGTTTTCCCGAGTTTTTTGTTGAGGAGATCGAGGTTATAGATATCGCCTTTTTCAATTCCGAGAATTGCGGTTAAAAGCGAATCGGAATACTTTGTATTTCCTCTCCAGTTAATATTTCCGAAATAATATTGATTGCCTTCGTTTAATTTAATATCAATGTTGATGTTGCCGTTGGTGGTGTAATAGGTCATCGTGTCTTCGATGCTCGCATCGCGGAAACCGAGTGAGTTGTAGTAAGCAATCAGCTTCTCCAGATCTTCACCATACTTTGTTTGATTAAATTTTGCAGAAGTAAGTAGCTTAATCCGCAGGTAAGGATCCAGCACCCGCTTGGTTTTGGTAAAACTGAGCGGCCCCCAATCCTGAAGATATTGTTCGAAGTTGTAACGTTTCGGATCGGCAAGTACACCTTTATCGGCAATCGGGTGCAAGGTAAGGCGACTCATTTCCTTGGTGCCCTTCATTTGTTTTTTCAGGTCGATGTCAGTCAGCGCTTCGTTACCGCTGAAGTTGATCTGATTAATCTTTACTTTACTGCCTTTTGTAACATGAATGTTTAAAATAACCGAGTTGGGAATAGCCGGATCGGCCACTTCTTCAAAACGCACGAGCGAATTTCTGAATCCCTTGTCATCATAATATTTTTTGATGGCTTCTTCGGCCGACTGAAGCGCTGCATTGGTAACCACGCGTCCGGAAACGAGGCCCATTTTGCCCTGAAGGTCTTCTTGCTCACCCTTTCGGATTCCTTTGATAATGGCTTTAGAAAGACGCGGCCTTTCAGTAACCGCAATTTCTACGTCGATGTTGGTACCGGTTAGGTTGGTAATGTAAATTTCAATATCAGAAAAATAGTTTTGGCTCCATAGTTTGGTAATGGCTTTGGCAAAGTTGTCGCCGCCCGGTATCACCACTTCTTCGCCTACGTTTAATCCGGATATGGACGTTAGAAGCGTTTCATCAAAAAAACGGTTTCCGCTTACTTTAATAGATGATATCTTATATTTTTTAGGAACTTTCTGATCAAAAATGTTAAGCAGTTCCGGATTTAACCGGGTAACTTTTCCGGAAGTGTCTGTTTGGGCAAATAGTTTTCCGGATGACAGGCCGATAAAAAAAACTACGAGAATTAAATATGCTTTTTGCATTCAGTTGCGGTTTGTACTGGCCTCAAAAATGTTTTATGGTTCGGGTAAAAAATTTTAAGACGGGGCAAAATAACAGCATTATTTGTAACTCTGTGTTAAATAGATTTGTAAAAAATCAGCCATTTTACGCATGTGTATTCACAATTTGTTCGCTGGTTTTACCGAAGCGTCTTTCGCGTTTCTGGAAGTCGAGAATCGCTTTATACAAATCGTTTTTCCTGAAGTCGGGCCATAACGTATCGGTAAAATATAATTCGGAATAAGCGAGCTGATAAAGCAAAAAATTGCTGATGCGGAATTCGCCGCTGGTACGGATCATCAGTTCCGGATCGGGAAAACGATGTGTTTCCAAATACTGCGTAATCGTATTCTGATCTATCTGTTCCGGTTGAAGTTTTCCTTCTTTTACGTCGGAAGCTATCTTTTTAATCGCCTGTTTTATTTCCCATCTACTGCTGTAGCTGAGCGCCATAATCAGATTCAGTCCGGTGTTTCCTGCCGTTTCTTTTAAGGCCTCATGCAGTTGTTCCAGCACGTGCGGAGGTAGCATTCCGGTATCGCCAATTACATTTAACCGTATGTTGTTTTTGTTTAGCACCGGCACTTCTTTGCGGATGGTTTCCACTAACAATTCCATCAGTCCGCTCACCTCATTTGCCGGGCGATCCCAGTTTTCTGTACTGAACGCATACAGCGTTAAGTAGCCGATGCCCAGTTCGGCGCAGCCCTCCACCACATCTCTCACACTTTGCACGCCATGAAAATGTCCGTAAAGCCGGTCTTCGCCCTTTTCCTTCGCCCATCTTCCATTACCGTCCATAATCACTGCTATATGTGCGGGCAATTTTTGTTTATTAATCTGCTCTTTTAAAACGGACATGTATCAGAATTCACTTTAAAAACTGCAAATTAAATAAATAACGCGTTTTAATGTGAGAGCCGTTCATCCATATCATTTCGTTAAAGCAGCGTCATGCCGTAACTTGGGTTGGCATTTATTTATAATTTAAGCCCGACTGATTATACTGTAATGAAATTTCTCGTACCGCTTTTTCTGTTCTCCCTGTGTGCCTTGCCAGCTGCTGCACAACTTTCTGTTATGGAAAACACGAACCCGCTCGAGCTGGCAAAAATCATTGCCGGTGATGGGGTTACCATCTTAAATCCAACGCTGAAAGGCGCTTCTTTTTCATCGGGTATATTTTATGACAATACAATTTCGGTGGGCCTGAAGTCCGGAATCATCCTCTCAACCGGTCGCGTAAAAACAGAAAACAGCGAACCCGGAATTAACGAAAAAGCCAATGGCATGCTGGCCACCACAAAATTTCCTGCGGGAGCTTCGGGCGCCGGCGGCGACGCATTGCTGAAAACTTATGCCAACAGAAACACCTACGATGCCACAGTACTCGAATTCGATTTTATTCCGCAGGGCGATTCTATTAATGTGCGCTTTGTTTTTGCGTCGGAAGAATATCCGGGTGTAAACCAGCCGGGCTTTAACTGCACCGATTATAACGATGTGTTTGCCTTCCTGATTTCAGGCCCTGGATTTACCGGCCATACCAATATTGCACTCGTACCGGGTACAAATATACCGGTGGCCATCAACAGCATAAACAATGGGTATACTACAACAGGAAGTATTTCGCGATGCACACAAATGGGCGCCGGCTCTCCATTTACAAACCTTTATGTGGATAACAGAACTAATCCCCACCTGGTGTATAACGGACTTACCAAAGTGCTCACCGCCAAAGCAAAAGTAGTTCCCTGTCAGGTGTATCACATTCGACTGGCAATTGCAGACGCTGAAGATGAGAGCTACGACAGCGGCGTATTTATTGAAGCCAACAGCTTCAGCTCCAACGGCGCAAAACTGGTCTCGTCAGGAGGGTTTGTGCTGAACGATACTACAGTTGTTGTAGAAGGGTGTAAATCATCTAAGCTAAAAATTCAGCGCAGTGCCGATAATGCAGGAAAATCAGAAACGGTGCAATTAAATTTTTCAGGAACTGCGGTTGCCGGATACGACTATGCCGCTATTCCCAATATGGTAAATTTTGCGGTTGGCGAAGTTGAAAAGGAGCTCGATATTCATCCCATTCAAAACAACGTTGCGCAACCTAACCGAACCTTGTTGATTGCGCTCACCACCGGCAACTGCGGCACACTTACGGTTGACAGCATAGCCTTTCTAATAAAAGATTCCATTTTGTTCCGGCAGTCGTTTCAACCCGATTTTTGTGGCAGCAACAGGCCACAGCTTCAGGCTCCGTTTGAGCCCAACGCCTCCAACACCTGGCTTTGGAATACCGGCGCCACCACGCAAACCATCACACCACAAACAGCCAATATTTACACTGTGATGCACCGCTATAACGGAACTTGCTACAACGAACACAGCTTTCAGCTAAACGATATTACACCGGCCATCTACCTCGGAAACGATACCGTTATCTGTAATTTATCTCAATACCGCATTGGCATACAAAACAATTTTAAATCAATTCTTTGGAGCACGGGCCAAACCTCCGACTCTGTTACCGTGCAGCAAAGCGGACTGTATTGGGTCAGCGCAGAGAATGCAAAAGGTTGTAAGCATACCGACAGCATTCAGATCTCTATTAAAAGCCTTACTGCTTCCCTCAGCGCTAAAAACTTTTATTGTGAAGAAGATGAGTTACTGCTGAAACCCGATCAGCATCAAAACGTAACCTACACCTGGACAAAGCCCGACCTGTCTGTTGTCAGCGGAAGGGAACTTCATATACCGAAATTAAAGATGAGCGATGCAGGCAAATATTTTCTGTCGCTCGATTGGATGGGATGCAGAATGGAAGATTCCGCAATGGTGATTATGCGCAATAAGCCGGTTGTTACCATAAGCGGCGGCGGCTCCTTTTGCGCAAAAGACACCGTTAGCCTCGCTGCCGGCGGAACTGCGGGCGACAGCTATCATTGGTCGTTTAACGGCTCGCGGCTGAGTACCAACAGCACCGTTGTACTTTCTTTTTTAACCACAAAAGACGCCGGCACTTACCGGTTACGCGTTGAAAAAGACGGCTGTGCCGGGGAAGAATCCACAAACGTTGCCATCAGGCCTGTTGCTGAACTCAGCTTACCCAATTATCAAATCTGCGACCATCAATTTTTGCAGATCGGCTCAAATTATCCCAACACCGCTTTTATGTGGAACACGGGCGCTGCCACGCCCTTCATAACCGTAAACAAACCCGGCCAATATTGGGTAAAAACCACTTATTTCGGTTGCAGCTACACCTATTCGGTGCCGGTTAAAAAATCGTTAGAAGCGCTTGCCGACGCCGGAGAAAATGTTACCATACTTCCCGGAGGAAGCGCCTTTTTGAAGGCTTTAAAAAGCAGCGCCAATGCAACTTACAACTGGAGCCCGCCCGATTATCTGTCTGCCTCCAACCATCCCGGCCCGGTTGCTACGCCTCCTGCTACACAGCGCTACATTTTAGAAGTAAAAAGTGTGGACGGATGCACTGCTTTGGATACCATAACTGTTTTTGTAAAGGGAAAACTCGATATCCCGAATGCGTTCAGCCCTAACGGCGACGGCATGAACGACACATGGGTAATTCCGCTGATAGAAAGCCTTCCCGATGCACGAATTGAAATCTTATCGCGCCAGGGCCAACTACTTTATTCGGCAGCAAGTTCGGCACGCCCTTTCAATGGCATGGTAAACGGAAAGCCGCTGCCGGTTGGCGTTTATTATTACATCATCCAACCAAATCATCCAAAATATCCTAAACAAAGCGGTACACTTACCATTATCCGGTAAAGGATGGCTGATCTTATGTTACTTTGCACAAATGGAACCTATTGTAAACAAGATTGCAGAAAGCGGACTGGTTACCATCGACCTAAAAACCTTTCTTCCCGAAACTGAAATTGCAGTGTTCGACCTGAAAGATTTTCTTTTTATGGGAATGATTTTAAAGGAGAAAGATTTCAGACAAGCATTGAAAAATGAAGACTGGACAAAGTTTTCCGGCAAATATGTGGCGGTTACCTGCAGTGCCGACGCCATTATTCCCATGTGGGCTTATATGTTGGTGGCCACCTGTTTAAAAGAGATAGCCAAAGCCGTTTACTTCGGCAACGCGGGTTTATGCTCTTCCATCATTACACTAAGAAATATTGAAGCAACCGATTTCTCTGTTTATACCGATAAACGGGTGCTGGTGAAAGGTTGTGGCGAACATCATATACCCGAGCAGGCCTATATTGCTGTTACCAATGCGCTATTACCACATGTCAAATCGGTAATGTATGGCGAGGCATGCAGCAGCGTTCCGGTTTTTAAAAGAAAATAAAATCTTTTTTTTGATGGACATAAGAATTTTTATAACGGGTGGCACTTTCGATAAAGAATATGATGAGCTGACCGGAAAGCTCTTCTTCCGCGACACACATTTGCCTGAAATGCTGAAGCTGGGCCGCAACCGCGTGGAAGTTGAAATTCGTACTTTGATGATGATCGACAGCCTTGAGATGACCAACATAGACCGCGAGTTGATTGCCCGACATTGCAGAGAAGCTTCTGAAGACAAAATTATTATTACACACGGAACCGATACGATGGCGGAAACCGCATCGGCCATAGCCAAATCCGTTACCAACAAAACTGTGGTGGTTACGGGCGCAATGATCCCTTATAAATTCGGAAGCTCCGACGGATTGTTTAATCTCGGCAGCGCCATGGCCTTTGTGCAAACATTGCCGCATGGTGTTTATGTAGCCATGAACGGCAAATTTTTTCATGCAAACAACGTCCGCAAAAACAAAGAAACCGGACAGTTCGAAGCTTTGTTGCCCTAACCCTAAGCCGGTTAAGCCGGAGATGCACAGTTTTTGTAACACTGCCTGAAAAATTAAATTATGGCAGATACATTATCCGGAAAAAGAGTGGCCATCTTAACCGACAATGGCTTCGAAGAGTCTGAATTAACAAGTCCGAAAAAAGCGCTGGAAGATGCCGGAGCAGAAGTATTCATTCTAAGCAACGAAAAACAGGTGAAAGGCTGGAATCATGGAAACTGGTCGATTACATTAGATACCGATGTATTGCTTCAGGATGCAAAGCCCGAAAACTACGACGCACTGATGATTCCCGGCGGCGTAATCAATCCCGACAAAATGCGCCGCGATGAAAAGTATATTGCTTTCGCAAAACATTTTCTCGAAAACGCAAAACCGCTGGCGGCTATCTGCCACGCCCCGCAGCTGCTCATTGAGACCAAACTGCTCAAAAACCGCACGCTTACATCATTTCACTCCATTAAAACCGATCTCGAAAACGCCGGCGCCAACTGGCGGGATGAAGAAGTGGTGGTTGACAATGGTTTGGTTACAAGCCGCAGTCCAAAGGATCTGGAAGCTTTTAACCGAAAAATGCTCGAAGAAATCCGCGAAGGACGGCACAACCCAAAATAAGTGGCCTAGAGCGGTTGATGCTGATGAAGCGTGTTCCAGAGCAAATCTTTCAACTGCTGAATGTTTTTTTGCGCTACCGATGATATAAAAATGTGGGGAATGTTTTCGGGCAGTTCTTTGGCAATTTCCTGTTCAAGTTCGGCATCGAGCATATCCGATTTGCTTATGGCAATTACAAAGTCTTTCTGCATCATTGCCGGGTTGTACTGCTGTAACTCTTTCTTCAATATTTCAAATTCTTCGCGGTGGTTTTTGCTGTCGGCAGGAATGAGAAAGAGCAAAATAGAGTTTCTTTCAATATGGCGAAGAAAGCGGTATCCTAAACCTTTTCCTTCGCTGGCACCTTCAATAATTCCCGGAAGATCGGCCACGCAAAACGACCGGCCGTCGCGGTAGTCGACCATCCCCAATTGAGGAATCAAGGTAGTGAAAGCGTAATTCGCAATCTTGGGACGCGCCGCACTGATTACGGATAAAAGCGTTGACTTTCCGGCGTTTGGAAAACCCACCAGCCCTACATCGGCCAGCACTTTCAGTTCCAGCATTTTCCAGGCTTCGGTGCCGCTTTCACCGGGTTGTGCATATTCAGGAACCTGATTGGTGGGCGTGGCAAAATGCTGATTGCCCAACCCGCCTCTGCCGCCTTTCAGCCAAATTACTTCTTGTCCGTCCTCCAATATCTCTGCTTCTGTTTTGCCGGTTTCTTCATCAATGGCAATCGTGCCTAAAGGCACTTCAATAATTACATCTTTTCCCTGGCGTCCGCTGCAGTTGTTTTTGCTGCCGTTTTCTCCATGTTCGGCCAAAATATTTTTATGATAGCGAAGGTGAAGCAGCGTCCACAACTGCTTATTGCCTTTCAGAATAATGTGTCCGCCTCTGCCGCCGTCGCCACCGTCGGGTCCTGCTTTTGCGTTGAACTTTGTGCGCATGAAATGACGGCTTCCGGCGCCGCCGTTTCCGCTTCGGCAAAACAATCTGATATAATCGATAAAATTTCTCTCCGACATGCTGCAAAAATCTGATATTAATGATTGCAAGCCAACTTAACATTAACGCCGCCTTTTTCTGCGGCTGCCTATCTTTGGTGCGTTTTGGAAAGAAGTAATCTGGACGAACTCATCAGTAAATATCAGCAAAACACCCGCGTTAAACAGTTAACGCAGCGGATGATGATTGCCCAAAACAGCGCTGGCCAAGCAATAAGCGAAAAGATTTACCTGAAAAATCTTTATGGCAGCAGCGCCGAGTTTCTGCTCAGTGCTTTCGTAACCGGCAAAGAAACCGAAGCGCTGAATCATCTTGTTGTTTTAAACGATGCGGAAGAAGCAGCATATTTTCATAATACCATCGAAAATCTCACCGGCGCGCTCGATCTTTTTTATTTCCCTTCTTCCTTTAAACACCGGAAAAACTACCGTCTCCTAAACAGCTCCAACGTTATGTTGCGCACCGAAGCGCTTACCAAGCTTGCATCGGGGGGCAACAAAAAAATCATCATCACCTATCCCGAAGCTTTATTTGAAAAAGTGGTGCTTCCCAACACGCTTACAGGGAACATCATCCAAATAAAAACCAATGATAACCTGAACGTTGAAAGCCTGCTCGAGCTCTTTGTGATGTATGGTTTTGAACGAACGGATTTTGTGTACGAGCCGGGGCAGTTTGCCATCCGGGGCGGTATTCTCGACATCTATTCTTTCGGAAACGATAAGCCCTACCGCATTGAGTTATTTGGAAACGATGTGGATTCTATCCGCATCTTCGATCCGGAGACGCAGTTAAGCGAAAGAAAACTATCACAGGTTTCCATCATCCCAAATATTGAAACACAGTTTAACAGCGACGAAAAGATTTCTCTTCTCGAATACATAAAAGCCGATACCCTCATCTGGCTGAAAGACTGGGATATTATTAAGGAAAAATTGCTCGAGCAAGAAGAAGACCTTGCGGGCTTTCTGCGCCTTGTTGAATCGGGGAACATCAGCCAAAAAGAAGATGAGCCCGACGAAAAATCGCTGAAAGAAGTTTCGCAGAAAGATTTTGTGCCGGTTGCAACCATTGAGCGCCAGCTACAGCAGCGGTTTTTGATTGAGTTTGGATACAAGCCGCATTTTTCTGATGAGGAGTTCGCCTTCAACACCAAAACTCAGCCTTCGTTTAACCGGCGGTTTGAGTTATTGATTAAAGACCTGAAGGAGCACGAGGCGGCGGGCTTTGCTATCTACCTTTTTTCCGATCAGGCAAAACAGTTGGAAAGAATTTATTCCATTTTGTCCGATCTGAAAACCGAGATTCAGTTTCATCCGGTAGCCACTGCTATTCATGAAGGTTTTGTTGATAACGAGCTGAAAGTTGTTTGCTATACCGACCATCAAATTTTTCAGCGCTATCATAAGTATAAGGTTAAACAGGCGTATAACAAAAGCAAGGCGTTAACGCTGAAAACCTTGCGGGAACTGCAACCCGGCGATTATGTTACGCACATCGATCATGGCGTGGGAACTTACAGCGGGCTGCAAAAACTGGAGGTTAACGGAAAAATGCAGGAAGCCGTTAG
Source organism: Chitinophagaceae bacterium (assembly GCA_039811185.1). Taxonomy (GTDB): domain Bacteria; phylum Bacteroidota; class Bacteroidia; order Chitinophagales; family Chitinophagaceae; genus JAEZDR01. The sequence continues at coordinate 380,247 of JBDHYF010000001.1, read as the reverse complement.
AATTATTTATAAAGACAGCGACATCCTGTACGTAAACATTAACAGCCTTCACAAGATTTCGAAGTACACGGGAAAAGACGGCAGCGTTCCGAAAATAAATAAGTTGGGAAGCGATGCCTGGCAGCGGCTGAAAGAAAAAACAAAAACCAAGGTAAAAGAAATAGCCTTCGATTTAATTGAGCTGTATGCACAGCGAAAGGCACAGCAGGGTTTTGCTTTTGCTCCCGATAATTACATGCAAACCGAACTGGAAGCTTCGTTTATTTATGAAGACACGCCCGACCAGAACAAAGCAAGCAACGATGTAAAAAAAGATATGGAGTCGGCTGCGCCAATGGACAGGCTGGTTTGTGGCGACGTGGGTTTTGGTAAAACCGAAGTGGCGGTTAGGGCTGCGTTTAAAGCAGCGGTTGACGGTAAGCAGGCAGCTATTTTAGTGCCTACAACGATTCTTGCGTTTCAGCATTACAAAACCTTCAGCGAACGCCTGAAAGATTTTCCGGTAACGGTAGATTATGTAAACCGTTTTAAATCGGCAAAAGAAAAGAAGGAAACCTATGCAAAGCTGAAAGAAGGAAAAATCGACATCATTATTGGCACGCATGCCCTTTTAGGAAAAGAGGTGAGTTATAAAGACCTCGGAATATTAATTATTGATGAAGAGCAGAAGTTTGGCGTTGCCCACAAGGAAAAAATAAAAACACTTCGTACCAATGTGGATTGCTTAACGCTTACGGCAACGCCTATTCCGCGTACGCTTCAGTTTTCATTAATGGGTGCACGGGATTTAAGCATCATCAACACACCGCCTCCGAACAGGCAACCTATTCAAACCGAAGTACAATTATTCAATCCCGACTTTGTTCGCGAAGCCATCTATTACGAAACCTCCCGCGGCGGGCAGGTTTTCTTCATACACAACCGGGTAAACGGCCTTGCCGAAATGGCCGCCATGATTCAGAATCTTTGTCCCGACCTGAGCATCAGTTTTGCACACGGCCAAATGGAAGGCAAAGATTTGGAAGAGAAGATTATGGACTTTATCGACCACCGCTACGATGTGCTGGTGTGTACCAACATTGTGGAAAGCGGCGTAGATATTCCCAACGTAAACACCATTATTATTAATAACGCCCATCATTTTGGGTTGAGCGACCTGCATCAACTGCGCGGCCGTGTTGGAAGAAGCAATAAAAAAGCCTTTTGTTACCTGCTTGCGCCACCTGTGAGCACGCTGCCAACCGACTCGAGAAAACGGCTGCAAACGCTGGAGCAGTTCAGCGAGTTGGGAAGCGGCTTTCAAATTGCCATGCGCGATTTGGACATCCGCGGTGCGGGAAATTTGTTAGGTGGCGAGCAAACCGGTTTTATGGCAGAAATCGGCTTCGAAATGTACCAGAAAATTTTGCAGGAAGCCATTCGCGAGCTGAAAAGAACATCGTTTAAAGAATTGTTTGCCGAGGAAATCAGCAAACAAGACGATTTTGTAAACGATTGCACCATCGATACCGATTTGGAGATTTTGATCCCCGATGAATATGTGGAAAGCATTACCGAACGCCTTTCGTTATACAGCCGGCTCGACGATTGTGAAACGGAGGCCGACCTTAAAGACTTTCATACCGAGCTGACCGACAGATTTGGCCCTGTACCGCCTCAGGTAGAAGATTTATTTACCACTGTTCGGTGCCGCAGAATTGCCGTTGCACTCGGCTTTGAAAAAATGAGTTTGAAAGAGCGCACCATGCGGTGTTACTTCATTAACAAAAACGACTCGCCCTATTTTGAATCGGCCGTATTTAAAAACATACTCGCCTTTTTGCAAACCGGTACCAACAAAGCAAGGCTGAAGCAGGTGGCAAAGAACTTTTTGTTGATAGTAAACGACATTTCGGGTATGGATGAAATGCTTCGCTTTCTTCAACAAATGCAGGCCGCAGTTGCCGGCGCCGGCAACAATTGAGTTGAACTTCCTTCTCATTTGTTAATTTGAGCAAAATTTTTATTGATTTTCAATTCGTTGCACGGGTTCGATAAAAAAACAACGAAAATTCGATTGTCAATCCACATTATACCCACACTTTTGCAAACCGAATTTTCGGATTAAACAAAATGCAGCGGGATAGCGCTGTAAAAATTTTTTAAGATGAGTAAATTACATTTCACAACAAAACACGCGAATGCGGCTACCGTTCAACGCAGCTGGTATGTTGTTGACGGTACTAATCAAACCGTTGGGCGTATGAGTGCAAGAATTGCAGCTATACTTCGCGGAAAAAACAAAGCTTATTACACGCCTCACGTTGATTGTGGCGACTTTATTATTGTAATTAATGCAGACAAAGTAAAGTTTACGGGTAATAAAATAGAAGACAAGATGTACATCAACTTCTCCGGTTATCCTGGCGGTAAGAAAGAAGAAACTGCAAAAAACCTTTTAAAACGCCGTCCTGAAGTGATTGTGGAAAGAGCGGTAAAAGGAATGCTTCCAAAAAATCGTTTGGGCCGTAAAATGTTTAAAAAGCTTTTTGTGTATGCCGGCGATCAGCATCCCCATTTTGCGCAGCAACCAAAAGAACTTAAATTTTAATCAAACACTTTAAATCCTCCAGATAAATGGAAAAGCAAAAAAATGCAGTTGGACGTCGTAAAGAAGCGGTTACCCGCGTTTTTATCAGCAAAGGCGACGGAAAAATAACTGTCAACAATAAAGATTATAAGGAATATTTCCCCTTGGTATACCTTCAAAACCAGTTGGAAGCGCCGCTAAAAACCAGCGAAACCTTCGGCAAACTGGATATCCTCATCAATGCCACCGGCGGTGGTTTAAAAGGTCAGGCCGAAGCAAGCAAACTTGCCATTGCACGTGCGCTGCTCGAACTAAATCCGGAATATCGTCCGGCTCTTAAAGCTGCGGGCTATCTTAAACGCGATCCAAGAGGCGTTGAACGTAAGAAATTTGGTCATAAAAAAGCACGTAAGAGCTTCCAGTTCAGCAAACGTTAATTCCTTTTTTCAACAATTCATTCAAATTTACAAACTAATAATATGGAACAAACTCCTTCTTTACAGCACCAATTGCTCGAAGCAGGTGTACATTTTGGTCACCTTAAAAAGAAGTGGAATCCAAAAATGTTGCCTTACATTTTTGCCGAAAAAAAAGGCATTCACATTATCGACTTAAACAAAACCGTTGACGGCCTTCAGGAAGCTGCTGCTGCTATGAAGCAAATTGCTAAAAGCGGTAAAAAAATAATGTTTGTTGCTACCAAAAAACAAGCAAAAGAAATTGTGAGCGAATGCGCAAAGCGCGTAAACATGCCGTTTGCAACAGAACGCTGGCTTGGTGGTATGTTAACCAATTTCAACACCGTTCGTAAGAGCGTTAAGAAAATGCAGAGCATCGAAAAAATGCTTGGCGAAGGCACCGCTGAAAGCTTAACCAAAAAAGAACGGCTTACATTGGGAAGAGACCGCGAAAAAATGGAAAAAGTACTGGGTGGTATTGCACAACTCGGACGTCTTCCGGCTGCTCTTTTCATCGTTGACATCGGCCACGAGCACATTGCCCTTGCTGAAGCAAAAAGACTCGGCATTCAAACCTTCGGCATGGTAGACACCAACTGCGATCCGAATAAAATTGATTTTGCCATCCCTGCAAACGACGATGCTACCAAGTCAATCGCCATCATTACCAATTACATTACCGCTGCTATTGCCGAAGGTTTAGCCGAACGTCAGGCATCGAAAGACGATGAAACCGAAGAGTCGGACAACGAAGCTGAAAGAAAAGCACAGCGCTTGCTGGCTGAAGCAGAGGCTGAAGGCGGACGTGGACAACGCGAAAGAACACAAGGTGCGCCCAAACGCCGTGTACCCGGCGGTGCAACCCGCAGACCACAAGGTCCGGGCGGCGCTAAAAAATAATCTCTAACTTTTCGAACCGGGGCTTTCTGCCCTGGTTCATTTTTAAATTTATATACGTATGAGTACCGTGCAAATTACCGCTCAGGATATTAATAAACTTCGTCAGGCAACAGGCGCCGGAATGATGGACTGCCGTAAAGCTTTAACGGAAACCAACGGCGATTTTGAAGCTGCTATTGACTGGTTAAGAAAACAAGGACAAAAAGTTGCCGCAAAAAGAAGCGATCGTGAAGCCAAAGAAGGTGTTGTGATTGCTCAAACTTCTGCCGACAACAAAACAGGATTTATCGTTACCATCGGATGCGAAACAGACTTCGTTTCCAAAAATGCTGACTTTGTTGCTTTTGCGCAATCTATTGCCGATGCAGCCGTTAACGCAAACGTAAACAGCGTTGAAGAACTGAACAATGTTGAAATCAATGGCGCTAAAGTAAGCGACATGATTAACGATAAACTGGCCGCCATTGGTGAAAAAATCAGCATTGCCCGTTTTGAAAAACTTTCGGCCGAATACGTTGCTTCCTACATTCACGGCGCCTACAGAATGGGCGTTTTGGTAGGGCTAACCAAAGAAGCGCCAATGGAAGGAAAAGATGTGGCTATGCAGATTGCGGCAATGAATCCGCTTGCGGTTGATGCCAATAGCGTTGCGCCGGAAACAATTGAACGTGAAAGAAATATTGTAGTGGAAACCATGAAAGCCGATCCTAAAATGGCGGGCAAAACCGACGATATGATTTCCAAAATTGCAGAAGGAAAGCTGAATGCGTTTTTTAAGGAGAACACCTTGCTTGCGCAGCCTTTTGTTAAAGACGGCAGCCTTACCGTTGAGCAATATTTAAAGAATACCGACAAAGACCTTAAGGTTACTTCGTTTGTACGCGTGGCTTTAGGCTGATAATTTTTTTTGAAAGAAAAATGGAGACTGTATCGGTGTTGATACAGTCTCTTTTTTTTGGGCAAGATGGCGTTCGATTGTGAGTAGCTGAGTGGTGTTCCCGCGCGAACATCAAGCCCACGTCATTGCGAGGAAGAAACGACTGCTGTGTTTTACAATGCGCCCGTACTTCCGTAGCAATCTCATCTTGGGTGAATAATGACTTCGCTTTGATGTATTCCGCCGCAGACAGCACCTAAAGTGGGTTGTAGTTCCTGAAAAGAGATTGCTTCGCTCCGCTCGCAATGACGCTGCTGATAGTTAAAGCCGCAACATCGCAGAAAAGATTTAAGACAATATTGATCGTTGTTTCCACGAAAACATTAATTTTGCCGTCCTTTCACCGGGTAGCAGTATGGTGGCTGAAACCTGAAAGAGAAAAATATTTGGGTTAGCATTAAAAATTTCAAACAATGAAACGTACATTTCAACCACATAATCGTCGCCGTAAATCCGTTCACGGATTCAGAAAACGTATGGCTACTGCAAACGGCCGTAAAGTTTTAGCAAACCGCAGAGCAAAAGGCCGTAAAAAACTCACGGTTTCCGACGAAAGAAAACTAAAATAATAATTGACAATACTAAGAACAGGCCTCATCGTTACGATGGGGCTTTGTTGTTTAACTTCAACCCGTTGAAAAAAAACTTCTCATACAATAAATCGGAACGACTGAAAAGGCGAAAAATCCTGACCAACATCTTTTCCGGCGGTCAACAGCTTCATCAATATCCCTTAAAAGCATTTTGGCTCTTTCACTCAATTGAAGTACCACATCCACTGCAAACTGGCGTTTCCGTTTCTAAACGGCTGTTCAAAAAAGCCGTCGACCGAAACCGTATGAAACGACTGATGCGTGAAGCTTACCGCATGCATAAATCCACGCTCGAAAGCAACCTCCGGCCGGGTAGCAACCTTTCTTTATTTATTTTATACACCGGCAAAGAAAAAATTTCACAAGATGAAATGAACGAAAAAATGCAGGCGCTGTTATTAAAAATTCAAAAACTCATGCCATGAGATGGGTACGAACATTTTTGGCGCTTCCCTTTCTGTTATTGATTAAGGCATATCAATATATAATTTCGCCGGCGCTCGGGCCTAAATGCCGTTTTACGCCTACTTGTTCGCAATACACAGCTGAGGCATTGAAGAAATATGGACCGATAAAAGGACTATGGCTTGGACTGAAGAGATTGTCGCGCTGTAGACCTGGTGGCGGCTCCGGATACGACCCGCTGCAATAAAAAAAAATTGGCCGCACCAGGCAGCCAATCCTCTCATGTACATTCTAAACGTTAAAGTAAATGTAAAAACAATTTACATTCCAACAAATTTTTAGCTCACAATAAAAATGATCATTCCGTACAAAAAAATAAAAATGTATAACAGCCAGGTGAGCAAATTATGCCATATCCTAAACTGGTAGCGCTGCATATCCTCCTTCACTATACGGCTGTCGGTATATATATAGAAAAACCGGCTTGCCGCATACCGAATGTCGGGACGGTAAATCATCAGAAAAATAAACTTCGCTATTGCCAACGCGAGGATTGCCCAAAACCCGTAACGATATATGTAATAAAGAATGTCATCGAGCACCATAAGGGCGGTTGGTTTCTTGTTGTGAAAGACCTGAAATTATGAAAATAAACCCTCATATCAAAAAGGCAGAAAAAAAAGACCGCCTTTCAGCGGTCCTTTAGTTTTCTATTTTTCCGAAGCGTCGGTTTGTTTCTTCTTTTTGGCGTCATAAGCTTTCTTAGCACCATAACCCACCCCTGCTGCGATGATCAGGCTTAATCCTCCGTCAAAGGGGACAGGCGTGTCCGGATCGTCGCCGGGACCCGGAGGTTGTGCATACAGTAGAAATGAACCAAAGGTCAGCGTCAGAAGTAATATCAGTTTTTTCATGTCTTATTCGTTCAATTTATAAATTTTATTATTTGCTGATGATGTTTTGTTGCATCATTACCGTTCCGTTTTTCACCATCTGAAGAATGTAAACACCGCTCGTATTCATTGCCGGTACCGACATCTGAATATTCTGATATTCACTTTCAACAGTAAGTTTTCCGCCATACACTTCTCTTCCGCTAACATCAAAAATTCTTACTTCATAATTTCCCTTTTCTGCCGCTGTTAACTGAAGATTGAAGTTTCCGTTAGCCACCGGATTCGGATACACAAACATTTCGCCGCGAGGAGTTCCTGCACCCAGTGCAACCACAGCGCTGTAGTCAAATTTTCCGTCTTTGCTTAAAGCCTTCACCCTGTAGTAATTGCTGCCCGCAAAAGGCGCTGCATCGGTAAAGCTGTAACTGTTTAGCTGCTGATTGTTGTTTACCGATTTTACACTGCCCGCTGCATCAAAATCTTTTCCGTTGCCTGAGCGTTCCACAATATATTCGGAAATATTCAGCTCGTTCGCTACGGTAAAGTTTATAACGGCTTTGCTCTCTTTTTTAGAAGCGCCGATGCTTACAAACTTACAAGGCAGCGTTGACCCGGGTTTCAGCACAATAATAAAGCGCTTATAGTTTTGAGAAGCTGCATCGGCTGTAACCGCAAAATCATAAACGGTATTTCCGCTGTTATTTAAAACAGTGGAAGTATTGCTATACAAATCTTCGAGCGATGCCGTAAGTGTTGGATCAATATTCAACTCCAAAGAAAGCTGATAGTTTTTCTGTTTGGTGTTCCAGAGTGCTACAAACAAAGTGTCGTTTGCAGTTACGGCCGGCTGACGTTTTTCTACTACCAAATATTTTCCTTCTCTGGTAAAGGCGATGTTTTCACCAAAGTTGATCATTTTCGTTACATCGCTCTTATTAACCGTGTTGTCGAAACCTGCATCCATCCACACACTTGCACCATCCATTAAACCGATTGTGCCGTTGTTATTTTCATTTAACTGAACCGTGATTTTATCTGCCGTCGAAGCCGGTTTAAAAACATTACCGCCGGTATTCCCGTCCACCTTATCCTCTTCCTCAAAAGTAACGCCGCCGTCCACGCTGCTTAAGCCGTCGTGCACCACAATAAAGGCTTGTCCGCTTTCAATAATTGTGTTCGTGGCATTGGTATAGCTGCCGCCGGTGCCTTCAGCAGGCGCATAAGTGGGTCCGGTAAAGGTTACCCAGGCGCCGTTGGTTCCACGCTTGGGATCCCACACATAAAACAAGTCGGCAATCCGCTCTCTGGTAAGCTTGGTAAAATCAACCGCCGACGCATACGGATTTCCGATATCGCTAAACGGCTTGGCATAGAATACAGGTTTGTTTTGCAAGCCTGTGGCGGGCATGCCCGTAATTCTTAAAATGGTAGCGTTTGGCGCGGCAGCCGTACCCTGACTTAAATCGATGGTTCTGTCGCCGCGTACAAACAGCATGTATGATTGATAATCCGAAACAGGATTGTCTGTGCCGCCGATGGCCGCCCAATCTGACCCGGCAAGATTAATGGCTTTGACAGAAGGTCCGGTGGTGCTGTCCCAATAACCCGTTCCGGTTCCGGTGATGTGCGTTCCAAAACCCGGACTGCTGCTGCCACTCTCCATCCACGACTCGAAAATGGTTGGTGCACCCATGTGGCTGATGGGTGCAGAAAGATGACGCCAGGCTCTTTTTGCAGGAATATACCTTTCAATAGTTACTTTGGATGCATTGGTGAGGCTTCCCTTAATCTGTCCCAAAGCGGCCGTTGCCCCTGCATCGGATTTGAGCACCATGTTTTGGTTGTTTAAATTGAGGGTAACACCGGGGTTAATGGTGATAGTGCTGCCCGCAGCAACAGTAATTAACTTACCGGTTGCCAACGTAAAGTTCTGATCGAATGCAATATTATGGTTAATAAACACACTTCCTTCAGATGGCGGAGTGGTAGCCGCAATATAATTGTTGTCGGTATTGTTGTACGTCCAGTTGGCCGGATTGCTGAAATCACCGTCGGCAACACTTACATAAGTGGCCGTTGTGGGATTGTTATAGGTTTTTACTGTAATGATGTTTGAATAACCGCTCGTATCGGTCGTTGCAGACGATCGTACGCGATAATAATAATCTTTTGTTGCTGTTAAACCGCTGAAAGTGACAAAATTCACCGGCACAGTGATATTTTTATGCCCGGAAACATAAACCGTAGCATAGGTTATTTCAAAATCATCAAACGCTAAATTGCCGGATGCTTTCGTATATATGAATTTAAATCTGGTATAAGTAGCTAAAGCGGGAATGGTTGCTGCGGTGTATGTAATTGTTCCTGTAGCTGAAGACGGAATACTTGTCAGATTTCCAATTTCTACCCAAGACGAGCCGTTATATCCCTGAACCACAAATTTGCTGGCACTACCGTTTGTACCTTGACCCTTATACCAAAAGCTTAGTGTTTGTACGCCGGCAGGAAATACCGGGCTTACAAGGCTGTCGTCGCTGTTATCAAATCTTATCGACAAATCGGCTTTACCTACGTTTAAGGGTCCGTTGTAGCTGCCGGTGCCATAAGTGCCCCAACCTGCCGGAGTAGCACTTTCAAAGCCCTCATAGATTATTTTGCCGGTATCGGTCATAAGATCGATGAAGTACCGGTTTGCACCCGCAACGGCAGTCCAGTTAGCGGTAAACTCGTCGTGCTGAATGCCGGAAGCTGCGGTTGCTACCGGTGTTTGTAAAGCAGCGGTTGTGAAAGATAGTTGTGTCCCATACACCTTTCCTGCGCCATTTTCTGCAAATGCTTTATAATAATACGTTGTCTTCGGATTTAATGCACTTAGGGTAGCGCTGAACCCGGCTCCCATACGGCTGGAGGTTACCGTAGTGCCGCTGCCATTGCTGAAACCCGGCGTGGTGCTGTATTCTAAACCCACTGTGGTAATGGTTGAACAACCCTCGTCGGTTACCGTGCCACTGATAGTGGCCTCGTCGGCACTGATGGCTGTTGCCGCATTGGTAGTAACCGAAGGCGCGCTATTAATGCCCGAGCCGGTTACGGCAGTGTTTATGGAAGTGGCTCCACCTCCCGAAATGGAAATGTTTCCGTTGTACGACTGAACCGCAGTGGGCACAAATTTTACATAGATGGTGGTTGGCGTTCCATTATAAGCAGGTAAACTAAGTGTAGATGCAAAGCCGGAAGTTCTGTTGAGTGAATACGTCATGCCCGGTAAGGCGCCAATGTTTACGCTGGCACCGTTCAGGTTTCCGCCGCTCACCTCAAAGCTGTCGAGATGTGAGGTGTTGATACACACTGAGCCGAAGTCGCTCATCGCAGCTGTGATTTGCAGGTATGGAGTAGTGATGGCTTCGGTGGTAATGCTTGCCGTTGCAGACCATGCGCCCGAGCCGGTGGCGTTTACAGCTTTCACGCGGTAATAATAAGTAGTGTTGGAAAGAAGACCTGAAATCACTTCACTGGTCGCAGAAGAAACAATGCCCGATTTTGAATAATCGACAGAGACAAAGGTGTTGTCGTCGTCTACCTCAAGGGTGTAAGTGTAGGTTTGCGTTCCCGGAACGGATGGAGCCAGCCATTTGGCGGTAAATCCATCGGTGGTGGCGTTATCCGGCGTACCTTGTACCGGCGCCTCAGGCAGGGTGATGACGCTGTACTCGTTGCCATAAGCGGTGCCTGCAGTGTTGGTTGCATAAGCACGGTAAAAATATTTTGTATTGGGATTTACGCTGTCGGCTGTGCTGGTAAAGCTGCCGGTACCGCTTCCGTTAATAGAGCCCGATGCTGTTGCCGGAGAAACCACATCCCAGGTAAGGCCTTTTTGCGTAACGGTGGCGCCGCCGTCGGCAGTTACATTTCCACCCGCATCAAAAGCATTGGTAGTGATGTTGGAAGCAGTGGTCGTGGTAACGGTGGGGAGCGATGGGCCGGAGGGCGTTCCAAGTACTTCGATCGAAAATATTCTTGTGCCCGCTGAGCTTGTTGCCCCCGGAGAGGTAAACCGTAGTTGTCCATCAGCATTGTTGATGGAATCGTGTATTGTAACCGTTGTAGTTGTTTTACTAGAAGTGGAAATGGTCGTTAACTCCCGCCATGTCGATCCCTTAAAATACTCCACCTTAATTATATTTGAAGTTCCAGTAGTGGTTCCAAACGACTGGTTGCTGACATTTAATTGCTTGGAAGAGTATGCTGAGAAATTAATTGCCGGGCTCGTGAGTCCTTGTCCCGATAAAACTTTCCAATAGTCAGTGGTTGTGTTATTAATCGTCGCTGTAATTACCCAACCAGCATCGCCGCTCGGTGTATTTTTTGACGGAAGATAAAGTTTGGGAATGATGTTCGTCTGCGCCATGCCATTCGTTGTAAATGCGAGAAGAGCACAGCATAAGAGCGTAAAAATTCTATTCATGAGGCTAAATTTGAGCGGTAGGAAGGTGCATTTGTTTTGAACCTAAAAACTGCAATATTAAGAACTTTTTAATTTTTGCCGCTTGCAACTATCCATCAGTGCCGCAAAATAATTCTTGACTCAATATTTTTTTAGCCCTAACTTCAAACAAAAATTCCCTTTATGAAAAAACTTTACGCACTCTCCCTGTTGTGCTTTGCCTTTTTCGCAAACGAGGCTTCCGCACAACCCGGCTCCGTAACGCTAACTGCGCCCGGCGGAACCGTTACCACCTATCCCAGCATTAAATCGGCTTATGCCGCCATTCCCAATGCACCGAGCGGCGATTATCTCATCGAGATTAACGCCACTTATTTAGGCACAGATGCCAGCGAAACTTATCCCATCACCTTCGGCTCTAAAAACATTCCGGCCGGCGGCCCTTACATCACCATCCGCCCCGCTGCAACCAACGTGGCCTGTGTAATTAAGCGTCCCACTCCCGCTGCCGGCGTAGTGGTACAGTTAAGTGGTTGTACCAACGTAATTCTGGATGGGCGTCCCGGAGGCGTAACCTCTTCGGTAAATAACTACCTGATTGTTGACGATCCGTTTGTGGGCAGCAACACCAACCGCAACATCGAAATTCTGAACGATGCGAGCAACAACTTTGTACAATACGTTACGGCGCTTGCAGCCACTTCAACAGCAGCGGGTGCAGGCTCTCGTGTAATTTTGGTAGGCTCTGGTGTAACCACCGGAAACAACAACAACGTGATTCAACATTGTACAGTTGCCGGCGGGCTGAGAGGCATTCAGGATTTCGGACTTTCGGCCACCGTTGTCAACAACGCCAATAAAATAATGAACAATGTTGTGGGCGCCGCAGGCGCTATTGGCATTTTTGCAGGTTCCAATCAAAAAAACATTACCATTTCCGGCAATACCGTTACGTCCATTGCCTCCCCACCGGGCGCTACTTTTACCGCCATCCAACAGCAAACAACCGACGCCACAAACGCAGGTTTCATCACCAATAACACCATCGATCTTTCTATTCCCACATCTGCCACCATCACCGATGTACGGGCTATCGTAAATCTGGGCGCCGGAACAGAGTTAATGAGCGGAAACCACATCTATCTAAACATAAACACAACGGCGGCCAGCCCGTTTGCAATGGGCATTTATTGCGGAGCAGCTACCGGTGGCCTGCCCGGTAACTTCATCATCACCAAAAATCATATCCATTCCATCCAGTCTACCACTACCGGCATTCAGCTTTTTGGAATGTATTATGCGCCCATTGACAACTCCACTTTAAACGTGAACAACAATTTTGTTGCACTTGCCGATGCAAACGCTACTGCAGGTCTGGTGGCGGGCATGTACTTTGGCGGCAGCGGAACTTCTACCAGAAGTTATACAAGCAACGTTTATTTTAACTCCGTTCATGTAGGTGGTACCAATACGACGGCGACCGGAATTAACGGCGTTGGCATTTATCGCGTAAACGACGGGCTTACCAGCGTATACAACCAAAAAAATAATCTGGTGCTGATGACGCGCAGCGGAACAACGTCGAACTACATGATTGGTTTTTACAACGGCAGCACGGATGGAACGATGAACATCGATTACAACAACTATTTTGCTACCGATAGCCTTGCAGCCGGATGGGCAGCGGGATACGACGGTAATATTGTTAGAAATGCCGGCATTGTTGCCTATCAGGGTTTAGTTGGACCCAACGAAACGCATACACAACTAAAACCTTTTACCTATTTATCTAATCAGGACTTACACCTTTCTGCTGCCTCCAGTGCCGATGTTACACTGTTGGGTGCACCGGTTGCGGGTATTACCACCGATTACGATGGCGATGCACGTGATGGCGCTGCGCCAACCAAAGGCGCCGACGAGGGTGTTGCAGCAATGCCGGTTGAACTGATGGTGTTTGAAGGAGAAAGAAAAGAAGGACGCAATTTATTAAGATGGATGACTGCCTCTGAAGCCAACAATATTGGTTTCGATTTACAGCGTTCATCTGATGGAAAACTCTATACTACCATTTCTTTTGTGGGCACGAAAGCCGAAAACGGAAGCAGCGCCACCTCGCTCAGCTACAACTATACCGACGAGAAAGCGCCTGCCGGAAATAATTATTACAGACTGGTGCAAAAAGATAAAGACGGAAAAACAACGATTTCGAAAGAAATTTTGATTAGAGGCGAACTGATTGGCCGTTTTGAAGTAGTGAATGTATACCCCAACCCTGCAACGGACGTTGTTCGCGTGAAGTTGAATGCCCTCAGCAGTGGAAATGCACAAATGTTTGTTACCGATATGACGGCAAAACCGGTAATGCAAAAAACCTTAGGGCTGACTATGGGTGAAAACAATGTTGAATTACAGATTAGCAGCCTGCCCGCCGGTGTGTATATGCTGAAAATTGTAACAGCAGACGGCACCTCGGTTAGCCGCAAACTCGTGAAACAATAGTTTTTATTTGTTAAACAATCAGAAAGGCTGCCTTCGGGTGGCCTTTTTTGTTGAACGGAGCAAGGACTGATAGAAGGTATTTAAATTTTTTTAATTTGATATGGCCGGGTAGCTTTACAAAAACCTATTGCATGAAACACATTTACATCTTTTTGATTATGGCCGGCATCGTCAATTACGGCTTTGCTCAGCCCGGGTCGGTGAGCATGAAAAAAGTGGGGGCGGCAGCGAGCACGTATCCCAGTATCACATCGGCCTACGCGGCCATTCCAAGCGGAACAGCCGATGATTATTTGATTGAAATGAACGCGGGCTACAACGGCCGGCACGCCTCAGAACTTTATCCCATCAAGTTTGGAAACAAGCAACTCACCACCGGAACGATTACGATTCGCCCGGCGGCAGGTAATAACAATGCCGTGCTCCAGTACACCGACATCTCGCATCCGGTGCTCTCTGTGGTTGTATTTGATACGGCTGCTAATGTTATCCTCGACGGCAGGCCGGGAGGCGTTACTTCGGACACATCCAACTATTTAAAAATCCTTTGCTACTACCCTGGGCTCGAACAAATCATTGGGCTGAACATTACCGGCGGATCGCAAAACAACATTGTCCGTTATGTTTCTTTGATTGCACAGGTTGCAGATCTCAATACGCCTTTAGGGTACAACCTTATGGTTACAAATCCGGGTGCTGATATAAACCGCAATAACACCATTACCCACTGCAAATCGGTAAAGGGATTGGTAGGCCTGTCGGATTACTGCAACTCGCCTTCCCACTACAACGAAGGCACTACATTCATCAATAACTATATTGAGGACGCGGCACGTGCCGGCATTTTGATCAGCAACAGATCCAAAAATGCAGTGGTGGAAGGCAATACGGTAACTTATTCCGGCGCAAGCAGCGGAAATATGCTCTACGGTATTGCAACTGAAGTGGAAAACCTCGGCAAAACCATTTTGAAGAACAACAAAGTTTCATTGTTTGTGGACTCTGCTTCTGCTCTTTATCTGTTGTGCGGGATAGGCGCAGGCGGCAACGACAGCACCATTTGTTCGGGAAATGAGGTCGACATTCGCTTGGGGGCTAATCAGGTGCAGTCGTTCATTCAGGGTATCATGTTCAACTATTCCGACGATCAGGTTGCCAGGCATCTCACTGTGTTTAACAACAAAATTATCTCCATTGAAAAAGACAGCACTTCACAAACCGCACAAATAGATGGAATGTATTTCAACTTATCGGACTCATCTGTTTTAAATCTGTATAACAACTTTATTGCTTTGCCTGCAGCGAATGTTAATGCAGTGCCCGTCGGACTCCGGATTATTGGAGACAATTATTTTACCGCTAACCTTTACTTCAACACGGTTAGTATTGGTGGCGCCAATAACTCGAATGCATCGCCGGTAAATGCAGCGGGCATCATTACTTCCACAACCGGCGCAGCGCCAACAGGCGGCAATTTTCGGATGAAAAATAATCTGGTAATGGTTACTCGTTTGAACGAAAATTTCCCTTTGTTATCAGTCGGATTCGCAAACTTGTTGTCGGGAACGGATGCGTTTTTAGACATCGATTACAACAGCTACTACGTTTCGGACACAATAGCCGGGGCGTACATCTTTTCTGGTAGTGCGATGTACACAAAAGGCCAGCTTGCCTTATACAAAACCGATATGGATTCCATAGAACAGCACTCAAATTTTAAACAAGTAAAATTTGTTTCCGGCAGCGATCTCCACCTTCATGCCACATCAAAAACCGATACGGCTTTTTTAGGAAAACCGATTGCAGGAATTTTGGCCGATATCGATGGCGATCCAAGGAACAGCACACGGCCAACAATGGGCGCCGACGAAGGTTTGGCAACGCTGCCGGTAGCGTTGTTGCATTTTAGGGGCGAAAAAACAAAATCCGGCAACTTGTTAAACTGGGCAACCGGTGCAGAACTCAATAACCTGGGGTTTGAAATAGAACGCTCGGCCGACGGAAAGCTGTTTGAAAAGATTGGATGGCAGCCTACAAAAGCAGAAAACGGTTTCAGCGCCACAAAAACGGAATATTCCTTTTTGGATGAAGGCAGTAAACATCCGGGTTGGTATTATCGTTTGAAACAAGTTGATGCCGACGGGCGATTCTCCTATTCGAAAACCGTTTTTATAGCCGCTGTGGCCGTGCCGGGTGAGTTAATGGTATTTCCGAATCCCGCTAAACAATTTATTAAAATCAAATTTGAAGCGGAAGTTGCTACGGAAGGCGATTTGGTGATGACCGATGTTACCGGCAAAACGATTTTACAAAAGCATGTTCCGGTAAGCGCCGGCGCAAATGAATTCCAGTTGAATATTGATCGTTTGATGCGGGGCGTTTACTATTTGAAAATTGAGTTGGGCGGCGGCAAAGAACTGTTACAGAAGATTGTTAAGGAATGATGCAGTCTGTAAAAATTGAACAGGCCGTTGCTTTTGCAGCGGCCTTTTTTTTGATGGCGCCCTCATTAATGAATTGCTTAACAAGCGGAAAACTAATTTTGCGGCATCATGACAGAACAGGAATTGCCGGTGATGGAGGCCTTTTATACGTTGCAGGGCGAAGGATTTCATCAGGGCAAAGCGGCATATTTTATTCGGCTTGGCGGCTGCGATGTAGGTTGTTACTGGTGCGATGTAAAGGATAGCTGGGATGCTGATAAACATCCTAAGCAAACCGTTGAACGCCTTGCGGCAGAAGCGTTGCAGGCTACCGGCAGCAAACCGAAGCTGGCCGTAATTACGGGCGGTGAACCGCTGCTGCATCAACTGGATGCGTTGACGATTGCTTTACAGGAGAAGGGGTTTGAGACGAATATTGAAACCTCGGGATCATCGCCTTTATCGGGCAAATGGAACTGGATTTGTGTATCGCCGAAAAAGTTTAAGGCGCCGCTGGCCGAAGTGCTTGCTGCTGCCGATGAGCTGAAGGTTGTGGTTGTCAACCGTCACGATTTAGTTTGGGCGCAGTCGTTTGTACCGCAGTTAAAGCCCGGTTGCAAGTTGTATTTGCAGCCCGAGTGGGAAAAGCGAAACAGCGTGTTACCGTTGATTGTAAGTTTTATTAAGGAGCATCCCGAATGGCAACTCAGCACACAGGTGCATAAGTATATTGATGTTCCATAAACAGTAATTGCTGATGGATGTGATGTTTTAACTTTGTTTTTGTAGTTTAGTGCCTTACCGTAAACTTTAAAAAACAATAACTATGGGTCTATTATCGATTTTAGGAAAAGGCATTAAGGCGATGATTGATGAAGCGACAACGCCCGAATCATTTAAAATGGGGCAAAAGTTTGAAGACTACGTGCGCGAACACTTATTCATCGACAAATATTATGACCTGCTTGAGAAGACGCATGATTACAACACCAATAAGGATTATGTTCAATCATCAATGAAGCCTGATTTTAAATTTCGCGATAGGCTTACCAAAAAAGAATTTTATGTAGAAGCTAAGTTTAGAACCGGTCTTTACAATAACAAAATCGTTTGGTGCAATGATAAGCAGCTTTTAAGATATTCTGAATATAATAGAGAAAAGCCGGTATTCATAATTATTGGGATGGGAGACGAACCGAAACACCCAGAATTTTTATCCCTAATCCCCCTATCTCAAGCAAAATACACAGGTCTATTTCCATCACATGCTGAGAAATTTGAAATCGATGTAAAAAAAGCCGTTCCGTCCAAAACATTGTGGGCTCGGTAAATATTATATGTTCCATAAACAGTAATTGCTGATGGGCTGCCGGATTGACGCGGCATCCTTTTTTTGTGCGCAAAAAAAGATATAGCGGAAAGCCGGACGTGGTGATGCATACTGAGCTAAACGGCCACAGCCCATAAAAAAAGCAGCCCATCCGGACTGCTTAAACCTTTAACCAAAAAAACAAATTATTCGGCTTCTGCCACTACTTCTTTCACTTCCGGAATCATCCGCTTCATCATGCCTTCGATGCCGGCTTTCAGCGTGATCATAGACGACGGACAACCGCTGCAACTTCCCTGCAAGGTGAGGTTTACCACGCCATCGTCGTAACTCTTAAACTGAATAGCGCCGCCATCCATTTCAACGGCGGGCTTCACATAGTTTTCGAGCAATTCTTTTATTCTTTTCACCACATCATCATCGTCGGAAAGGACGATGTTGGTTGATTCCTGTTTAATTTTTGCGGCTTCTTCCTCAATCACCACGGGCTTGTTTTCTTCGAGATATTCTTTCAGAAATTGCTTGATGGAGGGAATGATGTCGTGCCAGTCTTCCGTATCAGATGTTTTGGTAAGCGTTACGAAGTTGCTGGCGATAAACACACTTTTTATAAATGGGAAACTGAATAATTCTTTCGCCAGCGGAGAGGCGGAAGCAAAGGTTTCATCCTGAAAGTCGATGCTCTTTCCCGGATACAAAAGTTTGTTTGCCACAAACTTCATGGTTTCGGGGTTGGGCGTCATTTCGGTGTATATGCTGATAACCGGATTTCCTGTTTTTATCATAGTGCTGCGTTTAACGACTTACAAAAGTAAAGATTAGCGGCGCTTTATTAACTAACGGTATGTTAGTTTTTAGAACCGGAATTTTCCTGCTGATGGATGATTTTTTCGAGTTCGGCGTTTGCGAAGTCCATTAATTTTTTGATGTGTGCCGGCGACAGATCGAACTTTAATCCGGCTGCTTCATATAACTCCGGAAGTGTTCTCGTTCCTCCAAGGCTTAGCGAATGAATGTAGTTGCTTAGCGCCTGCTGCTTGTTTTGTTTGTACTGCATCCATAACCCGATAGCTCCGAGCTGGGCAATGCCGTACTCGATATAATAAAACGGCACTTCAAAAAGATGGAGTTGCTTTTGCCAGCCGTTTTTCCGATACGCGTTGAGCCCTGAGAAATCAACAACGCCGGTCGAAAACGACTCGAGTATCTCCATCCATTTTTCCGTCCGCTCTTCTACCGTATGATCGGGATGTTCGTACACCCAATGCTGAAATTTATCGATGATGGCTATCCACGGGAAAATGGTAATGGTTCTTTCCAACTGATGCTCTTTTGCGCGGTTGAGGTCGTTTTCGTTATCGAAAAAAGCATCCCAGTGATCCATTGAAAACAGTTCCATGCTCATGCTTGCCACTTCGGCAATCTCCATCGGATACTCCTTAAATGCGCTCAGCTCAAGTTGGTGCGAGAGAAAGGAGTGTATGGCATGGCCGCTTTCGTGCACCATAGTGGTTACATCGTGCATTTGTCCGGCGGCATTCATAAAAATAAATGGCGCGCCGCTTTCTGCGAGCGGACAGTTGTAGCCGCCGGGCGCCTTGCCTTTCCGGCTTTCCAGATCGAGGTGGCCCATCGCTTTCATCTTTTTTAAACAGTCGGCAAAAAAAGGATTGAGTGCGTGCAGGCAGTTGATGGATTTCTGCAACAGTTCATCGCCGCTGCTAAAAGGCGTTAGGGGCGAGCTGCCTTCCGGTTCGGCTTCTGTATCCCACGGACGCAACACATCGAGCCCAAGTTTTTCCTTTTTGCGCAGGTTTATCTTTTCTATCAGCGGAAGCACGTGCAGCCTTACCGCTTCATGAAACTGAAAGGCATCTTCTTTTGTATAATCGAAGCGGCCCAACTCAGCAAATTTGTAATCGCGATAGTTATCGAATCCTGCGTTCTTTGCTACCTGATGGCGTTTTTGCACCAGTTGTGTGTATAGGTTGTTCAGTGCATCTTTATCCTGTAACCTTCGTTCATTTATTTTCCGGTAAACCGCTTCGCGGAGGCCGCGGTTATGACTTTCCAAAAATTTTGCAGCCTGTTGCAGCGTATATTCTTCGCCTTCCACTTCAATGCTCATTTTACCGGCAATTATCCCGTATTGCTGTTGCATTACGCTGAGCTCGGCCTGTAACGGAATATTGGCTTCACGAAATAGATCGATACTTTTTTTTACGGAACGCAGATAGGTAAAATATTTCTGCTTGTTTAACTGTTCGGTGAGCGGATGTTCAATGAGTTTGCGGTTTAGTTTATCGGCATAAGGCTGCATCTGCGGCTGAATCTGAAGGCAGAAAAACTGAAACGCTTCTTCATACTCTTTGTTGGTGGTGTCGCGTGTCATGTTAATTTGACGCCAGCAGGCATCCTCGCTGATTACGGCTTCCAGTTCGCTCATATCTTTCAGCCATTGCTCCAGCTCCTGAAGGGTAGTGAGCTCGCGGTTGAGGAGCTCTTTAAAATAAGGTTCAAGGGTTTCCCAGGTGGTTACCACAAAGTCGGCGGGAAGGTATTTACGCGGAAGTTTTTCTATGTCGGCTGTATAATTCATAATGGTACAATTTAAAAAGGTTTAGCTTTTTGCACTAAACCTTTTGTATGTTATTCTTCAGTTTTCTTTTTTTTGGGAGCCGCTTTTTTCTTCGGCTTTTTGTCGCCTTCAGCGGGTGATTCTTCCACGGCTTCTTTTGGTTGTGGCGCTTCTGCCGCAACGGTTTCAGCCGTTTCTTCCTCATCATTTAAGGGTGAAGGAAGTTCAACTTCATTCTTTTTAAGTACAGAGAACCATCGTACCATTTTCTTCATATCGCTGCCGTACACGCGATCGAAATCCATTTCGGGATACACTTTTTCGAAATAGCTTTTTATGGCTTTCGCGTCTTTTTCATCGGGCATTTTTTCTTTTGAAGCGTCCATTGCTCTGAAAACATCCAGCAGGTTTACGTTGTCGCGCTGGGTATACACTTCAATGCTTTCGAGATGAGAGAAATTGTGCACGCGCGACGATACAAATTTTGTTGTTTTATCATCAAGCGAACGAACGATGGCACCATCGGATTTCGTTCCCATCAATTCAAACAATCCACCAAGACCAGTAACTGAAATGATCTTTCTGTACTCCATACAATTTTAATTTTTGCAAGGGTGCAATATAAATACTTTGCAAGAAGTGCAGAAAGAGATTTGTTAATGAAAGATTTTAATAATCTGTTTTTATGTTTTTGCTGAAAGGCACTTTTAGCTGTTCTGAAACGCTGTTTACATTGTGGCCTTCGAGCACATCGAGGCCATATTTTAAGTGTTCGCGTTTGGAAAAATAAAAGGTTTTAAACAGGCGGTCCCACAACGAAAAAATGTTGCCATAATTCGTATCGGTTTCGGGGCGCACATAATGGTGATGCACTTTATGCATATCGGGCGAAACAATTATCAGGCTGATGGCTTTGTCGAGCCAAAGCGGCAGTTTAATATTGGCGTGGTTAAATTGCGACAGCACAACGCTTATGCTTTGATACAACATGACGAGCCAGATAGATGAGCCGCTTACCAAAACGGCAATAATGGTGAAAACGGCGCGGAACACACTTTCGCCGGGATGATGACGATTAGCAGTTGTAGTATCTACTTCCTCATCGGCATGGTGTACCATGTGGAACTTCCACATCCATTTCACTTTGTGTTCGAGCCAGTGAATGAAGTAGGCGCCAATTAAATCGAGCAGTAACAATCCTGTAAGCAGGTACAGCCAGGGCGGAAGATTAAAAATGTACAGCAATCCAAAATGTTTTGCGGTAGCGAAATCGGCAGCCATCACAATCAGCAGCGCAAAAGCAAAGTTTACGATGATGGTGGTGATGGTGAAAAAGATGTTTAGAGATGCATGTTTCCATTTGTTGTAAGAGAAACGAAACAGCGGAATAAACATTTCAATAATCCAGAAGAAGGTGATGCCGCCGGCCAGAATCAGCGCCCGGTGAAGCGACGGAATGGTAGCAAAATAATCAGCAACAGCCTGTATCATAACTTAAAAATACTCAATAAAACGATTAGCCGCGGTTGAGCAAAAATTTGTCTGACGACCGGAAGCGTGCCATCGGCTTTAAATCGTTCACCAAACGCTCGAGGCGTTGCAGGAGAATGGGTCCGGCGTGCCGCTTTACATAGGCAGGAAGCCGGTAAGCATCGAGATTCACAAATTCCCACGGGTGAAAATAGATGCATACATAGCCATCTTTTTTTAATGCGGCCTTCAACAAAGAGAGATACACTGGGTAAGGAAAATTTTTGAAGCTGAGCCAGAACAGCGGAAAACGAAAGCGCGGAGAAACCGAAGCCGGCAAACGAAGCATTCCATTGTCGGTGTACATGGTTCGCGGCAGGTGCAGGTTGTTGTAGCGGCCGGGCAAAAAAGTAGGATTAATGGATGAATCATACAAGTAGCCTGCATCCATTACGTCTTGCATGTTCACTTCTTTCATCCTGGGCATTCGCAATCCGGTAACGGGCTTTCCAGTTATCTCTTCCAGCTTTAAGCGAGAAGTTTTTAAATCGGCAATTTGAAAGGCTGAATGGTAGTAGGTGTGCGAAGCAATTTCGTGTTTGTTGGAAAAGCGGAAAACGGCATCGCTGTAGTGGTTGGCAAAGTTGGCAGTGGTAAAAGCGGTCACTTCAATATTCAGCTTTTCTATCAGATTGGCTATGGCTTCAAATCCTTCGTATCCCACCTTCATTTGTTCGGTTTCGGAAATAGTGTGGCCGTATTCGAGTGGTATATCGAATTCTTCTACATCAAAACTTAACAGAACGGTTTTATCCATTAATTTGTTTCTTTAATAATATAGAGCGGGCGATGTTTGGCCTGCATAAATAACTTGCCGAGGTAGACGCCCATGATACCTAAAATGGTTAGTTGGAGGCCTCCGAAAAAGGCCACCGTAACAATGAGTGACGCCCACCCGTTATGCGGATGTCCCATAAAAAAACTGAAGATGGCATACGGAATATAAAGCAGCGAAAGGAGCGAAAATGTAAAGCCTAAGTAGGCGGCGGCATACAACGGCCTTATACTAAAAGAAGTGATGCCCTGCAAGGCAAACCGCAGCATTTTTTTAACCGTGTATTTTGATATGCCGGAGGCGCGTTGCTTCGGAAAATATTCAATTCCAATCTGGCTGAAGCCAATCCATTTTACCAGTCCGCGAAAAAAGGGTTCATATTCGTTCATCGTTTTTAAAACCGTTACCACCCTTTTATCGAGCAGTCGGAAATCGGCTGCGCCTTTTTCCATGTTTAAGTCGGCCATGCTGTTTAAAATGGTATAGAAAAAACGAGAGCTTGTTTTTTTCATCAGCGCTTTCGACGCTTCATCTTGGCGGATTGTGTACACAATATCGAAGCCTTCTTCCCATTTTTGCAGCAGCTCCGGAATCACTTCGGGTGGATGTTGCATATCGCCGTCCATGCTTATGGCACAATCGCCGAAAGAATGATCCAGTCCGGCTTTGAGGGCGATTTGATGTCCGAAATTTTTACTGAACGAGAGGTATTTTACTTCCGGATGCAGGGCGGCAATGCCTTTGAGGACCGCGAGGGTATTGTCGCGGCTGCCGTCATCTACCACAATAAAAGAAACTTCGTAGCCGGAGTTGAGCAATAATTCTCTGGTAAGCGTAATCAGCCTGCCGATATTACCTTCTTCGTTGTGCACCGGAATAATGATGTCAACCTTTTTCAACTGATATTGTTTTGTTCTCCAAATTAAATTTTTTCAGCCCAAGTTCCGCTATCAGCAATGTCCATATTACAAAAGGGAAGAAAGCCTTCAGCGCATATTTTCTTACCCATTCATCTTTTAAAAATGTAGGAAACAGGTCGGTAGAAGATAGGCTCGTCAGCACAAAAGCTGCAATGATGATAATGAGCGAAAATGTTTTGTGCGTCGGATAGTTTAGTACAAACCAGATGGCCATTCCCGTCATTGCAATTACGTATGTTGGGCTTTCGGCCGAAGAGCTGAAAATGACAATTGAAATGAGCACGAGCGCCAGGTATCGGAGGCGATAGCCTTGAAACAGGTATTGTTTAAAACGGAGCAGCGGTAACAAAATAAGTGCAGCAGCAGGCAGCAACACAGCGGTTGCGGAAAGGCTGTGCGTGCCCGAAATCCGCCGAATCATTCCCAACACAGAAATATCCTGCATCCCGCCCGAGGCGTCGTACGACTGGTGGATGTTTTTATCGTTCTTAAACAGCAGTTTATTGTACCAGTCGATGTAAGACCGATAAATGAAGGCGGGCGATGAGATGGCCATAGGCAACGCAAACAATATCAACAGCCAGAAAATAAAAGAGCCGATGAACTTTAATTTATGCTTCGAAAACAGGAAAAACAACAGCCCTGCAATGCCATACAATTTCACCAGAAACCCGGCGGCAATGAGCAGCGTAGCCCAGAAGTCTTTTTCCTTATCCACC
The DNA here is from genome assembly GCA_039811185.1 of Chitinophagaceae bacterium. Taxonomy (GTDB): domain Bacteria; phylum Bacteroidota; class Bacteroidia; order Chitinophagales; family Chitinophagaceae; genus JAEZDR01. The sequence continues at coordinate 356,268 of JBDHYF010000001.1, read as the reverse complement.
AGAATGTATGCAAACACCAGCCATGCGGTGATGGCGGCGTTAAACTGCAGGTTGTGCGCGGCTGTCATCATTTCAAGCGCTGCAATGGCGAGTACGGAAGCCTTTGCCTCGTGGCTTAGGTTCAGTTTTCGGACGGCAAGCCAAAGCACGGCCGCATTTGCCAACACCCACAGCAGGCAGCCCAGCCAGGTGGGCAAAAGGGCAAATGGCATAATGATAATGCTGAAGAGCGGACCGTAGTGATTGGAATCCTGATATTCATTCGGATATTCAGGATAAAGCGGACGCTGCGCAATGGTGTGATTGAAAACGCCTTCAAAAATAAAGTAGTTGTTAATGCTGCCACGGAGCACTTCGGCGAGCGCTGCCGCCAGCGCAAGCAAAAACCACAAAAGCGTAATGATGCTGATGTTGCAACCGAATAGCCGGACCTTCCTTGCAAAAACATTCATAAAACACAAAGAAAAGGTAAAGCAACCGCTACAACCACATTATTTCGCCTTTCGTTCTAAATACAATGCCTGCATTCAATTTTAGTGTATTTTGCCTTCGCCTTATTAAATGCAACGTCATAAAATTTTCCGTTTTTGGTTGGGAATTTGAGTGATTGTGCGTTTTTATTATGAATTTTGCCGCCATACATAAAAGCAGTAACGGATAAATGGGATTGTTTAACTTTTTTACGCAAGAAATTGCTATCGACTTAGGTACCGCCAATACTTTAATTATACATAACGGAGATGTAGTTGTAAACGAACCATCGATCGTTGCATTAAACCGTAATAATCCGAAAGAGGTGCTTGCGGTGGGAAAACGTGCGTTGTTGATGCACGAAAAAACCCACGAAAGCATTAAAACCATTCGTCCGCTGAAAGATGGTGTTATTGCCGATTTCAACGCGGCTGAACTGATGTTGCGGGAAATGATTAAGATGGTGTATCCGAAAAAGCCCTTGTTTCCGCCAAGCTGGAGGATGATGATCTGTATTCCGTCGAGCATTACGGAGGTAGAAAAACGGGCCGTTCGCGATAGCGCAGAACAAGCCGGCGCCAAAGAAGTTTATCTAATACACGAGCCTATGGCCGCTGCTTTGGGGATTGGAATAGATGTGGAAGAGCCCGTGGGAAATATGATTATCGATATCGGTGGCGGCACAACCGGCATCACGGTTATTGCGCTGGCAGGTATTGTTTGCGATCAGTCGATCCGGGTTGCAGGCGATGAATTTACTGCAGATATTATGGAGGCTTTACGCCGCTACCACAGTTTGCTGATTGGTGAGCGTACAGCCGAACAAATAAAAATTCAGATTGGCGCTGCAATGAAAGATTTGGAAACGCCGCCGGAAGATATTCCGGTGAACGGGCGCGACCTTGTTACCGGTATTCCTAAACAAATAATGGTAAGCTATCAGGAAATAGCCGAAGCACTGGACAAAAGCGTGTTTAAAATTGAAGAAGCCATTTTAAAGGCGCTTGAAACAACGCCGCCTGAGCTGGCTGCCGATATTTACCGCAGAGGACTTTACCTTACCGGCGGCGGTGCATTGCTGAGAGGACTCGATAAGCGTTTAAGCCAAAAAATTAAGTTGTCGGTTCATATTGCGGAGGACCCGCTGAAGAGCGTAGTACGAGGTACGGGACTGGCGCTGAAAAGCTATCAGCGGTTTCCGTTTATTATGCGATAGGTGCTTTTTAGCGAGAAATTTATGGTTACTCAGTTCGGAGTTGATGAGCGCTGATAGCTGTCATCTTCGCCAAGCTGTTAATGCAACATCAGTTTTCCTGAATTTTTGCAAAATTTCTATCGTTCCTGTTAGTTGAATTTTTTATCGACTTAGCCGCGAACGAAACAAAACAGGGACAATCCCTTTAAATCCCCAACACATGTTTTTCAGTTTGGCCTCGCATTAAACTAATGCCGGCCCCAACCCGAAAAAGCCGATTTTTACTCCAAATCAATTGTGTGTGCATGGCGAAAAAAAACCCATCGAAATTTGGTAGTTACGCAAGACGGTTTCTCCGATGGATGCTTATTTTGTTTACTGCTTCCATCATTTACAGCTTCTTTTGTTTGCTATTTTTTCCCCCCGTTACCATAACGCAGGCGTCGACCATCGTCCCTTATGGCTTAAAAAGAGATTATGTTTCGTGGAACAAAATTTCTCCAAACGTAAAGCTGGCCGCCATGGCATCCGAAGATCAGCTTTTTGTTTTCCATAATGGATTCGACTGGAATGCGCTGGAAAAAAGCTTAGACGGAGGCGGGAAAAAAAAGAAGCGTAAAAAAGGCAGCGCTGCCAGCACCATCAGCCAACAAACAGCAAAAAATGTTTTTCTCTGGCAGGGCCGCGGCATCTTAAAATATATAAGAAAAGCACCCGAATTTTTCTACACTTTCCTCATAGAATCGATATGGAGTAAACAGCGTATTATGGAAGTATATTTAAACGTTATTGAAATGGGTCCCGGCATATACGGCATTGAAGCCGCAGCACAGCATTACTTTAAAAAGTCGTCCGCTCAGCTTACCAAAAAAGAAGCGGCGCTGATTATTGCCACCCTTCCCAACCCCAAAAAATATTCAGCAAACCCTGCTTCCCGCGCAGTGAACTGGAAAGCAGGATGGATTGTACGACAAATGCAGCGGCTGGAGCGGTATCCCGAAATAAAAACCTTCATCCAGAACCGCTAACTATTTTTTTACCACCGTTGTTTTGGAAGCGCTGGTTAAGGCAAACGGAATATCCATTCCGGACATCGACATCTTGCCTTTAAAGTCACTTTTCATGTCGGTAGAATCTAGAAATCCTGTTGCAACCGAATAGCTGTTCACTCCTTTCATCGAACCTGAAAGCTGCACTGTTGCCTGCTGCCCATCTTCCACTTCAACATCGGTTTTAATGGTGCCCTCGCTCACAACCTCTATTGTAATAATCTTTCCATTGTTACCAACGGTTTTGTAGGTGTGGGTAAAATCGTATCCCGCAGCATTGCTGTTTTTCTCCGTCCATACAGCGCCTACTTTTTGATGAGCCGCGGTTTGTGCAGGCGTAAGTACCATCTGGTTTATCCCGTCTATCAGCTTATCCATTTCTACTTTTTCGCTACCGCCAAAGTCAGCGCTTACCATCTTCCCTTTTTTATCAATTACAATCACTTCGGCCTTTTCAATTTCTGCCTTGTATTGTTTAGTCAGCTCGTTGTCTTTTTCATCGGTATCAATTTTAAAATCCATCCCATTTGCATTCAATTCCATAATCATTCGCAATATAGTGGTGCTCAGGGTGTAGTTGTCTTTATCCACTGCAGTAACCGTAGTAATGTCGTGCATTGTAGTTTTGTTCCGGTTAGTCATTTTCTGACCCATAAAGTCCATTTCGGTGGTAACGTTCGAAATGGTTGTTTTCTCAAAGCTGTCGTTCTTCTTTAATTGAATTTGTGCGCTTGCTGTTAAGAAGCAAAGTGCACAAAGGATGAAGCATGTCGGTTTAATCATAACACTTGTTTAAACCAAATATAGCAAAACCACTTATAGGTTACGATTGAGTATTTTTACAGAAATTGATGTTATGGTAGAAGGAAAAAGGCAAAAGCAGGTTGCGGCAGTTATACAGAAAGAAATGGATGAAATTTTCAGGCATCTTGGATTAAATATGGTAGCAGGCGGAATGGTTTCCATTGCAGCAGTGAAGGTAACGCCCGATTTACTCGAAGCAAGAATTTACCTCAGCTTCTACAAAACAGCCAGCGATGAACAGGCAATGAAAACCATTAAAGACCGCGAATGGGAAATAAAAAAACAGCTTGCGCTCAAAGTGAAAAATCAGTTAAGGAGAATTCCGGTTTTACAATTTTATAAAGATGATACGCTCGATCATGCTTTTAAAATGGAAGAAATTTTTAAGCAAATTGATGAAGAGAAACATCTGGGCGAAAACGAATCGGAATCTGCTTAACCTTAAACCGATTTAGTTGAAACTTTTATTTGCCTGGCGATATTTTAAAAACAAAAAGTCCACCGCTGTTATAAATATTATTGCGTGGATTAGCGTGGTAGCTATTACCGTTGGCACCGCTGCACTCATTATTGTACTGAGTGTTTTTAACGGATTTGAATGCCTGGTGAAGAGTTTGTATGGCGACTTCTACTCCGACATCCGCATCACTGCAACCAGGGGAAAATATTTTACACTCGATGCCGCCAAACTAACGCAGTTAAAGCAATTAGACGGTGTACGCAATATATCCGCATCGGTAGAAGAAAAAGCTGTGCTCACGAACGGCGATTTGCAAAGTATTGTTTACCTGCGCGGCGTTGATGGTAAGTATTCGGCCACCAATAAACTACAGCCACACGTAATCCGCGGCGACTATTTTTTAGGGTACGAAGATGCTCCTGCGCTTTTGTTGGGAGCAGGTGTTGAAAACGCTATTGGTGCCGATCCGCTTTCCATTAATAGTGTAGTGGTGTATTTGCCCAACCGGCAAGCAAAAAGCTTTTCGCAGGAAGCAATGAACAGTTACAACGCAGCGGTTGCGGGTTCGTTTAGTGTGCAGCAGGAATTTGACAATAAATACGCCTTTACCAACATCGCTTTCCTGCGCTATATGCTCGATTTGAAGGCCGACCAGTACAGCTCGATTGAAATAGCTGCCGACCCGCAAAAAATAAAACCGATAATAAGCGCAGCCGAAACCTTGCTGGGGAGCGATGTTAAGGTGCAGAACAAATATCAGCAAAACCAAAGCCTCTATGCGGTAATGCAGATGGAAAAATGGGTGGTGTACGCCATTCTTTGTTTGATACTGGTAGTGGCTGCTTTTAATATGATTGGCGCTCTTACCATGCTGGTGCTGGAAAAACAGAAAGACATTTCAATCCTGAAAGCACTCGGCGCCACCACTGCTACCATTCAGCAAATATTTTTATATACCGGCTTGCTCCTCGCTTTGGTGGGCGCTGCGGCGGGCACTGCCATTGCGCTTATTGTTTGCTATGTGCAGCAAACGTTTCATGTGGTAAAACTCTCGGGCGGAAGTTTTATAATTGATTATTATCCGGTAAAACTGCTTGCTTCCGATTTTGTACTCGTTGGTGTTACGGTGCTGGTGGTTGCGCTTCTCGCTTCGTGGATGCCCGCTTACAAAGCAGCAAAAAATGCGCTTTCGCTGCGGAGCCGGAGCGATTAGTAATCGCCCAACGTAACGGGTAATTGCTGAAGCGCCTGCTCAAGCTGTTCGTTGCTTGGCGCAATGCCATGCCATTCGTGTGTGCCTTCCATAAAGCTTACGCCTTTGCCCATTTCCGTCTTCATTACAATACAAACCGGCTTTCCTTTTCCCTGAAACGTTTTGGCGTGGTGCAATGTTTCTATTACATCGGGCATATCGTTGCCGTCCATCTCCAGTACTTCCCATCCGAAGGCCTTAAATTTTTCTCCTACATTACCGAGCTCCATAACTTTTTCGGTGGGGCCGTCTATCTGCTGAAAATTACGGTCGATGGTGGCAATTAAATTATCGAGCTTATGATGCGCTGCAAACATGATGGCTTCCCAGTTTTGTCCTTCTTGCAGTTCGCCGTCGCCATGAAGCGAAAAAACGAAGCGGTCGTCGCCATTTAGCTTTTTAGTGAGCGCGGCGCCGGCGGCAACGCTCATGCCTTGTCCTAAAGAGCCGCTCGACATTCTTACGCCGGGCAATCCTTCGTGCGTGGTAGGATGGCCCTGCAAGCGCGAATCTATCTTGCGGAAACTTGCCAGTTCGGCAACATCAAAATAGCCGCTTCGGGCGAGGACAGAATAGAACAATGGCGAGATGTGGCCGTTCGACAGAAAAAAAAGATCTTCATTTGAGCCGTCCATATTAAACGAGGTATCGTGCTTCATCACATCGAAATACAGAGCGGTTAAAAAATCGGCGCAACCCAATGATCCTCCGGGGTGTCCGCTTTGAATGCCGTGCACCATTCTTAAAATATCTCTTCTTACCTGTAAGGCTGTTCTCTTTAACTGTTCAATATCTGTTGCCATCTTTTTAAAAATTGCTGCAAAGCTAAGCGTATGACACGAGAGAGAAAAATGGCATAACAAGGGCAATTTTAGTTTTATTTCGGTGCAAAGGCAACGGATGAAACGCAATGCCTGTCTAAATTATTTTTTAAGGTTGAAATATGTTTATATTTTTTTATGTTAATTTGCACTATTCCCTACTGAGAACGGATGATTGAAAAATTGTAAATGCATGGAACAAATTCTGATTGGCTGTCTATTTTCATTCATCGTAACCTTCTACGCTATACCTGTGATTATCAAGATTGCTGAGTTAAAGAAGTTATACGATATACCCAACGAGCGTAAAGTGCATGTTAATCCGATTCCTTCGCTTGGCGGCCTCGGCATTTTTGTAGGATTTATTACCAGCTTATTACTCACGGTTACGTTTGCTGGCATATACCCCGAATTTCAGTATTACACCGCAGCCCTTTTAATTATATTTTTTCTTGGGTTGAAAGACGACATTATGGTGCTTACACCCTGGAAAAAGCTCATTGGACAAATTGTAGTGGCCACCATTTTAGTATTTAAAGCGAAGTTGCTGATTGCAGGAATGGATGGTTTTTTAGGAATTGGAAAGATGGATACCATGGGCAGCTATTTGCTTACCTATTTTACCATTTTGGTTATCATTAATGCGTTTAATCTTTTAGATGGAGTGGACGGCCTTGCCGGAAGCGTGGGCTTTATAAGCTGTGTGGTTTTTGCCGTTTTATTTTTAATGGGCGGAAACATTGCTTACAGCGTTTTAGGCTTTACAATGGCAGGAAGCATACTCGCTTTTCTTATATACAATTATGCTCCGGCAAAAATTTTTATGGGCGATACCGGATCCATGCTGATTGGAACGGTTAACGTAATTCTTGCCGTAAAATTTATTGAGATAGCGCCTTCTTTTCAGGCCGTTAACCTTCAGGCTTCAGCAGCCCTTGGCTTCGGCATTATGTTGATGCCGCTGTTAGATACGCTGCGGGTTTTTGCGTTAAGAATTTTCAGCCGTCGATCGCCTTTTTCGCCCGACAGGAATCACTTGCATCATCTTTTACTGGATTGCGGTTTTTCGCATCTTGCTGTAACCCTTACCATTTCACTGGCAAGCTTATTCTTTATCGGCTTTGCGTTTTTAATGCGCGACTTCGGAACTACGATGATGATATTCAGCATGACGGCACTCTTCTTTGTATTTACCGGCGTGTTGTACTTCTTTAAAAAGAAACCTGTGCTTTCTGTTGTAAGCTTCGATGAAGCACCGGAATATAAACCCGAGGTGGTGAACGATGTGAAACTCGTTTCTATTTTTCCTGCGGCAACAGCAGCCGCCGCTGTGCTGGAAGAAGAAAGCATACACTAAAAAATATACTCCTTATAAAGTTTAAAAGGCCTTTACGGGCCTTTTAATTATTGATTAATTAGCTTTGCCCCACAAAAAAATAGTTATGTCCGACGATCTGAGTTTGATTCTGGAAGAGGCTTCTTCTACCATGAAGAAAGCAATTAGCCATTTAGAACAGGAATTGGTTAAAGTAAGAGCCGGCAAAGCATCGCCCGCTATGTTAGATGGAATTTTCGTAGAATATTATGGCAACCCGACTCCGATAAACCAAGTGGCCAACGTTACCGTTTTGGACGCAAGAACCATCAGCATTCAACCCTGGGAAAAAAACATGCTGAACGCAATCGACCGTTCAATCCTTGCGGCAAACATTGGCGTAACGCCACAGAACGACGGCTCACAGATAAGAATTTTTTTGCCGCCGCTAACGGAGGAAAGAAGAAAAGAATTGTTTAAAAAAGCTTCGGGTGAAGGCGAGAATGCGAAAGTAGCAATTCGCAACATACGCAGGGATGCGATTGAGCAAATAAAAAAACTTCAGAAAGACGGCCTGAGTGAAGACGCAGCAAAGGACGCGGAAAAGGAAGTGCAGGACTTAACCGACAAATACATTGTGTTGGTAGATAAGCATCTTGCGGCTAAAGAAAAAGAAATGATGGCCATTTAACACCAGCTTAAAAACAAAAGCGGTAGAAACAACATCTGCCGTTTTTTGTTTACTGCCTTTACTTAATGATGGAATGACACAAGTGGAGAAAAAAGTTTATAAAGATCTTTTTTTTGATCTGGATCATACGCTTTGGGATTTTGAAACCAACTCGCGGGAAACGCTGAAAGAATTGTATAGCCTTAATAAATTGGGCGAGAGAGGCGTGGAGGACTTCGATGTTTTTTTTGAACGATACAGCTATCACAACCACAAACTTTGGAGCCGTTACTCGAAAGGATTTATAAAACAAGATGAACTGCGCTGGAAAAGAATGTGGCTCGCGTTGCTCGATTTTAAAATAGCGGACACAGAACTTGCCCATACAATGTCTGTTCAGTTTTTGAAAATCCTTCCCTATAAAACAAGCTTGTTCCCCTACTGCGTAGAAATTCTCGAATATCTGAAACAAAAAAACTACCGCCTTCATTTAATCACTAACGGATTTAATGAGGTGCAGCATTGTAAAATTCAGTCGTGCAACATTCATCACTATTTCGAAGAGGTGATTACGTCCGAGCGGTCGAACAGCCTGAAGCCGCAGAAGGAAATTTTCGAGTATGCTATTTCCGTAACCGGCGCCGACAAAAGCTCATCCATTATGATTGGAGACAATTTGGAAGCCGACATTGAGGGCGCCCTTAAAGCGGGGCTCGACACAGTGTTTGTAAATCATCTGCAGATAATGGAGTCGGCGGTGCATCCCACTTTCATCATTCATCATTTGCAGGAACTTGAAACCCTGTTTTAACGAAAAAAGCAGTTGAGCGTTCAACTGCTTTTGTTTTCTACCTTCTGAGGACTAAGCTTTTTTATCAGATTCGCCGACTGGTTTGGTAGTAGTTTTTTCATCTTTTTTAGAATCTTTGTGTGACTTCTTGCAGTCTTTCTTCGACTCTTTTTTGCAGCACGATTTTTTGCTGTCGCAGCTTTTTCCGTCGCCACAGGCATAGGTTGCTCCTGCAAATACAACCATCGCAAAAGCAAGTGTGAACAATTTTTTCATGACCGGTTTTTTAGTTAACTGAGGTAAAAATAATAGAATTTTTATTAAATAGATATGAGTAATACGGAAAGCTTTTATTTAAACCGTCCTAAAACAGTAACGCCGCCTTTTACTTTTTCGTTTAAGGAAACAGAAACTTCGGTGCCCAACGGCAGTAGCACATCCACCCGGCTGCCAAATTTTATAAAGCCAAGTTCCTCATTTTGTTTTACCTGCATGCCCGGTTTAAGATAGTTTACAATGCGTTTTGCAAGAGCGCCCGCAATTTGCTTTACTAAAATGGTACCGCGCTCGTTTTGCAATACAACGCTGTGGCGCTCGTTTTCTGTTGAGGACTTCGGATGCCAGGCAACGAGATATTTGCCTTTGTGGTATTTACTGTACAAAACAGATCCGGATACGGGATTTCGGTTTACGTGTACATTGGCGGGGCTCATAAAAATGCTTACCTGAATTCTTTTGTCTTTAAAGTATTCTTCGTCCACCACTTCCTCTATCACCACTACTTTACCATCTGCCGGGCAAATAATGTCGGCATCGCCTTCTGAATGGCGGCGCTTTGGCAAGCGGAAGAAAGAAACAATAAACAGCCACAGCAATACGCCCGCTACCAATATAAACAGGGTTAGCTTCGGCATCTTCGCATAAAGAAAATAGAAATTGCTGATGTTTACGACAGCGATAATGATGGCCGCAATTAAAATAGAGCGGAAACCTTCTCTGTGAATCTTCATTCTTCAAATTTCGGCAAATATAAGGGTTAACGCAGGGGTTCGCACCGCTTCAAACGCATTCGCCTACCGCTCAGCGCCGCGGTGGCACAGGATTTGAATATCTAATTTTCTCTTAAATTATTTTACATGCATGTTCAGCAAATACAACACGACGCAGAAAAAGGATTTCTGAGCATACATACCAGCAATGCAGGAAACCTTATTGTAAAGATTCTCGACGTTCAGGGTAGAATGGCAAAAACCATTATTGAAAAAGTAGAGCAGGGCTGCAGCGAACTTGCGCTTAACCTTACCGACCTTACAGAAGGCATGTATGTGTTAAACGCGTTCTTTGGCGACGCGTTCGTGAAAGCGTTCCGCATAACCCGCTGACGATTTTTTTAATCCAACCCCCGAACAAAAAAACGGCCTCTTTGCGAGGCCGTTTTCATTCAGTCATCCATTTCAAAGCTTAAGACAACACAGCAATTAATCCTTTAATTACCGCACTAAGCTTAACCGCTTCAAAAACTCTTTGTTCAGAACTTCCATGCTGTAAAACAGACTGCTCGTGGCTTACCACGCATTGCTCACATCCATTTAGCGCAGAAACGGCTATGCTCGCAAGTTCGAAGAATTCTTTGCCTGTAACCGGGTTCATCATAATGCTCATCTTAATGCCCGCCGGCATATTGGAATAAGTGTCTTTGTTGATAAAATGCCGGAAACGATAAAACACATTATTTGTGTTCATGAGCGAAGTAAGGGCAATCATCTCCGCTATTTCCTCGGCGGTTGCGCCTTCTTCTTTCGCCATCTCGGTGAAAGAATTTTTTAATGGCTCAAACTTTTCGTTTACCGCAACGCATAATGCCAGCATCAGGGCTTCTTTGCGGCTAAGGTGCTGACAATTGTTCAACACATTGCCGGTATTAATCTTCAAATCCTTAATGTAGCGGGCGTTTACAGCCGATAGCGCCAAAGCGTTTTCGGAAGGCACATAGTTGCTTAACCGCAAATCGGAAAGCAGGTTGTTAAACGTTTCGTTCTGAATTAATGTATCTGTATTCGTATTCATCCTTTAATATTTTAGGCGTCCTGTAGCTGAGCGGTAAGGGTTTTGTCGCCTTCCTTCCAGTTACAGGGGCAAAGTTCATCTGTTTGCAAAGCATCCAACACTCGCAACACCTCATTCACATTTCTGCCAACGCTTAAATCGTAAACGCTTACCCAGCGAACAATTCCCTGCGGATCGATGATAAAGGTTGCACGGTAAGCAACTTTTTCTTCGGTGCTAAGAATTCCTAACTCTTCTGCAAGCGATTTGGAAGTATCGGCAAGCATTGGAAACTTAAGGTTTCTCAAATCGTCGTGATCTTTTCTCCAAGCGAGGTGTACAAATTCCGAATCGGTAGAAGCTCCAATTAAAAGCGCATCTCTGTCGTCGAAATCGTTATACTTTTTATTAAATTCTGCAATCTCAGTGGGGCATACAAACGTAAAATCCTTGGGCCACCAAAACATTACCATCCATTTTCCTTCAGCAATGGCAGCTTCGTTGGTAATCTCCTGAAACTCCTTGCCTTTTTCCAAAGAAACAACTGCTTTTTTCCGAAAGGCAGGAAACACGCTTCCCACCGAAATAACTTGTTTTTTCATATCGTAACTCATCTTTTTTTTGTGCTGCAAAGGTCTGTTTTATAAATTTGAAAAGGTTTAATTAAACGTTAGTTTTTCCCTTTCTCACGGTTAAAAATCGTTAATAACCGTTTTTATTTTGTGCTGACTACATTTGCAAACATTTATTATGAAACAACATTTAAGCGAGCAGGAAATTATCCGTCGCGAAAAATTACAACAACTTTTGGCAGCGGGGATTGACCCCTATCCCGCAGCGCTTTATCCGATAAACGCCTATTCTTCCGACATAAAGGAAAGTTTTAAAGATGATGATGCCGCAGCCTTTGACAGTGTTTGCCTTGCCGGCCGTATTATGAGCGTGCGCGACATGGGCAAAGCAAGTTTTGCGGTTTTGCAGGATGCAAAAGGTAAGATTCAGATTTATGTACGGAAAGACGACATAGCTGTTGACGGCGATACAAAAATGTATGATCTGGTTTGGAAAAAGCTGCTTGACATAGGCGATTTTATAGGCGTGAAAGGATACGTTTTTCGTACGAAGATGGGCGAAATATCGGTGCACGTTCAATCGCTGGAAGTTCTGGCAAAAGCCCTTCATCCGCTTCCGGTTGTAAAGGAAGCCGAAGGCCAGGTTTTCGATGCCGTTACTGATCCGGAATTTAAATACCGGCAGCGCTATGCCGATTTGGTGATTAACCCTTCCGTAAAGGAAACGTTTGAAAAACGAACCAAAATATTCAATACCATCCGCGATTTTTTAAACCAAAAGGGCGCACTGGAAGTGGATACGCCGGTGCTTCAGGCCATCCCGGGCGGAGCTGCGGCGCGGCCTTTTGTAACGCATCACAACGCACTCGATGTTCCCTTCTACTTAAGGATTGCCAACGAACTGTATTTGAAACGACTGATTGTTGGCGGGTTTGACTGGGTGTATGAATTTAGCCGCAACTTCAGAAACGAAGGAATGGATCGAACTCATAACCCTGAGTTTACGGTGCTGGAGTGGTATACTGCCTATAAGGACTATTTCTGGATGATGGAAGTGACCGAACAACTGTTTGAACAACTTGCCATTGCTGTGCACGGCACTACAGATGTTGTGGTAGGCAACCATACTATCAGTTTTAAAGCGCCCTTTACACGCATCAGCATTATGGATGCCATTAAAGAAAGCACCGGGGTGGATATTGAGGGATGGGACGAAGGCGAACTGAGAAAACTCTGCAAAGATTTAAAAATCGGTATTGACGAAACGATGGGAAAAGGAAAACTGATTGATCAATTGTTCAGCGAAACGAGCGAATCAAAATTCATTCAGCCGACATTTATCATCGATTATCCGGTTGAAATGAGTCCTTTAACAAAAAAGCATCGCAGCAAACCAGGACTGGTAGAGCGTTTTGAGTTAATGATTAACGGTAAAGAACTTGCCAATGCATACAGTGAGCTGAACGACCCTGTCGACCAACGGAAGCGCTTTGAGGAGCAGGTGGAACTTCTGAAGCGCGGCGACGAGGAAGCCATGTACATTGATTATGATTTTTTACGGGCGCTCGAATACGGAATGCCGCCCACCTCGGGAATCGGGATTGGGATGGACAGGCTTTGTATGTTGCTGACCAATCAGCCATCTATTCAGGATGTGATTCTGTTTCCGCAGATGCGGCCTGAAAAACAAGACGACACGCCCTAAGAAAAATAAACCGACGTGAAATTTTGAGGAGAAGCAGGAATCTGTATTTTTGCGCTCCTTTACTGAAAGCGTGACCAGCGCTGGAAAATTTTTGTTTCTTCGGAAACGGGGCCTATAGCTCAGCTGGTTAGAGCACCTGACTCATAATCAGGGGGTCGCTGGTTCAAGCCCAGCTGGGCCCACAAAAAAAGCAGTTGTTTTTTGCAACTGCTTTTTTATTGGTGATGCGGCGCCGCTTAGCTGGTTACCAAAGTGCCTACATTCATGCCCTGCACCACGGCAAGCAGGTTGCCCGGCTTATTCATATCAAACACGATAATCGGCAATTTGTTTTCCATACATAGCGTAAAAGCGGTCATATCCATCACTTTTAATCCTTTGGAAATACATTCTGCGTACGAAATCTTTTCAAAACGTGTGGCGCTTTTATCTTTTTCAGGGTCGGCGGTATAAATTCCGTCAACCCTTGTTCCTTTCAAAATAACATCGCTGTTAATTTCAATTGCCCGTAGCGAGCCTGCTGTATCGGTTGTAAAATAAGGGTTACCGGTTCCGGCGCCGAAAATAACAACACGATTTTTTTCTAAGTGGCGGATCGCTTTCCTGCGAATGTAGGGCTCAGCAATTTGCTCCATTTTTATGGCACTTTGTAACCGGGTATATACGCCAATTCTTTCGAGCATGGCCTGCATAGCCATCCCGTTAATCATAGTGGCGAGCATTCCCATGTAGTCGCCGTGTGCTCTTTCTATTCCACTTTCTGCTTCATTCATGCCCCTGTAAATGTTGCCGCCACCAATCACAATCGCCACCTGAACGCCAAGGTCGGTAACCATTTTAATATCGTTTGCATACTGCTCAATGATCTTTGGATCGAAAGGGTCGAACCCATTATAACCTTTTCCAATAAGCGCTTCGCCGGAAAGCTTTAAGAGTATCCGTTTATATTTTGGGAGCATAAAATTGTGGATTTTGAGTTGTGCAAATAAACGTCATTTTAAAAACAATCTTTCATAAAAAAGCCGCCAGAAATGGCGGCCTTCTATTGAGGGTTTTATGTGTTAATACTTGATAAATGACTGTGTTGCCTGCAAGCAGCCTTCGTTGCAGAATACTTTTATAAAGTAAGCGCCCCTAGCCAGTGCAGATACGTTCATCTCCACCTTAGTTTCGCCCGCGTTCAGCAACTGTTTATGCATGCTGATTGTTTTTCCGGCGGCATCAGTTATTGCCATTGTGACGTGCTTGGCTTCCGCCATGCGAATTTGAACCGACAAATTACTGCGCACCGGATTCGGATAAATTTTCACCATCTCCAGCGTCGTCGGGTTTTGCCGAAGCACAATCGTGTTGGAGAAAGCAAATTTTCCGTCGGCATCTGTTTGCTTTAAGCGGTAGTAGTTGATTCCGGCAAGCGGTGTAACGTCGGTAAATTGGTAATTGAGGGCAGAATGGCTGTTGCCGTTAGCGGCAGCAGAATTTACAAACCCGATGGCAGCGAAACTGCTTCCGTCGGCACTTCTTTCAACATAAAACCCTTTGTTATGGGTTTCTGTTTTTGTTTGCCAGCTAAGTATGTTTCTGCTGTCTTCCATCTTACCTGAAAGCACAACGCCATTTACCGGTAACGTGGTACATCCTGGGGTAACATCCACAAAAGCTTCTACCGGAACTCGTACCCCGGTGCATCCGTTTTCGAGCTGCCAATCGTAAAAATAGTAGTAGGAAGTGCTCGTACCTGAATTACCCAATCTGCCGTTTGTAATTGTTATTTTACCGGGTAGTTGCATGGCGGGGTTAGAGGCGATAGGTCCACCCATAATCGAGGAACTAGCATCGCGCACTAAAGAAGCAACCAATCCGGTTCTCGATTGCATGCTAATAAAGTAATCGTTGCCGGTAGGAATATTCCAGTTCAGTGGAACAAAGGTTTTTTGTACCGAGCCAATTGCAACGCCTACAGTATTAAACGTTAGGGTTTCCAACACGGCTCCGCCCGAATTTTGAAGGCGTATCACCACCGTTCCGGCGCCGGTGCCTACCGGATAAATATATACGCCTTTAAGCCTTACATCGGAGTGCGCATTGAAAAGCAATCCGGCTTCCAGCGTGTAGGTTCCTGTACTTCCTTTCTCCACCGCTCCTACTGATTCCGGCGTGCCGGTGAAATAAGGCTCTGCATAATAAGTAGTGGTGTTATTAATCACAGGAGTTGTAAAACTATTTCCGGTGTGTAACACACTGCCGCCCACTGCATCGCTGTACCAGTTTATTGTTTCCCCGTTGTTCGCATAAGCTTCTAAAGCAGCCGTGCCGCTTCCGCAAATGGAATCTTTTACAACCGAAACAATTTGTGGATTGCTGATCACTGCTGTATCCTGAACCGCATATACGGTGTTAGTACCGCAGCTCGCCGCCAACCGGTAATACATCGTTTGCGAAATCGGTGTTCCAACCGTATAATCCAGCGAAGTAGCTCCTGCAATATCCGCATATCCGGATAATGCACTGGTGCTTTCCTGCCACTGAAGGCTACTGTATCCGGTTACGTTTTGGGCGGTTAGTGAAGGAGTGCCGCCTACCCCACAGAATACTGCCGGAGCCGCAATGCTTACGCCACCCGCCAACGCCTCTTTCGTTCTTGTCAGCGTCGGCATCGTATCATTAGAATTATTCACATCTCCTGTTAAAGTGGAATAAGCGTTGAAGGTGTACACACCCGGCGCGCTCATATCTACCGTCGTATTCATTGTAACCGAAACCGTATCATTAAAATTCAGGATGCCCGACGAAATACTGCCCGACAACGTTTGCGAAACCGGTCCGCTTACCTGCACTGTTACCGTTACCGGATGCACAGATAAATCGAGCGTATTCGTACTTGCATTTCTGATTCTGATTTTGATTACCTCACTGTTTGTATAACAATCGTTATCGGATATCTGCGGGGTGGTAACCGTTTCTACGCCAATGTTTAGACCGGACGTGATGTTTGTAAACTCGTAAGCACCCGGATCCGGAGTTGCGGGGTCGCGCGGATCGCCGTTGATATCCTCTGCAATAACAGTTGGTTGTCCAATGTTATCGAGAATTACACTGAGGGGTTTAAAATCACCCGTGCCTGCATCAGCAAACATCGGGTTTGTAAATACGCCTGCCGCATCTTTTCCTCCCGTTTGCCAGTCGGCAAATGTGTTATAAGTTGATGATGCTGTGCGTGCAAAAGTGAGGTTGGTTACGGATGGATGTACATAGTAGCCGTTGTTCTCGATGTTCATTGTTGTAGCATCGGTAGAGGTGAAGTACAGCATTTGTTTTTCGCCCGAGCCTCCTCTTTCAATATTGATCAAGTTGTTTACGATAGTAAATCCGGCAGTGGAGGCCGTTTGCTCGTAAATGCCACGCGTAGCGCAAGACGAACATGCTGAACCCTGATAATCGAGCGAAATGGTGTTGTGATAAACCGACACATAATCCGATCCATTATTCAAAATTCCGTTCTGTATTCCCTCCGACTGAAAGTTATAGACCAGGTTATTTGCCAGTACGTTTTCGCTTCCGGCAGAAGCATCACAGTTAACGAGGTCTATTCCATAGGCGGCTGTTGTTGCGGCCGGATTTTTTCCATAGGGAGTATGAATCCGGTTTTTAGCCACGAGCGTATTTAAACTTTGTGCAGTAAAGTAAACGCCGTAAAACGTGGTAACAGCATCGCGAACCGGACGGCTAATGTTGTTGGCCTCCACCACCGCTCCGTCGTTTCCGTTAATATACACGCCGTAAGTATAAAAATCGCTGATGGTGTTACCGGTTACTTTATTACCGAATATTTTATTTGCTGCCTGGCCTGTAAGTGCAACCCCTGCATATCCACCAAAAATGGTGTTGTTTGCAATGAGGTTGTTGTCTGAACGGCTGTTGCCGGTAGTGGTGGATGCTGCCGAAGCAGTTGTATTAATCACTACACCTGCAAAATTTGTATTGCTTCCGGATGTATCGGTAACAATGGTGTTTCCGGTAATTGTGTTGTTGTCGGCATCGTTATAGAGTTGCACACCAAACCCAACCGCGGCGCCTCCCGTTACAATCTTGAAATTGCTGATGGTGATGTGGCGTGCACTGTCAAGTGCAAACACGGCTTTCTTCGCAGCAACAGCCGTGCTGCTGTCGGTAATGGTTACGCCGTTTCCGTTGAAGTACACCGGTGTGTTGGCAGATATGCCCTCATAATGCTTCAGCACCACTTGGTCTTTATAGGGGCCGGTGCCGGAAACAGCGTCAATGAAAACGGTATCCGCAATGCCTCTCCACAGTAAATCCTGCGCTGCTTCGGAGAACGAAGTAAAGTTGGGATATGCCTGATTCGGAGCAACGAGGTAATGACCGGCCATCGGACCAACAATTACCAGATTACCCGCCGGAGCACCGTTTGAAATGGTGTGTGTAGTGCCATCTATCTGAACACTTACAAGCTCTGCATCAACGATAGTTCCTGCCGGAGTTGAGGGAAGAATGTTATCGAGTACCAGCCAAAAATAATTGCTGCCGGTTGTGAGTTCCTGATATCCGCTAACAGGAAAGCTTGTAGCAGATGGTATTCCGTTTCCGTATAAAGTGTTTGCATTGAAATCGGGAGATGGACCGGTATAGTATACCGAAACGGTTGCGCCCGAAATGTCGGTCATTACCGGCGTTCCGTTGAAGCTTAGGTTTAATGTTGTAAGCGCAATGGGATTGGCTGCATTTGCGGTTACCACTTCAACACGCAAAATGGTTTGGTTAGGCTTGCTTGGATAGATCTTCGTTGCCGGGTGAATAGCGTTAGCTGAGGAAAATGACATTGGTAACGCCGGAAGTCCGTTAAACTCGTCGGCACCAATATCCGGCGTTGAAACATCGCGATCATCGCCGTCAATATCGTCCGTAACAAAGAGCAGTACCTGACCACCGCCTTCCAGTTGAGTAGGCACATTTGTTTTTATATGAAGATCGTAAGGCGCTGTAGAAATATTTACAAAAGGCGGCATTTCTCTTTTTGAAAACGATTCTGCCGGAGCCAACCTGGTTTGAAGATCGAGAACGGTTTGATCTTTGTTTGTGCCATCGAAATAAATGACGCGATTAGCAGAAGGAGGTCCTACGTAATAAATATTGTTGTTGGAGTTTGAGTTGAGGTTGGCCGTAGAGGTGGCACTCGATCTGCGGAAGGCCGATACCGTTCCCGTGCCTTGGGGCGTAGAGGTATTCACGAACACGTTGTTTGTTACCGTAAGATTTCCGCTCGTGGCAGTGGCGCTGTAAGTGTGGTAGAGCGCGCTGGAACTATAGTTTGCACTCGGAGCGGCACTTGTGCTATTTAAATAAACAGTATTATTGGCAACCTGTAAAACCGCATTGGCTGTTACATTGGTAATATAAATTCCCCGTGTTGCGTCGGTGGTGCTGCTTGCTTCTGTATTCGACAAATCGGAAATAAAGTTGTTGTACACATTCACCGTTTTTGCGCCCGACGGAATATAAAGAGCATTCACAGTGCCTGCGGCACCTCCGCTGCTTAAACCGAAAATTCTGTTTTTGAAAACATTCGCCACATCGCCGCTGTTCAGGGTAATGCCATAGAGGGTGCCGCCTGCCGTGTGTATGTTGGAAACGGTGTTTTTACCGATCGTAGTGGTTGATCCGGAAGAAGCCGCAGAACTATAGATGCCGTAAACCGTAGACGATCCGCCTTTGGTGAAGCCGGAAATTGTATTATTATAAATAGAAGCCGAGTTTACGATAGATGAGGCATTATAAATAAGATACGTTGTGCCCGTACCCGGAAATACGTTGTTCGACAGCACATTGCTGTCAATTTGCAAATTATACGCAGTGGCACTGTGGTAAATAAGATAAATACTTGCTGAAGTGGCCGTTGGGTAAGTACAGTTAGAAAGCGTATTGCCCGAAATGTTTACCGTATTGTTTGTGCCCGACGTTCCGCCTGTATTATAAATGCCGTAAAACGCAGACGTTGTACCGCGTGCACTCAGTGATAAATTGTTTCCTGTGATATTCGCACTGCCGTTTGTTGAAGTTCCGGCATAAATGCCATATACGGAACCGGCAGAAGTAATATTTGAAAGATGGTTATTTACAACGGAAACATTATTCTGGTAAATGATATAAATACCGTAAACAGATGATGTGCTGTCGCCAATGTTGTTGATATTGTTTCCGGCAATTACATTATTCTGATCGTAGTAATCGTAGGGACTTGCAGAAGAAAAGCCTCTCAGTTGAATACCACCGTACGCATTCGTGATGGTGTTATTGATGAACGACAAGTTTTCAGCTCTTCCATCTGTTGATGTTACCGCCGATGATGAGCCATTGGCTTCGTTGCTTGAGGAATAGATTCCGAAAGAATACATTGCATTTTTGTTCAGCGAAATCGTTGCGTTTCTTATGCTGATATTTTTGCTGGCGTTGCCTGCATTCTTCGTAAGCAGAAATCCATATTCGTACATACCTGCGTCTGTAAAAGAGGGGTTGGTGGCCACATCTACTCCATCGAATGTAATGTTATCCGATCCATTTATTTTCACGATGGCATCGCCATGGGCACCCACTGTCGTGCTCGAAGTAATTGTTCCCGGTGAAGCCGGAATAATTTTCGGATTTGCACCGCTGCCATCCTTAATAAATACAATTGAATCCTGTGCATTCGTTGAAATGGAAATTGCAGGTACATTTTCTGTAAAGGTTTGCCCGGCAGCAACCTTAAATATTATCGTTCCGGTTGTACCGCAGTTAATCGCATTGATGGCGTCGGTAAAATTGTTGAAGAAAAGCCCGCCTGTTGTTTTTGTATTATCGATGAAGTAAGTGTTTGCCGGCAATACCGGAGGAACATCAATAAACACCGTGTCCGAAAAAGCCGTATCGGAGCCGCAAACAACAGCAGCTCTGTAATACCCGGAAGCTGGCGGAAACAATTCGAAATTAGGATTTGTGAGTGTTCCGCTAACAGAAGCATACGCGCCGTTTAAAGTGGCAGAGCTTTGCCATTCGATTGTTATACCATTTGCAACTGTATAATCTTTTAGCGTTAAATTGGTTGAGCCACCGCTGCACACAGTGGTTTTATCGGCCGTTACGGTTCCGCCTTCAGGCATTCCGGAACAAGTTGTTCCTGAACTGAAGTTAATCTTAATATGCGCATGGTTAGATTGGCTGCTGCTTAGCGATGTGGGCAGCGTTGTACTGCTGTTAACCGTATACTTCATTTGATAGTCGGCAAAACCCGCCTGCTGTGCTTTTGTGCTATATTGCCAGTTAATTGACGTAGAACCGCCCAAAGAATTATTATTCATTACTTCAGAATAAATAATAAGGTTATTTCCACTGTAGGTAAACGGCGCAGAAAGCAATAATTTCCGCCATCCCTCACTGCTGCCCATAAATGCCGACGGGTCGCCATTAAAAACCAACGTTGCGGCCGACACATCCCAGGTAAGCGCAGCACTTCCGAAGTTATCCTGCGTTGTATTCTGTAAATATATTTTCAGGTTGTTCCCCGATGGCATACTTACGCCATCGCTGCTGGCAATTCGGTACCACTCGAGGCTGGTTATGGTGCTGCCAACCGGTATGGGTGTAAGAAATGATCCGCTGTAAATGGTGGCGGACCGGAATGCGCGGGGCGCCTGATACCAGGTGTAAAATGGGTTGTACAAATGGCTGCCTGCTGTGCCCGAGCCGGCAATCGTAACAGTGCCTTGTGAAAAGCCGGTTATGCCGGATACCAACAACGCAGCTAGGAATAACATGCTTTTTGCACGCAAGTAAAACTTGTTCATGGAAAAGAATTTAGTAGAGATTGAGGAATGGGGATTAATGGTAAAGAGGCCCTAACCGGGCGTGCAGCAACTATAGATCGCTAAGTGGTTGTGGAATGTTTCTCCACGCAAATGGTGAGTTATTGTAAAACAAGCAAATCGCCACCGGAGTTTTTTTAGAGGCCGAATATATAAACTTTTACTAATAAAAAAATAATTCTGCTTTTTTTTTCGCCTTTCACTTTTGGCCGTTACACCTATTTTTGCGCAATTCCTTTCAATTATGCCGTTCACTTTATCCGCTAACGAATCTATTCCTTCCAAAAGAAAAAAAATTATTGTGTTAGGTAGCGGCCCAAACAGGATCGGGCAGGGTATTGAGTTCGACTACTGTTGTGTGCACGGCTTACTTGCTATTAAAGAATGCGGCTTCGAAGCCATTATGGTGAACTGTAACCCCGAAACCGTTTCCACCGATTTCGATATGGCCGATAAACTGTATTTCGAACCTGTGTTCTGGGAACATTTGTGGGATATTATTGAACTCGAACAACCATACGGCGTTATTGTACAACTCGGCGGACAAACAGCCTTAAAGCTTGCCCGCCGCCTGCACGAAAAAGGAATAAAAATTATCGGCACATCGTACAACGACATGGATATAGCCGAAGACCGCGGACGATTCAGCGACCTGCTGAAAGAACTGGACATCCCTTATCCTAAATATGGAACCGCTTTCACCGCCGATGAAGCCATCGAAGTGGCAAATAACGTAGGCTATCCGGTTTTGGTAAGGCCCAGCTACGTACTTGGCGGCCAAAGGATGCGCATTGTAATTAACGACGACGAAGTTGAAAAGGCGGTGATCTCACTGCTGAAACACATTCCTGACAATAAAATTTTGATTGATCAGTTTTTAGACCGATGTCAGGAAGCCGAAATAGACGCCATTTTCGACGGTGAAAATTTCCATGTAATGGGGGTGATGGAACACATAGAGCCTGCCGGCATTCATAGCGGCGACAGCAACGCCGTTTTGCCCGCCTTCAACCTAACGCCTCTGATAGTAACCACAATGGAAACCTATGCGGAAAAAATTGCTCGGGCGTTAAACATCTGCGGGCTTATAAATATTCAGTTTGCTGTTAAGGACGGAAAGGTTTACGTTATTGAAGCTAACCCACGTGCAAGCCGTACCACACCTTTTATTGCGAAAGCATATGGTATTCCTTATTTAAACATTGCAACAAAGGTGATGCTCGGAGAGAAAAAACTTTCCGATTTCAGCATAGAAAAAAACCTCGAAGGTTTTGCGATAAAAGAGCCGGTTTTCAGCTTCGAAAAATTTCCGGGCGTAAATAAAGAACTCGGGCCAGAGATGAAAAGCACGGGAGAAGCCATCCGCTTCATTAAAGACTTAAAAGACCCTTACTTCCGCCAGTTATATCGTGAAAGAAGCATGCACCTGAGCAAATAGTGAAGTAATTCCCGGTTCATAAATATTCATAACTAAAGAGGCGGCCCTCAGCAAGGACCGCCTCTTTATTGAATGCCATCAGGAACCAATTAATAGAATTTGCTTCTGTAATCTTTAATGGTTGCAGATTCTTTCAACGCTCCCATAGCCCGGTAACCCATCTGACTCTGAATATTGCTCATGAGCGATTGACGAATCATTTCAACATCCGCCATTCCCGGCTGCGCACCAATGGAAAATACGGTAAGCACATACACACCGCCATTCCCTGCTATGGGTCCGGAAATTTTGTTTTGCAGTGATTTGTTGAAAGCAGCGCCAATCAACTTCGGCTCGTTACCCACATTTGGAACAAAACCGTTAAACGTAAGGCTGTCAGCGGTTGTTACCGTTGAATTGGCAGCCTGCGCAATTGCTTCAAGGGTTTGACCTTTAATTTTGGTATCGATAATAATTTTCGCTTTTTTCTCATTTTTGATGAATGGCTCAGCCATCGGCCTTGCAGAAGCGGCATTCATCAGTCCCGGTTTGTTTACCGAAGTAATCACTGCAACCACAATTCTGTCGTCCATTTGTGTTGGCTCAGAAATATCATCCACATCATTTTCGTAAATCCATCTTACAAACTGACGGTTGCTTCCCAATCCGTTAATTACATAATCGAGCTCTTTTATATCGTTTGCCACAAGCACCGGCGTTTTATCTTTTTCTGCAAGCGCATCAAAGCTTTTGCGGTCCTTTACAGCCGCCGCAAATTGTTGTGCCTGTGTGTTGGCAGCATTAACCGTTTCATCGCTCGGTAAAATAGGTTTGCTTACGTAAGCAATTTTGTATGCATCCTGCATGTTTTTTTGCTGTAACACTTCTATATAATGATATCCGGTGTATTTACTGTTTTCTACCTTAACCGTTTTTTTGTCGCCGGCGTTTCCGTAAAAAGCAACCTCAGCAAACTCTTTGCTTAAAACAGGAAACTGAAGCGAAGAAAATTCGTACTCACCAGCTTTGTCTTTGCTGCCCGGGTCGTCGCTGTATTGTAAAACCATCTGGTTAAAATCGGCGCCGCCTTTAATGGCAGTGGCTATGCTGTCTATCCGTTTTTTTGCCGTACTGTCTGCAAGGCCGTTTGTACCAAAATTGATGAGGATATGACGAACTTTTACCGAATCCGGCATCATTCGTTTTCCTACCATTTTAGCAATAGTATAGTTTGTTCCGTCCACATATGGGCCGTACACCTCATTCAGTGGAAGTTGCTTAATCACATCAGCATTTGGAACTTTAAGGTTGGATGCAGTTACATATCCGTCATGGAAAGGCGTTTCCGATCCTTTCATATTGATAAACTGCTGCGCATTGTCGGTAGCTGCAAACTCAGTTTTGAGCGATTCGAGCTGCTGATAAACCACTGCACTGTCCTGCGCCGTTGGAGCAGCGCTGAACGACACATAAGCGATGGAGCGGCTTGCTTCTTTAACGGTAAATTCTTTTTCATGCTTTTTTACGTAAGCATTTATCTCTTCGTCTGTAACTTTTACAGCCGCGTCGTCAACGCTTCCATAAGGCACACTTACAAAGCGAATGTTGGAAAAGCTGTTGTTATCAGCATTATATTTCTCACCCATCCATTTTGGAACGTAGACCGCTTTAGTAAGGAGGTTTTGATATTTTTCCTGAAGCGCTTGATCAATGGTAGGTTGAATGTAGGCCGTCCAGAACTGTTTTACCTGAGGATCGTTGGGGCGTTTTTTCATCTCTACAAACTGTTGTCTCACTTTTACCGAATCGTAAACGCCGGTATTCGGATCAGTAAAGCCCTGACGTAACCACTGCGGAGGATTTGATCCAAACAGCATATTATTCAGTTCTTTGGAACCGAAAGAGATCCCTAACTTCTGAAACTCCTGTTGCATCACCGTTTGCTCAACCACCATATTCCACACGCTTGGCATCAGTTGTTCGCGTTGAATCTGTCCGCCATTCATCTGGTTCAGCATTTCCATTTTGGCTTCAAAATCGTTCCGGTCTATTTCTTCGCCGTTCACTTTTGCCAAAGTGGTGGTATTACTAAACATTCCTCCACCTCTGAAAGAAGAATCCTGCAAAATAAAAGCTATCAATGCCAAAGCGATAATTCCGAAAACTATCCAGGCACCTCTTTCACGGATTCGTTGAATAATCGACATAATATATCTATGTTTTTAAGGAGCGCAAAAATAAAGGAATTAAGTTTTAAACATTTTTTTTCACATTTTTAATTTCGAGCTCGTAAAACCTAACGCCCTGCTCATCGTACATCTCTAAATAGTTTTAAAAGTCTTGGGGCTTCTCGTTATCCACGCTGCTTGTGGATTGCCCGATTCTTATGTGGAAAACATCGAAAAATGAAGCGCCGCCTACCGGTATAAAATGGGCAATAGTATATTTTTCCGCCTGTGTTTTTTTACAGGTTAAAAATTGTTTGGCCCGTGTTCCCGTTAATTCACAGTAAAAAAATTGTGGATTTTTAAATGCGGATAACCTGAACAGGGTTTTGCTCTAATGTGGATTTTATTGAATGAATATGGGTAAACACTGCTTTGTGGAGTGGGAATAAAATGTGGGATACTGTGGATAGTATTTAACTTAATAACTTTGCTTGTTGTGGACAACTAAGTTATCCTGAAATCCACACCTGTAATAGTAATAGTTTTTAAATAATAAATATAGTATTAGATATATTACGATGGATATTAACACTGACACTGTTTCCGTTTTTGAAAATAAAAAACGTGCATTGGCAACAAGAGGCTTTCTCGATATTGAAATCGACCCGCAATTGGATTTGTTTGCAGAAATTGAAAGACTAAAAAAAGAAAAGAACGCCATCGTGCTGGCTCACTATTATCAGGAGCCCGACATACAAGACGTTGCCGATTACCTTGGCGACAGCCTCGGGCTTGCACAACAGGCGGCGAAAACAACTGCCGATATGATTGTTTTTGCAGGAGTGCATTTTATGGCCGAAACAGCAAAAATTTTAAATCCTTCCAAAAAAGTTGTGTTACCCGACTTAAACGCGGGGTGCTCGCTCGCCGACAGCGCACCGCCGGAGCTATTTAAAAAATTTAAAGAACAACATCCCGGACACATCGTAATCAGCTACATCAACTGCAGCGCTGAGATAAAAGCGCTTAGCGATATTATCTGCACGAGCAGCAATGCCGAGAAAATTATCGAGAGTGTTCCGCTTGATCAGCCCATCATCTTTGCGCCCGATAAAAATTTAGGCGCCTATTTATGGCGCAAAACAGGCCGAAATATGGTGTTATGGAACGGGGCTTGTCAGGTACACGAAATCTTCAGTTTAGACAAAATTCGGGCACTTAAAATGCAAAATCCGGGCGCAAAGTTTATCGCTCACCCGGAATGCGAGTCGCAAGTGTTGGAAATAGCCGATTTCGTGGGTAGCACCACGCAGCTGTTGCGTTTTACGGTGGATGACAGCGCGCAAAGCTTTATTGTAGCCACCGAAGCCGGCATTCTACATCAAATGCAAAAGAATGCACCGCACAAGACCTTTATTCCTGCGCCGCCAGACAATTCCTGCGCTTGTAACGACTGTCCGTACATGAAGCTGAATACCCTCGAGAAGCTTTACCTCTGCATGGAGTACGAACTCCCCGAAATTTTGATGGAAGAAGATTTAAGGCTTCAGGCATTAAAGCCTATCCAGCGAATGCTAGATATCAGCAGGGCCGCTGGTTTATAAATTTTGGAATTGTTTTAGATACTAAATGGTTTAAAACAAGTTATGCAAGTTAAACCGATGTTTCTTCTGGTGCTCGGCTTCTTTATGATAAGCCTGTCGTCCTGTGAGGTTGTGGGTGGTATTTTTAAAGCGGGCGTATGGACCGGACTGTTGCTGGTTGCCGTGGTGGTGTTTGTAATTATCTGGCTGATAGGTCGGTCACGCAGATAAATTATCGCGCTGGTGATGTCTTCTTCAAGGCGATAAAATGTTTGAAACATTGCTGGATGTAATAA
Organism: Chitinophagaceae bacterium; assembly: GCA_039811185.1. Classification (GTDB taxonomy): domain Bacteria; phylum Bacteroidota; class Bacteroidia; order Chitinophagales; family Chitinophagaceae; genus JAEZDR01. Next base: position 329,795 of record JBDHYF010000001.1, on the reverse strand, counting down.
CCCAGTTCAATATCATTCATTGTTAGAAGCACATCATACGCCGGTTTGTAGAACTCCATGAAGTAGTTCAGGTCCTCGTCGGATACGTTGGTGAGTTGCCGGATAAACCGCTTGTTGAAGCGATGAAAGATGTATTTGTCTTGTTCTTGCTGTATCAACCGTTTTTGCAGGCTTTCCAGTCGTTGATTGCGTTTAAAACGAAAGGCATTGATTAACTCCTGAAGGTCGATTCCCACCGTAAGCGCCCCGGGAACATAGGTGTTGGGTGCAGAAAAAGAAATGCCCGGTTTCTTATAGTTGAAGTACTTAGCGTAAGTTTCCCGGTTTAAGACAGAATCCTGCCGGTAATCGGAATTTTTCAGCGTTACATTCGGAAGTTGATGCACCTTCACATGAATGGCCAAATCGAAGCTATGAGGGTTGGAGATGGTATCAACAGCATATTTCATAGTGCTTTTACCTTGAAACGAAAAAGAAACAGAATCGCTTTTAGACAAGACGAGGCTATACTTGCCCGATGAATCAGTGATGGTTTCGATTTTTCCGTTTGAAATTACCAACACGCCTTCCAGCGGGCGCAGGTTAAGGTGATCGAATACCCTTCCCTGCAGCGAAATTTGCTGCGCCTGAACACCATAATAACAAAAGACTGCTATAAACGCCGGAAGTAGTTTTTTCAAAAAGACTATCTTTTCGTAAAGAACGGAAACCGTGTCAACATTTTCTATCGACGACGATTTTTTTAACAGCCTCCGCATTAGCGACCCATATACACCATCAAAATTTGTACATCGCTTGGGCTAACGCCGCTAATCCTGCTCGCCTGGCCTATGGTATGAGGCCGGATCTTGTTAAATTTCTGTAACGCTTCATTGCTTAAAGCGGTAACCTTTTGATAATCAAATGATTCTGGAATTATCAAGTGCTCCATCTGATGCATTTTTTGCACCATTTCCTCTTCTTTCTGAATATATCTCTCGTATTTTATTTGAATCTCTGCCTGCAACAACGCATTGGGCGAGTATCTTTCAAAGTTGTTTTTCAGTGACGGTATTCCTTCCATTAAGTCCGAAAACCCAATGTTTGGACGGAGTAAAAGCTTTGCTGCTTTTTGTTTTTCGAATAAAGGCGATGAATCTTTTGAAAGAAGAAATTCGTTAATTTCTGTGGGCGAGATGCTTATTTTCTGAAGTTGTTCAATAATCTCACGCATTTCATTTTTTTTCTTTCTTACCCGCTCCATCCGTTCCTGAGAGGCAAGTCCGGCCAGAAAGCTTTTTTCCGTTAAACGAAGGTCTGCATTATCCTGTCGAAGCAGGGTTCGGTATTCGGCGCGGCTTGTAAACATTCGGTAAGGTTCGTCTGTGCCTTTATTGATGAGATCGTCGATGAGTACACCAATATAGGCTTCGTTTCTTTTTAAGACGAATGGCGGAAGATTCCAGACCTTATTGTGTGCGTTGATGCCTGCGATTAAACCTTGGCAGGCCGCTTCCTCATAACCCGTTGTGCCATTGATCTGACCGGCGAAATACAGGTTTTCGATGCTTTTTGTTTCGAGTGTGTATTGTAACTGAGTAGGTGGAAAATAGTCGTACTCAATGGCATATCCCGGACGAAATAGTCTTGCGTTCTCAAAGCCGGGAATTTTTTTAATCGCGGCTTGTTGCACTTCTTCCGGCAGCGAAGTAGAAAATCCGTTTACATAAATTTCTACTGTATTAAATCCTTCGGGTTCAACAAAAATCTGATGCCGTTCTTTATCTGCAAATCGGTTTATTTTGTCTTCGATGCTGGGGCAATAGCGCGGGCCTACCCCTTCAATCCTCCCACTATACATCGGGCTCCTGTCGAAACCGGTTTTCAGTGTTTCGTGTACTTCTGCATTGGTATAGGTAATGAAGCAACTCCGCTGTTTTTGCGGTTCAATTTTCGGCGTATCGAGAAAAGAGAAGCCGCTTACAATGTCATCTCCTTTTTGTTCCTCCATTTTCGAGTAGTCGAGGCTTCTTCCGTCGATTCTTGGAGGTGTTCCGGTTTTTAAGCGGTCGGCTTCAAAACCAATTGAAACGAGTTGCTCAGTAATACCGGTAGCGGCTTTTTCAGCCACCCGACCCCCGCCGAGCCTCTTTTCGCCTATATGAATTACGCCGTTCAGGAAGGTGCCACTTGTAATCACTACTGCTTTCGATTCTATTTTATGTCCTAATCCTGTTATCACGCCGCAGGCTCTTGCTCCTTTTATCAGTATCGAACTCACCATATCTTGGTAGATATGTACGTTAGGAATCGATTCAAGTTTCTCCCTCCATTTCGCAGCGAACAACATGCGGTCGTTTTGTGCTCGCGGGCTCCACATTGCAGGTCCTTTGCTGCGGTTCAGCATTCTGAACTGAAGTGTGCTCTCGTCGGTTACCACTCCGCTGTAGCCGCCCAGCGCGTCAATTTCCCGTACAATTTGCCCTTTGGCAATACCTCCCATTGCAGGGTTGCAACTCATTTGCGCCATCGTGTGCATGTTCATAGTAATAAGTAGAACACGGCTGCCCATATTACCCGCGGCAGCCGCGGCTTCACAACCGGCATGACCAGCGCCAACAACAATTAAATCGTACGGTAAAAACATGGAACAAAAGTAGCGTGATGGATTAAAAATATTTTTAAAAATGTTTCACGTGAAACAAAGTAGGTATGTTCCACGTGAAACACTATTGTGCGCTCGAAAAATCTTGTACAAGCATTGTTTCACCGTTTCGTTTCTGCAAGCCGATCCCTACCTCTTTATATTGGGGATTTAGCAGTGTTAGTCTATGACCGGGTACTTCAAGACCATAATCGAGGTAAAGGTGAATCAGTGCAACCAATACATCGTCGTCCTCGCCCATAGAAATATTCTCCGACCCAAATCCATCCAGCCCGGCCGCTAAAAAACGGTCGCCAAAAGTGCGCCCATCGGTTGAATTATGTCCAAAACGGCCTCGATTGAAACAAATGTCATCCGCATGCGATTGTGCGGTTGATATAAGCGTGGTATTCAATTTCAGATAGGGTAGCGGTTTTGTTTTTAAAAGGGCTGTCTTTAATGAAAATGCATACTTGCTTCTTTTTAAATCGGGGAAATGATTTAGATAGATGGCGGTGATGCTGTCCCAGAAGAATTTGGGGTTTGCCCGGGCGTAATTTGTCCAATAGTAAAACTCTCTTGCCTTCGGAACGAGGTTTTGATAGCCTTCCTGGCTTTCCACAAAAGATAAGAGGTCCGGATCGATCGGCCGCAGTATTTCAATTTTTTTCTTTTCAAGCCGAACCGAACTGATCTGGGCGTTTACGCAAAAGGGAATAAGTAACAGCAGACAAATAAAGTATCGCAAGGTGTTTTTCAGGGTTTTATTGTTTGTATAAACGTAAATATTGATCCTCTTTATTGCGCATTTGTTTAATCTCGTGGCTTAATTTATCATTAAAGCCACACAGGTGGAGCGCACCATGAAATATAACGCGAAGCATTTCTTCTTCAAACGATCCGGCAGCATTTTCTTTAACCCGATCCACACTGATGTAAAGCTCGCCAGAAACGCCTGTATTTACATCCTCAGTTAAGTCAAACGTAATAATGTCGGTATAATAATCGTGCTGAAGAAACTGCCGGTTGATAGAAAGCAGATATTCATCCGAGCAAAAAATATAGCTCAACCCCTCAAGTTTCTTTCCTTCCTGCCGGAAAATCTGTTCTACAAATTCCTGTACGCGACGTTTATTCTTGAGGTGCAGCTGACGGTCAGCATAATGGAAGCGAACTTGTTTTGCCATACATTGGGATTGATTAACAAAAATCTGCATTTCACATGAAAGACAATGCTATTTTTGTTAGATGAAAAGATTGTCGGAAGTGAGCATCGGGAAAAAAGTAGTGATAAAGTCGTTTGAAAACAATGATATTTTTATTAAGCTGATGGAGATGGGATGTGTTCCGGGAGAAGTTGTGCGAATAGAACAGAAAGCTCCTTTAGGTGACCCGATTGCCGTTTTGGTAGCCGGATACCACTTAAGTTTACGTTTAAATGAGGCGGAAAACATCTTTGTAGAAGAATTATGAAGATCGGACTTTATTTCGGCTCTTTCAACCCCATCCACACCGGACACCTGATCATCGCTTCACATATATTGAATACCTGTGATTTAGATAGAATCTGGTTCGTTGTTTCCCCTCAAAATCCGTTTAAGCCTTCTTCTTCTCTCCTGAACGAGTACGACAGGCTTCATCTTGTAGATATAGCGGTAAAAGACAACGCCCGTTTTGCTGCCAGCAACATCGAATTCCGACTGCCAAAGCCTTCTTACACAATCGACACCCTCACTTATCTGAAAGAGAAACATCCAAACGATATGTTCTCTCTTGTAATGGGGTCGGATGGATATCAAAACATCGATAAATGGAAAAACGGTAACATCATTTTAAAAGATTATCCAATTATTGTGTATCAACGCCCCGGACATCTTATCGAGAAAATATCTTCACAAACCACCGTTCTGGAAGCGCCTCTTTTAGAGATCTCTTCTACTTTCATCCGCAAATCTGTTTCATCCGGAAAATCGATCCGGTATCTTGTACCGGAAGCCGTTCGGGCAGAAATTGAGCGCAATAACTACTACTCAAAATAAAATTCCCAGTAAGAGGCATGCAATCACGATGAAGGGCGCACGAACCTTCGTATAGGCAAGTACTAAATACGAAGAAACGATAACGATAAATTCTAATATGTAGTTAATTGGTATTGATGGAGTTTTCCAATACAGATCGTTAATTAAGTAAATGGTAGAGCCGAACATAATACCGACTACCGCAGCATTAATACCTTCGAGCGCACGGAAAATAACTGCGTAACGTTTTAAATTATTCCAGACCGGGAAAAAGAAGAGAACGAGTAAAGCACTCGGCAAAAAAATGGCCACTGCTCCTATAACGCATCCCATTAGTTGCATACCCGTGCTTCTGTTTTTCAGCAAAATGCCTCCGGTAAATGCTGCGATGGAAAAAGTGGGGCCCGGAATAGCCCTAACCATGCCGGAGCCAATGAAGAACTCGTTTTGCTCCATCGACAACGCATTGGGATTTTTTTGCTGTATGGCCGGATTCTTTGGCCGTACCACGTACTGTTCGTATATCATCGGCATTAACACATCGCCGCCGCCAAAAACAAGCGATCCGAAACGGTAAAAGTTTTCGAAGAGGTTGTAGGCTCCGCGGTTTTCCCAGTTCTGTTTCCTTGCCGTTTCACTCAAAAAGCCCGCAATGAAAAACAAACTCAGAAAGATGAGAAAATTGCCCCATTTCACTTTTTTGGAGCGGGCCTCCCGCTGCGGAATGCGTTTATCGCTAAAATTGGTTACGATACCGGCAGCAATAATTAAAGCCGGAAAAATCCATGGCGTTTTAAAGAAGAGATAAGTGAGCAGTGCGCCGGCAACCATCACCGCCTTTGTGATGGTATTGTGAATGGAAATTCTGAACATTTTGAAGGACGAAAAAGCGATAAAGCCGATGGCCATTGGCGGGATGAACTGGAAAATCCGTCCGTTTACGGCTTTTTCGTCGAGGAAGTCGAGCAAAAAAGACAATCCGCCCATCAATACAGAAGCCGGAAAAATCCAGATGAGCAGGGTGAGCAGCGCCAGTCCGATACCACCGCGTGTAAAGCCAATTAGCGTAAGCAGTTGGGTAGATGAGGCGCCGGGCAACATCTGGCAAAAGGCATTGTATTCCAGAAGTTGTTCCTCGGTTAAATCTTTTCGTTGGTGCACAAAGGTTTTCAGTACCATTCCGAAATGCCCTTGCGGTCCGCCAAACGCTGTAATGCTGTGGAGGAGCACCGATTTTAAGAACGAAACATGTTTAGCAGCGCTCAACTATAAACAGTTTTTGCTAAGGTCTGTTTGTTTTTCGATAAACAGAAGAATATCATCGAGGTTTTTACGGTCGTTGCATAAACGAGGCACCTTATGTTGTCCGCCCAGCTTGTTTTTTTGTTTCAGCCAGCCGTTAAAAGTTCCGGGCTGTAAAGTGTGTACAAGAGGCATGCGCAGCGCAATGTCTTTATGTCGTTTTGCTTCGTAATCGCTGTTTACAGCTTTTAAAGCAGCATCGAGGTCGTGCACAAAGGCGTTCAGGTTAGAAGGCGGCTTTTCAAATTCGATCAGCCATTCGTGCGCGCCGTTAGAATGGGCGGAAAAATATACCGGAGCAGCGGTGTATTCGTTTACTACTGCGTTGTTTTTTGCGCACGCCACAACAATGGCTTTGTCGGCATTATCCACTATCAGTTCTTCCCCAAACGCATTGATATAATGCTTTAAACGCCCGCTTACCTTAATGCGATAAGGTTGTAATGCCGTAAACTGAATGGTATCGCCGACGAGGTAACGCCACAAGCCGCCATTGGTTGTAATAACCGGTGCATAGTTGCGATGGAGCTCAACTTTATTTAAACCAACAGTTTGGGCATCGGGCTTACCGTATTCTTCTGCCGGCAAAAACTCGTAAAAAATACCGTGCTCCAGAAACAAGAGCATATCCCCGTTGGCCGAATCGGAAGAAGCGCCAAAAAAGCCCTCGCTTGCGTTATAAATTTCCACATAATTAATCGGCTTCCCAATTAACTGCGCAAACTGCTCCCGGTAAGGCACGTAGGAAACGCCGCCATGCATATACAACTCCAGGTTAGGCCAAACTTCCTTGAGGGTTTTTTTTCCTGATATTTCGAGTATCCTTTTAATAAGCACGAGCGTCCAGGTAGGAACGCCGGAAATGGAGGTAACGTTTTCGTGTAGGGTGGATTGCGCAAGTGCCTCAATTTTCGTTTCCCATTCATCCATCAAAGCAATGGAAAGCTCCGGCGTCCGGAGCCACTGCCCCCAAAAAGGAGTGTTCTGTAACAAAACAGCGCTCAAATCACCAAAACTCATTTCTTCATTGATTTGGTTAATCTGATGTGAGCCGCCGATAACCAGCCCTTTTCCGGTAAGTAAGTCACTGTCGGGGTGCGTATAATAGTAAAGCGAAAGCACATCTTTGGCGCCTTGATAATGCGTTTCGTGCAGCGATTCGTCAGTGATGGGAATAAATTTGCTGACCTCGCTTGTTGTTCCGCTGCTCTTGGCAAACCAGTTTACTTTTCCATCCCATAAGATGTTTTCTTCGCCCGCCATCATTCTTAGTATATATGGCTTTAGGTCGTCATACTCATGAATAGGAACGGTGGCTTTAAATTTTCGAAGGGAGAAAAGATCACTGAAGTTATACTTTCGTCCAATTTCGGTGTACTGTGCCCGGGTTACAAGGTGTTGCAGCAGGGAACGCTGTGCCTCCAACGGATGATTCATCCATTCTTCCATTACGCCATATCTTAATCTGGCAATGGTGGATAGTGCGGGGCTTAAAAATTTCATTGCTCCCGGCAAAGTAATAAAAAGCCCTCAGAAAAAATATAATTCGCCTACGATTGTTGTTTTTGCATCAGCCAGTCTTTCCTCCGTAAAACGAAATTGGTGCCCAGATAGAGGCTTCTCACCTGTTCATCTTCTGCCAGTTCCTCGGCAGTGCCATGTTTAAAAATCTTTCCCTCAATGAGCAGATAGGCCCTGTCGCAGATAGATAAGGTTTCGTTTACATTATGATCGGTAATTAAAATTCCGATGTTTTTGTATTTAAGCGTAGCCACAACACTTTGTATGTCTTCCACAGCAATAGGGTCAACGCCGGCAAAAGGTTCATCGAGTAAAATAAACTTAGGGTCCACAGCAAGTGCACGCGCAATTTCGGTTCTCCTTCTTTCGCCGCCGCTTAAACTATCGCCATTATTTTTTCTTACGTGGTGGAGGTTAAACTCATCTAACAGGCTTTCGAGTTTGTGCTGGCGTTCGCTTTTGGTGAGCTTCGTCATTTCCAAAACAGCCATAATGTTGTCTTCCACGCTAAGCTTTCTGAAAACAGAAGCTTCTTGTGGCAAGTAACCAAGGCCCATTTTAGCACGTTTGTACATCGGTAGTTTTGTAATGTCTTCTTCGTTGAGAAAAACGGCACCTTCATCCGGCTTAATCAGGCCAACAACCATATAAAACGTAGTGGTTTTTCCGGCGCCGTTAGGACCAAGGAGACCCACAATTTCGCCCTGACTTACATTAATGGAAACATGATTTACAACTGTGCGGGCTTTATACCGCTTTACCAGGCTTTTTGTATGAATAATTAAGCTCAATGTTGCTGTTTAAACAAATGTAGTTGAATTGAAAGTAAAAAAAAGTCCCGCTTTTTACGGGACGGGAAATTTAGTTTTTTGTTTCCAGCAGCTTAAAGAATTGGTCGAGCTGAGGCAATATTACAATACGTGTTCTGCGGTTGGCAGCCTTGCCGTCGGCGCTGCTGTTTGAAGCAACCGGAACGTACTCGCCCTTGCCGGCAGCCGTCATTCTTGAAGGAGAAATTTTATACTGGTTTTGAAGAATTCTCACAACAGAAGTAGCGCGCTTCACACTTAAATCCCAATTGTCGTCTATACAATTCGTTTTAATCGGGTTAGAGTCTGTGTGTCCTTCAACCATAAATTCAATATCGGGCTGGTTGTTTAAAACGGTGGCCACTTTTCCGAGTACAACCTTTGCGCGGTCGGTGACATCGTAGCTTCCGCTTTTAAATAAAAGTTTATCCGAAATATCAATGTACACCACGCCTTTGTCTATCTTAATGTTGATGTCTTTATCGTTGATGTCATTCAGTGCTCCCTTTAGGTTCATTACAAGTGCCATGTTCAACGAGTCTTTACGCGAAAGGGCCGACTGCAACCCCTGAATGTACACGTCTTTCGAGCTGATGTTATCCAACGATTTTTTTATGCTTTCTGCCTGCGCACTCGAAATAACAGAAAGGTCTTTTAACTGATTAATTACGCTGGCATTATTCTCCTTTAAATAGCCCACCTGCTTTTTCAGCGCCTCTATTTCCAGTTCGTAAGCAGTTTTGCGTTTATCAAAGTCGTTAGCAGATTCTTTGGTGGTTGATTCACATTCTCTCAGCTTTTCCTGCATTTCCAAATAGGCCCCATTTAACTGCTGATAGCGCCCCTCTGCTTCCTGAACTTTCTTTTTACTTACACAACTAAAAAGAGAAAAAGCAACGAACGATAACAACGATAATTTTATCCACTTCATAATCAAAAGGTTTCCCACAAATGTAGCGTTATAACAAAAGGTCGTTAAACCACGTTCCGTTTTTTAACGTAATTGAAATGCACGTTTTCATATATCTTACTTCAAACAAAATTCCTTTTACATTTAACAATCTGTCAAAGAAAAAAACTTCAATTTGGTATTGATGAAACATGCCTTACTACCCATTGTTGCCCTTTTATTGCTGTCGTTCTCGTCCGCTGCACAATCAAAAAACAAGAAAGCCAATAAAGCGTATCAGGATGCGATGCTGCAACTGCGCGATGGCTTTATTCCCGACGCCATTCCGTTGCTCGGTAAGGCCATCGAATACGATCCACAGTTCTTGGATGCCTATCTCTCTTTGGCTGGCGTGTATGGTGAATTGAAAAACTACAGCAAATCCATCGAGTACTACGAAAAAGTAAAAGCAAAGGATGAAAGCTATTTCGCGCCTTTTCTGCTGTCTTATTCTATTAACCTTGCCGGCGATGGCAGGTTTCGCGAAGCGCTTTCCGCGGTGGATAAGTTTTTACAGGATCCGCACTTAAGCGACCGGAGCCGCAAAAGCGCCACATACAGAAAAAATTGTTATCAATTTGCTGTAGACGGTGAAAGCGCTAACGATACGGCTTATGTGTTTTTGCCTGTAAACCTTGGCGACAGTGTGAACAGCATTCACAGCGAGTATTATCCCTCCATCACCATTAACGACAGCATTTTGGTTTTTACGCGTAAAATAAACAGCCGCGAAGATTTCTTTCAGTCGAAGATTGACGAAGAAAAATTTGGTAAAGCGGCAGCGATTGAAGGAAGTATAAATGCAGAAAGCTTTAAAGGAGCACTACATATTTCGCAAGATGGCGAATGGCTGATTTTTGCCGGCGACTTCGGAGCAAGAGGGTTTGGAAACTACGATTTATACATCTCCTATAATACGCCGCAGGGTTGGAGCGAACCCATTAACCTCGGTGAAAATATTAATACCGAACATTGGGAAACAGCGCCCACTTTAAGTGCGGACAAAACGGCGCTCTATTTTGTAAGCAGCCGACCAGGCGGCTATGGCGGCAGCGATTTGTATGTAAGTTATCGCCAGCCGAATGGGAAATTTGGCAAGGCAGTAAATATGGGCCCGGCAATAAATACCAAAGGCGATGAGCATGCACCGTTTATTCATCCGGATAACAACAGCTTTTATTTTTCTTCTAACGGGCATCCGGGTTATGGAGGTAGCGACCTTTTTATAATGCGAAGGAAAAGCAATGACGAATGGTCAACGCCTGAAAACCTTGGTTATCCCATTAACACCATCGAAAACGAAGGCAGCATTTTTATAGCTTCGAATGGAATGGATGCTTATTATGCCAGCGACCGTGCCGACAGCAGAGGCGGGCTTGACTTGTACCGCTTTCAATTACGCGAAGATATCCGCCCCGCAAAAACACTTTATGTGCAAGGCTATATCCTGAACCGTGTTACACAAAAAGGAATTCCTGCTTCCGTAGAGCTCATCGATAATGAAACGCAACAAACCGTTAACCGCATTCAGAGCGATGAAACCGGATTTTACTTTATAACACTTCCTGTGGGTAAAGACTATACTTTTTCGGTTAACCGGAAAGGATTTATGTTTTATACCGAAGTATATCCGTTAAAAGAGGAAAAGGCGTTCACCACGTTCAACAAAAACATACTCCTCGAATCGGTTGAAGTGAATCAAAAACTCCGTTTTAAAAACGTGCATTTTAAAAGCAATACGGCAGAGCTTGAGGCAATCAGTTTTGTTGAGCTTGAAGAACTTTTCTTGTTTTTGAAAAATAACGACAGAGTGAAAGTGGAAATATCCGGCCATACCGACGCCACAGGTAACGAGGGGTTAAACAAACTATTATCGCAGCAGCGCGCGGATGCTGTAGCCGGATATCTCATCAAGAAAGGCATCGATAAATCGCGGCTCATCGTAAGGGGTTATGGCACTACCCAACCCGTTGCCGACAACGAAACGGAGTACGGAAAAGCAAAGAACCGCAGAACTGAAATGACGATTATTGCTATTGAGTAGCAGGCGGCTTTTTTTCAATTAATTTCTCCAGCGCAGCATCAACAGAAGGATAAAGAAAGGTGAATCCGGCCTGCTTGATTTTTTCGCTGTTTACCGTTGCGCTTTTCAACACTTCCACACTCATTTCTCCCAAAACAATTTTCAGTACGAAGGCAGGAATGTGCAAACTCATAAACAATGCGCCTCTCAGCTTCCGCGTCAGCGCCATCATAAAGTTTTTGTTGGTGATATGAATGGGTGCAACCGCGTTATAAACGCCGGCAATTTCTTTATCGAAAACAGCCTTGCTATACATCCTCGCCAAGTCGTCGATTTCAATCCAACTTATTACCTGGCTTCCGTTTCCCATAACGGTGGCAAATCCTTTAGAGGCCGGCTTCATAAACTCTTTTAGCGCACCGCCGCTTTTTGACAGCACAATGCCGGTTCGTAAAATAACCAGTCGCACGGAAGGAGGCACATCCGATACACTTGCTTCCCACTGCCGACAGGTTTCGCCCAGAAAGCTTGCATCGGCAGGATCGGTTTCGCGAAAGCCGGAAGCGAGCGATGTTGCAGTATCAGGGCCATACCATCCGATTGCGGACGCGCTTACCAATACTTGTACGCGATGCCTTGTTTCGTTAAGATATTTTACCAGCAGTTGGCCGCTCTTTACCCGGCTGTCAACAATTTCCTGTTTTCTTTTCTTCGTCCACCGCTTCTCTGCAACCGAAGCGCCTGCGAGGTGAATAATGCCGTCGGACTCCTCAACAGCACCTGCCTCAATCCATTGCTCATCAATGTTCCATTTTGCATATCGGATGTTTGGATGGGCCGATTTTTTTTCCGTCCTTGTTAATATCGTTACCCGATGTCCTTCCTGAATCAGCGCTTGTGTAATGGCAGTTCCAATTAACCCGCTGCCACCTGTAATAAGTATCGATGCCATATTGTTGTTTTATCGGAGCAGGTGAATGTCGCCCGTTCGTTTTTCTTTATGTCCGTCAGTGAATTCAATGTCGAGCGTATAGGAGTACACATCCTGCGGCTGTAATTCTCCCTTCAGTCTTCCATCCCATCCCTTTGTAAAATCCCTCGTTTCAAAAACCAGATTTCCCCAGCGATTAAAAATCTTCCATTCCATCTGTTTTATTTCAAAGCCGCGCACGTACACCAGATCGTTTTTACCATCACCGTTTGGAGTGAATGCATTTGCCACATCGTAGGCTCTCACGGTTTTTGCCGCAACGGGCAAGCAGAAGGTATCGGCACACACGTTTTTTACCGAAGCCGTTAAACAGGCCGTGTACACGCCGGCCTTGTAGTAGGTGTGCAGGAAGGTATGTGCTTTTTCGGTTGTGGAAACTTGTTTCCCATCGCCCATATCCCAATCATACTGATCGGCCGTTGTTGATTGGTTGGTGAAGGTAACCGGGGCATTCGGTTTCGGCGGATTGGGAGACAGGCTGAAGGCGGCTGTAGGGGGTTCGTACACCGTAAAATCTATTTGGATGCTGTCCGCCTTATTGCAGGTTCCGTTGTCTGAAGCAATCAGTCTCACCCAATATTTGCCGGGTTGGGAGAAGGTATGATGGATGTCTTTCGTCGTGTACATCGTTCCGTCACTGAGGCGCCAAACGAACGATTGGCCGTTCAGGCTTTTGTTGACGAAGGATGCTGTGTAAGGAGCACAAGCGCCGGTCACACCATCAAAATCTGCCTTTACCAGATCGGTGATGGTGATGTACTTTGTGATGGTGTCCGGATGATTACAGAAACCGGTATCCGTTAAGATCAACTGCACGGCATAGGTTCCGGCCGCCGCATAGGTGTGGGTAACCGTTTCTAACCCTGCTACCAACGAATTGCCGTCGCCGAAGTTCCAGCTAAAGGAGGCACTGTGAAAGTTTTTAGATGCCGCCGAAACAGATAAATTTTTGAACGAAAACTTCATCCACTCACAAGGCAATAATCGCTCTATATCCATTCCAACCGATGCTTTGTCGGCCCGTGCAACAATCGTTATTCTCGAAGTATCGGCAATATTGCAGGTAGATGAATCGATGGAAACGAGCATTACCTGATAGGTTCCTTCTTTCAGAAACTGATGTTGGGTTTGGGGAGCTGTGGTGGTATCCTTCTTGCTTCCATCGCCAAAATTCCAGATGTAGAAACTTCCCTGCGCCAGCGTATCCGTAAAATTTACTGTTAACGGAAAACAACCCGATGTATGTATCTTACCGTTGATAGACGATTTTATTGCGGTTGCAACACCGGTAAAATTCAGCTGAAACTTCACCGCGGCCACATTGCAGTTGTTGCTCGGATTTTTTGTATATGCCGACCACGGCGTAGTTGGAAAAACGGGTTTGGGCGGGCTTCCGCAGTTTGCGCAAATAGCCTGATAAATGGCGCCATTTTCATCGAACCGGCTCGTGCCGCCGTCCACATGTTCGCCGCCATAACCACCGGTTTGTCCAAAGTACGAGCCGTATAAAATGCCCGTTGCATTTTTACTGAGCACAAAAAAATACAGATCGCTGCCATCGGTTTGCAGCTCGTTTTTATAGGCATCGGGTGTAATGGGCATATTAAAAGTGCTTTGCCCGTTCATGTAGTTGGTGAGGGTGTTAATGATGCCGCCCCAGCCGGAAACATATACATTCTCGCAGCGGTCAACCATAAACGCAACAGGCGAAATGTTAGGGCGATCTGAGTTTGGGCTGCCGAACACCGTTGAATACACAAACGCACTCAGGTCGGGTTTCAGCTTGGCGATAAACTGTTTTGACTGGGGTACACTGTAGGCGGCATTGATGACGGGCCAGTTGCCGGTGGTGGTACCGCATATATAGGGAAAGCCAAGCCTGTCGGTTTTTAATCCAAAAACAACGTCGTGGCCGGGCGTACCCATGAAAGCAGTGTTTTCGAGTTGGTGCGCATTGTTGATGATGGAAATAAAACCATCGCTGTTGCCGCCTTGATAGCTATTGATGACGGTATTGTTTCTATTGCCCGGGAAGTCGGCACTAACCGTGGCGCCTCCCACATACAAATTGCCGTTGGGTAAGGAGGCCAGCACGAAGGCTGCATCATCGCCGCTTCCGCCTAAATAACTGCTTAGAAAAATGGTAACTAAATCGGGCGAAATCCGCATCACCACTGCATCCTGGTTAAAGGCGCCTCCTTTGTTGGAAGATTGAAATGCGTTTGTTAACGGAAAATCTGCGGATTGGCTGCTGGCGGCAATACAGATGTTTCCTCCGTGGTCGATGATCACTTCGCTCCTTGCATCATCGCCATAATTTCTTCTGATAGTCGACGGGTTAATGACGTCGGCCAGTTCTGCAACGTTTAATCCGTCGTTTTCGCTGCCGCCAATCTTTCGCGAAGCGTTTATCGATTTTCCATCGGCACTTAAAATAGTGACAAAGATGTCGGCTTTTCCGCAGGGCCCGAGGTTGGGGACGGTAACAGGGAAGTCGGAAGAATGTGTTCGTCCTACAACAATCAGGTTACCGGAATCGTCGGCAACGAGGCTGTGGGGTTGTTCGCGCTGCTGTTTTCCGCCGAGGTAGGTTGCGTACAAAACCTGTGTTCCATCTGGCGTAAACTTCATAATTCCAACATCGAAGGCACCGCCCTGAAAACTTTGCTGAAAGGCACCGACGGTAGCGGGATAGCCGTTATTAAAAACAATGCCGCCGGCATAAAAGTTTCCGTTTTTATCGGGCGTTGCAGTGAAGCCCCAGTTATCGGCCGTGCTTCCCGAAAACGACGAGAAGATGATGGCGGGATCAATAATCAGCGTATTGTTTTTATCATATTCTCCAACGTTAAAGCGAAGAATGTTTCCTTTTAGATGGTAGTTGCAGGAAACGATACTTCTTCCAGAGGCAGAAGGCTGATAGCTAAAAGGAATATCTTCAGTAACGGTAGCAACCGACGTTGTTACCAGAAGCTTTCCTTTTTTTGTTTCCAGATTGAGGGCGCCTTTGTAGTGGAGCGCCAGCTTGGAAATGTCGGCGCCAGGCCTGATAACGACATCATACTTCAACTTGTCGCCATCGAAGTAATATCTCACATCAATTCCGGGATAAAGGTTTTTGCGGACAACGGCTTGAAAAGCATTGCATCCGGAAGCCCATTCGTTCGGATTGTTACCCATAAAGTAGTTATAGTACGTGGGTATTTGTTTCTCCGCTTCATAAGCCGCTGTGCTGTCGGCATACAAAAACTCCACTTCGTAGGCGTGGAACCGCATAAGAGGAGCAGCGGATTTTGCACAGAGAACCCCATGGCGCTCGTTATGTAACCGTTCAAGATCTTCCGGGTGGGTAAGGACAACTTTATATCCTTTTGCGGTAAGATAGAAGGTGGTGGCATTCGCTTTTCCCTGGTAAAACACTTCGTGCGGCCACTGTCCCTTGTTCTCCACAAAGGCAGCGGGTTGCGCAAAAGCAACGCTTGTGTACAGTAAAAAAAAGAAAACGGGATACCGCAGCATTTGGTTTCAAAAATACGCATTCGGCATCTGGTTGGGGCGGCTCAACAACATAAAAAAAGCCGCTTTTGTATAAGCGGCCGGGTGTTATTTATAAATTAGCATGTGTTGGGCCAGTGGCACTATTATTATGCCAAACGAAAAAAGAATAAAGTAATTTCACCGCTCAATCATATTTATGCCAGCGAACCCAAAGCTGCTTTTTTTGCAGAACGAATTGCCCGCTTTGCTGTTAACACTTTCTTCCGATAAGAAAGGAAACTGGGGCGTGATGAACGGTCAACAAATGGTGGAACACCTTACAGATACTTTTAAGATTGCGAGCTGCAAAACGCTTCTGGCGCGTGTAACTCCCGAAGCGCATATAGAAAAAATGAAGGCATTTGCCGTTAGCGAAAAGCCTTTTCGTGAAAACACCGATAACCCATTGTTAGATAAGATTCCGCCTCCGCCACGACACATTACCATGGCCGCATCCGTTGCTGAATTAAAATCGGAGATCGATTATTTCGTTGAATATTTTTCCGAAAGCCCGTCGGCCATCACCAAAAATCCGTTCTTCGGCGATTTGAATTTTCATGAAAACATTCTGCTCCTTTATAAGCATGTAATGCATCATTTAAAGCAGTTTAACCTGATAAAGTAGCCGCTACAAGTCTTTGCGTTTAAATTTTCGCACCGAAAAATACAAGGGAATAACAGCCCAAAGCGCAAGGGCGGAAAAAGACACCACCGAGCCGGTAATGCCCGAAAAACTGTTTTTAAATACAGCACTCGTAGCGCCCATTAACGCAGATATATCCATGTTTACAAGACTGATAATCCGTGCAAGGTCTATGGGGTTCAAAACGCTCAGTGCTACAATCAGGTTTTCGAGCGGATAATCGAGCAGTTGAAACAAAAGGAACAACACAAAGCCATCGAACAAAATAGAAAAATACATCCACAACATCAGCGATGCGCCAATGCCTTTTGCCTTGTCTTTAATGTAGGCTGAAGTAAGCAATGCGATGGAAACAAAAATGAGCGACAAAAACAAACCGGTAAGCAACAGCATAATGCCGGTGGTGTTGAATGCAAAAATGAGGATCGGAATTCCGCACCCGATAAAAAAGGCAAGCATCAGCGCAAGCGCCAGTCCACCAAAGATGCTTAGCCACAACGTGGTGCGTTTAATAGGCTGGCCGAGTAACAGCTCAATAAATTCAGACGAATTGTACACGTAAATGGTGGAAAAAATAATGCTCGCCAGCGGAACCAATATCAGGTTTAATGTGAGAATGCTTGTAAGACTTTTTTCCACTACGTCTTCCATCAAAAAGAGTCCGAGCGAAAAACAAAACAACAGCAGCGTATAGATGATGATTGTTTTACTGTTTAGGATATCCAGCATTACATATTTGACTACTTTCTTCATTTTGCGGCTTGTTTTTGTTTCATTAGAAAAGGAATGGCTTCCGAAAGTTTTGTTGTACGTGTATCGTCCTTTAATTGCTGAATTGTTTTGTTCAGTACAATGCTTCCTTCTTCCATATACACGATGCGGTTTACAACGTCGTCGAGCTCGCTGAGGATGTGTGAGGTTATCAACACCAACTTCCCTTTTGCCTGTTCTCTCTGAATTTTTTCTTTCAGTATGTGGGCAGATAAAGGATCGAGGCCGGCGGTTGGTTCGTCCAGTATTAAAATGGGCGCATTAAAAAGAAAGGCAAGATGTGCGCTTACCTTCTGACGCGTTCCACCCGAAAGTGTTCCCATCTTCTTATGCAATATGTCTTCAATTCCAAAACTGTTGTACAGGTCAAAATCGAGCGCTTCACGCTGGCCGCGCAGGTCGGCAATCATATCGAGTACCTGTCCCACCTTCATGTTTTCCGGATAGCGGCCAATTTGCGGCATATATCCGATTGCATGGCGATACTGCCATTCGTTTTTAATATTGCTTCCGTTAACGGTAATGGTTCCGGAATCGGCAATCACCATTCCCAAAATGGTTTTGATAAGTGTTGTTTTACCGGAGGCGTTTGCGCCAATCAATGCAACAATATTCTTATCGTCCAGTTGCAGATTTATATCTTTTAAAACCCTGAATTTTCCAAACGATTTGTTTAGCCCTTCTATTTTAATCATTAGCTGGTTCTTTAAATGGTAGTTTTTTCATTTTAGGCTTATTGTCTTTCAGATGTTCCGGAGTAAGGTTGGGGAACAGCGTTTCGGCTTTATCCATCAGGCTGATAAAAAAGCTTCTGAAAAGCATGAGTGCGCCGGGGTTTCTCTGAATGATAACGGAGTAAAACGTAACCGGGCGATGCGGGATATCGCCATAGCCATCGCGGTTTAAATCGTAGCCCTGATACTTATCCCAAAAGTTTTCATCAAAGTGGTTCATTACTAAAAAGCCGTTGGTGGCCACATCGAAAGTATTTGCAATAAAATTGTTTTTGGTAACGGTTACTTCGCTGCAACTCGCCTGTATCTGCATGGCCCATCCGTTTTTATAAAACTGATTATTCACCATCGTAATCCGGTTGGCGCCTTCGGCAAAAATGGAAATAGTGTTAAGTGTGAAAAGATTGTTTTCGATGTGGCTGTCCGACATCTCTTTTAACAGTAGTCCATAAGCCGCATTGCCCCAGTTGTCGGCAAAAATATTGTTGTACATTTTTACCCGTTTACTGTACATAACGGCTACACCGGCGCCGTTTTTCCGAATAATATTGTGCTTGTAGGTGTCGTCGTGCGAGAACATGAAATGCAGTCCGTACCGCTTGTTGCCGATGCTGCGGTTGTTTTCGATAAGCGAGTGGGTAACAAACTCGAAATAAATTCCATCGCGGTGGCCGCTGATGGTGTTGTTAACTATCCTCAGATACTTGCTCTTCCAGCAATGGATGCCGTTTGCTGCCGGTTTCTGCGGGTTTTCGCCGGAGAGCAGTTGGTTATTTTCGATGGTTACATAGCCGGAATTCATGGAATGAATGCCGAAAAAGTTGTTTTCGAATTTATTGTTGCGGATAACCACTTGCTTGGCGTTCTGCACCTTCACTGCTGCGAGGTCTTCATAGCTGGAGGCTGCGGAATTGATGAAGCGAAGGCCTTCTACCGTAACACTGTCGTGATCGATGAGCAGGTTTTCAAATTTATTTTCGCCGTCAATAACCGGAAAGCCTTCTCCCAGCAGCGTTATGCGCTTCTTAACGATGAGGGCGCCTTCGTGATAGTGTCCGCTTTTTACCAGAATGGTGTCGCCAGATGCGGCTTTTTCCAGAGCCTGTTTTATGGTAAGGCCGTTTTTTCCGGGGCTAACCGTCCAGGTGGCAGCTTGTGCAGAGGAAAGCAGCAGCAATAAAACACAAGTGCTTATTCCGCCTTTAAATAGTCGTCCCATTTTAATTCTGTTCCTGAATTGTTCAGGTTTATTTTTCGCAGGTTTTCAAGTTTTTCAAAAGTCGCAATGCCTGAGTTCATGGGGCTTTTCAGCGATTCGTGTTTCAGCATATAAGCTTTATGGGCGTCGAGAAGATTTCCGTTTCCGTCAAAATCCACCAGCCAGGTCGATGCAGTGTTTGCCGGTTCCACATCGCCTTTTTTAATAAAAGCTTTTATACAGTGAACATCATCAAACTTAAACACCTTTCCTTTTTTTGTTACCAGCTCGGCGCCATAGCGCGTGTCGCTGATTGTCATCTTACAAAAATCGCAATTGTCGGTACCAAAAATAATGGGTTTTGGTTTTGTTGAGCAGGCAGCAAGCGAAATAGCTATGCACAACAAAAGCAGTATTTTTTTATGCATGTTTTTTCATAGTTTTTATTTCGAGGTAAGCAAGGAACACTAACATAAATCCTACGCCAAACATGAGCCATCCGCCAAGGTCGGGAATGGAATAGGCTCCAAAGTTTAAAAGCTGTTTAAAGCCGATTAACGGCGGCTGATAAGCCATGCCCGGAACCTGTATAGGAGCAGTAGGATCGAGGTTATGACCGTAGTTATACTCCCAAATGTAGAAGTCAACCATGGCAAGTATGGCAAAGAGCACAAGGCTTCCGGCCCAAACAAAGAAGAACCACTTCTTATTTACAAAAGCAGTGAGCAGCCCGAAGAGGCCAAGCAGCGCAAGGATGTATGGCAGTACGGCAAACTCAACAAAATCATCGGCATGCAGCGTACGCATTCCGATGTAGTGATTTAATCCGTTAATAATTTCTACATCACCGGCAAGTTTGTTGGCGTGTATTTTCATAACAAGGCCTTCAGGATATTGTGGGGCATCCAGTTCAATTTTCCAGATCGGTAAAAAAATAACGAGGATAAGGCAAATGCCGCCAATAACAGATAAAATTCGGGTGATGGATAAGAGGCCTTTTTTTGTGCTTTGTGCTTGCATGGTTGTATTTTTTAAAAAGAAAATGCTGCCTGCCTCAAAGAAGCGGGCAGCATTTGAGAGAAAAGAGGAGTTTATTTAGTATCCGGTCCGGGCGCATTTTCGCCTGTTCCAAATCTAAGCGGTGTGTTGCTTCCTGCGGGAGATACACGCATATAACCTGTCATTTCCTGGTGTAACGCACTACAGAAGTCGGTACAATAGAAAGGAATAATGCCCGGTGTTTTAGCAGTCCATTTCAAGGTTTGTGTTTCACCCGGCATTACTAAAAGCTCGGCCGTGTTAGCACCCTTAATGGCAAATCCGTGCGGAATATCCCAGTCTTGCTCAAGGTTAGTTAAGTGGAAGTATACTTCGTCCCCAACTTTTATGCCTTCAATGTTATCTGGCGTTAAGTGGCTTCTTATCATCGTCATGTACACATGCACTTTGTTTCCTTCTCTAACCACTTTTGCCTGTCCTTCACCTTTTGCAACATAAGGGTGGTTGTTTTCTTCAATTTTGAAAATCTTTACAGACTTATCTTTAATTAAAGAAGCCGGAACTATCTGGCTGTAGTGAGGCTCACCAATAGTCGGGAAGTCGAGCAACAACTGCATTTTATCGCCGGAAATATCGTACAACTGGGCACTTTGTGTAAGCTCAGGGCCGGTTGGCAAATAACGGTCTTTGGTAATTTTGTTATACGCAACTACATATTTTCCGTATGGTTTACGGGTATCGCCCAAAGGAACGGTTAAGTGACCGATTGAGTAGTAAGTAGGAACGCGGTCAAGTACTTCGAGTGACTTTACATTCCATTTTACGATTTCAGATGATACGAAGAATGAAGTGTAAGCATTGCCTTTGTCATCAAACTCGGTATGCAAAGGTCCGAGCCCCGGCTTTTTCACTTCACCGTGAAGTACAGACTCATATTTCAATACATGGAATCCATCGTACTCGCCATCAAAATCTTTGTTCTCGATAGCTTTTTGAATTTTAGAGAAAGCAAATACAGGAAGAAGGGCGGCAAGTTTTCCACTGCCGATGATGTATTCACCACTTGGATCAACGTCGGTTCCGTGTGGTGATTTAGGACATGGAATAAAATAACAAACTTCTTTTAGCTGATCGGGCGTAAGCACAAGCACATTGTCTTTAATGGTAGAAACACCCATGTGTTTGCTTTCATCCCATTTGTTGTGTGCGTATTTTCCTGCTCTTGGCTTTGCTTTTCCTTCTTTCACCATTTGCTCGGCTTTTTTCCAGTTAACAGCCATAATAAAATCTTTATCGCGTTGAGAAGCGTTTACCTCTAACAGCGTATATGCTTTTTCTGTGTTGTAGGTAGAGAAGAAAAACCAGCCGCTGCTCGGTCCTTTACCGGTATGGCTAAGGTCGAAGTTGAGTGCAGGCACCTGAAGCTGGAATGCAATGTTCATATCGCCTTTGTCTTTATCAACAGAGATAAAGCTGATGGTTCCTTTGAAGTTGTCTTTGTAAGTGTGAATGGGATATTCAACACCGTCGTCAGGAACGCTGAAGCGAGTTCCGGCCACAACGTATTCTGTGTTTTCAGTAATGAAAGGAGAAGAGTGGTTACCGGCGCTGTTGGGAAGCTCGATAATCTCTGCTGTTTTAAAAGTGGTCAGGTCAATTCTTGCCACACGGGGTGTGTTGTTACCGTTTACGAACACCCAACGGCCATCTGCTTCACCATTGGTTTGCGAAATCTGAACGTGGTGTAAGTCGTCGTAAGGAACAAAGCCGTGTGAGGTGTTCAGCATAGGAAGCGTTTCTTCACTGTAGCCGTAACCGTTTTCCGGGTTTTGAGAGAATACGGGAAGCACTTTCAACAGCCGTCCGGAAGGGATTCCATAAACAGACAATTGTCCGCTAAATCCGCCCGAAACAAAGCCGTACAATTCATCGTGCTGGCCGGGAGCAACGTACACTTTTTGGGCGGCATCGCCACTTGTGGCGGTGGAAGCCGTTTTTGGCTTACACGATGTAAGGTTTAATGCCGCCATCACCGGCAGAATGTAAAGTAGCTTATAATACTGCTTCTTCATAAATAGAGAATTAAAGGTTTACTTATTTTATTTTTTTAAATCGTTATGTCTCATGTATTCCAGAATATTCATCGCATCGTCGTCTGTTAAGTTCTGGTTTGGCATTCTTACCAAACATTCTTCCAGCAGCGCCATCGACTGAGGGTCTTTATCGAGGTTTTCATCCACGTTTGTAATGAAATTCAAAATCCATTCGGGCGTTCTTCTTTCCGTTACGCCCTGCCAGCCCGGCCCTACCAGTTTTTTATCGTCCATCCGGTGGCAAGAAGCACATTTCATATCAGAAATTTTATTGCCTTTGGCAACTTTTGCATCATCGAGAGGGCCGAGTTCAACATCTTTAAATTTACCAAAGCCTTTTTCGGCGTCGGATGTTGCAGCCTTTGTTTCTGTTGTAGCGGTTGGGTCAGATGCCGTGTTTTGCGCCGGCTTGTTGTCTGCGCCGCCGCAGGCGCTCAGTGCAATTAGTAAGGGTAAAACAAAAAATCTTTTCATTAAATCGATTTTAAATTGATAATGCAAAGGAAACACCGTCACATAAACTATTACATGATTATCGTCATAGCAAATTGAAACCGGCTAAATGCAAATCAATCGTTCAAACAATAGATGAAAAGCTAATTTAAATAATATATTTTACCGATGTATAAAAGGAAGAAAAATAGTATTGAGTATCCAATTTCAAGTGCAGATTTTCCGGTTGCACGAAATACAAAACTAAAAGGGCTGCTGAAAAAAACTCCTACATGTTGTTTAAAAATGCAGGAGCATAAAAGTTTTTCGTTACTTGTTTATTGTATGATTGTCATCAGGTTTTTAAACGGCAAAGCTTTCGCCGCAAGCGCATGTGCGACTTGCATTCGGATTATTAAAATAAAATCCTTTTCCGTTTAAGCCATCTGAAAATTCCAAAACCGTATTAACGAGGTAGAGAAAGCTCTTTAAATCCGTTACAATTTTAAAACCGTTGCTTTCAAAAATTTGATCGCCGGCTTTATGCTCATTATCAAAATCCATTTTATAACTCAACCCGGAGCATCCACCTCCTACAACGCCCACTCTTAAAAAGTACGAGCCATCTGTCGGATGACCTGCATCCGTCATCAATTTTATGAGCTGATCTTTTGCCTTATCGCTGATAAAAATTCCGTTTTCCCTCATCGTCGTCATAACAGTAAAATTAAGGTTGGCGATTGTCAAAAATTGTTAATTGTTGAACGCCTTCCGCAGCAGCAGTTCTTCCTTCAGAAAACCGCAGAAATTGTGCAGCTCATCCGCCTTTGTGTAGCGGCCCAAGCTAAAGCGGATGGATGCTTTCGCCTGCTGTTCGGTGCGTTGCATAGCGAGCAACACATGCGAAGCCTTGCCTTCCGCGTTGCTGCACGCCGATCCTGAAGAAGCAGCCACCCGCTCCTTTATAGCCGCCAGCAACGAAACGCCTCCATACTGCTCAAAGCAAATGTTGGTGACGTGTGCCGCCCGATCAGCCGTTCGTCCGTTAACAAAAACACCTTCGAAACAAAGCAGTTCTGCTTCAAATGTGTCGCGCATTTTTTGCAGCCTGCTCATCTCTTCCTTCCATTCCTGATGCAAAATCTCTACGGCCGCGCCCATACCCACAATGCCCGGCACATTCAGCGTACCACTTCTAAAGCCTTTTTCCTGCCCGCCGCCGCTTATCTGCGCAAGCAGGCTGACACGCGGATTTTTTCGCCTCACATAAAGCGCGCCGCAGCCTTTAGGGCCGTAAATTTTATGCGCGGAAAATGCCATCACATCGGCCGCCACCTCGTGCAGGTGAAACGCAATTTTTCCTATTGCCTGCGTGGCATCGGTAAAAAATAAAATGCCGCTGCTTTTGGCTATGGCAGCTATTTCAGCAACCGGATGCACCACGCCCGTTTCATTATTTACCGCCATCACCGCAATTAAAACAGTGGAAGGCCGAATGGCATTTTTTAGCACATTCAAATCAATGCTGCCGCTTTCGTCCACATCTAAAAAACTAACGTCAGCGCCTTGCTTTTCTAATTGGCGGCAGGTTTCTATAACAGCGTTGTGCTCGGTTTTAACGGTAATAATATGGTTGCCTTTATTTTTGTAGGCGGATGCAATGCCTTTAATGGCAAGGTTTACAGACTCTGTGGCGCCCGATGTAAAAACAATTTCCGATGCCTCGCAGCCTACGAAAAAAGCAATTTGTTTGCGCGCATGTTCCACAGCATCGGAAGCAGCGCTGCCGTACGAATGCTGACGGGCAGATGCATTGCCGAAGCGCGTAGAAAAATAAGGCAGCATTTTTTGCAGTACGCGCTCATCTACCGGCGTGGTTGCATTATAATCTAAATATAGCGGTAGGTTACTCATAATCTCAGCCTTCGGCACAAAGTAAAAAAGAAATACCTTTCGCACTTAAAAACGACAAATGAAGAAAGTTGAACATATTGGGATTGCAGTGAAAAACCTGCAGTCGTCGATAGCGGTTTACGAAAAACTTTTGGGAGCCGTTTGCTATAAAACGGAAAGGGTGGAAGGCGAGAAAGTCGATACAGCCTTTTTTAAAACCGGTGAGTCGAAAGTAGAATTGCTTGCCTGCATGGATGGAACGGGCGTTATCAGCAAGTTTATTGAAAAGAAGGGCGAAGGCATACACCATATTGCTTTTGAGGTAGACGATATAACAGCGGAAATGCAGCGTTTAAAGCACGAAGGGTTTCTGCTTTTGTCCGACGAACCAAAACGCGGCGCCGACAACAAACTGGTGGCATTTGTGCACCCAAAAACAACAAATGGCGTATTGGTGGAATTATGTCAATCAATTCATTAAACAACAAGTAGAATATGAAAATTTCAGAAGTTTTATTACAGGAATTTAATTACGAAATGACGAACACGCGCAGGCTGCTGGAAGTAGTGCCCTTCGATAATCCGGCATGGAAGCCGCATGAAAAAGCCACTTCGCTGATTGAGCTTGCTGCGCACGTTGCAGAGCTTGCCGCCTGGCCTTTTTATGCAGTAACAGCTTCGGAGCTCGACTTTCATCACTACACAAAAGCGCCGAAGCCCGCAAGTCTTGATGAGCTGCTCAGCTTCTTCGATAGGAATGTGGCGGAATCGAAAACAGCACTCGGCTCCGTTACCGGCGATGCGCTTCAGGAAAAGTGGACGCTGCGTGCCGGCGATCACGTAATTTTTACACTGACGAAGCTCGATGTAATTCGCGTGTGGGCAACCAATCATTTAATTCATCACCGCGGCCAGCTCACTGTGTATTTACGTATGTTGAATGTGCGCTTTCCGGGCATGTATGGCCCAACAGCCGATGATAAGATGTAAAAAATGCTCCGGTTAAGGAGCATTTTTTTTAAAATTTTTCGTAAAGCGACCTGAGCTTTTCGCGCGTCATAATCGCTTCCCAGTCCTTGCCCAAAGCATTCTCCCACAAGGGTTTCATGCCGAGCGATACATTAATCATAGTATCGAACTGTTCATCGCTAAGGCCGGCACAAATGCCGGTGGGTATTTCTGCTCCGCTGATCTCCACCATCTTTTTAAATTCCTTTACGCCTTCAGGATAATATTCTTCCAGATGATTCATTACAATACAATTTCCAACGCCGTGTTTTGTGCCCAGCAAAAAGCTTAATCCATAGCTCACGGCATGAGCAACACCTACCTGCGAATAAGCGATGCTCATTCCACCGGCGTAAGATGCCATCATCAGCTTATCGTCGCATTCCGCATCCCAGACTTTCTTTTCCAGAAAAATATAGCGGCAAAGGTCGAGGGCTTTTTCGCCATAACTTTTCGAAAACTCGTTCAGATAAGTGCCTTCCAAACTTTCAATGCAATGAATGTAACAGTCCATTCCGGTGTAAAACCGTTGGTTAACGGGAGCGTATTCGGTAAGCTGCGGATCTAAAACAATTTGATTAAAAGGTGTGAAGTCGGAATTCATTCCCAACTTGCGCGTAGGGCCTGTAAGCACCGTGGTTCGGCTTACCTCAGCGCCGGTACCGCTTAAGGTTGGAATGCCCACCTTATAGACGCCCGGAAACTTCACCAAATCCCAACCCTGATAGTCGGCTGAGGAACCCGGGTTGGTCATCATTAGCGACACTGCTTTTGCGAGGTCCATGGTACTGCCGCCACCAATGCCAACAATACCGCTAACGCTTCCAAACTCCTGCTTTAGCGCAGCAGCGAGTGCGTCTACCTGAGTCGTTTTAGGCTCATAAGTAACATCTGCAAAAACAATTTTATCGTTACCCCTCAACGGTATGCGGTTTAAAAGCGCTTTGCCTTCAAAAAAATGATCAACCAAAAAAATCATCGGCAAGCCTTCCTGTCTGTGCGGTTGAAGAATTTCGTCGAGCTGGTTAAAGCTGCCCCTTCCAAACACCACATAATCCACCATCTTAAAGTTTCTGAAGTTGGCCATCGGTAAAAAATTTCGGACGAAGATAAGTTCAAATCATGTGTGTTCAACGGCGTTCAATCAGACGGAGCATCGAGGGTTTCTAAAATGGCTTTCATTTCAAATCCTTTCGATAAGAGCGATTGAATGAGCTTCTGTTTACGCATGAACGCAGTGCCTCCTTTTAGCCGGCTGCTGTATTTTTCGGCTGTTTTCTTTAAGATAGTCATGTATTCGTTTTCGTCGATGGACCGGAGTGCAAGATTCATATTGTACTCGCTTACTTGTTTGGCTTTCAGCGCCTGCTTAATTTTTATCCTGCCCCAATGGTTCATTCGCAGTTTGCCGCGTGCAAGTGTAACAGCAAACCGCTGTTCGTTTAAATAGTCTTCCTCAATCATTTGAGAAAGCAGCCCTTCAACCTGCTGCTTGCGCAACCCAAAGCTGTACAGCTTTTCCTTTACCTCGCGATGGCTTCTTTCCTGATAAGAACAGTAGTATCTTATCTTTTGTAAATAAGGTTCAAGCGGATTTTCCGAAGCCATTAATCAAAATTTAAGTGCCGTAAGTACAAAAGTTAAAAAACAAATGTAAATTAGCTAATTGCAACTTAGAAAGGTAGTAAAATGACACACGACCGTTTAAATGTATGCCTCATCGATGATGATAAAATTTATCAGTTTACTGCTAAAAAAATCATTGAAAGCACGGGCCATGCGCAAAGAATTCTGGCATTCACGAACGGAAAAGATGCGTTAACTTATATGCAGTCGCATGTTAACGAAAGTGAGAGCATGCCCGACGTCATATTTCTTGATATTCACATGCCGGTAATGAACGGATGGCAGTTTCTTGAAGGATATACCTCGCTTGCGCCCCGCATCGGAAAACCGGTAACCATTTTCATGGTAAGCTCCTCGCTCGATGATGTAGATATTAACCGGTCTAAATCTACAGGCGTGGTTTCAGACTACATTGTGAAGCCTATTGCGAGGGACAATTTTGTATCGCTTTTAGACACGCTTGCGAAGGGTCAGAACTAACTAACTGCCGCATTTTCTGTTCTCAAAACACGCTTTCGAAACCCCGGAAAAAGAAAATTTTTAAATCGGTTGGTGCGTGAATCTTCTTAAAAATTTTTACAGTAGGTTTGCGCCAAGCTTAAGTAAAAGCCATTAAAACTAAACCAATGAAGTTTGTTGTATCATCTTCTTCCCTGTTAAAGCATTTGCAGCAAATCAGCGGCGTTATCAGTTCCAATACGGTATTGCCTGTTTTGGAAGATTTTCTGTTCGAAATCAACAAAAACAACCTCCGGGTGGTGGCCACCGATCTGGAAACGGTGATGAAGGTGGAAACGGAGGTACAAAGCCAGGAATCGAGCAAGATTTGTATACCGGCAAAAATTATTATCGATACACTTAAAAATATTCCCGATCAGCCGCTCACCTTTTCTATCGATGAAAACTATGCGATAGAGATTACTTCCGACAACGGAAAGTATAAGATAATGGGCGAAAATCCGGAGAACTTTCCAAAAGAACCTACGCCCGACGATACGAGCAGCTTTACCATGAAAAGTACCGCGCTGGTTACTGCCATTAACAAAACCATTTTTGCTGTAAGCAACGATGAGCTGCGCCCTGCTATGACAGGCGTATTTTTCGAATTGTCGAAAGACGGGATTCAGTTTGTGTCAACCGACGCACACCGGCTTGTAAAATACAATCGTACAGATGTGAGCTGCCCCTCAGCCGATAGCTTTATCGTTCCTAAAAAGCCGCTGATGCTTTTAAAAAACGCGCTGCCCGATAACGACGATGAGTTAACAATCAGCTATAACGGAAACCACCTCTTCATCAAACATGCCTCCATAGAGCTTGTTTGCCGACTGATTGATGCGCGCTTCCCCGATTACAGAGTGGTAATTCCAACAAAAAATCCGTTTAACCTGGTGCTCGATAAGCAGCAGTTTCAAAACGCGCTGCGCCGCATCAACATCTTCAGTAACAAAAGCACCAACCAGGTGGCGCTAAGCATCACCGGCAGCGAATTACAGCTTACTGCACAAGATGTCGACTTCAGCTTTGAAGGAAACGAAAGAATGAACTGTGAGTACGATGGAGAAGACATGCAAATTGCCTTCAACGCAAAGTTTTTAATTGAAATGCTGAACGCAATTGAAACATCGGAAATCCGGATAGAGCTGTCGTCGTCCACAAAAGCAGGACTGCTGAAGCCGACTGAGCAGGACAGCGATGAAGACCTGCTAATGCTCGTTATGCCACTCATGCTAACCAGCTAAAAAGATATTGCCGGAAGTTTTTTCCGGCTTTTTTTTGCCTAACTTGAGGCAGTGAAAATCATTCGCACATACAACACTTACATCGAAGCCCACATTGCATACGGGCAGCTTGCCGAAAACGGAATAGAGAGTTTTTTGCAGGATGAGTTTACCGTAACCATCGATCCGGTTTTAACCAATGCCGTTGGTGGCATAAAGCTAACAGTAAGGGATGAGGATGCCGATCAGGCAAACGAAATTTTGTTTGCGTTTGAAGCCGACCGCAAAGAAAAGCAAGCTTGCCCCAACTGCGGATCTGCCGATGTAGAATATATTGTAACCGATGCACCCAAAAACTGGCTGATGGCGGTGGTGAGTTTCAGCTTATCGAGCATGCCGGTGAGCGCCGAAAAAAAATATCACTGCTTCCACTGCGGCTTCGAATTTTCTGAAATTGACAGCAACGAAAACTCAGAATGAATTTGGGGCTGTCGGCGGCTGTTTCCATAATCGGCGGCTTCGTCCGGCTGTCCATTTCAAATCCGCCGCAACACCTTCGCACATAGCCTTCAGCGGGTTTTCCATTTCCATCCGGCAGCCCATCGGCTGTTATTTCAGTGTTGAAACAATGCCCTGAATCACACCGCCAAAATGAAAACAGCATCCGCACATACCATAAAATATTCAGGCAAAGGCTAAGACTATGCTTCAAAGGTGCTGTAGAAATAAGGCGTCTTGGCTTCAAACTCCGCACTGCAACTATCCACCATCTTGTAAATACGTTGCACGCCGAGTTCTTTTCTTCTCGCATAAACGTCTTCATCGGTGCAGTTGTTTAATATCCGTGCAATTTGTTCATCGCTGAAACCATTTTGCTTTAACCGGAGCATAAAATCGGTATCAATATGCTGCAAACCGGCGGCTGCTGCAACAGCTTTTTCCAACTCTACAATTTTTTGAATCTGATACACAAACCAGCGGTCAATGCCGGTTGCTGCAACGATTGTAGCCACGCGGACGCCCTGCATCAGCGCATCTTTTAAACGGAAAATCCTGTCCCACTTCGGTGTTTTAATGTACTCAACCAGTTCGTCGGTTTTCATCATACTTTTTCCGTAATAGCCGAGTCCTACTGCTTCGTTTTCGAGGCTCTGACAGGCTTTTTGAATGGCTTCTGTAAAGCTGCGGCCGATAGCCATTACCTCGCCCACACTTTTCATCTGCAATCCGAGCGTATCGTTTGCGCCTTTAAACTTATCAAAGTTCCAGCGCGGCATTTTTACAATTACATAATCGAGCGCAGGTTCAAAATAGGCCGACGTGGTTTTTGTAATTTGATTTTTCAACTCGTCGAGCGTGTATCCAACAGCGAGTTTGGCAGCAATTTTTGCAATCGGATATCCCGTTGCCTTCGATGCCAGTGCCGACGAGCGGCTTACCCTTGGGTTAATTTCGACTGCAATAATTTCTTCATTTTCGGGGTTTAACGCAAACTGCACATTACAGCCGCCGGCAAAGTTTCCGAGCTTGCGCATCATTAACATGGCTTGGTTGCGCATATTCTGAAACGCCGTGTCGCTCAGCGTCATCGCCGGAGCCACGGTAATAGAATCACCGGTATGCACGCCCATCGGGTCGAGGTTTTCAACTGTGCAAATAATAACCACGTTATCATTTTTATCGCGCAGCAATTCAAGTTCAAATTCCTTCCATCCAAGCACTGCTTTTTCAACCAGCACTTCTTTTATCGGTGAAGCAGAAAGCCCTCTTTGCAGCGCTTCTTCAAGTTCGTCGCGACTGTGTACAAAACCACCACCGGTTCCGCCGAGCGTAAACGAAGGCCGTATAACGAGCGGAAATCCTATCTCCTGCGCAAATTCTTTTCCTTCTAAAAAGCTGTTGGCCACCCGGCTTGGCGCCACCTGAATGCCTATATCAATCATCAGCTGCCGGAACATCTCTCTGTCTTCGGCCATATCAATGGCTTTCACATCAACACCAATCAGGCGCACGTTGTATTTCTCCCAAATGCCGAGTTCATCCACCTCTTTACAAAGGTTCAGCGCGGTTTGTCCGCCCATTGTCGGCAGTACAGCATCAATTTTATTTTCCTGTAAAATATGTTCAATGCTTTCGGGAGTGAGTGGCAGCAGATAAACTTTGTCGGCCATCATCGGGTCGGTCATTATCGTTGCCGGATTGCTGTTTATCAACACCACATGAATGCCTTCCTCTCTTAAACTTCTTGCCGCCTGCGAACCGGAATAGTCGAACTCGCAAGCCTGGCCAATTACGATAGGCCCTGAGCCTATAATTAATACTGATTGAATGGAAGCATCTTTAGGCATGGCGCAAAATTAAAAGGATGATCCGCATTGCCATAACTTTTTCAATAATTAAGGAAAAAATGTTTTACTATCCGCCTTTTGCAATTGCGCACAGCTTTTGCAAAAAGCACTCTTTTTAATGATGATGAATATGAAGTTTATTATTTGGTTTTGTATGTGGTGGTTTTCCGGCGGCAACCTATCAGCAAAAATGACTGAAACGGCCGGAAAGGATTCCATACCTGACCCCGTTTCTAACCCACAGTTTGTGGCGCCCTTGCGCATTCCGTTATCCTTATCTGCAAATTTTTGCGAGGTTAGAAAAGATCATTATCACATGGGTTTAGATATCCGTACGCAACAGCGTGAAAACATTCCTGTGTATGCGGTTGAAGATGGTTTTGTAAGCCGTGTCGGCATCAGTAATCAAGGGTACGGAAAGGTGATTTACATTCAGCACCCCAACGGCTATACCTCTTTGTATGCACATCTGAATTCTTTTTACGATGAGCTGGAGCAGCATATTGATGAATGGCAATACCGTAACGAAAGCTGGGAAGCGGATGTGTATTTTAAAGCGGATGAATTTCGTGTGCGCAAAAATCAGCAGATTGCTTTAAGCGGTAACACGGGGGCTTCTGCCGGCCCTCATCTTCATTTTGAAATACGGGAAACCAAAACCGGACGCAGTGTAAACCCTCAGCTTGCAGGCATTGCGGTTACCGATAAAATACCGCCTTCGGTGTACGGTGTATATGTTTACGACGGAAGCCGTTCTACCTATTTTCAAACACCGCGAAAGGTTACCGTAATGAATGGCCTGCTGAAGGTAAACAGCCCGACGGTGCGCTTGGCCATTCGGGCCGAAGACAGAAACAACAGCTCCGGTTTTATGATGGGCTTTTATGCAGCATCGGTTTTTCATAATAATGCCGAAGTGTTTAGCATTGCCTTCGACAGGTTTCCTTTTCCAGAAACGCGGTATGTAAACGCCGGTATCGATTATAAAGAATGGGCGCTGAGAGGCAGTAAAATTCAGCATTTGAGCCGGCTGCCGGGAAATTTGCACGCCGCCTACACACAAAATCCGTCGGACGGAACAATCAATATCAGCGATGGTAAAGTGCATTCAATAGAGGTTATTGTTGCAGACATTGCGGGCAACAAAAAAACGCAGCGGTTCAACATTCAATACACCGGCGCACCGTCTGCACCTGCTTATAGCAATAATTTTATCAGTCCCAACCGGCCGGCGCGGATCACTGCTGCGGGCGCAGAACTGCTGCTGCAACCGCCTTCTGTTTATGATACGGCCGCTTTGGCATTGGAGGCAGAAAATGGAAGTGATAAACAGGCAGTGTCACCCACTTGGCGTGTGGGCGACGCATCAATTCCGGTTCACAGCGCATATACGCTGAAGATAAAAGCCAATAAGACGGCAAATGCCGACAGGACAATCATGATTTTTACCGGATTAAAAAATGAAAAAAGCACCATTAAGCCTCAGTTTGAAGGCGGATGGTACACCGGGCACTTTAATAAATTTGGGAAAGTGTATGTAGCCGAAGACACCGTGCCGCCAAAAATATCGCTGCCCGCCGCCGGAAGCAAACAAGCTAAAAGCATTGCGGCCGTAGTAACAGACGACTTCGGAAAATTGAAGTATGTTCGTGGAGAAGTGGACGGGCGTTGGGTAAAATTTATTCCACAAGGCCACCGGTACACTTACGTTTTCGATGCGCACTGCGAGCCTGGGCCGCATGTATTAACGATTACAGCAGAAGACGTTGCCGGGAACATCCGCACGGCAACAACGGAATTTGTGCGTGTACATCACCTTCCTGCTAAAAAAACAACCTCACCGAAAAAAAAGAAAAATGTTCCATCTAAAAAAAGGCGATAAAGCGCCGGCCTTTTCAGGCAAAGACCAAAACGGCCTTACGCATGCGTTAAAGGACTACAAAGGCAAAACGCTTGCGCTCTATTTTTATCCGCGCGATAGTACACCCACCTGCACCGAACAGGCCTGTAACCTTCGCGACAATTACGAAATGCTGATGCAGCAAGGGATTGCGGTGATTGGCGTTAGCACCGACGACGCTGCTTCCCATCAAAAATTTGCTTCAAAAAATGCGCTTCCGTTTCCGCTGATTGTAGATTCAGATCACGCAATTGCCGATGCCTACGGTGTTTGGGGCGAAAAGAAATTTATGGGCCGCACGTTCGAAGGGATTCACCGAACCACTTTTATCATAAACGGAAAAGGTAAGATTGAAGCTATCATAGCGAAGCCGAAAGCAAAAGTGCACGCATCGGAAATTACCGCTGCAGTCAAGGCCCAATAGCGGTGATGCAAAAGTTATAAATTTGCTGACTTAAAAAAATATCATGAAGCTTGTTTCGTATTTGATAGAAGGGCACGATCAGCTTGCCATGCTCGTAAACGATAAATTTTATAACCTCGATGCGCTGCATCCCGACCTGCCTTCGAGCATGTCGATGTTTTTACAATATTGGGACGACAATTATCCGGTTGCGCTGGCCTGCGAAAAGTCGATCAAAGAAGGAAGGCTGGGCTTACACACAGGCGTTGCTCCGGAGTCGGTAAACCTGTTGGCGCCTGTTCCTTTTCCAACGAGCTGCCGCGATGGATACGCATTTCGCCAGCATGTGGCGGCGGCGAGGCGCAACCGGAAAGTGGACATGATTCCCGAGTTCGATCAATATCCCATCTTTTACTTCACCAACCACCACGGAATACAAGGCCCCGGAAGTGTGGAGGTAATGCCGGATCACTTACATAAACTGGATTTTGAACTTGAAGCAGCGGTGGTAATATGTAAGCATGGACGTAACATTAAAGCCGAGGAAGCAGATGAATATATTGGCGGCTTAATGATAATGAACGACATGAGCGCCCGGCAACTGCAAATGGAAGAAATGTTGCTGAATCTCGGCCCTGCAAAAGGAAAAGATTTTGCCACCGTAATCGGCCCCTGGCTGGTTACGCTCGATGAGTTGCAGCCTTTTGAAGTGCCCTGCAAGGAGGGCCATACCGGAAAAGCATGGAATTTAAAAATGAATTGTAAGGTAAACGGTGTGCAGGTGAGTGAGGGAAACCTCGCTGATATGGACTGGACATTCGCTGAAATAATTGAACGCTGTTCGTATGGCGTAACGATGTTTCC
Source organism: Chitinophagaceae bacterium (assembly GCA_039811185.1). GTDB lineage: Bacteria > Bacteroidota > Bacteroidia > Chitinophagales > Chitinophagaceae > JAEZDR01. Next base: position 295,389 of record JBDHYF010000001.1, on the reverse strand, counting down.
CGGCGATGTAATTGGCAGCGGAACTGTTGGTACCGGCTGTTTTCTTGAGCTGAATGGAACCGGCCGGCTGAACAATCCGGAGCACGTTGACCAATGGTTGCAGGAAGGCGATTTGGTTGAAATGGAGATTGAAGGACTGGGTGTTTTAACCAACTCAATTGTGAAAGACGAAAGCGATTTCAGTATTTTAGAGCGCAAGAAAAACCTTTGAAATGAAGGGCGATAACGGAAACATTCTGCTGGTGGAGGATGAAGAACATCTTCATGAAACCATTAAGATGAATCTGGAGATGGAAGACTATTCGGTAACGTCGGCATTCACTGGAAACGACGCTTTGAAGGCCGTTGAGAACGAGTATTTCGACCTCCTGATTTTAGACATTATGTTGCCGGGTGTAGACGGCATCACTATAGCCGAAACCGTGCGCATAAAAAACAACGATGTTCCAATATTAATGTTGAGTGCAAAAAATACCGGCGCCGATCGGGTGTTGGGGCTGAAGAAAGGGGCAGACGATTATTTGTCGAAACCCTTTAATCTGGAAGAGCTGCTGATAAGGGTGGAGAAGCTGATTGAGAAAAACAAAAAGCTACACGATAAAGAAAGTGTGCTCGATAATTTTGAATTTGGCGGCAATAAAATTGACTTCAAATCGCACACAGCATCTACCTGGGACGGCAAAAGGGTGGAGTTAAGTAAGAAAGAAGCGATGCTGCTGAAACTACTCATCGAAAACAAAAATGAAGTGGTTGCCCGTGAGCGGATTTTGCAGCTTGTGTGGGGCTATAATGTTTATCCCACAACAAGAACAATTGATAATTTCATCCTCACTTATAGAAAATTTTTCGAACGCGACAGCCGCCACCCACTATTTTTCCATTCCATCCGCGGCATTGGATACAAATTTTCGTGCTAACGATTTATATTTTTTGAAGCAGGTCAATAACGCCTTCGCGTTTTAAAATGAGATAGCCCAGCCTGTCGTTGCTCACACCGTTTTGCAACTGGTAATTAAAAATCAGTTTTTCATTGTCGACGCGGGTTTCAAAAAATTTGAATTCAATATTGGGATAGATACGCAAGCTTTCGCTCAGCTCGTACAAATGCGTAGATACAATAAAGAGCGCTTTATCAATTTTACGGATGCCTTCAATTACCGCGAGGCTGCACTTCATTGCATCCTCAACGTTGGTGCCTTTAAACAATTCGTCGATTAAAATAAACCAGTTTGTTCCGTCAGAAATTTTTTCAATTGTTTTTTTAATGCGCTGCACCTCATTATAAAAATAACTTTCTCCTTTGGCAATATTATCCTGCGTATTAATGTTGGTAAGAAGGCCCTGTTGCAGATTCAGGGTTAAGCTCTTTGCCGGCACAGGAAAGCCTGCGTGGGCAAGATAAACAGCTACACCAACGGCTTTAATAAACGTGCTTTTTCCGGCCATGTTTGCACCGGTGAGAAACAGGAAATTCTTTTCCGCGCCCAGTTCAACATCATAACTTACCGGCTGCTCCAGCAACAGATGAATCAATTTTTCGGCTTTCAAAACAGGCCGGCTGCCTCCCGTAAAAACCGGGAAGCTAAGCGTAAGCTTTTTAGCTGCCGTTGCAACGCTGTTGTAGGCATCTATCTTATAAAAAAGTTCTATCAGTTCAAACACATCGGCTTTATGATGGTATTTCATTTGTCGTGCAGCCCAAAGTATTTTCGGTACTGAAATTTGCTTTTCATTTTTACAGCTGAGTGCAAACTGAAACAATTCCGATTCTGTTAACTGCTGTATGCGATTTATCAATACGCGCAGCTCCTTCACCCCATCCTGCGGGCCAAGCAAACGGATGATTTTAGAAATCCCTTTTATAAACCGCACAAAGTGCTGAACCGAATACTTCAACAACGAAAAATCCTGAGCCGCAAAAACTTTGTAAAGCCTGCCGCTGAAGGCGTTGGGCCTTTGCGGAAGCTCAGCAAAAGAGGAAGAAAAAAACTTCTCTACCACCATTAAAGTTCCGTTGTTGATACGACTGATTAATGGCGACTCCACCTGCATAATTGCTGCGATGGTTTGTTGAACGCCTTCGATTTCTTCGATGGCAGAAAGCCGTCGTTTCAAAAAAATTTTCAGCCATTCTTTTCCGCCTGCCGTTATTGTAAAGTTGAGTTTTTCAAAAATTGAAAAACTGTCGTCAGAAGTAAATACCGACAAATCGGCAAGCGTAGTATTATCGGTTTGCATACGAACGGTTTAACGGTTAAACATCAGCCTCTCCCCTTTTACAGATTCATTAAAGCGTCCGTTTTCATAAACAAGATTGCCGTTTACAAAAGTTTGCTCTATGCGGCTATTAAAAGTTGTGCCTTCAAGCGGACTCCATTTACAGCAATATAACAGATTGCTTTTTGCTACCACCACCGGTGCATCAAGATTTACTAAAACAACGTCGGCCTTATATCCTTCGCGGATAAACCCTCTTTCCTTCACCTGAAAACAAACCGCCGGGGCGTGGCACATTTTCCTTACCACATCTTCTATGCTGATTTGTTTTTGCTGCACATAATGAAGCATGAGTTGGAGCGAATGCTGCACAAGCGGCAGTCCGGCATGCGCATCTTCATAACTTCCGTTTTTTTCGTTATAAAGATGTGGTGCGTGGTCGGTTGCAATTACATCTAACCGGTCGCTGAGTAACGCCTGCCACAGTGCTACTCTGTTATTGGGCGATTTGATGGCCGGATTACACTTAATTAAATTTCCTTTTTCAGCATAGTCATCCGAAGTAAAATGAAGATGGTGCACGCAAACTTCAGCCGTGATGCGTTTTTCTTCAAGTGGAATGATGTTGCCGAAAAGCTGAATTTCTTTTTCTGTTGAAATGTGCAGGATGTGCAGGCGGCTGTTGTGTTTCGAAGCATATTGTATGGCTTTGAACGAACTTTCAAAACAAGCTTCAGCACTACGGATAAGCGGATGGTCGGAAGGAAGCAGCGCGCCTTTCTCTGCTTTTAGCTGCTGATAGTTTTGTTTGATGATGGCTTCTTCTTCGCAATGGGTTGCAATCAACATTTCCGATTCGCTGAAAATCCTGTCCAGGCTAAGCGGGTTGTTTACGAGCAGGTTGCCCGTAGAGGAACCCATAAATATTTTGATGCCGCAAATATTGTTTTTGTGCTTGTTGGCTTTCAGTATCTGTTCAACATTGTTGTTGGAGGCACCGAGATAAAAAGAATAATTGGCTAATGAATGCTGCTTTGCGAGGGCGTATTTTTCTTCGAGTAAATCGAGTGTAAGAGCCGGCGGAATGGTGTTGGGCATTTCCATAAAGCTGGTTGTACCTCCTGCAACGGCGGCTTTTGCTTCGGAATAAATAGTTGCTTTATGAGTCAGGCCCGGTTCGCGAAAGTGTACCTGATCATCAATGACGCCGGGAATCAGAACTTTGCCGTGCCCGTTTATCTCTCGGGCGTTTGGAGGACCAGAGAGCTGTCCGCCAAATTTTTCTATTCTTCCTTCATTAATATATAAGTCACCTTCTATAGTTTTACCTTCGTTAACTATCCTTGTATCTTTGATGATGTATTTATCTGCCATCGCTTTTGCAAGGTAATAAACATGCTTAAATGAAAAAATCTCTGCTGGCTGCTGCCCTTTTTTGTTGTTCGAATGCTGTTTTTGCACAAGCCGATCCGCTACCTCTTCACAACAAACAGTATCAGTTATTAAACCGCCTCGATATTAAACTCGGAAACGACTCGGTTTTAGGCTTTACCACTACAAAACCTTACAACCGACGCCAAATAACCGAGCGCTTAGACTATATCGACTCACTCGATAAATCCGGTTCAACCAAGCTTCATCTGTCGGCTGTTGACAGAGCGAATTTGCGAAGCGCTTTTCTCGCTAATGTTGAATGGACAAGCCGTAACGCCGGCCTTTTCAGAACAAACGAGCCATTGTTCGAACACTTCTATAAAAATCAGGCGCATCTATATTCGGTAAAGACCGATGAGTTTTTTTTGTCGGTTAACCCTGTTGTAAACTTTCAACTTGGAAAGTCGAGCGATGGCACGTCGGTATTTCAGAACACAAGAGGCATTTATGTTAGAGGAAATATTGATAAAAGGGTAGGATTTTACAGCTATATTTCCGATAATCAGGAGCGTTATGGCGATTATGTGCGCGCAGAAATTGCGGCGCGGCACGCGGTTCCCGGAACGGCGATGTACAAGAAATTTAAATCTGATGCGGTTGACTATTTTGATGTAAGAGGCGGAATTAATTTTAATGCCGGAAAGCATATCGACATCACGTTTGCTTACGACAAACTCTTTATCGGAAACGGGTATCGCAGCCTATTTTTAAGCGATTACAGCGCGCCCTATCTATATTTAAAGATCGACACGCGCATCTGGAAATTAAAGTATCAGAACATTTTTGCGGAGCTTGTGGCGCCTTTTAAAAACAACCCCGGCGACAACCTGCTTCCAAAGAAATATACGGTGATGCACCACCTCAGCATTCAGCCCACAAAATGGCTCAATATAGGCTTGTTCGAAAATATTATGTTTTACAGACCAGGTCGCGGATTCGACATCAGCTATGCAAACCCCATTATCTTTTACAGGGCAATAGAAAGTAATAATGGAAGTGCGGATAAGGCAACCGTGGGTCTTGATTTTAAATCGAATATTAAAAACCGGTTTCAGTTGTACGGCCAGTTGCTGATAACGGAGTTTCATATTAATCAAATCAGAAATTACTCAAAAGGCGCCTGGGTAAACAAACACGGCTTTCAGCTTGGCGGAAAATACATTGATGCCTTTGGGTTGAAGAATTTAGATCTTTTGGCAGAGATGAACATCGTGCGTCCGTTTGCCTATACGCACCGCGACAGTGCAACCACTTATACGCATTACAACCAGCCGTTTGCCCATCCTTTAGGCGCCGGATTCCGCGAATTTATCTTCCAGGCAAACTATCAGCCACATCCCCGTTGGTATTTTAACGCAAAAGTGATTACGTATAAACAAGGGCTCGATTCGGCCGGTAAAAACTTTGGGTCAAACATCTTCCTCGATTATAAAACCCGCCCGCGTGATTATGGCTTTTTTATCGGAACCGGCGTGCCTGTAAACGCATTGTACGCAGCTCTAAATGTGTCGTACGAAATCATTGAAAATCTTTTTATCGATGGCTCTGTTAACACGCGGCAATATAATGTGAGTGGCCTGCCAAATCAAAATGCCACCACTTACTCCATCGGTGTAAGAATGAATATTCAGCGGCGCGAATTCGATTTTTAGAAACTTGTTTTTATCCCGGTGCATTAGGGTTTAAAATTGTTGTTTACATTGCGGCAGCAGAGCAAAATACAGGAGTTGAATGCGGAAGGTTTTCTTATTTATAAAACAGTTTTTTAATTTATTCGTATTTGTAATACTTCAAGTCGTTTGTCTTGTATTGCTGGTGAATTATAACCGCACATACGAGGGGTTGTACACTTCTTATGCAACGGAGGTAAAGGGACTGGTAGATGAACAATACAATAATGTAGACTACTACTTTAAATTAAAGCGCGCCAACAACGAATTGACGCAACAGAACACGGCCTTAATGCAGTTTTATTTTAGTGAGCACGCCGGTGCCGACACTGCGTTCGAAACTTTTGCCGACAGCCTGATGCGCGACTCAGCAGGAAAATACAATACCATTAAAGTGCTGCCCGCGAAAGTTGTGGGTAACAGCATTTTTGAGGAAAACAATTTTATTATGCTGCATCGCGGCGGACGGCAGGGCGTTACGCGGGATATGGCTGTGATAGGGCCAACCGGAATTGTGGGCCGCGTGGTGGATACCAGCGCTAATTTTTGCCGGGTTATGAGTGTGCTGAACCGGAATTTTAAGGTAAGCGCAATGCTGAAGAAGAACAATTATTCCGGTATTATTGAATGGGATGGAAAGGACCCTGAAACCTTGCTGTTGCACAATATTGCTAAAACCGCTAAGCCGTACAAAGGCGATACCGTGGTAACAAGTTTTTACTCGGGTAATTTTCCGCCAAATGTGATGGTGGGCACCGTAAAAGCCGTTGTAAAATATGAGGCTTCGAGCTTTTATACTGTAAAGGTTACGCCATCAACTAATTTCTTCACGCTACAACATGCGTTTATTATTGACAGTGAAAATTATAAAGAACTTAAAGCGCTGGAACAGTCAGCACCCGAACATCCATGAGTTTAATAATCCGCAATATTATCCGCTTCAGTTTGTTCATACTTTTTCAGGTGTATGTATTAAACAAAGTACCCACACTTCATCAGTTTGTAAAGCCGTATATCTATTTCCTTTTTGTACTCTGGCTTCCCTTTAAAATAAACCGGTTTTGGCTGTTGATTGTTTCGTTTTTGTTTGGGCTTATCTTCGACTTCTTTACAGCAACTCCGGGCTGGCATGCTGCCGCCTGTGTGCTTATTGCCTACGTGCGGCCATTCCTTCTAAACATTCTGCTTCCACAAGAGTCAACCGAAATTACATACGCAGAGCCGAGTTTTAAAAGCATGGGACTAACACCCTACGCCGTGTATCTTTTGCTGCTAACCTTTATTCATCATGCTTATATGGTGTTTATCCAATGGATTCAGTTCGGAAATTTTTGGTTCTTCCTCGGCAAGGTTACGGCAACGACCGCCATTAGCCTGTTACTAATAATTATTACCGAATTGTTGTTTGTGCGTAAGGCGAAATATAAAACCAACCTCGCTTAGCCCATTTCCTCTAATGCAGTGTGGATGCCCTTTACCAGCGATGGCCCGGCATAAATAAATCCGGTGTACAATTGAATTAATGAAGCGCCCGCCTCCGTTTTCTTAACAGCATCTTCGGGTGTCATAATTCCTCCACTGCCAATCACCCCGATGTCGGTCCCCGCGTATCTCACCACCTTCTTTAGCGTGGAAGTGCTTAAATCAAACAAAGGCTTCCCGCTGAGGCCGCCTGCCTCGCTTGTGTATTTTGCTGATGAACGGAGTCCTTCGCGGCTTAGCGTAGTGTTGGAAATAACGATGCCGCTCAGCCGGAGCGATAATGCGGCTTCTACCACGGCAAACAAATCTTCCTCAGATAAATCCGGCGCTATTTTCAGCAAAAGCGGCCGCGGATTTTTCAATGCCGCGTTCTGCTCCTGAAGCGGATAAAAAATGCTTTCTATCCCCTCCTTCGTTTGTAGCTGACGAAGGCCCGGTGTGTTCGGCGAGCTGATGTTGACGGTAAAATAATCCACGGTTTCAGCAAGCTCTGTAAAACAAATTTTATAATCCCGACCTGCATCTTCGTTTGGCGTGTTCTTGTTTTTTCCAATGTTACCGCCTACAATAAAGTTTTCGAAGGGCGTGTGTGCTGTGTTTCGGCGCCACATTTCGAGCCGGCCGCGAATGGCTTTCACACCATTATTATTAAACCCCATCCGGTTAATTAAGGCCTTGTCGGAAGTTAGCCTGAACAAGCGCGGTTTTTCGTTTCCCGGTTGCGGCATGGGCGTAACGGTTCCTACTTCTGCATGGCCGAAACCCAGCAGTGCCAGCTGTTTCAGGTAATGTGCGTTTTTGTCGAACCCGGCAGCCATGCCAATCTTATTCGGAAACTTCAGCCCAAAAACTTCATAGGGTTTGCCTTGCAGATGCGTTCGGTTCAGAAAAAAGCGTTCGGCAACACTCAGGTGGGTTATCCTTTCCAGCATCCGCATCGAAAAAGCGTGTGCCTCTTCCGGAGGTAAAAGAAAAAGCAGTTGTCGTAGCAGTGCATACATTACTGCAAAAGAAAAATTATTTAACCAATTGGCAGCAGGTTTTCATATCAAATAAAATAAACAGCTACTTAAGTATATTTGGAACAAATTATCATTATGCAGGAGGCGTATATAGTTGCGGGTTTCCGTACGGCCGTAACAAAAAGCAAGAAAGGTGGTTTTCGGTTTTACAGGCCCGATGATTTAGCCATAGAGGTGATTAAAGGATTAGTGGCGTCGGTACCTCAGCTCGATCCGGTGCTGGTAGATGATGTAATTGTGGGAAATGCCGTGCCCGAAGCCGAACAAGGCCTACAGGTGGCAAGAATTATTGCGGCGCGTGCTTTAGGAATTGAAGTGCCCGGTGTTACAATTAACCGATATTGTGCAAGCGGACTTGAAAGTATTGCCATGGCTACCGCCAAAATTAGAATGGGAATGGCCGACTGCATTGTTGCGGGCGGAACCGAAAGTATGAGCCTTGTGCCAACAGCAGGATGGAAAACTGCGCCGGCCTACTCCATTGCAAAAGAAGATCCCGACTACTACCTCAGCATGGGATTAACCGCAGAGGCTGTTGCTAAGGAATACGAGGTAACCCGCGAACAACAAGATGCCTTTTCCCTTGCATCGCACCAGAAAGCCGCAAGGGCAATAGAAAACGGCTTTTTTAAACCCGGCATTATGCCGATTAATGTAGAACAGGTTTATGTAGATGAAAAAGGAAAAAGAAAAACAAAAAGCTATGTTGTAGACACCGACGACGGCGTGAGGACAGATACCAATATGGAAGTACTCGCCAAGCTGAAGCCTGCATTCGCTGCCAATGGCACCGTTACAGCTGGTAACTCATCGCAAACGAGCGATGGAGCTTCTTTTGTGATTGTGATGAGTGAGAAGATGGTGAAACAGTTAAACGTAAAACCAATTGGCCGACTCGTTAACTGCGTTAGTGCAGGTGTAGAGCCGCGCATCATGGGCATTGGGCCCGTTGCTGCGGTGCCGAAAGTACTGAAGCGCGCCAATATGAATCAGTCACAAATTGATTTGGTGGAACTGAACGAAGCGTTTGCGGCGCAGTCTATCGCGGTAATTAAGACGCTTGGTCTCAACGAAAATATTGTAAACATAAACGGAGGCGCAATTGCCCTCGGACATCCGCTTGGCTGTACCGGAGCAAAACTTACGGTTCAGATATTGAATGACCTGAAACGCCTAAACAAAAAGTACGGAATGGTAACGGCATGCGTTGGTGGAGGACAAGGCATTGCTGGCATTATTGAAAACATCGATTAAACCTTATTTATGAATACCATTTTAGTACCTACCGATTTTTCGTCTGTTGCCTACAACGCGGCTTTGTATGCCATCAATTTTGCAAAAGGTCATAGTGCAACAACCATTGTACTCTATAACGCCTATCAAACACCGGTGAACGTGGATCCCGCAATGCCAACGATTCAATTGCTCGACATAGAAGAATTGAAACGATCAAGTATTGAAGGGCTCGAAAACTTCAAACAGCAGTTGCTTCCGGAGTGTGGTGATGTTGTTCAGCTAACCGTGTTGTCGGAATTTAATTTACTTGCCGAAAATATCAATGAGGTTTGTGAAAAAACGAATGCCGATCTTATTATAATGGGCATTACAGGAAAAAGCAAAGTGGAGGAAGTGTTGATTGGAAGTAACACCATTTCCGTTATCGAACACACCCGCACGCCTGTAATCATTGTTCCGGCCGACTCTTCCTACACACCGATTGAAGATGTGGTTTTTGCGTGCGACTACAAAAAGGTGGAAGAAACAACGCCTGTTGCTACTTTAAAAAATGTGCTGGAGAAAACAAAGGCGAATTTGCATGTGGTGCACGTTGAAAAAAGCGATGCGGCGGATACTGCCGGCCAAAGCGCCCTGCTGCAAAATTTGCTTGGGGGCATCAACGCAAAATACCATAACATCAAAGGCGATGATTTTGTTGAAACCATTAACCAGTTTGCCGCCGATGTAAGTGCCGACCTCATTATCACCATTCCGAAGAAGCATGGGTGGCTGGAGAGTCTGTTCAGAACACGACACACAAAAAAACTTGCTTTTCACAGTCATGTACCGTTAATGGTGATTCACGATTAAATACTGTTATGGAGTTTGGATTGATCACGTTCGCCGATATGCCGCTTCATGCGGAAAACAGCGGTGGCGCCGCCCATAAGCGTACGAAAGAGCTTTTGGAAGAAATGATTGCTGCCGATGAACTTGGCATCGATGTTTTTGGCGTTGGCGAACACCACCGGCCCGATTATGCCGTTTCTTCTCCCGCCGTTATCTTAGCCGCAGCGGCCACTGTAACAAAAAACATTCGGCTCAGCAGCGCTGTAACGGTACTAAGTTCCGACGATCCGGTTCGTGTTTTTCAGCAGTTTGCTGAAGTAGATTTATTATCTGACGGCCGCGCTGAAATCATGGCGGGCCGCGGCTCTTTTATCGAGTCGTTTCCGCTTTTCGGTTACGACCTGAAAGACTACGACTCTCTCTTCACAGAAAAGTTGGAGCTCTTACTTGCCATCAATAAAAGCGGAAACGTACATTGGAAAGGCAAGCATCGCGCTTCGCTGAACGGCTATACCGTTTATCCGAGGCCGCTGCAACCGGAATTGCCGGTGTGGCTCGCCGCCGGAGGTACGCCGGAATCAGCAAAACGAGCCGCCAAACTAAAGCTGCCGCTGATGCTCGCCATTATTGGCGGAAGCCCTCAAAACTTTCTTCCTTTCATCAATCTTTATAAAACCAACGCTCTCGAAAACGGAGTGGATCCAGCTGACATGAAACTGGGGGTAAATAACCACATGTTTGTGGGCGAAGATGGAGAACAGGCACGAAAAGATTTTTATCCTTTTTATGCGGAAATGATGAATCGTATTGGACGTGAACGAGGATGGGCGCCGCTGAGCTACGGACAATACGAACGTTTATGCTCGCCTGCCGGAGCGCTAATGGTGGGAAGCGTGGAAGAAGTAGCAGATAAAATTCTGCATCAATACAAACTATTTGGGTTCACCCGGTTTATGGCCCAGGCAAGCGTGGGAACCGTACCGCATAAACTTACCATGCAATCGATAGAAACGTTTGCGCGGAAAGTAATTCCAAGAGTAAAAGAAGAGATTGCAAAAAAAGGAAAAGGCTTCTCATAAGTCAGCAGGCGCTACTCCTAAGCTGCGAGAAGTGAATTGTTGAAAAGAGAAAAATCCTGCAACCATGCAAAACTGAATTCCATCAACGGGAAGTTTATGCACTTAACGCAAACCCGTTGTACTGCCGGCTAATTTCCTGAAGCACTTCTTCGATGGCATCTGCGGTTTGAAGCGACACCAGCTTTAAACGATAGTCTTTAATATGCGGAAGGCCTTTTAAATAGTTGGTGTAATGCCGCCTCATCTCCAATATACCCACTGTTTCACCTTTCCATTCAATCGACTTTCTTAAATGCTTCCGTATTACATCGGTGCGCTGCTGAATGGTGGGCGGTGGCAGCTTTTCGCCTGTGGTAAAATAGTGTTTAATTTCATTGAAAATCCAGGGGTAGCCAATGGCGGCACGGCCAATCATAATACCATCCACTCCATATCTGTTTTTATACTCCAGCGCCTTCTCGCAGGAATCGATATCGCCGTTTCCAAAAATCGGAATATGGATACGTGGATTGTTTTTTACGGCCGCTATCAAGCTCCAGTCGCTGTGTCCTTTATACATCTGCGCTCTGGTGCGGCCATGTATCGTTAAAGCCTGTATTCCCACATCTTGCAGCCGTTCGGCAACCGTTTCAATGTTAATGGAATTTTCGTCCCACCCAAGCCGCGTTTTTACCGTTACGGGAAGGGTGGTGCTGTTCACCACCGCTTTGGTAAGGCGAACCATGAGGTCAATATCTTTTAAAACACCTGCGCCGGCTCCTTTACAAACTACTTTTTTTACAGGACAACCAAAGTTGATGTCGAGCAAATCCGCACCGGTGGCATCAACAATTTTTGCACTGAGCGCCATGGCTTCTTCGTCTCCGCCAAAAATTTGAATTCCCACAGGGCGTTCTTCTTCGAAAATGTCGAGTTTTTTTCGGCTTTTTATCGCATCGCGGATGAGGCCTTCGCTGCTAATGAATTCGGTGTACATCAGGTCGGCGCCTTCGTCCTTGCATACCGCCCGAAATGGCGGATCGCTCACATCCTCCATAGGTGCAAGCAGCAGCGGAAATTCAGGTAGCCGAACGGAACCAATGTTCACCATACTTTTATAAAGATAATTTTTAGCCGTTTTCAATAAAAGAGGTGCAAATTTACAGCCTTATTTATGAATGATATGTTACAGAAGCGGCGCCTTACACCGGGAATGCACATCGCAGCTTTCCTGATTTGTTTCGGCCTTTCGCTGGTTCTATCAACTTTGGTTCAATACTTAATTTTAACCGCCTACCGCATTAACCCGCTTCAGGCCGGAGCCATTAAGGAAGTAGGTGTTTTGCGGCTGTTGCAGTTAGCAGGCTCAGTGGTGCTGATGGCGCTTCCGGCAGTTGCTTATGCATGGTTGGTAACAGGAAGATCAGCAAGTCCGTTTGCTTTTTTGGGATTTAACAGAATGGCAAGTGGTAAACAGGTTTTTCTGCTGGTGCTAATGGTGATTCCGGCGATGCTGATGAGTGGGTCGCTTGCAGAAATTATGAAACGCATTCCGCTAAGCGGTGAAATGACAAATTACTTTAAGCTGATGGAGGAGAAGTACAGCGATCAGGTAATGATCCTTGCACGGATGGATCATTTTTCCGATTTGCTCATCTCACTCGTGTTGCTCGCGCTGATTCCTGCTATCGTGGAAGAAATGCTATTCCGCGGCGGATTGCAGCAAATGCTGAAAAAGATCAATGCGAAGCCTGTAGCGGCTATTGTAATCACAGCTTTACTGTTCAGCTTGATACATTTTTCTTTTTATGGATTTTTGTCACGCCTTTTTTTGGGTTTGTTGCTTGGGTTCGTTTTTGAATGGAGCCGCAACCTTTGGCTGTGTATTTTCTTTCACTTTCTAAACAATGCCTTTATTCTAATTCAGGTGTACGCCACGTCGGGACCGGGAGGCATTGCAGAAGATGCACTCAACGCAACAACTCCCATTTTCTACGCCTTGCTTACATTGCCGCTATTGTATATGTTTGGAGTGGTGTTCTTCCGAGAAAGCAGGTTGGTACAGTCCCGCTTTATAATAGATAACGAGCTGAAACGGATGCAGGACGATCACCGGCAAGAAAAAGAAGATTGATATGGCACTGGACCGTCAGACTTTTAAAACACGTTCTTTAACGGCCGTTTTCTTTGTGCTGATAATGGCGGCGGGAATTTTCCTTCATCATTGGTTGTTCTTACTCCTGTTTTCCATTATTCACTTTGGGTGTTGGATGGAGTATCAGAAGCTGATGGGCATCATTCATCCCAGCTACCAGGAAATAACGCCGGTTCATAAATACGGCATGGCAGCGGCGGGATGGTGTTTTATGTTGTGGATGTGCAATCAGCATTTTTCCGTTGGCGGTTTTACAATGCATGCCGCAGGTTTATACGGCGGACTGTTGCTGCTGATTGTGTTGCCCGTTGCAGAGTTTTTATTTGCTAAAAATATTGAAGGTCGCAGAATGCTGATATCGTGGGGTGGGCTAGTTTATATTTCGCTTCCTATGGGTTTATTAATGGCTATGCGCACAGCGTTTAATACCGATTACTCGCCCGATGTTGAAACCGTTGCAGACCTGGAAAACGGGCTGAAGCTGAGTGTTTGCGTTATCGTATCTATCTGGATTAACGATACAATGGCTTATCTGGTTGGGTCGTTGCTGGGTAGGCGGCCGTTAAGCCGCATCTCGCCAAAAAAAACATGGGAAGGAACAATCGGAGGTATGTTGTTGGCAGTCGTGGTAACCGGTTTGCTTTTTACCCACTTGCTGTTTAAAAATACAGGATCCTATCCGCCGGTGCTTTGGTATTCCGTTGCCGCTGTAAGCGCTGTGGCAGGCACGTTTGGCGATTTATTTGAAAGTAAACTGAAGCGTTTGGCGGGTGTGAAAGACAGTGGAAAATTTATGCCCGGGCACGGCGGGTTTTTGGATCGTTTCGATTCACTGCTTTTTGCTATTCCGTGTGTCAGCATTTTGCTGTTGTGGTTCATCTAAGCGGTTTCCAGAAACCACCACATAGGCAGAAATTTTCGCAGCTCAACGTTCTGCTTCAGATAAGTTTTTATATGATCCATGGCTTCCTGCACATCATCGGTGAATAAAACCAGTTGGAGATCTTGTTCGTTAATGGTCGATTCGCGGGCCATCACGTTAATATGCTCCAGCAACTGTTGGTGAAATTCTTTTCCAAAAACCACAACAGGAAATTGGGTGATGGTTTTCGTTTGGATGAGGGTAAGGGTTTCAAAAAACTCGTCGAGGGTTCCGAAGCCGCCCGGCATAATAATGAACGCATAGCTGTATTTAATGAGGACGGTTTTTCGTGTGAAGAAATGTTCGAACTCGAGCGATTTATGGAGGTAGGGATTGGCCTGTTGCTCGAAAGGCAGGCGAATGTTACATCCCACCGAATTGCCGCCGTTTTCAAATGCACCGCGGTTTGCGGCTTCCATAATCCCCGGTCCGCCACCCGTCATCGTTGTTAGCCCGATGCCCGCAATGGCTTTACCAAACTCCATTGCTTTTTTATAGAAAGGATGATCTTCCTTAAACCGCGCCGATCCAAAAACAGTAATACACGGCCCCATAAAATGAAGCGTTCTGAAAGCGCCAATAAATTCTTTGAAAACGTTTACAGCAAATTTTAATTCCGAACTTCGCTTTAACGGGCCGCGTAAATAAAGGTGCTCCTTCGAACGGATTCGCTTCTTATCATCGTCCATAATTGTAAATGTATTTAACCCATGCGAATTATTTCCTATAACGTGAACGGCATCCGCGCAGCAATTACAAAAGGCTTCGCCGACTGGCTGAAAGATCATCCGGCCGATGTAATTTGTTTGCAGGAAATTAAAGCCCAGCTCGAAAATATTCCGGTAGAACGTATTGAGGAACTCGGATATAAAACTTTTTGGTGCCCGGCAGAAAAGAAGGGGTACAGCGGCGTGGCTATTCTCACAAAACAGATACCCGACAATGTGGTGATGGGTTGCAGCATGGAGCAAAGCAATGTGGAAGGCAGAATTATTCGCGCCGATTTTAATGACCTTACGCTTATTAACGCTTATTTTCCGTCGGGAACAATGGGTGAGATAAGGCAGGCTTTTAAGTACGAATGGCTGAACGATTTTCTGAATTATCTGAACGAACTAAAAAAAGAAAGACCCAAGCTGATTGTTTGTGGCGATTATAACATTGCACATAAGGAAATAGACATTCACGACCCGAAGAAAAACCAAAACACAACCGGTTTCCTTCCCGAAGAAAGACAGTGGATGGACAAATTTTTTGCGAATGGTTTTGTAGACAGCTTCCGGGTGTTTAACCAGGATCCGCATCATTACTCCTGGTGGAGTCAGCGCTTCCCCTCGGTGCGGCTGAACAATAAAGGGTGGCGGCTCGATTACATTTCCGTAACCGAAAACCTGGTTCCACATCTAAAGGGAGCTGCAATATTGCCGCACGTAAAACACAGCGACCACTGTCCTGTAATGTTAGAACTATCATTATAAAAACACATGTATGTATATCTACAATTTAACTGTTTTAGTAAACGCATCAATCGAAGAAAAATGGAAGCTGTGGATGCGTGAAACCTATATTGCCGAGGTGATGGAAAGCGGATGTTTTACCGGCTTTCAATTTGTTCGTTTGCTGGATATGGACGAAGAAGAAGGCGCAACCTATGCTCTTCAGTTTTTTGCCGAAAATATTGAAGATTACAATCGATTTAAATCGCTTTACGGGCCTGCCATAGAAAAGCAGAAACAACAAAAATGGAACGACGATTTTGTAAGCTTTGCCACCGTTATGCAGGTGATTTCAAAATCGTAAACCGTTTGTCGGCATGTTTGTTTTCACTTTTGCTGCGCCTGAAAGCAGCACCAGTAAATGATTTGCACGTGCGATTTAATAAAATTAAAAGCGCGAAAAATTTTTCTGAACAATAAAAGCTAATACATTTGTTCTCCTCAACAATTTAAAAATTAAATTATGAACAAAGCTGAACTGGTTGCCCACATTGCCGATGAGGTGGGATTAACAAAAACCCAGGCTAACTCTGCATTAGATTCGTTTGTTTCTGCGGTTACCAAAGCACTTAAAAAAGGTGATAAAGTTACATTGGTTGGATTCGGTACTTTTTCTGTAACCAAGCGCGCTGCGCGTATGGGACGCAACCCTCAAACAAAAGAGCCGATTAAAATTAAAGCTAAAAAAGCTCCGCGTTTTAAAGCCGGTAAAGGACTTACATCGAAAATTAAATAAGATATTACAGTATGGAGCAGGAGGCAACTTCTGCTTCTTTATGTTTACGTATAAAAATAGAAATTATGGGAAGAGGTGATAAAAAAACAAAAAGAGGTAAAATTTTCAAAGGTTCTTTCGGCAAAAGCAGAAAGGCAAAAGAAACGAAGCAAACAAAAAGAAGCTCGTTAGGAACTTCTAATGTTGCAGAATAAAAAAGCGGTTGACGAAGAAAGGTCAACCGTTTTTTTATGGCGCTAAACGCTGCAACTTCCATCCGTCATTTTCTTTCAGGTAAAGCAGTCTGTCGTGTAAGCGGCTGCTTCTGCCTTGCCAAAATTCCACTGAAACCGGCCGGATAAGATAGCCGCCCCAATGCGGAGGCCGTGGCACCTCGCCATCAGCAAACTTTCCGGTATAGTAACGAACGTTTTCCTCCAACACAGCCCTGCTGCTGATGTGTTCGCTTTGCGGGCTGCACCAGGCTCCAATCCTGCTACCCAACGGCCTCGAGCAGAAGTATGCATCGCTGTCGGCCGCGCTTATTTTTTCTGCCACGCCTTTTATCTTAACCTGACGCTCCAGCTCCTTCCAGAAAAACAACAAACAAACCTGCTCGTTGTTTTCAATTTGACGCCCTTTGTTGCTTTGATAATTGGTGAAAAATACAAATCCCTCATTCGTAAAATCTTTCAGCAAAACAATGCGGGCATCCGCGGCGCCCCTTTTATCAACAGTGGCGAGCGTCATTGCATTCACTTCGAATATTTCACTGTCAACAGCTTCTTTCCACCAAACAGAAAATTGTTGCAGGGGAGTGTCAGCAACGTCCGTTTCGTTTAATGTTTTCAACTTATAATCGAAGCGGATATCGGCAATGCTGCGGTTCATTTTTTTAGCAAATGTAGCCGGTTATTTTAATGGAAAGCTGATGGCAATCACAGTGCCGCATGGCACATTGTTTCTGATAGATATTTTTCCGTTGTGCTGTTTCACTATGCGGCGCGATAAAAACAATCCTAAGCCGGTGCCTTTTGCATTGCGCGTGGTTTCGTTTCCGACGCGGTAGAAAATTTCAAACACCTTCTTTTTTTCCTGCTCCGTTATACCCGGCCCCATGTCGGCAACAGCAAGGCTTGCCCAACCATTGTGCGCTGAAAGACTAACCTTAATCGGATGCTGTATTCCGGCGTATTTAACCGCATTTTCTATCAGGTTATTCAGAAGCAGTTCTATGGCAAGTTCATCGCCTGAAATCTCCACATTGTCTTCAATGATTTCTTGTATTTCAAGGTTGGGAAACCGATCGCGGTTATGCTCGCAAATGTTGCGCACCACCTGACTCAGCTGCATATTTTCAAAAAGAAAAACCTGCTTGTTGAATTGCAGTTGCGTGCTGTAAAGCACGTTATTACAGAGCTGATTCAGCCGGTTCACTTCTTTTAAAGTTGTGTGCATCAGCCGGTCCACTTTTTCTTCGGACAGCTTTCTTTTCTGAAGCGTTTCGAGGTTTAGCTTCGTTACGGCAATTGGTGTTTTTAACTCGTGTGTAATGGCCATCATGAAATTTTGTTGCTGCTTCGAAAAGCGAATTTCTTT
The DNA here is from genome assembly GCA_039811185.1 of Chitinophagaceae bacterium. Lineage (GTDB taxonomy): Bacteria > Bacteroidota > Bacteroidia > Chitinophagales > Chitinophagaceae > JAEZDR01. The sequence continues at coordinate 277,552 of JBDHYF010000001.1, read as the reverse complement.
TCGTGTAGAGCGATAGACAAAAATGGCGCCCACCAAAATAATTACAAGAAAGGTAATGCCCTCGCCTACAAACTGAAAGTTTTTCACCTTGCGCTGATCCTTTACAGCAGCTAATTTATCCGCGTACTGCGGATCGGACATCTGCAGCTCCGAAACACGGATTTCTGTAATCACATCGTTTTGATTTTCGAGCGCAATAAACCACCATAAAAGCGCTGCCAGAATGTACAGCAACAAAAACCAATATACACCCGTTATGAGGTAAAGTTTTTTTTGCATAAAACGCCGCTGTTTAAGGTTGCCGCTCCAGCCGGATGCCCACGTTAATTATATTTTCCAGTGGATCTTCCCGCATAGCGGGCGCCATTTTAAACCGATAACTTCCCGGCTTAAACCGGCTCGGTGTATTGGAGAAAGCCAGCCGGTGTTCAAACACATCGCCCATTCCGCTTCCCATCCACCGGCTATTATCGGCTAAAATAAATTCGCGGCGCAGTGTATAAATAGTATCGGGATCCTGCACCTGCATATTCAGCCAAATATTGTTGAAATGGTATGCGTCGGTATGGCGAACCACAAAATAGATTTTATAAAAAGAAGAATCTTCAATGTTAAACTGAAACGAAGCGGTGTCGGACGATGACCATCTTTGCTCGGGAAACCACTTCAGTTTTTGATAAAGGTCCAGTTTTTTGCATGACGGCAACGCCAAACAACTTACGGCCACTAAAACAAAAAGAGGTAAAATTTTTTTATAGCACATTCAACACTTGTTCTTTTGCTTTTTCTAATTCGTCCTTCATTATCACAACCGATTTCTGAATGTCGGAGTCGTATGCTTTTGAGCCGGTAGTATTTATTTCACGCCCAATTTCCTGCAAAATAAATGATAGTTTTTTGCCTTTGGAAATCTGTTCGTCGGCCAAAATTTCGTTGAAATAATTGCAGTGGTTTTTTAGCCGCACCTGCTCTTCGCTGATGTCAATTTTTTCGATATAATAAATCAATTCCTGCTCCAGCCGGTTGGCATCGTAAGCATCTTTTCCTACGTGTTCTTCAAGCAGCTTTATTAAACCGTCTTTCACCTTTTTGCGTCGGCCCACTTCAAGCAATGCAACCCGGTCCTGTTCTTTTTCAATGTTCGCAATCCTTTCTTTTAAATCTGCCTCCAGAATCCGGCCTTCATTTTCGCGATGGCTGTTTAGTTCGCGAATGGCCTCTTCCAGCAAGGCCCTGAACGAAAGCCAGTCGTTCTCGCCAATTACTTCCACCGCCGGGTTCACCACATCGGGCAGCTTTAAAAGTGTTGATAAAATATTCTCCGGAGATAGTTTCAGTTTATCTGCCAGCTCGGATATGGGAAGGTAGTAGGCTTCTGCAAGTGCCGTATTAATGGATATGGGTTTTAAGGCTCCGTTTTGTTTAATGGTAATAATACATTCGATGCTGCCACGCTGCAGTTGCTGGTTCAATATATTCCTCACTTCTATTTCAAACGGCTTTAAAAGCGCAGGCAGTGTTAGGCGCACATCGTACTGCTTTCCGTTGAGCGATTTAATTTCAACAAGGAAATTCATGTCGCCAATAAAAGCCTCGGCACGGCCATAACCCGTCATGGAATAGATCATATAAAAGTTTTGCGGTAAAAGTACGCAATGCCCTCCGCTTCCTGCAAACGATTGCGGTTACGGAATAGCGCTGCGCAACATCCTTTTTAAAAACAGCAGTTGCCCTAAGTGGTAGTAACAGTGCTCGATGGCTGCGTGAAGATTTCTGTCGATCTGAAACGTCTCAATATTTTCATTTGCATCCATGTCGTTGATTTTGTTTACGAGGTTAGCAACCGCAAGGCCAAGCGTACGCAGTAACTCCTGCCAGTCCACATCGCCCTCCATATTTTTTATTTGAAAACCTTTCTCTTCTCTAATATCCACATCGTCCGACTCCATGTTATTGGTTACCGATTTCAGATAATAAATGATGTGGGCAACAACCGAGGCGATGCTGTAGTTAGAAACTTTGGTTAACGTAGTGGCTTCAGAAAAACTTATGTCGGCCAACAAATCTTTTAAATTTAACCCCGACCAGTTTTCTCCCTGATACATATCGTTTATGCGTTCCGCCAGTTCTGTTGCTGTTTTCATAATCAATTTTTTTAAAGATAAGTGGTTTCTTAATGATACCCTTCCATCACACCTAATCCAAAGAGCGCAAAATCGTATTTCACCGGGTCGGCTGCATCTAACCTGCGAAGGTTCTCGGTAAGTTCCATTGCAGCCTGCCAGTCGTTTTGCTTTCGGGTCAGCAATTGCAAATTTCTTGCTACTCTTGCCACATGCAAATCGAGCGGGCAGATAAGATTTTTTTGGTTAAGCTTGTTCCAAAGGCCAAAGTCAACGCCCTTATCGTCCTTTCTTACCATCCATCGCAAAAACATGTTCAAGCGTTTACAGGCCGACTTTCGCGCCGGTGTTGAGATATGCTTTTTTGTACGGTCCGGTGCATCTTCCAGCGAGAAAAAATATTGATGAAAATGGATGAGACCGGCCTTAACCGGTTCCTCGGTCAACGCGCCGTAATGCGGTAGGAATGCGTCTTCCAGCGAAGGATAGCGAGCGTAATGATGGCGCAAAAACGAAATAAAATACAGCAAATCGGTTGTATTGAAAGTACGGTGCCTGAAGGATAGGAAATTACGTAAATCGTGTTCGCGAAAACCGGTTATAAAGCTGTAAGGAGCGTTGTCCATTAGCGCGAGAAGCTCCGTTGTTTTTTTAATGATGATGGCGCGCTTACCCCAGGCGAAAACGGCTGCGAAAAAAGCCGCGATCTCAACGTCTTGTTTTACTGAATAACGATGCGGTATCGAGACGGGATCAGAGGCAATAAAAAAAGGCTGATTGTATTGTTCAGCCTTCCGGTTTAAAAAAAGATGTAGTTTTTTACTGATCATGGATTAAAAAACGTCGTCCTCTTCCGGCGTATCGTTAAACGAATCGAAGTCGTTTTTATTCATCCGGCTGGGCTTTTCAATATACAGCTTTCCACCATCCGGTGCGGCTGTGTTGTCATCCGAAAATGGCGAACCGCCGGGCTTCTTAAAATTTGAATAAGAAGAGTTTCCAAAGCCTTGGTTGGCTGATTCTTCAAACTTTTGAATTTCCAGATTAGCTGTCAGATGAATGGTTTCGAGCGATCCGTTACGGTGTTTTGCAATTTTTATGATGGTTTGGCCGGTAGTGCTTTCGCCGTTTTCGTCGGCCTTAATTTCATAATAATCGTGGCGGTAAATAAACATTACCATGTCGGCATCTTGTTCGATGGCACCCGACTCACGAAGGTCGCTCAGTTGCGGAATTTTACTCTCTTTCCGGCTTTCTACTGCACGGCTTAACTGGCTCAGTGCAATGATGGGGATGTTTAATTCTTTTGCAAGGCTTTTCAGGTTACGCGAAATGGTGCTGATTTCCTGTTCGCGATTGCCATGTTTGTCGCCTGAGCCGCTCATCAGTTGCAGGTAGTCGATAATGATTAATCCAACCTTGTTTTTGTTAACGAGCCTTCTTGCTTTCGCACGGAACTCGAAAATATTCAGTGCCGCCGTATCGTCGATATAAATTGGCGCCTGCTCCAACCGGCGGATACCGCGGCTGTGCAGCTGTTCGTATTCGTAATTTTCGAGTTTGCCCCGGGTGATTTTACTGAGCGGGATCTCGCTTTCGGCCGACAAAATTCTCGACACTAATTGCCCGGCGCTCATCTCAAGCGAAAAGAAAGCAACGGGTGTGGGCTTTGTGGGGCTTAGCGCCGCATTGCGGGCAAGATTGAGCGCAAATGCGGTTTTACCCACCGCCGGACGCGCTGCAAGAATGATGAGGTCGGTAGGCTGCCATCCGAAAGTTACGCTATCCAAACTTCGGAAGCCGCTCGACACGCCGGAAATATCTTCGGTCCGGTTGCGCAACTCATCAATTCGGTTAATTGTTTTTGCCAGTACATTACCAATATCGTCGTAGTTTTTCTTCAGGTAGTTATTGGTGATGTTGAACATTTTTGTTTCGCTCTCATCGAGTAAATCAAAAACGTCGGTGCTGTCTTCGTAGGCGTCGGCAATAATTTCGCCGCTGATGCGGATAAGTTCGCGCTGAATAAATTTTTGAAGAATGATTCTTGCGTGCGCTTCAATATTTGCCGTGGATACCACCATATTTGTGAGGCGGGTAACATTATAGGCGCCGCCCACCAAATCAAGCTCCTGACGGAACTTCAGCTCTTCAACAACCGTTAAAATATCAATGGGCATGCTGTTTTGCGCCAACGACTGAAAGGCTTTAAATATGCGCTGATGGCCGTCAACATAAAAACATTCTGGTGTTAGGATTTCAACAATCGTGTCGAAAGCGCCTTTTTCCAGCATGATGGCCCCGAGTACTGCTTCCTCCAGCTCTTTTGCTTGTGGAGGCAGCTTGCCATACACCATCGAGCTGAGTTCGATGGCCGGTTTTCTTCCTTTTTTTCTGTCTTTATTAAAATTTGAAACATCCATTTTCAAAAACGTAAGGGATTTATTTTATCAGGTTGTTTGCCGTCAAAAACTTTGGCGGGAGGACGAATATAGCAGCAATAAAAGCGATCTTCAAATTTTCAACTTCAAAAATTTTGTTGCTATTAATGCACAAATTATAAAGCTGTGAAGCCGAGTTATTAACAGAAAACGTCTGTTGCGCACATTTTTGGTTTTGTTCTCCACCATTCACATAATTTCATCACATTGTCGGCGGCGTTGTTCACAAAAACTGTGTAAAAAATTATCTATCGGGCTTTCAGTTATTCTAACAATTTATGGCTATACGGCGGCTCTATATCTTTCCAAAAAATTCCTCTTGTGCTTGCGGGAAAGCGGTCCGTTTCAAAACGCCTTTAAAAGCAGCCACAGCGGTTATATTTGCAGCATTAATGCAGACGTAAAATGAAGATTTCATACAACTGGCTCAACGATTTCCTACCCTTTCAGCTTGCGCCCGAAAAGCTCTCGGTAACCCTTACATCGCTTGGTCTTGAAGTTGAATCGATGCAGAAATTCGAGTCGGTGAAAGGTAGCCTCGAAGGCGTAGTAATCGGTAAAGTACTGCATACAGAACAGCACCCGAACGCCGATAAACTGAAGGTGACCAAGGTGGATGTGGGTAACGGTCGGATGCTTTCTATTGTTTGCGGCGCGCCGAATGTGGCAGCCGGCCAAACCGTTGCAGTGGCTACAATCGGAGCTACGCTGTACAGCTTTTCAGGTGAAGAAATTACTTTAAAGCCGGCTAAAATAAGAGGTGAAAAAAGCGAGGGAATGATTTGTGCCGAAGATGAATTAGGGCTCGGCCAAAACCACGAAGGCATAATGATACTACCGGACGAATGGATTGCCGGACAACCCGCTGCACGCTATTTCGATATTTATGAAGATGTGGTTTTTGAGATTGGTCTAACCCCTAACCGCACCGATGCAATGAGCCATTACGGCGTAGCAAGAGATTTGGTGGCCCACTACAATTATCACCATAATACCTCACTCAGTTTAAAAAATCCTTTTAAAGCGGCACATGCTGAAACGGGCGAAATGCCTCTGAAAATAAACATTACCGACGCCGAAACTTGCTCCCGTTATTGTGGGGTGGTGCTTTCGGGCTTGGAGGTAAAGCCGTCGCCAAAGTGGCTGCAGCAGCGGCTTTCGGCCATCGGGGTGCGGCCGGTAAATAATATTGTAGATGCAACAAACTACGTTTTACAAGCGCTCGGACAGCCTTTGCATGCGTTTGATTTTGACGCAATAAAAGGTGGCGAAATCCGCATTGGGCGTGCTTCTGCGGGTGACACCTTCATTACGCTCGACGATAAAGAGCGGAAATTAACAGGCGATGAAATAATGATTTCCGATGCAGCGAACAGCTTGTGCATGGCGGGGATTTTCGGGGGCGCAGCATCCGGCGTAAAGGAGCATACAACCAGCATCTTCCTGGAGTCTGCTGTTTTTTCGCCCACGCTCATTCGCAAAGCATCGCTACATCACAACCTGCGCACAGAAGCGGCCATCAGATTTGAAAAACAAGTGGATGTAAGCAATGCTCTGGATGCGCTGAAAGCTGCGGCCGCATTGATAACCGCTATAGCCGGAGGCCGCATCAGCTCAGCGTTTGCCGACGTTTATCCGAGCCCGCCATCCAAAACAGTGATCGATTTAAAAATCGAATATGTGCACCGGCTCAGCGGTAAAAATTATTCGGCCGAAGAAATAAAAACCATTCTGCAGCTGCTGGGCTTTTCTGTTGAGCACGAATCGGAAAAGTGCCTCTACATCGGCGTTCCGGCGCATAAAACTGATGTTACCATTGCAGCCGATTTAGTTGAAGAAATTATCAGGATAGATGGGCTTGAAAATATCTTTCTGCCCGGCAACATGAATGTAAGTCCACAGATCAGTCGGTTTAGCACGAAAGAAAAAGTAAAGGAAAAAATTGCGCTGCTCCTTTCCGGAAGCCGCTTAATGGAAATCGTAACCAACTCTATCACCAACAGTAATTACTACTCCGGAGAACAACTTTCCACTGCTGTAAAAATGATCAATAATTTGAGTTCGGAGCTCGATATTTTAAAACCTTCCATGCTCGAATCAGGATTGGAGGTAATTGCCTATAACCTCAACCGGAAAAATTACAATTTGCAATTGTTCGAATTCGGGAAAGTGTATGCGCACGGCGTCAATGGTTATACCGAAACGGAACAGCTCGCAATTTACCTTACCGGAAACCTGCGCGAAAAAGGCTGGGCAGAAGAAGCGAAGGCGGCCGACTTTTTTTATGCAAAAGGGCTTGCCGGCGCCGTATTAACTGCAGTGGGATTCAAAAATATTTCTGTAAGCGAAGATGGAAAATTTCAATTGATTGCCGACAAGCAAACAGTGGGTTCTATTGCTATGGTGGACGCAGCAAAAAGAAAACAGTTCGACATTAAGCAGCCGGTTTGCCATATTGTAATGGATGTGGCTGTATTGGAGCAAAAGACTGCGGAATTAGGCATCCGTTACAAAGAAGTCAGCCGCTTTCCTACCGTTGAGCGCGACCTCGCCATTTTGGTTGATCGGAATGTTACATACGCACAAATAAAAGCAGCAGCCGACACAGGCAAAATTGCGCGGCTGAAGAAAATTCGCCTTTTCGACATTTTTGAAAGTGAAAAAATAGGCGCCGATAAAAAATCGATAGCTTTAAACTTTAGTTTCTTAGATGAAGAAAAAACCCTGACAGATAAAGAGGTAGATGGTATGATGCAAAAGCTGATGCGAAATTTCGAAACCCAACTTAAAGCTGAAATCAGAAAATCCTGATGGATGAATTAGAACAACATATAAAAAGCCTGAAAGAGAAACTTCAGTTGGTGGCAAAGCGTCATCAGTCTTTAAAGAAGGAAAATGAAAATTTGCTTCATAAAGCTGCCATGTTGGAGCATCAAAACGAAAAACTCGAAACAGAACTGCAGCAAGTAAAGCAAAGGCTTGCCATAAAAAGCATTCAGTCTGTTGTGGCAACGGACGAACAGAAAAAAGCATTGCACCTTTTGCTTGACGGCTATATTAAAGAAATTAATAAGTGCCTTGAAAAACTGAATGCTTAATTATGCAGGATTTGATTACAATCAATATTGTGATTGCCGACCGCAGCTATCGGCTTAAGATTAATAAGAGCCAGGAGGAACTGATCCGGAAAACCTGCAAAATTATTAATGATAAGATTATTGAATTTAAAAGCAGCCTCGCCGGCCGGGATATGCAGGATTATGTAGCGATGGCGCTGGTTTGGTTTGCCAGCGATCAACGTCAGCAAAGCAACGATCTGATTCGTTTATCTGAGATGATGCAGACGGTGCAGCAGATGGAGGCAACCGCAGAGAAACTGCTCGAATAAAAAAAAGGCTGCTCCGGTATTCTGAAACAGCCTTTGCGTTCCGCAACAGCGGAGGTTTATTTCACACCGTCGTTCTTGCGCATGAATTCGAGTACGTCGCGGGCATCCTGATCGGTTAAATTTTGATTCGGCATTCTAACCAAACATTCTTCAAGCATCGCCATCGACTGGGGGTCTTTATCGAGGTTCTCATCTACGTTTGTAACAAAGTTCATAATCCAGGCCGGAGTTCTTCTGTCGGTTACACCTTTCCATCCCGGACCAACAAGTTTTTTGTCGTCCAAACGATGACAGGAGGCACATTTCACGTCGAACACTTTTTGTCCGGACGCTGCAAGCTTTTCGTCGAGATGAGCCGGAATGTCAACATCTTTAAACTTACCAAACCCTTTCGCATCGTCGGCATATTTGGTGTCACCGGCATTCGTGTTTGGATCCGGATTGGTAGTGGTTGGCGTCTCCTGCATGGTTTCTTCATTGGGAAGCGGCTTATGTTCGCCACCACCGCACGACCATAAAAACAAGATTGCCGGAAGGACTAAGAATCTTTTCATACGTTGTGTTTTAATACTTTAAGCAAAAAGTTAAACTGTATACAAAGGAAGACAAAAATCATGCACCAACTAATTTTCCTGAAAAAAATTTTCTGCTATCTGCAAATGGCACTCATTTGGCCGACTGTTCCGGAAATTTGAAATGATGAAAAAGATTGTAATGATGTGCTTTATTGCCGGCTTCATAACCGCTTGCGGTAACAGCACCTCCGCCGACAACGAATTGATGGATACGTCCGCTACACCGATTGACCCGCAAGAGACCTTGCCGGACTCTGCAACGGTGGTAAAGGATTCCCTTGTGTTGCCGCTGAAAACAACTACAGACAGTTCAACGCATCACACCAATTAAAAAACGGTTCGCAACACTTGCGAACCGTTCTGTTTTTCCTGTGCGGATAAACTACACTAACATGGTTAAAGGCTCTTCAAGTAAAGCCTTCAGGGTTTGTAAAAACGCCGCACCGGTTGCGCCATCAACAACGCGATGGTCGCAACTAAGGGTAACTTTCATTATGTTGGCGGCTACCACCTCTCCGGCTTCGTTAAACGCCGGCACCTTGTTAATAGCGCCCACCGCTAAAATGCAGGCATCCGGTGGATTTATAATGGCGGTAAATTCTTCAATGCCGAACATCCCAAGGTTGGAAATGGTAAAGGTGTTTCCTTCCCAATCGCTCGGCTGTAATTTTTTGTCCTTTGCTTTTTGAGCAAACGTTTTCACTTCAGCCGCAATCGAACTGAGCGATTTATGATTCGCATCCTTCACCACCGGCACCAGCAGGCCTTCCTCCACCGCTACAGCCACACCGATGTTGACGTTGTGATTCATGCGGATGGTATCGCCCATCCAGCTGCTGTTTACTTTAGGGTGTTGGGTAAGCGCCACCGCCGCAGCCTTCAATACCAGATCGTTAAAGCTAATCTTCGTTTTCGAAATTTCGTTCATGCGGCTTCTTGCCTGCATGGCAGCATCCATATTAATGGACATCGTTAAATAAAAATGCGGGGCTCCGAATTTGCTTTCACTAAGCCTGCGGGCAATGGTTTTCCGCATTTGGCTAACAGCAACCTCTTCATAGTTTTTACCGGTTTGCTGTGTGGGTGCAGCCTGAATTCCGCCGGAAGTTTTTGCCGACTGTTGCGTGCTTGTTTCAGCAGCAGCGGGCTTATAATTTTCTACATCGGATTTTGTAATACGCCCATTGTCGCCCGTTCCTTTAATCTTTTTAATGTCGATGCCTTTTTCCTCCGCCATCTTGCGGGCAAGTGGGGAAATAAAAATCCGGCCGCTATCTTCTTTATCCGTTCCGACAACAGTTGCAGTTTCCTCTTTCCCACTACCTTGTTCCTGTGCATCGTTTGTTGCCGGTGCTCCCGCCGAAGCCGCTGCACCACCGCTTTTCACCGCCTTCACAAGTGCTTCCACATCCGTCCCGTCTTTACCAATGATACAGAGCAGGTCGTTTACAGCAATTTTCTTTCCTTCTTCTGCACCGCGATACAGCATCTTGCCATCCTTATAGCTTTCGAGCTCCATAGTGGCTTTGTCGGTTTCTATTTCTGCAATTACATCGCCTTTTTTTACGTCGTCGCCAATGTTTTTATGCCAGGAAGCAATTACACCTTCCGTCATCGTATCGCTTAAACGCGGCATCAACACCACTTCGTCCATATGTAAATTTTCGTTGCCGGATGATTTTGTACCGGGCTGCGATTTTTCTTCTTTCGCTTCAACTACGGCAGGCGAAGAAACTTCTTTATTTTCCGAATTCTTGTTAGGGCTATCGGCCGACCTGCCGTTTTCCTGAATAAGCGCGGCAATGTCTTCGCCCTCTTTTCCTATAATGGCCAACAGCTCATTCACTGCTATTTTAGCTCCGTTATCGCCCCCGCGATGTAACAAAATACCTTCTTTAAAACTCTCCAGTTCCATTGTTGCCTTATCCGTTTCAATCTCAGCTAACACATCGCCCTTCTTCACGGAATCACCAATATTTTTGTGCCAGGTGGCTATAACACCTTCCGTCATCGTATCACTCAGGCGGGGCATTAAAATAACTTCAGCCATAATAAATTTTGCTGTTTAAAAAATTGAGCGGTGAAATTACACCAAATTAAGAAAGCCGCAAGAAGCAGCCCGGCCATACCGGCAATTTTCAATAATATTTATTGAATGATGGATGGACTCTTTGCCCGGAAACTTATCACAATTGCAGAAAGAACTTTTGTTTGATTTACTTTCGCACCAATTTTTTAGATATGGTTAGAGATATAAAACCCATGAATGAAAAAGAAACCCGTGCAGGTTTCGGAGAAGGCATTCATGAAGCCGGCAAAAGAAACGAAAACGTAGTGGTGCTAACGGCCGATTTAGCCGGATCGCTGAAGCTTGGCCCTTTCATTAAGGATTTTCCTTCGCGCTTTATTCAGTGCGGTATTGCCGAAGCCAATATGATGGGCGTTGCGGCCGGAATGACAATCGGAAACAAAATTCCTTATACCACCACGTTCGCCAATTTTTCTACCGGAAGGGTTTACGACCAGATCAGACAAAGCATTGCGTACAGCGGAAAAAATGTAAAAATCTGTGCGTCGCACGCCGGTTTAACGCTCGGCGAAGACGGCGCCACACATCAGATTTTAGAAGATATCGGCATGATGAAGATGCTGCCCGGCATGACGGTGATTGTGCCGTGCGACTTTAATCAAACAAAGGCGGCCACCATTGCCATAGCCGACTACGAAGGGCCCGTTTACCTCCGTTTTGGCCGCCCGAAGTGGCCAAATTTTACAGCGGAAGACGGTAGTGATTTTGTAATAGGGAAAGCCCAGGTGCTGCATGAAGGCACAGATATTACGCTGTTTGCCTGCGGCCATCTGGTGTGGAAAGCCATTGAAGCCGGAAAAATTTTGGAAGAAAAAGGCCTCAGTGTAGAAGTCATAAACATTCATACGATTAAACCGCTGGACGCTGATGCCATCATCCGGTCTGTCCAAAAAACAGGCTGTGCCGTTACTTGTGAAGAGCATAACATTTGGGGCGGACTTGGCGAAAGTGTGGCCCATGTAACCGCGGCTCATTTTCCTGTGCCCATCGAACTTGTTGGCACAAAAGATACATTCGGCGAAAGCGGAACGCCTACACAGTTACTGAAAAAGTACGGGCTGGACACACCCGATATTGTTGCCGCCGCCGAAAAAGTGCTGGAGAGAAAAGCAAACAGTAAGCAGCGGTAAAACCGGCCCGCTCATAATAATTAATATGCATTTATAGGCTATCGTGTATTTTTGCCCGGTTTTTAGCGGGCAAATTTGCCGTTATAAAGTAGAAGGAGTATGAACAATAATTTTAATCCGGACAAACAGCACACGATTAAGTCGGCTGTTACCATATCCGGTACGGGGTTGCATACAGGTGTTTTGGTTGACATGCGGCTGGTGCCGGCAAATCCCGGTTTCGGCATTCAGTTTCAGCGCATTGATTTGGCGAATAAACCGTTGATAAAAGCGGATTGCGACCTCGTAAGCGATACAAGCAGAGGCACCACTCTTGAGTACAACAATGCCAAAGTGAGCACGGTGGAGCACATCCTCGCTGCACTGGTAGGAACGGGTATAGATAATATTTTAATAGAATTGAACGGCCCGGAAATTCCCATCATGGATGGCAGTTCGGAGCCTTTTATTGAATTGATTGAAGAAGCGGGCATTTTGGAGCAGAATGCAACCAAAGCCTGGTACAGTATTGATGAAAATATTTATCATTACGACGAAAGCAAGCGCGTGGAAATGGTTGCTCTTCCGGCGGTAGATTACCAGATTACCACGCTTATAGATTTTAACAGTCCCGTTTTAGGAACCCAACACGCAGGACTTAAGAAGATGAAAGATTTTAAGGCAGAAATTGCGCCCTGCCGCACCTTTTGTTTTCTTCACGAGCTGGAAATGCTTTTAGACAACAACCTCATAAAAGGCGGCGACATCAATAACGCCATTGTAGTAGTTGACAAACCCATCACCGACCGCGAAAGAGAACGTTTGGCAAAAGCGTTTAACAAAGACAGCATCGACGTAAAGCACGAAGGCTATCTCAATAATCTGGAATTGCGTTTCCCCAACGAGCCTGCGCGCCATAAACTGCTCGACGTGGTTGGCGATCTGGCCTTAATTGGCTATCCCATAAAAGCCCGTATTATCGCCAACCGGCCCGGACACAGCACCAACGTAGAGTTTGCGAAAAAAATAAAACAGTACATCAAAAAAAACAAACACGTAAAAGATGTTCCGGTTTACGATGCTACGCAGCCTCCCGTGTTTGCAATGGATTACATAGAAAAAACGTTGCCACACCGCTTTCCGTTTTTGTTACTCGATAAAATTATTGAGCTTACCGACACCTACATTGTCGGCGTGAAAAACGTAACGTTTAACGAGTGGTTCTTTCAGGGGCATTTTCCTTCCAATCCGGTGATGCCCGGCGTGTTGCAGATAGAAGCCCTTGCACAAACAGGCGGCATTCTGGCCATCAACTCCATGCCCGAAGGCGCATACGACACCTATTTTTTAAAAATCAACAACTGTAAGTTTAAGCAAATGGTAAAGCCCGGCGATACCATGTTGCTGAAGATGGAGCTTTCTTCACCCATCCGCAGAGGCATTTGCGAAATGAAAGGAACCGTTTATGTTGCCGGAAAAGTGGCTACAGAGGCTGATCTTGTTGCTCAAATTGTAAAGCGCCCGTAAATTTTAAACCGCAACAAATGATTAATCCACATACATACATCCATCCCGATGCAAAGCTCGCTCCCAATGTAAAGGTCGATCCTTTCACCGTTATCCATCAGGATGTTGAGATAGGGGAAGGCACATGGATTGGTAGCAATGTTACCATAATGGACGGCGCACGCATCGGAAAAAATTGCCGCATATTTCCAGGCGCTGTCATTGCCGCCATCCCGCAGGATTTAAAATACAAAGGCGAAAAAACGTATGTAGAAATTGGCGACAACACCATCATCCGCGAGTTTGTGACCATCAATAAAGGCACTGTAGACCGTGGAAAAACCACCGTAGGACAAAACTGCTTAATAATGGCGTATTGCCACATTGCGCACGACTGTGTGGTGGGCAGCAGTTGTGTAATGAGCAACAACAGCCAGATGGCCGGTCACGTTACCATGGGCGAAAACAGTTGGATTGCCGGCGTTTGTGCCATTCACCAGTTTGTGCATATTGGCCGCCATTCATTTATAGCAGGAGGAAGTTTGGTAAGTAAAGATGTTCCTCCTTTTATTAAGGCCGTGCGCTCGCCGCTCAGCTATGGCGGTGTAAACAGCGTGGGGCTGAAACGAAAAGGTTTCTCGCTCGACAAAATTAACCACATCCTCGACATTTATCGCGTCATCTACAATAAAGGTTTAAACATTTCCCAAGCGCTTGCACACATTGAAGAAGAGTTTCCTGCCAGCGACGAAAGAGATGAAATTGTTGGATTTATCCGCGACAGCGGCCGCGGAATCATTAAGCGTTTCAGCAAACAAAACAGCGACGAAGATTAATGCACATTCAGCTTAAAAACGCCGGCAAACGGTATAACCGCGAGTGGATTTTTAGGCATCTGTCGGTTACTATTGCTGCCGGGGCACGTTGTGCCATTACCGGAGCAAACGGGTCCGGAAAAAGCACCCTGCTTCAACTCATTGCCGCCGCAATAGAACCCAGCGAAGGTACAATAGAATGGACGCAGGAAAACAAGCCCATTGCCGCCGAAAACATGTATCGATACATGGGCTTTTGCGCACCTTATCTGCAATTAATAGAAGAAATGACGGCAATGGAATTTCTGGTTTTTCACAACAACTTTAAGCCGCTTAGCCATCCACCGGCCCAAATTCTCGAAATTGTTCAACTGTCGAAAGCAAAAGATAAAGCCATTCAGTTTTACAGCAGCGGAATGAAGCAGCGGCTGAAACTGGCGCAGGCCATCTTCACCCTTTCCCCCCTTTTATTACTCGACGAGCCGTGCAGCAATTTCGATTTAAACGGAATAGAATTATATCACCATCTGATTGAAAACTATACGAAAGAAAAAACCCTTGTGGTGAGCAGTAACGACGAAAACGAATACCGTTTTTGCGGCCAGGTAATCAGCATATCCGACTATAAAAATTTCGCTGCAACGAGTATATAATGTTTTGGGGCCGTCGGCTTCTTTCCGTTGTCGATGCGGTATTGCGGGGCTATCCGCTATATCTTTTTTTGCAAACAAAAAAAGGATGCCGCTTCTATCCCCAGGCCGGTCAGCGCCCGCTCTTTTATAAACAACAGCGCCTCCCTCTTTCTTCTACATCAATATCTGAAAGTCATCGACATCGTCTAAAAACGGAAAATGATTTCTTACGTTCAGAAGTTCGCTCTTGTTCAGTTCTACCTTAATCACCTGCTCCATACCGTTTACTTGTTCAACCACATTTCCTAAGGCATCTACCACCATAGACGAGCCGTTGTAATAATTGTTGTTGGGATCCTCGCCCGTGCGGTTAACGCCCACAACAAAACTTTGGTTTTCTATGGCGCGGGCGGCAAGCAGTGTTCGCCATGCAGCAATTCTTTTTTCGGGCCAGTTAGCCACATATAGAATGAGGTCGTACTCCGGCTCGCTTCCGGGCGACTGCCGTGCCCAAACGGGGAAGCGCAGATCGTAGCAGATTTGTAGGAGTATTTTCCATCCGTTTACCGACGCCACCAAACGTTTTTTGCCGGCAGTGTACCGCTGATTTTCTCCTGCATAACCAAACAAATGCCGTTTGTCGTAAGCGCCAAATTGGCCATTGGGCAACATCCAAATAAGGCGGTTATAAAAAAGACCGTTTTCCACCACAACGTAACTGCCGGTAACTACAGATTTTTTTTCGGCCGCCATCTGCTTCATCCACAGAAAGGTGCGCCCCTGCGGCGCTTCTGCAACCGCATCCGGCTGCATGGTAAAGCCCGTGGTAAACATTTCCGGAAGCACAATAATGTGCGGTTTGCCCGAAATACCACGAATCTTTTGCTCAAGCATGCCCAGATTTGCTTCTGCATCCTGCCAGTGAAGATGGGTTTGAACGAGTGCTAACCGAAGCGGTGATTCCATAAAAAAACGGTTTATAAAAAACGGCCCGAAGGCCGCTGAATTAATTTCCAAATTCGCTTAAAAACTTAATGCGCATAATCTTTAACTGATCCCAATTGTAATCGCTGTCGGCAAGTTCTTCCTGCGCCACTTCAAGCGACGATGTTTCACAGCTCTTAAAATAATCGAGAATTTCATCCTGCTCATCATCGCTTAACATATCATTGATGGCATAATTCAGGTTCAGCCTTGTTCCGCTGGCAACAATGGTTTCCATCTCTTCTAAAAGCGAATCGAGTTTAAGGTCTTTGTTGCGGGCAATTACATCAAGCGAAATCTTCTTGTCCACGTTTTGAATGATGTACACTTTATTGCTGCTCTTATTCACCACGGACTTCATCACAAAATCATCCGGTTTTTCGATGTCGTTTTCTTCCACGTATTTCGAAATCAAATCTATAAACGGTTTCCCGTAGCGGATAGCCTTGCCCTTACTTACACCCTGGCATTTTTCGAGTTCGGCGGTGGAAGTGGGATACATGGTTGCCATGTCCTGAAGCGATGATTCGAGAAACAAAACAAAAGGAGGCAAATTCACTTTCTTTGCCTGCGTATGCCGGAGCTCTTTCAGCATTTCAAACAACTTTTCGTCGGCTGCTGCGCCCGTTCCGGAGCCTTCACCTTCATCATCGTCGGCATTGGCATCGTCGAATGTATTGTTGAGTGCGAAGCTTAAGGAAAACGGTTTCTTCAAAAACTTTTCGCCTTTGGCGGTCAACTTCAGCAATCCGTATTCTTCAATATCTTTCTGTAAAATATTTTCCAGTAGCAGATGACGGACAAGGCTGTTCCAGAAAAGTACATCTTTTTCTTTTCCAATGCCAAAATCCTTCAACTTTTCATGGCGGTACATAGTTATTTGCGGGGTAGCTTTACCGATTAACACGTTCACCACATAATCGGTAACAAAACGCTCATCGAGCGCCTTCACCACTTTCAGCACCTTAACGGCTTCTTCCTTCGCTTCAATTTTTTCTTTTTTATTCAAACAATTGTCGCAGTTACCGCAATTTTCCACCGTGCTTTCTTCGCCGAAATAATGTAACAGAATTTTTCGTCTGCACACAGCGCTTTCCGAAAAAGCAACCGTTTCGTTAATGAGCTGGGCGCCTACTTCTCTTTCGCTCAAAGGTTTATCACGCATCAGGTGCTCCAGTTTGGAAACGTCTTTGTGGGAATAATAAAGGATGCACTTTCCTTCAAGCCCATCGCGGCCGGCCCGTCCGGTTTCCTGATAATAGTTCTCGATCGACTTGGGTATGTTATAGTGAATCACAAATCGGATGTCGGGCTTATCGATGCCCATTCCGAAAGCAATAGTGGCAACGATAACCTGTACATCTTCATTTAAAAACTGGTCTTGCCGCTCTGCTCTTAGTTTGGAATCGAGCCCGGCGTGGTAAGCAACGGCCTTAATATTATTGGCAACAAGTAACTCTGCGAGTTCTTCGGTGGTTTTTCGGTTTAATGTATAAATGATGCCGCTTTTCCCTTTGTTATTGCTGATGAAACGCACAATGTGTTTTACCGTTGCATCTTTTTTAACCTTGGGTTGAATTTCGTAATAGAGGTTGGCGCGGTTAAACGAAGAGATGAAAATATTAGGATTGCGAAGGCCGAGGTTTTTTACAATATCGCTCTGCACTTTTGGTGTAGCCGTTGCGGTGAGTGCAACCACAGGAATATCGGGATTAATAATATCCATCATCTCCCTCAGGCGGCGGTATTCCGGCCGGAAGTCGTGCCCCCATTCCGAAATACAATGCGCCTCATCAACGGCAAAAAAAGAAATGGTGAGGTCCTTAAAAAAGTCGAGGTTTTCTTGTTTGGTAAGGGTTTCAGGGGCTACATACAACAGCTTTGTGCTACCGCTTAGAAGATCGGATTTCACCTCCCGCTGCTGCGTTTTGTTGAGCGACGAGTTTAAGAAGTGCGCCACATTATCCTGATCGCTATATCCTCTAACCAAATCAACCTGATTCTTCATTAGCGCAATTAATGGGCTAACCACAATGGCGCATCCGGGAAGCATCATGGCCGGAAGCTGGTAGCAAAGGCTTTTTCCACCGCCGGTGGGCATAATTACAAAAGTGTCGTTCCCGTCAAACAAGCTGTTGATGGCGTCTTCCTGACGGCCTTTGAAGGCATCGAATCCAAAATATTTCTGTAATCCGCTATGAATGTCTGCCTTCGGTAAAGGCTTGGGTTTATAAGAGGTTTTTTTTGCAGGCTTCTTGGTGAGCACAGCAGCGGAAGTTTTTTTCGTTGACATACGTTCAGTTATTCTACCCTATGGAATTTATCCGAAAAAATTACAACTTTTAATCGAACCGGAGCCTTAAAAAACGCATTACAAAGGTTTTTTCCTTGCGATTATGGGGAATTTTTCGGGAGGGTTGACGAAGTTACCATGCGGGCTGTTTTATTACTTAAGATTGTTGTTAAAGTTTACCTTTGCGCATTCATGAAGAAAAATACGATAGAAGTAGCCATTCAAACCATTGAAACGGAGGCGGCAGCCATCCAAAAACTCACTGCTTTTGTGGATGCCTCTTTTGCCCGTTTGGCGGAGGAGATTTATGCTTCTGACGGACGTTTGGTGGTAAGCGGAATTGGTAAAAGTGCCATTGTTGCGCAGAAAATTGTAGCAACCCTTAACAGCACCGGCACACCGGCAGTGTTTATGCACGCCGCCGACGCCATTCATGGAGATTTGGGAATGATACAACGTGCAGACATCGTACTGATTATCAGTAAAAGTGGCGAAAGTCCGGAAATTAAGTTACTCGTTCCCTTAATACAATCTTTTGGAAATAAGGTAATCGGAATGACCGGCAGTGTGCAGTCGTTTCTTGCAAAAAACGCCGATTATATTATGAATACAACGGTAGATGCGGAAGCTTGCCCCAATAATCTGGCTCCTACCAGCAGCAGTACAGCGCAAATTGTTATGGGCGATGCGCTGGCAGTTTGTTTAATGGAGATGAGGGGATTTTCGGGGAAAGATTTTGCGCGTTTTCATCCCGGGGGAAATTTGGGTAAGAAGTTATATCTGAGGGTGAAAGATTTGTATGTGGGCAACGAAAAGCCGGTTGTGTCGACGAGCGCAGGGCTTAAAGAAGTGATTATGTCGATATCGAAAGGCCGTGTTGGCGCCACAGCGGTTTGCGATGAGGAAATGAAGGTGACGGGAATTATCACCGATGGCGATATTCGCCGGCTTTTAGAGGAGCACGATGCGGGCATGCCTGCTGTAAAAGCAGCGGATATCATGACGGAGCATCCGCTAACGGGGAATAGCGACCTGATGGCCGTGCAAGCTTTTGAACTCCTCAAGCAAAACGATATTAACCAGTTACTGATTGTAGATGATAACAACCGTTATCTGGGCGTGGTTCATTTGCACGACTTGATAAAAGAAGGAATTTTTTAAACGATTGTAGTAAGGTATGAACAAACATTATTATGTAGCCATTATGGCGGGTGGCATCGGCAGCCGTTTCTGGCCCAAAAGCCGCACCGCTTTTCCTAAACAATTCATTGATATTTTAGATACAGGAAAAACGCTAATCCAATCCACGTTCGACCGATATGCAGCCTTTATTCCAAAGGAAAACATTTATGTGGTAACCTCGGCCGACTATGAAGAAATTGTAAAAGCACAACTGCCCGGCCTTCCCTTAGCCAACATACTAACCGAACCAAGCCGAAAAAATACAGCGCCCTGTGTTGCTTACATTTCGTTTAAACTGCAACAAAAAGACCCCGACGCCTGCCTGCTGGTTTCGCCAAGCGACCATATTGTGATGCATCAGGAAAACTTTGAAGCCGCCTCTTTAAAAGCACTACGTTTTGCCGAACAGCATAACGCATTTGTTACACTTGGTATTCATCCCACTTATCCGAATACCGGATACGGCTACATACAACGGGAAGACACCGCGGTTGACGCAGATATTTATAAAGTGAGAACCTTTACCGAGAAACCCAATCTGGAAATTGCACAAAGCTTTATTGAGAGCGGAGATTTTTTGTGGAACGCAGGTATCTTTTCATGGAAGATAAAAAACATCATAGAAGCATTTGAAACCTTTGTGCCCGAAATGCACGAAGTGTTTGCGGCAGAACAGCATCATTTCAATACCGACGAAGAAGCCGCTGCCATTGAGAGAATTTATCCGCTTTGTACCAACATTTCCATCGACTACGCCATCATGGAGAAATCGTCGAACGTTTATGTAATCCCGTCTTCTTTCGGATGGAGCGATATCGGCACATGGAACAGCGCCTACGACAATTTTGAAAAAGATTATCTTGGCAATGCAGTTTCCGGCGAGAACGTAATGATTATCGATGCCACGCGCTGCATGGTATCGGCGCCGGACGGCAAACTCGTGGTACTACAAGGCCTCGACGATTGTATTGTTGTGGATACAGACGACGCATTGCTGATATGCAAAAAGGAGAAAGAACAGGAAATTAAAGAATATGTAGCCGAAGTAAAAAGGAGTATGGGTGAAAAATATTTATAAAAGAAAATTGCATTGAATGGAATTGGGCGACAAAGAATTATTGCAACTGTTCCGGCAGGCCGAGACAAGGGAAAAGGCGTTTACGCAATTGATAGAAAAGTATCAACAAAAGCTTTACTGGCATATTCGGCGCATGGTGATTGAACACGAAGACGCCAACGACGTGTTGCAGAATGTATTTATTAAGGTGTGGAAAGCACTCGATAACTTTCGCGAAGACAGCCAACTGTATACATGGCTGTATCGGATTGCCACCAACGAATCCCTTACTCTTTTAGACCAAAAAAAGAAACGCAAATCAGTAAGTTACGACGACGTTGAAACCGGCCTCTCCAATAAAATTATTGCCGACAAACATTTCGATGCTAACAAAATAGAGTGGAAGCTGCAGCTCGCAATTCAGCAGCTGCCGGAAAAACAAAAGCTCGTTTTTAACCTCAGGTATTACGACGAGATGCCTTATGAAGAGATGAGCCGCGTGCTCGATACCAGCGAAGGCGCCCTGAAAGCGAGCTATCATCACGCAGTGAAAAAAATAGAAGAGTATTTGAAGAACCATTAAACTTCAATCCTAAAAAATAGTCCTAAGGACAATCTGAAATTTTACCTGATGTAATGAAAAGCCTAAATGAAATAGACATCGAGCTCCAGCAGTTAAGTCCGGCCGTTGCTTCCCTGCCTAGAAAAATTCCCTTTAGGCAGCCTGAAAATTATTTTTTCGAGCTGCCTTCTGTCATCTTGGAAAAAATACCTTATGAAATTCCTGTAAAAACGGAAATTCCTTTTGAGGTGCCCGACAGCTATTTCGCCGGTTTCCCTCAGCAGGTAATGACCGCTATCCGGAACGCTGAAGCAGATGACGAACTTCCGACTGTGCTACAGTCAATTTCCAGAGAGATGCCCTATTCGGTTCCCGAAGGATATTTTTCACAGGATCGGTTTAAGGCTCCGCCAGCTGAGGTGAGCAAGCCGGTGCTGATGAGGCCGGTTCATTCGTTCCGCCGCTATGCTGTTGCCGCCTCCGTTACCGCACTGCTGGCGGTGAGTGCATGGCTCGTTTTTCCGAAAACTGGCGCCTCCTCCGATCCCGCACTCAGCTATCAAGAAGCAAAAAGTTTAAATATAGGCGCGGCACTAAGTGTGGTAGACGAGGGCGTTTTGGAGGCTTACGTGAAAGAAACACCTAAAAACTTTGCCGTTGCTTTTTTACAAACGGACGAACAATTAAATGTTGAAGAAACGGTTGCGGAAGTAAACACAGGCGATCTCGATGATTTTCTCATTGAGAGCCCGCTTTAGTCTAAAAAAAAATTATAAACAGATTTAAATTTAATTAAATCATGAAGAATCTATTGCTGCTCCTAACTTTATTATTTGTAGGAAGTTACATTTGTGCTGCGCAGGGCAACGAAGGCCGTCGAGGCCAAAGATTGCACGCCGTAAAAGCGGCTTTTTATACTAAAGAGCTCAACTTAACGGTAGAAGAAGCGCAGAAGTTCTGGCCGGTTTACGATCCTTATTTTGAAGAGTTGAAAACGGCAAAAATGTCCATCCGAAACGACGCTTTAAAGTTGGAAGAAGCGGTGCTAAACATCCGGAAAAAATATAAGCCGGAGTTTTTACGGGTGCTCGGCTCGGAGCAACGCGTAAACAAACTGTTTGTAACCGACCTGAAGTTTGTAGAAATGCTTCGCGCCGAACTAAAAGAAAGGCGTAGAAAAAATAGAGACAATAATTGAGAGACTCTCAATTTCAAATAGGTGTTTTTCATAGGTTAGCAACGGCCAGCTCTGTTTAGGGCAGGCCTTTTTTTATTTTTGGCAAATTGCATGTATATACATACATTTGTGTTGTGAAGTTGGAGAAAGCCATATTGAGCAGCCATTTTAAGAACGAAAAACAGCGTGCAGCCGTACATATCATGTATGCTGCCTGGTATTTGAAAAGCGGATTCTCGAAAGGTCTGAAGCAACTGGGTTTAACCCACGAGCAATATAACGTGCTTCGTATATTAAAAGGATCGCATCCGGCCGCTATGTGCAACAAAGACATTGGAAACAGGATGATTGAAAAAGGAAGCAACGTTCCGAGAATTATCGACCGGCTCGAAGCTAAGCGCCTGGTAACCCGGTTTACATCCAGCAAAGACCGCCGCGAAACATTGGTTACTATTTCTGACGAAGGCATTGCGCTGCTGCAAATAGCCACCACCGGCATTAACCGGGCAATAGAAAAGCATCTGAAGCTGACAGAAAGCAAATGCGCACAACTGAACAGCTTGCTCAATGAATTTTTAGACAACTAAATTTTTTAACTTAATAGATGTACATACATTCATTATGAAAACGCAAAAACAATCTGCCGAAAGCCGGGGATTCACCGGCCTAAGCTGGCTGCAAAGTCATCACAGTTTCTCGTTTGGAAAATATCATAATCCGGCGAATATCAGTTTTGGTGCGCTGCGCGTGCTGAACGATGATGTAATTGCTGCCGGCGCGGGCTTTGGAACACATCCGCACAACAACATGGAAATCATCAGCCTTCCGCTTCGCGGGGCCCTTGCACACGCCGATAGCAGTGGAGGAAATGGCGTTATTCGCCCTTACGAAGTGCAGGTTATGACAGCAGGCAGCGGCATCGAACACAGCGAATTCAATCACAGTAAAACCGAGCCGGCCGAACTGTTACAGATTTGGATTTTCCCAAGCACAACGGAACTCACACCGAGCTACCGGCAAAAAGATTACTCAAACCTCATTCAAACCGACACATTCACCTTTTTAGTTGCGCCCAATATGCCCGAGACGCTTTCCATCAATCAGTCGGCATGGATTTCTCTGGCACGAATGAGCGGTGCTAAGAATCTTCAGTACAGCTTAAATGAGAATGGTCACGGCGTGTATGCGTTTGTGATAAGTGGACAGGCAATCGTTGCAGGCGTGGATCTGAAACAACGTGATGCGCTGATGATATCGGACACAACCGCCTTCGAATTAGAAGCGGCTGCATCTGCTGAAATATTGCTGATAGAAATTCCTTTACTTAATAAAGATTGATAATTATGACAACTTACAAAATCGATCCGGCACATTCAGAAATCAACTTTAAGGTAAAACACTTAATGATTTCATCTATCTCCGGTCTTTTTTCGGATTTTGACGGAGAGATGCGTCTTGAAAATGAAGACGATTTAACTTCTGCATCTGTTAGCTTTCAAGCAAACACTGCAAGCATACAAACGAAAAACGAACAACGCGACCTTCACCTTAAGAGCGCCGATTTTTTTGATGCCGAAAAGTTTCCTATACTGAAGTTTACGTCTAAAAAACTTGAAAAGCGCAGCGAAGACGAGTTTGAATTAACAGGCGATCTCACCCTGAAAGATGTTACCCGCGAAATAAAACTGGACGTAGTTTTCAATGGAAAAATGACGGATCCTTATGGACAGGAGAAGCTCGGATTTGAAATATCAGGCAAGATAAACCGCAAAGATTTCGGCCTCACCTGGAGTGCGGTTACGGAGACGGGAGGAATTGTTGTGGGGGATGACGTAAAGCTTGATATACACGTGCAAATGACGAAACAAAACGGTTAGTAGCAGATATGAATTTGGTAATTATTTCCGGCAGCCCGAAGGCAAACAGCTTGTCGTTCCGGGCTGCTCTTCACTTACAGCAACAACTCGAAAAAGACGGTCGCCACGCCGTTTCTTTAATTGATGTTCGCGAGTGGCAACTCCCGCTCTTCGACAAAGTCTTTAACAGCGTAGAAACCACTCCCGAGGCCTTCCGGCCGCTTGCTGCCACCATGTTTGCTGCCGATGGTTTTATATTGGTGTCGCCTGAATACAATGGAAGCTACTCGTCGGCACTGAAAAATTTACTTGATTATTTTCCGAAGCAACCGCATAAAACTTTTGGCATCGTTGCGGCATCGAACGGAAGGTTTGGCGGTATGCGCTCAAGTCAGCAAATGATTTTGTTGGGTGCAGCGCTCTTCGGTATCGTATCGCCATCGATGCTCATTCTTCCACAAGTAGATAAAGTATTCGACGAAGCGGGCAATATCACCGATCAAAAATTTCATCACGCAGTACATCAATTCTTAACGGAATTTATCTGGCTAAGTGAGGCGGTGCACGCAAAGAGGCTTTTGCCCGCTGGCGAATAAATTAAAGTTTTTTCGAAGCCCTTAATTTTTCATCTTTGTTTCGATTCTAAAAATAAATGAAGATGTCAAAAATCTTGGTTACGGGTGGCTGCGGATACATCGGCGCTCATACTGTTGTTGATTTAATTGAGAATGGGTTTGAGGTGATTTCTGTCGATGATAACTCTAAAAGCACCACAATGTTGCTGGAGGCTGCCGAGAAAATAACCGGAAAAAAGATTCGCAATTATACGGTTGACCTGAAAGATTTTGCAGCCATTCATAATGTGTTTGAAAGCAATACCGATATCAGCGGTATCATTCATTTCGCGGCTTATAAAGCAGTGGGAGAGTCGGTGGCTGAACCACTGATGTATTACGAAAACAACATTAACGGTTTGATAAACCTGCTAAAATGTGTGGAGACATTTCAGGTAAAGAACTTCGTTTTTTCATCAAGCTGTACGGTGTACGGAAACCCCGATACTATTCCCGTAACCGAGAAGACGCCGCAGAAGCCCGCAGAATCGCCCTATGGTGCAACAAAACAAATGGGCGAGAAAATTTTGCAGGACTTTGCAGTTGCACATCCGGACATCCAGATTATTTTGTTGCGATATTTCAATCCTGTTGGTGCGCACCCCTCCATTGCAATGGGCGAAGTTCCGCTCGGCAGGCCACAAAACCTCGTTCCGGCCATCACGCAAACGGCCATCGGAAAATTGCCGCAAATGCAGGTGTATGGAACTGATTATGACACCCGCGACGGAAGCTGCCTGCGCGACTTTATACATGTTAGCGATATTGCTCATGCGCATACGCTGGCTTTGCAAATGCTGGTGCAGCAAAAAAATCAAAACCAGGTAGAAGTTTTTAACCTCGGAACCGGAAACGGCGTTACCGTGCTGGAGGCGATTACCGCATTTGAGAAAGTTTCCGGCGAGAAACTGAACTACGTAATTGGACCCAGGCGCCCGGGCGATGTAGTTGCTATTTATGCGAACAACGATTACGCAGTGAAACAGCTTGGCTGGCAAATAAAATACGACCTCAACGTGATGATGGAGACTGCCTGGAAGTGGGAGCAGAAACTGAACGCAGCGGAAAAATAGTTATTCCAGAAAGCCCTTCAGCCTTTCAATCTGCTCACGCACATCTTTGGAAGTGTAGAACTTGAAAACTTCAGTGTTTTCGGAAACGATATTCTCATCGAGCTGAGCCGGTAACCGGTTAAAGGGCCCAACAAAATATACATCGCTTCCGGAAGTAAGTTTCTGTAGTGCGCCCGGTGCCACAAAAAATGCAGTGCTTCCGGAAATATTATTGTTCAGCAGGTTTTGAAGACTATCGATGGTGTGTTTAAGCTTTTCCTGCGTAATGGTTTGGTCGGTGGTGTTGCCGGCATTGATGCGCTGAATGCTGCCAATGAGGGTGTCGGTGCGCAGGTTCCATACATAATATCCCGCTCCGGAAAGCGGCGCTTCTTTATCACCGGCCGTCGTTTTTGCTGTCAGCTTATCGTTTGAACCCATAACAATTTCCTGCTGCAAATAACTGTTTCCTTTATTAATGCTGAACGATGAAGCCGTTGCTCCTTTCACAAATTCTCCATTGGAGATAACGGTAACCGTTGCTTTTTCCGAGCAGGAAGCAAGCACGATGGCGGCTAAGGGAAATAGAATATTTTTCATAAAAAAAATCCCGTTTGGTAACGGGATGCAATATTAGTGATTCGAAATTATTTGTGCTTCGATTCTGCGTATATCTCAGAAACCTTTGCCCAGTTTACGACATTCCAGAAATTGGTAAGGTACTCCGGACGGCGGTTCTGGTATTTCAGATAATAAGCGTGTTCCCATACATCCACACCGAGTAAAGGGTGGCCTTTTGTTTCGGCAATATCCATGAGCGGATTGTCCTGATTGGGTGTGGAAGTAACCTCCAGCTTTCCGTTGTTTACAATAAGCCAGGCCCAGCCGCTGCCGAAACGTGTTGCGCCTGCATTGGCAAACTTTTCTTTAAATGCGTCGAACGAGCCAAAGGTCGCATCAATAGCCTGAGCCAGTTCGCCTGAAGGAGAACCGCCCGCATGAGGCGCCATAATATCCCAAAAGAAACTATGATTCCAGTGTCCGCCACCATTGTTGCGCACGGCAGGCGAAAGGCTGCCAACGTGCTTTAAAATTTCTTCCAGGCTTTTGTTTTCGTATTCAGTGCCTGCAATGGCTTTGTTTAAATTATCCACGTAGGCCCGGTGGTGTTTTCCATGATGGATTTCCATGGTTTGTTTGTCGATGTAAGGTTCAAGCGCATCGAAACCATACGGTAAATCAGGTAAGCTAAACGACATAGTTATATAATTTATAAGTGAAAAATATAAGCAAATTTACATTATAAAATTTTATATCATTTGGCAAAACGCAGACCGGCATTGCCGATGATATTTTAATGTTTGAAATGTCTTAAACCGGTTACCACCATTGCGAGTTGGTTGCTTTTGCAATAAGCAAAACTGTCTTCGTCGCGCAGAGAGCCGCCCGGCTGAATAAAGGCGGTGATGCCGTTTCGGTGTGCAAGCGATACGCAATCGTCGAAAGGGAAAAACGCATCCGACGCAAGTACGGCACCCTCGGTGCTGAAGCCGAATTTTACAGCGCTGTCAATGGCGTGCTGCAACGCATCTATCCGGCTGGTTTGACCACAGCCCTTTCCAATGAGCTGTCTGTTTTTTACAATCGCAATGGCATTGCTTTTCAAATGTTTTACAATCAGGTTGGCAAATTCAAGGTCTTTCCTTTCCGCTTCCGTAACGGAACGCCCGCCTTTTTCAGTCCAGTCAAGAAAGTTTCCGATGTCCTGCTCCTGATGGATGGATCCGTTTAAAAGCGTCTTTGAGTGTAAACCGGGTGCTTTGTATGCGCTGTTCTGTTGAAGAAGAATCCGGTTTTTCTTTTTAGTGAGCACATCCAGTGCGGTCTTTGTGAAGGAAGGCGCTATCAGCACCTCAAAGAAAATTTCGTTAATGGCCGCCGCAACGTCGGTATCAATGGTGCCGGTACAAACAAGCACGCCGCCAAATGCACTTTGCGGGTCGCCGGCAAGTGCATCTTGCCAAGCCGTCAGCACATCATTGCGCTGCGCCATCCCGCAAACGTTGGTGTGTTTTATAATGGCAAAAACAATTCCCTCTAAGGCGTTAAATTCGGCCGCCAGTTCAATCGCCGCGTTTACATCTACCAAATTATTGTACGAGAGTTGTTTCCCGTTTAGTTGCGTAAAAACACTTTCCAGGTTTCCGGTGAAGTGCGCTTTTTGATGTGCATTTTCGCCGTACCGGAGCGGAGTGGTTGAACGGTTGCTGAAGTAGTTGCTGATGGCTGTGTCGTACTCCTTTACCACCTCAAATGCTTTTGAAGCAAATATTCTTCTCTGTTCAACCGTGGTAGTGTTCTGCTGCCGTTTCAGCATCTCCAGCAAAAAGTGGTAATCACACTTCTTCGCCACTACCACAACGTCGTTGAAATTTTTTGCTGCCGCACGTATCATCGAAGGGCCGCCGATATCAATCTTCTCAATAATCTCTGCTTCATTTGCTGAGCGTGCAACCGTTTCTTCAAACGGATACAAATCAACAATCACCAAATCAATTTCCGGAAGGCTAAACTCCTCAAGTTGCTGCATGTGGCCGGCGTTCGAACGGTTAGCAAGAATGCCGCCGTACACCTTGGGGTGAAGCGTTTTTACGCGGCCGTCAAGAATGGAAGGGAATCCGGTAATGTCTTCAACAGCAATGCAGGGAACGCCAAGTTCATCAATAAACTTTTTGGTGCCGCCCGTTGAGTAAATGGTTATTTGTTGTTGACTGAGAAATTGCAAAAGGTCTTCAAGTCCATCCTTGTAAAAAACAGAAATTAAGGCAGATTTTATAGCCTTGTTCATGGCAAAAAATTTAGAGGTTTAGCTTCCATGCACCGGCATCTGTTACGGCATGAAAGCGCAAATTTAATCGCCCTGCTTCTTTCTTCCATTTTAAAACTGCATTTCGCGTGCTGCTTGCATCGGCCACAATGTACTTGCATTGCTTTAGTTGTGCAAGGCTGTCGAATGATACCTTGCTGTGTCGCGATAGAATAACAACCGAAGCATTTTTCGGATAGCTTTCTATACTTCCGTTCGCAACAAAAATGAAGTCGTTCGCTGTTTTCAGCGTTGTGGGATGCAGCAAAGCCGTTTCAGATTTCATGGTGTTGCTGAAAGCTGCAATGCGCGAAGGAGTAAGATGAAAATTTTGTTGCGAACTGTTGCGGATAAGCGCTGTGTCGGAAAAAAAATGATATTTCCCGTTTGAAGTAATATCGAAGGCGGAATGGCCCGGCACCTCGTACACCGTGATGTAATCTTGCTTACGCTGCATTAAAATGTTTGCGGTGCTGATGATGGAGCAAATCAGCATAAGGCTGAGTGCGGCTGTAAAGTGTTGTGGCTTTTTGGTTTGTAAAAAGAAAAAAATGAATACAATTACAAGCATCAGCAAGATTGCCTGAACGATGTTTATCTGAATGCTGTCGATTACTTTAAACGGAATGTTGTTGAGGCGCAGGATATGCACGTTCAGCGCCTTCAGCAAAACAGAGAGCAGCGTTCCGGCGATGGGAGCCGCCGCCGTAGCACCGATAACCACAAGCAGGATTTCGCCCATGAGAATGATGCCTGCCAGCGGTACGGCAACGAGGTTGGCTATTAGAAACAGTGTGGGAATCTGATGGAAATGGTACATCACTATCGGTGTGGTAAACACCTGTGCGGCAAGCGTTACAGACGACAGCTTCCAGATGGCATCGATGAGCGGGTTGGTAAAAAGGATTGCATTGTAGATGGGGCGCTGGAGGAGCACAATGCTGAACACGGCAGCATAGGAGAGCTGGAATCCCACGTCCCAAAGGGCAAACGGATCGAAAGCAAGCAGCAAAAATGCCGAACCTGCCAGGGTGTTAAATATATTACCACGACGGCTGAACAAACCGGCAACCGTGAAAATAGAAAACATTACCGCTGCCCGTAAAACGGAAGGAGCGCCGCCCGCAACAAACGCAAACATCCAGATAACCGAAAGGGTTACTGCCGGAGCAATCAGCCTCCGGAAAATTCTTTTCTTAAATGGCCTGAAAAAGAATTGCATCATCCCAAAGATGATTCCTAAATGAAGCCCGCTGATAGCAATAATGTGTACCACTCCTGTATTGCTGTACGCCTGCACCAGATCTTTATCGAGGTTATTCCTGTAGCCGATGATGAGCGCTTCGGCAATCGCCTTTTCATCAGCGCCACGAATGTTTTTTTGCAAAACCGAAAGCACATAGGCGCGCACGGCGGTTTTCATTTTCTCGAAAACAGACAACCGCACCACACCCGTTGAGGTAACCGCCTCCTCGTCCACAAAAACCTGATGGTAAATGTTTCTGAATCCGCAGTATTGCGCATAGTTAAACGCACCCGGATTGCTGCTTCCTTTAATGCGGTTAAGTTGTTTGCCAACATAGAGAATTTCGCCTTGCCGAAAAGGAATTGTATCTGCACTTTTTTTAAAGTAAATGATGGCGGTACCTTCCGTATGTACATATTGGCCTTCGTACTTTATCTGGATAATCTCTGCCTCTGCCTTGTAGGTTTTTGCTTTCTCTTGCAGCGGCTCCAAAACACGGCAATAAAATCCTTCTATATTTTTATAATTCCCCACCCAATCCGCCCGATTACGGATGTCGTGATGATAAACTACCCAACTGCCGCAGCTTGCCATGAGCAGCAGCAGCGCTGCACCCTGCACATGGCGCAAAAAATAGTTTCTTTTTAAAGGAAGCAAATCGGAAAGAACAACGATGCCCGCAAAGCTTAGTGCTGCAATGCTTACAGCTAATACCTGAAAATTAAAATGCCGTTCAATCAGAATTCCGTAAATGAACGCAATTGTAATGCGCAAAAACGGCCATTGTCGCGAATGCTCCTTTTTCATGGGTAAAACGGTTTAACTGGCACACTTTTTTGAGACCTTCTTTCAACCTAATGAATTTTCGCCTTCTAAAAAATGAATATATCAGACACCAAACCTTCGTTCTCTAAAAATACATCGGAAGAAGAACTTTTTCAAACATTAAGAAAGAAGGTTTTTTCCGTTGTTCGTGTGCTCGAACCGCATAAACAATTTCAAATAACGCTCAAAGCCATCATCTTTCCGCTGGTGTATGTTTCTGCTTACATTTTCGCTTTGTATCATGCAGATAAAGCCGGTTTCTTCTATCTCGGATATTTTACAATGGGTCTTTTTTTGGTATTGAATTTTCTCAACCTCATACACGAAGCGGTACATCAAACTTTGTTTAAACGCAAATGGCTTAACAACTGGTATGTACACTTTTTCGATCTTATGGGCGCCAACAGCTTTATCTGGAAAATCCGACATCGCCGCCTGCACCACAACTACCCCAATGTAATGGGGTGGGACAGTGACTTTGAGCAAAGCCCCGTTGCCCGCGTGTTTCCAAACGGACCGTTTTCCAACATGCACAAATACCAGCATATCTACCTGCCACTTGTATATCCGCTATATCTGTTCAACTGGCTGCTGGTGCGCGATTTCATCGATTTTTTTAATAAGAAAAAGCTTGTCTGGAAGGTAACAACCATCCCCAAGATAGAGTACTACAAGCTCTTTATTTTTAAAGCAGCATTCCTTTTTTACACGCTGTTTTTGCCGGTAATGTTCTTCGGTGTCAGCTGGGCGCAGGCGCTTACGGCTTTTGTAATTATGCTGTTTACAGCAAGCATTATTTCGCTGCTCGTCTTGCTCTCACCTCATGCCAATACGGAGAGCGAATTTCCGCTGCCCGACAAAGAAGGCGTTATGCCAACAACTTGGTTTCTGCATCAGCTTTCCACCACCAACGATGTAAAAGAAGACAACTGGTTTATACGGTTTTTTATGGGCTGTTTTAATTACCATATAGCCCACCATCTGTTTCCTTCTGTAAACCATGTGTACTATCCGGAAATCACTGAAATTATCGCACGATTTGCTGCGGATAACAATCTGCCTTACCGGAAATTCCCCATTGCAACTTCACTCGCCAACCACTACCGCCTGTTGAAGAACAACGCCGTTCACGAAAACATCTTCGAGGAAACGATGTAAAAACGCAATAAAAATGTGGGCGTGCCGCCGG
Source organism: Chitinophagaceae bacterium (assembly GCA_039811185.1). Taxonomy (GTDB): domain Bacteria; phylum Bacteroidota; class Bacteroidia; order Chitinophagales; family Chitinophagaceae; genus JAEZDR01. The sequence continues at coordinate 245,971 of JBDHYF010000001.1, read as the reverse complement.
TTCGGAACGGCCGGCCTACTTTGTAAAATGCCTTCGTTGCCTCACCGCCGTCGGGCTGCCGCTTCAAGTCCTCGCTTAAAAGCTGCGGGCTATCCGCTCTATCCCTCACGCGGCATACTGCACACGAAATGCTTACGTCATACAACCGCTTTATTGTAAAAAAGCAATTATTTATTCGTCATTTTTATCACCGGAATAATCATCTCTTCCATACTTACACCGCCATGTTGAAAGGTGTTGCGGTAGTAATTTACATAGTGGTTATAATTGTTGGGGTAGCATAAAAAACCATCTTCTTTCGCAAAAATAAAGGAGGAATTAATGGTAGGTGAAGGAAGGCCGGCGTCTTTCGGGTTTTTAAAGGCAAGCACATCTTTATTGTCGTAGTTTAAGTTGCGGCCGTGCTTATACCGGAGATTGGTGGTGGTTTGTTTATCGCCAATTACTTTATAAGGCGTTTTCACTTTAACGCTTCCGTGGTCGGTAGTCAGAATGATATTTATTTTTTTGTCGGCAATTTTTTTCAGCGCCTGATTCAGCGGGCTGTGCTCAAACCAGCTCCTCGTAAGGCTTCTGTAGCTAATTTCATCGCCGGCAAGTTCTTTCAGCACCTCCATTTCGGTTCGTGCATGGCTAAGCATATCAACAAAATTGTACACAATAATATTCAGGTCGTTGTTCAGTAAATTATGGATGTTGTTGTTGAGGTATTGCGCATCGTTGTTGTTTAATATTTTGGAGTAACTGTATTTAATGTCTTCGCGCTTCAACAACTTTAACTGTCCGGCAAACAAATCTTCTTCAAACAGGTTTTTACCGCCTTCTTCCTCATCATTCTTCCATAATCCGGGATAGGATTTTTCAATGTCTGCGGGCATCATTCCCGCAAAAATGGCGTTGCGGCAATATTGCGTTGCGGTAGGCAAAATGCTGTAATAGGTTTCTTCTTCCAGCAAACGAAAATTCTCCATAAACAGCGGCTGAATAGCTTTCCATTGATCGAAACGCAAATTGTCGATCAATATAAAAAATGTAGACACATCTTTCTGCACGTGCGGCAACACTTTAAACTGAATCATCTGATGGCTTAAAACCGGGCTCTCTTCCGCCGAAGGCGAAATCCACGACGCATAGTTCTTACTGATGTATTTAAAGAATTCCGTATTTGCTTCTTGCTTCTGTGTGTGCAACACTTCTATCATTTCCGGACTGTCGGTTTTTTCCATTTCAAGCTCCCAATACACCAGCTTCTTATAAATGTCCATCCATTCGCTATAATTCGGATTGCTGTTCAGCGCCATAAAAAGATTGCGAAACTGTTGTTGATAAGCGCTCGTTGTTTTTTCCGAAACAAGGCGTTTATTGTCCAGTACTTTTTTTATGCTTAGCAACACCTGGTTGGGATTTACCGGCTTAATTAAGTAGTCCGTAATCTGGCTGCCAATGGCTTCGTCCATCAGGTTTTCCGTTTCGTTTTTGGTAATAAGGATAACCGGAATGCTGCTGTTGATCTGTTTTATTTTGGCGAGTGTTTCCAGTCCGCTGATGCCCGGCATTGTTTCATCGAGCAGTACAATGTCAATATCATTTTCTTTCACATAATCAATAGCATCAAATCCGTTGTTGATGGTTTCTACAGCATAGCCTTTGTTTTCAAGAAACAATTTTTGCGATTGAATGCTTTCCGTTTCGTCGTCTACCCAAATAATTTTTGCCAATGCCATAGTTTTCATTTACTGCGTTAAGAAGGGATGTTGATGGCGCCTTAGTTAACTTTGCGCTTAGTTTTCGCCAAATATATGCCACAACAAAAGAGCCTTAGAAAGATAATTAACGATCCTGTTTATGGTTTTATTACGGTTCAGCATCCACTCATTTTCAAGATACTCGAGCATCCGTACTATCAGCGTTTACGCCGTATCCATCAAATGGCGCTTGCATACCTTGTGTATCCGGGTGCCGTTCATACGCGGCTGCATCATTCGCTCGGCGCCTATCATTTAATGTGCAATGCCATTGCGGAACTGCGAAATAAGGGAGTGGAAATAACTGCCGAAGAAGAAGTTGCGGCACAGGCTGCTATTTTGCTTCACGATCTGGGTCACACCCCCTTTTCGCATGCACTTGAAGGCGTTTTAATACCGGGCGTTCATCATGAAGAAATTAGCAAAAAAATGATGGACAAGATGAATGAACAATGGAACGGCGAGCTTGATTTGGCTATCCGCATTTTTAACGACGACTATCACAAAACGTTCCTGCATCAACTCGTAAGCGGACAGCTTGATGTGGACAGGATGGACTACCTGACCCGCGATAGTTTTTTTACCGGCGTTTCCGAGGGCGTAATTGGCTACGACCGCATTATAAAAATGCTTACTGTAAAAAACAACGAGCTTGTAGTTGAAGAAAAAGGAATTTACAGCGTTGAGAAATTTTTAATTGCGCGCAGGCAAATGTACTGGCAGGTGTATTTGCATAAAACCGTGTTGTCGGCAGAAAAAATGCTCGTCAACATCATCAGGAGGGTAAGAGAATTGCATACAGAAAATATGGATGTGAAGACCGGGTCCGTACTCGATTTCTTTCTTTTTAAAAACGATGAAGGCTTTACACCCGATATGCTGGAACGCTACGCCTGCCTGGACGACAGCGACCTGACGTTTGCCGTTAAACGATGGAGTACGGCTCACGACCCTGTGCTTCAGCGGTTGTGCAGCGGCATTTTAAACCGGAAGCTGTTGAAGTGCAGATTGCAGATAACGGAAGACAATAGCGCAATAGAAAAACAAAGGGCCAAAATGGCGGCCGAGTGGCAGTTGTCGGAGCACGATGCGGGATACTTTGTTTTTGGCGGTGAAGCTTCTAACACCTTATACATTCCCAGAAACGAAAACATTCGCATTTTATTTAAAACCGGCGAGGTGAAAGACATCTCCCAAGTAGACAATGCACTAATTCATGAAACCGTATCGAGCCCTGTAAAAAAATTCTACATTTGTTCACTATATTAAGATAATGACAATCTAATTTCCTTATTTTGAAGGAAATTTTTTAATAACGGCCTATGCAATTTAGTGCAGCGCAGATAGCGAAAATGATAAATGGTACAGTGGAAGGAAATCCGGCTGCCACCGTTAGTTCATTTTCAAAAATAGAGGAAGCCAAAGAAGGGCAACTATCGTTTTTGGCGAATCCCAAATACGAAGATTATCTCTACAGCTCTAAAGCATCAATTATTATTTTAAACAGCAGCCTGCAACTAAAACAACCCGTAAAAGCAGCACTTATCCGTGTGGAGAACGCCTACACAGCCTTTGCAACGCTTCTTCAAATTTATCAGCAAATTCAGTCTGACAAGCTCATCGGCATACAGGAAAACAGCTTTATAGCAAATTCGGCCAAACTGGGCGAAAACGTGTATGTAGCTGCATTTGCTTATTTAAGTAACGATGTGGTGGTGGGAAACGACGTAAAAATATTTCCGCACGTTTTTTTAGGAAGTAATGTAAAAATCGGCAACAACGTAACGATTCATTCCGGTGTAAAAATTTACCACGATTGCGTAATCGGCAACAACGTTACCATTCACTCGGGTGTGGTACTGGGAAGCGACGGGTTTGGCTTTGCGCCGCAACCGGACGGAACGTATAAAAAAGTTCCGCAGATAGGAAATGTTGTGGTTGAAGACTATGTGGAAATTGGCGCCAATGCAACGATAGACCGGGCAACACTTGGATCAACACTGGTGAAAACAGGGGCCAAGCTGGATAATTTAATTCAGATAGCGCATAATGTTGAAGTGGGAAAAAATACGGTGATAGCCGCGCAGGCCGGCGTTAGCGGTAGCACCAAGATTGGCGACAACGTGATGATTGGCGGACAGGCCGGAATTGTAGGCCACATCAGCATTGCCGACGGTGCAAAAATTAATGCACAAAGCGGCGTTAGTAAAACCATCAAAACGCCAAACACCACGGTAACGGGCTCTCCTGCTTTCGATTTTGGCAGCGCCTTAAGAAGTCAGGCGGTAAGCCGCAACCTGCCCGAACTTGAGAAGCGGGTGGCCGAACTGGAAAAAATGATCAGCCAACTTCTTGCAGAACGCGGCGTATAAAAATGGTTCAAAGCACATCCTGGAGCACCTTCCAGCTTTTTAGCAGCCCGACGTCGGGGAACTGAAACTTCAAATAAGCATGCAGCTTCGCCAACACTTCGCGTCGTTCAGCGGTTGTCAATTCAAGTTTGTCAGCATCTTCCGGATCTGCTTTCATCGCAAAAAAAATCTGGCGCGACACATCCGAACTCAACACAAAATCGTGCGTTACCTCAGCTAAAAATTTTCCTTCTTTTAAATCGAGCCGTTTCGTTTCTTCCGTCCATCTCCCTTCAAATCCTACACCCAACAGGCTTATCAGGTGTATACAATAATACAGCGGCGCATTGGCAACGTACCGGCTGCTGCCGCCATCAACATTTGTTAGAACAGTTTCCGTTAAATAGAAAATGTCTTCGTTCGGTTCGGGCTGCTGAATACAGTTGTACAACAACTCAATAATATAAACAGAAACGGCATTTTTTATTACGCTGAACAACGAGTTGCTATAGAGATAGCTCCATTCGGCCGATTGAATGTATTGAAGGTTTTTAAAAGGATTATGGGTTACGTTAAGATTGAGAATGGCCGACGGCTGATACAGGTTTAATGCCTGATTTTTTTTTGGTTTTCGCACACCCTTAATCATGTACGACTGCAGCCCGTACACTTCTGTGTAGATACTTGCAATAATGCTGGTTTCGCCATACTGAACTGTTTTCAGCACAATTCCTTTTGTTGCCTGGGTTTGCATGAGTTCGCATCAAAGTAAACATTGTTTTTACACAATCAGTTTTTGGCAAAGCGGTTTAATTTTTGGTATAACCCTATCACCTCTTAAAAACTAAGACTCAATCGTCTTATTCTCAAAAAAAAAGTTTAAGCATGATTAAAATGGAAACTGAACTGAACGATAAACTTCACTGGTATAAAGACGCAATTATTTATGAGCTGCACATAAAAGCATTTATGGACTCGAACAACGATGGCGTGGGCGATTTTGGCGGCTTGTTGCAGAAACTCGATTATCTGCAAGAGCTCGGTATAACCGCCATCTGGCTGCTGCCATTTTATCCATCGCCCCTGCGCGATGACGGATATGATATTGCCGATTATTACAGCATCAATCCCACATATGGAACGATGGAAGAGTTTAAGCGGTTTCTGGATGAAGCACATGCGCGTAATTTGAAAGTAATTACAGAGCTGGTAATTAATCACTCGTCCGACCAGCACCCATGGTTTCAGCGGGCACGCAATGCGCCGAGAAATTCGCCCGAGCGCAATTTTTATGTGTGGACAGACGACCCTTCCCAATACAAAGATGTGCGCATAATTTTTCAGGATTTTGAAGCCAGTAACTGGACGTGGGACCCCGTGGCGCAACAATACTACTGGCACCGATTTTTTCATCATCAGCCCGATTTGAATTATGATAACCCGCTTGTTCAACAGGAAATTATTAAGATATTGGATTACTGGTGCGAAATGGGTGTCGACGGATTTCGCCTCGATGCGGTGCCCTACCTGTTCGAACGCGAAGGCACCAACGGTGAAAATCTTCCCGAAACACACGCCTTCCTGAAAAAGCTTCGGTCACATATCGATCAAAAATATCCTGGAACCGTTTTTTTAGCAGAGGCGAATATGTGGCCCGAAGATTCAGCATCTTATTTCGGCGATGGAGATGAGTGCCACATGAACTATCACTTTCCGGTAATGCCGCGAATGTTTATGTCGATTCAAATGGAAGACCGCTATCCTATAACGGATATATTCGATCAAACGCCCGAAATACCCCACACCTGCCAGTGGGCAATGTTTCTTCGTAACCACGACGAACTCACCCTCGAGATGGTTACCGATGAAGAAAGGGACTACATGTACAAGGTGTATGCGAAAGACCCAAAAGCTAAAATTAACCTCGGAATTCGCCATCGCCTGGCGCCACTGATGGACAATAACCGGCGAAAAATTGAGTTGATGAATGCGCTTTTGTTTTCGCTGCCCGGAACACCGGTAATCTATTATGGCGACGAAATTGGAATGGGCGATAATTTTTATCTCGGCGATCGCGATGGCGTGCGCACACCTATGCAATGGAATGCCGATCGCAACGGCGGATTTTCCAAAGCCAACCCTCAGCAACTTTATCTTCCGGTAATTCTCGACCCCGAGTATCAATACGGAGCAATTAATGTGGAACTGCAAAAAGCCAACACCTCATCGCTTTTCTGGTTTATGAAACAAGCCATCAACCTAAGGAAAAAGCATAAGGTGTTCGGACGCGGCAACCTTCAGTTTATCCCAAGCAATAACGCCAAAGTGCTTGCCTTTACCCGATCGTATAAAGATGAGCACTTGCTTGTTGTAGTAAACCTGAGCAAGTTTTCGCAGCCCGTGGAGCTTGAACTGAAAGCGTTTGGCGGATATCAGCCTACAGATGTATTCAGTAACGGCCCGTTTCCAAAAGTAAGCCGAGAGGGCGTGTATTATCTTACTTTGTCGGCCCACTCGTTCATGTGGTTAAAACTCGAGAAAGAGAAAACCGATAATGATGAAGAACTGCCGCTTCAGAATTTGCAGCTTGATGCATGGGAGCAGATTTACGAAAAGCCTTCGCTAAAAATGCTTCAGGAAGATGTGTTACCGCAATATCTGCGGCGAATGAAATGGTTTGCAGGATCGAAACACCGCATTTTAAACGTTTCTGTAAAAAGCATGCTTCCGGTTAACGATCCGGAAATAAAAACGCTGATGATGTTGCTTGAAGTGAACTTTGAAAGCATTCTGCCGCAACATTACCTTTTAGCGATGGCGTTTATAGGTGAAGAAGATGGCAATAAATTATCTGAGATGCATCCGGAAGCCGTAATTGCCAACCTGCATATTGGACAGCACAAAGGCTATTTGTGCGATGGATATTACTGCAGCTACTTCCAAAAATTTTTGGCGGGCGGATTTAAAGAGGCAACCACAATTGATGGTGAAGAAGGTGCGCTAAGCTTTCAAAACCTTGCCGGTGCTGAAGTGGCTTTACTGCGCGAAGGCGAGCGGCCGAAAGTGCACAACAACTCCAAGAGTTATCTGGTGATTACCTATGGTAGCGACTACTTTTTAAAACTTTACCGGAAAGTAGAAAGCAGTGTGAATCCCGAGGTAGAAATGACCACCTACCTCAGCGAGCGGAAGCAGTTTAAGCAAATTCCTGAAATGTTTGGAAGCATTGAATGGAAAACGAAAGGCGCTGTTTTTACTGTTGGTCTGTTTCAGGGCATGCTGCAAAATCACGGCAACGGCGAACAGTTTATGTTAGAAAAGATAAACAACTTCATAGAAAGAATATTAGCCCGCGATTATGCGTCTATCAAAACACAACTCTCCGGATCACTTATGGCGCCCGTTTCTTTCGAAAGCCTGCCTGACGATACACGGGTTCTGCTGGGAAGCAGCGCTGCCGATTTTGCCTCAGAAGCCGGAAAGCTGTTGGCTAACATGCACATGGCCATTGTAAACAAGCCCGATTCGAAAGAATTTATTGCCGAAGATTTTTCGCTCCACTATCAGCGATCGCTATACAGCGGAATGCTTACGCTTGTGCGCAGCAGCCTGCAGTCTTTAACCGCAAAGCGGCAAGCGCTGCCTGCACCCGAATATGCTGCTTATGTACTGAAAAGCCGCGACCTCATCTTGTCGAAGCTGAAACGCATTTACGAGCGCAAACTCGATGTGGTGAAAATAAGAACACATGGCAACCTCAAATTGAAAAAAATTTCGCTTACAGGAAGAGGAATTGCGGTAAACGACTTCACGGGAAATCCTGCCAAAAGCTATAGCGAAAGAAGAATAAAACGATCGCCGTTGCGGGACGTGGTATCGATCATCAGATCTTTCTATTATGTGGCCTATGAAGGCTTTTATGGCAGCCGGCACATGCAGCAGGAGGAGACGAATAAGCTGCTTCCATTTGCCAACATGTGGGCATGGTACATGAGTAGTTTTTTCCTTCATAGCTACAAGGAAAACGTGGCGCCGGAATGCAGATTTTTCCCAGCCGATAGAGATGGATTTGGAGTATTGATGGAAGCTTATCTCATCGAAAAGTCCCTTCACGATTTAACCGAGGAGCTGGAGTGGCGCCCGGCGTATAGCCTCATACCACTGAGTCTGATAAAAAGTGTGTTGGAAAAAGGACTCTGATAAACGGAAAGAAGTTCGCGTTATTGCTTACATTCATTCTGAAAAAACCGGAGATGCCTTTAGAGGAACGTTTGTATCAGATTGCGCTTACACAGGTGCCGGGCATCGGAACGGTACAGGCAAAGCAGTTAATTGAAACTGTAGGAAGCGCTTCCGAAATTTTTAAAATGCGAAAGAACAAGCTGGGTTTAATAGAAGGCATCGGCGAAATGCGCGCTGCCGCTATTAAAAATTTTATCGACTTCGCAGCCGCAGAAGAAGAACTGGAGTTCTGCAAGAAACACAACGTGCAGATGCTTTTTTTAGGCGACGAGAAATATCCCTCGCGGCTTATGCATTGCTACGATGCACCCACCTTGTTGTACTTTAAGGGCAATGCCGAATTGAACGCGCAGAAAATAGTTGCCGTTGTGGGAACAAGGCATCATACGGAATATGGGAAGCAGCTCACTGAAAAACTGGTGGAAGATCTATCAGAGTTGCAGGTGCTTGTGGTGAGCGGCCTTGCCTTTGGCATCGATTCTATTGCGCACAAAGCCAGCCTGAAACATCAATTGCCAACGGTTGGCGTGATGGGCAATGGTTTATCCAAAGTGTACCCGTCGGTAAACAAACCAATGGCGAAAGAAATGATTTTACAGGGCGGGTTACTCACTGAGTTTGGGAATAAAACGCTTCCCGATAAACATAACTTTCCACGACGCAACCGCGTGGTTGCCGGAATGGCTGACGCAGTGATTGTTATTGAAACCGCCGAAAAAGGCGGAAGCATGATTACGGCTGAGCTTGCGGGCTCCTACAACCGCGATGTTTTTGCTTATCCCGGAAAAACAACCGACATCAGAAGCGGCGGTTGCAACCGGCTGATTCAACAAAATAAAGCGCAGCTCGTAACAAGCGCCCAAGACGTAATTGAGGCAATGGGATGGCAAAAAAAGAAATCGAAACCCAAGGCGCAAAGAAGTTTGTTTATCGAACTTTCGTCAGAAGAAAAACTGATACTGAACAGCTTTAAAGAAAAAGAACAAGTGCATATTGATGAACTATATTTTGGGCATTCGCTTACCGGTAGCAGCGTTGCAGCAGCAATTTTAAATTTAGAGTTGCAGGGTGTAATCAAAAGCTTACCCGGAAAAATATATACGTTGGTTTGATTGGCGTAATGATTGTAAAACTTTAATTATGAAGAAGACTGTTGTATTGGGGGCGTCTGATAATCCCGACCGCTATAGCTACCTTGCCGTAGAACGTTTGCTCGCACACAGCCATCCCGTGATTGCGATCGGCAACAGGGTTGGAAGGATTAAATCGGTTGAAATTTCGAAACAGCCTGTACAGGACAATGAGGTAGATACGGTTACTTTGTACTTGCGCGCCATAAATCAGAAGCCCTATTACGATTATATTCTTTCGCTCCATCCGAAGCGCATCATATTTAACCCCGGCACAGAAAATCCGGAGCTGGAAAAATTGGCTAAAGCAAACGGAATTCAACCCGTGATTGCCTGTACGCTTGTTTTATTAAGCACCGAACAATATTGATTATAAGCGTCTTTTGTTGTTGTACACACCCTTGTGCAAAAAACAAATAACGCTTTTTACTTATTGCTGATTTTTCTGAATAGCTTTCCTGAAACAGAAAACTATGCTTTGGAGAAAATTTAACGGCGATCAAATTCGCCTCCCTATAAAGGCGGCAGTAGAAGAAGCCATCCGCATTGAAAGGGAAAAAGGTGTGAATCTAAAGGTGTGCATAGGCACCGACAGTCAGGTAAAAGGAGCGGAAACAGAATTTGCAACAGTGATTGTTTTTCTTCGTGAGCACTGCGGCGGATTCATGTACATCCACAACGAAAAATCCCATCATCAATATCATCTTAAAGAAAGAATGTTGTTGGAGGTGGCAAAGAGCATTGAGGTTGCGTACGAGTTGTGCGATCTGTTTATTGAGTATGAAGTGGAGATGGAAGTTCATGCTGATATCAACACCAATCCGCAGTTTAAAAGCCATGATGCGCTGAAAGAGGCAATGGGCTATATACTGGGGATGGGCTTTGCGTTTAAAGCAAAACCCGAAGCTTTTGCAAGCAGTTGCTGCGCCGATAAAGCAGTAAACTGATTATTCTTTATACATCTCCTCAATTTCACCCGAAAATTTCTGGAGAATAATTTTTCTTTTGAGGCTAAGCTTCGGCGTCATTTCGCCGGTTTCAACGCTCCATTCCTTCGGCAGTAAGACAAACTTTTTTACCTGCTCCACATGATTAAAGTTTTGGTTCAGGCGTTCCACAACGTCTTTAAACATACTAACAACCTTTTTGTTTGTAACGGCGTCTGTCAAGCCGTTATACGTCATCTCTTCTTTCTCCATAAATGATTTCAGCATCGAAGCTGAAGGAACAATAAGCGCAGAAACAAACTTCTTACCCTCGCCTACAACCATAATCTGTTCTATAAAAGGGCTTTCTTTAAACTTATTCTCGAGGGCTTGAGGCGCAACATATTTGCCGCCGCTCGTTTTTATAAGCTCCTTTTTTCTGTCGGTAATTTTTAAAAATTTATTTTCATCCCATTCGGCAATGTCGCCCGTGTGCAACCAACCGTCAATTATTGTTTCAGCAGTTAAGTCGGGGCGCTTATAGTATCCCTTCATTACACAAGGCCCTTTGCACAGTACTTCGCCATCATCAGCAAGTTTTACCTCTATGCCGTTAATAGGTGGGCCTACAGTGCCAAACTTGGTTAAGCCTTCAGGATGTTTTCGGTTCACACAAATAACCGGGCTGTGTTCGGTGGGGCCATATCCTTCGTACACCGGAATTTTTGCAGCATTAAAAATTCGCAATAACATTTCCTGACAAGCAGCGCCGCCCGTTATTATAAACGATACATTTCCGCCAAGCGCTTCGCGCCATTTACTAAAAATTATTTTGTTGGCAAGTGCAAGCTGCAAGTTGTAGAGCCATCCGCCCGAAACGCGGTTGTCGTAACGCTTTCCGAGTTTTACAGCCCAAAAAAACAAACTCCTTTTTATTCCCTTCAGGTTGCTTCCGGTAGCCATTATTTTTTCAAAAACTTTTTCAAGCAGCCTCGGAACCGTCGTAAATCCATCCGGCTTTATTTCTTTCAGGTTATCACCAATGGTTTCCAGCGATTCGGCATAATAAATGCCAATGCCGCTGAAAAGATAAATGTAGGTTACGGTTTTTTCGAAGATATGGTTAAGGGGCAGAAAGCTTAAAACCTTTGTGCCGGGATCGTTGGGAAACGGAAAACTTTCCTTGGAAAGCAATACGTTGCTTACAATGTTTTTGTGCGTAAGCATCACGCCCTTCGGTGTGCCGGTAGTGCCCGAGGTATAGATAATCGTTGCCACCTGTTCCGGCCCGATGGTATTTTTAATGGACTCTACTTTTTCGATATCGCTTGTGGTAACACCCGCCAATATCTCCGTCCAATGCGCCACGCCGTTTATTTCATCGAACGAATAAATTTTTTGTAACGATGGAACATCCGGAAGAAGCTGGCTGATTTTGCTGTGCATCTCTCCATTGCTTACAAAAATGTATTTAACCTGAGCATCGTTTAAAATGTAAGTGATTTCAATCGGACTGGTGGTAGGATATAACGGAACAAGGATTGCACCCGTCTGCTGCACGGCAAGATCTGTAAACACCCATTCCGGCCGGTTGTTGCTGATGATGGCAATTTTATCGGCCTGCTCAACGGTATAATCGTTTCCGGAAACGCCAAGTTTCATCAGGCCGGCGGAAAATTTATCTACTATATCACTAACTTCCCGGGTTGAATAGGGTTTCCAATTTCCGTTTACTTTCGAAACGAGCATATTATCTTTTGGAAAATCCTTTAGTTGCAAAGCAACACTGTCAAATAATCTGGTCGGAGTCATTCGTTTTTTGATTGCGTCTTTTTAGTTTTTCGTATTCGCGGTCTACCCTGTCCGCAGTGTTGCTAAGAAAGGCTTCGTTGTATTCAAAAGCCAATGCTATCAATAGTCCCAATGTGGGCCATACAGGCCATGGCCAGCCGGAAAGCTTTGGCGGATTGCCACTGCTTATCCACCAAATGGCCCAAAGAAAAATAATAATAACCCCATAACTGAAAATATGCGAGCGAAATTTGGCACGTTTAATCGCCAGCTTATAAAGCTTTTCATCTCGTGGTTCCATACGTTTCGTTTAATGCTAAAAATAACGCAAAAAGATGAAGTGAACGCTATCGGAAGCGAGATGCAGGGAATTTATTTAATGAGGATAATGTTGCCCGGCAGGCAGCTTAAAAAGCCTGCTGTTTTGTAATTGAACCAACTCGTTGTAGGCCGACTGATTTTGCTTTCCCCATTCTACAAAGCTTTGTCGCTCCGAAAAGAGCCAGTTGTTGTAGGCAGCAAATAACTCCCGGTCCGTAAGTTCCTGTAAATAAGAGAAAAGTTTGAATGGATATTGAGCGGCATATTTATCATTCCACTCCTTTAAAAAATAGGCTCTCACCTTCGTTAAAGCGGCGGCATTTACTCCTGTCGAAATGAAGTTTCCATAATGGCGCACCGTAACGAAAAAAGCAGATTCGAACGTTTCGCCGGATGATTTTTTTTGAGCGGAAGGCGCAAGCAGTTTTCCGTAATCGGCAATCAGTTGGGTTCTTGTTTCATTTGTGCGCTCACTGAAGCTTTCGAGGTTCATAAAAACTTCCCCATACAAAACGGCCCACGCATAATTTCCTTTGGCACTGTAATGCCTGGCAGCAAAATAATAATTGGATGAGATGTTTGGGTCTGAAGCAATTCCTTTTTCCCACTGCACAATCGCTTTGTCGTCTTCTTTTTTAAGCTGCAACAGCTCGCCATACTCACTCAGCAGCGTTCCGTTACCCGGAAACCGCTCCAATGCTTTGCTATACATCTTTTCAGCCTCTTTATACATGGCAATGGCTTTGTACACCAGGCCGGCCATCTGTACTTGCTGGAAATCGGCGCTTGGCGAGGTGGCAAGCTCGTTCGCATAAGGAAGAGCCGACGCAAAGTCGCGCTGATTGTAATAAGTAAATGCAAAGAGCTTTTTTACTTCATTATCGCCGGGCGATAGCTTTTCGAGTTTTTTTAAAGTAGAAACCGCATTTTCAGCATCTCCTGCCATAATAAAACTGTTAGCCGATTTCAGTAGGGAATCGACGGACTGCGCGTAGGAAACCGTGCCAACAAAAAGCAACAAAAGCGAAATAAAAAGTTTATTCATAAATCATGTGGGTTAGAAGGCCATCTCTGAGTTTGGGCTCAAACCAGGTGCTTTTCGGAGGCATAACGTTTCCGCTGTCGGCGATATCGAACAACTGCTGAATCGACACGGGGTAGAGGCTGAAAGCTGCGGCCATCTCGCCACTGTTTACCCTTTTTTCCAGCTCGCCTAACCCGCGAATGCCACCAACGAAATCCACTCGGTTATCGGTGCGCGGATCGGCAATGCCAAGAATTTTGTCGAGAATGTTGTTTTGAAGAATCGTTACATCCAGCACCCCAATCGGATCGCTTGTATAAGATTCACTTCTTGCTGCCAACTTATACCAATTGCCATTCAGGTACAGTCCAAACTCGTGCAACTGCTTAGGCTTTACCGACGTTTTGCCAACGTGTTCCACCTGAAAGGCTTCACTCACTTTCGCCAAAAACGCATCCTCCGACAGTCCGTTTAAATCTTTTACAACGCGGTTGTAGTCGATAATCTCCAGTTGGTTGGCCGGGAATACAGTGGTTAAGAAATAATTTCCATCGGGCGTTATTTTATCTCCCGCCACTTCCTTCACCTTGGCAGCGGAGGCGGCACGATGGTGCCCGTCCGCGATATATGTGCACGGAACTTTTTCTTTAAAGAGATGGGTGATGCTGTCCACAATCGCTGTGTCGTTTACAATCCAAATCGTATGTTGCACGCCATCGTCAGCGGTAAAATCGTAAACCGGATTTTTTGCCGTTGTATACTGATCGATAAGTGCGTCAATTTCATCCACGTTTCTGTAAGCAAGAAAAACATTTCCTGTTTGAGCACCGGTGGTTTTTATGTGGTTGATACGGTCGAGTTCTTTTTCCGGACGGGTAAACTCGTGTTTTTTAATTACGCCTTGTTCATAATCGTGGATGCTGCTGATACATACAAGGCCCGTTTGTGACCTTCCGTTCATCATCAGCCGGTACAAATAGTAACAGCTTTTATTCTCGCGAAACAAAACATCGCGTTTAATAAAGGCATCCAGATTTTGCTTGGCTTTGTCGTAAACCTCTTGCGAGTGAATATCGGTTTGTTCGGGTAAGGTAATTTCGCTTTTAGTGATATGCAGAAATGAATTAGGGTTGCCCTGAGCTTCAACTTTTGCTTCTTTGCTGTTTAATACATCGTACGGTCTGCTCGCAACCTGCTTCGCAAACTGAGCCTGTGGACGCAGGGCTTTGAATGGTCTGATCTCACTCATTCTGATAATAAAATTTAAGGGCGCAAAGATAATCATTTCAAAAATGATTCGTCGTTACACCCTTAATGTTAACAGACCTCGCCTTAGATGGTGCGGTTGGGTTTTACTGCAATGCGATACAACACATAACCCATCAGCATAAAAAATAGAACGCCCAACATGTAATAGCCGTTTACGCCAATGGCCGAAGTAATTGCAGGTTCCAGGTTTATTTTTCTAAGCCCTGCCATTATTCCTTCGTTTACCGATAAAATGGCTACCACCACACCCGCAAGTGCGCCGCCGGCAACAAGGCCGGTTGCAAACAAATTGCCCTTACCCAGATCATCTTCTTCAACATCTTGAATTCCTTTTCGTTTGTGCCGCCAGTTGGCCATTCCGCGCAATGCGCCCCCAATAAAAATGGGAAGTGTGGTGCTGAGGGGCAGATATATTCCAATTGCAAAACTTAATGCTTTAATACCGCACAACTCCATAACAATTGCAATGGCTACACCTACCAGTACAAACTGCCAGTCGAGGTTAAACGATAATATGCCTTTAATTAGCGTTGCCATCAGTGTGCCCTGCGGCGCCGGATACACTTCCGACCCGATAGCGTGATGAATGCCCTGGCTAATCATTTCCTGAGTTGGCGTGTCGAGAATTTTTACCGTTGCGCCAATAGCAATAGAAGAAACGATGGCGCCGATAAAAAGCGCAATTTGCTGATACTTCGGTGTGGCGCCGACTAAAAATCCGGTTTTCAAATCCTGCGAGGTGGCGCCTGCATTAGCGGCTGCAATACAAATCATGCCGCCTACAACGAGCGCCATAGGCTCGTACACGTGGCCGGTCCAGCCCACGGCAATAAACACTAAACAGGTTCCCATCAAGGTCGCAATCGTCATACCGCTGATAGGGCTGTTGGACGAGCCAATGAGTCCTACAATACGCGATGCAACGGTAACGAAGAAGGCGCCAAAAATAACCACAAGTAATCCGATGAGCAGTTTACCAACGACGGATTCGCCGGGAATATTGGGAAGAACAGCCATCAGCAATACAAGAACAATGCTGCCCACTGCCACTATTTTAAAAGAAAGATCGCGTTCGGTACGGAGGACAGTCGTTTTTTCGGCAGAAGCATCTGTTTTTTTTAGTGAACCGATGCTGCCTTTAAATGATGAGATAATGGTGGGGATGGTTTTAAACAAGGTGATAAAGCCGCCCGCCGCCACGGCGCCGGCGCCAATTTGCCTGATGTATGCGAAGTACAGGGCGCTTGAGTAATCGGCAAAGGTTTTTGTAACCGGATCCCAGCCGCCTTTTCCGCCCGCTGCGGCCATATCGGCAAGGTAACCGAGCTTAAACTGTTGCTGCGCAATTATTTCCGCCGGTACAAGTGTGGCGAGGAGCGGAATCAGTACAAACCAGCTTAGCACGCCGCCGGCCACCAGCACGCCGCCTATTTTAGGACCGATAATGTAGCCAACACCGAGGTATTCAGGGGTTATTTCCGAGCTGAGTTTGGCAGACGGGAAATATTTGTTTGTCTGCTTTGTCATAAACTGCGGAAGTTCCGCAATAAGATGAAATATTTTTTGGAGAAGCGCATACCCAAAGGCAAACACCACGCCCCATACGGCTACCTTTGCGAGATCGCCACCTTTCTCGCCCGCCTTTAGCACGCTTGCACAAGCTGTGCCTTCGGGATAGGGAAGGGTTTCGTGCTCCTGAACGATTAACGACTTCCGCAGAGGAATCATCATTAAGGTGCCGAGTACGCCGCCGAAGATGGCAAGAATTAGGATGGTAAAGTAGTTGAAGAAGGAGGCGCTGCCGGGGTCGCTTAAGAAAAGGAACCCCGGTAATGTAAACACCACGCCTGCCGCAATACTTTCGCCCGCCGAACCGGTGGTTTGAATGATGTTGTTCTCGAGAATGGTTGTTTTCAAAAACATGCGGCTTAGAAGAATCGACATCACCGCTATCGGTATAGAGGCCGAAACAGTTAAGCCGGCTTTTAGGGCAAGATATACCGTTGCCGCACCGAATATAACTCCGAAAACAGAACCGGTAACAACGGCTTTTATAGTAAACTCTTTTACATTTTGCTCAGGGGCAATAAAGGGCTTAAATTCTTTTTGTGTAGCCATTTCAATTTGTTGAAGGCAATAAAAATATCGAATTCCAACACATCCGATAAAATAAGTTTTTGTGCGCTGCAAGGCATAAAAAAAGCCCGGAAAAATACCGGGCTTCCTGACTATGTTTTAGTGGTGGTGGTGGTGCAACTTTTCGTTAAACGCCTCCGCACTGATGGCTTCTTCGGTAGTCTTTATCTGTGATGCCAGCAGGTTAAATAATTTAGACGACTGCAATTGGAAATAGGTGTTTTCAACAAACTTTTTGTCTTGTAACATACGGTTGGCATATTCTTCAAGCCAGGGAGCTTCGTCGGCACTATCTATCCCCATATATCCCAGCATCTGCTGCACCGCCTGATGCTTAATCTCTTCGTTGTCCACAGCAATCTTGTGTTCATTAATCAGGTTTGAACTAATGAGCGTCCATTTTAGCTGATTCATAAATGTGGGCAACTCCTTTTGCGCTTCCTCCTCTGTTTTCGGCTTTTCGGCACCGGAGGTAAGCCAGCGCTTCAGAAAATCTTCAGGAAACTCCATTGGTGTATTGTCGATGAGTTGGTGATAGATTTGATCGTGCACCTGATTTTTGCTTTGCTGATCAAAATGGTTTTCTATCTGTACCTTAATGGCATTTCTAAACTCTTCTTCTGTTTTGATTCCTCTGCCCGGAAAAGCGGTTTCAAAAAAGGTTTCGTTCAGCTCGGCCTTCTCAATGAATCCAACTTTTGTAATTACAAAACGGAAATATTTTTCGGTGTCGCCGGCGTTGCTTTTGTTCAGATGAAGGTCGGCTATTAACCAATCCAGTTCTTTTCCTTCAAAAGCGTTGGAAAGCTTAAATACAAGTGAGTCGCCCTTTTTAAGTCCCATCCACTGATTCCGCACTTTTTCGGAAAAATATTTTACGAGCAACGAGTTAGAATGGGTAACCGCGCCTGTAACGGCTGCGCCGTTTTCGTCAACTTCAGTAATGTCGAGGTTTAAAGCATTTTCTTCCGAGTCAATTGCTTCGGGTTCGGTCATGTTGCCGTGTCTCATCTGAAGCCTGTTTGCTTCGTCGTTTATCATTTCGTCCGTAACATTTACTTTGTATACGGTGGCAGTTAAAGAGTCGGTATCAATTTTAAAATCGGGTTTTAATCCAATCTCAAATGCGAAAGCATAGTCGCCGGGGTTATTTACATCCAGCGTTCTTGCATCATTTTTTAAAGGTAAAGGCTGTGCAAAAATATCGAGCTGTTCTTTCACCATGTAGTTGTTCAGTTCTTTTTCAACTGTCCGTAAAATTTCGTCGGTGAAAACGCTTTGTCCGTACATTTTTTTCACCAGTCCAGCCGGTACCATTCCTTTTCTGAAGCCGGGAATGTTGGCGTTTTTCGCATATTGTTTAAGGCTCTTCTCAAACGATTGCAAATAATCTTCTTTCGATAAATTAACCGTTAGTTTATCGGTTAGCTTTCCAATATTTTCACGTGTAACTGAAGCCATTTTTTCGTGTTGAATCGTATTTAAAAAATAAGGCTGAAAGGTTTAACAGCAAGAACCGTTGGGCAGTTAACCTTTCAACCTTCGATTTGTGCGGATGGAGGGACTCGAACCCCCATGCCTCGCGGCGCTAGATCCTAAGTCTAGTGCGTCTACCAATTTCGCCACATCCGCTTTTTTAATTTCCGTTTTTTCGAAGACGAATCTTTAAAAAGGGGCTGCAAAAATAGGGATTGAATTGAATTAGGAAAAAGTTTTTTTCTGAAAAGGCTGAAATCTTAATAATTTTTTGTGAGGGGAGATATTTGGTTATATTAGCTATTCAATGCATGTTTAGCGCATTAGGAGTAACCGGCAAAGCCGGCATTGTTATAACCTGAAATGTTTTCTATGAGAGGCGTTAATAAAGTGATACTGATTGGCAACCTGGGCCGCGACCCCGAAATTTCTTATATCGATAACCAGATACCTGTTGCAAATTTTCCGCTTGCCACCACTGAAACATATAAAGATAAAAACGGGAAATCGGCGTCCTTAACGGAGTGGCACTCGATTACATTATGGCGCGGACTTGCAGAGTTGGCCGGAAAATACCTCCATAAAGGCAGCCTTATTTATCTGGAAGGGCGTTTACGAACGCGATCTTGGGAAGACAAGGAGGGAAAGAAAAAATTTTCCACGGAAATTGTTGGAGATAACTTAATCATGCTCGACAAAAAGAGTGAACAGCAACCGGCACAGCCCTCCGATCCTGAGATGTTTGAAAATTTGAAGATCGACAGTTCTTCGGTTGATGAATTCAATCGTTAATTTGCGCGCCACATTCAGTAAGGTTAAACTTAATGGCTCACCAGCCATCTGAACAGCATTGTGGTAAATTATTTGATTTAGGAGTAAAAAAACGAAAAATGAAATTCTTATTTGTCGCCTTCAGCCTCCTTCTTTTTGCAAGTTGTACAACCGCTAAACAAGCCCAGGAAAAAATTACCGAAAATAAATGGCAGATTGTTGAAGTGAACGGCCATAAAGTAAACGCTGCCGATACCTTTATGCGCCCTGCCCGCATCCTCTTTTTAACGGAAGAAAATCGTATTTCGGCATCGGCCGGCTGCAATTTGATCAACGGCCGTTACTCCATTAACAGCAAAGGCAAAATTTCTTTTTCGCAAATGATTGCTACAAAGATGGCTTGTCCGGATATGAAACTGGAAGACGCTTTGCTCAAAAGCCTGCACCGCATCGACGCTTTTAGGGTAGAAAATGATATGCTGATTTTGAGCGAAGGAACAAACGACTTAATTAAACTTTTTCCTACAACCGAATAGCGAAATAGCGCCTGCTGATAAATGCCCTTGCGAAAGGGCATTTATCGTTAAACGGCTGCAGTATAATTTATACCAGCAGTTGCCATTTGCTTTAATAGCTTTGGCGCATGAAAATGTTTGCAGCAGTATGCCTTTTTTTAGTTGTGGCGTGTAACAGCCCGTTTACGCCAAAACCAAAAGGATTTTTTAAAATAGGAATGCCGGAAAAACAGTACCGGGTTTTCGATGAGGCAGGCTATCCTTACTCTTTTGAATATCCCGTATATGGCAGCGTTGTAAAAGACACGAGCTTTTTTGGCGAGGCTCCGGAAAATCCGTGGTGGATAAACATTGGCTTCCCGCAGTTCGAGGGCAAGCTCTACATTTCGTATAAAGAAGTTGGCGAGTACTCGTTAAACAAATTGGTGAACGATGCGTTTACGCTAACCAATAAGCACACGATGAAGGCTTATGCCATAAACGACTCGATCTTTACCACGGCCAATGGGGTGCATGGTGTGTTTTTTACGGTAGAAGGAAATGTTGCCACCGCTAATCAGTTTTTTTTGACTGATTCCACAAAACATTTTTTAAGGGGCGCACTTTACTTTGATGCAACGCCCAATCAGGATTCTCTTTTACCGGTGCAGAATTTTTTGATGGAAGATGTGAAGCATTTGATTAACACCTTCCGCTGGAAATAAAGCAGCCGCCCGTTGCGGAGCGGCATGCTGAAAAGTTAGATGGATGACTGAACCCTGAACGGACTGCGACGCGACGGGAGTTGCAGAGCGAAACAGCCGACGGGAACAAAATTATTTTAAAATTTCGCGGGCAATAACGAGCTTTTGAATTTCGCTGGTGCCTTCGCCAATGGTGCAAAGTTTAGAATCGCGGTAAAACTTTTCTACCGGAAAATCTTTTGTATAACCGTAGCCGCCAAAAATCTGCACCGCTTCTGTGGAAGCTTTCACAGCAACCTCGCTGGCGTAATATTTTGCCATTGCGCTTTGCTTGGTAACGTTGAGGCCTTTATTCTTTAAATCGCATGCTTGCTGAATCAGCAGTTCTGCACCTTCAATTTCTGTTGCCATGTCGGCGAGTTTAAAGCTGATGCCCTGGAAGTTGGCAATCGGCTGATCGAACTGATGACGCTCTTTTGCATAGGCTGCAGCGGCTTCAAAAGCACCGCGGGCAATGCCGTTACTTAAAGCAGCAATAGAAATTCTGCCACCATCGAGTACTTTCATGGCCTGACGGAAACCGTCGCCCACTTTGCCAAGGCGGTTGTCATCTGAAATAGTACAATGGTCGAAAATCATTTCTGCGGTTTCGCTGGCGCGCATTCCGAGTTTGTTCTCTTTTTTTCCGGCATTAAAACCTTTGGCGCCTCTTTCCACAACAAAGGCAGTGCAGTTGCCGCTGGTACGGGGCTCGCCTGTGCGGGCAATTACAACCGCTATATCGCCGCTTTTGCCGTGGGTAATCCAGTTTTTTGTGCCGTTCAAAATCCAGTTGTTGCCTTCTTTTACAGCCGTTGTTTTCATATTGCCCGCGTCGCTTCCTGTGTTGGGTTCTGTAAGTCCCCATGCACCAATAAACTCGGCGCTTGCCAGCTTAGGCAGCCACTTTTTCTTTTGCTCCTCATTGCCAAACAACATAATGTGGCCGGTACACAAAGAGTTATGTGCCGCTACGCTAAGGCCGATTGAGCCACAAACTTTTGCAATTTCCTGTATAATGGCGTTGTACTCGTAATAGCCGAGTCCTGCGCCGCCGTATTCCTCCGGCACCAACACACCCATCAGACCCAGCTTACCCATTTCTTTAAATACTTCCACCGGAAATTCCTGGCTTTCATCCCACTCCATTACCCGGGGCTTTATATGTTGTTGGGCAAAATCTTTTGCGGTTTGCGCTACTTGTTTGGTTAATTCGGACAATTCGAAATTCATATGTTTCATTTAAAAAAAACTGCTTAACCTTTTGATTAAGCAGTAAGCGAACAATCGTTAGTATACCGACAAAAATAAGTGCTGCGGCCACATTCTCAAAATTTTATTCGGTGCGCACATAAGGTTCTATTTTTTGATAGGCCGGCTCTTTAATAAATACTATCTTTTTCAGGTCTTCCACGGAGGTAAAAGGTCCGTTTTTCTCGCGGTAAATCAGAATGGCTTTGGCGATGTCTTTCGAGATGATTTGCGGATGCGAAACCAGCTCGAAATAAGATGCGAGATTGATATTGATTTTCGACATGGTGGCGGGCTGATACGACAGATACGGCTGCATCATTTGCCATACAGAATCGGTGATTCCATAGGTTGAACGCAGTTCGTCTACCGAGAAAAAGCTGCCAATTTTTTCGCGGTAGTTGAAGATTTTGTAGGCCATTGCGTGCGTAACGCCGGGCAGGGTTTTAAAGTCGTTGACGGTGGCGGTATTGATGTCGATGATTTTAGGTGCCGGCTTGCTGTAGCGGTTTGTTGTATAGTTGTTTGCATACGAATGCTGTTGCGGCGCAGCGGGGATTCGGATATAAGGAATGAGGCGCTCGGCTTCCTCCGGCTTTAAACTGTAAATTTTACGGATGTCGTCGGCTTTGTAAAACCGCCCGCCTTTGTTTACGTAGTTGAGTAAAATGGCGATGGTTTTAGGGCGCAGCCCCAGTTTCTCCCATTCACCGGCTGTTGCAGTGTTTGGGTTAAAATAAAAAAGTTTGTCCGGGCTGTTGTAGGCGAGCTTTTTGGGAGCGGCGGAGTTATTGTTCGGCTCGGCTGGTGTTGGCCGGAGCGGGATGATTTCCAGCGTAGTTTGTGGACGGTGTGCACGATAGAATTCGGGTGCAAGGAGTGCTCCTGCAATCAGTAACAGAAGGAATACAGTGGCTTGCTTGTCTCTTTTGGAAAAAACAAAGTAGGATTTCCATTTTTGGGCCGACATAAAATGCGTTTTTGTGTTAAACAAAAAGCTCTAATCCATCGTACGCCAAAAATCTATTCGGAGGCAGGATTTGGGAAACTTCTTTGTGTAAGCCAAGCTGATGGCTGATGTGAGTGAAAAATGCTTGTTCAACTTCTAACTCGTCGGCAAGCTCCAATGCTTCTTTCAGCGTAAAATGCGACAAATGTTTTTGTTGCCTGAGTGCATTTACGATGAGGATTTTGGAGCCTTTTATTTTTTCTTTTTCTTCTTCGGCTATCCGGTTTGCGTCTGTAATATAGCAAATGTTTCCAAACCGAAAACCGGTTACCGGCATTTTGTGGTGCCATACGGAGATGGGCTGCACCGGAATATCGTGCAGGAAGAAGGGTTCGTGGGTGATGGTTTGCAATTCGAGCTGAGGCACGCCGGGGTATTTTTCGTCGGCAAAGGCATAGTAGAATTCTTTCTGAACAACGGAGGCGGTGAGTGCGTTGGTATAAATGGTAAGCGGTTTTCGCTGCAGAAAATTATAAGCGCGAACGTCGTCTAATCCGGCAATGTGGTCTTTATGTGGGTGGGTGAGCAGGATGCCATCGAGTTTGCGGTTGTTGATGCG
Source organism: Chitinophagaceae bacterium (assembly GCA_039811185.1). Lineage (GTDB taxonomy): Bacteria > Bacteroidota > Bacteroidia > Chitinophagales > Chitinophagaceae > JAEZDR01. The sequence goes on along the minus strand of JBDHYF010000001.1, from coordinate 222,733 downwards.
CAGCATCTGGTAACGAAAATCGGGCGTGGTATCAATTACGATTGTGGTATGCGGTGAGCGGAGCAGGATGCTGCTTCTTAACCGCTTGTCTTTTTTATCGGCTGATGTGCATACGGCGCAATCACAGCCAATCATCGGAACACCGCTGCTGGTGCCCGTTCCCAAAAAGCTAACGGAAAGTGGAACTGCATTCACAATTACTCAGGCTTGTGGTTTTTCGATGTTAACAATATCTGCGTACAAGTTCTGCGATTGGTGTGTAAGCTGATCGAAATCTATCTTCAACTGCGGAATCAGTTCTGTGAGTGCATTAATGCGGCTTTCAACGTTCAGGAATTTGTTGAGGACCACAATTTTTTTCTGTTCGAGAACGCACCATCCACTTTGGAAGTTTCCGCGCTCGTATCGCACTACATATCCGGATTCAGACAAAATATTTTGCAGCTTATCGAGTGTGCCCTGCGTGTATTTCATATTGTAAATTTATAGGCGCCGGCTTATTTTACTCATAAATGGCAGCTTCGCCAGTTCGTCTTTTTCTATCGCGACAATCGAACCAATATATATCAAAAATAGAATACTGGCAAGAAGCAGGCTAAACCACTCTTCCGGATAAAATGCTGCGAGTGTTTTGTGGAGCAGATAGGTTGCCCAGGCAAAGATGAGGTAGCCGCCAATTTTCTTCAGGTTGTAAGGAACTGGGTAGTTTTTTTGTCCCCAAACATAGCTTATCACCATCATGGCAGCATAGCAGGCAAAGGTTGCCCACGCACAAGCCATATAACCATAAACCGGAATAAAAAAGTAATTGACGGCCACCGTTATTGCCGCGCCGATGATTGTAATATATGCACCGGCGGTTGTTTTTTTACCCAGCTTATACCAAATGCTGAGGTTGTAGTAAATGCCGAGAAAGATGTTGGCAAAAAGCAAAACAGGAACAATTTTAAGCCCTTCCCACATTTTTTCGTTTTGAATAAAATACTTCCAGATATCGAGGTAAAGCATTACAATCAAAAACATGACGGACAATGTGACAACAAAAAATTTCATTACACGTGCGTAAACCTGAGGCGCGTTTTGGCTGCCGGCTTGTTTAAAAAAGAAAGGTTCTGCTCCCATACGAAAGGCCTGCACACCCAGTGTGATCAGAATGGCCAGTTTATAACAGGCTGAATAGGTGCCTACCTGTTCTTTTGCCATTGCGTCGGTTGCAGCCGGAGCCCACCACTGAAGCATAATGCGGTCGAAGGTTTCATTAATCATTCCGGCAAAACCGGCTATGGTTAGCGGGAACGCATAAATCACCATCTCTTTCCATAAGGCCTTGTTGAACCGGAATTGAAAACCCGAAAATTCGCGGAAGAGAAACAACAAGGTAAACACCGCCTGCAAGAGGTTGGCAACAAGAACATAACCCACCTCCCAGTTTGGGATGTAGAGTAAATTAAATAGCCCGCCTGTGTTGTTTTTCGCAAGTGCGGGTAATATGCTGATGAAGAAGTATAGCGAAAAAATGTTTACGAGTATTCCGCCAACCCTTACGGCTGCATACTTTACAGGCCGTCCGTCGAGCCGTAGCTTGGCGAATGGAATAGCCGACAAGGCATCAAAAGCTATAATGAATGCAGCAATAGAAATGTACTCGGGGTGATGTTGTATTTTTAAAAGGCCGGCAACATCGGCACTAAAAAAAATCAACAATGTTGTCAGGAGCACGGTGCTTGCAATCAGCGATACAGCGCTCGTGTTAAAAACATCTTTCTGTTTTTTATCCGTTGAGCTGAAGCGGAAGTAGGCAGTTTCCATTCCGTAAGTAAAAATTACGTTGAGGAAGGGAATGGCTGCGTAGGTAACCGACATCTCGCCGTAATCGGCGCCCGAAAATTTAAGCGTTAAGTAAGGAGTTAGCAGATAGTTCAGAAACTTGGCAACAATGCTGCTTGCACCGTACCATAGTGTTTGGCCCGCCAGTTTCTTTATTCCACTCAAAACAATAATTTTCTATGGGAAGATAGCGGCAAAATTAATAGGTAGGGCACTTATATGCCGATATGTTTACCGAAAGTCCGATTTGAAGCGTTGCATACGAATCACGCGCTTTGCTGTTGCCTCGCTGGCGTCCGGCTATCCCAATTCGGGTGCCTGTTTCGTAGCTTCTGTCTTGCAGCAAATAACCGATGCTGTTGGGCGCAAAAGCGGTGGGTGCGTAAGTTGCGCCGCTCACGTCGTCCAGATAATCGGTGGAGGTGAAGCGGTAGGCGGCTTCTGCATAAACGTTAATGCTTCTGCTAATGGCATATTTAAACCCGACGCCGATGGGAACGATGGCCGCAAACGACTGATACGGTTTTCTTGATGCATAACCGGGCACTTTGCTTCCCTGGCCTTCTGTGCCTATATCGCGAAGCTTGTATTTTTCGCCATTCAGGTAGGCATAAGGATCGAACAGAAAAGCGCCCAACCCTATGGTAACGTAAGGTGTGTAATGATGACCCTCGACGCCCGGAAGAAAGCGGAAAAAATTAAAGTAGCCGGTTAAGCTGGCTTCCCAGATATCAGTGTTGAACGACAGATTTCGCCTTTGCTGAACAGTGTTTTTGCTATACACATCGGAATAGCCAAGCTGTGCGTAGGTAAGCTGGCCTTTTACGCCTATGTAAGGAGTTATTTGTTTTAACAGAAATCCGCTCACCGCAATTTTTGGGCGGGTAATATCGCTGCTCGTGTTTAAGTCGCCAAAATAATGTGCGCCTCCGATGCCTGCGCCAATTTCGCCTACCTGAACATAACTTTCATATTGTGCAAAGCTGATTGCTTTCACAAACAGTAACAAAAACGCAAGCCCAATTTTTTTCATTTCGGTATTAAATAATTAGAACGATAAATGCGTGAGATTGTTTTACAATTAGTTTCTTTTGTCGAGCCCCCAGGTAAGTTTCGAGCGCAATGTAGATAAAAAACTATTTTCATTCAGCTTAATCATATTCACCATAAAACTTTCTTTTTTTACCGCAAGCTGCATGCTTTTGTTAACAATTTCCTTCCGTGAATCGAGTGCGCAAATGAACTCTTCTGTTCGGCCTTCCACTTCAAACGAAATAATATTGTTATCGGGAACAATAATAGGCCTCACGTTTAAGTTATGCGGAGCAACAGGGGTAATCACAAAACTGCCGGAATCCGGAAATACAATAGGGCCGTTGCAACTCATGTTATAGCCGGTGCTGCCGGTGGGCGTTGCAACAATTAATCCGTCTGCCCAATAAGTGTTCAAAAACTCGCCGTTAAGGTAAGTATGAATTTTTATCATGGGTGATGTGTCGCGCTTGTGAATGGCAAATTCATTCAGTGCGAAGGGTGCATTTTGAAACAGGACAGAATTAGATTCGAGGTGAATGAGCGACCGCTTATCGATTACATAAGTTCCGTGAAGAAGTGAATCCACAGCGCTGTTCAGATCTTCTTTGCCGATGCTGGCTAAGAAACCGAGGCGTCCAAAGTTAATTCCGAGAATAGGAATGCCTTTATCCTTGGTGAGGGTTACGGCATCGAGCATGGTGCCGTCGCCGCCAAGGCTGATGAGGCAATCAACCGAAGCGTCGAGCTCTTCTTCCGAATGAAAAACGGATGTTTTGTCGAACGGATGTTCAATCTCTTCATAATTATGATACAATGTTACATAGAGCAGCACTTCTGCCTTATGCAACAACAATTGGTTGATAAGATGAATGAGTTGCTGATGATGTTCACCTTCGAGCCCACGACTGTAAATTGCAATTTTCATAGCTTCTTTAGGAGTTAGAAATCATCCTTCGTATGTAAAAATAACCCCTGGTTTTTAAACTGATTAAAACTGTATTCGAGCCTGATAACAATGTCGTAGAGCGTTACAATATCTAAACCGGCTCCCCAGGTTTTTAGCAGCGTATTGTTCAGCATCGAGTTGTTATAATTGTTTTCAGAAAACGCATAGCCAACATCGCCGTATGCTTTCAGCATAAAACGAAACGGTATTTTTTCAAGGCTTCGGATTTTGATGGGATTGTTCACCACGAAACTTAGTATTTCTTTTCGTGCTGTAGCGCGCCCTATCAAACCTGCGTATCCATCCACAACAAAATATTCCTGACCCCGTAAATAATATTCTTTCCCGAACAGCTGTGTGTTGTAGTAGGGCTGATCGAATGGCAGGTTTAACATGCCCGCGGCCTGAAACTGCAGCTGCGACTTATAAAAAACCGGAAGGGTATATGTTGCTTTGCCGGTAAATTGCCACAAATTCATTTCGCTGTTAATGCCTCTTTTCAGCAATTGCAGTTCGGCAAGCAGCCCTTTGTTTGGATAAGGCTTATAATCTACATCAACATAATTGAACCGATACGTGATTTCAGGGAAGAACCATTTGTTGATACCATTTGAATAGTGCGGGTTTAACACACCAACTGTATCGCCGAAACTTTCTTTTACAAAAGAAAGCCGGACGGTGTGAAATGATTTGATTGCCGGCCGGTAATAATAGTTCAAATCGAATCGAAACGTTTCTTTTATAAAATCGTTGCTTTTATAGGATACGAGTTTATTTGAAAGAGTGGTGTAAGCCAGTTCCTTTTGTTTTGCATAGAGGAGGTTAACACCAAAGCCATGCTGTAGCGATTTGTCGGCATAGGGCTGGTCGTAACGCAGCATAATTTGTGGCGAATAGCCTGAAATAAGGTTTACAGCAAGGTTGTCGCGCCGCCCGCTGGCGTTATAGTATAATAGTTTCAGGCCATAGTTTACCCTTTCCAAACTCCGGTTATGTTCCACCCACCACTCATTAAAATTTCTGTCTACCAGTTTAAAATAAGGCAAGGGAAAAAAATACCAGCGCTCTCTTACTGCAACGGTAACCGTTACCTTGTCTTCAGTGCGTTCAGAAATAAACACCTTTGTTTCAACAAAAAGCGCTGCGCTTTTAAGGTTGTTGGCGCTTTCTTCCATACGTTTTTCCAATTCGGAAAGCAGTAATGTTTGTCCTTGCTGAAAAGTAAGTTCGCGGCCAATAATATAGTTTTTGGTTTTTTTATTTCCGGTGATGTTGATAGCGGCAATTTCAACAAGGTTTGATTCAAAGAAGGGCGACGGGTTTTGGTTTTCCTGAGCATACAGGCAAAACGGCTCCGTAAAACCTGCTAACATCAAAAACAAGCACATCCATCTCATAAGCCGAAAGCGGGTTTACATTTTTAAGTAGGCCATCAATAAATCGTAGTTATCTTTTAATTGGTTGCGATAAATTTCTTCTCCAAAGTAGGATTTAATGTGGTAGTCGTACCGTTGAAAAGTGGCAATCACGTCAGACACTTCAAACTTATTGATTTTAATTGTTACCTGCAGCATGCCTGTTGAGGAGTCGGTATGGGTGTTTAGCTGTGTAATAAAGGCGTCGTTGGTTTCAACCAGCCTCGAAATTTCACCAAAAGCGTACTGCGTTTTTTCCATTTCCAGTACAATTACGCCGCCCGGTTCATCTACCCCCAAAAAAGATGCAGCAGCCTGTATCAGCGCGGTTTCAGTTACCACACCAAGAAACTCTTCATCTGTTGAAGTTACAGGGAGCACCGATAGCTCGTGCCGGTTGCTTTGCTTTAAAGCAGCGAACAAATGTTGGTTTTCGGCAACAGAAACTTTCAGCAGCTTATGGGTAATCTCAGCAATTGGCGCATTGGCATCCATGTCCAACAACTCGTCTTCGGTTACTACTCCCAAAAAGGTTTCGCTGGAAACCACCGGCAGCTGCCTTACCGAATGTTCGTGCATAATATTTAAGGCACGTTCAGCATTGTCCGAAGGCGTTACAACCGGAAAGCCATTATCAATAATATTTGAAATAATCATTATTTACTCCTGCTTTACCTCACAAATATTTAAGCAATTGCCGAGGCAGGATGTTTCAGTTTCGTTAAGAATCTTTCGAGCAGTAAATTAAACTCTCCGGGCACTTCCATCATGGGAGCATGTCCGCACTTGTCAATAAAATGCAGCTCGCTTGTTGGGATTAGTTTATTGAACTCTTCGGCTACAAACGGAGGAGTAATGGTGTCGTTTTTTCCCCAGATTAACAAAGTGGGTTGCTGAATCTGATTTAGCTCGGTGCCTAAGTTGTTTCTGATGGCGCTTTTAGCCAGCGCAATAATTTTTATAACCTTTAAACGGTTGTTGGTGATTTCGAAAACTTCGTCAACAAGCTCCTTCGTAGCCATTGCAGGGTCGAAGAAGGTGAGTTCTGTTTTTTTACGGATGTACTCGTAGTCGCCGCGTTTTGGATAGCTGTCGCCCATCCCATTTTCAAACAACCCGGAGCTGCCTGTAAGGATTAAGGATTTTATTTTTTCGGGATGTTTTAGAATATGTACAAGCGCCACATGTCCGCCGAGCGAATTGCCAAGAAGATGAATGTGGTTGTATCCGCGCAGCTCAATAAATTTTTGAACATATTTGGCGAGGCCGCTTACAGATGTATGAAAAATATCCAGATCAAACAACGGAAGCATGGGAACAATAACCTTGTAATCGGTTTTGAAATGTTCAATTAAATCTCTAAAGTTACTCAGCGCTCCAAATAAGCCGTGTAGCAGCAGCAGCGGTTCTCCATCTCCTTCCTCTATAAACTTGAATTTATCGTGTTGTTGTATTGTATAATTCATCTGATAGTATCTTAATTATAACCCTTGCGGTTAAAAAAATATCGCTTCGTTATAACTGGTTTAAATACCTTTTAGTGCTAAAATAGTTTTTTTATTGCAATTATTTTTTTTCTCTGCGCTTTGGTATATCGCTGTAATCATTCCTTCCTGAAAAATGTATGCAACTGTTCAAATACGTCGTTAAAAGCCGGAACGGCATAGGCCAGTTTGGCTATAACCCATGGCCCAAGCGGTTTTAAAAAGAAGTAGGTTTTACTTGCCTCAAAAGTTTCTGCCGGAATGATCTTTAGCTCCGATAAATAGAATAGCACAACGCTGAGTACAACCGAATAAAGAAAGAAGTACAACGCTATTCCACCAAGGCGGTTTAGCCATCCCAACATCACCATTTCTATGCTTTTTCTTGCTAAGAAGGAAAGCATCCGCACGCCAACTGCCACTGCAAGCAGCACAAGCATAAATGCAAGAAAGGGCAGAAAGGCATTTTTTGTTCCGGTACTGTTACCGAGCCATACGGCCACCGACGAAGAAAATTTCAGTGCAAGCACCACCCCGAGCAAAACGGCGAGAAACGAAAACACTGCTCCGGTAAAGCCGTTCGTATACCCCTTAAAAATTGAGGCCCCCAGAGCAATTACAAACAGCAAATCAACCAGCATTAACCCGCAAGTAATTGTTTCACCATCGCTGAAATGGTTTTACCGTCGGCACGGCCGGCAAGTTGTTTGGCAGCAGCGCCCATTACTTTACCCATGTCGGCAACCGACGATGCGCCGGTATCGGTAATGATTTGCCGGATGGCGGTTGTAAGTTCTTCTTCTGAAAGCTGTTTCGGCAGAAACTTTTCTATTATATCAATTTCTTCACGCTCTTTCTGCGCAAGATCCTCCCGCCCCTGCGTGGAAAAAATTTCCAGCGAATCGCGCCTTTGTTTAACCAGTTTTTGAAGCAGTTTTATTTCGGTGTCCTGACTGATTTCGCCGTTGCTGCCGGGCTCCGTTTTCGCTTTGATGATTTCTGCTTTTATGGCGCGCAGTCCGCGCAAAGCAGCTTCGTTCTTTGCTTTCATGGCGTCTTTCATGTCCGACATAATCTGTTGTTCCAAACTCATAACTCAATTTTTAAAGTAAACCTTAGGTGGCCTTATGTGTTTTTAGCTGCTCAGCCTGAAATTTTTTATAGAAACCAATAGCAAAATCCTTCATTTCTTTTTGCAGTTCTTCCTGCTGTGTGGCTCGTCCAAAAGTGTCGGCCATCGTCATCATGGTCTGATAGAAGAAGTCGGCCATTTCATCAATCATCATATCCTTTGTCCAAAGGTCAATGCGCAAGGCAGCTTTATCATTTCCGTCCCAAAGCGAGAGTAACATCGCCTTCGAATTTTGTTTTTCATCGGCAGTGCTTTCAGAGGCGTTCCACTCAATTTTTTGAGGAACCTTCTGCTCGTCTAATTCAATATCAATTGTAATGGTCGATTTCATGGCGCAAAACTAAGGTTTCTCTTCAGCACATTGAATAAGCTTTTGCCAAAACAACCTCATATTGCTGTCGCTTTCCAGTTGGCGAACAACGTCTTCCGATTTGCTTTTTAAAGCCTCCGTCAGCTCTTCCTTTTTATACAATTCTACTAATGCGGTTCCCAGTTGCTTATCACTTTTCATATCGCAGAAATAGATGCTGTCGCCATACACCTCGCGAAAAGTTTTATTGTCGTCGGCAATTACCACGAGTCCTTCGTTCAGGTATTCATAAATTTTCGGATATGCTGCCGGTTCGGCAGATGGAAAAATAACGGCATAGCTTGCCCGTTGCACCCCTTCATCATTCGTCATAACTACGTCGTTCCTATATTTAAACGTAGCCATTTTTTCGTGGACTACCGAATTTAGCCCGCCTTTTAAAACAAGCTGCATGGCGCTAAGTTGCCATTTTTTAAAAGCAGAAAAAGCCTTCAAAATGCCCACTATTTCATCCGGTTTCAATCCGTCAGTGTCGCAATAAAAATAATTGCTGCCCGCCGGGATTTTTGAGTTGCTGAATGCGTGCAATTTTTTTTCAGTATCCGGAAAAATCAGCAAGGGTTCTATTGGTGGCAATTCACTGCCCCATTTTTTGCTAAGCAACTGCTGCTCCCAAGGGCTTAGCGTAAAAACGCGGCACTGCGCCGGCGCAGCGTTCCAAAATGCTGAGGCGGTATCGGGATCTGTTAGCAGCAGGCATTGTTTAAACTGATAGTTTAGTTCGTGGTATTCATCTATCCAAAAAACTAAGTCGGGCTTGGTTTTCTTCAGCCAGTTTTTTTGTTGCAGCCGGCGTAAAAGTCGCGTGCTAAGCTCTATAAACACCAGGGTATTCTTTGCATCGTCGCGGCGGTAATCGGCGCTCGTTTCATAGCAGGCGAAATCGTTTTTAACGGCTTCTTCCTTCAGCTTTTTAAAGAGCAGCCGGGTATAAAAATTTTTGCTGCCGGCCGCCGCCACAACTATCAGCATATCCACAAATATATGCGAGCAAAAAAGTTTTCAGTTTAAAAAAAGACTTATCTTAAAGTAGTTATCCGTTACCAAAAATTTTAGCAATATTTATTTTCCATTACTTATATTGCACCACTTTTAAAACATTTAAACATGTCGAACGCAGAAAAGCTAAAAGCGCTGAAGCTTACAATAGATAAGATAGATAAAGACTTTGGGAAAGGAAGTGTAATGATGATGAATGAGAAAGCCGAACGGCAGCAAGAGGTGATTTCAACGGGCAGCATTGGGCTGGATGTGGCGCTCGGCATTGGCGGCCTGCCGAAAGGAAGGATTATAGAAATTTACGGCCCTGAGTCGAGCGGTAAAACAACAATTGCCACACACGTAATTGCCGAGGCGCAAAAGAAGGGTGGTATGTGTGCTATTATTGATGCGGAGCACGCTTTCGACAGTGCGTACGCCAAGAAGTTGGGTGTTGATGTAGATAACCTGCTGATTTCTCAGCCCGACTACGGCGAGCAGGCACTTGAAATTGCCGACCGGTTAATTTTATCGGGCGCACTGGATGTAGTGGTGATTGACTCTGTGGCGGCCTTGGTTCCAAAAGGAGAGTTGGAAGGCGAAATGGGCGACAGCAAAATGGGACTGCAGGCGCGCTTGATGAGCCAGGCATTGCGGAAACTCACGGCAACCATCAGTAAAACAAACACCATTTGCATTTTCATCAATCAGTTGCGCGAAAAAATTGGAATTATGTTCGGCAATCCGGAAACTACAACCGGTGGTAATGCGTTAAAATTTTATGCGTCGGTTCGCCTTGATATTCGAAGAAGCGCACAAATAAAAGATGGCGACGAAGCCATTGGTAACCGTGTAAAAGTAAAAGTGGTGAAGAACAAAGTTGCGCCTCCGTTTCGTTTTGCTGAATTTGACATTGTTTTCGGTGAAGGCGTCAGCAAAGTAGGCGAAATTATCGATATGGGGGTAGAGTTAGGCATTGTGCAGAAGAGCGGCAGCTGGTTCAGTTACGACTCCAACAAATTAGGACAAGGCCGCGAAGCCGTGAAACAACTCATGCTCGATAATCCCGGCCTCGCTGCTGAGATAGAACAAAAAATCCGTGCAAAAATTACCGAAGCGCAAGCCTAAAATAATATGGTTAGTGAGTAAGCCATCTTGTGAAGCAGGATGGCTTTTTTGTTGACCAGCAATTTTCAATGATAAGCAGCGCCTAAACTTTACAGGCGGCAGAGCACGTAAAATTTAATTTTATAAGTTTGTTCCTTTAAAAATTTAATCGATGAAGAAACTCATTCTCTCGCTTGTTTTAATTGCAGGTGTGTTTAGAAGCTATGCCGATGAAGGGATGTGGCTTCCTTTGCTGCTCGGTCAGCAGGTGTATAAGGATATGGTAAAGAAAGGCCTTAAAATAAAACCGGAGCAACTGTATAGCGCTAACAAAGCTTCTATTAAAGATGCGATTGTTATTTTCGGCGGCGGTTGCACGGGCGAAATCGTAAGTAATCAAGGGTTGTTGTTTACCAACCACCACTGCGGATACGATGCCATTGCAACAGCATCCACAGTAGAACACAACTATTTAAAAGATGGGTTTTGGGCGGCAGATAAAGGCAAGGAAATTCCCACCAAGCTTTCGGTGCGTTTCCTTAACAGAATTGAAGATGTTACCACTCAGGTAATGAAGGAACTTGGCAATCTTGAAGGTGCCGACAGAACAAAAAAGTTCAACGAAGTACAACAGGCCATCATTACAAAAGCCACCGGCGGCGACGAGTTTAAGGCGGGCGTTGTAGCAAGTATGTTTAAAGGAAATCAATACTTCCTTTTTGTTTACGACATATTTAAAGATGTGCGTCTCGTGGGTACACCGCCGGAAAGCGTTGGAAAATACGGTGGCGACACAGACAACTGGGAATGGCCTCGTCATACAGGCGACTTTTCTGTTTTCCGTGTTTATGCTTCAAAAGATGGCAAGCCGGCAAACTTCAGCAACGAAAACATTCCTTATAAACCAAAATATTTTTTACCGGTAAGTATTAAAGGAGTAGAAGAAAACTCCTTTGCAATGATTTTCGGATATCCCGGCGGTACCAACAGGTATGAAACTTCTTTTGGAATTGAGTTAAAGAATGAAATCGAAAACCCTACGCTCGTTAAGCTTCGCGATATCCGCTTGAAGTATATGTTTGAGCAGATGAAAAACGACCCGGCGGTTAAGCTTCAGCTTGCATCCCGCTATGCGCAAGTTGCCAATTACTGGAAGTTTTTCGATGGCGAAACGAAGCAGCTGAAAAAATTTAAAACCTATGAGCAAAAGCAAAAAGAGGAAGCGGCTTTTCAAAAATGGGCGAGCAACAAACCCGAATTTCAAAATATTTTCAAAGAGTATGAAGCAAATTATGCTGCGTGGAAGCCATATAGCCTGCACAGGCAATATTTGAATGAAGGCATCTTCGGATCGCCATTGATCGGTTATGCTTCATCGCTCATGCGCGTTGCCACGCTCGGGGCAAACGATAAAAGTTCGAAAGAAGATATTCAGAAAGCATTGAAAGCTGCAGATGAGTCGAGAAAAAATTTCATGGAAGATGAGAACAAGCCAAGCGATGAGAAAATACTTGCGGCAGTGCTACAAATGTTTTACGAAAATGTGGCCAAGGAACAGCATCCAAAAGGCTTCTACGAGGCGCTGTTTAACCAATATGGCACAGGCGAAGACGCTTATCGCAAATTTGCCAAAGATGTGTTTGCCAACACTATCGTTTTCGACGAGAGCAGATGGAATGCTATGATAAGCAGTGGCGATGTGAGCCAAATTACCAATGACCCTGCATTTATGGTAGCCAATGCTTTTGTAAAAAACTATACAGATAACTATGCTTCCAAATACTCAGCTTTCGTAACAAAGAACAACGATCTGGGTCGTCATTATCTGAAAGGCATTATGCAGATGGATACTGCTAAAGCAAGGCTTATGTATCCTGATGCCAACTTTACCATGCGTGTTTCGTACGGTACGGTAAACAGTTACTCGCCGAAAGATGCGGTGAAGTATGATTATGTAACTACGATTGAAGGAGTGATGGAAAAATATGTGCCCGGCGATTATGAATTCGATCTTCCTTCCAAACTGATTGAACTTTATAGAAAGAAAGATTACGGTCAGTATATCGACAAGAAAAGAAATACGCTGGTTGTAAACTTTATTTCCGGAAACGATATCACCGGTGGAAACTCCGGTTCGCCCGTGCTCAACGGCAATGGTGAGTTAATTGGATTGGCGTTCGATGGGAATTATGAAGCGCTTAGCCATAAAATTGCTTTCGACAGCAAATTGAACAGAACGATTAATGTGGACATTCGATACGTGCTGTGGTGCATCGACAAACTTGGCGGTGCCAAACACATCATTGATGAATTGAAGGTGGTAAAATAAAACCATCGCTCGTAGAAAAAATCCCTGCATAAACGGCGGGGATTTTTTTATTTTTAGTTAATGAAGTTTAGCTACCGGAAGCCGGCGATTGTACATCTTTTCATTATTATTCTCACAGGATATGTAATTGCGGCTTTGCTGGTAGATTTGTTTTTCAGGCTGCCGCCGGAAGTGTCGCGCATGCTCGCGATTATCGACGACCTGATATGTGTATTTTTTCTGGCCGAGTTTATCTTCAGTTTTGTAAAGGCAAAAAGCAAACTCAGATTTATGAAATGGGGTTGGATCGATTTGCTGTCGAGCATCCCTGTTTATCATTTTTTGTCGGCCGGGCCTATATTCGCTATTGTCCGTATTCTGCGAATTTTCCGCGCCTATCGCTCCATACGCATTCTTGTGAAGTATGTTTTTAAAGATAAAATAAAGGGCACTTTCCATAGCGCTGCATTATTTGCGGTATTGTGTATCATCTTTTCTTCAATCGCCATTTTGCAGGTGGAAAAAGCAGCGAACAGCAATATTAAATCGGCTGAAGATGCATTGTGGTGGTCGCTTGTAACGATTACCACAGTAGGGTATGGCGACCTCTACCCGGTCACAAGCTTAGGTCGGCTTATCGGCGCTGTGTTAATTATTGTAGGTGTTGCCTTGTTTGGAATTTTTACCGGATATGTAGCATCCTGGTTTACCAATATCGGACATCAGGAAAAGCTTTTGCAGGAAAAAAAACTGCATCGTGAAGAAGCGAAAGAAGAGTCCGCCGAAATGGTTGAATGAATGCTAAACAAGAGGCGCAAACTGTTGCAGGAAGCGTACATCGTTCTCACTGAACAAGCGGAGGTCTTTTATTTGATACTTTAGCATGGCAATGCGTTCCACGCCCATTCCAAACGCAAACCCTGTGTATTTCTCCGCATCAATTCCGCAGTTTTTTAACACGTTCGGATGTACCATGCCACTGCCTAAAATTTCTACCCAACCGGTGTGTTTACAAATATTACAACCCTTGCCTTTACAGATTAAACAACTGATGTCCATTTCAGCACTTGGTTCGGTAAAAGGAAAATAACTCGGCCGGAAGCGCACCTTAACGTCAATTCCAAACATCTGCTGCACAAAAAAATACAGCGTTTGTTTCAGGTCTGCAAAGCCTACGTTTTCCGCAATGTATAAGCCTTCAACCTGATGAAAAAAGCAGTGCGCCCTTGCGCTGATGGTTTCGTTCCGGTACACCCTGCCCGGGCAAATCACTCTTATAGGCGGCTGTTGCGTTTCCATAACGCGAGCCTGCACACTGCTCGTATGCGTGCGTAGCACCCAGTCAGGATTTTTGCTGATGTAAAACGTATCCTGCATATCTCGTGCAGGATGATCCGCGGGCAGGTTCATCGCCCCGAAATTATGCCAGTCGTCTTCTATCTCCGGGCCTTCAGCCAGCGCAAAGCCAATGCGCTCAAAAATGGATACAATCTGGTTCCGCACCATCGTTAACGGATGACGGGCGCCAAACCGAACGTCGTTACCAGGAAGACTGACATCGATGGATGTATCAGAAGGCTGAGCCGTAGTTTCTGTTTGTGCTTTCAGCGCATTCAGCTTTTCCTCAGCAGCTTGCTTAAAGTCGTTTACAATTAGCCCAAAAGATTTTTTTTGATCGGCCGGAACATTTTTCATTTCCGCCATCATCGCTTTCACAATACCCTTACTGCCCAAAAATTTAATTCGGAAAGCCTCGGCCTCTAACGCGGATGTAGCCGCGAACTCTGCTATTTCCTGTTTGTAGTTACGAATTTGTTGCAGTAAATCTTCCATACAAAAAGCCCTTGCCATTAATTAAAAAATGTAATGCAGTAGTAGAAAATGGCAGCGAGTAACATGCTTACCGGAATGGTTAAAATCCATGCCCAGAGCAGGTTTACCGTTACACCCCATCGAACTGCCGAGAGTCTTTTGGTGGCGCCCACGCCGATAATGGCACCTGTAATTGTATGCGTGGTACTCACCGGAACGCCTAAAGCATGCGTTGCGTAAAGTGTGATGGCGCCGGCGCTTTCAGCTGCAACACCTTCAAGCGAAGTTACTTTCGTAATTTTTGTGCCCATTGTTTTTACAATCTTCCAACCGCCGCTCATCGTTCCAATACCAATAGCGGCATAACAAGATGCTTTTACCCAAAGCGGCACATCTTTAATAGAAGTTTTCCCTGCCTCTGTAATTGTGTCGATGTGCAGCCATGCAGGCACCGAGCCTTCTGTATGTGTCGCAGATACATACACCATAATGGCAGCAGCAATTACGCCCATTACTTTTTGCGCATCATTGGCGCCGTGACCAATGCTGAAAGCAGCGGATGAAGCAAGCTGTAATTTTTTAAACCATCTTTCTGCACGATAAGGGTTCGCCCTTTTGCAGAGATGTACAATGAGTATGGTGATTAAGAAGGCGATTAGTAAACCGATTAACGGAGCCAGAAAAATGAAAAAGAAGGTGGTATAAATCTTGGCGATGTTGCCTAAACCGGCAAGTCCGGCCTTTGCAATAGCAGCTCCGGCAAAGCCTCCCATTAATGTGTGCGAAGAAGACGATGGAATACCGAACCACCACGTAAATAAATTCCAGGTAATGGCTGCCAGCAGCCCGGCAAGTATTACCCACAGGTCGATCATTTTTGCATTTACAATGCTCGCAACTGCATCTGCCACCTTAAGGTCGAAAATGAATGCGGCTACTACATTAAAAAATGCCGCCCATAAAACCGCCTGAAACGGTGTTAACACTTTGGTGGAAACAATGGTTGCAATAGAGTTTGCGGCGTCGTGAAAGCCGTTGATGTAATCGAAAATGAGTGCCAGAATGATTACCAGTATGAGGAGTGTAAACATATAGGTTGACCGCTTGTTAAGCGTATTTTACTATGATAGACTCGATGACGTTAGCGGCATCTTCACATTTATCGGTTGCCAGCTCCAGCACCTGATAAATTTCTCTTCTTTTAATAACCTCCTTAAAATCGTTTTCGCGTTGAAACAGCATTTCAATACTCATATCAAAAATGTCGTCGGCCTGGTTTTCAATGCTGTTTATTTTTACAAGAGCTTCTGTCATTTTGCGCAGGTCCTTCATATCGCGCAATCCATAAACTGCAGCTTTAATCTGATAACCTGCCTGCTCAATCAACTCCGCCATTTTCTGAATGCCTACGTCGTTCGGATTTACACTGTAGAAGTTTATTTTTTTTGCTGACGCAAAGATGTAGTCGGCAATATCATCGAGCGCACTCGCAAGGTAGTGGATGTCCTCCCGATCGAAAGGAGTGATGAAGTTTCTTCCAAGCTCAGTAAAGATGTTGTGCGTGTTTTCGTCGTTCTTGTGTTCAAGGTCTTCCAGCTTGCTCGTTAAAGCCGCCCGGGCATCAACGTTTGGTTCGTTCACCAACTGTTTCAGGATGCTTCCCATCTTTGAAACTGTTTCTGCAACTTCTTCAAACAAGTTGTAAAAAACTTTGTTCTTCGGCATGAAAAGCTTTCCAATAGAATTGATACCCATCTTTGAAAATTTTGGGCAAAAATACAGTCTCGTTTTAACTCACAAAGTTTAAATTAACCCGCAGCGCTTTATTAGTGTTTCTTTTGGTAAGCTTTTTTATCCTCTCTCCACACATATCTCAAATTTTTAATAGCGATGATTCGTCGGCCGGGAAAAAAATCGTGGTGAAAATGCTGAAAAATTTTGGAGCAATCTATCCAAATGAAAATCCCGCGAAAGCGGGATTTTGTATATAGATGGGTTAGTAAGTACGGGAATATATTTTTCCCATCACAATATTAAACAGCATTTTGAACCGAGCAAAAAAAAAGCATAAAAATTTTATGCACAATTTTATAATGAATGTGAATTTGTTTTCGCTGTGAACGATTGGTACGACTACAAGGAGCAAAAAATGTGTGTTGCTCAAAAGGTACATTTGCACTAAACTTTTTCCGAAATGAAATTTCCATCGCCGGTTTCAACAACCTGGATTGCCGATTTAATAAGCGCTGAAATAGTTGGTAAAACTGCAACACAGGCGTTTGGCATAAACGAGATACACATGGTTGAAGAAGGGGATATCGTTTTTGTTGATCATCCCAAATACTATCAGAAGTGTTTAACGAGCAAAGCATCGCATGTAATCATTAACTCGAAAAATGTTGACAATCCCTTTGGAAAAATTTTATTGTTCGTTCCTCATCCTTTTGATGCGTACTTAAAAATTGCAAAACATTTTGCTCCCTTTATTCCCTCGGTAAAAAATATCAGCGATACTGCAACCATTGGTGCAGGCACGGTTGTAATGCCCGGCGCATACATCGGCCACCATGTTACCATCGGAACCAACTGCATCATCCATGCAAACACATCTGTTTTAGATTATACAACTATCGGAAACAATGTAATCATCAACCCAAACACTGTCATTGGCTCGGATGCGTTTTATTACAACACTTCTAAACAAAGAGAAGTGTGGTATAAAAAAATGGAAAGTTGTGGGAATGTAAAGATTGAAGATGATGTTGAAATTGGCGCACGATGTACCATTGACCGCGGTGTTACCGGAACCACAAGAATAGGGCGCGGTACCAAACTCGACAATGCTGTGCACATCGGACACGACTGCAACATTGGAAACAACTGCCTGCTTGCTGCGCAGGTGGGTATTGCCGGAGCTACCACATTGGAAGATGGTGTTACGTTATGGGGGCAGGTAGGCGTTAGTAAAACACTCACCATTGGCGCAAACGCTGTAGTGCTTGCGCAGAGCGGTGTTCCTTCGTCGATTGAAGGAAACAAAATTTATTTTGGAACGCCGGTAGAAGAAGCTTCAACCAAGCGCAGGGAGCTCGTTTGGGTGAAGCGCATTCCCGAAATCTGGAAGCAGGTGATGGGTAAAGAGTAATTATTATAATTTATAGTGAGCTTTCAGTTCGCTGCAAATTCTGCTGATGGTTTTGTCCACAGGGGTAAACGCGAAGCCGGGCAGCGCAGTCAACAACTTCTGATTGCTGAAAAAAACTTTCGCCTGTGCGGTAGCGGCAGTTTCTTTTGTAAGCAGCGGGTCGGTGGATGCAAACTTAGTTTTCAGCGCCTCAATCCGCCAAACAACAGAAGCCATAGCAGCGCTCACTTTTTTCGACGGCGGCTTTTTATTAAAACATTTTGCAGCAAGGGTAAAAATTTCTTTGTAAGGAACGTTATGACCTGATACAATAAAGCGCTCGTTGATAATGCCCGACTGCATTAACCGAATAATTGCCTGCACCACATCCAGCACATCTACAAACCCGCTAACTCCTTCGGTGAAATATTTAAATTCGTTATACGCGCTTTTAAAGATGGCTGAAGAACCTTTGTTCCAATCGCCCTTGCCAAGAATAATCGATGGATTTACGATAACGGCGGGCAGGCCTTCCGCAGTTCCGCGCCATACCTCCATCTCTGCCAAATACTTTGTTTCTCCGTATGTGCTGTTGCTCGTTTCTTCCGTCCAGTTCATTCCTTCATGAATCATTTCGCCTTCTCTTATTCTGCCCAAAGCGGCAACAGAACTAACGTACAGCAGTTTCTTTACACCGGTTAACAGTGCAGCATTCACAACGTTAGCCGTGCCTTCCACATTCACCTTAAACATCTCAAGCTTCTTCCGCGGATTGAAAGATACGGTTGCGGCGCAATGGTAAACTTCGTCGGCATTTTCAAACGCGTCTTCCAAACTTAAAACATCAGAAATATCGCCTTTTACCCATTGTACGTTTTGTGCAAAAGATAGTGGCGGTATGGCAGTCCGGTACAACGCCTTTACGCTGTAACCCGCTTGCAGCAATGCTTCTATTAAATGGCTTCCCAACAGTCCTGTTCCGCCTGTAACAACAACGTTCATCTGATTTCTGTTAATACTGATAAAATCCTTTTCCTGTTTTTCTGCCGAGTTCGCCTGCTTCTACCAGTTTTTTTTGCAAAGGCGATGGCGTTAACCGCGCGGGTTTTCCTAAGGCTTCCCATACAATGTTACTTACAGAAAAATTGATGTCCATTCCAATCATATCCATCAACCTGAAAGGTCCCATTTTAAATCCTGCGTTTTCGAGTGCTTCATCTACCGATTCAATTGTGGCTAAGCCGTTCTCTACCAGTTTCATGGCTTCGAGATAATAGTGACGGGCTACCCGGTTAACGATAAAGCCGGGTACATCGGCACAGCGAACCGGCGTTTTACCCATCTTTTTTGCTATCTCCATAATGGTTTGTATGGCGCTTTCATCGCTCAATTTCGATTGAACCACTTCAACCAGTTTCATTACGGGAGCAGGATTGAAAAAGTGCATCCCTACGACACGCGACGGATTGTAAACGCCGACGGCCAGCTCTGTTACTGAAAGAGATGATGTATTGGTCGCGAAAATTGCATGGCGGCTGTTGATGGCTGCCAGTTTGTTAAACAGTTCTTGTTTGGCAGCGGCGTTTTCAATAATCGCTTCGATGATTACATCGCCCACACAATCTGAACATTGTGAAGTAAACAGAATGTTTGTGTTGAGCTGAGCGGCTTGTTCGGGCCTCAATTTATTTTTCGACACTAAGAATTCTATTCCCTCATGTACGGATGCTTTGCCTTTTTCAATCATTTGCGGATTCACATCGTACAACACTACCCGAAAGCCCGCGGTAAGGGCCGCCTGCGCAATTCCACTGCCCATTGTTCCTGCTCCGCATACGACAATCGTTTTTGCGTCCATACAGTTATTTTTTACAAACTTAAAGGATAGTTACTTCTTATAACGAACGCCAAAAATTAGAGGCAGCAGATAGGACTATCCCTTAATTTTACGGTATGCGTCAGCTGAATTTGTTTGGTGAGGAAATACCGCCGCAGCCCGAAGAACTTCCTGTTTTGCAGGAGGCTGATGCCGGTTTGAAAAAGCCGGACGCAGCTGCGCAGCCTGCCATTGAGGAGCAGCGCGGGCATTCAGATGCTGAACAACCGCCCACCGCTAACAGTTTGATTTTTGAAGATGCGAGTATTGCAGTAAAAATAAAGTTTAGAAAAACAGAAACGCCTGCTGAGGAGGTGAAAACAGGAGCTGCAGCTGAAACCGGAGCCGCCGCAAACGCGCCACCAGAGCCGTTTTTAAAGCGCGGTCGTATTCCTTTAACCGCTCGTTTCGATATCAGCGATATTCAAATTCCCGATGATGAAGCGTTGTATTCGAAAAAGTATTATCCCATCAGCACCGTAGCAAAATGGTTTAACGTAAACGCTTCTTTAATTCGCTATTGGGAAACCGAATTTCCCTCATTGAAGCCCCGTAAAAACAAAAAAGGCGACAGATTGTTCCGGCCGGAAGATGTAAAAACGATGGTGACTATTTATTATCTGCTGCGCCAGAAAAAATACACGATCGAAGGCGCGAAAGCATACTTGAAAAACAACCGTGATCAGGCGGAAGATAACTTGTTATTGATTGAAACGCTGAAAGAAATCAGGGCTTTCTTCATCGATTTAAAATTTAATCTGGAATAAATGAAATGGATAACGGCAATGCTGCTGCTCGCCATGGTTTCATGCAGCACACAGAAGAAAGTAAGCAAAGAAAATTACGAGGTTATTATGGAGAATAATGAAACGTTTTTAAAAGGAGAAATCAGCAGGCAAATTCTGGAAACAGATTCGTCGTGCAGATGGTTTAATGAAACCTACAAATATGTAAATCCTGCGCAGGATGCAATAGATGTGTTCGCAAAAAACAAGGATAAGTTTAAGATGCTCGTATTTGGCGGCACCTGGTGCGAAGACACCCATAACCTGCTTCCACTTTTTTATAAGCTCGCGGACATGAGCGGTTACGATGCAAAAAACATCAGGATGATTGCCGTTGACCGCAGTAAAAAATCAACAACCGATATTGCGGAAAAGTATGGGGTTACCAATGTTCCCACATTCATTGTGCTGCAAAACGAAAAGGAAGTAGGGCGTGTTGTTGAATACGGCAAGTATGGCGCGATTGACCGGGAGCTGAAAGAAATTATCGAACGTCTTTAATGCACTGCCACAAACAAAGGTTTTTGGTTTTGCAATTTAATTTCCAATTCGTCGATCATTTTTAAAACAGCGAGAATATTACTCTCCTTCAGTTGCTGTTCTTCCGCTACTGTTACCGTTATTGAAACAAAGTAATCTATTGAAATTAAGTGAGCGGTTTTACCTGTGTCGGTAATCCAAACGGAGAAAGAATCGACCATCTTTTCGCTTTCAATTAAGCCATAGATTCTGGTTTTTAACTCAAGAATTTTTTGTGGCGGTGTTTGCAGATCAAGTTCCAGCCGGATCTCGGTTTTCTTTTGCGTTCGCTTAGACAGGTTATCTAAAATGGAATCAACCATTTGTTTGTTGGGAACAGTGATATAGGTTTTTTGATCTGTGCGGATTCTCGTGCTGCGCAGTCCAATTTTTTCAACCGTTCCGGTAAAGGTTTGAATCTTCACCACGTCGCCGGATGTGAACGGCCGGTCGAAGAAAATAATGAAAGCCGCAATCAGGTTTTCCAGGCTTTCGCGTGTGCTGAGTGCAATAGCTGCACCCATAATGCCGAGTCCAGTAAACAAGCCCGACAAAGGCTGATAAAAAACGAATTTTATCGTCAGCAGGAAACCGGCTATAATCAACATCACCTTAAAAAAGTCTTTGAAGAAAACAACAAGCAAGTTATCTGCTGAACTGTTGGTATGTTTTGCCCTTCGCTCCAAAACAAGCGCAAAGAATAAATTGGCCTTTATGCAAAGCTTGATGAAGGAAACGATGAGTATTAAATTGGCGAGCGAACGGAAAATGACTTTGATGTCGGTATTAAAAACTTTTGCCGACATCGCCTCAGGAAACTGCAACTGATCGAAGGCAATGAATGCGATTAAATAAAAGATGAACCATTGCAGCGGTTGAATGATCAGCTCGAGAAATGATTCCTTTAAAAAAGGCTTATGCGCTTTCGCAAACAGTGTAAAAAGTATTAACGCAAGATGGCGGGAAATAAACCGCTTTAACAACAATGCAAGCACCATAATCAGCGCCACCGTGCAATATCTGGCAACGGTATTCTCTAAAATAACGTATGTAAATACTTCGTGCATTATTGGTTCAGTTCAAAAATTTTTAGCGTAGAAGGGTACAACAACCAAATGCTGTTATTCTTGATAAGCACATCCTTCAATCCGTCGGGCGCAATGTTTTGCAACAAATTTTGAATGTGCGTTTTGGTGGAGTAAATGTTTACTGTGTTGTCCGTTAAACCGTAGATGTTTCCGTTTTCAACCGCAACGTTTTTCCAGTTGAGCAGGGGTATTTGGTTGACAAGCGCTCCGTAATAATCAAACACTAAAAATCCGATGCTTGCATCGTACAAATACAACTTTCCATCCCGGTCGAACAGCGCATTCGGCTTAAACGCAGTGCCGAGTGCTGTTCGGAGATCGGTAGTTTCACTAAGCAAATTGCCTCTTTCATCAATTTTTTTAATTGTACCGCTCATTTCGTCGAACACCCAAATGTTGTTGTCGTAGCTGAGCGCAATCGCCGCCGGATTTAAAATTTGTAAGCCCGACAAATTCACGACACCTTTTTGGCTGAGGTGATTATCGAGTATCACAACTGTTGAAAAGGTTTTATAGAATGCAAGAATTTTAAAGGGATTGGTTACGTCGATTTTTGTTAAGGCGCCCGCTTTTTTGTTGTAGTTAAACGTTGCTACCGAATCGCCGTTGAAGCGTTTTTTAATCACCTGATTGTTGGAAGTAACAAGGTAGTAGTCCGATAAATTATCTGCATAAACCGCTGTGGTATTTTCAGGCACCGCAATCATTTTTTTCTGAGCTAAAAGTGAGATATTCAGCAAAAAAGTGCAGGTAATTGTTGCTATTATCTTTAACCGTTCCATGTTTCCAACTTCATTTTTTGTCCGTCCAAAACGGCATAGGTAAAATGGGTAATCCAGTCGCCTAAATTAATGTAAGTGCTCGTCTCGGTCAGCTTAATTTCAAGTGGCAGGTGGCGATGGCCGAACACAAAATAGTCGTAGTGGCGAATCTTCAGCTGCTCACGCGCATACAGAACCAGCCATTCGTTTTCTTCTCCTAAAAAAACCTGATCGGAACTGCCGGTTTTTTCACGGCTTTTTCTGCTGAAATAGTTTGCAATGTTAATTCCCGCATAGGGATGCAGCGAACCAAAAAGGAACTGACAAACCGGATTGCGAAACACTTTTTTTAAAAACTTATATCCATGATCTGAAGGACCGAGGCCATCACCGTGACCAATCAAAAACGACTTGCCATTCAATAAAAATTCTTTTGGATGAAAATATACCGACATATTCAATTCCTGCTGCAAATAGCTTTTCATCCACATATCGTGATTGCCGATAAAGAAATGCAGCTTTATTCCGTTGTCGGAAAGCTGTGCAAGTGTTCCCAGCAAACGAACAAAGCCCTTGGGAACAACATTTTTGTATTCGAACCAAAAATCGAACATGTCGCCTAAAATGAAGATCTCAGACGCGCTCTCTTCTATTTCGTTCAGAAACCGCACAATCTTCTTTTCCCTTTCGAGACTTTTGTGATAGTCCGGTGCTCCTAAATGGAAGTCGGATAAAAAATATATCTTTTTTTCTGCTTCACTCATGGAAAATTCAATTTAACTCAGCATCTTCTGCCAGCAAACAATAAACTTCCTGCGGCCCGTGAATACCGATTACCAGAGTTTTTTCAATATCTGCTGTGCGGCTGGGACCGGAAGCAAAGCTAATGAGCGATGGCATGTTCAGCGGATACTTCTCTCTTAGTTTTTTCAGTGCATCGGAAATATCGGATACCACCTGACTGGTGTGCGCAATGCAAATGTGAATGGGTGCATACACCCCCGCTGCCCTGCCGTTTGCGATGCTCGACAAAACAATGCTGCCCGTACGTGCAACGAGGGCTTCACAGCCCGTAAGCGCCACATCGCAGCCGGCCAGGTCGCCGTGAAATATAAACTCCGGATACCTGCTGTTTATCGCCTTAATCAATCCATCATCATTACAAAAAACCTTTTCCATTTTGTGCTCGCGAAGCAGTTGCATCAATGCATCGAGAAGCAAAGAAATATTTTCGAAGTAGGCAAATTTCCCACTGAGTGCCGCAAAGTTCTTAGCAAACAAAACGTCGTTATCTTCCGCATCAACGGTGTATATCGGTGATGATTCGGTTTTGTTAAACGGAACAGGCACCGTTGTTTTCAGTGCCTGTTGTATTTTTTGAAGTACTTTCTGTTTGGAGTCGGAATGCATTTTTCAAAATTAATGTGGCGGATCAATATCACTGTTGTAAGGAGGAACGCCACCACTTACAGCACCGCCATGCTGATGCGGTTTTTCTTCGTCCACCTCAATATCCAGCGTTTTCTTTTCGCCATAGGGACGTTTGCCAATAAGCGCTTCCACATCGCTCTGAAACAAAACTTCTTTTTCCAAAAGCTCTTTCGCCAACACTTCCACCTCTTTCTTTTTTTCGGTTAAAAGTGTAATGGTGCGCTGATAGGCATCGCTGATGAGGTTGCGCACTTCTTCATCTATAATTTTTCCGGTTTCCTCGCTATAGGGTTTTGTAAATCCGCCCTCGCTTTGAGGATCGTAGTAACTGATGTTTCCGATTTTCGGATTCATACCGTAAACGGTAATCATGCTGTAAGCAATTTTCGAAACCTGCTGAAGATCGTTGGAGGCGCCGGTTGATATTTTACCGAAGAAAATTTGCTCAGATGCACGCCCGCCTAACGTCATGCAAATCTGATCCATCAACTGATCGGTGTTGTACAGGTATTGCTCTTTTGGTGTGTATTGTGCGTATCCGAGCGCTGCCGTGCCGCGCGGCACGATGGTAACCTTCAGCAAGGGATAAGCATGTTCTAAAAACCATCCGCAAATAGCGTGTCCTGCCTCATGGTAGGCAATAATTTCTTTTTCTTCCGGAGAGATAATTTTATTTTTCTTCTCAAGGCCGCCGATAACCCGGTCGATTGCGTCTTGAAAATCGCTCATATCAACTGCGTCTTTTCCTTTTCTTGCGGCTATTAAAGCGGCCTCGTTACAAACGTTGGCAATATCTGCTCCTGCAAAGCCCGGCGTTTGTTCGGCGAGCTTGTAAATGTCGAGCGTCTGCGAAATTTTAATTGGCTTTAAGTGCACTTTAAAAATGGCTTCACGCCCTTTTACATCAGGGCGGTCAATAGTAATCTGACGGTCGAAGCGGCCGGGGCGCAACAGAGCACTGTCGAGAACATCCGGGCGGTTGGTGGCAGCAAGAATAATAATTCCGCTGTCGGTGCCAAAACCATCCATCTCCACGAGCAACTGGTTCAGTGTGTTCTCGCGTTCGTCGTTGCTTACCATTGCGTTTCTGCCTCTGGCGCGGCCAATGGCGTCGATCTCATCAATAAAAATGATACAAGGTGCTTTTTCTCTTGCCTGCTTAAATAAATCGCGTACACGGCTTGCGCCCACACCAACAAACAGTTCAACGAAGTCGGATCCGCTCATGCTGAAAAACGGAACCTGCGCTTCGCCCGCCATGGCCTTGGCTAAAAGCGTTTTCCCCGTTCCCGGAGGGCCAACCAGTAAGGCGCCTTTTGGAATTTTACCGCCAAGCGCCGTATATTTTTTCGGACTTTTTAAGAAGTCAACAATCTCCATCACCTCCACTTTTGCTTCGTCGAGGCCGGCCACATCGGCGAATGTGATGTTTACCTTCTGGCCTTTTTCAAAAAGAGTAGCTCTCGACTTGCCAATGTTAAAGATGCCGCCGGGTCCACCGCCGCCGGGTCCGCCGCCGCCCACCTTCCGCATCAGCAACACCCACAACCCTACAAAGAGCAATACGGTGAGCACAATGTTCAGGATAGGACCAAACAGTTCGCCCTCGTTGGCTACGTGCGTGGGTACTTCACTCACATCGGTGTGGGCCGCATAAAAATTGCGAAGGCTGTTATTAAAGCTTTCCCAGTCGGTAATGTAAAATTGAAAGTGGGGTCCACGGTTACGCTGTGGCGCTACGTGTTTAAATTTTTCGGCATAATACGGTTCGGTAAGCTTGCCGGATTTAATATAAACCCTTACAAGCTCTTTGTTGCGCACAAAATCGAGTTTTTCAACGTCGTTGTTTACGAGCATCTTATTCTTAAACTCAATTTCGGAAATGGGCAAGGCTTCGCCCGATCCTACATTAAAAAAACTATAGCCAATGAGTACAATGGCTATGGTGGCATAAATCCAATATATACTAAAACGCGGCCCTTTGTTGCGGCCGCCGTTTTTATCGTCGGGACTTGGTCTTCCTTTGTTCAAGAGATTTGGTTTTTCGTTTTTATCGTTCTGTAACATATCGTTTTCTGCGCTCAGTTTTTATTTAGTTTCCGTGTTCCTGTACATCGGCATCGCTCCACATCTCTTCAATTTTATAAAAGCTTCTTGTTGCCGGCTGCATAATGTGCACCACTACGTTTACATAATCTATCAACACCCATTGAAGAGCCGAAAAGCCCTCCGTTTTGTACGCATGCTCTCCACACTCTTGCTTCACATTCATTTCAACCGCATCGGCAATTGCCCGTATTTGCGGGCCGCTGCCTGCTTCGCATACAATAAAAAAATCGGCCACTGCCTCATCAATCTTACGCAAATCCAGCGATACAATGTGTTCGCCTTTTTTATCCAGGATCGACTTAATGATGGTTTTAAAAAGTTTGGAATTTTTGTTCAGCTTTCTAACAGCCGTTTTCTTTTGTGGAGTTGCAATAACAGTTTTTTGTGCCAAATATATATTTAGTTTTTAGTTGATGAATTCTTTTTAGCTTTATCCCTTCGCATTAAAGAAACCTTAGTTTTATATTCGCCAAAAATAGTGATTCTTTGTTTCCGACTAATTCCAGGCAAATTACGGGCAATCCCTTTATAGAATTGGTGAGCGAAGGAAGTACCAACAACTATGCCATGCAACAGGTGCAAAATGGCTACAATATCAGCGGAACAACCTGGTTTACACACGAGCAAAAAGCCGGTAAAGGTCAGCGCCAAAAACAGTGGATGAGCGAAACAGGAAAGAACATTTTAATGTCGTCGCTCACCGAATGCAGCGGCTTTCCGCTTTCTAAACAATTTATTTTTCTTGCTGCTGTTGCAGTGGCTTGCGCAACATTTTTTCAAGCAGAAAGCGGCGAGCAAACTTTCGTTAAATGGCCAAACGATGTGTTTTGCAATGACAGAAAGGCAGGGGGCGTATTAATCGAGAACATTGTTGCAGGCAACAATTGGCAGTGGGCGGTTATAGGAACGGGCATAAACATTAATCAGGTAAACTTTCCGCCTATGCCGCTTCAACCCGTTTCTTTAAAACAAATCAGCGGTAAAACCTACAACGTTATCGATAAAGCAAAAGCGCTTTGTGGTTTTATAGATGAATGGATTAGCAAAATAGAAACCGCAGATGAAAACCAGATACTTGCCGAATACAACGGCAGGCTGTATAAACGGGGTGCGCACGTGCGTCTGAAAAAAGACAATATGGTTTTCGACGCCGAAATTTTACGGGTCGATAACAGCGGACACCTTTGGGTGAACCGCGGTATAGAAACCTCCTTTTACTTTGGCGAGGTGCAGTGGATATTTTAAGGGGCTGTGGTCTTCTTCCCCTAACTCAACTGCGTTGGCGGGCTTTCCGCTATATCTTTTTTGCTTGCAAAAAAGGATGCCGCTTCAATCCCGAAGCCCATCAAAGTTCAGCCATGTATGTGGCGATATTAAAACGTGATATCGAGTTTCAAACTTTCTTTCAGCTTTGCCACAGCCGGATATTTCGCGGCAATAAACTCAAACCTTTCGCGGCTGCTGAGCGGCTTCGGCTGGTCGTTTGCAGCTTGTGGGTTAATCAATACATCAAACCGGATGTTGCGGTTATAAAAAGCATTAAAGAGTTGTTCAGCAAGCGCGCCCTTTTCGCCTTCGATAAATTTTTGTTGCGTTACCGCATCAACAGTGGCGGTGAAAAAGTTATCATCAACCACCTCTACTTTTGCGGCTCTGAACGTGGCTGACGAAGAATATTTTTGTTGCTGCTCCAGACTGTCGGCAAAAGCCATCCAAAGCTGCATCAGCTTTTCGGCCGTCAGCGGCTCAGGTTGTTGAACGGCTTCTTTTTTGGCAAGGGTTTCTTCGCGGATGGCATCGAGCAGATTTTTCCCTTTTTTCTTAACGGGCGTTTCTGCTTTTTTTTCTGTTTTGGCTACCCCGGCCGGTAGGGTAGCAGAAGGCGTTTCTGCAACCAAAGGCGGCGGCGGGTTTTCTTTTTCTATATACAGCGCTGCGGCACTTACAGCAGGCTTTGTCCTGGTTGTTGGCGATTGCACAATGCCGTAAGCGGCAACGGGTTTCGTTTTTATTGCAACTGCTCCGTCAAGCCGTTTTTTTTTAACTACGTTGCCTCCCTCCGCCGTTATATCGATGGCTTGGGCAAGATAATTTAATTTAATGAAGCATAGCTCAGCGTGCAGCCGTTTGTTACGCGCCATTTTGTAATTCATTTCTGCTTCGCCCAAAATATTGAGGGCGCTTACAATCCACGATGTGGACACGGATTTGGCGGTAGATTTATATTTTTCCTGCATGCCTTCCACCACATCGAGCAGTGCTACAGCATTCGCATCTTTACATACAAGAATATTTCGTAAAAACTCCGCAAATCCGTTTAAAACCAAGTCGCCTTCAAACCCTTTTTTATTCACTTCATCAATCAATAATAAAACAGCGTCGAGCTTTTGTTGTTGCAGATAGTCCAAAAATTTAAAGTAATAATCGTGGTCTAAAATATTCAGGTGTTCGAGTGTGTTCTGGTAAGTGAGCGCGCCATTTGTAAAGCTCACAATTTTATCTAAAATGCTCAGTGCATCGCGCATGCAGCCTTCGCTTTTTTGCGCAATAATTTGCAAAGAAGCCTTGTCCGCCGATATGGCTTCTTTAGCTGCAATTTGTTGCAGATGTTCTACTGTATCGTTAGCTGTGATGCGCTTGAAGTCGAAGATCTGACAGCGACTAAGAATGGTCGGAAGTATCTTGTGTTTTTCTGTTGTGGCAAGAATAAAAATGGCGTAGGAAGGTGGTTCTTCAAGGGTTTTTAAAAATGCATTAAATGCACTCGAGCTCAACATGTGCACCTCATCCACAATATACACCTTGTATTTTCCGGCCTGGGGTGCAAAGCGAACCTGCTCCACAAGCGTGCGAATGTCATCCACCGAGTTGTTACTTGCCGCATCAAGTTCGTGTATATTAAAAGAACTCCCTTCGTTAAAAGTTTGACAGTTGTTACACTGATTACAGGCCTCGCCGTCGGACAGCGGGTTTTCGCAGTTAATGGTTTTTGCCAGTATCCGGGCACAGGTTGTTTTTCCTACTCCTCTCGGGCCGCAAAATAAAAACGCATGTGCAAGCTGCTCGTTCTTTATGGCATTTTTTAAAGTGGTGGTAATATGCGCCTGCCCAACAACAGTGTCGAATGTTTGAGGACGGTATTTCCGGGCAGAAACAATAAACTTTTCCATAATTGCCGCAAGATAATTAATGAATGGGCTTTGGTTTCTTTAAAATTCAATCTCCGTCTGTTTCTTTTTACATGTGCATGAAACCACTATTCGTAACTCATTACCGGGTGGCGTTCAAAAGGCGTTTTCTCATCTATCATGTAACGGTAGGTTACCATGCGGCGGCTTTGTTCGGCGCCCAGGCTTTTATAAATATTTACCATCTTCGGATTCCAGTCGCCTGCCCATCCCATTTCATACCTGTCGTAAAGTTTTTTCCCCTGAATCAGCAGTGCGCCTTCATAAATCATAAACGAATCGATGCCCAGCGCCTGAAACTTTGGAATAATGCCGAAGGCTACACCGGTAAACACTTTGCACTGACCGGTTTTTTTCATCCATAACAACTGCAACTTTTGCCACCACCCCAGTTTGCCGTTAAAGTGTTTGAAGTACTGATTTAAATCGGGAATATTAATCCACATGGCAACCGGCTCATCTTTGTAATATGCGAACCAGATGATGCGTTCGTCCATGATGGGTTTCATCTTATTAAACAACTTTAATACGGCTTTGGCCGATATTTCTTTGGCCTCTCCGTGCTGTGCCCAGGCAGCGTTGTAAACGGTAGCAAACTCTTCCGCGTGCTTTTCCAGATTAGCAACAGATATGTGGCGCGCAGAATAGCCTGCTTTGGCTTTAAACTTTGCATGGCGCTCTCTGAATTTTTCGGGGAGCGGCTGGTTTACCGCCATGGCATAATAGTATTGGTTGTAATAGTTTTTAAAGCCATAGCCTTCAAAAAGCTTTTCGTAATAAGGCGGATTGAACGACATTCCATAGATGGGCTGTTTTTCGAAGCCTTCTACCATCAGTCCCCACCATTTATCGCGGTCGCCAATGTTAATCGGCCCGTCCATGGCGATACAGCCGCGCCCGCTTAACCAGGCTTTTGCCGTATCAAACAAAATGGTAGCGGCCGCAGCGCTGTCAATACAGTCAAAAAAACCAATGCCGCCGGTTTTGTAGTCGGTTCCTTTATTCTTATATTTTGGAAGATCGAAAGCTGCAATGCGGCCAATGAGCCGCCCGTTATCGTTTTTTAAAATCCAGCGCTTGCATTCGCCGTTTTTAAGGTGCTTGTTTTTGGCAGCATCAAAAACCTCGGCCACTTCAGTGTCGAGATTGCGGATATAATTCCGGAACGGCCGGTTAATGATTGCATTGATTTCTATGAAATCGGCAGCGGTTTTTTTATCGGTAACCTCAACAATTTTCATATCGTTGTATTGACTGCGGCGAATGTAAATAATAAATATGCAGTTGTAAATTTTTAGCCCACAGCCACAGCAGGAATGCTTTTCTTTGCAGGCTTAATTAAGTTTTGATGTGGTATAAGCTGGCGCGATTGATTTTGAAATTCAGGCTCCCACTTTTCATTTTTGTTGCAGTGCTTACGGTGGTGATGGGTTTGTTTGCAACGAAGATTAAGATGAGTTACGATTTTGCGCGGGCCATTCCGGTGGACAACCCGAAATATGTAGAATACACCCGTTTTAAGCAGCAGTTTGGCGAAGACGGAAATATGATGGTGATTGGTGTTGAATCGGACAAGATTTTTGATGCGGCTAACTTTAACGCCTATGCCGATCTGCACCGCCGGCTAAAGAAAGTAGGAGGCGTTCAGGAAATTCTGAGTATCCCGTTTGCGGTAAACCTGTTGGTGAACGACAGCCTCGGAAAGCTGGAGGTGAAACCCGTTTTCAGCCTTCCGGTCAAAAGCGATTCTGTTTTCGTTTCACAAATACAAACCTTCCGCTCCCTTATATTTTACCGCGAACTTTTATATAATCCTGCCACCAACAGTTATTTGATGGGCGTGAATCTGAATCGCGACTCTGTAAACAGCAAGGCACGCACAGCGCTCATTCGCAACATTACCCGCGAAATTGCCCTTTTCGAGCAGCAAACCGGAATAAAAGCGCACCTCAGCGGCTTGCCCTATATCCGCACCACGGTAGCCAATAAAATTGCTGCCGAAATGAACTGGTTTCTTATCGGTTCGTTTCTTTTATCGGCTGTTACGCTGCTGTTGTTCTTCCGCTCGCTCAGCGCTATGCTTCTAAGCCTGACGGTGGTTGGTATAGGAGTGGTTTGCAGTATGGGTACGATGGTTTTGCTGGGCTATAACATTACTTTGCTTACCGCCATTGTGCCGCCGCTGATAGTGGTTATCGGTATCCCAAACTGTATCTATTTTTTAAATAAGTACCACTTGGCATTTAAAGAAACCGGCAATAAAACCGAAGCTTTAATTCAGATGATTGGCCGTATGGGCGTAGTTACACTTTTTTGTAACATAGCGGCTGCTATTGGGCTCGGCGTATTTGCGTTTACCCAAAGTGCGCTGTTGAAGGAGTTTGGTGTTATAGCCGGCATCAATATCATGGGTTTGTTTCTGATATCGCTGTTGCTGATTCCTTCAGTTTTAAGTTATTTACCACCACCGAAGGCAGCGCACTTAAAATATACGGATAACAAAATGGTTACCCGCGCTCTTTCTGTTATTGAAAGATGGACATTCTCTCATTCCAAGAGCATTTATGCCGTAACCGCATTGGTTGTGATCATTTCCATAGTGGGCCTTTTCCGCATAAAGCAGGAAGGGTTTATTGTAGATGACCTTCCCAAAAACGATGAGGTTTATACCGATTTAAAGTGGTTTGAAAGCAACTTTAATGGGATTATGCCCCTGGAAGTAGTGATTGATACGCGGAAAAAAGGCGGCATAACCAAGAGTTTGGACGCCATTGAAAAAATGGATTCGCTTTCGATGTTCATTGGTGGCTTTTCGCAAACCGCACGGCCGCTTGCATTGTCAGAAGGATTAAAGTTCATTAATCAGGCAATTAACGGCGGCGACTCATCTTTTTATTCTGTTCCATCTGTGTACGATATGCCGTTGATAGCCGCCTATTTAAAAAAGGAAGAACCTCGCCGGAATGAAGCCGGATCGATGGCGAAGCTGCTGAATGGTTTTATGAGTGCCGACAAACAGAAGGCGCGAATGAGCATCAACATTAAAGATATTGGCAGCGTTGAACTTCCGAAGTTGATTGACACTTTTAAGCAACAGTCGGCCGTTATTTTCGACAGCGCAAAATATACGGTTACCTATACCGGCACTTCAGTTACTTTTTTAGAAGGGGCTGCTTTCATTATTAACGGACTGAAAGAAAGCATTTTTTGGGCCTTTCTGCTAATCGCCCTCAGCATGCTGTATTTGTTCCGGTCGGGAAGAATTTTGTTGTGTTCGCTAATACCAAACCTTATCCCGCTGTTGATTACCGCCGGTGTAATGGGCTGGGCGGGCATTCGGTTAAAGCCATCCACAGTGCTGGTGTTTTCAGTTGCTCTGGGAATTGTAATTGATGTAACCATCCGTTTTCTGGTGAATTATAAACAAGAACTTCCAACCTATAATTATCATGTAGCCGCCACGCTCCGTCAAACTATTCATCATACCGGACTCAGCATTATTTATACCTCGCTGGTATTAATTGCGGGTTTCATTATTTTTTGTTTCAGCAATTTTGGTGGAACGATGGCGTTGGGCTGGCTTACCTCGCTAACGCTGATAACGGGCACGTTTGCGAACTTACTGTTACTTCCTCTGCTGATTAAAGATGTTGAAAAGAAAAATATAACAAATACTAAGTAGGGCTTTAACTCTTTTTTAATAACATTCGTCACTTATTTCTGTTCGTCTTGTTGTCTTGAACGTATATTGCGCAACATTTTTTTTGGTTTACAAAACTATATTTAACAAATGAGAAGATTGCTACTGATGATGTTGGTGCTGCTGTCTTTTGGCTTTTATGCCACGGCACAAACAAAATCGATTACAGGTAAGGTTACTGACTCTACCGGTGCCGGACTACAAGGTGCCACCGTAACGGTAAAAGGTACTTCAGTATCAGTAATGTCGCAGGCTAACGGCGATTTTACAATTAGTAACGCTCCCTCGTCTGCAAAAGAAGTCGTGGTGAGTTTTGTGGGTTATGAAGATAAAACAGTAAAGATTTCCGGAAGTTTTTTAACCATCCGGTTAGAGTCTTCTGCTTCTAAGCTGGAAGACGTTGTAGTAACCGGTTTCCAAAAAATCAACAAGAAAAACTTCACCGGCTCTGCGGTAACGCTGAAAGCCGACGACGTAAAGCTTGAGGGTGTAGCCGATGTATCCAGAATGTTGGAAGGACGGGCTGCCGGAGTGATTGTGCAAAACGTTTCATCAACCTTTGGTAGTGCGCCAAAAATCCGTATCAGAAGCGCTACTTCTATTAACGGAGACAATAAGCCCCTATGGGTTATTGACGGTGTGGTACAGGAAGATTTGATTAACATCAGCAACGATCAGCTTTCGAGTGGTGACCCTACAACGCTTTTGGGCTCTTCTATTGCCGGTATTAACGCCAACGACATTGAGTCGTTCGACATTTTAAAAGATGCCTCTGCAACGGCCCTTTACGGAGCCCGTGCGATGAACGGTGTGGTGGTAATTACCACTAAAAAAGGACGTGTGGGTAATCCGGTAGTGTCATACTCAGGTAACTTCAGCACACAGTTGAAGCCGAAATATTCTGAGTACAACATCATGAACTCTGCGCAGCAAATGTCTGTATGGGCAAACCTAGAGCGCTTTGGTGCTTTGGTGCCCGACATCCTTAGCCAGTCTAATTATGGTGTATACGGTAAAATGTATGAGTTGTTGAATGCAGACGAAAATGGAAATTTTCCGCTTCAAAACACGCCGGAAGCAAAAAATGCTTTTTTGAAAGGCTATGCTTACAAAAACACAGATTGGTTCGATGTTTTGTTTAAAAACTCTTTAACCCAGGAACATTCGCTCAGCATTTCTCAGGGTAGCCAAAAATCGCAAACCTTCTTTTCAACCAGCTTTTATACCGATAACGGCTGGACGATTGCAGATAAAGTAAACCGATATACTTTAAACTTCAACAATAACTATAATTTTAACGACAAGCTTTCTGCCGGATTCCAAACCGTTGGTTCGGTACGTCAGCAAAAAGCACCGGGCACAGTGGGCAGAAACTCTAACCCCGTTACCGGAACATTTGATCGTGATTTCGACATCAATCCATTTAGCTATGCGTTGAATACAAGCCGTGCCATCACTGCTTTCGACGAAAATGGAAACCGCGAATATTTCAGAAGAAACTACGCGCCTTTCAACATCCTCACCGAGTTGGAAAACAACAGGCTCAACATCGATCTTCTTGATTTGAAATTACAGGGAAATTTAGGGTATAAGTTCAATAAAAATCTTCGATACGATTTCGTTGGTGCCATCCGCTATGTAAAATCGAAAATTGAACACGAGATTACCGAAAACTCTAACATGGCGAATGCCTACAGAGCCGCCGGTAACCAAACAATCCGCGACAGAAACAAATTCCTTTACCGCGACCCGGACAATCCGGAATCGCTTCCTGAAGTGGTATTGCCGTATGGCGGTTTCTATAACACAACAGAATCGAATATGATGAGCTTCGACATCCGTAACAGCTTATCATATGAAAAAGTGTTCAATAGCATTCACGATCTTAAAGTGTTAGGTGGTCAGCAGGTAAGAGCCGCAGACCGACAAAACCTGTCGAACACCGGTTACGGTTATCAGTACGATAACGGAGGTATTCCGTTCATCGATCCAAGAATTTTGAAACAAACCATCGAAAGCAACTTCCCTTATTATACTATGGGAAAAACTTACGACCGGTTTGTTGCGTTTTACCTGAACGCTCAATACACTTTCGACAAAAAATATAGCTTATATGGTACCGTGCGTTACGATGGTACAAACCAGTTAGGCTCTTCTCAAAACGCCCGCTGGCTGCCAACCTGGAGCTTTGGTGGTGCGTGGAATGTGGAGAAAGAGAAGTTTATGGAAGACGTATACTTTATCGACTACTTAAAAATTAGAGCAAGCTACGGCCTTGTTGCAAGCATGGGCGCTGCCACCAACTCGAACGTAGTACTTAAGAACAGCACTTCTAACCGTCCGTATGCAACTGAAAGAGAGTCTGTAATTCAAATCATCAACCTTGAAAACTCAGACTTAACATGGGAGAAAAGCTATTCCACCAACTTTGGTTTTGATATCGGCTTAATGAAAAATCGCTTGTATTTAGTAATGGATTTCTGGCAAAGAAAGAACTTCGACCTTATCGGGCCTTTTAAAACCTCCGGTATTGGCGGCGAAGGTCTGAAACTGGCCAACTACGCTGACATGGTAGGTAAAGGTGTTGACGTAACCTTGGGTGGAACGCCATTTAAATCCAGAGACTGGACCTGGACTTCCAACGTACAGTTTGGATACAACACAACAAAGATTACAAACTCGAAAAATGAGCCGTTGATTTTTGACTTGGTGAAAGCAGAAGGCGGTAACCTTGCGGGTTATCCTGTAAATGGATTATTCTCCATCGATTATGCCGGATTGATTGCAAACAACGGTGCGCCTATCTTTATTGACGAAGATGGAATTAAAGGATCAGCCGTTTACATGCAGGCTGCTGTTGCCACCGATGCAAACGGGCTGGTGAAATACCTTAAATATGAAGGTCAGGTAGACCCGAAATATACAGGTGGTTTCAACAATACCTTCTCTTACAAAAACATTTCTTTAAACGTGTTTTTATCCTTCCAGGGAGGAAACAAAATCAGACTCGCCAACTCTTTCAAGAACAGCTATTCCGATTTCGATGCCATGCCGAAAGAGTTTTACGACAGATGGATTATGCCGGGCGAAGAAGTGGTTCCTGGTGTAGTACCTTCTATTCTGGATGCTTACACTGCCTATTTGTTTAGATCGACTTACGCTTACAACAACTATAACTATTCCAGCGACCGTGTTGCGGACGGAGGTTTCATCCGTTTGAAAACGGTTTCTTTAAGCTACCGTTTCGAGCCGAAAACACTCAGCCGTATCGGAGGATTTAAGTCGCTGTCCGTAATGGTGGCCGCAGTGAACCCCTGGTTAATTTACTCTGATTCCAAACTGAAAGGTCAGGATCCTGAGTTCTTTAACGTAGGTGGTGTTGCACAGCCAATTCAAAAACAAATTACGCTGTCGATAAAAGCAGGTTTATAACTTTTAATAGAAACGTGAAATGAAAAAATTATTAATATATTCAACAGCTTTATTGGGAATAGTTGTATCCTCAGGATGTAACAAGTTTCTGGATAAAGAACCCGATAACCGTGCGAAGCTGAATTCGCCTGAAAAGGTATCCATGCTATTGGCAACGGCTTATCCTCAGGCAAACTATATGGCTTTTGCGGAGGCGGCATCGGATAATGCCAACGACAAGGGAAAAGGTAGTTTCAGTTATGTAAACGCCGATCCTTACATGTTCAGAGATGTTCGAGCCAACCAACAGGATTCCCCTGAAGCTTTCTGGGGTGCCTGCTACACAGCTATTGCAGCGGCAAACCTTGCGCTCGAGGCCATTAGCGAAGCACCGGATCAGCAAATGTATGCGGCTCAGAAAGGTGAGGCGCTGGTAGCAAGAGCATTTAACCACTTTATGCTGGTTACGTTCTTCTCCAAAGTGTATAATGCCGATAACCCGGCAGAAAACAAGGTGAATCCCGGTATTCCATACGTAAAGGTGCCTGAAACGGTTGTAATTAAGCAGTACACCAGAACAACGGTTGATTCTGTTTACAACGAAATCGAGAGAGACCTTTTAGCAGGCCTACCTTTAATTAAAGATGAGACTTACTCGGTACCACGTTACCACTTTAATAAGGCAGCAGCCCATGCATTTGCAGCGCGCTTCTATCTGTTTAAGAAAGAGTATCAAAAAGTAATCGATCATGCCAGTCAGGTTGCTCCAGGCGGTAATTTCACAACCATCATGCGTCCGTGGAACACCACCTACAGAAACATGACATACAACGAGCTTTGGGCGGTTTATCAGGCGGCTTCTCAACCTGCCAACCTGCTGTTGACGGAAACCTCATCTCTTTGGGGCCGGTCGTACTACACCTATCAGTACAGTCTCGATTCTAAAAAGCGCGATACGGTTATTAATCAAAGCTCTGCGGTTACAACGGGTAACTGGGCTATGCGTAATCAGATGTACACAGCCGGTACCAATAACTACATGATTCCAAAAATTCAGGAGTATTTTGTTAAGGTATCAGTAAACGCAGAAATTGGATGGCCTTATGTAATGGTACCTTTCCTTACTGCTGAAGAGGCGTTGTTTAACCGTGCAGAAGCCAATGCGCATTTGGGTAATTACTCTGCTGCCATCAGCGATTTGAATGCCTACATCAGCATGCACATTCAAAACTACAATCCTGCTACGCATAATATCGATTTAACAAAGATCACTTCCTATTACACGGCTGGTAATCCTTACAACCCGATGGCTTCAATCCTTGCTGCTACGCAGAACGATGCAACAAAAGCAGCGGTGGTTGCGAACGTGCTCGATTTTAAAAGAGCTGAGTTTGTTTTTGAGGGAATGAGATGGTTCGACATCATTCGCTACAACATTCCGGTTTATCACTACGATGTTGTAAAGAACGTAGCATACGTGCTTGAACCGGACAGCAAAATGCGTGTGTTCCAAATTCCTGAATCTGCAAGATTGTCCGGCGTTGAACTTAACCCTCGTTAATTTTTAATACTTTTAAAGATGAATATTCTTAAAAATAGTTTTGTATTACTTCTGGCAGTATCTCTTTTTTCCTGCAAAAAGGAAGATTCACTTCCCGATGTAAATAATATTCCCGGCCTTGGTGGCGACACCTGGGCAAAAGGGCCCATCGACCACTGGGTTTACGACAGCCTTACGGTTCCTTTTAACATTGCCGTTAAGTACAAGTGGGATCAGTTTGAACTTACGCTAAACAAGACGCTCGTTCCACCGGATGAGGCAAATATCATCCCCATTCTTTCTGCGGTTAAGAAAGTTTGGATTGACAGCTACGTAGCCGAAAAGGACTCGTTGTTTATCAAAAAGTATGCACCCAAGTTTTTCGTGCTTTGCGGAAGCGCAAGCTGGAACAACGACGGTACCATTACTTTGGGAACAGCCGAAGGTGGTAAAAAAGTGGTGTTGTACGTAGTGAATAGTTTTAAAACCAAGAATATGCCCGGCTATGTTCCGGCAGATTCGGCTCAGATTATTCAACAGTTCCATACCATCCAACACGAGTTCGGCCATATCCTTCATCAAACAGTGATGTATCCGCTCGATTATAAAAAAATCAGTGTTGGTCTATACACCACCAACTGGAATAACGTAAGCGATATGCAGGCATTGCAAGACGGCTTCATCACTCCCTACAGCATGTCAAATCCTGACGACGACTTCGTAGATATGATTGCAACCATGCTTGTTGAAGGAAAGGCACAGTTTGATAAAAAGGTGAACAGCATTACGGGAGTAAGCCCGAACGGCACTACTGCCGACGTTGCAAAGGCGAACCTCAGGAAGAAAGAAGCTATGGTAGTTGAATATTTCAGAACTGTATGGGGCATTAATTTCTATAGTTTACAGGCACGCTCAAGAGCGGCAGTTGAAAGTTTATTATACTAAAATCATTAATTGAGTTAAGATGAAAAAAACATTAGGTCTTTTTCTTGCAGTTATAATATTCGGTACTGCCTGTAAGAAAAACTACGATTATGCCTTCGATAAGTCGCCCGACGAGCGCGTTATGGAAGCATTGAACAAGTACAACGATGCTTTAACCAATGCACCTCACGGGTGGAAAGCGATCCTGATGCCTGACAGCGGGAAGGCAGGATCGTACAGCTTTTACTTTAAGTTCGATAAGAACAACCGTGTGCAAATGTTCGCTGACTTCGATTCTACCACATCGGTTGTGATGAAGGAAAGCAGCTTCCGCCTGAAAGCACTACAACAGCCCAGCTTGATTTTCGATACCTATTCTTACATCCACCTGCTTTCCGACCCTGATGCGGGCATCAGCGGCGGAACCTATGGCGGCGGTTTGAAATCGGATTTCGAATTTGCACTGAATTCTATTGTTGGCGATACCATTAAAATGACCGGCCGCTTTAACGGAAGTAAAGCGTATTTGGTGAAAGCCACAGAAGCAGAAAAAATTGCCTACTATGCAGGCGAAGCCTGGACGAAAGGTGGGATCTTCAATAGCCTGAATAACAAAATTTACAACTATTGGAAAAGGGTAACCATTGATGGTGTTGAGCACGAGTTAGTGATTAACTCGCAGGCAAGAACTATGTTCGTAAACAGAATGGTAGGTACCGACTTTTTAAGCGATACCATTAAGTTTTTTACCGACGTGAATGGTGTTCATTTCAATAAGTCGTTTACTACAGGAAGCAAAACTGTTTCCGGTTTCTCGGATCTTTCCTGGAACGCGGCTACCTCTACGTTCTCACTAAGTATCGATGGCGTTGCATCCTCTCTTGCAGGCGCAATTGCTCCGGTTAAAAACGATCCCAATGCGCCGAAGGCTTTTTGGGATAGAAGCAATAACGAAGATACCTATTGGATTTCTGTCAACAGTTTTCATAGAAACGGTGTAGATGATTTCTTCAGCTTTCAAACAAAAGTTCCGCGCTATTATTACTTCTTGTATTGGGCCGGATACGGCAGTAACTATGATGCAGTAGGTGTAGTTTACGTAAACTCGTCTAACTCACTTTCACTTTATGGACCGGCAGTTACGCCAAGCTTCACTGCAATACCGGGCAGAATTAAATATTCTTACCTCGGTACACTCGGTACTTCACCCAACTCTGCTACCACGTCGGCCATGACCGCTACCGGCTTAACGACGAGTGTCAGAACTGTTTTAAGCGATGCAGCTGGTTTTTATCTTGTAAAAACATCAGCCGACTCCTACGACATGGTAAGCGCTAATGATGCAAAAACATGGATTACCTGGGAGTGGTTGGACTAATAATATAAAACTATACTTGAAAAAGTCGCTCGCATAAAGCGACTTTTTTATTTTTACGCAATGAAAAATCTCCTCTTCATATCTATTGTAGCCATTTCTCTTTTTTCCTGTAAAAAAAGTTCGGATGAGGTAGGCGCATCGCCTGTTGTATTTATCGATTCTGTATTTCGCATAACGCCCGATTCGGCTTACGTTCGCTCGCAGGCAACGTTCGACGGGCTCTCGTTTATTAAAGCGAAAGGTGTTTGCTTCAGCACTACATCAAATAATCCCACACTCGACGGGCCTCATACCACAGATGGCGCCGATGTGGGGAGTTTTACCTCGCGAATCGGCGGGTTATCCGACAATCAAACTTGCTATATCCGCGCCTACGCCACCAACGGCTTTGGAACTGCCTACGGCAACGTAAAAAAGATTGTTGCAGGATATGTTCCATCGCTTTCAATTACAAAATTCGATAACCTGAAAGATACGTCTGTTTTGGTAACGATAGCCATCAGCAGCCCCGGTTCGTCGGCGGTTAATTACAAAGGCATCTGTTGGTCGAAAACCAGTAATCCATCGCTTGCTGATAGTGTAATTACCGACAATTCTACGAACGCAGTATTTGAAATAGAAGCACATAAGCTTGCGCCAAACACAAAGTACTATTTTAAGGCCTTTGCGCGTAATAATACCGGTATTCAGTTTAGCGAAGTGTTGTCGGTTACCACGGCGCAATAAGCCGTTTTTTAAAATGTAAGAAAACAAATCAATATTTTTTTCTTCCGTTTTTTTATCTTCGCCAGTTATCGGAATTCTTGTTTCAAAAAATGATAATTCCTTATGAAACAATTCAAATTATATAACAATGGATCAAATCATTATAATCGTTATCACCGCTGTAATTGCACTGGTTGCAGGTATTTTAGCGGGTAAGTTCATCTTCGCAAAAGACACACAGAAGCGCATTACAGAGGCCGAGCTACAGGCACAGACAATTTTAAAGGAAGCAGCAATTAAAGCAGAAGCTGTGAAGAAGGAAAAACAGCTTGAAGCAAAGGAGAGATTCGTGCAGCTAAAAGCGGAGCACGAAAAGGAAGTGATTGAAAGAAACCGTAAAGTAGGCGATGCCGAAAACCGGCTGAAACAACGAGAGCAATCGCTGCATCAAAAGGAAAATAACCTCGATAAGCAAATTAAAGAGAACGACCTGATAAAGGAAAACCTCAACAAACAAATTGAGTTGGTGAACATAAAACGTTCTGAACTGGAGAAACATCAAGAAGAGCACATTCGCCGTTTGGAGAAAGTGGCCGGACTTAGCGCGGAAGAAGCCAAACAGCAGCTCGTGGAATCGATTAAGCAAGATGCGCAAACGGCGGCTTTGGCGGTGCAGCAGGAAATTATCGAGGAAGCAAAACAAAAGGCAAACAAAGAATCGAGGAAAATTATCATTCAATCTATTCAGCGCACGGCGGCCGAGGTGACGATCGAAAATACGGTTACCGTTTTTAATTTGGAGAGCGACGAAATTAAAGGACAGATTATTGGTCGGGAAGGGCGGAATATCCGCGCCATCGAAGCGGCAACGGGAGTGGATTTAATAGTCGACGATACGCCTGAGGCTATCGTGCTGTCGTCTTTCGATCCATTACGCCGGGAGATTGCGAGAGTGAGCTTACAGCGCCTTGTTTCTGATGGAAGAATACACCCGGCACGCATTGAAGAAGTGGTAGACAAAACCCGGAAGCAAATTGAAGATCAGGTGATGGAAATTGGCGAACGAACGGTGATAGAACTCGGTATTCACGGTCTCCACAAAGAATTGGTACGGATGGTGGGAAGGATGCGCTTTAGAAGCTCGTACGGCCAAAACCTGCTGATGCACAGCCGCGAGGTGGCGAATATCTGCGGTATTATGGCATCCGAACTCGGGCTGAACGCCAAGCTGGCCAAACGCGCCGGCTTACTGCACGATATTGGAAAAGTACCCGATGAAGAAACCGAACTAAGCCACGCACTGCTGGGCGCTAAGCTTGCCGAAAAATATGGCGAACATCCTTCGGTGGTAAATGCGATTGGCGCGCACCACGATGAAATGGAAATGCAGTATGTAATTTCACCGATTGTACAGGCCTGCGATGCCATTAGCGGGGCACGGCCGGGTGCAAGAAGGGAAATTATGCAGCAGTATATTGAGAGAATTAAAGACCTCGAAAACCTGGCGCAAAGTTATAAAGGAGTGGAGAAGGCCTATGCTATTCAGGCAGGGCGCGAACTCCGCGTTATTGTAGAGTCGGAAAAAGTTACCGATGTAGACAGCGATAAACTTAGCTTCGAAATAGCACAGAAAATTCAAAATGAAATGACGTATCCCGGACAAATTAAAGTAACTGTGATTCGTGAAAAGCGAGCCGTAAATATTGCCCGATAAAAGACAGAGGCTGCTTTTTAGCAGCCTCTGTCTTTTAGATGTATTCATTATTTTACTTATCCCAACAAAGCTGAAACATTAATTTTTTCGGCAGCAAAATTCTTAGCGGCTTCAATTATTGAAAGGGTATCATAATCGCATTCGCGCTGTAACTCTTTCACTGTGCCATGTTCAACAATCCGATCGGGAATACCCAGAATTTTCACATCGGCCCTGTAATTGTTGGCGGCCATAAATTCGAGTACAGCACTTCCAAACCCGCCAATCACTGTTCCGTCTTCCACCGTAATAATTTTGTTGTATTTAGAAAACACTTCGTGCAACAGCGTTTCATCTATCGGTTTGGCGAAACGCATATCGTAATGAGCCGCATCAATTTCAAACGTACGCAGTTCTCTGATTGCCGCTGTGGCG
Source organism: Chitinophagaceae bacterium (assembly GCA_039811185.1). Lineage (GTDB taxonomy): Bacteria > Bacteroidota > Bacteroidia > Chitinophagales > Chitinophagaceae > JAEZDR01. The sequence goes on along the minus strand of JBDHYF010000001.1, from coordinate 179,652 downwards.
AAATTTCCGGGATGGCCGAACGATAAAATAGCGATGTCTTTTCCGTCTTTCAGCTTGCGTCCTTTGCCGATTTCAATTTCTTCAAAAGGCTTTCTCCAGTCGGCCATAACGCCTTCTCCGCGCGGGTATCGGATAACAAAAGGATTTTGGGTGGACTCTAATTGAGATGTGTACATCAGGTTTCTTAATTCCTGCTCGTTCATCGGAGCGCTGATAATCATGTTGGGAATACAGCGGAAGTAAGCAATATCGTAGGCTCCATGATGCGTGGGGCCGTCGTCTCCTACAAGGCCTGCTCTGTCTAAACATAGGGTAACAGGAAGATTCTGTATGGCGATGTCATGCACTACCTGGTCGAAGGCCCGCTGCATGAATGAGCTGTATATGTTGCAGAAAACCCGCATGCCCTGCGTAGCAAGGCCGGCACTTACCGTGGCGGCGTGCTGCTCGCAAATGCCCACATCGAATGCGCGATCCGGCATCTCTTCCATCATAAACTTTAACGAAGATCCACTCGGCATTGCCGGCGTAATACCCAACACTTTATCGTTCATTTCTGCAAGCTCAATCATCGTATAACCAAAAACATCCTGATATTTCGGTGGCTGCGGTCCTGTGGAGGGACGTTTAAATATTTCGCCGGTTATCTTATCGAACAGCCCGGGCGCATGCCATTTGGTTTGGTCCTTTTCGGCAAGCGAATATCCTTTACCTTTTACGGTTACAATGTGTAATAATTTTGGCCCGGGAATTTTCTTCAGATCGTTCAGGGTATCTACGAGCTTGGTAATATTATGTCCGTCGATAGGCCCGAAGTACCGGATGTTCAGCGCTTCGAACAAATTGCTGCTCTTGCTCACCATCCCTTTAATTCCCGCTTCCATTTTACCGGCCATCTCTCGTGTAAATCGTTTTCCCACCGGGAGCTTGCCAAGTAAATGCCATACATCATCCCTGAATTTATTGTAGGTTTCAGAGGTGGTAATATCTGTTAGATATTCCTTCAACGCACCCACATTCGGGTCAATGCTCATGCAGTTATCGTTTAAAATAATCAGCATGTCTGCGTCGGCTACGCCGGCATGATTCATTGCTTCAAAAGCCATTCCCGCTGTTAAGGCCCCATCGCCGATTACCGCAACCGATTTACGGTCTGTTTCGCCCTTGTACTTTGCTGCTATAGCCATTCCGAGTGCCGCACTGATAGAAGTGGACGAATGTCCCACACCAAAGGCATCGTATTCACTTTCGCTTCTTTTGGGAAATCCGCTGAGTCCGCCATATTTTCTGTTGGTAACAAAATTGTCGCGGCGGCCCGTAAGTATTTTATGCCCATAGGCCTGGTGTCCAACATCCCATACAAGCTGATCGTAAGGCGTATTGTAAACGTAATGAAGCGCAACACTTAGCTCAACTACGCCTAAGCTGGCTGCAAAGTGCCCTCCGTGAACGCTTACAACGTCGATTATGTATTGTCGTAATTCATCGCAAACCTGATGTAGTTGTTCTTTGGAAAATTTCTTTAGGTCTTCAGGACTATTAATTTCCTGCAGCATTCTGCCGGGGAGTATCTCCATCAAATAGAAATTTAAGTTGTAAAAATAGGAATTCTTTTTTTTAAAGCGGCCTCAAATACAGTTGCAGTCTGCTCTTTAACGCCATCGCTAACAGCCAAATACCCTTGTTTTTAACCTTTAATCATTAATAATTCCGTAATAGATTTAATTTAAAATAAATTGCCTTTGAAAATGAAGAAATATTGGGCATACTGGATATTACATCTTGTGTATTGGGTGGTGTTTTCACTCACTGCAAACGTGTTTGATATGCTTTTGCTGAAAGAAGGCATCAGTTTCCGTTTTGTGTTTCTAAACGGATTTTTAGGATCCGGATTGCTGATTGCCTTGCTTTTTTACCTCGATGCTTACCGCAAGCTGATGCTCATCGACCAGATTATTTTGGTGATCGGCATTATGATCACTTACAGCTTTTTAAAATTCAGCGGTGTGTTTAACGCTGTTGCGGCGCCATGGAAATTTCTGCTGCAGGCTTTTTTTTCGCTCGCTTTTTTATGGAGCATTATTTTTAACCTGCTCTATGTAAACGTCGGAATTAAGAAGAAGGTGCTGCGCTACGAAACCTGTCAGATTATTGGATGGAGCCTTTACTGTGCTATCTATATTTTCTTCTATCTTACCTTGAGCAACCGGCCACAGAAGGACTTCTTCACCATTCTGCTGATTGAGGCGGCGAGCGGATTAGTGATTACGCACTTTATGCGCATGATCATTAAACGGCTGTCGGTGTTAAAGCGCAGCTTAAATTTTCAGATCCGGTATCTGGTGGTAAGCATCGTTCTTTTCTCGCCTATTTATTCGGTATTGGCGCTGGGTTGGACGTACTACCTTGATCCGCAGGCTGAGGCTTTTAAAAACTATTCGTTTTTCAATAACGTGGCGCGGGGTTCTTTCGGAGCGTTTTTGTTTTTGCTCATTTGGAACCTCATCTACTTTACCTATCATTATATTTTAAAAACCAACGTAGATAAGCTCGACAAAATCCGCCTCGAAACGCTGGTACGTGAACTGGAGCTGAAGACCATTAAGGCACACATTAACCCGCATTTTATTTTTAACGCACTCAACAGCATTCGCGCGTTGGTAGATGAAAACCCGCTTCGGGCACGCACGGCCATTACCCAACTGAGCAATTTGTTGCGGAGCAGCCTGAGAAGCGAGCATGCAGAAACCACCGAATTGGAGAAAGAACTAAACCTCGTGAAAGATTATCTCGCCCTCGAACACATTCGCTTTGAAGACAGGCTGAAAGTGGATTATCAGATTGCAGAAGACACACTCGACATGCAGGTGCCGCCGATGATGTTGCAAACGCTGGTCGAAAACGCCATTAAACATGGCATCAGCAAGCAGATTGAGGGCGGCAACGTGCACATAAAATCAGAAGTTCAAAACGGATTTCATGTATTGCTTGTAGAGAATAGCGGCGCGCTGCGCACAACAAAAACCGACGAAGGCTTCGGCATTTCCAGCACCGAAAGCCGGCTAAAAATTTTGTATGGCCCCGATGCTTCATTTCAACTCCGATCAAACAACGGAAATGTAATTGCACAAATAAAAATTCCTTTACAAAACTTAAACTGAACCTATGCCAATTAAAGCCCTGCTTATCGATGACGAAAGGTTAGCACGAAACGAATTAAAAAAGCTGTTAGCCGAGTTTCCTGATATCGAAATTATTGACGAAGCCTCCAACGTGGATGAAGGCATTGAAAAAATCGAAAATCTGGCGCCCGATTTAATTTTTCTCGATATTCAGATGCCGGGTAAAACCGGATTTGATTTGCTTGCCGAACTCGAACGCACACCACGCGTAATATTTACCACTGCCTACGACGAATTTGCCTTAAAAGCCTTTGAAGTAAACGCCCTCGACTACCTCTTAAAGCCGGTGGAGCCACGACGACTGAGCGACGCAATAACCAAGCTGAAAGCAGAAATACACAAGGAGAAAAATCCCTGGTTCAACAAGACTATGCTTACAGAAAACGACCAGGTTTTTGTGAAAGACGGCGAGCGCTGCTGGTTTGTAAAACTTGGTGAAATACGTTTGTTTGAAAGCGTGGGCAATTATGCCAAAGTGTTTTTTGGTAACAACAAGCCGCTTATTTTAAAATCGTTGAACGCATTGGAAGAAAGACTGGATGAGAAGATGTATTTCCGTGCTAACAGAAAACATATCATCAACCTGCGGTCAATCGAAAAAATTGAACCTTACTTTAACGGAGGCCTTCTTGTGGAACTGAATGGCGGTGAAAAAATTGAAGTGAGCCGCAGACAAACGGTAAAGTTTAAGGAAATGATGAGCCTTTAATTTATTGAGGAAGTGTGCTGTCGGCAACCGGAAGGGTCCCAACCGGATCGAAAAGCGTTATTTGCGAAAAGGATTGATCGGAAATCAATCCTTTTCTTGCAAGAAGCGGCTTTCCTTGCTGAATAATTCTAACCGGCCTGTCGGTACGAAATTGCGCTTTCATCTGATCCCAGTACAACTCGTCTGTTTTTAACGTATCGCCCTTCACATTAAACACTACCACACTGTCGCGTAAATACACCATGTTCTCATTTTCGTAGTAGCGGGCATATTTTGCAGACAGATCACTCTCCTTCTGTTTAGCCGAATCGAAAAAAACTACGTGCAGCGAGTTAGGAAAAACAATCATTGATGTATCAACAATATGACGATTCAACACCGGTGCTGTAAGAACTGCCCTTAACCTTCCCCCAATAGAAAAAATCGTTTCTATATTTCGCCCGGTTTCCACCGCAGCCCTGTCTTCGCTCAGCGCTTTTATTTCTTTCATGTCGTTTTCACAGGCACAAACAAAAAACCAGCTTATAAAGAAAGCTGCCGGTTTTATTATGTTGTGAATGCGCTTAGTCATATTTTCTTTTAATGAACCAAATATCGCTTAACGACAGGCTGAGCGAAAATCGGAAATAGTTTTCAGAAATATTGTTCCCCACACTGCCCCGCTTCATCCACTCAACAGCGGTGTTGATGCGGGTAAACTGATTGGTGTATGAAGACCGGCGGCTAACTATAGGAAACGAAAAACCGGCCGTAATACCCGTTAGCTTCAACTTATTTCCGTCTGCATCGAGATAGTCGGTACCGGTAAAAAAGCCGGCGCGATAGGTTACCAGATTAAAATAATTATTGCTCGTAAACGAAGGCGTTAGTTCTCCGCCTACTCTTAACAAACTGCTGTTCGTTACTTTATCTTTTGCACCCATAAACAGGTAGTCGTTGCCCCACTGCTCTGTTTCGTACTGAATGCCGGCTTGCCAGGAAGCGCCGCCGCTGCTGTGAACCGCATACTTCGAAACACTGATTCCTCCGGAATATTTTGCAGGAAGCACCACCTTGCCGGAAAGCCCGGTAAACCGAACCGAATCCACTACAGCAATTACATTGGAACCATCGAGATAAACTGTTTTTCTTTCATCGTCCTGGCTCGCATTCAGCTTACGTTTGAAAGCGGTTGTAGCACCCAGCGACAAAATATAAACGGATGATTTCGTCTTTTTTTCAGTAACGAAATTTTCTTTCAGCTTAAAGTCGTAGGTAGCGCCCAACTCGAGGCCGAGGCCGTCAAAGCTGGTGAGGGCGCTGTGTTGAGAAGAAAGGTGAAAAACAGAATCGTTAATGATAGTGGTGAAAGTGTTGGTTTCTTTTTTACCAAAATTGTAAACGATGTTAGCACCGATTTTAAAGTTTGATGATCCCGTTTGCAACACATCGCCGCCAAAACTTTTTCCAAAACCTACAAATGCCTGATTCAAGCCACCGTTGCCTTCGTAATGATATTGAAAGCTGTCTTTCGTGCTAACCTGAGAAGCGGGAAATCGCCCTTCATTTAAAATATTGTAGTTAATGCGGGTAACCGGCTTAAGGCCTACCACTACACCGAAATCCTTCTTCTTCGAAAGCGGAACGCCGAAGGCGAGATAGGCAGGAAGGAGATTATTGGTTTTAAAGCTTAACAACGGATTGCCCTGCTTAAGCGTACGGCTCTCCATCGTTAATCCAATATCGAAGTTGATATAGGCCCCGTTGCTGATATTGGACGACAACCGTCCGTAGCTTGCCGGGTTTGAAAAGTTGATATGCTGATAACTTTGAACCGAGGTAGTGAGGCCGCCCATTGCACGGGAACCGATGTTTTGATTGGGGAAGATGTCGCCAAGGCCATAGCGGGAATAAGGAGAGTTTTCCTGAGCAAAATTTGTAAGCGAAGCAAACAAGAAAGAGAGTAGGAGAAAATTACGCATTAAGCTTGCTGATGGCATAAAGACCATTAAAAGTTAAATTAGGGTCTGCAAATATCTTCTTTTTCAAATGGTGCGCAAAAAAGGGTATATCACCCCCGGTTAAAAGCACGTTAATGTTAACGTATTTTTCCTCATATAATGTGGCCATTCCTTCAATCTCGTGAAGGATACCAAACTGCACCCCGCTTTGCAAATTTGTACTTGTATCGTAGCCGATCAGCGGAATGTCGAGGGCTGCCTCTGCCAGCGGAAGCTTAGCGGTAAACTCGCTAATGGCGCGGAAGCGCATCCGCATACCGGGTGAAATGCTGCCCCCCAAAAACTCGTGAAATTTGTTGATGAAGTTGTAAGTAATACACGACCCCATGCCGATAACAAGATTGTGTTGTTCCGGAAAAAGCGCCACCGCCGCGGCACAGAGCGCAAGTCTGTCGGCACCGATGGTTTCCGGTTTACCAACAGGAGTGGTAAAGTTGAGTTTGCTGCCTGCGCCCAAAACATGAAGCGGAAGGCGTGAGCTAAACACTTCATCGAAAGCGCTGTCGTGCAGAATTACGGAGGTAAGAATTGAGTTTGAAGGCTTGTATTTATCCAGAATTTCTTCGGCGGTTTTTTTATCGGCTCTTTCAAAGAATACCACTTCCTGCAGTTTGTCGTTTTCAAAAACTGCAAACTTTAAGCGGGTGTTTCCGAAGTCGAAACAGAGTGTAGTCGGGTTCATGGTCAAATATCAAATTTAAAAGCTTTCAGCTCTTTAAAATGACCATTCATTTTTATTTTTTCGCGAAGGCCTTCGAGCCCCGCAATAACAGGAATAATTTTTTGCAGATGGCGCTTCAGGTATTCGAGTCGCTGGTCTTCACGAAGCAGCTGTAAAACTTCCAGTTCCTCATCCAAGCTCAGTGCAGCATGATGTGCCATATCGTAGCTGCTCATTTCTGCCTCCGGTTTAAAAGTTTTGCTCAGGTTCATCAGCCGGTGGAGTTCTTTCAGCGCATCAAAAACTTTTGCAAGCATGGCCGGCTTTTTCTGAAGGTTATTTGCCAGAAAATTTACAATGGCGCCGTGGTATTGTTTATCAGGAACATGCTTCACCACTTCAAAAACAGTAAACACTTTTTCGCCTTCGATAACGATATCCATCTTGCCGTCGCCGTATGTTTTCACTACATCCGTTATGGAGCAGGAGGTTCCAAAATCCGATAGCTTTTGATTCGCCACCACCACCAATCCGAAAGGTTTTTTTTCTGCAACACAATCGTTGATGAGTTGAATATAGCGGTCTTCAAAAATATGCAGGTTCACCCTTTCGCCCGGGTATACAACAAGGTTAAGAGGAAAAATGGGAATAAAGTTTATCATAATTGCAATACAGCTAAATCGATTCCAAAAAACTTATTTGCGATACAGTTCGGCAAGAAAGCGATACTTCATTTTGGTGTATCGCGCATTGGCAATTGCAATATAAAATCCTGCTTTGCCGTCGAGTATCCCACCTTTAAAAAGGTATCCGTTAACAAACGAAAACAGTGGGGAGAAATATTGTTTCAGAAAGCCTGATTTTTTGTTTTGTGCAAAATATTTTGCTGCCATCAGCCGCGCGTATCTGTCTTGTTTTAAGTTGAAGTCAGTGATGTTCGGCGCCGTATAATGGTTTAAGACACCGGGTATCCAACAGCAGCGCCCGTTGGTTGGAAGCAGTAGTTTTTCGTGCACGGGCGCATCATCCCAGGTTACTTTGTTCCGGTTGAACAGCCTGATCACTTTATCGTTTCCCCAGTCGCCGAAACGGATTGCTTTATTTCCGAGATAGCTGAGTCGTTTACAACCGTACACCACATTTTCGTCGGCGAGTTGCAGGCTTTTTATCGATTGAACAAGCGTTGACGACGCCGTTTCGTCCGAGTCAACACTCAGTATCCATGCATGTTTGGCGAAGCGCGACGCAGCGTTTTTGGTAGCACCATATCCCTGCCACGGCAAGCGTACCAAGTGAACGGGCAGCTGCTCCAAAATGTCAATCGTATGGTCGGTGCTGCCTGTGTCGGCTACAACAATATCGGTTGTTAGCGGAATGAAAGAGCGCACCGATTTTTCGATGGTGGCTTCAGCGTTTTTGCAAACTATAACTACCGAAACAGGCATGTTGCAAAATAGTATTTATAATAAGAATGGAGAAGTTTATTAGGTTTGCACGCATGGATATCGACCTGAAAAATCTTCTTGAAAAAAAGAATGTGCGCCTTCTTGCGCGGTTGATATCGCTGGTAGAAAATGAGGTGGGGAATTACGATGCTATCCTTCGGGCGCTGCCACCGCCAAAAGCAGTTGCCATAGGCATTACAGGGCCGCCGGGGGCCGGAAAAAGCACCCTCACAGACGCCTTGATTGAGGCGCTGACAAAGCAACAAAAATCCGTTGCCGTTATTTGTGTAGATCCGTCTTCACCTTTCCATCATGGCGCGCTGCTCGGCGACCGCATCCGTATGAACCGCTGGTATAATCATCCGTCTGTTTACATCCGGTCGCTTGCGTCGCGCGGAAGTTTGGGCGGTCTTCATCCCAACACAATTGAAGTGGCTGATGTTTTAAAAAGCATGTGGTTCGATTATGTAATTGTGGAAACAGTGGGCGTAGGACAAAGTGAAGTAGACATTGTAAAGCTGGCAGATGTTACAGCGGTGGTGTTGGTTCCCGAAGCCGGCGACGACATACAAACCATGAAGGCAGGATTAATGGAGATTGCCGATGTTTTTGTGGTGAACAAAAGCGACAGACCGGGCGCAGATGAGTTTGCGGGCAATGTAAAAAAGATGATTGTTTTCAATGCGCATAAAACACAAGTGGTGCCTGTAATAAAAACGGTTGCCCATACAGGAGCAGGGATTGATGCGCTGTACAACGCAATTGAAAACCTGCTGCTCGAAAAAGAAAAGCGCCCTGAAAACAGCCGTCGTGCGCAGTTGGAGAAAGCTTATTATTTGCTTACAAAAGCACTGTTGAAAAAGATTGACATTCGTGCACTCGAAGCCGCTGTTACAAAAAAAAATCCCGAAAATATTTACGCGTTTGTAAAAGCTTATGCCGAAAGTTGTTATTGAACATAACTGTTTTTTGTTCCTTCACTGCCATGACTTTCCTGAATAAAAATTTTAGGCACGGCAATATATCCCTGAATGATTTTATTGGTGATGGCAAATGCCAACAAGTGGTCTGCCACAAACTGAATGGGTGTTTGGATTGAAAGGAGCTTTTTTGCACCATTCAGGCTTAAAGCATACGCACTTGTGTAGTCGTGATAGCCGGCGGTTTTCAGATGGTTGCTGAATTTCCTTGCGTGAAGATTTTGAATTGTTCGGTGCGAAAACTTTATAAGCCCAAACAGTTTTTGCACGTGATAAAGCCATTGCTTAACAGCGGCGCCAATGGTGTATTCGGTATTTTTATTATAATCGAAATAGCACAAATCCCAGCCCGCGGGAAGCTCCTTAATAACCTGATGAAAAGTTTCTGCGGCGTTGTTTGCGGCGGTTACATCATCTTCCAGTATTAAAACCTTTTTGTAATTATGAGCAACAACGTCTTCATAAATCATTCGGTGGCTCCAACTGCAACCGATTTCGCCGGGCTTCATTTTTTTACCATAGCGGTTATTTTTTTTACTCAATAGTTCCGAATAAATATTGCGGCTCTCAATATCACCTTCATTGAAATCTTTTGCATCTGCACCCATCAAAAATTCAAAGTTCAAACCATGCAACACCCGCCTGATTTTCTCTTGTCGATCTGTTGCTCTCGGCAAAGTAACTATGTATATCTTGTCGAAATAATTATTGAAGTGCTCCCAATTCATGTTAGGAAAGATTTGCAATCGGTAAATAAATTTTCTCGAATCGGTTTTGATGATGATGGAAATAGATGTTGTGAAGGCGCTCGGCGAGAAATCCAATCATTCTCGCTTGGTAGGCGTCGTTTTCCGGGAAGGTGTAATGTTCATAAATATGAAAACAAATTTTGAAAAGCCATTCAAGATACCCGTTCCAAACATCTTCATGTGCAATCATCATGTTGTAGCAGAAGAAATGGGTTTGAATACTTATTGCATTCAGGCTGCTTACATAATCCGGAAATAACTCTTCAATTGCCCGCTCCATTGCTTCCCAGCCTTCAAGATCATGCTCTTTTACGTAATGCTGCTTTACGGTTAAGCCACCGTTTATATAAAAAGGGCGGCAAAGTATAATGGTGTTTTCTTTTAGCTGCTTTTGAACGAAGCGTTCAAAAGCCCCGGAAAATATCTTATTGAAGGCGTCGTCTGTAGATGGGAGGTAATAGATGTCTTTTTTCTTAACACGCGTCCAATGGATTTGTAAACAGAAGTACCTTCTGTAATGACAAAGCCCCCAGTATGGCTGGCGGTTAAGCTTATTTTTCCAGATGGCATACATCACAGTTAACTCACAGAAAAATGGGTTAAGCGATGAAATGTTGTCGCCTTCGTTATCGCCGATAGCAAACGGAAGATTCGATTTTGACACTTGTTTTCCGCCGTGAACAGGAATCACATAATTCTTTTTTGGCCAGTTAAACGGCTTATGAAATGTTGAAAAAATTTGGAAGGGCATCCTAACTATTTATTAGTGTTGTATAGTATTCAGTTACTTCATCAATCAGTTTATCTGCATAGTATTTTTCAATCTTCAGCCTTGCACGTTCGCCCATTTGCCATCTGAGTTCGTCATTATCGATGAGGCGAACAATCGCATCGGCAATTGCTTCCGGCGAATCCGGATCAACCAATATTCCGCCATCTACATTTTCGAGCATGTCTTTCATTCCTCCCTGATTACTTGCAACAATACCACGTGCTGCTGCCATCGCTTCCAGACAAACGTTCGGAAAGTTTTCCCAAATGCTTGGAAACACGCAAACGTCCGTTTCAGCGAGCAGCCGCGGTATTTCAGCCGGCGGAACATTATTGATGAAGCTGACGCAGCTATTATTATTGAGCTGTTGTTGAATAAACGAGAGGGCATTTTTTCCGTTGGCGAGTTTCATGGGTTTGCCAATAAACCGGAACGAGATGTCGGAGCGTTTGAGAAGGATCGTTTTGATTGCGGCTGTCAGTTGGATAATGCCTTTCCGGGTTTCAAGCCTTCCGATAAAACTGACAGTTTTTGTTTTTGTGTGAACGGGCACTTGCAGAAACGCCGGCGACGGACAGAACGGATTAGGAATATCTTGAATGGCAGAGCGGTCGAAACTCCATTTTTCACCTATAATATTTCCAAGTGAGACGGACGGCGTAGATAAGGAATCTGCGATACAACTGATTGCATATTCCGGGTCGCTTTCTTTTTTGTACTGTTTAATATGAAGCGCTTTCTTTAACCGGTATTTTAAGGTGGTTCGTTTAGGACGGTCGTTAATTTCCTTTACAAGAAAAGAAGGCGTATGAAACTTTACGGCAATCGGAATTTGCGGATGCTGTTTTTTTATCAGCAATGCATCGGCGCCATACTCAGGACTCTCAATTAAATCAATTTTTATTTTGTTGTGAAGGTTGGCATTATAGCATAGCAAAGCGGATTGTGGAAATTTTTTTCTGTCTGAACAGCTTACTCTAAACACAGTAATATTTCCATTTTGTTCGCTGTAGTTATCCGGCTTGGCAGTGGCCGCAATTACATACACCTTCTGCTTTTGCGCCATTGCATGTGTTATCTGAAACATATAGGTTCCGATACCGCCAAAGGCTGTGTCGGGCGGATATTCGAAGGTTACATACAATAGGTTCATATTCCGGAATTAAATTCTGTTTTAGCGGCTTTCAATGCGGAAGCCACAATTTGGTGCATGTCGTAATAACGGTATTCAGCAAGCCGACCGCCAAAAATAACCGCGTTTTCTTTTTCCTTTAGTGCTTTGTAGCGGTTATAAATGCGGGTGTTTACGTCATCGTTCAATGGATAATAAGGCTCGCAGTTTTTTGTGGATTGTTTCGAGAACTCGTAGGTAATAACAGTATGCCCTTGCGTTCCAAACTCGAAATGCTTATGTTCGATAATTCTGGTGTAAGGAACTTCTTTGTTGGTATAATTTACTACAGCATTGCCCTGAAAGTTGCTACAGTCTTCGATTGTGCGGTGCTCAAAAGCAAGCGAGCGGTATTCAAGTTCGCCATAACAAAAGTTGAAATACTGATCAACTTTACCGGTATAAACAATGGTGCGCGCTTTTGTTTTCCAATAATCCCTGTCTGCAAAAAAATCTGCGTTCAGCACTATCTTACAACCGCTGAGAAGTTTTGTGGTAATAACATTATAACCGCCCACAGGGATGCCTTGATATCGGTCGTTGAAATAGTTATTGTTAAACGTAAACCTTACGGGCAACCGCTTTATAATAAAAGCCGGCAGCTCCGAGCACGGCTTTCCCCACTGCTTTTCGGTGTAGCCCTTAATAAGCTTTTCGTAAATGTCGGTACCTACAAGCTTTAAGGCCTGCTCTTCCAAATTTTTGGGTTCGCCAATATTTAAATGCGCAATTTGCGACGCAATTTTTTCCTGCGCTTCTGCCGGTGTTTTTACCTTCCATAACTGATAAAACGTGTTCATGTTGAACGGCAGGTTATATAGCGATCCATCGAAATTCGCCAACGGAGAGTTTATGTAATTATTAAAGTCGGCAAACCGGTTCACATAGTCCCAGATTGGCTTATCGTTGGTGTGAAAAATATGTGCGCCATATTTATGTACGTTAATGCCGTTTACATCTTCGCAATAAATGTTTCCGCCTGCGTGGTTCCGTTTATCAATCACAAGACAGCGTTTTCCTTTTTGGGTTGCTTCGTGCGCAAACACGCTGCCCCAAAGTCCCGCTCCCACTATCAGATAATCGTACTCAAAATGCATGAAGTATTATTTTATGTGCAGGCTGAAAAACAGCGAACTAAATTTTCCGGTAATTTTTGTAAATAAAGAATTGCCTGCCGGTTACATCCTGTAAAAATTTCATCAGCTTTTCTTTCAACGACATGTTATTTACACGATAGTTATACCGAAACTTCCAGTCTTGCCGCGCAAGCCGGGGGCTCATTAAAGCCGGATGCGTGCCTGTAAACTTGTATAAATAATCGATGGTTTTATTGTAGTCGAAGCCCTCTTTATGTTTGGCAATATAACTCTCCTGCCAGTTATCTTCCGACTCCCATCTTTTCCCGAACTCAAGATGTTTTTCCAATTGCTTTTGCGGGCTTTTTACATAGCTGTAATGATAAATGGTGGCATCAATTTCCTTTACATGCAGCTTTCTTCCCTTTTCATTTAAAAAATTAGAAAGGTCCGAAAACGCCCGAAAGCCTTGCGAATCCTTATAGCTCCGAAACAGCGGATTGTTTCTGATAATCCTGATTTCTTTTTGATGGAAACGCCGCGACGGAGCATAGTGCTCATAGTCGCCAAAAAAATTTAAAAACTTGAATAACAAACCTTCCACTTCTTTCTTAGGAAGATAAAACGCCATCGCCTCCCTGATGGCTGCATAGTCATTTTCATGAATTACCTCATCCGCCTGAATATGGAAAATCCAATCCGCATCTTTTCCCACATGATCCAGCCCGATGTTTGCCTGTTGCGCAAAAATGGTTCCCCCGCTGCGCATCTGATCATCCCAAACCGTATCTACAACTTTAATACGACTGTCGTTCAGATCCTCTACGGCTTTACGTGTTCCATCGGTACTGTCGCCAATTACAACTATAAATTCGTCGGTTAACGGAAGCACACTTTTTATCGCCTCCAAAAAAGGATAATCGAGCTGAATTCCATTTCTTACATAGGTAAATGCGCTTACTTTCATGGTAACGGGGCGTTTAATCAGATTTGTCCTGACTTAAATTTTTTCCACCACCTGAAACCGATAAATGCACCCATAAGCAACGGCGTTGCGGCAAGATAAAGAATGCCGTAGTTCAAGCCCTGAGCTGCTTTGTCGCCCAACTGCGATGCCGTTTTTGTACAGATGGCACATTGCGCTAACAGGTTGGCAGCCGGAACAAACAAAGCGGCAAAAAACAAAACGAATTTGATTAAGCTTTTGTGCATAATGCAAATTTATTTAAAACCAGCATACTAAACATCCAAAATTAGCAGCGGGCCGGATATGACGAGTGTCATGTTTTCTCTCAACTCCGTTTTAAAATATTTGTCCAAAACTTTTTATGTGGAAAGTGCGTACCGCGCTGTTGCTTGTGATAGCATATTTTGTGTACAGTAGTTTTATTTATACTGCTGCCACAGAGGTTGTTCTGCCGGACGAAACGGTGGTTGCGCAGGCGCATGAAGGTAAAATGCTGTTCCAGAAATACAACTGTGCAGCCTGCCATCAGGTGTATGGACTTGGCGGATACCTCGGCCCGGATTTAACAACAGTGGCACAAAAGTATCCGAACGAAACCTATATCCGAAGCTTGCTTAGTACCGGAAACCAAACCATGCCGGCCTATCATTTTTCAGATGCAGAAAAGGACGCGTTGATAGCCTACTTTAAACACTTAAACAATTATGCACCCCATAAATAAAAAATTCAGTCATCTGTTTTTTCAGCTTGCAGTCGGTTACCTTTTGTTTGGTTTGCTGATGGGCCTTATCGGAAGCTTTCAGTATGTTCTTCCCGGGTTTTTAAAAGAGCGGATAGGCTTTCAGCAAACGCGGCCACTGCACGTTTATCTGGTAACGGCATGGATTTTTTCCGCGGCTCAGGGCGCCATATATTTTTATGTTCAGAAAATAAAACAGCGGCCTTTATGGTCGGAAAAGCTGGCGTATCTGCATTGGTTGCTTCAGTTAGGGAGCTCTGTGCTGATAGTGAGCAGCTTTTATATGCAGTCTTTTTCGGGACGCGAATATTTGGAATTTCCTGTGTGGATAGGAATCATCGTGCTGCTTGCATGGCTCGCCTTCGGGATAAATATTTTGCTTACACTGAAACCGAATTATAAAAAGGCGCCGGTATATTATTTTAGCTGGACTGCGGGAATATGCTTTTTTCTCATCACTTTTTCTGAATCCTATTTGTGGCAGTTTCGCTTTTTTGGAGATAACCCTGTTCGCGATGTTACCGTACAATGGAAGGCAATGGGTGCCATGGTGGGCTCGTGGAATATGCTTGTTTTCGGAGCCGCGCTTTGCTCTATGGAGATGATGAAAAATGATAAAAACGTATCGCACAATAACCTTGCATACGCCTTCTTTTTTGTGGGCTTTACCAACTTGCTTTTTAACTGGGGACATCATACATATATTGTACCGGCAAGCCCGTGGGTGAAACAAATAGCCTACATCATCAGCATGACGGAACTGATACTGCTTGCAAACATTATCTGGAGCTGGCGCAAGTCGATGCGCAGCACCAAAAGCCTTCCTCAAAAAAATGCGCGCAGGTTTTTGATGTTTGCCGACCATTGGATTTTGCTGAACCTGATCACTGCCATTGCCATATCGGTTCCGGCGTTAAACGATTTTACACACGGCACGCATATTACGGTTGCACATGCTATGGGTGCTACCATCGGCATTAATACCATGGTTTTGTTCTCTGTTATTTTTCATATTATCGACGAAAAGCCTGTGGCTGCTGCATTTGCACAAACAACCACTTCGGTATCTATATGGGTTACCAATGTTTCTCTTGTGGTGTTTTACAGCTCGCTTGTGGCGGCGGGAATCATTAAAATTTGGGGCAAGTTACAGAACGATCACTTTGCAGTAACGATGGCAAAATCGCGGGTGTTTTTTCAGCTGTTTGCTATCAGCGGCAGCGGAATTGTTTTGGGGTTACTTACTACTTGCATTATTGTACTGATAAAGATTTACCGGAGCAATAAGGCCATCAAGAACTTTATATTTTATGATGATGGCCCTCATACGGTAAAAAGAAGTCAATTTCAAAACATCACTTAACCAACCGGATCTGCTCATCAACAAATGAAAGTATTTCGTCGCGTCCGGATTTTTTCTCTGCGCTCGAAATAAAACTTTGTGGAAGAAACTGCCACGACTGACGCAATGCCTCTAAAAAATCTCCGGTATTTCTTTGGAGCGCCAGCGGTTTCACTTTATCAGCTTTCGTAAATACAATTGAAAACGGCAGTTGCCACTCGCCGAGAGTGTTAATGAATTCAATGTCGATTTTCTGAGGCGAATGCCGGCTGTCGATCAACACAAAAATATTGAGGAGGTTTTCTCGCTTCCGCAAATATTCTTCAATCATTTTCTCCCACTTCTTACGCTGGCTCTGCGAAATTTTTGCGTAACCATAACCCGGCAGATCTACCAGATACCATTCACGGTTAATGATGAAGTGATTGATGAGCTGCGTTTTTCCGGGTGTGGCAGAAGTTTTTGCAAGGCTCTGTCGTCCGGTAAGCATGTTTATTAAAGAAGATTTCCCTACGTTGCTTCTTCCAATAAACGCAAACTCCGGCTTGTCCGGTTTGGGACATTTATCCACCGACGGGCTGGAAATAACATAGTCAGCCTGTTTTATCTGCATAGGTTAATCAATTAAAACATCTCCGGTCATTTCATTGGGCACCGGCAACTGCATCATGGTTAAAATGGTGGGGGCAATGTCGCCAAGTTTTCCGGCTTTTAAATGTCCGCGCCACTCCTTGTCAATCACAAACAACGGAACCGGATTTTTTGTGTGTGCAGTGTTTGGCGAGCCGTCTGCGTTTTTCATAAAATCGCTGTTGCCGTGGTCGGCGGTTAAAAAAATGGTGTAGCCGTTTGCGAGCCCGGCAGTAACTACGCGTTCAACACAGCGGTCAACCGTTTCAACTGCTTTTACTGCTGCCGAAAAAACACCGGTATGTCCAACCATATCGGCATTTGCATAATTCAAACAAATAAAATCTGCTGTCTTGTTCTCTAATTCAGGAATCAAAAGGTCGGTTATTTCCACGGCACTCATTTCCGGCTTTAAATCGTAGGTAGCCACTTTTGGTGATGGAACAAGAATTCTTTTTTCGCCTTCAAATTCTTTTTCGCGGCCGCCGCTGAAGAAAAATGTTACGTGCGGATATTTTTCGGTTTCGGCAATTCTAATTTGTTTCTTTCCCGCTTGCTCAATCACCTTGCCGATGGTGTTTTCAAGATTGTCTGTATCAAAAATTACATGCACATCCCGATATGTTTTATCATACTCGGTCATGGTCGTGTAATAAAGATTTAACTTCTTCATATTGTACTTTAAATTGTCTTCCTGCGAAAGCACAATCGATAGTTCCCGGCACCGGTCTGTTCTAAAATTGAAGCAGATAACCGCATCTCCGTCTTTAATGGTTGCGAGCGGTTGTTGGTCCGACCCAATTATTACAGTGGGCAAAATAAATTCGTCGGTCACATCTTTCGCGTACGACTGTTCAACGGCGGCGATGGCATCCGGCGCTTTTTCGCCCTGGCCGTTCACCAAAGCATCGTAAGCGAGCTTTACTCTTTCCCACCGGCGGTCTCTGTCCATGGCGTAATACCTTCCGCTGACAGAAGCAATTTTTCCCACCGAACTATTTAAGTGCTGTTGAAGCTCCGACATAAAACCGAGTCCGCTTTTCGGGTCCGTATCGCGCCCGTCGGTAAAAGCATGAATGAATACCTCGCTAAGTCCATGCGCCTTGCAAACATCGGTTAATGCCTTCAGGTGGTTAATATGGCTGTGCACGCCGCCATCGCTTACTAACCCAACTAAATGAAGCGGCTTTTTATGTTCTTTAGCATAAGCAAGCGTTTTCAGCAAGACATTGTTCTCAGCAAACGAACCCGTTTTAATAGCAACATTAATGCGTTGCAACTCCTGATATACAATGCGGCCGGCGCCCAAGTTTAAATGCCCAACTTCGCTGTTACCCATCTGCCCGTCGGGCAAGCCAACGGCTTCGCCAAATGTTGTCAGCGTGGTATGCGGATATTTGTTTTCGAGCGAATGAAAAAAAGGCGTTGCAGCATTTTTAATAGCATCGGCGCTTGCTACGCTTCCATAGCCCCATCCGTCCATAATAATCAGAATCACTTTTCTGTTTGTCATTCTTAAAGTTTATCCTCGTAAATCCCTGCAAGTTAACACTGTTCAATTTTATTTAATGGTTATCTTGAGGCAAATTATTAAACTTAGCGTTTTATAAAACGTCTTATTCAACATGAGAAACTATCTTTTTTTAGCCTTTGGTGTCGTTGTTTTCAGCGCTTTCACCTTTGTTAACGATGATGTGATCGGCGCATTAAAAAAAGGAAATGCAACCGAGTTGGCTAAACATTTCGATGCGCTCATCGATTTAAAACTTCCTGAGAAAGATGAACTCAAAAACATCAGCAGCGAGCAGGCGGAAGTGGTGATTTCGGAATTTTTCAGATCGGTTAAAGTGAAAGATTTTGAACAAACCTCTAAACGCGAAATGAGCGGCACCATGTATATCACCGGAAAGCTGCAAACACAATACAAAAACTATAATGTTACTTTAATGCTGCGGCAACGAAACGACAGGCTTTATATCATTACCATGCGCATCAATTAATGAACTTCCCGCCCGCGTGGCGGGATTTTTTTTCCTTTATTTGTAAGATGGAAAATTACGAGGTAAGGCTAAGTAGTTTATTGGCAGCGGCGCTTGAGGAAGATGTTGGCGATGGCGATCACAGCAGCCTGAGTTGCATCCCTGCAAACGCTAAAGGCAAAGCCATTTTGAAGGTGAAGCAGGATACGGTGATTGCCGGAATAGAAGTGGCCCGAAGGATTTTCGATATAACAGGCGAAGACTTTAAGATGAACTGCTTTTACAGCGATGGCAGCTGCGTTGAGGCGGGTGATGTTGCTTTTGAAGTGGAAGGCAACGTGCAGGGCATTTTGCGGGCCGAACGCTTGCTGTTAAACTGTATGCAGCGCATGAGCGGCATTGCCACTTTAACGCGCAAATATGTGGATGTTCTAAAGCCTTACAGGACCCGGATTTTAGACACGCGAAAAACCACTCCCAACTTTCGTTTGCTCGAAAAAGAAGCAGTGAAAATTGGCGGTGGAAACAATCATCGGTTTGGTTTGTACGATATGATGATGTTGAAAGATAACCACATCGACTTTGCAGGCGGAATTGAAAACGCAGTTAACCGGGCGCACGACTATGTGTTGAACAATAAATTGAACATAAAGATTGAAGTGGAGGCGCGGTCGTTGGCTGATGTGCAGCAAATTTTAGCCATCGGAGAGGGTAAAGTTTTTAGAATCATGCTCGATAATTTTGAACCCGCCACGGTAGCAGAAGCTGTAGAGATGATTGCAGGCAGATTTGAAACCGAGGCAAGTGGTGGAATTAATCTGAATACGGTAGAAGCCTATGCGCAATCAGGGGTGGACTATGTGAGTGTTGGCGGACTGATACACCAGGCGCAGAGCGTGGATTTAAGTTTGAAAGCAGTTTAAATTTGAAAGATGGCAAAGAAGAAAACGCCGGACAGTGCCGGTTTCGTTTACAGCACGGATCCGGATTTTAAATACAATTTTGATAATGAAGAAGCGGCCGAAACCCTTGCGCCTGAAAAGCAGCCGTTAAAAGTATATCTGGATACACGGCAGCGGGCGGGCAAAGCAGTCACGATTGTGGAGCATTTTACAGGAAGCGCTGCCGATCTGGAAGACCTCGGCAAAAAGCTGAAAAGCTATTGCGGAACCGGTGGCGCTGTAAAGGAAGGGCTTATCATTATCCAGGGCGACCAGCGTGAAAAAGTGTTGCAGTATCTGCTGAAAGCCGGCTACAGCAAAACGAAAAGGCGATAAAAAAACCGCCCGAAGGCGGCAATGCTGTTAAGGAGCAACGAGTCGAAACCCGTTACCGTGAATGTTTACAATTTCAATGTTTGGATCTTCTTTCAAATATTTCCTCAGCTTGGCAATGTAAACATCCATACTGCGGCCGTTGAAGTAGGTATCGCTGCCCCAAATTTTCTTCAGCGCACGTTCGCGTGGAAGCAAATCGTTTTTGTGTTCGGCGAGCATCTTCAACAACTCATTTTCCTTGGGTGAAAGGGTTTGCGTTTTACCGTCAACAATAAGCTCCCGCAATTTTGGATTGAAGTGGTATTTCCCGAAATCGAATTTGATGTTCTCGCTTTCTTTATTGATCTCTTCATTGCGTTTTAAGATGGCTTTAATTTTATGTAGCAACACCTCGCTGTCGAACGGCTTTGTGATGTAGTCGTCTGCACCCAATTTATATCCCTGAATAATGTCTTCCTTCATTGTTTTGGCACTCAGGAAAAACAATGGAATATCCGGATCAATATCACGAATTTCTTCCGCAAGGGTAAAGCCGTCCATGTTCGGCATCATTACGTCGAGTAAGCAGATATCAAACTTTTCACGCTGAAAAGCAGCAAGGCCGAGGCGGCCGTCGCGTTCAAGAATAACATCATAATCATTTAATTCGAGATAGTTTTTAAGCACCATCCCGAGGTTGGTGTCATCTTCGCATAACAACACTTTATATTTTTTTCCTTCCATAAGTTTTTGATTTTTATAATAAAACTAAGTGAATCATTAATTGTGCCAGCGAAAAAGTACGAGGTTTTTTTGTAATTATGGCAGAAACTTAGGGAAAATAAACAAAAAGGCCCGACTACTGTCAGGCCAAAGATCAATATATTTATTTCTGAACTAGATTCTGAAGTGAGAGAAGGCTTTATTTGCTTCCGCCATCCTGTGTACGTCTTCTTTCTTTTTAAATGCGGCGCCTTCACCTTTGCTGGCGGCAATTATTTCGTTAGCA
This sequence comes from Chitinophagaceae bacterium, assembly GCA_039811185.1. Lineage (GTDB taxonomy): Bacteria > Bacteroidota > Bacteroidia > Chitinophagales > Chitinophagaceae > JAEZDR01. The sequence continues at coordinate 158,985 of JBDHYF010000001.1, read as the reverse complement.
AGTTTTTCGGCCATCGTACGTCCGTTTCTTTCACGGCTGAACCGGATTAACCATTTCATGCTCAACGAAATTTTGCGGTCTAAACGCACCTCTGTAGGAATTTGAAAGGTAGCTCCACCAATTCTGCGGCTTCTAACCTCTACAGCGGGCGTAACATTCGATAAGGCTTTTTTCCAAATTTCGTATCCGTCTTCGCCGGTTTGTTTAGAAACGCGGTCAACGGCATCGTAAAAAATTCTGATTGCGGTGCTCTTCTTTCCGTCCCACATTAAGTTGTTAATGAAACGGGTAACCATTTTGTCGTTAAAACGACCGTCGGGTGCTAAGGGTAATTTCTTGGCTTGTGCTTTACGCATGATTTTAATTTTTAAAAATGGCTGATTGCTTCAAGCTTTAAAACTTTACTCAGCCAAAAGGGTTATAGAACTATTTTTTTGCTTTTTCTTTCTTGGTTCCGTATTTAGAACGGCTTTGTTTACGGTCTTTTACGCCGGCAGTATCGAGCGAACCGCGAACAATGTGGTAACGTACACCCGGAAGGTCTTTTACACGACCGCCACGGATAAGTACGATGGAGTGCTCCTGAAGGTTATGGCCTTCACCGGGGATGTAGGCAATCACCTCAATTTTATTTGTCAAACGCACTTTAGCCACTTTACGTAAGGCTGAGTTAGGTTTTTTTGGTGTTGTTGTATAAACTCTTGTACATACACCACGGCGCTGTGGACAAGAATCTAAAGCTCTTGATTTGCTTTTAGCCTTGATGATTTCGCGGCCTTTTCTAACTAATTGTTGTATAGTAGGCATTCTTTACCCTTTTAATAAAAAAATGATCCCGATTTTTTCGGGAGTGCAAAAGTAAGGGGCATTATTAGAAATTCCAAAATCCGAAATAATATTTTTGCGTCCCCCTAACGTTTAACAGCGCATTACCACTAAAAAGCCGGCTCATTACAGCCGGCTTTTCAAAACAAATATTATGAAAGATGGTGTAGCCAGTTATAGGTGTCGGCCGATCTTCCTTCTCTGATGTTGTCCAGCTTCTCCTTCACTTTTGCAGCAACTTGCAATTGCTCCACATCAAAATGGATGGAATGATCTTTATACTTCAGTTCTTTTATCTTCGATATAGTGGCCGCGGTTCCGGTTCCAAATACCTCCTTCAACTTCCCTTCTTTTTCTGCAGCCATCAGCTCATCGATCGAGATTTTACGTTCTTCAACAGTATAACCCAGCTCATTCAAAATGGTCATTACGCTCTCGCGTGTTATTCCTGCCAGGATGGTTCCGTCTTCGAGCGAAGGCGTAACCACTTTGTCGCCAATCACAAAAAATACGTTCATCGTACCTACTTCCTGAGGGTATTTGTGTTCAAAAGCGTCTGTCCATAAAACTTGGTCGTAGCCTTTTTTCCGCGCCTCGGCAGTAGGATACATACTCGCTGCGTAGTTACCGGCGTTTTTTGCAAACCCAACGCCGCCCGGCGCTGCCCGCGTGTATTTTTCTTCCACATATATTTTCATCGGCGCATTATAGTAAGGCCCGGTAGGGCTTAATATAATCATGAATTTGTAGGTTTCAGACGGCCGAACACCAATCATGGGGTCGGTACTGAACATAAAAGGCCTGATATAAAGAGAGTGGTTGTGGTAGGGAGGAATCCAGTTTTTATCAAGTGATAAGAGTTGATGCATTCCATCCATAAATATCTCTTCGGGAACCGTGGGCATCTGCATCCGCTGCGCCGAAATATTAAATCGCTCAAAATTATCGTGCGGTCTGAAGATAGCGGCGTGGCCATCATCGTTCCGGTATGCCTTAATGCCCTCAAAAATCGACTGTGCATAGTGCAAGGCAGCCATAGAAGGCTCTACAGAAAGCGGCTGATAGGGTTTTATTTCTACATTTTTCCATTCGCCATCAGCGTAGTCGGCAACAAGCATGTGGTCCGTATACACTTTTCCAAACGAAATGTTCTCGAGTTTAACGTCATTTAGCCGGCTTCTTTCTACCTTCGTAACCTTTATATTCATAGCAGCAATCATTACATTTAATTTATGCAAATAAACAAAAAAATAAAAACTAACAGTTGTTAATAAAATGGCATTCAACGAACTCAAACTTCCACCCGATACGCTTGCAATTTTGTATGCCGACAAGCTGGTTATAACACCTGACAGCGGTGCTGAACGCCCTGCCGAAAAGCCCGCCAATGCGCTAACGTTTCTGGGTGAAAACAAAAAGCACATTACTGTTCTTATAGAAGATAAAAACAACATGTATTTATCTGAGGCCGATTTAAGTTTCCTCGTGCAAATATTATCTGCCTGTAAATTTACCCTTGCCGACATTGCAATTGTAAACCTCAATACGAAAAGCACCCACATAGATGAGTTAGTAGGAGAACTTACACCGCAGCATTTAATTTGCTTCGGCCTTCCATCAGAGGTTAAAATGCTTCCGGATGTTGCTGATTTTGTACCCGCCACTTTAAACGGAGTGAACGTGGTTACTGCACCGAAATTAGCTGTTATCGCAAGCGATAAATCGCAAAAATTGGCGCTTTGGAATGCGCTAAAACAATTGTTTCAACTATGAGCCCGATACTCGTTTTTGCCACTAACAACCAAAATAAAGTGCAGGAAATTAAACTTGCTGTAGGCAGCCGTTTTCAGATCATTACCCTTACTGAAGCGGGCATCCACACCAACATTCCCGAACCTTTCGACAGCCTGCACGCAAACGCATCAGAAAAATCGAGGGTTATTTTTGCCCTTACCGGGAAAAACTGTTTCAGCGAAGACACCGGACTGGAAGTTGATTTTTTACACGGTTTACCCGGGGTAAAAAGTGCAAGATTTGCGGGAGAAAAAGCAAGCGCGCAAGAGAATATCGACCTACTTTTGAAAAAGATGAACGGAGCGGGCAACCGTAATGCGAGATTTAGAACGGTAATCAGTTTAAGGTTAGATGAAGCGGAACATTTTTTTGAAGGCATTTGTGAAGGAAGGATAACCGAGACGCCGGTGGGAACAGGCGGTTTTGGGTATGATGCAGTTTTTATTCCCAACGGAGCAGACGTCACTTTTGCAGAAATGACGCCCGAAGAAAAAAATAATTTTAGTCACCGAAAAAAAGCAACGGAAAAGTTAATCGCGTTTCTTCACACACATGGAAAGAATAAAAGTTGAATTGCCCGATTCGTTTCATTTTTCGTGCAAGCTCACAATAAGAATTACCGACCTCAATTACGGCTCGCACGTAGGTAACGATAATTTTTTATCGCTTGCGCACGAAGCGCGGGTGCAATACCTCAAATTTTATGGCTATAGTGAAACCGATGTGGAAGGATTGAGCTTAATTATGAACGATGCTGCAATAGAATTTAAATCGGAATTACTGTACGGATATGAAATCGAAATCTTTGTGAAAGCAGAAAGTTTCCATAAATACGGATTCGATATTTTTTATAAGATTGAGTTTGAGAAGAACGGTGAAAAGGTGACCGCAGCAAAAATGAAAACGGGTTTGCTTTACTTTGATTATAGTGCCCGCCGGCTTAGTAAAATGGATGGCGAAACAATACAAAAGCTCAAAAACAAGTTTTTATAATCGGTAATTCTTTGGTAGAATTGTTTACAAATACAAAAACATTTTAGTTATGATAAAGCTACAGGCAATTGGAAATTTGGGGAAGGATTGTGTAACCAATACGGTTAATGGAAAAAACGTAATTAATTTTTCTGTTGCACACACACAAAGTTTTGGCGAGAAGAAAACAATTTGGGTGGAATGCGCATACTGGACAGAGCGAACCGGCATTGTTCCTTATTTGAAAAAAGGACAAAAGGTGTATGTTGATGGCACCCCCGAGCTGCGGCAGTACACTACTTCCGACGGCAAGCCGGGCGCATCATTGATGTTGCGCGTATCAAGTATCGAGCTCTTAGGAAAAGGCGAGAATGATCTTGCCGGAGGAAATACCGGAGGCGGAGGTTATCAGCAAAACTACGGCGCAGGCCAACCAACATCGGCTCAACCGACGCAGGATATGGGCAATCCGCCGGCTTTTGAAGACGATCTTCCCTTCTAAATAACTGAGCGGTGCAAATGCGCCGCTTTTTTTATGCCCGCAGCGATAATTTTGCGGCATGAATGAAGCGATTGTACAAGCCGGCGAACTCTTTAATTTCTGTGAACGCGTTTTTTTAAAGATGGGCTGCAATGCCGACGAGGCCGGCCTTGCGGCAGATGTATTGGTGAAGGCAGATTTAAGAGGCATCGACAGCCATGGCGCCGCCCGTTTATCGGGTTACGTTCGCCTTTGGGAAAGCGGGCGAATCAATACCGCTCCGCAGATAAAAATTACACATCAAACGCCCTCCACTGCTGTAGTTGATGCGGACGCGGCTTTGGGACTTGTAGCCGCTCCCTACGCAATGAATATCGCCATCGAAAAAGCCCGAACAGCCGGCACCGGCTGGGTTTGCGTAAGCAACTCCAACCATTTCGGCATAGCAGGCTATCATGCAATGCTTGCGCTTTCTGAAGACATGATAGGGATTGCCATGACAAACGCAAGCGCCTTGGTTGCACCGACTTTTTCTATCGACAAAATGCTTGGCACCAATCCGATTGCCGTAGCTGTGCCCGCCGGAAATGAGCCTCCTTTTGTTGCCGATTTTGCCACCACAACTGCCTCCAACGGGAAGCTCGAAATTCTGCAACGCAAGGGCGCGCCGGCTCCCGTGGGCTGGGTGCAGGATGAAAGCGGAAATGCATCAACAAACGCGGCGGAGCTGAAAAACGGAGGATCAATGTTACCACTCGGCAGCACACGGGAAATGGGCAGCCATAAAGGATATGCCCTGGGAAGTATTGTAGACATATTTTCCGCTGTGCTGAGCGGCGCAAGCTATGCGCCTTTTGCGCCGCCATTTCCGGCTTATATTCCAATGCCCGAAGTGATGTTCGGAAAAGGTCTTGGTCATTTCTTTGGCGCTATGCGGATCGACGCCTTTCGTCCGGCAGCCGAATTTAAGAAGCACATGGATAACTGGATTCAGCATTTTCGAAACGCAAAAACCATCGACGCTAATCAGAAAGTACTGATACCCGGCGATCCGGAACGAATGCTCGAAGAACAACGAAAGCGAACAGGAATTCCATTAAATGAAATTGTGTTGAACGACCTGAATGCATTGGCGGAGCGGCTTTCCGTCGATGCGATTGTAATGGCGTGAAACCCATATTCAAAGAAATCGCTTCGCGGGATGGCACAGTTTTTTCAAAAAAAGTAGAAAATGATTGTTATGAAAGAGAGAAGAATGAGAAGCAGATTTCAGGTAAAACCTCAGGCAGAATTAGTAAGATCGGTAAAAGCATCGCGCCCCTAAAGCCGCCACTTTCCTCGCTGAAGAACTATTTTCGCTTTAGCCAGGAAGCCGGATTAAAATATTGGTTTTTCTCGTTTATCACCTGAAATTCCAGCACCCCACCTCCATTCATTCCCGGCGAAGTTTTTCCAATCAATGTGCCTGGTCCTACTTTTTGCAGCCGGCTTACGTTCGTAGTAGCCAGATTGCTATAAACTGAGAAGTACCGGCCGTGTTTAACCACAACAGCCTGATATTCGCCAAGGTCCATTACTGCGGTTACAACGCCGTCAGCAACGCATTTTACACTCATGTTGGCGTTGGGGGTTTCTATGCGGATGCCTTCGTTTTGTTCTTGCAGGCCTGTGCCCGGTACGGTATGTGTTCCAAACTCGCCCGCAATAAATCCTGCGTCCACCGGCCAGGGCAGATTGCCTTTGTTGGTCTCAAAATTTAAACTCAGTTTCAAGCCTTCTTCAGAGCTTTCAAAAACGCTGTACGACCGGTCTGTTTTTGTTGGTGTTTCCGGTTTTTTAGTTGGCGTTTCCACGGTGGGATTATTCGCTTTGTTTTTTGCCGCTAATTCCGCTGCCTTGCGTTCGGCTTCTTTCCGTTCAGCCTCTTTTCGGGCTGCTTCTTTTTTAGCCGCCTCTATTTCCCGACGAATAACCACAGCCAGGCTTTGTTGTAATTTTTTCCTCTCCGCTTCGCGGGTGCGTATCTGCTTTGCAAGCTGGCTTTCCTGACCCTTCAATTCCTTAATTACGTCGTCCTTTTCTTTTTTGTCGCTTTCAAGCACCGTCAGTTGCTTATTCTGCTCTTCGAGTGTAGAATTTTTTTCAATTCTTTTCTTATTGAAGTCCTCAATTTTTTGTTGAAGCAGCAACTCCGTTTTCTGAATATTTGCCACCTGCGTTTCGCGATACTGGCGATAACTTTTCAGGTAGGCAAGCCGCTTGATGGCATCGTTAAAATTGGTGGCTGAAAAAAGGAAATTCAGATAGTCGTAGTTGCTTCGATTTTTATAAGCAAAAACCAAACTTTTTGCGTAGTTGGCTTTTAAAGTGTCTAACTCACGGCGATAGCGGGTGATATCGAGATTGGTTAGATATATATTGTCTGTAAGAAGCCGTAATTCTTTGTTGATATTGCCGATCATTTCTTCCCTTGCAGCAATTTTTTTACGCACGAGCGTAAGCTGGCTTAAAGAAATAGACTTGTTTTTCTTTATGTCGGAAAGCGTTTTGTTTAAGTCTGCCAGTTCCTTCTGAAGATCTTGTTGTCTCTTCTGAATTTCTTCACGTGTTTGCTGGCTGAACCCACAAACAACAACAGAGAGGAAAAACAGCGAAAAAACAATTCTTTTTACCATAGAGCGGTTTTTATCATTAACGTGCCGGCTGCCATCTTATTTTACCTTCACATTTTTGGGCAAATTAAAGGGAAAACTTAAAGGACTATCGAAAACAAATTGTTTAAAATTCAGGTTTATATCAAGCCGGTTGTTTTCTGCAAGGGTAACATTGCGTTGCTTGGCAAACCATCCATTAGGCGTCCATTCATAATCACTCAATGCAATCCCCATTGTTCGGTTTCGTGCAGGGTCATTATCGTCTAACTTGCTGTGTACAATCAAATAATTTTCGTTTTCCAACGTAAGCAAATGCTTAAAAAAAGCCGAGGCGGTAAGGAGCTGCGTTTCTTTTTCTTTGGTTCGATAGGAGATTACATTACTGTCGAGAAAAACTGGGTTGCCTACAATAAAATTTTGAAGGGTGTAAAAATTAAAGGGGATGTCGGTGAGGGCGCTTAAGTATTCGATTGTTCGGTACTGAACCGTTTTCTTCAGTTTGTTCCAAACAACCACACTATCGGTAGTAACCAACACACGAAAACCTTCAATGCCAAGGGCGCCGGTAAGCGAAATCCATATCAGGCTGTCTTTCTGCATCCGAACAAAGGCAGTTGCCTGGTCGCCTCCGTCTTTATCCTGGTAATCGAGTCTTATTTTAGCCGAGAAAGTGTTGAACGAAACAGCGTTGCTTTTGATTTTCCCAAGCAGGTTGCGTACAATTTCAGCAGAGTCGGCTCTGTCAACAACCACGAGAGCGGTGGTGTCTTTTTTCGAAATGGCGGTTTCTATTTTTTCAACTTTTTTGGCAGTTCCGCAGCTATACAAGACAATTAACAATACAAAAAAGTATTTCATAAATCAACAGTTTCATCGGGAACTCGCATTCCCTTGTTGTTAGGGCGTTATCTTATTAATTAAAACGGTGGCGTATGCAACCACACCTTCTTCTCTGCCTACAAAGCCCATTTGCTCGGCAGTAGTAGCTTTAATACTCACCCGCCGGGTGTCCAGCTTCAGGATGTTGGCAATCGTTTCCCGCATTGCCGGAATGTGATCTTTTATTTTTGGTTTTTCCAAGCAAACGGAAGCGTCGATATTTCCGATAGCATATCCTTCCGAAACGAGCAGATCGAATGTTTTTGCAAGTAGTATCTTGCTGTCAACATCCTTAAAATCCGGATGCGTATCGGGGAAGTGATATCCGATATCGCCAAGGGCGGCGGCGCCGAGCAGCGCATCGCAGATGGCATGCAACAAAACATCTGCATCACTGTATCCAATAAGTCCTTTGTAGTGCGGTATTTTTATACCCCCTAAAATAAACTCTCGGCCCTCTGCAAGCTGATGAAAATCGATTCCAAAACCGGTACGTATATCCATAAAAATGGCGAAGGTAATGCCTTCGCCACTAAAATCTGTTTCGGAAACGGTAATGAATTACTCGCCGCCCGATTTGATATCATCCAAATTAAACACAAGTCCAAACCGTAAAGTATTCGATAAAGGGTTTTTTGTAATCCCCGATCCGGAAGGAACAAGATACGAAAAGTTGAGGCCGAAAACATTATACGTAAGCCCGGCGCCCAATGTGAAAAATTTCCGATTTCCCTGCGATACATCTTCGTAAAAATATCCGGCACGGAAAAAGAACTGATCGAGGTAAGAGTATTCTGCTCCTAAAGAAAATTGTAGTGTCTTAAACAGGTTTCCGTTGCTGCCGAACGACTTAAACCAGCTTTCGAAAACGCCATAACTTCTGTATTCGTCAATGGCGTCCTGATTTTCCTGAGCGGTTTTATTCGGATCGTACATCGGCGGTGCGGGCACCAACAGTTTATTCATATCCAGCCCGAAGGTTAACTTATTTTCTTCGTCGAACACCTTGGTGTAGGCAATGCCGGCTCCAAAATTTGCGGGGATATATTCTTTTTTTGTGGCATCATTCGAATATCCAATTTTAGTCCCAAGATTGCTCAGCGTAATTCCCCAGTTAAGACCTTGTCCGGCATCGTTTACATTTGTATGGAACAATGATACGTCTCCGGAAAAAGCAGTACCCGCCTTGCTGTTTCCCGCATTCGGGGCGCCTTTCGTGAGGTCGGAGTTAATGTAGCGGAGCGCTACGCCCATTCCCAACTTTGCCGAAAGTTTTCTGCTGTATCCCACATCGAAAGAAAACTCACGCGGGTTCCCTTCCCCAAAGCTTTGTCCGCTGAAATCGGTAAACTGTATTTTACCCAGGTTAAAATAGCGTATTCCCAACGAAATGGCCTGTTCATCATCTAACTTATAATATCCGCCGAGGCTCGCAAGAAAAACGTCTTTTGCAATGGATTTTAACCAGGGTGTGTAAGTAAGCGATACGGCAGTATTCGTTTTATTGAAGGGCGTTTTTGCCAGGTTCCAGAACGACGCATTCGCATCGGGGGCAGAAGCAATACCCATATCGCCCATACCTCCGGCCCTTGCATCGGGCGAAATTCTTAAAAACGGCACCGCAGTGGTTGTTACATTCAGCTCCTGCCCAAAAGCAGGCGATGCTACGGCTAAAGCCATGATTCCGGCCATCCAATTCGTAATCTTCTTTTTCATCTTACATCAATTTAACCGCTTATAAAGTGGTTAGCTACTTTGTTAATAATAATTGTTTGGGGTAGAGTTTTACGGCGATAGGTTATGGTTTTTTGTCCGGCGCTAAGTAGTTTGTATAAATGTAGCTTGCAAATATTATTTATTTCTTTCTAACATTCGGATTTTTTTAAAAAAAACTTTCATTTTTGAAGATTAGTTACTATTCTTGATCTTTCAAAAACAATTATATTCGCACTCCTTAAGCAAGAGGCAATAAAGAAATTGTTTTTTCGTTTGATAAAATTGATAAGAAAACCTATAAGTATCCAATGTTGAAAGGACTTAAAAACTATGCAGTTCTGGCGCTTGCGCTGGCTGCTTTTTCGGCTTGTAATAAAAACAAGGGTGGAGTATCTACCGCAACCGGATGGAAATACAACGATAAAAAGATGGGCGGCTTTTCGGTTGTGAAACCTAAAGACATTAAAACCGGTCCGGGTCTTGTTTTCGTGCAGGGTGGTACATTTACCATGGGCGCCAAACAGGAAGATGTTATGGGCGATTGGAACAATATTCCGCGCCGGGTTACGGTAAACTCCTTCTTTATCGACAAAACCGAAGTTGCCAACGTACACTATCGGGAGTATATTTACTGGTTGGAGAATGTGTTTTCCGATCCGCAATACGAAGCAGTGCTCGAAGGTGCAAAACCGGATACCCTTGTATGGAGAAGTGAACTTGGTTACAACGAGCCTTATGTGGAATATTACTTCCGCCACCCATCCTATAACTACTACCCGGTTGTGGGCGTTACCTGGCAACAGGCGCACGATTTCTGTATTTGGAGAACCGACCGCGTAAACGAGAATATGCTTATCAAATCCGGCTACCAAAATCAAAATGTTATTAAACAAGAGATGAACGGCGGCGGACAAGAGAACTTCAACACAAAAAGTTATCTGATGGGCGAATATGCCGGCGTGCCCGGAAAACCTAAAAAGAAAGGATTGGTGGATGCACAAGGCCGCCCCAGAACAACTGTAAAATTTGAAGATGGTATTTTGCTGCCGGATTACCGGCTTCCAACCGAAGCCGAGTGGGAATATGCTGCTTTAGGTGAGATAACAGAGAATCCGCAGCCAAGAAGAAGCGAAAAGAAAAGAGGGGAAGAACTCGTTGCCAACAAAGGAATTTATGCCTGGAAGAATGATGGGTTTGATAACTTAAGAGCCACCAAAAGAGGCGCATGGCAAGGTGCTTTCCTCGCCAACTTTAAAAGAGGTAATGGCGATTATATGGGTACTGCCGGCGGACTGAACGACCGCGCCGCTTATCCCGGCCCTGTTGAATCCTACTATCCGAACGGATTCGGTTTGTACAATATGAGCGGCAACGTAAGTGAATGGGTTGCCGATGTTTACAGGCCAACCACTAATCTCGATCAGGACGACCTGAACCCATTCCGCGGAAACATTTTCCAGAAGGTGGATATGAGCGGCGGACAAGGTAATTTGAGAGATAGCTTAGGTAGAATAAAATACGTGAGCGAGTCGGATTCGGTACTTGCCAATAGAAGAAACTATCAGCAATCGTATGCTATCAACTATTTGGATGGTGATAGCCTGAGCAATGTATTTTATGGATACGGCACCACCACTTTAATTTCCGACAAAAGCCGTGTTATTAAAGGTGGCAGCTGGAACGATATGCCTTACTGGCTTAGCCCCGGCAGCAGAAGATTTTTGCAGCAGGATCAGAGCAGCAGCACCATTGGATTCCGTTGCGCAATGACGCATTACGGTAGCAGTGAAGGCAAGAAAGGAAAAAGTGCGAATTTTTTCCCTTCAAGAAGATCAAAAAGATAAGGACAAGGTAAATACCTGAAAACAAGCCATCTGATGTAATTTCAGGTGGCTTTATTTTTTACAAATGACAGCCAACGCCCCTTTATCAGAACGAGTACGGCCTCAGCGGCTCCAGGATGTTGCCGGACAAAGCCATTTAACCGGGAAAGGAAGTGTATTGCAAATAGCGGTAGAAAAGAACGCGCTGCCCTCGCTTATTTTTTGGGGCCCGCCGGGTGTTGGAAAAACCACGCTCGCCAATATTATTGCCGGCGAAATGCAGAAGCCATTCTTTCAGTTAAGTGCTATCAGCAGCGGCGTGAAAGAGATTCGAGAGGTAATTGACAAGGCAAAGCAACTGAACGGCTGCGTGTTGTTTATTGATGAAATTCACCGGTTTAATAAGTCGCAGCAGGATGCCCTGCTTGCTGCGGTTGAGAAAGGGCTGATTACACTAATCGGTGCAACCACAGAAAACCCATCTTTCGAAGTGAATGCCGCCCTGCTTAGCCGCTGCCAGGTTTTTGTACTGAAAGCGCTTACCGCCGATGATTTGATGCAGGTGCTGGAAAACGCCATCCAAACCGACAGCGAACTGCAAAAGAAAAGGATCAGTTTACAAGAGACGGAAGCGCTTCTTCGCCTCAGCGGCGGCGATGCACGAAAGCTGCTGAATCTTTTCGAAATTGTGTTGAATGATTTAACCGGAAACGAAATTACCATCACCGACGAAGCTGTTATGCGCATTGCGCAGCAGCGCGTGGTATTGTACGATAAAACGGGCGAACAGCATTATGACATCATTTCAGCATTTATAAAAAGCATGCGCGGCAGCGATCCAAACGGCGCTGTTTACTGGCTGGCCCGCATGCTCGAAGGCGGCGAAGACGTAAAATTTATTGCACGACGGATGGTAATTTTCGCCAGCGAAGACATCGGCAATGCCAACCCAAACGCTTTGTTGCTCGCGAATACCACCTTTGATGCGGTGAACAAAATCGGCTATCCCGAATCGCGGATTATTTTAAGCCAGTGCGCCATTTTCCTTGCTACATCGGTTAAAAGCAATGCGTCTTATGAAGCTATTGAGCGGGCCATCGCTTCGGTAAAGCAGCAGGGCGATCTGCCGGTTCCGCTTCATTTGCGCAATGCACCCACCGGCCTTATGAAGAGCCTCGATTATGGAAAGAATTATCAGTACTCGCATAAAGGCCACCAAAACTTTATTATGCAGGAATATTTGCCGGAAAAGATTGCAGGCACCGCTTTCTATACACCACAAGTGAATGCCCGCGAAGAAGAAATAAGGAAATTTTTGAAGGAAAGATGGAAGGGAAAATACGGCTACTGATGCGTGGCTATAAAAACCGCGGCCGCAGGCATACGAATGCCGTTTTTATTTTATTGCTTTTGGTTGCGTGCTCGTTTTCTTCGGAGGCTGTTGCGCAGCAGGGGTTTCCGCTAACCCGGGTTGAGTACGACTCAGTAATGAGCTGCGGAAACTTGCACTTAACACCCATACGGTTTGTTTCGGAAAGGGGGGAAGCACAGAAAGATTTGCCACTGCTAAGCTGGCAACAAGCCATGGTTCAGAGAAAGATTTCAGTGGGAGAAGTGAAGGCAGATGCAGGTTCTGACGTGGCCTTACTCGAAATAAAAAACTATAGCAGCAGTTATGTTTTAATCAATGCCGGCGAGTTGATAACCGGCGGAAAGCAAGACCGGCTCAGCGCAGAAACCGTGATTGTACCTCCGGGCCGCGAAATATTTTTCCTGAATGTTTTTTGTGCAGAAAAAGGCCGCTGGGACCGGCGCGAAAAGCGGTTTTATTATGCTGGCGAAGCCGGATATGAGATAAAAAAGCTGATTCACCGCGGAAAGAAACAACACGACATCTGGAAAGCAATAGATTGGCAATTGCTGAAACATAAGGTTGTAAGCGAAACTTCAGCCTACGCTGCCGCACTTTCGGGCGAAGTACTTTCCCCGAACGATTCCACCTGCTTCCGCTTTTTTATAGAAGAGAAGCGCAAGCGTTTGCCGCATTTCGCGGGGTTTGTGATCAGCGCCGGAGAAAAGGTGATTGCATGTGAAGTTTTTGCGGCAGGCAATATCACCGATATTCGGTTTCCGGAGCTGGTTAAAAAATACCTGCCTGTTGGTTCGCAAATCACAGAAATGAAAGCTTATAATAAAGAAGCCGTTAAAGCTTTTATGACGCCGTTTTATTCATCGGAGAAAATAAGCGCTCAGTACATAGCGGAAAAAGGAGCCGCTTACCGTTACAACGGTCGCATATTTCATATTGTTCTATATGGAGATTAGTATTTTTGCACGATGTATCTTATAAAAACCCCACAATTTTTTAAATGGATATTTCCGCATGTTACCTGGCGCATTCGTGAAAAAGAGAAAATAATTTATATCACTTTCGATGACGGCCCTTGCCCGGACAGTACCGAATTTATCCTGACCTGCCTTCGGGAGTATCAGGCAAGAGCAACTTTTTTTTGCTTGGGAAAGAATGTGCGCGATTACCCCGGGTTGTACAGAAAGATTATTGATGATGGACATTCGGTGGGCAATCATACCTTCAGCCATAAAAACTGCTGGAAAACAACAAACAAAGCATATATAGACGATATTGTTGATGCCGGAAAATATATCGATTCGCGCCTGTTTCGTCCGCCATACGGAAAGCTGACGCGCTTTATTTCCAAAGCGCTCCGTGAAGAACTGGGATTCAGCGTTATTATGTGGGATGTTTTAAGCGCCGATTTTGATACTTCTATTTCGGCTGAAAAGTGCTATGATAATGTTGTGAAGAATGTGCGGCCCGGATCAATCATTGTTTTTCACGACAGCAAAAAGGCATGGCCGTTAGTGAAAGAAACCTTTCCAAAAATATTGAAGCACTTTTCAGAAATGGGCTATGCGTTTAAAGCAATTGAAGCAAACAAAAAGGGCCAAGGTTGAAACCTTAGCCCGCTTTAATCCGTACCCTATGAAAACTGGTGCCAAAATTAAGGTTAATTTCGAAACAGAAAATTAATTTGGTCGTCAAATTTTACCTGTTGGTACTTTAAAAATCCGCAATCAATTTTTTCTGAATTGCAATTATGTTTATAGATACACATTGCCATCTCTACCTTGAAGACTTTAAGACCGATATCACAAGCGTTTTTCAAAGGGCGCTTGATAAAGGCGTTAGTCGTTTTTACCTTCCCGCTATCGACAGCAGCGAGATGAACAATATGATAGCGCTTGAAAAAAAGTTTCCAAAGTTTTGTCGGCTGATGACGGGTTTGCACCCTTGCTCCGTAAAAGCTGAAACGCTCGACTTTGAACTGGGCGAAGTAAAAAGCTGGCTCGCTAAAAGAAAGTTTGCCGCCGTAGGCGAAATCGGTCTCGATTTTTATTGGGACGCCTCTACGGCTGCATTACAGCTTACCGCCTTCGAGCATCAGATGCAGTTAGCACTCGATTACAGGCTGCCGATTGTTATTCATTCCCGCAATGCAATGCCGGACACGATTGCAGCCGTTAAGCCGTTTGCACACAAAGGGCTGAAAGGCATTTTTCATTGCTTTGGCGGAAGCGCAGAGGAGGCAACGGCCATAACCGATATGGGATTTTACCTCGGCATTGGCGGCGTGGTTACCTATAAGAAAGCCGGGCTGGACGAAGTGATCCGCGCCATCGGAATAGAACATGTTGTGCTTGAAACGGACGCGCCTTATTTAACGCCGAGCCCACACCGCGGAAAACGAAATGAAAGCGCCTACATTCCCATAATAGCAGCCAAAGTTGCGGAAGCAGCCGCACTTTCGCTGGAAGATGTTGCACGCATCACCACCCGAAACGCCCGAATTATTTTCGGGAGTTAGTGTTATTCCGTTATTTTTGCCGACTTTTTGGAGACTTGTCCGAGTGGTTGAAGGAGCACGCCTGGAAAGTGTGTATACCTCTAAAGGGTATCGAGGGTTCGAATCCCTCAGTCTCCGCCAAATGCAATGCTGCTTTTTCAGGCAGCATTTTTTTATCCGCAAATTGTTTTAAGGACATTATCGTTTCATTGATAGTTAAGCGTTGCAGTGTGCGACGCGGAAGAGGCAGGGATGCCCGGATGAAGCCGACCTCATAAATAATCCCTCGTCTTTTCCTAATTTTGCAGCCATTTTTAAGCAGAGGAAATCAATTATGTCGCTCAAGTATACAGAATTTAATGCGCTGAATCTTCCGGCTATCGAGAAGGATCTTTTAAGTAAGTGGAAGGAAGAAAAGACGTTTGAAAAAAGCGTTGCCGACCGAGAAGGGAAGCCGTCGTTTGTTTTTTATGAAGGCCCGCCAAGCGCAAACGGATTGCCCGGTATTCACCATGTAATCAGCCGAACGCTGAAAGACCTTGTTTGCCGCTATAAAACGATGAAAGGTTTTGAGGTAAAGCGAAAAGGCGGATGGGATACGCACGGCCTTCCGGTAGAACTGGGTGTGGAAAAAGAACTGGGAATTACCAAAGAAGACATCGGCAAAAAAATTACGGTAGAAGCCTACAACCGCAAATGCCGCGAGGCGGTTTTGCGTTATAAAGACAAATGGGATGAGCTGACAGAAAAAATGGGTTATTGGGTAGATTTAAACGATCCTTACATTACGTTCACCAATGAGTATATCGAGTCGTTATGGTGGTTGCTGAAGCAGTTGCACACAAAGAATTTCCTGTATCAGAGTGTAAGTATTCAGCCCTATTCTCCTGCGGCGGGAACAGGGCTGAGTTCGCATGAGCTGAACCAGCCGGGCTGCTACAAGATGGTGAAAGACACGTCTTGTGTGGCCATGTTTAAAGCCGTTAGAAATACGGAAAGCCACCAACTTTTTGAAGCCATTGAGGAGCAGAAGGCGGGAGGTGATTTGTTTTTTCTTGCCTGGACAACAACACCCTGGACGCTTCCGAGCAACCTGGCACTGACGGTAGGCGAAAAAATTGAGTATGTGGTGATTCATACGGTAAATCCTTACACATTGCAGGAGGTGAATGTTGTGCTGGCGAAAAATCTTGTTTCCAAATATTTTAAGGCGGAGCAGGAGAATGGCGACCTGCCTGCATTTTTATCGGCAAAAAAGGCTGATGGTAAAACGGAGACTCTTCCCTGGAAAATAGTATACGAAACCTCCGGCGCTAACCTGGCAGGCTGCCGTTACGAACAACTGCTGCCCTTTGAGGCCAACAGCCCGGCGCAAATCAGTTCGCTTAATGAGGGAACAAACGTGGATCCGTTTAAAATTATCACCGGCGATTTTGTAACCACTGAAGATGGTACCGGCATTGTGCACACCGCACCTGCTTTTGGCGCCGACGATTATCGTGTAGGCAAGAAACATAACACCGGCATTTTAGTGATGGTGGATAGAGAAGGAAAATTTGTGGAAGGAATGGGCGAGTTTTCCGGCCGTTATGTAAAAGATTATAAATCGGAAGCGGACTATAAGGATGTAAATGTGGATATTGCCGTAAAGCTGAAAAAAGAAAACCGTGCTTTTAAAGTTGAGAAATACGAGCACAACTATCCGCACTGCTGGCGAACCGATAAACCCGTTTTGTATTATCCGCTCGATGCCTGGTTTATACGCACCACTGCTTGTCGCGAACGGATGGTCGAACTAAACAGAACCATTAACTGGAAACCGAAGTCAACCGGCGAAGGCCGATTCGGCAACTGGCTGGAGAATATGGTTGATTGGAACTTAAGCCGGAGCCGTTATTGGGGAACGCCATTGCCTGTTTGGAAAACGGAAGATGGAGCCGAAGTTGTTTGCATTGGAAGTTTACAGGAGCTTACCGACGCTTTTTTAAAAGCGAAGGAGGCCGGATACAACAAAGAATCACAACTGCAAGTTTTAAACGGGAAACTCGATGTTGACCTTCATAAGCCATTTGTTGACGATATAGTTTTACTATCGCCTTCGGGAAAGCCAATGGCGCGTGTTCCGGATTTAATTGATGTGTGGTTCGATTCGGGCGCCATGCCCTATGCGCAGCTCCATTATCCTTTCGAAAATAAAGCGCTGATTGAGGAACGCAAAGCGTTTCCTGCGGATTTTATAGCCGAAGGAGTGGATCAAACAAGAGGTTGGTTTTATACGCTTCATGCTATAGCTGTAATGTTATTTGACTCGGTTGCTTATAAGAACGTTGTTTCCAACGGGCTTGTGCTGGACAAGAATGGAAATAAAATGAGCAAAAGGCTCGGAAATGTTGTAAATCCTTTCGATACCATTGAGCAGTACGGGGCCGATGCTACCCGGTGGTACTTAATAACCAATGCCTCGCCATGGGATAATTTAAAATTTGATATTGAAGGCATTAAAGAAGTGCAGCGCAAGTTTTTCGGAACTTTGTACAATACCTATCAGTTTTTTGCTCTTTATGCCAATGTGGATGGATTTACTTTTAAAGAAGAATCGATTCCGTTGCAGGAGCGCCCGGAGTTGGACAGATGGATTATTTCGGAGCTAAATAGCCTTGTTGTAAAAGTAACGGATGCCCTTGATGACTTTGAGCCTACTGTTGCAGGCCGCGCGGTGGAAGAATTTGTAGATGAAATTTTGAGCAATTGGTACGTGCGTTTAGGAAGAAGACGATTTTGGAAAGGAGAGTATCAAAAAGATAAGATTTCAGCTTATCAAACGCTTTATGAGTGTTTAATTACTTTATGCAAGCTCATTGCTCCTGTGTCGCCTTTCTTCAGCGATGCTATTTTCCGGAACTTGAACCGGGTAACCGGTCGTGAAATCGGCACTTCAGTTCACCTTACAGATTTTCCGGAGGCGGATCTTGCTGCGATTGATGTGGATTTAGAAGAGCGGATGGAACTGGCAAAAGATATTTCGTCTTTGATACTTTCTTTAAGGAAGAAAAACAACATCAAAGTTCGGCAGCCGCTGCAAAAAGTGATGATTCCGGTGCTCGATCCGGTGATGGAGCGGCAAATTTCTTCTGTTGCGGACATCATTAAGTCGGAAGTAAACATCAAAGAGCTGATATACCTCACGCAAACTGAAGGAATCATCAGAAAAAAAGTGAAGCCCAATTTTCAGCTATTGGGTAAAAAGCTTGGCGCAAAAATGAAAGCGGTTTCCAAAGCGCTTTCGGAGCTCGGCGACAGCGAAATTGCAAGTTTTGAAAGGAATGAAAGATATACCCTTACAATTGAAGGCGAAGAAGTGAGCCTGCTTTTGGATGAGGTGGAGATCATGGCCGATGACATTGCCGGTTGGAGTGTGGCGTCGCGCGGGAAAATTACCGTTGCTTTAGATATTAGGCTGAATCCTGCGCTGGTGCAGGAAGGTGTGGCAAGGGAGTTTGTAAACCGCATTCAAAATATCAGAAAAGAAAGTGACTTTGATGTTACAGATCGTATATTCGTGACGATTGATGCCGGCGACGACATAAAGAATTCCTTAAACCAATTTAAAAACTATATTTGCGCAGAAATTTTAGCAGATCATTTAGACTTTGGTGCCCCCTTAAATCCGGTGGAAATTGAAGTAAATGAGATGAGAATAAAAGTAAGTGTAATTAAAAAAGGTTAGTGTATGGCAACAAAGAAACCCTTAAAAAAAGGTGCAAAGGCCGCTAAACCCACCTCCAAGCCCAAAACCGTTGCCGCAAAACCGGCAAAGAAAACTGCTTCAAAAGCAACTGTAAAAAAAGCGGCTCCTAAAAAAGCAGCCAAGCCTGCCCCAAAACCGGCGGCAAAAAAAACCGCTCCTAAAAAGGCATCACCAAAAAAACCGGCTCTTAAAAAGGCAGCACCAAAAAAGGCGGCAACTCCAAAAAAATCACCGGCTGTAGCTAAGTACCCTGCGCCGAAGCCGGCACCAAAAAAGGTGGTTGCTCCAAAAAAGGCGGCTGCTCCAAAAAAAGCGGCAGTGGCAAAGCCTGTTAAAAAGGCTGCGCCTGTAAAGAAAGCAGCTCCCGCAAAAAAACTGGCCCCGGTTAAAAAAGCAGTGGTAAAAGCTGCGCCAAAGGCTGCACCTAAAACAACAGCGCCCAAGCCCGTGAGCAGAAAAGCAGCAGTTCCGCCGAAACCTCAGGTGAAAACCGTTGTTAAACCGGCTGAGAAACCGGTTGCTACGCCAAAGCCTGTAAAGGAAGCACCGGCAAAGAAAGTGGAGAAGAAAGAACCTGCCATAAAAAAAATAATCGCTCATACGCCAATAGTGAAGCCGGCTCCGCCGAAGCCCGCGCCGAAAAAGGCCGGCCCGCCCAAGGAGGTGAAGGTTCCGAAAATTTCGGTGAAAACGAGTGTTCCCTACCGCCCCGATTATCAGCCGCTGGAACAAAGAATAGACGACGTAAGAAACACAGAACCATTAGTGAGATATAGTGATAAAGAATTAACTGAATTCAGGGAACTGATTCAGAAAAAATTGGAAGCAGCGAAAAAAGAACTTGCTTATTTACAGGGATTGATTACGCGAAAGGATGAGTTAGGTGGAGATGAGCTTGACAATCGTTATATGACGATGGAAGACGGAAGCATGAGCATGGAAAGAGAACAGCTCAGCGCTATGGCCAGCCGCCAAATTTCCTTTATCGATCACCTGGAAAAAGCTATTATCCGCATAGAAAACAAAACCTACGGTATTTGTAGAATTACCGGAAAATTAATTGATAAAGCACGCCTTCGCGCTGTGCCTCACGCTACGCTTAGCCTTGAAGCCAAGCTCGGTATTGTAAGGCCCGGCAACGAATAACATCCGAAGTCATTATCGTTTAAAAGGATACATTCCACCGCGTTTGTATCCTTTTTTTATGACTAATTTCGCCACCTCAAAAACAATAAAGAATGAAGCACACACCTTTCACCCAAAAACATATCGAATTAGGAGCAAAAATGTCGCCTTTTGCGGGTTACAACATGCCCATCAGCTACACCGGAATTAACGATGAACATGCTACTGTGCGGAAATCGGTTGGCGTTTTTGACGTGAGCCACATGGGCGAGTTTTCGGTTAAAGGTGCCGATGCGCTGCCTTTAATACAGCATATCACCACAAACGATGCGGCTAAACTAAAGCCGGGAGCGGCTCAATACACTTGCTTTTTGAATGAGGCGGGCGGTATTCTCGATGACCTGATTGTATACTGCCTCCAAGAGAATGATTACATGCTGGTGGTGAACGCCGGAAACATTGATAAAGACTGGGGTTGGGTTATACAGCACAGCAAAAGCTTTGATGTTTCAATCGAAAATATCAGCGATAAAACAGGATTGCTGGCCGTTCAGGGCCCGGCGGCTACAAAAGTGGTGCAGTCGCTCACCGAAATGGATGTTTTAAACCTGAAGTTTTATCACTTCGTGAAGGGGCCGTTTGCCGGGGTAAAGGATGTTATTATCAGCGCAACCGGCTATACCGGCTCAGGCGGTGTGGAAATATATTTTGAAGATAAAGACGATAATGCTTCTCGCATTTGGGATGCCCTTTTTGAAGCCGGCAAATCCGAAGGCATTAAACCCGTGGGACTTGGAGCAAGAGACACGCTACGACTGGAGATGGGGTACTGTTTGTATGGAAACGATATTGACGAAAACACGAATCCTTATGAGGCCAATCTGGGCTGGATTACAAAGCTGGCGAAGGAGGGATTTATTGGAAAAGCCGCGGTGGAGAAAGTTAAGGCTGAGGGAGCAGCACAAAAGCTTGTCGGCTTCGAAATGGTGGATCGCGGCATTCCGAGAAGCGGATACGAGATCAAAGATGCTGAAGGGCAAATTATCGGAAGAGTTACGAGTGGAACGCAATCGCCCTCGCTCAATAAAGCCATTGGGTTAGGATATATCAGGAAAGATGCGGCTGTTGCAGAAAACGAAATTTTTATCGTTATCCGAAACAGTCCTACCAGAGCAAAAATTGTAAAGTTTCCATTTGAATAGTAAGCATACAAAAATTTATAGTTTCAAAAGGCCTCTGTAAATCAGAGGCTTTTTGTTTAGAATAAAATCTTCGGGCGAAAAAATAACCGCATCGGACACAGTTATTGTTCATAATCGTGGTTTATCCTCAAAAAGTCCTCTTTTTGGCTCAAAAAGTTTGATTGTTTTATGTTTGTAAGTACAAGTACGTAAACACTTTCGTATTATATAGCTAAATTTGGTTACCTAAATCATCCTAAACCAATATCCAATGATTAACTATTTCCGCACTTCGGGGGGAAATCGTGAGTTAAGTAGTGAGTGTTATATCATCCATTCGGTTCTTTTTATCGTACTTTCTTTTTTAACGCTGATAGCTGTTGCGCAAACGAATCCTGCCGCACAAAAGCTTCCTTATAGCCAAAACTTTGGCTCCAGCGCTTTTAATACATATCCTGCCGGGATAAGAGGTTGGGTAGGCGCAGTGCGTCAGACAACGCAAACGGGTGCCGAGGCAACTGCACCGGCGGCGAATACTGGAATTTCTTCGTCCACCACTGTAGGTGCAACGGCCGGCGTGTTTGGATATAGCAGCGGCGGAAATGCAAGGTTGTATCTACAGTCGGCTGCAACGGGTTCCAATTCAACCGCCGAGATAGCTTTAGCCATTAAAACAGCGCAGTACAATGCGGTACAAATCAAGTACAAGTTAGAAAGCTTACGGACGGGTTTTTTCCTCGTAAATACCGGCGTGGTGTTGCAATATCGAAAAGGGACAACCGGCGGCTGGACAACGGTACCCGGCTCTGCAATGCAAGTTTCAGGAACAGGTGAATACGAGTTTATTGTATCCAATTTAAATACATCCTCAAATTATCAATTCAGATGGTCTACCTGGGTGGCCGAAACACTGTGGCCATCCACTTATCCGGGTATTGGACTCGACAACATCAGCATTACCGGGTATTCGTTGAAGGCCGGTACAATCAGCAGTACGTCTCATTGCGTTACGCCTGCTGCGCCTTCATCTTCGTTTGCCGTTGGCTTTACCAGCACGGGCACATTTACTTCTAACACATATAGCGTTGAGCTTTCCAATGCTTCCGGCTCATTCTCCAGTCCGGTAACTATTGGCACACTTACATCCAACAGCAACAGCGGTTCTATTATCTGTAGTATTCCCGCTAACACGGCGTCCGGTACCGGTTATAAAATACGTTTGAAGAGCAGCAATCCGGCTATCGTATCGCCGGAATCCGCCAGCCAGCTAACGGTGAACAAGGTTCAAAACAGCATCAGCCCTGCTGCTACTCAGTATCTGAATGTGGGACAATACGGAACGTCGATTACGGTTACCGAGTCGGGGACGGTTACTTCGCGGCAGTGGGCTTATTCCGAAACTTCAGGCGGCCCTTATATCGACCTTGCAGGAGAAACAGGCACTTCAGTAGTGCCGGTATCGCCCGTTCAAGGGAATTTTTTCGCCGTCTGCAAATCAACATTCGGCAGTTGCGGTACAGTAATCAGCAATGAAGTAAATATTAAGGTATCTGCCACCGTAACGGTGGGCACACTTTCGTCATACAGCATCTGTGTTTCAAATGCCGCGGCTACACCCATCTCCATTCCTTTTACAAGCGCCGGCAGTTTCAGTTCGAATACTTACACGGCTCAACTGTCTAACAGCAGCGGATCATTCAGCTCACCGATAACGTTGGGAACGCTTACATCTAATGCGAATTCAGGAAGTATCTCGGGTTTGCTTCCTGCCAACTTACAGTCGGGTACCGGATATCGGATACGGGTGCTGGCGAGCAATCCATCCATAACGAGTGCGAATTCAAACGCCATCACCATCAATTTAAAAAATAACTCAATCAATCCCACGGGCGATCAGTCAATTCTCGCGGGAGTAAACGGGCAGGGCCTAAACACGAGTGCGGGAGGCGCATCCATACAATGGGCGTATGCCACAACAAGCGGAGGCAGCCTAACCAATATCAGCGGTGCAACGGGAGCCAATTATACGCCCAACTTTAACGCGCAAGGGATATACTATGTTCAAAGCCGTGCTACGTTTCCCGGTTGCAACGAATTAAGAAGCAACGAAGTAAAAATCACCGTATTGCCCACCGTTACTGCGGGTAATGTTACCGGATCTCCTTACTGTGTTACTGCTACATCCGGTTCGTCCATCAATGTTCCTTTTACAAGTGGCGGGGTGTTCAGTTCAAACACTTACGCAGCGCAACTTTCCAATTCAAGCGGAAATTTTTCATCGCCGGTTGTTTTAGGAACGCTGACGTCCAACGCCAATTCGGGCACCATTAACGGAACGATCCCTGCCAACATGCCTACGGGTTATAGTTACAAAGTGAGGGTGTTGTCGAGTAATCCGGCCATTGTGAGCAATCCTTCACAGCAGCAGTTCACGATTAACTTACGCACCAACTCCATATCTCCAACCACCACACAAAACATTAATGCGGGAGTAAACGGCAGTAACCTGAATGTAAATGCACAAAACGCAAACAGTTATCAGTGGGCCTACGCCACAACGAGCGGCGGGCCGTACACAAACATCAATGGTGCCTCGGGC
Organism: Chitinophagaceae bacterium; assembly: GCA_039811185.1. Classification (GTDB taxonomy): domain Bacteria; phylum Bacteroidota; class Bacteroidia; order Chitinophagales; family Chitinophagaceae; genus JAEZDR01. The sequence continues at coordinate 135,322 of JBDHYF010000001.1, read as the reverse complement.
TCTACTTACATCCCAAATTTTGCTGTCCAGGGCAGCTACTATATTGTTTGCTTAGCCACTTTTACAGGATGCGGAACGCTTACCAGTAACGAGGTGCTTGTGAATGTGAATGCTGTGATTGCCGGCCCTACTGTTGGCGGCTCGCCCTTCTGTGTATCGGCATCCGGCGGTGCAGCTGTTAGTGTGTCGTTTAACAGCAATGGAAGCTTTTCAGGGAATACATATACGGCAGAGTTGAGCAATGCCGCCGGATCGTTTGCCTCGCCAACGGCAATTGGAACTTTGGCATCCAACGCAAATTCCGGAACTATTTCAGCACAGATTCCTGCCGGAACACCTGCCGGTACAGGTTATCGGATTCGTGTGGTTTCATCGAACCCGGCTGTAACGGGTGCACAAAGCACCAACCAGCTTACCGTTAACTTACGGCAGTCGGTTGTCAGCCCAACCACCACTCAAAATATCGATGCTTCCACCAACGGAGCAACACTTAGCGTTTCGGATGCCGGTGCCAACTCCAGGATATGGGCGTATTCGTTTACAAGCGGCGGCCCATATACGGATATTTCGGGAACGAATGGTTCCTCTTACACACCCAACTTTGCCACGCAGGGCACCTATTATGTGGTTTGTAAGTCGAACTTTTCGGGATGTGGTATTTTAATCAGCAATGAGATTGTGGTAAATGTGACACAGCGTATTGATGTTGCCACACCGGCTGTTCAATGCGTCACTTCTACCGGTTCAACAACGTTCAACGTTTCCTTCACTTCAAAAGGAACGTTCTATTCGGGAAACCAATATCGTGTTGAGTTGTCGGATGCTGCCGGTACATTTGGAACGCCTGTGCAAATAGGACTTATTTCTTCTCAATCAAACTCAGGAACAATTACCTCAGTTCTTCCTGCTAACTTACCCACTTCTTCCGGCTATAAAGTAAGGGTAGTAAGCACAAACCCCGCTACCGCCGGAAATTCGAGCAATGCATTCACCATCAATTTAAGATCGAACGCAATTGCGCCCATAAACTCGCAAACCATTTTGGTGAACGCCACCGGAAACGCCCTTACCTGCACAGATGTTACGGCTCCCACATCGCGAAGATGGGCTTATAGCATCACGGAAGGTGGTCCTTACACCGATATTAGCGGCTCGGCAGGCAGCGGTCAGACTTATTCACCCAAATTTGCTGCTGCCGGCATCTATTATGTGGTGTGCAAATCTACCTACGCCACCTGCGGCACCGTCATCAGCAACGAAGTGGAAATAAACGTTGTAGGCTCGCTCCCGCCTACGCTCACTTCCTTCACACCGGTGTCGGGTGTAACAGGAACCACTGTTACCATTAAAGGCACAAACTTCAGTTCGGTGAATCAGGTAACTTTTGGCGGCATTGCAGCATCATCTTTCACAGTTGTAAACAGCACAACGATTACCGCAGTTGTTGGTATAGGAGCAAGCGGTAACGTAGTGGTTTCGAGTCCCTCAGGATCTGCAAGCCTCGCTACTTTTACTTACGAGCCACTTAATTTTATCTATACTGATTTTAATAACTTTTGGGGCAGCGGCGCTTTGGTGCAGAATGGTGTGCTGCCCAACAATTCGCACAATTTGTTAAGTTTCCGCTACGCGGGAATCAATTACTCCACCGGTGTTGATGATCCGAAGCTTTCGGCCCAATCCATAACCTTTACTCCGGGAAGCTGGAAAGCCGCACCCATAGCAGGGCTTACGGGCACCGTTAGCGACAATAATGTGCTCATTGTAACCGGTTCTATGAAAGATAGCGACCCGGTAAATGCGCTTCCTTCTGCCGATGGAGTAAAAGACCTTACGATGCCTTTTGTACTTACTGATGGCGGGCGCGGGCTCGACCTCGGTACGGGTGTCACCAATTTACCTGTGTCGGCGGTGATGAACTTCAGTGTTAAAGTGATCGACGTTTCTAAAATTTCGGATGCCGAGCCCGATATCCTCGTGTCACAAATTGCAGCACCTACCGGTTCGTTGGATACCTACGAGTTTTTAGATGCAGCCGGAAATGTGGTGGGGAACTCCATCAGCCGCTCACAAACTTCTTTACCGCCACTCGGCTCGCAGAAGCTCGATTTGTTTAATCTCACCAGTGGCGAGCAACTTTCAACAGCAACAATGAACGGCGATTTGTTTGAGTCGCCGGGCTCAACCCGCGATATAAGAATGGCAGCATATAAGCTATCAGAGTTTGGAATTACCGCGGGAAATTATTCGCAGATAAAAACTTTCCGTATTAAGCCAAGTGGTACAAGCGATCCGGCCTTCATTGGTTACAACCAGAACGCCATCAAGTTTAACCCCACCGTTTCTGTTGATGTGGCCAATACGGTTACCGCTGTTTGTTCGGGGCAGCCGGCAACCATGAAAGTGCTTGCCGCGGCAGCTAACGATGGCAGCCTTTCCTATCAGTGGGAGCGCTCAACGAACAGCGGAAGCAGTTGGGCAGTCATCAGTAATGGCCCGAACTATAGCGGAGTAACTACGCCAAAGCTTACAGCATCCGGACAAGCCGCAGGCACTTACTTCCGTGTGAAAGTAACAGAGTCGAACACCGGTTACTTCAATTACAGTGAAGCTTTTATAACTGCTTCAGGAAGTTATGCTGCCCCTACTATTACCACACAACCTTCGAATAAAACAATTTGTAAGGATCTGAATGTGGTGCTGACAGTGGTTGCCGCTAACGGCACTGCTACCTACAGCTATCAGTGGCAAAAACTGATTGGTTCCGTATGGCAAAATATACCGGGTGCAACCGCATCGGCCTATGCGCCTGCAACGGATGCCGCCGGTACCACCGATTACCGGGTAATTGTTTCCAACGTTGGTTGTTCCGGAACGGTTACATCGGCAGTTGCATCGGTGGTGGTAAATGGCGGCGGCTCCATCTCAACGCCAACGGTCTCCCGTTGCTCACCGGGCGCCATTACGCTCACGGCTTCTGCACCGGGCTCATCTTCTATAAAATGGTATAATCAATTAGGCGATTTTCTGGCGAACGGCGCAAGCTTTACCACACCTTCTTTATCCTCTTCCACAACCTATTACGCGGTGGCTTCCTATGCCTCGCCGGCTTGTAACTCGGTTGCATCCACAGCGCTGGCGGAAATACTTACAGCGCCTTCTCTCACTTCTACAACAGGTGATAGTCGCTGTGGAAGCGGTATCGTAAATTTAACCGCAATGCCCTCGGCCGGTGTTTCCAGATGGTACACAGCACCGTCGGGCGGCAGTTTGCTGTTTACCGGCAACAATTATTCGCCGGCAATCAGCGGAACGCAGACTTATTATGCAGAAGCGTTTAACAGCGGTTGCTCGTCGGCCCGAACTGCCGTTACGGCCACCATTAAAACCATTCCTGCAATTGAAACGGCAAACTCACAACAGATTTGTGGAAGTGGAACTGTGAGTTTATCGGCTTATTCATCTACCGGATCAGTAGGCTGGTATAGCCAGCCGTCGGGTGGCAACGCCGTTTACAGCGGTAACAATTATTCACCTTACCTTTCTGCTACCACCACCTATTATGTGGAAGCTGCGGCTGTCGGCTGTACAACGCAGGTACGCACGCCGGTAACGGGCACAATTAAAACAGTGCCTGCCATTACATCATCGTCGGGCGCAGAAATATGCGGAACAGGCAGCGTTACATTAAATGCTTCTGCTTCGGCAGGCACGGTAGCCTGGTACACCGTATTTAACGGCGGCGCGCCGATAGCAACAGGCCCCTCGTACACAACGGCTATCAGCTCAACAACCAATTATTATGTTGAAGCTACCCTTTCCGGTTGCACTACCGCAACACGGACAACAGTGATTGCAAAATCGAAACAAATTCCGTCAATTACTTCGGTAACATCGAATGCCCGTTGCGGAGCAGGAATCATTAATTTAAGTGCTTCTCCTTCGGCAGGACTTGTAAAATGGTATACCGCCGCAGCCGGCGGAACAGCCGTTTATTCCGGGAACAACTTCTCGCCCAATATCAGCCAGTCGCAGACATACTATACAGAAGCAGATAACGGAGGATGTATTAGTCCGTCCAGAGTGAGCGTTACTGCGAATGTAGACGATGTGAATGGCGGCGGAGTAAGCTTTACCGGACTCGATTCGGTGTGCTATCTCTCCGGATCGAAAGTGTTGAATGTGACAGGCGCAGTAGGAACCATTGTTAAATGGCAGAGCAGCTTAAATGGCAGCAGTTGGACCGACATACCTGAAACATCTGCAAGCTATGCTTCTTCAAATATATCTGCCAACACCTTTTATCGTACTGTTGTGGATGGTGGAAGTTGCGGATTGCGCAACAGCGCTGCTGCTTTGCTGAAGGTGAAAGTTTGCAGTCCCGATTTGCCGCAGCCAACGCCAACAGTACCGCCGTTAATTTCGGCAGGAAACTATGAATACTATAAGCGCGATTCTGTTTACGAAATCGATGTTCATGCGTTACAAGGTGCGCAATTGCGCTGGTACACGCAACCGGTTGGCGGAACCTTTACTTCAACTACGCCGGTTGTTTCAACAGGAGCGGTTTCGGAAAGCAAATATTATGTAAGCCAGTACGCTGTTGGAATGGAGAGCGTACGCGTTCCGGTAACCATTAAAGTAAAGCCGATTACCTGGTATGGCGGAGGCGGCAACAGTTGGGAAACCGGTAACAGTTGGCGAGGTGGCCGCGTGCCGCTTCCCGGTGATGAGGTGTTTATTGAAGACAATCCTGCAAATCCGCCTACTTTGGATCAGGACAGAATTATCGGCAAACTGTATTTTGGTACGGGCGCCAACAGCTATGTCCGCCTGAATGGAAACAAACTGGTGCTACAAGATTCTATTGTAGGAACCGCAAGGTTTGAAAGTGACGAAATTTCGGAACTGGAAATTTCAGGGCCATCAGAAAATACTATCCATTTCCAGCCGGCTGCCAACAAAATCAAAAACTTTACAATTGCAAACGCTGCGGCAAAAATTAAGTTAGGAACCAACCTCGATGTATATGGCGCGTTCTCGGTGTCGTCGGGTAGTTTCGATTTGAATGGCGATACGGTGTCGTTAAAAACGGGTGTTTATCCCGAAGTGGGGATGATTGGAAACACAAGTGGCACCATCATTCAGAATTCGGGGCTGTTTATGGTGGAGCGCTTTATTCCGGCGCGACGGGCGAATCGCCTGCTGGCAGCTTCCGTCAATTCTATTCTTTCTATAAAAGATAACTGGCAGGAAGGTGTAAACAACACAAACAAAACTTACAGCACCTATTTAAATCCCAATCCCGGATACGGTACCCACATTACGGGGTCTAAAACCGGCGCGAATGGTTTCGACATCACACAAACCGGTAATCCGTCGATGTGGACGTACGATAACAACACGATTACCTGGACGCCGATACCGAATACCAATGTGCGTAAGCTGTATGCCGGCGAACCATACCGGATGATTATCCGCGGCGACAGAAGCATGAACATGAATACCAACAACCCAACGCCGAACAATACCATTTTGAGGAGTTATGGAACCATCTTGCAAAACAGCCAGACGATTCCGTTAAGTGCTGTTGCCGGCAGATATAATTTGGTGGGCAATCCCTATGCGTCGGCAGTGGATCTTTCTACCGTTACAAAAATGAATGCCGCCGACATCATTTATATATTCGATCCGAATATGCCGAACGGCGCAGCGCCTTCCGGCAACGAAGCTTTTAATAAAGGCGCCTATGTTGCGTTTGACCTGTCCACCGGAACGTCTTCTATGGCCGATGAAAGCGAGGTGAACAAGTATCTTCAGCCCGGGCAGGCATTCTTTATACAAACACTCACCAATGCTCCGGCGTCGATCACGTTTAATGAAACGGATAAAAACACGGAAGAAACCACCAAAACTTTTAAAACAGCCAATAATACAATCGCGAGGTTTCAGATAAATCTTTTCCCTGATACTACCTTTAGTTTGAAGGCGATAGATGGTTGTGCGGTGGTGTTTGGAGATCAGTATTCCCACAGTCTTTTACTGGGTGAGGATGCGCCGAAAATTGGGAATTCCTACGAAAATGTTTCGGTACTAAAAGCAAACTCGAGCGTCAGTATTGAGAAACGTCCTTATCCGGTTAATGAGGATACCATCCAATTAAAGATTACAGGATTTGTGGGAGCGCAGTATTTTCTTTCTGTGGCCAGTTTTCATTTTAACGAGCCGGGACTCGAAGCCTACATTTACGACCGATACACGCAGATGTTGCTGCTATTGCCTTTGAACGACAACTTTATACTGCCTTTTGAGGTGGATAACAATTTTGCCGACTCGAAAGCGCCCAATCGTTTTGCCATTGTGTTTAAAACATCTACCACACTTCCTGTTGAATTTTTGCATGTGAAAGCGCATAAGCAGGACGACAAGGCCGTTGTGGAGTGGAGTGCTTCCAACGATGATGAAGTAGAAAAATATGAGGTAGAGCGGTCAGCTGACGGACAGAAGTTTGAATTGAAAAAAATTGTGACCGGGCTTAAATCGGCCGGCACAGGCAATTACACATGGACCGACGAAATGCCCATTTCAGGAAACAACTTCTATCGAATAAAATCTACCGAGATTAACGGCAAGAAGCAATATTCGTCTGTTGTAAAACTTGCGTTTGGTACGGCCGGCTCACCATCCGTATCCGTATATCCGAATCCGGTTACCAACCATAAATTAGGACTGAACTTCAGGAATATTGAAAAATCTGCTTTCAGGTATTCACTAATAAATATGGCGGGAATTGAAGTACATCAGGGTTCGTTTGAGTACGACGGAGCAACAATACAGCCGCTTCAACTGCCCAAGTCGATCGCTCAGGGAACTTATGTAGTACGACTGACGAACGGAGCTGAAAATTACAGTGTGCGCATCGTAATTCAGTAAAGCAATAAAGAAAAAAGAAAAGCCGGAGTAGATACTTACTTCGGCTTTTTTGTGGCTTCGCCAGGAATCGAACCTGGATCTGGAGCTTCGGAAACTCTTATACTATCCATTGTACTACGAAGCCGGGCGGCAAAAATATGGATTTAGCGGTTTGCTTCTAAAGGAATGTTCGCAAGGTTAAAAAAAACAATATCTGAAGAATAAAAAGATGAATGGCAAACCGATTGTTTTTATTAAACGGCAGCAACTCGAAAAACAATAGCAGAAGCGCACTTACAATGTACCAGGTAACATAATTGCTAACAGGTATTTCATCATTTTCCCAGGTCCAGTAACCCATTTTAATGGCAACCGGCTCCATCAGCCATTCTAAAAAAACAGCTACAAAAGCGCCGTCTACAACAATAGAAAAACGTTGTACATTCTTGGGAAGAAGGTTATCGGGCGGTAATTTTTTCTCAACCAAAGCATACATTCTATGCGTAAAAACGCCCACTGAATAAATAATCAAAAACCAGTTTAAACCAATTACCCACGGCACTTGTTTTATCAGCGGCCCAAGCGATTTTCCGAATTGATAACTTCCGAAAAGATACGGGTTGCTGATGAAAATAATTTCTGACAGAATGCCTACTGCAAAACAAACCGATGCAAACAAAAAGAAGTTTTTATCGGGCCTGCGCTGTGTGAACAATATCAATACCGACATTGCCATAATAATAAGCGGTGTGCCGTTGGCGAAGAACTGGTGAGCCGGCGATAGAATTCCGGCAACGCCAATCAGATACATACTGAATGCAAAGCTCAATGCTATCAAAAATCTTTTATTCGGATCGCCCATATTGCGGTTGGTAAGTGCGGTTTATCTGAAAATTCTGTGCCTAAGGAGCCGGGCTCGGTTTGCGCCTGCGCTAATTTAAACCATCTTACAAACATCTCCTTCCATGCGCAGCCGTAGCATTAAAAACGAAACATTAATTTTGGAGCTTTCAAAAATCAGATATGAGTAATAGTACCGGCCATAAGGTAAGAATTGTAACAGCGGCTTCTTTATTCGATGGTCACGATGCGGCCATCAACATTATGAGGCGTATACTGCAAAGCAAAGGCGCGGAAATAATTCACCTTGGTCACAACAGAAGCGTAAAAGAAATTGTGGAATGCGCCATTGAAGAAGACGCTCAGGGTATTGCCATTACTTCTTATCAGGGCGGCCACGTGGAGTTTTTTAAATACATGAAAGATCTCCTCGACGAAAATGGCTGCGGACACATAAAAATATTTGGCGGTGGCGGCGGCACCATCCTTCCCGAAGAAATCCGCGAACTCCATCAATACGGCATCACAAGAATTTATTCGCCCGACGACGGAAGAAAATTAGGGTTGGAGGGCATGATTGAAGACGTTATTGCGCAATGCAATATTCCCACTCCCGATGATGAGCAAGCTGTTAACTGGAAGGAAGCCGGCTTTTGGAAGGCAGCAGAAAAATGGAATGGAAAACTTCCGCTCGGCGAAGCAAAAGATATCCGGCGCATCGCCCGCGCCATCACTATGGCAGAGTTTGGTATGGGGCAGGGCTTAAGCGACACAAACACATCGCCGGTATTAGGAATAACCGGCACCGGAGGAGCAGGAAAAAGTTCGGTTACCGACGAAATTGTGCGCCGCTACCTGAATGCTTTCCCCGATAAAACAATTGCTGTGATTTCGGTGGATCCGTCCAAGAAAAAAACGGGCGGCGCGCTGCTCGGCGACCGCATTCGTATGAATTCTATTTCCCATCCGCGTGCTTACATGAGAAGCCTTGCCACCCGCGACGATAACACCGCCTTAAGTGGCGCTGTTAAAGAAGCGCTCGACGTGTGCCGGAGTGCTTCCTTCGATTTTATTATCCTCGAAAGTGCAGGTGTAGGACAAAGCGACGCCTCTATCCTCGACTATTGCGATGTGAGCTTATATGTAATGACGCCCGAATACGGTGCCGCATCACAGCTCGAAAAAATTAATATGCTCGACTATGCCGATGTGGTGTGCATCAATAAATTCGACAAGGCAGGCGCGCTGGATGCACTGCACGATGTACGCAAACAATACAAGCGAAATCATTTAATGTTTAGCGCAAAAGATGAAGAGCTTCCGGTAATCGGCACGATAGCAGCGCAGTTTAACGACCCCGGCATTAACGAACTTTTTGAGAAGCTGATGGCAACGGTGCAACAAAAAACAAACGTCACTTTTGGTGCACTTGCTCCCCATCCGCATACAAAAAAAACAAGCACAAAATCGCAAATCATTCCGCCGCAGCGTGCACGCTATCTAAGTGAAATTTCGGAAAATAACCGCAGTTACGATGAATGGGTGAACGAGCAGGCAGCAATCGCGTCGAAACTATATCAAATTAACGGTGTAATGGAAGTTGAAGGCCTGCAAAACAGCGAAGGTCTTCTCGAAATTAAAACACATTTTGAAGAGAAGTTATATCCCGAATGCAAACGGATGATTGGCGATTGGAGCGCATTACGGCAGAAATATACGTCCGATTTTTTTGAATATAAAGTGCGGGATAAAGTTATCAGGCAATCGCTGAATACGGTAAGCCTGAGTGGCACCAAAGTTCCAAAAGTTGCCTTGCCTAAGTACAAAGACTGGGGCGATATTTTAAGATGGCAGCTACAGGAAAACATTCCGGGTGAGTTTCCATACACCGCCGGTGTTTTTGAGCTGAAGCGGCAGGGCGAAGACCCCACGAGAATGTTTGCCGGTGAAGGCGGACCCGAGCGCACCAATAAGCGGTTCCACTACGTTTCGTTGGGGCAGCCTGCACATCGCCTTTCAACCGCTTTCGACAGTGTAACGCTTTACGGAGAAGATCCTGACCATCGCCCCGACATCTATGGCAAAGTAGGAAACAGCGGTGTAAGCATTGCAACCGTGGATGATGCAAAAAAACTCTACAGCGGGTTTGAATTGTGTAATCCGAAGACCTCGGTGAGTATGACAATTAACGGTCCTGCGCCCATTGTACTTGCATTTTTTATGAATGCTGCAATTGACCAGGAATGCGAAAAATATATAGAAGAAAACGGATTATGGGATGAAGTAGAGAAAGCGTTTCAGCAAAAATATGCGCAGGGTGGTAAGCCGGTTTATTACAATCCTTCTTCGCCCGAAAGGCTTCCCGAAGGTAACAATGGCCTTGGATTAAGACTGCTTGGATTGAGCGGCGATGAAGTGCTTTCTGCTGAAACCTATGCAAGGATTAAAGAACAGGCCCTAACGCAGGTAAGAGGCACCGTTCAGGCGGATATTTTAAAAGAAGATCAGGCGCAGAACACGTGTATCTTTTCAACAGAGTTTGCGCTGAAGATGATGGGCGATGTGCAGCAATATTTTATCGATAGAAAAGTGCGGAACTTCTACAGCGTATCTATCAGTGGTTATCATATTGCGGAGGCAGGGGCCAATCCTGTTACGCAACTGGCGTTCACACTTGCAAATGGCTTTACCTATGTGGAATACTATCTGAGTCGCGGTATGCACATCGACGATTTTGCGCCAAATCTTTCTTTCTTTTTCAGCAATGGAATGGATCCGGAATACAGCGTTATAGGACGCGTGGCACGCCGGATATGGGCCAAGGCTATGAAGAAAAAATATAAGGGGAACGACAGGTCGCAAAAGCTGAAATATCACATTCAAACCTCCGGCCGTTCGCTGCACGCTCAGGAAATCGACTTTAACGATATCCGAACTACGCTGCAAGCGCTTTACGCCATTTACGACAATTGCAACTCGCTGCACACAAACGCATACGACGAGGCCATCACAACTCCTACCGAGGAAAGTGTTCGGCGAGCCATGGCCATTCAGCTGATTATTAACCGCGAGTTGGGCACCGCTAAAAACGAAAACCCAAATCAAGGTTCTTTCCTGATTGAAGAGCTTACCGATTTGGTAGAAGAAGCCGTGCTTTCGGAGTTTGACAGAATTACCGAAAGAGGAGGCGTTTTGGGCGCCATGGAGCGAATGTATCAGCGCAATAAAATTCAGGAGGAAAGCCTTGTTTACGAACATCGGAAGCATACCGGCGAACTCCCGATAATTGGCGTAAATACGTTTTTAAATAAGAAAGGATCGCCAACGATTGTTCCGGGCGAAGTCATCCGCTCCACAACCGAAGAAAAAGAACAGCAAATACAAAACCTGCGCGCATTCTGGAAGCGGAACGAGGGCAAAAGCAAAGAGGCAATAGAGAGACTAATGCAGGTTGCTATTAGTAACGGAAACTTATTTGAAGAATTAATGGAAACTGTAAAGTATTGTTCGCTCGGCCAAATAACCAATGCCCTATATAAGGTAGGCGGGCAGTACAGGCGAAATATGTAGTGCGGATGGTATCCGATTTGCAATTATTTTTAGGCCGCATACATTCTAAGCAAGCAAACACATGGAAGCCATTAATTCTGACAAATTAAAACAGATAAGTTTTTTTATTCTGCTCGTTGTTTTTGGTGTGTTGCTGTTTCGCGAAATGTCGGGCTTTGTTCCGGCTTTTCTTGGCGCGGTAACCTTCTACGTTATTATGCGCAACTCCATGCACCGGCTGGTTTATAAAAGAAAATGGAGCCGAAATCTCGCCGCAGGCATCTTAATGTTCACATCGTTTCTTGTAGTGTTGGTGCCTATCTGGGCGCTCGTGTCGGTTTTGTCGGGCAAAGTGGAGTATGCCGTAAACAACTCAAGCGAAGTTCTATCTGCCATTCAAAAATTTGCAGGCAACATTCAGCAAAAATATAATGTTGAACTGTTGTCGGACGATAACATTGCCGGTGTACGCGCTTATATTACCAATGCGCTTCCGGGTATTTTGGGTGCAACTTTTAACACGCTTACCTCGGTGGCCATCATGTATTTTATTCTCTATTTTATGCTGGTAAAAAGTACTGAAATGGAGGACTTTTTATACGAATACATTCCGTTGAAAGATGAAAACATTGGCTGGATCGGCCATGAACTTTCCAACCTTGTTTATGCCAACGCCATTGGGGTACCGCTGATTGCTGTGTTGCAGGGCGTGGTGGGCCTTATCGGCTATATGTTTATCGGTGTGCCCGATGTAATGTTTTGGTTTATTGTTACCGCCATTGCTTCAATGCTTCCTTTCGTTGGAGCAGCAGCCGGCTACCTACCCCTCAGCATCCTGCTGTTTGCACAAGGCGAAAACGGTAAAGCTATCCTCATTCTGCTTTACGGCTTCATCATTATCGGGCTGGTAGATAATGTTTTCCGGATATTCTTTGCGCGTAAACTCGGCGATGTGCATCCGCTGATTACCATTTTCGGCGTCATCATAGGCGTTAACATCTTCGGTTTTATCGGCCTCATTTTCGGGCCCATCATCATTGCGTTATTTCTGCTCCTCATCCGCATTTACATTAACGAATTCAACACAAAAAGAACCCGGATAAAGCCGTCCGGATCATAATTTTTTTTAATATATTTTTTGTAATTGCTAAACATAACTTTTGCAGGTGTTGTTGTTATTTTGTTCTCCCGATTTAATAACCCTTTTGAAAAACCTACTGAATGAAAAGAATAGTGCTTGTTTGCGGAGTGGTTTTTTGCGCCCTAACCTCGATAGCTTTCACCGATAATGGTGGAAATGGAAAAAACAAAAAAACAGAGAAAGATTTTCCGGTTTTAATTGCCAAAAACAGTTCGAAAACGACGTTTGCGCGTCAGCAGATCGACTCGGTTTACAGCCTTTTAGAAGTGGCCGGCTTCAATTTAAGTAAAGATGTTTTTGAAAAAGCCTATCAGGGCTATGTGTACCTGCTTTCGCAAAACAAAATTCCAAAACCCGGCATCCTTACCATAGCCGATTACAGCAAGCCAAGCAGTGAAAAACGGCTGTATGTGATTGATGTGGCAAATGCACGCCTTTTGTTTAACACCTATGTGGCACATGGCAAAAATTCGGGTGCATCGAGTGCGGAAAGTTTTTCTAACGCCCCTAACTCAAATAAATCCAGTCTAGGTTTTGTGTTAACCGGCGAAACCTATGTAGGAAGCAAGGGTTACAGCCTTCGGCTGGACGGTTTGGAAGCCGGTATTAACGATAATGTGCGCAGCCGTGCAGTGGTAATTCATGGAAGTTCTTACGTAGATGCTGCACGCGCCCGGAACGGTGTAATGATGGGAAGAAGTTTTGGATGTCCTGCTTTGTCGTGGGCCGATTATAAGCCGATTATCGATGAAATTAAAGGCGGCTCGCTGATGTTTATGTACAGCGACGATTTGAATTATAACCTCAGATCAAAAGTATTAACGGCCGATTTTGAATGGCCCTCAGAAACGATTTAACAATTGGAAACTTTGAAAAAATGCCTCGTTATCAGCGAGGCATTTTTTGTGGTTATTGCTTTTTAAACTGCTGAATAAACTTCCGGGTAAATGCGCTCAGCACCAGTTTACCGCTGATGGCTGCCCGCTCAAAAAGCAGTGTGCTCCAATGTTCGGTTCCCTTCCAAAAAATTTGTTTCAACTCTTTCATGGCTTCCGGACTGGATGCGGCAAGCTGTTTAGCCAGTTTCATCACTGCTTCATCCATCTCGTTTACAGATTCGTGTACTTCTGCAAACAACCCTTTTTGCTTTGCCCACGCAGCCGATTGCCAATTTGCCGCATCTACCGACAACTGACTGAAAGCCGACAAGCCGAGTTTCCGTTCAACCGCAGGGCCCACCACAAACGGTCCAATGCCAACCGCCAGCTCGCTCAACTTTATATCGGCCTTGTTGCTCGCAATGGCGTAATCAACAGCCGATGCAAGGCCTACGCCTCCGCCAACGCATTTTCCATGTATTCTGCCGATGATCAGCTTATCACTTTCGCGCATTGCATTAATTACGCGTGCAAATCCGCTGAAGAACTCCAGGCCGTTTGTTTCATCTTCAATCGCCGCCAGTTCATCGAACGAAGCACCGGCGCAGAAAGCCTTTTCGCCCGCAGAGCGCAAAACAATTACCCCGGCATCGGCATGGCCATTGAATTTTTCAATTTCTTTCGCCAGATTGTTTAACAGTGCCGATGGCAGGGAGTTGCTTTGGGGATGGAAGAACTCAATAAAAGCGATGCCCTCAGTTACTTCACTTTTTACATAACCGGCATTTATTTGCTGCGACATAATGTTACATTTCCTGCAAATATCTATGGTTCGTTTTAAATGGAGGGAGGCGACTTGCGTTCTATCCGGTCTAATAAAACGATGCAGCTCGTAAGCCAGAGCAAACCCAGAGTGAGGCCGGCAATCACATCGGTTGGATAGTGCACCCGAAGGTAAATGCGACTGGCGCCGATGAGTAAAATCGTCAGAAAGAGTGCTGTTATCAAAACCCCGCACAGCAAACGGCGTTTAATCAGCTTATGCACGAGATAAATCAGAAACCCATAAAATGCAAAGCTCATCATTGCATGACCGCTCGGAAAGCTAAGGCCTCCAACGGGCTCCAGCAGCGGGTTCAGCGGCCGTTCGCGTCCGAAAAACATTTTCAGCAACAGCATCATAAGGGTGCTGCTCAGGGCAATTGCCACAATTTTTACAGAATACCATTTATGCTTTTTAATAAAGAGAAACCAGATGGTGAGCAGCAGATTGCCGGTTATTAAAACAACCGGTCCGCCAAGATGCGTAACAAATTGCATAAGCCGGGTGGCAGCCGGCGACTCCAGTTGATTAAAGAATTGAAAAACTGCCGTGTCAAGGGCTGAGTTGCCATCGTAAAAAATGTACTTCACCATCAACGAAAACAGATAAAGGCTGGCGATGTAAAACGCCATCACAATGATCATTTCAACCGGCAACAACATTATTCGCCCTAAAAAATTTCCTCTATCGTTTCTGGCTTTATTCATATTGTATGGCTTGTTGGGCGGGCAATGTAGTATAAATTTAATGCCGCAGTTGAACGATTCAATTTACTTTTGAGTATCCATCATCTTTAAAACTGCTTTATGCTTTTCCGTTGCTCTGTTGCGCTGCTGTGCTGCTTTATAGCCCATTTATCGTTGTCGCAGGAAGTTACTCCGGTGAATCGTCCGGAAGAAAAAGAAGCCGGAAACAAGGCGCGTGTAATTAAACGACTTGAAGATTGTGAGCTGCCCGAAGAGATGCTTTACCGCATCATGGAAATGACACCGGAGAAGATGAAGAACCTTCAGGAAGAATATCAATCCATCACCCGCGAAGAAGGAGATGAATTTGTAGTAACCATTAAACTCAGGTTTGTAGAAGACTTCATTTACGGCTACATAAGGAAAGCGCCGCTCACCAACACGGCCAACATTCAAAACAGCACCACCACCATTTTAATTCCAGTAGAATTTTGCTGCACGCCCGCAAAATCAGACCATCAAAAACATTGTGTAAGAATAAATGAAATTAGGCTTTTCGACTCCACAGAAAAATGTGTAAAATGGGCACTGAAAGAAAAGCAGGCGCAGGACTCCGCTTATTTTGCGAAGATTGACGCCGGTAAAAAAAAGAAGAAGCCAAAGCTTGAACTCGACAGCACAACCCTTGCAAGCCTGAAAGGATTAAGTAAGAAAGAACGCAAAAAACGCATTGCTTTTTTGGAGCAGCAATTGGAGAAAGGAAGCGATTCAACGGCTGCAAATCCCGACTCCTCAACAACCATCAAGGAAAATGAAGAAGTACAAGTGCTAAAGCCCAAGTCGAGAAAAGAATTGCGGCGCGAAGAAAAGGAACGCATGAACAAGTTGAAAAGCGAGCGCCGTCAAGCCAACAAACCCGAAGACCAAGATGATGGCGGCACTAAAAACGAATAACAGGTTAATCGCATTCCCAACGTCTTTTACTTACCAAAAGCTGCGAGGTTGCTGCTGAAAATTTTCACCGCAATAGCAAGCAGAATTACACCGAAAAATTTGCGCAGCGCAAGCATACCGCCTTTGCCCAATACTTTTTCAATCCACCGGAGCGACTTAAGCACAATGTACACCACGAGCAAATTTACAAGTATGCCCGCCAGTATATAGTATTCATCGAAGTTGGCTTTCAGCGACATAATCGTGGTGAGTGTTCCGCTTCCCGCAATGATTGGAAAAGCAATAGGCACGAGTGTTCCGGACGACGTTTCTTTTTCGCCTTTAAATATTTCATGTCCGAGCACCATTTCGAGGCCAAGAAGGAATATTACAATAGAGCCGCCCACCGCAAACGAGCGGATATCCACACCGAGCACATTTAAAAACTCTTTTCCTAAAAACAAAAACAAAATCATGAGCCCTCCAGAAATAGCTGTAGCCTTCCAAGCGTTGATGTCGCCCATCTTTGTTTTTAAAGAAATGAGAAGCGGGATAGATCCTAAAATATCGATTACCGCAAAGAGCGTAAACGTAACCGTAAGTAAGGCTTTGATATCGAAATCCATGGTGCAAAAGTATACGTAAATATGATTTTAAAGCCGAACCCAATGTTAAGGTAGAGGAGCTGGGCTGGCCAATAACTTAACGAAAATCATAGAATTAATACAACAGGAATTCGCTTAGTTTTGGCAGATGTGGATTTTGGCAAAAAAGGAATTTAGTTTGTTTTTTTCCGGCATCACCGGGTATCTGGCGCTCGTGATTTTTTTGTTGGTTACCGGCCTGCTCGTATTTGTTTTTCCGGGCTATAACTTGCTCGATTACGGTTATGCAACTCTGGAACCTTTCTTCTCTGTAATGCCGTACATCATGCTCTTTATCATACCAACAGTTTGTATGCGGAGTTTTTCCGACGAGTATCGTTCCGGCACCTTCGAAATACTCAAAACGCTTCCGTTTTCATCAGCCAAAATTGTGGCGGGAAAATTTCTTGGATGTTTTTTAATTGTGCTGGCGGCACTGATTCCCACGCTCATTTACTCTGTTTCAATGGAGGAGCTTAGCATGGAGGGAGGAATTGACGCGGGTGCCACAGCAGGCAGCTATATCGGCTTGTTTTTCCTTGCCGCTGTATATGCATCTATCGGAATTTTCATCAGCAGTTTTACGTCTAATACAGTAATTGCTTTTATAGCGGCCGCCTTTGTTAGTTTTTTGTTTTACGAAGGTTTCGACGCGCTTAGCAAGCTTTCTTTTTTTGCAAATGGATGGGATTATTATATTGAAATGCTTGGAATACGGTATCATTATAACAGTATCAGCCGCGGCGTGATATCCGTCGGCGACATGCTTTACTTCATCGCTGCCTCGGGTTTATTTCTTTTGTTAACCAAGAATAATATTGAAGGAAAATGAGCAGACCGAGAACAAGTGGCTTCAACTGGAAAGTTATTTTTTATTGTCTGGCGTTTTGCGGTATTGCGCTGGCATCGGCTTTCATCCACTACAGAGCAGACCTTACCAAAGAGAAGCGCTTCACCTTTAGCGCAAGCAGCAAGAAACTTGTGGAAGGCTTAAACCATCCGGTTTATGTAGATGTGTTTTTAACCGGCGATTTAACCTCAGGTTTAAAAAAAGTACGAAATGCGGTAGATGCCGCACTGGCGCAATATCGTAGCTTGTCGGGCGGCAACATTATTGTGCGTTACACGGACGTTTTTAAGATGGAGAATGAAGAGGAACAGCGCCTCCTCGTCGATTCGCTTTCGCGTTTTGGACTCAGTCCGCTCACCCAGGTGGCTCAGGAAAAAAAGGGAAGTGTACAAAGTCAGCGACTGGTAATTCCGGGCGCACTGGTGCAATCGGTTAACGGCGTATATCCGGTTAATTTTTTAGCGGGTGTAAACACAAGCGATGAAAACAGTTACTATAATAACGTGGAGTCGCTGCTGGAGTATAAGTTTTCGTCGGCCATCGACAAAGTAACCCGCGATTCGGTTCCCCACATCGCCTACCTTACAGGAAACGGACAACCTTTGTTCGATGGCGCTTTCGAATTACTGACAACCCTCGCGTCTGAAAACAGTGTAGATACATTCAATATAAAGACCTCGGATTTCATTCCGGAGAAATATAGTGCCGTTATCATACTGCAACCCACGCAAACCTTCTCGGATGCCGACAAACTTAAAATAGACCAGTATCTCATTCACGGAGGCAATGTGTTGCTGGCCACAGACATTCTGGAAGCGCCGCTCGACAGCCTGAAAATTCAGGGCAGCGCGCTTGCTTTCGACAATGGCCTTGAGCTCACCGATTTGCTCTTTAAATACGGTGTGCGCATCAATCCCAATCTTGTACTCGATTATCAAAACACCGACATTCCTCAGGTAGTGGGCGAAGCGGGCGGCAAGCCCCAAATTCAATTGCTTTCATGGCCCTATTATCCGCTCGTGCAGGGAACCAATCATCCGGTTTCAAAAAACCTTGACCCCGTTTTTTTAAAGTATGCTTCCTCCATCGATACAGTAAAAACTGCTGGTGCAACTAAGGCTGTGTTGCTCACTACATCGGCTCACGGAAAAATAGTGGCATCGCCATCTATCATCAGCTTTAACGCCATGCAATATGCCGACGATGTAAACGCATTTACGCAGCCCTATGTTCCGCTCGCAGTGCTTAGTGAAGGGAATTTTCAATCGCTTTTTGCCAACAGAATTTCGGCCGATCAAGTTGCGGCATGGGCCAATCAGGGTTATACATTCAGCCGTTTATCTGTAAAGCCCGGTAAGCTGATTACAATTGCCGACGGCGATATTTTTTTGAACGAATTATCGCAAAAAGGAATGGTTCCGATGGGCACAAATCAGTATGTAGAGTACACTTTCGCCAATAAGCAGTTTCTGTTAAACTGCATCGATTATATGTGCAGCAACACCGGCATTTTCGAGAGCAGGTCGAAAAACTTTACGCTTCGCTTGCTGGATGCAGCGAAAATTGAAACGGAAAAGCAAAAATGGCAATGGATAAACATCGGCGTTCCCATTGCGTTGGTGGCGGTGTTTGGCATAATATTCCTGCAACTGAAAAAACGTAAATACACCTAACTGGTTTTTCCATGTCCAAAATTCAAATTCTATATACGGTAGGTATTGTCGTAATTGTATTAGCCCTCGTATTCGATTTGGGGCTGTTGAATAAAAAACATAAAAAAGTAACGTTGAAACAGGCTTTTTTGCAAACCCTTTTGTGGGTGAGCCTGTCGTTTGCTTTTTGTGGATTTATCTGGTACGAAGAAGGTGCAGTTTATGCAACAAAATACATCAGCGCCTATTTAATGGAATGGACGCTGAGCATTGATAACATCTTTGTTTTTATTCTGATTTTTTCTTTTTTTAAAGTAGATGAACAAGAAGCCGGGCGCGCTTTGCTGGTGGGAATATTGCTGGCCATTATCTTCAGAATTATCTTCATTGCTGTTGGTGTGGAGCTGATTGAACGTTTTCATTGGTTGCTGTATTTGTTCGGAGCCTTTCTCGTTTATACCGGCATAAAGCTTTTTGTAAAAAAAGAGGAAGAAGAATATAATCCGCAGGAGAGCATCATTTATAAATGGGTGCAGAAAATTTTTCCGGTAAGCTTTGTCGCACCGCCGGGAAAGTATTTTACAAGAGAGCATAATCGCCTGCACATAACACCGCTTGCCGTGGTGGTGTTATTACTTGCCGGAACAGACATTGTGTTTGCACTGGATAGCATTCCCACCGTTGTAAGCCTGGTGCGTTCCGGGCCAATGGTGCCGTTTTCGGAGGCGGATATTGTTGTTATTTATTCGAGCAACATCTTCGCGGTGCTCGGCTTAAGGAGTTTGTTCTTTCTGCTCCGCGGAGCAGTGGACCGCTTTGCGTATTTACAGCAGGGAATTGCCGTGGTGCTCGTGTTTGTAGGAGTTAAGATGCTGATCGAATATTTCGGAATCCATATATCTATTTATATTTCGCTTGCGGTAATCATTGCCTGCCTCGGCGGTTCCGTACTTTATTCGCATCTTCACCATCTTGCAAAAAATCAAGATAGCCAAAGTGTATAGTATTTCAGAAATCGCATCCGTTATTGCCAAGCGGGCCATTATTTCCGACCCCGACTACGTAATTGAGTACTTGTTTACCGACAGCCGGCGTATTGCGTTTTCTTCATCAGCCCTATTTTTTGCCATCACCACGCTTCAGCGCAACGGACATCAGTTTATCGAAGACTGTTATGCGCACGGCGTTAGAAATTTCGTTGTGCAAACAGGCGAAAATTTTGATAGCGAAAGCTTTAGCGGTGCAAATTTTTTATGGGTTGAAAATTCCGTTGAAGCGTTGCAGCAACTCGCTTCATGGCACCGCAAACATTTTAAGTATCCGGTTATCGGAATTACAGGAAGCAACGGAAAAACCATTGTGAAAGAATGGCTGTATCAGCTGCTGCATGAGGATTTTAAAATTGTAAAAAGCCCTAAGAGTTACAACTCGCAAACCGGTGTGCCGCTTAGTGTCTGGCAGATGAAGCCGCAACATAACCTGGCCATATTTGAAGCCGGTATATCCATGCCGGGCGAAATGGAATTGCTCGAAAAGGTAATTGAACCAACCATCGGCGTCTTTACCAACATTGGCCACGCACACGACGAAGGGTTCATTAACCGGCCGCAAAAGGTGGCTGAAAAAATGTATCTGTTTAAACATGCGGAATTGTTGATATTTAACGATGACGATAAATTGATAAAGCAGGCCGCCTCACTCACTTTCAAAAACAAAACATTCTGCTACGGCACTTCCGAAAACTGCGATTTGCGCATTGTGGAAATCGAGAAGCATGCCGATGAAACCCGCATCCACGCTAAGTTTCAGCATCAGAACATTTCCATCTGCATTCCGTTTACCGATGACGCTTCCGTGGAAAACGCTGTCTGTTGCTGGTGTGTGTTGCTCTGCTTCAACATTCCGAATTTTGTTATTGCCGAACGAATGGTGCAACTGCATCCCGTAGATATGCGACTTCAACTGAAGCAAGCGATTAATGGCTGTTACTTAATTAATGATGCTTACAGCCTCGATTTAAGTTCGTTAACCATAGCCCTCGATTTTCTTAACCGGCAGCAGCCGCTCGCAAACAAAACCGTAATTCTTTCTGACCTTCCTTACGGATATAACAATAATCAGTACACACAAATTGTTGACATGCTGGTTGAAAGAAAGGTGAACCGGGTAATACTTGTTGGCCCGGATTGGGAAAAACATCTGCCTTTTTTGAACGAAAGCGGATTAGTGATGGAACATTTCGTGTCTACACTGGCATTCGTGGAAGGCTTTAGCCATCTGCCCTTCCGCAACGAACTGATTTTAGTAAAAGGGGCACGCGCCTTCAGCTTTGAAAAAATTGCTGCACTGTTCGATATAAAAGTGCATCAAACTATACTGGAAGTGCATTTAGACGCCATGGTGCATAACCTGAAGGCGCATCAGAAATTGTTGAAGCCGGGCGTAAAAACCATGGCGGTCGTAAAGGCTTTTGGTTATGGCAGCGGTAGCGCAGAAATTGCTTCGCTGATGCAGTTTCACAAAGTAGATTACCTCGCTGTGGCCTATGCCGATGAAGGAATAGAACTGCGCAAAGCGGGTATAACACTGCCGGTACTCATCTTCAACCTCGATACGGCGGCTTTTAATGCACTGGTCGATTTCGATCTTGAACCGGAAATTTTTTCTTTCAGCCTTTTAAAAAACTTCAGCCGGTTTTTAATGCAACAGGGCATATCAGATTTTCCCATACACATAAAAATAGATACCGGGATGCACCGGCTCGGGTTCAACCCCGCAGACATTGTCGAATTAGTGGCTTTTTTACAAACGAATCAACAGGTAAAAATAAAATCGGTGTTTTCTCATTTCGCAGCAAGCGAAGATGCCAGCGAAGACGCGTTTACAAAACAACAGTTAGATACGTTGTTACAGTGCTGCGATGTTCTGGAACGTGGCCTGGGGTACAAATTCATGAAGCATATAGCCAACTCCGCCGGTATTTTACGCCATCCGGAAGCACAACTCAACATGGTGCGCCTGGGCATTGGGCTGTATGGAGTGAATACCGGTGCGGCTTTGCACTTAAGAACTGTTGCAGTGCTAAAAACAACCATTGCGCAAATCAGGAAACTGAAAGCAGGGGAAACGGTTGGATATAACCGAAGGGGGAAAATTTTGAAGGATGCCGTGATTGCCACTTTACGAATAGGATACGCTGACGGTTATCCGAGAACACTCGGCAATGGAATTGGAAAAGCATATCTGCACGGAAAAGAAGTGCCGGTAGTTGGCAGCGTTTGTATGGATATGATTATGGTGGACGTTACGGAAGTCCGCAATGCTCAGGAGGGCGATGTGGTGGAACTGATGGGCGACCACATCCGCGTAGAAGAAATTGCAGAAAAGTGCAACACCATACCTTACGAGATTTTAACGGGTATAGGACAAAGGGTGAAACGCGTTTATATTGAAGACTAACTTAAATTTTATTGGGTACGATTATCACCACCTATATTTGAGTTTTGAATGAAGATGATTAAAGGTAAACACGTTGTTCTGATTGTTGTTGCAATATTGTTGATTGACCAGATCATAAAAATTTACATAAAGACAAACTTTTATTTGGGTGAAGAAATCAAGGTGATGGGATGGAACTGGTTCCGGATTCACTTTGTGGAAAACGAGGGTATGGCATGGGGCCTTTCGTTTGGCGGTGCGATAGGAAAAATTGCGCTTACCTTGTTTAGATTTGTGGCCGTTATTGCCGGAAGTTTTTACATTAAAAATGTGATACGCTCAGGAAAATACACGAACGGATTTATTGTTTGCGCCTCCATGATTTTGGCCGGGGCTCTTGGCAACCTGATCGACAGTATGTTTTATGGGCTTATTTTCGAAAACAGCGGCGATTTTTACACCCAGCACGTTGCAGCTATCTTCCCTTCCGGTGGTGGCTACGCGGGTTTTCTGCACGGCAAGGTGGTAGATATGTTTTACTTCCCCATTGTCAGAAACGCCACCTATCCTGATTGGATTCCATTCGTGGGCGGATCGGAATTTGAGTTTTTCAGGCCTGTGTTTAATCTTGCCGATGCTTCCATTTCTCTTGGAGTAATCATTCTCTTTTTGTTTCAAAAAAAGTTTTTTCCCGAGCACCAAAAGCTCTCCCGCGAACAATAATATTCAATCATAAGTTAATCACTGTGAAGAAACAACTGTTTATAACCCTGCTTCTGCTGACGGCGGTTTTTTTTGGCTGCAGAAAAGACTTTAGCCTCGAAAATAGCGGACTTACGCCACCTGTTACGCCGGTACCTCCTGTTACGCCGCAGCCAGGGCCTAACCCCGCATCCACGTATAAGTGGGAAGCAACAATTGGCAGCGATTTCCGCGCGGGCTGTACCGATACCGCCTTCCTTACCAATGTGTCCGCAGGCCAGAAATCGCTTACTGTCCGCTGCTCCGATACAGCCGGAAATTTCTTCAACATCGTAATCACCGCCGCAAACATAGTGGCCGGTTCGTATTCAGCCGACAGTCAGTTAATGATGCTGTATAACAAAGGAACGGATGTGTACAGCAACGCATCGCCCGGCAGCAGCGCAGTCGTAAACATTACATTCATAAACGATACACTCCTCGAAGCAAGTTTTTCAGCCACGCTGATTGCTCCTGTTGGAGCAGCTACTGCTAAAATAACCAATGGAAAACTCCGCTCATTAATTGGCAAATCCAACGGCTGTGGAAACGGATTAAATAATAATCCTTTCGGCGGCACATGGAGTTTCAACAGAGGGGCCGCGTCGTTTCAAGGAACTTGTACGGCGGTTAAGATACCGAATCCAATACAGCCGGGCAGCCTGCTCATTATCGGTGGCCCAAATGCACAGAACAGTAAAAGCCTCAGCCTTACACTACAGCTTAGCGATTCTGTTATTAAACCGGAAACCTTTTTTACCAGTCCGCTGAAACCGGCGAACAGCTTCATCTTCTCCAATATTTCAAACCCGGGAATTGAGTATCAGGCTACGCTTGCCGGTATTGCCGGCGGCGCCCTTATGACGATGAAGATTACTTCTTACAATGCTGCCACCAAAACGGTTTCAGGAACCTTTAGCGGCACTGCGCTGGATAGCAGCAACGCCAAGGTTTTCATCACTAACGGGAAATTTAGTTCAAAGATTTTGTAGCCTTTTTAGCGTACACGCGTTTTCCATGAACAAAGGTGGAGAGTACTTCTGTGGCCAGGATTTCTTTTTCATTAATCTTTAGTAAGTCTTTGTTCAGGATGATGAAGTTGGCAAGTTTTCCTTTTTCCAAACTGCCGGTTTCGGTTTCAAGGAAACAAGATTTTGCAGCCCAGATCGTCATTCCTTTTAACGCCTCCGTTCTGCTCAGGGCATTTTGCTTTTGGAAGCCGGCTTCAGGCTGTCCTTTTGCGTCTTTTCTTGCCACCGCTGCATAAAAGGTTCTGAAAGGATTTATATCTTCCACCGGAAAATCGGTGCCTAACGCAATCCAGCCATTTTGCTGAAGTAGTTGCTTGTATGCATAGGCCGTTTTTAGGCGTTCGCTGCCCAGCCGCTCTCCCGCCCAATGCATATCCGATGTGGCGTGCGTGGGCTGCACCGACGGTACAATGCTGGCCGCCTTAAAGAATGAGAAATCAGCCGGGTTTATCACTTGTGCATGCTCGATACGCCACCTTTTGTCGTTGCCTTTTACAAGATGTTTTTGATAAACTTTTAAGATGGTGCGATTAGCCGAATCGCCAATTGCATGTGTACACATCTGAAAATCTGTTTTTGCAATCAGCGCCGCCATCGAGTCGAAGTAAGATTCGTTCTTCAGCATAAAACCTCTCCAGCCCGGCTTATCGCTGTAAGGTTGCAGAAGGCAGGCGCCGCGGCTGCCAAGAGCGCCATCGGAATAAAATTTTATTCCCTTTACATACAGAAGGTTGGTTTTGTAGGGGCCTTTTTTAAGATATAAATCGTAGTTGCGTTTGTCGTCGCTTAACATGGCATACACCGGCATTTTTACTATATTTTCTTGTTGTAACGAGTCGATCATTTCAATGTCGTTAAACATAAGGCCGCAGTCGGCTACGGTGGTGAGGCCGACGGAGAAGCAGTTGGCCTGCGCTGCGGTGAGCCACTCTTGATATTGTTTTCGTCCTGCCGGCGGCATTTTATCGAATATCAAATTCATCGCATTATCAACGAGCAGGCCGGTAGGTTTGCCGTTCAGTAACTCAACCGATCCGCCTGAAATGTTTGTGGTTGCAGTAATTCCTGCAATCTCAAGCGCTTTGTTGTTAGCCACGAGTGCATGGCCGTCAACCCGGCTAAAAACGGCCGGCTTGTCGGGAAAAAGGGCGTTCAGTTTTTCATTTGTGGGAAATTGCTTTCCGGACCACAGGTTTTGATCCCATCCGCGGCCTGTAATCCACTCCTGCTGCTTGTTTTCACCGGCGAACTTTGCTATTCTTTCCACCGCTTCATCCCAGCTTTTTGAGTTGAACAAGTTTACTGAAAACAGCGACTGCCCGTAGCCCAGAAAGTGTGCATGTGCATCAATAAAACCCGGATACACAAAAGCGCCTTTAGCATCGATGATTTCTGTTGCTTCATAATTCGCTTTTATCGACGCCGTTGTTCCCAATGCAAGAATTTTTCCATCTTTTACAGCGAGGGCTTCGGCGGTCGAGAAGTGGTCATCAACTGTATAAATGTTTGCATTCACTAAAACAAAATCCACTTTATCAGGGCTGCTACAAGCGGCAAGCAGCACAACGGCAGCAAAGTATATCCATCTCATCATAAACAAACTTACAAATGTTGAAGGGTTTTGTTTGTCTTGTGTCTGAATGCATGCAGCAACAGGAACGGCAGTATACTTTCATTTTTTTCACTACTCAATTCTCGCTTGGCAATGCGTTCCAAAGCAGTCTTCTTTTCAATGCCTCACAAAGCTATTAAGTTGAAAGATGGTTGAACCCAGCACCTGAACATCTGCTCAGCCCTACAGTTTATTTTTTAAAAAACCCTCGAATAAAATTTTCATTCACGAGGCTTTCATTTTTTGCTGCGATACACTATATTTAAACCATGTCTGCCGAATGAAGTATATAACTGTTTCTATACTGCTGCTGATTTCTTTTTATAGCTCTGCACAAAAAGATGTGGAGATAAACCGCTTGCAGGCCATTGTGGACAGCACCTCCGATTACAATAAAAAAATGGCAGCAGCTTTCGATCTTGCCAAACAGCTTAGTTTGCTTGATCTGCGCCGAACGCTTACACTCATAGACGACGCCCTCAACACTGCATCGAAGCAGGGCGACTCGCTTTATGTTGCGCGGTTTACGCAGGTGAAAGGCCGGGCTTATGCGGTTTCAGGCTTGTTGGATTCCGCTGTTTTTTATTACTATAAAGCCATCCCCTTTTTTGAACGGCATGGCAAGCCGGATGATGTTGCCTGGCTGTATAATGATTTAGCGCGCACCGGCCGAAAAACGAAAGATTATGTAAGAGCCATTGAGTTTTACGATAAGGCTTTGCAGATTTTTCGCACAAGCAATAACGCCGAAGGCGAGGCTACCATCTTAAATGAATCGGGCGTCATCTTCGAGTATCAGGGAAATTATGACGAGGCACTGAGCCGGTATCAGCAGTCGCTCGACATTCAACGAGTGCGAAAAGACCCGGATGGCATCGGCTATTCGCTGGCATTTATCGGCGTAGCGATGGGGAAAAAAGATGAGCTAAAACAAGCTGAAGCGTATTTGCTCGAAGCGATGCGCATCCGTTTGCAGCGCCGCGATTCTTTCGCTATTGCCTTTAACTACGCCGATCTGGGCGATGTGTACGCAAAGCAAAAAAGTTACCGGAAAGCTATTGAAGCGTACGAGCAGGCACTGGCACATGCCTCGAGGTTAAAGGTACCCGACCTTGAAATGGAGATTCATCTTGCCATTTCAAAGATGTACGACAAAGTGGGGAACAGCGCACGCGCCTACTTTCATCTCACAGCCAACAACTGGCTGAAAGATTCGATTTATAACATTGATAAGATGACGGAAATTGAAGACATCTCCGCAAAATATCAAACTGCACGGCAGAAGGCGCAATTGCTGCAACAGCAGATAGAAATCAACAAAAGAAATAACGCTATTATACTTGCGGTCATCTTGTTTGGCGTTGCAGCCGTGTTAACGGTTTCGTACTACAAACGCCTGCGCCTGAAGCAGAAAAATAAACTTCAGCAAGCTATTTTCGAGCAGCAGCAGATGGCAATACAAGCTGTGATGGAGGCGGAAGAAAAGGAAAGGAGCCGTATCGCCCGCGACTTGCACGATGGGGTAGGACAAATGATGAGTGCAGTGAAGATGAACCTGTCGTCGATTGAGTCGCAGTTGCAGTTTGCAGAAAGCAATCAGCAGGAAAAATTTTCCAAAATTGTGCATATGGTTGACGAAAGCTGTAAAGAAGTGCGGCATGTTTCGCACAACATGATGCCCAACGTAATGACCAAAACGAGTTTTGAAGAAGCCCTCCGCACTTTTTTCGATCATCTCGACGGCGATAAACTTCAGGTGCATTTGTTTACCGATGGATTAAAAGACGATAACAATAAAAACATTGAATCTGTGCTGTACCGTGTGGTTCAGGAGTGCGTGAACAATACCATTAAACACGCCGGAGCTTCGCAGCTCGACGTAACGATCATTCAGGACGAAAATGCCATCAGCGGCACGATAGAAGACAACGGAAAAGGATTTGATATGGAAACAGAGGGCAAAAAAGGCGGTATCGGCCTCATGAACATCAAAAGGAGAATTGAGTTTTTAAAGGGCGAAATAGAATGGAACAGCGCGCCGGGAAACGGTACATGCATCAGCTTTTCAGTTCCGTTATAATACATATTTTTGCGTAAATGTCTTCTGCCGCCAATCCCATCCATATCGCCATCGTCGATGATCATCAGCTTATTATCGATGGCGTGCTGGCGCTGTTAAACGAGGCCAAACACATCCGGGTTGTTTTTGCGTCCACATCTCCGGCGGAAACGATTCGTCAACTTAGCACCATTAAAGTTGATGTTTTAATTACGGATATTTTGATGCCTGAAATGAACGGCAACGAACTGGCCAAAATTATTAAAGCAAAGTTTCCGCACATCAAAATCCTTGTGCTCAGCATGAGCGGGCAGGGCGAGATGATTAACAATATGATTAACGACGCCGATGTATGTGGTTATGCCCTAAAAAATATTGGGAAGGAAGAACTGATTGCCGGCATTGAAAAAATTGCCGCCGGCGGAATATTTTTTGGCGAAGAAGTACTGAAAGAACTCGATAAATATTGTGCACAGAAAAAGGCCCCGGAAGTGAACATCACCTCTCGGGAAAAAGACATCATCCGACTGATTGAAAAGGAACATTCAAACAAAGAAATAGCCGACATCCTCTCCATCAGTGAACGCACCGTTGAAACCCACCGCAAGAACATTTTCCGGAAAACAAACACACATAATGTTGTGGGCCTGATTAAGTATGCCTACGAAACAAAAATCATTTAATAACCGGCTTATTTGTTAGCAAATAATTGTGCATCTTGCCTTATAAATTGTATCACGGCACACAGCACACAAAACATTCATGGCAGAATATAATCAGTCGAGGGGTTGGGTAGTTCAGGGAATTTTTATTGCAGTATTCGTAATTGTAACCATACAGCTGCTAAATCTGCAAGTGTTTTCATCCAAATACCGCTGGCTTGCCGAGAATAATGCACGTTTCAGAAAAGTAATTTACCCCGACAGAGGCATTATATACGACCGGAAGCAACGGGCGATTCTTGAAAATAAAATCATGTTCGATTTGCAAGTTACTCCTTCCGAAATACGCGGCGCCGACACAGCTATGTTGTGTAAAATTCTTGGTATCGATTCGGCGCAGTTTCATAAACGCATTATTGAAGCCATTATAAAAAACTCGAGTGTGCGGCCGAGCATTTTTGAACCCTTGCTTTCACCCGAATTATATGCCCGCCTCAACGAAAATATGTACCGCTTTCCGGGATTTATTTTAACCGAAAGGCCTGTCAGATCTTATCCTTACAACACTGCCGGAAACATTCTGGGATACCTTGCGGAGGTGGACACTACTTTTTTAAGGAAACACGCCGACGAAGGATATGAAATGGGCGACTACACAGGGATGACCGGCCTGGAAAGGAATTATGAAAAAGTGCTGATGGGAAACCGCGGAATAGAATATTTTATACGAGATAACAGAAGCCGCATTCAGGGAAGGTATGAAAACGGTGCTTACGACACTACACCCGTTGCGGGTAAGAACATTTATCTGAGCCTCGATGTGGAATTGCAGCAACTCGGCGAAAAGCTGATGACCAACAAGGTGGGCAGCATTGTTGCAATTAATCCCAAAACAGGCGGCATCATTTGCATGGTGTCGAGCCCCACCTACAATCCCAACTATCTTACGGGCAACAAACGAAGGAAACATTTTTCCGAACTATACACCGATCCCCGACTGCCGTTGTTGAACCGTACGCTTCAAACGTATTATTCACCGGGATCTACATTTAAATCCTTTATCGGAATTGTAGGAATGGCGGAAGGCGTTATCGACGACCGGGCTGTAATATCGTGTGGGGGCGGATATTATGGCTGCGGCAGGCGGATGGGATGCCATGCCGCGGGTACTTTTACATTGAAGCCGGCCATTGCAAAATCGTGCAATACCTATTTTGCCGTAACCTTCCGGCGCACCTTGGAAAATCCGATGTATCCATCCATCGACAGCGCATTAGGCCGGTTTAATCAGTATGCTTATTCGTTTGGTTTAGGCCATACACTCGGCGTTGATCTTCCATCAGAAAAAAAAGGAAATATTCCGGTAGCCACATACTACAAAAAGATATTCGGAAAAAACTGGAAGTCGTGTAACATCATTTCCAACAGTATTGGCCAGGGCGAGGTGCTTACAACGCTGACACAGCTTTCCAACATGATGGCCATCATTGCCAATAAAGGATGGTACTACACCCCGCATCTGGTAGACTCGATTGAGGGAGGCGACCAGTTTGGATTGCTCGAAAAATATCGCATTAAACACCGAACACTGCCGATTTCCGACTCTATTTTTGAAGATGTTCATGCCGGTATGCAAGCCACCATGGAGTCGGGAACGGGATTTTATGCGAAGGTGCCGGGCATTAATGTTTGCGGAAAAACCGGTACAGTTGAAAACGCCTATAAAGGTGAAAAACAAAAAGACCACGCTTTTTTCGGAGCCTTTGCGCCACGCGAAAACCCACAGATTGCCATTGCCGTGATGTGTGAAAACGCAGGATACGGCGCTACATCGGCCGCACCGATTGCCAGCTTGCTGATAGAGAAATATCTGAAAGATTCCATTGAAGGGCCGAAGAGAAATGCGGAAGTGGAACGCCTCACCAATATGAGCCTGATACCTCCGCGAATGTTGAAGGAAATGCGCAAAATAGATTCAGTGAAACGATCGAAAGACAGCATCCAGCTCCGGATAAGAGCGCAGCAAAAAGAAGTGAAAGATACGGTGGATATAGAAGAGAAGCCCGAGTTCGATGAAAGAAAAACCACGCCTGCACCCGGCGATACAAGCGGTAAGCAGCCTGTGGCGTTTCAAAACCCGATACTCTGGACGAAAGAAGAAAGAAGAAAAGCTTTCTGGAACTTTAATCATGCAGCATGAACGATAATAAATATTTGTCCAAGGGTATCGACTGGCTGGTGATTTTCATCTATATAATTCTTGTGGCTATTGGCATACTGTGCATTTACATGGTAGAATATCGTCCGGGCGCAAGCGGCGTTGAAACCTTTTTTGCAGGCAAAACAAATTACAGCCGTCAGTTAATGTTCAGCGGCCTTTGCGTAGCTGTGGGCACTTTTATATTATTGACCGACAGCAAGCTGTTTACAGCAACGGCAAACCTCCTGTATGTTGCGGGTTTGTTGTTGATGATTGCCACGTTTGCGATTGGGAAAGATATTAACGGATCGCGGAGCTGGATTGCGTTGGGTGGCGGGTTTAACCTGCAACCGGCCGAACTGTGCAAAATTTTTACCTCGCTGGCAATTGCAAAGTTTATCAGCCGCGTTGATACCGACTTCAATAAGCTGTCGACTCAGTTTTTTGCAGCTGCCATTGCACTGACGCCCGCCATATTATCCATTCTTCAAAACGAAACGGGGCTTGCGCTGGTATACACTTCTTTTTTTATTGTGATGTACCGCGAGGGTTTGCCGGGCTGGCTGTTAGTAGTTGGCTTTTCTTTCGGTGCGCTGGTAGTGGCTACTCTGATTGTGGACCCCAACACCCTCGCTATCTTGTTAACGGCAATTGCGCTTATCATTATTGTGTTTAGCCGCCGGCAAATTCGTAGAAACAAAAAGCTGTTATTCTTTATCCTCTCCATTTGGGTGGTGTGTGTGGGCGTGCAGCGCTTTGCAGTGCCTTACCTTTTCAACAACGTTTTTCAGTGTTACCAAAGCCAGCGTATTTACAGCATGGTAGGAAAGGATTACGACTGCTCGCAGAACAAACACGTCATTAATAATCCCGATAAACAAGTTCGGAAGCCGGACGACTATAACGTAAGGCAGAGTAAGATTGCGATTGGTTCGGGCGGATTAACAGGCCGGGGCTTTTTAAAAGGGACACAAACGAGGGGAAGATATGTTCCGGAACAACATACCGACTTTATCTTCACTTCGCTGGGTGAAGCTTTTGGATTTGCCGGAACCATCAGTTTTCTGGCCTTATACTTTGTGCTCCTTTTCCGCATTGTGTATATCGCCGAACGGCAACGAAGTGCTTTCAGCCGCATTTATGCTTACAGCGTGGCAAGCATCTTGTTTTTTCATATCACCATAAATGTTTGTATGACGATTGGCCTGTTTCCCATTATCGGAATTCCGTTGCCGCTTATCAGTTACGGCGGCTCATCGCTGCTTACGTTTACGGTGCTCATTTTTATCCTGGTTCGGTTAGATGCAGACCGCAACATGGTGTTGAGGTAGATGTTTGTAAAAAGTAGTTTATGAAGATAATCCCCCTTTCAGAAGGAAGCTTTACGGTTGATGGGTCGAAAGAATTTATACCGTTTAATTTAGAAAAAGATGCTTTAGAGGAGCGGGGGGTTGGAAGCCTGCTCGTAGAAGTGCAACCCTTTGTAGTAGTTACCGAAACGGATAAAATTTTGCTCGATACCGGCCTTGGCTTTTTTAGTGAAGGCGAGCTACAGTTAGTCAAAAACTTAAAAGCCAACGGCATCGTGCCGCAACAAATCACCAAGGTGGTGCTTTCTCATCTTCATAAAGACCATGCAGGCGGCATCAGTTATCGCGACAGGCTTGGCCATTACCATATAAGCTTTCCTAATGCTACCTACTATGTGCATCAACAAGAGTTGCAGGCGGCCACTTTACAGCAGTCTGCTTCCTATAACCGCGATGCCATCAGCATTTTACTCAACGAGAAAAATGTAGTCCTGCTTCAAGGCGATGAAGGTAGAATAGGGGAAAAGATTCGTTGGCAAAAAAGCGGCGGACACAGCAAAAACCATATTGTAATCTGGATTGAAGAGGCGGGCAGGCAAATTTTTTTCGGAGGCGATGAGGCCCCGCAATTTCAGCAGCTTAAGAATAAGTTTATTGCAAAATACGATTACAACGGAAGGCGCGCAATGGAACTCCGGCAACAGTGGAAAGAGCAAGGGCAAAGGGAAGGGTGGACATTTTTATTTTATCATGACATTAAACGGCCCGAATATACGGCCATGCCTTAACTGCTGGCCGGAAACTGATGCCCGGTAAAATTTTTCAGCTTCTTCAGTTCTATCGGCAATTCAATATAAAAAGTGGTGCCCACATTTACCTCGCTGGTAAACCATATTTTACCGTAGTGGCGCTCAACAATTTTTTTTGTGATAGACAAGCCCAGGCCAAAGGGCTTTTCGCCCGCAGTGCCCGGTTTCTTGGCGGAGGAAAACATCTGAAACACCTCTTCTTTTTCATCTTCCGGTATTCCGATGCCGGAGTCGGCAACACTAATAAGCACGCGGTTGTTGTCGGTTTGCTCTTCTATATTTACTTCTATTTTCTTTCCTGTAGCGCTAAACTTAATTGCGTTGACTACAAGGTTACTTACTGCGCGATAAATTGACTGGCTGTTTACCGACGCAATAATGGTTTCGCTGCCGGCGTGCCAATTCAGGAGCTGCTTTTTTTCTTCGGCTTTTAATCTGAGCACTTCAACCGCATCCTTAATTAATTCAACCAGATTCACTTTCTCCTTCTCTAACAGCGCATCCTCATTTAAAGCGGAGGTAAGCAATTCGTTAATCATATTGCTGGCGTTATAGCCGGTTTTCCGCATCAACTCCAGCATCTCGTTTATTTCGGGCGTGTTATTTTCATCTTCGAGCATGATTTCAGCAAGACCGGCAATGCCGGCCACAGGAGTTTTTAAATCGTGCGCCATCACCCGCATGACTCTTAGCTGCTGTTTATTGGTGAGTTCCAGATCCTTTAAAGTTGCCTTTAAACGCTTATTATGCGTTTCGGTAAGTTGTTGCAACAAGTTCGACTTTTGGTACTGTTTGCGGTAAAGAAATGCAATTGCGGTAAGTAGCACCGCCATACAGATGAAACCATACAACAAGTAAGCACGCAACAGGTTTTTAAATTGCAGTTTTTGTATATGTTGAAATTGTTCAAAATTATTTAACTCTTTTTCAAAGTTTAAACGGTGTATCCAAAAATTTCCTGCTTCCAGTGAGTCTTTTTTGGCGTAATAGGCGTTCCGGTAACTGTAAGCTTGCTGCACATCACCCACAGCAGCATAATATTCGGATTTCAATAGCAGATAGTCAGCCGTCTGAGCTCCCAATATTTTTTTTGCACCGGGCAGCAGGTGTGCGATTATATATTCAATGCTGTCGAGCGCCGATTTTTGCAATGGCAGGTTGTGTTGTACACCGGCAATTTTTGCCTGCTTTAAAAAGGTGGTAAACTTGGTTCCGTCGGGCGTGTAATAGGGCATTGCCAATGCTTCGGCAATCACTTTTTGTGCGCTGTCTGTTTTACCCGTTTTTAAATAAACGCCACCAATGTTATCCAATGCAATCAGCTGAGCGGCCGTGTAAAGTCCGCCGTATGTTTTACTGCTGTCTTCAAATGCTTTAATGTGCTGCAAATCTGTATTGTAAAAAAGAAGGGCGCTGTCGTAGCGTTTTAATCTTTCGTACGAAACGCCAATATTATTAAGCGTGGCTTGCATATTATAGAAATACACAATATCCTTGTGATGGAGTTGTTGCAACACATCGATGTATTGTTTGTAATAATCGATGGCATCGGTAAAGCGTCCTTGCGCAAAATATACGCTCCCGATTTTATATAAAATGGATCCCGCCCTGCTGTCGTTAAAATCTGTTTTCTGATACTTCAACGCTTCAAAGTAATATTTCAGCGCGCTGCCATCCATCTTGCGGTAAAAAGTGTTTTCGCCTTTCATCATCAACACGGCCGCGTATAAGTCGGGATAATCCTGAATACGCGATTCTTTGTTAAAAAACGAGAGTGCGCTGTCGGCATAAGATTTCACCTTTTCAAAATCGGCGAACTCGTGCACGCCCTTTAAAAGATAATACCGCGGATAGAAGGATGAGTTTGGGTTTATATGAACGGCGGTTTTCGAAAGGTAGAGCCTGATGCTGTCGTTATCGCCATTGTAAATATGCTTCTCCAGCAATTGCATCAGGCGGGTGATGGCTTTATCATCGCTTGCCGATTTGCATTGCACCAAACCTATCAACAGCATACCTGTTAACGCTCTAACAAATAGTCTGTTTAAAGCTGACGCCATCAAATCGGTTCTAATTGGTTTGAAGGCAAACTTAGCTAAAGTGAAGTACTTGAATAGATTTTTTAGCGAACTGCCATCCGCATCTTTCCCGAATCCTAACTCTCCGGTTAGTTTAAAACAGCCGCTTCCGTAAGGGTGCGATGAAGCGTGGATGACGGATTTACGGGAAGACAAATAAAGAAGGTAGTGCCTTTCTTTTCTTCGCTTTCGAGGCTTATGCGGCCGCCATGGCGCTCAACAATTTTCTTTGTAATAGAAAGGCCAAGCCCAAACGGCGTTTCACCATTTGTACCCTTCCTTTTTGCATTGGTAAACATTTCAAAAACCTGCTCTTTATCGGCATCTTTGATTCCTATCCCTTCATCTTTAACCGCTATCACAATTTCCGTATC
Source organism: Chitinophagaceae bacterium (assembly GCA_039811185.1). Lineage (GTDB taxonomy): Bacteria > Bacteroidota > Bacteroidia > Chitinophagales > Chitinophagaceae > JAEZDR01. The sequence continues at coordinate 100,100 of JBDHYF010000001.1, read as the reverse complement.
GGTTTCTTGAATGCTCACCTCAATTTTAGATTCGGGATAACTGAATTTTATGGCGTTCATCAATAAATTATTCAGCGCACGGCTCATCTCCTGAAAATTAAAGAGGTAACTTATTGTTTCGGATGTATGCCGGAACACAATTGTTTGCTGCTTCTCTTTGGCTTTAAATGTAAGCAGCTCCACGCAGTCGCGCGCTAAAGCAATTAAATCGCCTTTTTCTTTTCTGACTTCGGTATCCTCATTTAATGCCGCGCTCAGCAATTCGTTAATCATGGAAGTGGCATTGATGCTCGTTTTCATTATCAGTTCAAGCATTTCTTTCTGGCTCGCTGAAATGCCGTCCTCATAAATCATTACCTCCGATAATCCGGTGATTCCCGATATCGGATTTTTTAGGTCGTGCGCCATTACCCGCATTACCCGTAAATAATTTTGATTTGCTTTTTCCAACTCATCCAACGTCCCTTTCAGTTCTTCATTATGTCGCTCCGTGGTTTGTTGCAGCACCTTTGTTTTGTGCAGGTTGCGTTTTATCAAAAACAAAATGGCCGTTAGCAGTATCGAACACAAAAGCGCTATCAGGAAATAGTAAAGCCTCATTTCGTTTTCCTGATTCAGCTGGTTAATGGCCTGATTCTGCTGAATGTTTTTTAACTCAGATTCTATGTCTAAACGGTAAAGCGATTGGTTGCTTTGCTCGAGCGAATCGCGAAGTTCAGTGTAAGCATTTTGATAGAAGCGGGCTGAGTCGAGTTGATTCGTCAACAGAAAAAATGACGACATCAGTTTGTTGTAATCGAGTATAGAATGAACGCTTGTTTTTAAATAGGCGGGTCCCACACTTTTGATGGCCGCCCCTGCTTTTCTTAAATAAACAGCCTCGGCAGCACGATTGTTTTCGGATGCAGCCAACTTGGCGAGTTTAATATGCGGATGAATAAGTATGCCATCGTTTAACGAATGCGGAATGGAGATGGCTTTCTGCAAAGCTGCATGAGCACTGTCTTTCAGCCCGCGCTTAAGATACAAGTTGCCTAAATTGTCCCACATGATAATCTGTGCTGCGGCTGCCAAATCTCTGTTGGCAATTACCGGAGCATACCGGTGCAGGAACGACTTGTTCTTCAAATAAAAGAATGCTGCGCTGTCCAGATTGCCGGCTCTTTCGTATGCAAGACCTGCGTTGTTGAGGCTGTTTTGTATCTTATAAAAGAAGTTATCTGCCGTTTTACCCACCGTGTCCGCTAAAGCAGCCTGCGCACTGAAACTTAAATAGGGCGCCGCTTTTTGGTAGTCGGACTGCGTAAAATAGATCAATCCTACCTTATGATACACCGCGGCTTTATTTACCGACCATTCCGGCTGAAGTAGTGTTTCACTATAATATCTGAGTGCGTTATTATACAAATTCATTCTATGATAATAATCGCCCTTCACAAATAGCGCTCTGCTGTATAGCTTGGGATATTTTTTCTTGTTACTCTCCGATTTAAAAAACAATAATGCACTATCCGAATAGCGCTTAAGATAATCTAAGTCGGTTTTTGAAAGTTCATTTTTTAAAAGATAGTATTCAACGCCGGAAGCGGACTGCATGTGTAACGACGGACGTAAATGAGTGAGAAAGATGTCGAGGCTGTCCATCTGGCCTCTTGCCAAAAATCCGTAAGCCTCTTCAAACGCTTTATCATCGTGTTTTTCAGGAGATGAACAACCGGTAACAAAAACGGAGAAAACACTTAAAAAGGCAAAGATGGAATAGATATGTTTCAGCAAATAGGGCATTAATTTAGTGCTTGAATCGCAAACAAACTTAATAGATTTTTAATGTCATGTAGATTTCAAAATTGTGAATTCGATGAAAATGAGTAAAACTGCTTACTACATAGGAACCAGTGGATGGAGCTACAAACACTGGCGGGAAACTTTTTTTCCAAAGCCATTTCCCTCGGCCGATTGGCTTTGTTATTACGCCGGTTTCTTCGATGCAGTGGAAATTAACAGCTCTTTCTATCACCTTCCCAAATTGCAAACCATTCAAAAATGGAGTGAGGTAGTACCCGACACGTTTCGATTTTGTGTAAAAATGAGCCGCTACATCACCCACGTGAAAAGATTAAAGAACCCGGAAGTACATCTCCCTATATTTCTGGATAACTTTTACGCGCTGCTGCCAAAGATGGGACCAGTGCTCATTCAGTTGCCTCCTTCGCTTACATGTAACGATGATGTGATTGGCCCTTTCTTCCAGTATATCCAAAAGTATTATTCCGATTTTGCCTTTGCACTCGAATTTCGCCATCCATCGTGGTTAGAGCAGCCGGCAATCGATTTGCTTCAACAGCATCAGGTGGCCATGGTAATATCCAACTCAGGCAACCGCTTTCCCTATTCAGAGGTTGTTACCTCGCCCAATGTTTATCTCCGGTACCATGGGCCGGAAGCGCTTTATAACAGCGGATACGAAACTTCGCTGCTGAAACAGGAAGCCGCAAAAATTGAACAATGGCTCGATAAGGGCAAAACCGTTTGGGCTTTCTTTAATAACGATATGGGCGGACATGCGTATCCGAATGCCATTTATCTATGGGAGGTGCTGAACAATTATCACAAGTAGATTCGTTTTCTTTGTTGCATGCAGTTTAAAAACATCATTTTCGATTTTGGCGGTGTGTTTATAGAGGTAGACTACCATAAAACAGAACAGGCATTTAAAGCATTGGGGATTTCTGATTTCGATGCGCTTTATTCGCAGCACCGGGCGTCGGCCCTTTTTCAGGATTTAGAAACCGGTAAATTGCAGCCGGCGGCATTTTGTAAAGCCGTGCGTGAACTTTCGGGAATCGAATTGTCTGATGAGGCCATCACCGACGCCTGGAATGCCATGTTGGGTGTTTATATGGAAAGCCAGATGGAAGTGCTTTTGCATCTTCGTAACCAGTACCGACTTATTCTTTTTTCAAATACAAACGAAATACATTACAACGCTTTTTCGGAGCTTTACCGGCAAAAAGTTGGGCAAAAGCCCTTTCAGGAATATTTCGATGCGGTGTATTATTCGCATTTGTGCGGCTATCGTAAACCGGATAAAACGTCGTTTCTACATTTGCTTGCACAAGAAAAAATCAGTGCGCCGGAAACCTTGTTCATCGACGATACACTCATTAACTGTACAGGGGCAATGGAGGCCGGCATAGCAGCAATTCATTTGTCGCCGCCGCTTCGGGTTTCCGACATCGATTTTAACAACGTTTCGCACTACTTAATTTCTTCAAAGTCAATGTAATCGTCTTTCAAAGCCGCTTCCTTTTTAGGAGGAGCGGCGGCTTGCTGTTGCTGATGGTAATAATCGCGCTGCTGCTGTTGCATATCTCTTATTTGCTGACGCATGTGGCGAGTATTGTTGTAAATCGGAATAATAAATCCGAACACCAGCTTGTACAGCAGATAAAACACAAAAAACGTAAACAGAATTTTGAACATAAGGGCGTAAAGATAGCGGCTAACCATCTTAGAGAAATGCAAAAGCGCGCATATAAAATTTGGACTGAATGGGGTATTATACCTACATTTGCAGCGGAAAATTGTTTAAGAGAAGGGAACGCATATCGTTCCCTTCTGTTTTTCAGATTCTAAAGGTAAATTGGTCAATGACAACAGAAAACAAGCTAAAGCCGGTTGAAGATATTGTTCAGCAGATGCTTTCTGATTATCCGGAATTTTTTTGTGTAAACCTGAAAATAAAACCTACCAACAACATTAAAGTTTTTATAGATGGGGATCAGGGTATCTCTATCGAAAAATGTGTAATGTTTAATAGGGAGTTGTATAAATTAATTGAAGCGGCTGCGCTTTTTCCGGAGGGTGAGTTTTCGCTTGAGGTATCATCGCCGGGCATCGACGAACCGCTGAAGCAACACAGGCAATACGTAAAAAATACCGGCCGGTTGGTTGAAGTAATTTTAAACGACGATACAACAGTCGAAGGCAAACTGATGCTTGTTAACGAAACGGGCATACAACTGCAAACAACCGAAGGAAAAGGCAAAAAGAAAGAGGTTAAAGACGTGGATATCGCTTTTGAAAATATAAAATCAACTACCGTACAAATTCAGTTTTAAAGCGCATCAGCGCATTTATATAAATAAAATAAGATGGCAAGTATAAATCTTATCGAAGCATTTCAGGAGTTTAAAGATGCTGAAAATATAGACCGCCCCACGTTAATGAAAGTGGTGGAAGACGTATTTAAAACGCTTCTTCGCAAAAAATTTGGCGACGACCAGAACTTCGATGTAATTGTGAACGCAGAGAAAGGCGACCTCGAAATCTTCCGCCGCCGGATGATTGTGGAAGATGGCGAAGTGGTGGACCCACTCTCCGAAATAGGATACAGCGATGCAATTAAAATTGAACCGGACTTCGAGGTGGGAGAAGAACTTTATCAGGAAATTAATCTTTTCGATTTTGGACGCCGCGCCGTGCTCGCCGCCAAGCAAACACTCGCCAGCCGCATCAGCGATCTGAAGAAGAATGTATTGCTGAAAAAATATCAAGACAGGGTAGGCGAAATCGTAAGCGCTGAAGTGTATCAGGTTTGGAGAAAAGAAGTGTTGCTCCTCGATGAAGAAGGCAATGAATTAATTCTTCCCAAATCCGAACAAATACCGCAGGATGTGTTTAAAAAAGGCGAAACCGTCAGAGCAGTTATTAAAAAGGTAGATTTGCGAAATGGTAGTCCTATTATTGTGCTGAGCCGCACCAGCGAAGACTTTTTAGGCAAACTTCTTGAAATTGAAGTGCCCGAAATCTTCGACGGATTAATTACCATTAAAAAGATTGTAAGAGAGCCGGGCGAAAGAGCAAAAGTTGCCGTAGAAAGCTACGACGATAGGATTGACCCGGTAGGCGCTTGCGTGGGTATGAAAGGAAGCCGCATCCACGGAATTGTGCGCGAACTGAAAAGTGAAAACATCGATGTTATCAACTATACCACTAACCTTCAATTGCTGATACAGCGGTCGCTGACGCCGGCAAAAATCAGTTACATGGATATCGATAACGAAAAGAAACAAGCTGAGGTGTATTTGAAGGCCGATCAGGTTTCGCTTGCAATCGGAAGAAGAGGAACAAATATTAAACTTGCATGCGAGTTAACCGGTTACGACATCGACGTTTACCGCGAAAATGAAGAAAATGAAGTGGAGTTTGATATTGATATAGAAGAGTTCAGCGATGAGATTGATGACTGGGTGATAGAGAAATTTAAAGGCATCGGCTGCGATACCGGCCGGAGCATTTTAAATCTGTCAGAAGAAGAGTTGGAAAGAAGAACAGATCTCGAAATCGAAACTATCAGAGACGTAAGAAAAATATTGCAGGATGAGTTTGACCGCGAAGATTAAACACGCTGCTTGAAAAACCCGGCGTTGATTATTGCCGGACACAAATAAAAGAACTGAATGTCAGAATTGAAATTACCAAGGTTATTAGGAGCCGCAAAAGAATTTAATATTGGGCAGGAAACATTGATCGACTTTCTTGTGGGGAAAGGGTTTAGTAAAGACGACTTAAAACCTACCGCAAAATTGTCGGCCGAAATGTATAATGCGCTGCAGCGCGAGTTTCAAAGCGATAAAGTTGCCAAGAACCGCGCCGACCAAATTGAAATTCCGAAGGGTTCGGTAGTGGAGAAGAAACGGAAGGAGGATGAGGAAATAACCTTTAAGAAAGACGATAAAAAGTCTGTGTTTAAAGAGGAGCCTAAGGTTGAAGCACCCGAAGCGCCTGCACCCGAAGCCGAAGTTGCTGCCGTGCAGCCCGCTGCTACCGCTGAAGAGCAACCGAAAACTCCGGAGCAGGCTGCGGAACTGAAAGCCGACACCGCGCCCGTACAACCGACAGAAGAACTGTCGACGTCTGAGTCAGCCAAAGCACCTGAAACACCGGCGGAGCCGGAGCCATTTAAGGTAGATGCACCCGAGGTGGAAAAGCCCAAAGTGCTTAAGAAAATAGATATCGATACCATCGATTCTTCCACGCGTCCTAAAAAAACGGTGAAGAAAAAAGCAACCAAAGCGGAAGAACAACCGCAGACCGCTAATGAAAAAACAGAAGCGCCTCAACCGGCATCGCCCGTTGAGCCGGCGCCGGAAGAAGCACCTGAACAAGCCGGACCTCCTGTAATCGAAAATATCAAAGCAGAAAAACTCGAAGGCCCGAAAATTTTGGGTAAAATAGAACTGCCCACCAATCCGGATACACGTCCAAAACCCCAGGAAGAAAGACGGAAAAGAAAACGGATTCCGATAGAGAAAAAATCTGCTCAAACACCGCAAAGCGGCGCCGGTCAGCGTACCGATAACCGCGGAAGAACAGGCGGTACAATGGGCGGACAAAGAGGCCCCGGAGGTACTAACAGGCCGGGCGCAGCAGGAAACAGAAGAAACGACAGAAGACGACCCGACGATAAAAGACCGGCCGACAGAGAAATTGATCAGCAGGAAATACAACAGCGTATTAAAGAAACGCAGGCGAAACTCGCCGGCGGCGGTGGAAGAGGAAAAAGCGGACGCTCCAAACGCCGCGATCGTAAAAGTGATACGGTTGAAAACGAACTCAACACCGATCAGAAGCTAATGGTTACAGAATTTGTAACCGTGAGCGAGCTGGCTAACTTAATGGACGTAAGCTTTGCTGAAGTGATCAGTAAATGTATGAACCTCGGCATCATGGTGTCGATTAACCAAAGGCTCGACGCCGAAGTGATCGAACTCGTTGCCGGTGAATTTGGATTTGAAGTAGAGTTTACGAACATAGACGACGCCGAGTTGGAAGACGATTTGATAGAAGACGATGAGGCCAACCTGGAAACGCGGGCGCCCATTGTTACCATTATGGGACACGTTGACCACGGTAAAACTTCTTTGCTCGATTACATCCGTAATGCAAGCGTAGTAACCGGTGAAGCGGGTGGTATTACGCAGCACATCGGTGCCTACGAAGTGCGTTTGCCAAACGGTAAAAAAATTACTTTCCTCGATACGCCGGGTCACGAAGCCTTTACAGCCATGAGGGCAAGAGGTGCAAAAATTACTGACATCGCCGTAATTGTGGTAGCAGCCGACGACGCGGTGATGCCGCAAACGAAAGAAGCCATCAGCCACGCACAGGCTGCCGGCGTGCCCATGATTTTTGCGTTAAATAAAATAGATAAAGAAACAGCCAATCCGCAGAAAATTTACGAGCAACTCGCCGGAATGAATATTTTGGTAGAGAGCTGGGGTGGTAAATTTCAAAGCCAGGAACTTTCTGCAAAAAAAGGACTGAACGTAGATCTTTTGCTCGAAAAAATTCTTTTAGAAGCAGAACTGCTCGACCTGAAAGCCAATCCGAATCGCGAAGCTACCGGTTCCATCATTGAAGCCTCTCTCGATAAAGGTCGCGGCTATGTGGCTACGGCCATCGTACAAAACGGCACACTCCGTCAGGGCGATCTCATCGTAGCCGGTCAGCATTACGGCCGTGTAAAAGCCATGTTTAACGAAAGAAACAAGCGCGTCTCTGAAGCGCCTCCATCTACCCCCGTTCAAATTCTTGGCTTAAACGGAGCTCCTCAGGCAGGTGAGAAATTTAAAATGTATCTCGAAGAATCTGAAGCAAAAGATATTGCAACCAAACGGGCACAAATCCTGCGCGAGCAAGGCCTGAGAGCAAGAAAACATATTACCCTCGACGAGATTGGACGCCGCCTTGCACTCGGAAACTTTAAAGAACTGAATCTGATTATTAAAGGTGATGTGGATGGCTCTGTGGAAGCATTAAGCGATTCGCTGCAAAAACTTTCTACAGAAGAAATCATTGTAAACGTAGTGCATAAAGCAGTAGGCCAGATTTCCGAAAGTGATGTGTTGCTTGCCACCGCTTCCGACGCTATCATTGTAGGCTTTAACGTGCGGCCCTCGGCCCAGGCCAGCAGACTTGCAGAAGATGAGGGCGTTGAAATTAAAACCTACTCCATCATCTATAGCGTTATCGATGAAATTAAGAGCGCTATGGAAGGAATGCTTGAGCCGAAGTTTAAAGAGAAAATTGTGGCCAATGTGGAAGTGCGTGAGGTGTTTAAATTTGATAAAGCCAGCGTTGCAGGTTGTTATGTGCTGGACGGAAAAATTAACCGTAACAATAAAATCAGGATTATCCGTGATGGTATTGTTGAGTATCCTAAAGGCGAAAACCATTCGGCCGAACTCGGTTCTTTAAAACGGTATAAAGACGACGTAAAAGAAGTGGTGGCTGGTATGGAATGCGGTTTAACCGTTAAAAACTACAGCGATATTAAAGTAGGCGATATCATCGAAGCCTTCGAGATAGAAGAAATAAAACGCACTTTATAAATGGGCTAAACATTATCAACGAGTTCGGTAGTGCAGTTGGCGCTGCCGAACTTTTTTGTGTATAGGCTTTGTTAAAAACCACGGCGGTTAAAAATCGAATTTTTAATCTGCTACTTTTGAAAATCTTTAATTATAAACATGAAAATCTTTTTCTCTTTTATAGCGGTAATGTGGATGGCTACTTCGTTTGCGCAGGAGCAGAAAGTGGTGGCGGATAAAATTATTGCAAAAGTGGGCGATAAAATTATTCTGCATTCCGACATCTACAACGCCATTGCCGATTATAAAAGGCAAGGCGCCGAAAATCAGCTTCCTCCCAATCCTGAATGTATGATGCTCGAAAGCCAGCTTATACAAAAAGCGTTGGTGATTCAGGCTAACAAGGATTCCTTAACCGTTAGCGATGATGAACTCGACGCCTTACTCGATAACCAAATCCGTGGCTTTATCGGCATGTATGGTTCTAAAGAAGTGGTGGAAGAAATTGCCGGCAAAAGCATCTATAAACTGAAAGAAGATTTTCGCGAACCGTTTAAAGAAAGGAAGCTCGCCGACCAAATGCGCAATAAAATTCTTGAAAACATTAAGGTAACGCCTTCTGAAGTGAAAGGCTTTTTCGATAAAATACCGAAAGACAGCTTACCGTTTTATGAAAGCGAACTCGAGGTTAGCCAGATTGTTCTTTATCCGAAAGCGCATAAGGATGTAGAAGATTATGTGGTGAAACAAATGTATGAGTTAAAGCGTCAGGTGGAAAACGGAAGCAAGAAATTTGATCAGCTTGCAAAACTTTGGTCGCAGGATCCGGGAAGCAAAGAAAATGGCGGGCAGTACAGCATTAACCGCAACGATAAAAACTGGGATCCGGTATTTATATCCACGGCGTTCCGCTTAAAGGAAGGGCAGGTGTCGAATGTAGTGAAATCTAAATTCGGATACCATATCATTCAAATGGTTAGCCGCGCCGGCGACGACGCTGTAGTACGACATATTCTCATCATTCCATCCATCACAAATGACGAGGTGAATACAGCGAAAGCAAAATTAGATTCTGTTAGAAAAGATATTATCGCTAACCGCATCACGTTTAACGAAGCCGTGAATAAATATAGCGAAGACGAGAACAGCAAGTTCAGCGGCGGCCGCCTTATGGACCGGCAGGGCTCCACTTATTTGAATATTGATGAGTTGGACAAAGACATGGTGGTGCAGTTAAAAAATTTGAAGGTGCAGGAAGTGTCGGCGCCAATGGAGTTTACCGATGAGCGCGGACGGAAAGCGGTTCGTCTTGCGGTAATCAATTCAAAAACCGAACCGCACCGGTTGAATATGAAAGACGATTACAATCGCATAGCGGAAAAAGCCCTTGAGGAGAAGAAGCAAATTGCACTGGAGAAATGGTTTAAAGACAAGATGAACAGCTTTTACATTCAGCTCGACCACGACTTCGACGGTTGCGAAAATTTGAAAGAATGGAAACGTGCATCCGTTTCCGGCAACCGCTAGTCATTTCTTTTTTTATTGAGAGCGATTGCTTTAATTAGCTGAAAATTTTGTGTGCAGATTGAAGCTTTATATCAGCACTTTCTAAAAAGTGAAGGCGTAGAAACCGACTCGCGTAAAGTGCGCCCCGGCGTTATTTATTTCGCGCTGAAAGGCGATCGTTTTAACGGGAACCATTTTGCCGTCCAGGCGCTTGAAAAGGGTGCATCCTTTGTTGTGGTAGATGAAGATATTCCCTTAACAGACAACCGCGTTTTCAGGGTGAGTGACGCACTTACAACCTTACAGCAGCTTGCCCGTCATCATCGCCTTCGGTTCAATATCCCCTTTATCGCTATCACGGGGAGCAACGGAAAAACAACAACCAAAGAACTGGTGCACGCGGTGCTGTCTTCTTCTTTCACCACTTATACTACCAAAGGAAATCTCAACAATCACATCGGCATTCCACTTACACTGCTCGCCATAAAACCCGACGCACAAATGGCAGTTGTGGAAATGGGCGCTAACCACCAGAAAGAAATAGAAAGTTATTGCAGTTATGTATTGCCAACACACGGCCTGATTACCAACTGCGGAAAAGCGCATCTTGAGGGCTTTGGAGGCGAAGAAGGCGTGAGAAAAGGAAAAGGTGAGCTGATGGATTTTTTGCGACAAACACAAGGCGTTGCGTTTGCATACGACGATTACGATTATATGCACCAGCTAACAAACGGAATTCAGCGCGTGATATGGTTTGGCACCCGGAATGGCCTCCTAACCGGCCACAGCAGCAACACTAACGGAATGTTGCAGGTAGTTGTCGGCAGCGGCTTAAACGTGAAGCTCATCAACACCAAACTTGTGGGTGACTATAACCTCAGCAATGTGCTTGCAGCGGCTGCAATCGGAAAGTTTTTTGGCGTGAAAGATTTGGATATTCAATCAAGCCTCGAACAGTACACGCCCTCAAACAGCCGGTCGCAATTGATGGAGTGGAAAGGAAACAAAATTGTTCTCGATGCCTACAATGCCAACCCGAGCAGTATGAGGGTGGCCATTGAAAATTTTAAAAACTTTAAGTCCGAAAAGAAGGTTTTAATCCTCGGCGCAATGATGGAACTCGGCGAATTCAGTGTGGAAGAGCATCAAAACATCGTATCACTGATTGCTTCTCATACGTGGAGCGATGTTGTGCTTGTTGGCGGCGATTTCAAATATACCCATCATCAGTTTTCCTACTTCGACACTGTTGATCAGGCAGCGCAATGGTTGCAACAACAAGGGTTTAACGGAGCGAGCATTTTAATTAAAGGATCGCGCAGCATGCAGATGGAAAAAGTGCTGCAATAAAGAATGCCGATGAAACATTCACCGGCATCCTTCTTATCGTAATCTGTCCATACTCTTAATCAGTTTTTCATCGCGGTATATTCCGTTGGCCGCCATCATTAAAAACACCGGCGGCAAAAAAACAAATACAGAGGTGAGCGAATAGTTGCCTTCGTGGTGCACAAACTTCTGCGATTCCATTATAAACATGACAATGTTGGCAACGCTGAGTATAAACGAAACCAAGATCAGCTTTAGTTGTGTTTTTCTCTGTTTAAAAAGAAAGACTGTAATCGCCGAAAGCAGCCCCACGGCCACCACTGAAATCAGTAACAACAAATTATCCGCAGAGGCTGCCGTTAGCTCTTGATGTACGGCCGGCGAGTCGGGGAAGACGACTTTGTTGCCTGCATAAAAAGGCAGCTTGAGGCTTAAAAAACTGAGCGCTGCAACAATAAGCAGCCATAATGTTTGAATTCTTTGTATCATAAAAACGATGGCATTTTTCTTTTAACCTAATTCTGGATATAAAGGGAATTGCTTCATAAAGTTATTTACATCGCGCTTCACGTTTGCAATGATTTCTTCGTTATCGCTGTTCATCAATGCACGGTCAATCGCCTCAACAATAAATTCCATGTCGGATTCTTTCATTCCGCGTGTTGTGATAGCTGCTACCCCGAAGCGGATTCCTGAAGTGATGAAGGCCGACTTATCATCGAAAGGCACCATGTTTTTGTTTGCAGTAATATCGGCTTTTACCAGTACGTTTTCGGCTTTTTTACCGGAGATGTTTTTGTTGCGCAGGTCAATCAGCATTAAATGATTGTCGGTTCCATTGCTGGTAATGTTATATCCTCTTTGTATAAATGCTTTCGCCATCGATTGTGCATTCACAATAATTTGTTTGGCGTACGCTGTGTATTCGTCGGTAAGGATTTCGCCGAACGCAACAGCTTTTGCGGCAATGATATGCTCGAGCGGGCCGCCTTGTGTTCCGGGAAAAACTGCCATATCCAACACGTGGCTCATCATACGGATGTTGCCCTTCATATCTTTCAGCCCAAACGGATTTTCGAAATCCTTCTGCATCATAATAATGCCGCCTCTCGGTCCCCGAAGTGTTTTGTGTGTGGTGGAAGTAACCACATGACAATGTGGGAAGGGAGAATTTAAAAGCCCCTTTGCTATAAGGCCGGCGGGGTGCGCAATATCTGCCATCACAAGGGCGTTCACCTGGTCCGCAACGCTGCGAATGCGCTCATAATCCCAATCGCGACTGTAGGCACTCGCGCCGCAAATAATCAGTTTAGGCTTTACTTCTTTTGCTTTTGCTTCAAGCATATCATAGTCAACTGTGCCGTCTTCTTTTTTAACGCCATAGAAGTGTGGCTGATATAACTTTCCACTGAAGTTAACCGGCGAACCATGCGTTAAGTGGCCACCCATGCTAAGATCGAGTCCTAAAATGGCATCTCCGGGTTGCAGCAATGCAAGCATCACTGCTGCGTTTGCCTGTGCGCCGCTGTGCGGTTGAACATTGGCATATTCTATATTAAAAATCTGCTTCAGCCGGTCAATGGCAAGTTGTTCGGTTTGGTCAACCACTTCGCAACCACCATAATATCGTTTGCCGGGATAGCCTTCAGCATACTTGTTGGTAAGCACACTGCCCATTGCCTGCATTACTTCTATACTGGTAAAATTTTCAGAAGCAATTAATTCAATACCATGCCGTTGGCGTTCCAGTTCCTGGTGTATCAAATTAAAAACAAGCTTATCTTTTTGCATACAAAAAATTTGTGCAAAAGTATGGCTTTAGGCATCAACAACCTTTAACGTTTTACGCTGTTGGAGCAGCATAACTTAACCTTTACTAACCTATCATTTCCCTACATTTGTCTCTCGCTTTAAAGAATTTTCAAGGTTAACAAACATTGTTTACATGAAGGCAATTATCCCTGTTGCAGGCGCCGGTGCCAAGCTTCGCCCGCATACCTATACACAACCTAAAGCGTTAATTCCCGTTGCCGGAAAAACCATTTTAAGTTTTATCGTTGATCAGCTTAGAGAGGCGGGCATTCAGGAGTTTATTTTCATCGTCGGTTACATGGGCGAAAAAATTCTCGAATATGTGAAGCAAACTTATCCCGATGTTACCTGTCATTTTGTTTACCAAAACGAGCGTCAGGGAACCGGGCATGCCATCGAGTTAACGAAAACACTGGTTGGCAACGATGAGGTGTTTGTGGTGTTGGGCGATACGATTTGCGAATACGATTTAAAAGAAGTGGTGGAAAGCCCCTACAGCATGTTGGGTGTAAAAAAGGTTGATGACCCGCGCAACTTCGGAGTGGCCATCATTAACGAAGACGACTTTATTGAACAGGTGGTTGAAAAGCCATCTATTCCCAAAAGCAATATGGCGCTTGTTGGATTATACAAGATTAAAGAAACCGGTTTTTTGTTTGAGTGTTTGCAGCATATTTTCATTCAAAATATTACCAGCCACGGTGAATATAATTTAACCGATGCACTGCAATGTATGATTAGCCGCGGTGCTAAATTTAAGCCCTTTAAAGTTCGGACCTGGTTCGATTGCGGGAAGAAAGAAACGCTGCTCGAAAGCCATTCCACCCTCATGAAGAAATTTGGAGGCAATGTTTCTGAACATGCGCGGCTGGAAAATTCCATCATTATTCCTCCGGTAAGTATTGCTGCCGGCTGTACGTTAAAAAATTCCATCATCGGGCCGCATGTATCGGTTGGGCCAAATACCGATATTCAGAACTCAACGGTACGCGACAGCATCATCGGTTCGTACACACACATCAACGAGGTTGTGCTCGATAACAGCCTTATTGGAAGCGATGCTTCAGTAAAAGGACTAAGCCGCAGCTTAAATATTGGTGATAATACGGAGATTGAATTCAGTTAGTGCTTTTCAATTCCTTCTATAGGCTTTGCCCACTTCCACAAAAGAATTTTTACCAGCACCACTGTACTTATAATTACATAGAGATAATAGGCAATGTTTAAACCCGAGATGGTGCGATCGAAAAATGCGAGGTTAAAATAGGCGCCGGCAATAGCTATAATAAACAGCCAGATAAAACCAAACATAAAAGAAACCAGTACCCTCTTAAAATATGCCTTCAACGCCGGATCCATATGCGCATTTTTTTAAAGGTAGGAAACTTTTATCAGTGACGTAAAAAGCTCTGCTGCAACAAAACTTCTTTGCTGTTGGAAACGCGGATATAGTACCATCCTTTTGCCAGCGACTGAACCGGAATTTGAAATATCTGATCGTAGCCGTCGGCTGTGAGTTCTTTCTGCAACAGGGTGCGGCCTTCAGCATTTACCACATAAACATAATACGATTGGGTTGCAGGATTTTTAATTTCAACGTTTAAAACATCCTGCGCCGGAACAGGGAATATGCGCACAGCAGAAGCGCCGGGATACCCGGTTTTCACGCTCGTGTTGCTGCCACTCAGTGTGAGATACGCTTCATCTATAATGAGCGTGTCGGCTGCAAAGCCAACGTTTATCCATATTTCATCGTCTTGCTTAGAGAAAAAGGCGGTGGTACTGAATGTGTTTCCGAACGACTTAAAGGTAAGCGGCACAGCGGTTTTAAAATAACTTACCGAAGGATGTGAAGTGGTTTGATGCACTTTAATTTTAGCCCAATGATTCATGTTCTGATACCAGTTGATATGATAGGTTGGGTATCCTTCTTTCTTTATCCATTGATCAAAGAAGAAGTCGAGCGGGCCTCCGTAATATTTTTCTGCAAGTTGCTGAAAGTCTTCTGTTGCAATGCTTTTATACGCAAACGATAAATGATTTGTATAATCTTTTATCAGTTTAAAGAACTTTTCATCGCCTAACAAGATGTTGAGCATTCGTATAAAGCAAGCGCCTTTGTCGTAGGTGAGGCGCCCATTGAAAAGACGATTTACATCGCTTACATCATCTACCCAAACGGAGCCGCCGGGTTCGGCAATTACATTGTCACGCTGCACTTTCATCAGATAATCGTACCAGGGCCGGTTGGTAACTTTAAAGTTCAACAACCCGAAAAAGGTTGCAAAGCCTTCGTTCAGCCAAAGATGGCGCCAGTCAGAAATGGATAATTTGTCGCCGAACCACTGATGCGCCAACTCGTGGGCCATAAGATATTCGTCCGTTCCGGAGATAAACGAATTGGTTTGATGTTCCATTCCGCCACCCCACGAGAACTGTGTTTGCGCATATTTTTCTTTATCAAATGGATAGTCGCCCATCCAGTTATAAAAATTCGTAAAGGCATTTTTAACTGCGGGGGCCTGTGCCTGCCATACGGCCAAATCTTCCGGATATACATAGTGCAATAGAGCAAAACGTTTTTGACCCATTGTTACAGAATCGTAGATCACAGAATAATTCGTAATGGCGACGGCAACGAGATAGGAGGCAATTGGATAACGGTGTTTAAAATGCGATGTTTTAAACCCATTGGCTTCGCTTTCGCTGAACAACAGCCCGTTTGATGAAGCCGTATACTGCGCCGGATATTGAATGGTGATGTCGATGCTGTCGGCTTTTTCGCCCACGTTGTTCTTACACGGCCACCAATCACGTGAACCAAAAGGCTCACTCAAGGTCCACAACACCGGTGTATTGTTATGAAGTGTTGTGATGAATGAGCCAAAAGCAGAAATATCCGGTTCACCATGGTAGAACACAGTTGCTGCGGCATAGCTGTTTTGAGGAATGGTGGAGGGAAAATAAAGCGACAGCGTTTTATTGGAGCGCTGCGTAAAACTAATTTTTTGTTGATCGAAAAGCACGCTGTCTACCATCAGCTTATCGGTTAAATCAAGTACAATAGAGTCGCTTTGGGCAAGCGTTCGAAAGCTGATTTTCACAGCGCCTTCAATCCACCTGACTGCCGGATCAAGCTTCCAGTTACATCGGTAATGATGTACATGAAAGTTATCACCGGCGCCCGAAATCGCCTCTGCATGTTTCGCTGCGCTGAATTGTTTTTGATGCGAACAGGACAACCGTCCGGAAAATGTTTCCTGCGCCTGCCCGGCAAAAGCAAGGCAGCAGCTAATAAAAACAAGCAGCCATCTCATGCTTTCAAAGTTAATTTTTTTAAGGGTTTATCGCATTCCAAAACCGCAGATGGCATTGTTCCGTATTTTTACACATGCCTTACTTCAATTGGAACGACAGTGTCAACATCCTCAGAAAACTTAGCATCCGCCGGGTTTGGAATATGATACAAGTTTACTCAAGCTTCACGGTTACTAAAATATTAAAGCGGCCGGTACAATGGGGCTATCCGGTTTCCATCTCATTCGAACCAACTACATCGTGCAACCTGAGGTGCCCCGAATGTCCAAGCGGTATGCGCGCTTTTACACGCCCAACGGGCATGCTTCAGGAAGATTTTTTTAAATCCACCATCAATGAAATTCATAAAGAACTGCTGTACCTGATCTTCTATTTTCAGGGCGAACCTTATTTGAACAAGCAGTTTTTAAGCATGGTGAAGTATGCTTCCGATAAAAAGATATATACGGCTACATCAACCAACGCCCATTATCTCACAGATGAGATTGCACGCAAAACCGTTGAAAGCGGACTCGACCGGTTAATTATTTCTATCGACGGAACCACGCAGGATGTTTACCGGCAGTACCGCATTGGCGGCAACCTGGAGAAAGTAATTCAGGGCGCAAAAAACATTGTAAAGTGGAAGAAAGAACTAAACAGTAAAACGCCATTCATCTTTTTTCAGTTTCTTGTTGTAAAGCCTAACGAACACCAGATTGAAGAGGTGAAAAAGCTGGCGAAAGAGGTGGGCGTAGATCAGGTGCGTTTTAAAACAGCGCAGGTTTACGATTATGAAACAGACCCGCATCAGCTCATTCCAACCATCCAAAAATATAGTCGCTATAAAAAGGATAAGGACGGCAAAACCAGCATTCGCAGCTCCATGAAAAATCATTGCTGGAAGCTGTGGCACGCAAACGTTATTACCTGGGACGGAATGGTAGTGCCTTGTTGCTTCGATAAAGATGCTATGCACCGCCTCGGCAATTTAAGGACTCAGAGCTTTAAAGAAATCTGGAATAACGAAAACTATCGTCAGTTTAGAAGCGAGCTAACCAAAAGCCGTAAAAACATCGACATCTGTGCAAATTGCAGCGAAGGACTTACCGTATGGGAAAAATAAAAATTACCCCTCAGAAGGGGTAACTCAGGGTTTATCGAGAATAAATCGGGTTGTTATTTAGATTTTACAGGAATGGGTTGTAACTGCTTATCATTTCCAAAAATAATATCTAATAAAGTCTGGAGGATGGATTTCAGTGTTAGCATATTTTGTTATTTCAGTTTCAAATTTATTTCTATTGGTCTGCACTACAATCAACCTTCGGCAATCTTAATCTAATTTTCATAATGCCTTTAGCTTCGCTTAACTTTTTCTGAGTTTTTACGTGTAAAATATTAAGATAGCTTGCGATAGCTTATCCTGTAAACTTTGCCCGCATAATCGTCGCTCACCAATATGCTTCCATCAGGCATGTTTAAAACATCTACCGGCCGGCCTTTTACAGCGCCGTTTTGCAGCCAGCCATCGGCGAACGTTTCGTATTTCACCACACGGTTTCCTTGCAGATACGCAACGCCTACACGATAGCCGATTGGTTTACTTCTGTTCCAACTGCCGTGTTCAGCTATAAAAATTTGATTTTGGTATTTTGCCGGAAACGATTTGCCCGTATAAAACTTCATGCCCAATGCAGCAACGTGCGGCCCCAACAGCGCTTTAGGCGAAACATAGTTTCCGCAGGGCTTCCCAAATTCCGGATCGGGAATATTTCCCTGATGACAAAACGGAAACCCAAAGTGCATACCGGCTTCCGGTGCATGATTTAATTCGTCGTTTGGAATATCGTCGCCCATCATATCACGGCCGTTGTCCGTAAACCAAAGCGCCTTTGTTACGGGATGCCAGTCGAAGCCAACGGTGTTCCGGATGCCTTCAGCAAATATTTTTCTTTCCTTAGTGGCAAGATTAAGCGTGGTGATGGTTGAATAAATCTTGTCTTTTTCCTTACATACGTTGCAAGGCGCGCCAACAGGAACATACAACAAACCATCGGGCCCAAACGCAATGTATTTCCACCCGTGGTGCTTTTTAGAAGGATATTGATCGTACACGACAACAGGTTTGGGAGGGTTATCCAGTTCCGATTCGATGTTGTTGAAACAAAGCACGCGGCTTACGGTAGCAACATACAAGTTCCCGTTTCTAAAGGCGACGCCGTTGGGCATATCTAGGCCGTCGGCAATTTTATAAACTTTGTCGGCTTTGCCATCACTATTTAAGTCCCGCGCAGCATATACACTGTTCTCAGCACGGTTGCCGATAAACACCGTTCCTTTTTCTCCCAAACAAAGGCTCCTTGCATTCGGCACTGCCGCAAAAACACTGATGCTGAAACCTGCGGGTAGCCGAACAAAATCAACTTCTTTTTTTTCGCTTTTCAAAACAGATGAAGAGTCCATCAGCACATGGTCTTCGCTCAAAGCGGGTTCAGTATTATTACAACTCAGCAGTAATAAAACGATGGGATACATAAAGGCCGTCAGGGTGTTCATAGCAGCATTTGTTTAAATTCTAAAGTAATTCTTTCTATGCGGTTATCGGTAATTAAGTTTTCCATTTTCTCAAGCGTTCGGCATGCAGAGTGAATCTTCTGTTTATATTTAAACTTCCATATTAAATCATCATCATGTCTGTATTGAAAGCACCCTTCGGCTTGTCGTTTTTAGTCTTGCTGTCAGTAACGATTTTTTCCTGCGGTAAAAAAGAAAGCATTGTAAATGTAGATCCGGATATCAACAAGTATGTCGCTGCTTTTACGTCAGGTGCTGTTTCAAAAAAATCGGCAGTAAAAGTTCAGTTGGCCGCCGGGGCAAAAACGGTGCATGCACTGGGGGAAACAAAGGAAAGACTATTTTCATTTTCACCGGCTGTGAGCGGAAAAACGTTTTGGACGGATGCTCGTACCGTAGAGTTTGTGCCCGACGAACCAATGGATGCGGGCAAATTATATACGGTAACGTTTTTTTTGGACAAGGTGATGGATGTGCCGAAAAAATTCAATGAGTTTCAATTCAACATAGAGGTTTTGCCGCCGTCGTTTTCTGTAACGGAAAAAGGCCTGCGAAGCAGCGATAATGTGGGTTTGATGTTTTTGGAAGGAACAATTGAAACATCCGACTTCGAAGATGAAAAAGCAGTGGAGAAACTCCTGACTGTTGCACACAACAGCGATGCGATGAAGGTTAGCTGGCAGCATCAGCCTCAAATAAAAAAGCACGATTTCATTATTCGAAACATCGTTCGCGCTGCTAACAACGATTCTCTGCTGCTGAAATGGAATGGCAAAAGCATTGGCAGCAAGTCGGAGGGAAGTAAGCTGCTGAAAGTGCCTGCTGCTGCGGAGTTCAGCCTGTTAGATGTTCGCGCGGTGAATGCCGGAGGTCAATATATTTCCGTTCTTTTCAGCGATCAGTTAAACATTTCTCAGAACCTGACCGGCCTTATTACCGTGAGTAATTCGGAACAACTTTCTTATGCCATCAACGGCAGCGAAGTAAAAGTTTATCTTGCTGAAAACGCAGCCGGCGAATATACCGTTAACATCAGCAGAGGAATAGAAAACAAGAAAGGAACCGCATTGTTGAAGTACTATGCATCCACACTTTCTTTCGATACAAGAAAACCGTCAGTGGTAATTGTCAGCAAAGGGAATATTCTGCCGCACGAAGGCCGCCTCGTGTTGCCATTCACGGCCATCAATTTGGCAGCGGTGGATGTGAGCATCATAAAAATTTACGAAAACAATATTCCTCAGTTCTTCCAGAGTAACGACTTCAGCGGCAGCAACTGGTTGCGCCAGGTAGCCACGCCTGTGGTGCAGAAAACCATTCGCCTCGATGATGATAAAACCCTGAACCTGCGGCAGCGACAGCGTTTCACGCTCGATATTGATAAATTTTTCAAAGCCGAGCCCGGCGCTATTTATAATGTTACCATCGGCTTTAGACCGGAATACAGCTTGTACGAATGTACATCCGGCATCAGCAACAATGAAACTTATTATGATACCGATTATGAAGATGATCTCGATGATGCCTCTGCATTTTGGAGTCGTTTTGAAAACTATTATCCGTTTGGATTCGATTGGGAAAATCGCGATAATCCTTGCTTCAGTTCCTATTACAGCCGTGAAAAATTTGAAAGCCGGAATATTCTTGCAAGCAACATCGGCATCATTGCACACAAAGGCGCCGGCAATGATATGCACGTGATTGTTACCAATATGCTGACGGCTGCTCCGGTTGAAGATGCAGAAATAAAGTTTCTCGATTATCAGCAGCAAGTGTTACAAACAATACGGTCAGATAAATATGGTATTGCTGCTGCAACGCTCACAAAAACGCCGTTTCTGATCATGGTATCTGATGGAAAGGAAAAAGGTTACCTGAAAGTAGATGCCGGCAGTAATCTTCCACTAAGCCGGTTCGACATATCGGGTGAGGAAGTGAAGAACGGAGTGAAGGGATTTATTTTTGGTGAAAGAGGCGTTTGGCGGCCCGGCGATTCGCTCTTCATTTCTTTCATTGAACAAAATCAATCCGGGCTCCCCGAGGACCATCCGTTGGAATTTGAACTCATCAATCCTTTGGGCCAGCTATACAAAAAGGTGGTTCAGAAAAAAAATTCCGGTGGATACAATGTTTTCAAAATTGCAACCGATGCCGATGCACCCACAGGCAACTGGCAGGTAAAAATAAGAGCAGGCGGCGCCACATTTGAAAAAACAATTAAGATCGAAACGGTAATGCCGAACCGTCTAAAGGTGAATCTCGATTTTGGAAGTGATTCACTTTTGATGGCGGGCAGCGATAACAGCGGCCTCCTAACGGCGGCATGGCTTTTTGGCGCGCCGGCCCGTAACCTGAAAGCAACCGGCGAGGTATCGTTTTCAGCTGCTAAAACGGCCTTTCCGCTGTTTAAAAACTATGTGTTCAGCAACCCAACAGCGGCGCCGCAAAGCCGCACCCTGAACTTGTTCGACGCTACACTCAATAACGAAGGGCAAATGAAGGTGCATGTGAAAACCGATGACGATAATGGAGCGCCGGGAATGATGAAAGCAAATTTCTTAGTGAAAGTTTTCGAACCGGGTGGCGCCTTCAGCATGAAAACTTTAAGCCTGCCGTTCAGCCCGTACAAAAGCTACGTTGGCTTAAAGGTACCGGAAGGTAAAAAGCCCTGGAATTTTCTTACCACCTCCAACACCCACACGGCCTCTATCGTAAATACGGATGCCAAGGGCAACCTGATACGGGCCGACAGACGACTGGAAGTTACCTTCTACAAAGTGCAGTGGCGCTGGTGGTGGGACCGCAGCGGATTTGAATTTACCAATTTTACGCAGGACAAATACAACAAACTCATCAGTAAGCAAGAAGTCACAACAACAAACGGAAAAGCCGATTGGCGCTTCTCCGTACCCGAAAATGCCTGGGGTCGTTACCTCATCTTAGTGAAAGATATTGCCAGCGGACACACCACAGGCGACGTTGTTTATATGGACGACCCCGGATGGCAGAGCCGTAATAATTTCGAGGATCCAACAGCGGCATCCATGCTTTCTTTTACCTCAAATAAAAACAGCTATAAACCCGGCGACGACATTACGATCACCATTCCCGGAACCAACAACGGCAAAGGGTTAGTTACCATAACATCAGGAAGCCGTGTGTTGAAAACCTGGTGGGTGGATACGAAAGCCGGTCAAACACAGTTCACCTTCAAAGCCGAAAAATCTTATGCACCCAACGTTTATGCAAGTGTTTCACTCTTGCAGCCGTACGGCCAAACAGTGAACGATCTTCCCATCAGAATGTATGGCGTAATTCCGATTCAGGTAGAAGACAAAGAAACGGTTCTATACCCGGTAATTGAGATGCCGGCTGTGATACGGCCCGAGCAAAACACATCGGTGACAATATCCGAAAAAAACAATAAGCCCATGTGGTATAGCATCGCAATTGTGGATGATGGCTTGCTCGATTTAACCAACTACAAAACGCCTGCGCCGCATAAATATTTCTATGCAAGAGAAGCACTTTGGGTGAAAACCTGGGATATTTATGATTTTGTAATTGGCGCCTGGGGCAGTAACATTGAAAGAATACTCACGATAGGCGGCGACGAAGGCATTAATTATAACCGGCAACCAAGAGGCGCAAACCGTTTTCCGCCGGTAGTAAAGTTTATGGGCCCCTTTAAACTGGATAAAGGAAAGAAAAAGCATGATTTTCTGCTTCCACAATACGCCGGATCCGTAAGGGTGATGGTGGTAGCCGCCGGCAACGATGCATACGGAAGCGAAGAGAAAACAGTGCAGGTAAAAAAACCGGTGATGGTGTTAGGTACCTTGCCGCGGGTGTTAAGTCCGGGCGAAGAAATACAGTTACCCGTAACCGTTTTTACCACTGAAAACAATATAAAAACGGTTCAGCTTTCATTACAGACAAATAATCTATTTGATGTGGGTACAGTCGGCAGCCAACCGCTGCATTTCACCGGCCAGGGCGAGCAAACGGTGTTTTTTACTCTCAAGGTGAGGAACACAACAGGCGTAGGAAAGGTAAAAATTGTTGCCGCTGCGGGAAAGGAGAAGGCCGAATACAATGCCGAATTAAATGTTAGAAATGCGAATCCGTTTGTAACAACCGCTTCCGCTGAAACCGTTGCAGCGGGCGCGTCCTGGAGCGGAACCCTTCCCACTTTCGGAGACGTGAAAACAAATACACATACGCTGGAAATTTCTTCTTCACCGCCAATCAGTCTCGAAAAACATCTCAGCTTTTTAATTCACTATCCGCATGGTTGCGCCGAACAGATTACATCAGCGGTATTTGCACAGCTATATCTCGGCCGCCTGACCGACCTCACCGCATCGGAGAAAGCATCAGTGGAAAAAAACATAAAAGCGGGAATCGCTTCCCTCGCGAATTTTCAAACACCCGACGGCGGATTTTCGTACTGGCCGGGTCAGCGCGAAGCAGATGACTGGGCCACCACTTACGCAGGACATTTTCTTTTGCTTGCACAAAAAGAAGGCTTTAATGTTCCTACACAAATGATGAACGGATGGATTGGCTTCCAAAGAAGCAAGGCCGCTTCCTGGGCACCTGCTACAACACAATTTTTTGGTGCGGATCTGGCGCAGGCATACAGGTTGTTTACCTTGGCGCTTGCCAAAGCATCCGACTTAGGTGCAATGAATCGCCTGAAATCGTTCAAATATCTTTCCAACGCGGCGAAATGGCGACTGGCAGCGGCATACACGCTGGCGGGGCAGCAATCCACCGCAGCAAATATCATATCGGGATCAGCGATATCATCCGATGAGCCGCAGGCAGGTAACGGCACCTACGGCTCTGCTTTACGCGATGATGCCATGGTGCTTGAATCACTTTTGTTGATGGGTAAAACACAGCAAGCCGCCCGCGTTTTAGATAAGGTTGCGGCCGCGCTTTCTCAAGATAGCTGGTACAGCACGCAAACAACCGCTTATGCACTGCTCGCAGTTGCAGAGTTTGCAGGCAAAAACGCTGATGGAAGAAAGATGATTGCCGAGGTAACAATCAACGGAAAAACGCAGTCTGTTAACTCTTCCGGCTATTTGTCAAGGATCGAAATTCCTTCGGGTAATGTTGCCCCTTCGGTGAGGGTGAGAAACAAAGGCGCCAATCAATTATTCATCCGTACTATCACGTCCGGACAACCGCTTACCGGCGAAAAGCTGGAGTTGAAAAACAACCCCGCTCTGCTTAAAATGAACGTGAGCTATCTTTCTAAAAACAAACAACCGCTAAATATTTCCGCCTTACAACAGGGCACCGATTTCGTTGCAAAAATAAGTGTTACCAACCCCGGCGGACGCGGCGTTTACAAACGGATGGCTTTAACGCAGATTATACTGTCGGGCTGGGAAATTTTAAACACACGCCTTGTAGAATCGGAAGGCGGATTTGTGTCTTCCGCTATGCAGTACCAAAATATCCGGGATGATCGTGCGCTCACTTATTTCGATTTAAAACCGATGGAAACGAAAGTGTTTTATCTGCGACTGACCGCGGCTTACACCGGTCGGTTCTATCTTCCGGCCATTATCTGTAATGAAATGTATAACGAAAACATTCAGGCAGTGACGAACGGCCAATGGGTGGAAGTGCAAAAAGATGAACGGAAATAAAAACGATTGGCAATAGGTGCGGACGCGTAAAAAGAAATGGTGGATAGCAGCTATACTCTGTGCTGTGGCAGGCGCTTTTTGGTGGAGCAGTTTTCCTGCAAAGCTGTTTGGTGCGCCGGTGAGTTATGTGCTGTACGATAAAGACAACAACTTACTCGGAGCAACGATTGCAGACGATGGGCAATGGCGATTTCCGCTTCGGACATCGGTTCCCGAAAAGTTTAAGAAGTGCGTTGTTCAGTTCGAAGACAAGCGATTCTTTTACCATTTTGGCATCGATCCCATTGCTGTTGCAAGAGCCCTGAAGTTTAACCTAAACAAGAGCCGTAGCCGGCAGGGGGCGAGCACTTTGCCGATGCAGGTAATGCGGCTTTCACATGCCAATAAAGAACGCAGCTTTTTTCAAAAAATAGTAGAAGCAATGCAGGCCGTACGGCTCGAATGCAGCTATTCTAAAAAAGCCATCCTCGCGCTTTATGCCTCCAATGCGCCTTTTGGCGGAAACGTGGTTGGTTTGGATGCAGCGGCCTGGCGCTATTTCGGACGCAGCCCGGAGTTACTGAGCTGGAGTGAAATGGCCACGTTAGCCGTACTTCCCAACGCACCATCTCTCATTCACCCCGGGAAAAACAGGGAGTTGCTGCTGAAAAAAAGAAATCGTTTGCTGCGCATGCTCGCAGATGAAAAGATAATCGACGAAGAAACATTTCATCTTTCAATTTTAGAACCCCTGCCACAACGGCCTTTCCCGCTTCCCGACTATGCGCCGCACTTATTACAGCGGTATAAGCTGGAACAAAAAACGCATGAGCCCGCTATCGGCGCAACTACGCTCGACATACAGTTGCAAAAGAAAGTCGCCGACATTGTAACGCGTCATCATCTTCGCTTAAAAG
This sequence comes from Chitinophagaceae bacterium, assembly GCA_039811185.1. GTDB lineage: Bacteria > Bacteroidota > Bacteroidia > Chitinophagales > Chitinophagaceae > JAEZDR01. The sequence continues at coordinate 74,642 of JBDHYF010000001.1, read as the reverse complement.
CGAATGCTATTAATAATCTGTGCGCATTGGTGCTCGATGTTTCAACGGGTAATGCGTTGGCATACGTTGGCAATATTTCTTCAACTAATCCGGACGACAACGCTTATGTAGACATCATTACGGCTCCGCGGAGCCCGGGCAGCACACTGAAACCATTGTTGTATGCGGCTGCACTCAGCGATGGACAAATCCTCCCGCATACGCTTCTTCCTGATATTCCTACTCAGATTTCTGGCTATACTCCGCAAAATTTCGACAGGTCGTTCGACGGCGCTGTACCGGCGTCCGAGGCGCTATCGCGAAGCTTAAATATTCCCTACGTAAAAATTCTGCAGCAATACAAATACGAACGTTTTTACGACCTTCTGAAACAACTCGGCACTACTACAATGAATAAACCCGCGGGCCACTATGGGCTATCAATGATATTAGGGGGAAGTGAGGTAACGCTGTGGGATTTATGTGGTATGTATGCAGCACTTGCCCGGTCGCTGAATAGCGCGAAGCGAAGCACCGGCGATGTATATGCCGACAACTTTTTTCAACCCGGATACCTGAAAGGGAAGCGTGGAAACAACCATTCTAAAGACTTGCTGAGCCTGCTTAACCTCAATGCAATTTGGTACACATTCAAAGCGATGCAGGAAGTGATGCGACCAGGCGACGAAGGACTGTGGCAACAGTTTGGATCGGCGGAAAAGATCGCATGGAAAACAGGCACCAGCTTTGGCTTTCGCGATGCATGGTCTATAGGCGTCAGCTCGCGGTATGTAGTAGGTGTTTGGGCAGGTAATGCAGACGGCGAAGGAAGGCCTGAACTACTGGGTATAAAAGCAGCGGCACCGGTGATGTTCGACATCTTCCGCGAGCTACCCGAGTCGCCGCCTTTTGCAATGCCCACCGCAAAAGTTGTTTACGAACCGGTATGCCGTGAAAGCGGCTTCAGGGCAGGCTTTGACTGTGACAACCCGGATACGGTTATGTTGCCGCAACGAGCAGTAAACAGTCCACTTTGCCCATACCATCAAACCATTCATCTAACCACTCAGGGTGATGCGAGAGTGAGTGATAATTGTTATCCTGTTTCATTGATGAAGAAAAAGAGTTGGTTTGTGTTGCCGCCCACGATGGAATATTATTACAAGCCGCTGCACCCGGGCTATCAATCACTTCCTCCTTATTTGCCCGGTTGCAATGGAAGCAATGGAAAAGGTGTTATGGAATTGATTTATCCTTCCGAAAACTCAAAAATCTACATCCCTCTCGAATTGGATGGGCAGAAAGGAAGAATGATATGTCAGGCATCGCATAAAAACAGCGGCGCCAGGATTTTTTGGCATTTAGATGACAGCTATTTGGGTGAAACAACTGCCTTTCACCGGATGGCAATCGATGCGTCGCCGGGTTTTCATGTGCTGCGAATTGTGGATGAAGAGGGTGAAAGTGTGAGCCGCCGCTTCGAGGTTTTGGCGCCGCGTAAATAAAAAACTCCGGACTTTTGGTCCGGAGTAAAAGGGGTTAGGTCGAAATTTTTTTTAGCTGCATCCCATGCTGTTACCACAGTTTAAACACTTATAGCAGGTTCCGCTTCTTAAGGTGATGTGTCCGCAAACATTACAAGCCGGCGCATCGCTTTGCATATTTTTAGCAGCCATGTTTACGGCGTCAAGTCCTGCTTCAGCTTTCACCGGTTTCACTGCTTTGGCCGCCGCTGTTGCCGTAATTCTTACGCTGCTTAGTTCGGGCTTTGCGTCGTGTTCATCTTCACCCAGATTGCCAATTTCAGGGCGGTCGGCAATATGAACCAAATCGGTCCGGTTTAAGTATTCGTAAGCCAATGCCCGGAACACAAAATCAACAAGCGAAGTGGTGGTTTTAATGTTTGGATGGTCTACCATTCCCGCAGGTTCAAACTTGGTAAACACAAACTTGTCTACAAACTCTTCTAACGGCACGCCGTACTGCAAACCAACGGAAACAGCAATGGCAAAGCAGTTCATTAAACTGCGAAGTGTGGAGCCTTCTTTTGCCAGATCGATAAATATTTCACCCAGCGTTCCATCGCCGTATTCGCCGGTACGAAGGAACAAAACCTGTCCGTTGATTTTCGCCTTCTGTGTAAAGCCACGGCGTTTTGCAGGGAGCTGTTTTCGTTCTACGATCCTGGATAGCTGTCGTTTTAGTTTAGTATCGATCGACTCCTGCATTCTCCGCTGTACTTCTTCAAGCAGCTCATCAACGGTGAGGCGGCTTAAGTCTACAATATTTGTATCTGTATCTTCCGTTTGCACAGATGTTTTTTCCGCAGCATCGCCTTCATCTTGTTTTTTCTTTTTGTCTGACTTGTTGCTAAGCGGCTGAGATAGTTTAGAACCATCGCGGTATAGCGCACACGCCTTTAATCCGAGCTTCCAGCTTAAATAGTAGGCGTCGCTGATTTCTTCAACGGATGCTTCATGTGGAAGGTTAATGGTTTTAGAGATGGCACCGCTCAAAAAAGGCTGACAGGCCGCCATCATCTTGATGTGTCCATGAGCATGAATAAATCTTTCGCCTTTTTTTCCGCATTTATTGGCGCAGTCGAACACGGGTAAATGCTCCTCTTTCAGGAAGGGCGCACCTTCCACTGTCATGGTGCCGCATACATAGTCGTTGGCAGCATCGATCTCTTCATCGGAAAAGCCGAGTGCTTCTAAAAGATTAAATTCCCAGTCGCTAAACACTTCTTCGCTGAAGCCAAGACGTTTCAGGCAGGCATCGCCAAGCGTGAACCTGTTAAAGAGAAAGCCTATTTCGAAAGCCGCTTTTGCCGCATCGTTCAGTTTCTTAATTTCTTCTCCCAAAAATCCTTTTTCGCTTAAGGTCTGGGGATTGATAAACGGTGCTCCTTCAAAGCTGGCAGCGCCTACAGCATACTTAACAATAGCATCGATTTCTTTCTTGTCGTAGCCCAGATTTTCCAGTGCAAGAGGCACAGACTGGTTAATGATTTTAAAGTAGCCGCCGCCACTTAGTTTTTTAAACTTTACCAGTGCAAAATCAGGTTCCACGCCGGTAGTATCACAATCCATAACCAGTCCGATGGTTCCGGTAGGCGCAATTACCGTGGTTTGCGCATTCCTGTAACCGTGTTCTTCGCCGAGCTTTACGGCGTCGTCCCAGGCTTTTGTAGCCGATTTCAGCAGATAATCCGGACAAAAGCGGGCGTCGATTCCCTTTGGCTTTACTTCAAGGCCTTCGTACGCATCTTCGGCGTCGTAGGCGGCGGCGCGGTGGTTGTTCATTACACGTAGCATGTTGCTGCGGTTTTCTTCAAAGCGCGCAAAGGGCCCTAAGAAGGCGGCCATTTCTGCTGATGTTTTATAGGAGATGCCCGTCATAATTGCGGATATAGCGCCCGCAAATGCAAAAGCTTTTTCACTGTCGTAAGGGATGCCGCTTACCATCAGCACCGAACCGAGGTTGGCGAAGCCCAGCCCCAGCGTACGGTAGTCGTACGAAAGTTGCGCAACTTCTTTAGATGGGAACTGAGCCATGAGCACCGATATCTCCAGTACTACCGTCCATAATCTTGTTGTGTATTCGAATCCTTCAACATCGAAAGTTTTGGTGGTTTCATCGAAAAACTTGCGCAAATTTACCGAAGCAAGATTGCAAGCTGTGTTGTCGAGAAACATGTATTCGGAGCAGGGGTTCGACGCGTTGATTCTGCCGCCTTCCGGACAAGTATGCCATTCGTTGATAGTAGTGTCGTATTGCGTGCCCGGATCGGCGCAACGCCAAGCCGCATACGATATGTGGTTCCACACTTCCCGCGCAGGAATTTTCTTCATAACTCGGCCATCGGTGCGTGCTTTCAGTTCCCAGTCTTCGTTGTTGTCTAATTTTTGAAAGAATTCGTTTGGAATACGCACTGAGTTGTTAGAGTTCTGTCCGGAAACGGTTGCATAGGCTTCGCCTTCGTAATGCGAATCGTAACCGGCATTGATGAGGGCTCCTACTTTCTTTTCCTCTTCTACCTTCCAGTTAATGAACTCCATTATTTCCGGATGATCCAGATCGAGACAAACCATTTTAGCGGCCCGGCGGGTAGTGCCACCCGATTTGATGGCGCCCGCGGCGCGATCGCCAATCTTTAAAAAGCTCATCAGTCCGGATGAAGTTCCGCCACCGCTAAGTTTTTCGCCTGCTCCTCTTATCTGCGAGAAGTTGGTGCCTACTCCGCTTCCATATTTAAATATTCTTGCCTCGCGTACCCAAAGGTCCATGATGCCGCCTTCGTTCACCAAATCATCGCCAACACTTAAAATAAAACAAGCGTGTGGCTGAGGGCGTTCGTATGCGTTTTTCGATTTTTTCAGCTTCGAATCTGCCGGATCAACATAGTAGTGTCCCTGTGGCTTTCCGGTGATGCCATAGCTTTCATGAAGTCCGGTGTTAAACCATTGCGGCGAATTGGGAACACAGGCCTGATTTAAAATAGAGTACACCAGCTCCTCATAAAAAATTTGAGCGTCTTTTTCCGTTTCAAAATATCCATAACGTTCTCCCCAAACACGCCAGCAGTTGGCCATACGGTGCGCCACCTGCTTAGCACTTGTTTCGCGCCCTGTGCTTCCGTCGGGCTGAGGCACTCCGGCCTTTCTAAAATACTTTTGGGCAATAATGTCGGTGGCAATTTGGCTCCACTGCTTGGGAACTTCAACGTTGTTCATTTCAAACACTACCTCGCCCGTTGGGTTGCGAATAATGCTGGTTCGATAGTCGTACTCAAACTGATCGAAGGGAGAAAGTCCTTCGCGTGTGAAGCGGCGGTTGAACGCCAGTTTTTTTTCGGAAAGTTTTTTTGCCATGGAAGAATATTTTGAGGTAATAATTGATTGTTTTAAATGCTAACAAAATGTTATAGCGGATAACGAAAATATCTTTCTGTTTTCAAAGTTTTGCTTTCAAAATATCAACACATGTTGATAATCGGGTGTGGAAATTGGTAACGGATTGAGGCTGTGAAGAATGAGAAAATCATCGTAAAAACTCGGCTGGTATTCCGGCAAAACGGTTTGGAATTTGATGGGGCGCCTTTCCCTTTTGTTTCGGTTTTTCCCTGTTTTAAGGGCATTGTCAACAATCTCTAACCGGCATATCCGCTAAGAAATGCGTATAATTGCCAACCAAATTAGCCGTATTTTTAACCCGGCCTTTCGGCCTATTAAAAATTTGCATGAAGCAGAGTATTTATCAGCAGTTGGTTGCGCATAAAAAGCACGGGCGGAAAGCTTTTGCTGTTTTAATTGATCCGGATAAGGTGGATGAAAAAAAGCTGCATCAACTGATCGAATTATCGATGCAGGCAGGAGTCGATTATTTTTTTGTGGGTGGAAGTTTGGTTATCAGTAACCATCTGGATCAGTGTATTCAGCAACTGAAGGCTGCATGCGATGTTCCGGTGGTTTTATTTCCCGGGTCGCCATCGCAGATTAGCCGGTATGCCGACGCCCTGCTGTACTTATCGCTAATATCAGGTCGTAATGCCGAACTTCTGATTGGGCAACACGTTATCAGCGCGGCTGCGGTGAAACAAAGCGGCCTCGAAATCATTTCTACAGGATATATGGTGATTGATGGAGGCGCTCCTACAACGGTATCGTATATTTCAAACGCCAGTCCAATTCCTGCTGATAAAAACGACATCAGCATTTGCACGGCAATGGCGGGCGAAATGCTCGGCATGAAACTGATTTATATGGATGCAGGAAGCGGTGCGAAAAACCCGATTCCCGAAACGATGATTGAAAAAGTGAGCCGGAACATTGCTGCCCCGCTGATTATAGGAGGCGGCATTCAAACAGCCGAAAAAGCCTACGTTAACTGCGAAGCAGGCGCCGATGTAATTGTAGTGGGCAATGCCATTGAAAAAGACCCCACATTGTTAAAAGAAATTGCTGCTGCCATTCATAGCAAAAACGTTAACAGCAGTGTGCGCACTTAATCGCTATCTTACTTGCTTAGCAACGAAAACGGTTTTACAACACCCCGGAAAACAAGGATTATGCAGGAAAAAGAATTCATATTTCAAGACAAAATAGATCAGGAAATCCGCATTGAGCCGAAAGACTGGATGCCGGAAAAATATCGCCAAACACTTATCCGCCAAATCAGCCAGCACGCACACAGCGAAATTGTTGGAATGCTGCCTGAAGGAAACTGGATAACACGTGCGCCTTCGCTGCGCCGTAAAGCCATTTTGCTTGCCAAGGTGCAGGATGAAGCGGGGCACGGCCTCTATTTATATTCGGCAGCCGAAACACTCGGCATTTCGCGCGACGAGATGCTCGATCAGTTGCACACCGGACGTGCAAAATATTCTTCCATCTTTAACTATCCTACAATTACATGGGCCGATATGGGTGCAATCGGCTGGCTGGTGGACGGTGCGGCCATCATGAATCAGGTGCCCTTATGTCGTACATCGTACGGCCCCTATGCAAGGGCGATGGTAAGAATTTGTAAGGAAGAAAGTTTTCATCAGCGTCAGGGATTTGAGTTGCTGTTATTTCTCAGTCGTGGCAGCGAAGCGCAAGTAAGAATGTGTCAGGATGCGATTAACCGCTGGTGGTGGCCATCTGTAATGATGTTTGGACCGAAAGATGATGAATCGCCGCATACGGTACAAAATATGAAATGGAAGATTAAGCGGTTTTCCAATGATGAACTTCGCCAGAAGTTTATAGACGTTTGTGCAGAGCAGGTGAAAATTCTCGGAATGACCTTGCCCGATCCGGATTTGAAATGGAATGAAGAAAAGCAACATTACGATTTCGGCGAAATAAACTGGGATGAGTTCTGGAATGTGGTGAAAGGAAACGGCCCTTGTAACCACCAGCGCCTGGAAGCAAGACGACAGGCATGGGACAATGGCAAATGGGTACGCGATGCCGCTATAGCTTATGCCGAAAAACAAAAATCCCGCAGTCAGAAACTTGCGGTTGCTTAACCGACAAAACGATTATTATGCAGATTTTCAGAAAATTTTTTTACGGCGATTATGGTGAGATTGAGGGTGGTGCATCCGGTTCAGGGGGTAATTCTTCTGAATGGCCGCTTTGGGAGGTTTTTATCAGAAGCAAGGCCGGCCTCGACCATAAGCACGCCGGAAGCCTTCATGCGGCAGACGCAAAAATGGCTATTGAAAATGCACGCGATGTGTATACAAGAAGAATGGAAGGTGTAAGCATTTGGGTAGTGGAGAGCCGACATATTTTTGCCAGTAATCCTTCGGAATCAGGAAGCTTTTTCGATCCCGCAAACGATAAAGCTTATCGCCATCCCACGTTTTACGATCTTCCCGACGAACTTACCCACATGTAATTCTTAAAGTGTGTCCATGCTACTCCAATCTTTTCAAACGAATAATGAAGCGCTGAACCGGAAAATTGCGTTTCTGCTACATCTCGCTGACAGCTCTTTAATTCTTGGCCACCGCAACAGTGAATGGTGTGGACATGGCCCCGTGCTGGAGCAGGACATCGCCATCACTAATATTTCGCTCGACCTGTTGGGTCAGGCGCGCAATTTTTATCAGTATGCTGCCGAGTTAATCTCTGCAAACGGTGAACAGCAGGTTACCGAAGATGATCTTGCCTATTTGCGTGATGCGTGGGATTTTAAAAATCTTCTCATCTGCGAATTGCCAAAAGGCGACTGGGCAGTTACGGTAGCGCGACAATTTTTTGTGAGCTGCTTTCAGTACTACTCCTACAAAGCGCTGGAGAAAAGCAACGATAAACAAATTGCTGCCATTTCAGAAAAAGCTCTGAAAGAAGTAAGCTATCATATAAAATGGAGCAGCGAATGGGTGATACGGCTGGGCGATGGAACAACGGAAAGCCGGAAAAGAATGGAAAAAGCTGTTGCCGACCTATGGCCTTTTACCGGCGAATGGTTTGAAGCAGCCGACTATGAAAAAGATATGGAAGCGCAAGGCATTGCACCGGCACCTGAAAAACACAAAGAAAATTGGGGCGCTAAGGTTACCTCCGTTTTTGCAGAAGCCGGGCTCGAAGTGCCTGCTGCTGCCCAACATCAGCGCGGCGGAAAACAAGGTGTGCATACCGAATATCTTGGATTTATCTTAGCCGAGATGCAGTTTTTACAACGCGCTTATCCGGGAGCAGAATGGTAAATAGCATGCCGGTGGAGAAACGAATTGCCGATATATGGAAAGTGCTGGAAACCGTAAACGATCCGGAAGTGCCGGTTGTTTCGGTGGTTGATTTGGGCATGGTCAGAGAGGTTTGCGTTGCTAACGAAACCATCGTCATCACGCTAACGCCAACATATAGCGGTTGTCCTGCAACCGATGTGATTAATATGAGCATTCGCATGGCGATGCTTGCCGCCGGATACAAAAATTTCGAAATAAAAATGGTGCTGTCGCCTGCATGGACAACCGAATGGATTTCGGCAGCAGGAAAGCAAAAGTTGAAGGCATACGGCATCGCTCCGCCGAACGATAAGCAAGTGGTTTGCGAACCGGAAGCCTTTTCGCAGGAAGAAGCCGTTCAATGCCCGCACTGCAATTCTTATCACACTACTCAAATAAGCCGCTTCGGTTCAACACCGTGTAAGGCTTTATACAGATGCAACGACTGCCTGGAGCCCTTCGATTATTTTAAGTGCCATTAACGGGATTTCTTTACTGCTATACTCTATGTTTGCAGTATGGACGCAATCCTTTACACCAAGAAAGACGGGGTAGCCACAATTACCTTAAACCGCCCGGAAAAGCTCAATTCTTTTAACCGCGAAATGGCGTTGCTGATGCAGGAGAAATTGGACGACTGCAATCTTTCGGAAGAGGTAAGATGTGTGGTGATCACCGGCTCCGGTAAAGCTTTTTCCGCCGGACAAGACCTCGCCGAAGTGGTTGATCCGAATGGACCCGGAATGAAGAAAATTTTATCGGAGCATTACAATCCCATCGTAAAAAAAATTACCGATCTCACTAAACCCGTTATCGGCGCGGTAAATGGCGTTGCAGCCGGCGCCGGTGCTAACATTGCCCTGTGTTGCGATATCGTAATAGCATCCGGTTCAGCCTCTTTTATACAGGCTTTCTCGAAAATTGGATTGATTCCCGATAGTGGCGGCACCTACTTTTTGCCCCGCCTTATAGGAAGGCAGAAGGCTTTGGCGTTAATGATGACGGGCGATAAATTAACTGCTGAACAAGCGGAAAAAGCCGGACTCGTTTTCAAGGTTTTTCCGGATGATTCCTTTATGTCTGAAACGCTGAAAATGGCATCCACACTGGCTTCCATGCCAACAAGAGGGTTGTATTATACAAAAATGGCGGTTCAGAAGTCGCTCACAAGTTCTTTGGACGAACAATTGCAGTTAGAAGACGAGTTTCAGCAAAAAGCAGCAGCCACTGCCGACTTTGAGGAAGGGGTAAAAGCATTTTTAGAAAAACGAAAACCGGTTTTCAGAGGATGCTAAGCAAGGGTTGATGTTGATGTAAAGTAGGATGGTTCATTAAATTTGATAACATGGCAAAATCAATTAAAAAATCTTCGGGCGCTAAGGCAACATCCAGAAAACAATCGTCATCCGCTAAGTCGGCGTTTACTAAAAAATCGTCAGGCACTTCTAAGAAAAGCAATGTCAAACAACCGGCTTCAAAACCAAATCAAATTCCGGTTTCCGATACACCGGTTGACCGCTTTGAAGACAAGAACCTCGAACCCGTATCGGGCAGTAACAAAAACAAACCCATACATCTGCCACCGGACGAAGAGGGAAAAAATGCGCCTGTAGAAAAATAGTAAGGATTAAAATCCTAACGTGTCGATTTGCGGTAGGGTTGATTACTTTTGACGCTATGTATCATTTCGCATTCAGCTACAATAAAAACAAGGTAATACAAGCATTGAGACGGCATTTTCTTTCGCGCAAAGAAATCCGGCTGATGATTATTTTGGTAAACGTTTTTGCCATCACTTCGGCTGTGTTATATTTCATGCATAAAATACGACCGGAGCCTTTTTTGCTCGGATCTTTTATCTGGGTGTTTCTCATCATCGGTATTTTTTTCATTCTGCCGTTTACAATCTATCGGAAAGAAAAAACATTTAAAGACCGTTTTAATCTGCAAGTAAATGATGATGGGCTGCGGCTCGAAAATGAACGGGGTTATGTAGATTGGAAGTGGTCTGCTGTTCAATCTTATTTTGAAACAGAAACCTTTTTTCATCTTTATTTTTCGGCAAAATCATTCTTTCTTGTTCCGAAAGATGAGATGCCGGACGACTTTAAAGATGCGCTTCGAAAAGGGCTAAGAGCACATGCGCGGCAAATCCGTTTTTAGCCGGGCTGCTACTTTAGGAAACGCAATTTTAAACCACACAGTAAAACGTTCTTCATGCCCCGCTATTTCCCGCTCAATGGCAGCTATGGTTGAAAAACGCGTATCCATAATCTCAAGCTCATCTGCCTTTATTGGCCCGGCAGCGGTTGCAATAAACACATGATCCAGTTCGTGCTCCCAAAGGCCGTTTCCGACCTCCGCTATATAAACAAAATCGAACAATTTTTCTGGCTGCACAGTCAGTCCGAGTTCTTCCCGCACTCTGCGCTCAGCTGCGGTCCGTATATCTTCCCCGGGCCGCGGATGACTGCAACAGGCATTCGTCCAGAGTCCGCCGCTGTGGTATTTGTTCAGCGCCCGTTGCTGTAACAACATTTCGCCTTTTTCGTTCAGTACAAAAACGCTGAAAGCACGATGCAGCAACGCGTTGCGGTGAGCATGCATTTTTTCGCAGGTGCCTGTGGGTTCGTCGCGTTCGTTTACCAGCACTACATTTTCCATTCACCCGAAAATATACTAAAAAGCGTTTAAGCTAACAGCTCTGCCTGTGAGGTGGACTTGCGTTCGCCGATTTGCTGTCGCCACATAGCGTAATAAAGGCCTTTCTCTGCAAGGAGTTGCAGGTGGGTGCCGGTTTCCACTACGGCGCCTTTTTCCAGTACAAAAATTCTGTCTGCGTGCATAATTGTGCTGAGGCGGTGTGCAATAAGAATGGTGATTTGTTGCTGGCTGAGGGAAATAGATTTAATGGTGTTGGTGATTTCTTCTTCCGTGATAGAATCGAGCGCCGACGTTGCTTCATCGAAAATGAGAATGTTGGGATTGCGCAGCAGTGCTCTTGCAATGCTGAGGCGTTGTTTCTCGCCGCCGCTCAGTTTCAGCCCGCCTTCACCGATAATTGTTTCCAGCCCGTTTTCGCTCTTGTTTAAGATAGACTGACAACTTGCTTTGTACAGGGCCTGTGTCATTTCTTCGTCTGATGCGCCGGGCGCAACAAACAACATATTTTCTTTTATGGTTCCGGCAAATAACTGGGTATCCTGTGTAACAAATCCAATCTGTTTTCTAAGTTCATCGAGGTCTATTTCTTCGCTGCTTTTTTCGTTGTAAACGATGGCCCCGCTTTCGGGCTTATAGAGTCCGACCAATAATTTTACGAGTGTGCTTTTTCCGGATCCGGAAGGGCCTGCAAAAGCAATGGTTTCGCCTTTAGCCGCTGAGAAGCTCATGTTGTCGATTGCGCGAAAGGAAGCCGATTGATGTTTGAAACTAACCTGCCTGAACGCAAGTTCGGTTACGGGTCCAAGCGTTAAAGGAGCAGCGGGCTGCTTTTCCGTTGGCTTCTTCATTAAAGTATCGAAATTTTGAAGAGAAGCCTGCGCTTCGCGATAAGATAAAATAATGTTGCCGATTTCCTGAAGCGGACCAAATATAAAGAAGGAGTAGAAGGTGAGCGTCATTACTTGTCCGGGCGTAAGCCTGCCCTGGAAAACGAGCCACAGCAAAGTAAACATGATGATTTGCCGCAGCAGATTTACAAATGTTCCCTGAACGAAGCTGAGTGACCGAATGCTTTTCACCTTCCTTAATTCAAGTCCTAAAATTTTATAGGTGTTTAAATTCAGCCGCTCAATTTCCTGTCCGGTGAGTCCGAGGCTTTTCACCAGTTCAATGTTGCGAAGCGACTCGGTGGTTGAACCTGCAAGCGCATTCGTTGCCCGCACAATTTTCTTTTGAATAAACTTTATTTTTTTGGAGAGGAACCCGGTGAGCAATGCCAAAAGAAAAATTCCACCTGCATAGATCGGCATGATAGACCAATGAAGGCTGAACGCATAGACCGACACAAAGACAATACCCACTAAAATGGCAAACAGAACGTTTATAAATGCGATGATAAACTTCTCGGTATCGGTGCGCACTTTGGTAAGAATAGAAAGGGTTTCGCCGCTGCGTTGGTCTTCAAAATCCTGAAAAGGCAGCTTCATGGAATGCTTCAATCCGTCGGTGAAAATTCTGGCTCCAAATTTCTGAACAATTACATTGCTGAAATAGTCCTGAAACGCTTTGGCAATACGCGAAACCATGGCAACTCCTATAAGAATGCCGAGGTAGCCGGCTACACCCCATAAAAATTCCGATTCTGTTCGCCGGCCTGTAACAACAAAACGGCTGTTTTCGTAATAGCCTTTTTCGTACGGATGCGTCAGAAACAGGTCGAACACTTTTCCGAAAAAATAGGGATCGAGCATGGAAAACGACTGGTTAATTGCTGCAAGAAACAGCGCCAATAACACCAGCCATTTATACGGTTTTAAATAGAGCAGTAATAATTTCATGTAATGTTATTTCACTTCCTGCATATCGATCAGCATTTTGTAGCGGCCGTTGTTTGCAAGAAGCTCTTCGTGCGATCCGCGTTCTACAATTTCGCCCTGATCTAAAACAATAATTTGGTCAGCATTTCTAATCGTACTCAGGCGGTGGGCAATCACCACAGCGGTGCGGTTATTCATCATTTTATTGATGGCATCCTGCACCAGCCGTTCGCTTTCTGTATCCAGAGAAGAAGTGGCTTCATCCAGAATCAGAATCGGCGGATTCTTAACCAAAGCTCTTGCAATCGTTACTCGTTGCCGTTCGCCGCCACTGAGCTTTGAACCGCGATCGCCAACGTTAGTATGAAGCTGCTCTTCTTTTTTCTGGATAAAATCCCACGCATTGGCAACCATTGCAGCTTCACGGATTTCTTCTTCGGTTGCATTTTCTTTACCGAGTGCAATGTTGTTGGCTACGGAATCATTAAACAAAATCGGCTCTTGGGTAACGATGCTGATTTTGTTTCTGAGGCTCGCGAGTGAATAGTCTTTAATGTTTATCCCATCAATTAATAATTCGCCTGAGCTCACATCGTGGAATCGCGGAATTAAGTCGGCCATCGTACTTTTTCCTGCGCCCGAAGCGCCTACGAGCGCAACGGTTTCACCTTTTTTTATAGTGAGGTTGATGTCCTTTAAAATTACCTTTTCCTGATACGAAAACGAAACGTTTTTAAATTGAATTTTGTCTTTAAAATCGCTCAGATCCACTGCGTCTTTCTTCTCTTCAATTTTGTTGGGCATCAGCAAAATCTCGTCCATGCGGTCGAGAGTGGCAACGCCGCGCAACATTTGATAATAAGTGGTAGATAGCGCTTTGGCGGGATTAATTATTTGAGAGAACAATGCTACGTAGGTGATAAACATTCCCGACGAAAGCAATTTGTTTTCGAGGACCAGGTTGCCACCGAACCACAGCACCACAATCAAAATGCAAACACCTAAAAATTCCGACATCGGCGAAGCAAGGTCTTTGCGGAGCTGCATCTTTACTTTAATCTTAAATAATTGGTCGTTCAGCTTGTAATAGGCTGCGCGTAATTTTTGTTCGGCGTTAAACGCTTTAATTATCCGCATTCCGCCGAGGGTTTCTTCCAGCTGTGTAAGCACTTCGGCCCATTTAACCTGAGCTTGGTTGGTTTGTTTTTTCAACGTGCGACCCACCCGCGCTACGACAAATCCGGAAAGAGGAAGAAAAATTAAAACGAAAAGCGTAAGCTGAGGGCTGATAAAAAGAAGCGCCGACAATAATGCAATGATGGTGATTGGTTCTTTAAAAAAAGCTTCGAGTGTTCCTGAAACCGCCATTTCAAGTTCTGAAACATCGTTGGAGGCGCGGCTCATGATATCTCCCTTTTTCTGATCCGTAAAAAACCCTATCGGCAGTTGGAGTAACTTATTATAAACGGTTTTTGCAAAGTTATTTGAGATAGATGCCCGTACCGGCGCTAACACATAAAAGCTTAAATACAGGAAAACGTTTTTGAGGAAGATCATGATTACAATGCTCACGCAGATTACTGCGAGCAGCTTTTTGCTGCCGTAATCGGCTTTTACGTTTTGCAGATAGCTGTAAAACATCAGCTTAATATCCGTGCCGGAGGCGGCGGTTGCTGAACTGTCAACGAGCGCTTTTGAGTTAAAGAGAAGGTCGAGGAAAGGCGCGAGCATGCTAATGGAAAAAATGCCGAAAAATACGGAGAGCAAAATGAATATACCGTACAGCACAAGGTTTAAACGGAAGGTTTTTGCCGTCGTGAATATTCTAAAAAATTTCTTCATAAAAACGCAAAATAACTATATAAAAGTGCAAGAGAATGCAAAACCTTACGGGCATAACTCTGTCAGTTCGGCTTCCTGTTCAACCGTTAAGCGGTAGCGAAGGCCATGCTTCAACGAAACGTTTTCGCGGTTGTGACTTACCGGAAACTGATAGCAAACAGGAATGTTTAATGCCTTGGTATGTTCAAAGATTGCTTCATAAACGCCGCGGCCAAACGGAATGGTGGTATCCTTACAATCAGTAAATCCGCCGATAACCAAACCGGCAAGTTTGCTTAGCTTACCCGCTCTCGTTAGCTGCACAAACATCCGGTCAATATGATAAATGTATTCGCCTACGTCTTCAAGAAAGAGAATTTTGTGGTCGAAGCTCACTTCCGATTTTGTGCCTGTAAGATGGATGAGCATACTCAGGTTGCCACCGGTTAGTACACCCTCGCAGCGGCCGGGGATGTTGTAGGGATGGGGCTCGGAGTAATAGGTTAGCCTGCTGCCCGAGAGGCTTTGCTGTAAGGTGTTCACATAAAAATCCTCTGCATCCGTATGGTTGAATGCGGCTGCCATGGGAGCATGCAAAGAGGCAACAGAAAGGTTAGAGAGTAGATGGGCGTGCAGCACAGTGATGTCGCTGAATCCAATAATCCATTTAGGATGTTTTTTAAAGCGCTCCCAGTTTACCAGATCGATAATTTTGGAAACGCCGTAGCCTCCTCTTGCACACATTATGGCTTCTATTGTTTCGTCGTCGAGCATTGTTTGTAAATCCGCCAGCCGCTCCTCGTCTGTTCCTGCGAAATAGTGGTGCTGATGGCCTGGCGTTTTTCCCATTACCACCTGAAAGCCCCATGAACACAGCGTTTCAAGGCATTTTTGCATGTTGTCGAGTGGCATATATCCTGCCGGGCATATCATCCCGATTTTACTGCCTTCGCGCAAATAAGGAGGAACAATCGTCATGCAATCAAGTTTGTGCGTTTTGCGAAAGGATTGTTTATGCTTGCTAAAAAATCTGTCCAGATTTCATTTACAATTTCCGCTGCCGGAAGAATGTTTTCAATTAAAGCGCTTGCCTGTCCAATTTCCAGCTCCCCTTCATCGAGGTCTCCTTCAAACATACCGCGTTTTGCTCTCGCCCTTCCGAGCAACTCCTGTAAAATTTCGGCATGTGCACCTTCATCCTCTGCTTTTTTCACTTCTTCGTAAAATTTGTTTTTCAGCAGTCGTACCGCCACAAGTTTTTTCATCGCCAGCATGGTGTCGCCTTCCGATGCGCTTAACACAGCCTGCTTAAAATGGTTGTGGCAGGACGCTTCTTCACTGCAAACGAAACGCGTTCCTATTTGTACGCCCTCTGCACCCAACGACATTGCTGCAAACATCTGCCGGCCCGTAGCAATGCCGCCCGCCGCAATCACCGGAATTTCAACTGCGGCACAAACCGCAGGAATCAGAACAAGCGTTGTGGTTTCCTCTTTTCCGTTGTGCCCGCCGGCTTCAAACCCTTCTGCAACCACTGCATCGCAGCCGGCATCCTGCGCTTTTTTTGCAAACCGGCTGCTGCTTACCACGTGCACTACCTTAATGCCATGACTTTTTAACCGTGCAGTATAGGTTTTCGGATTTCCCGCGCTTGTAATTACTACCGGCACCTCATTTTCTATAATCAGCTCAATATGTTTTTCCAGGTCGGGATACAGCAGAGGAAGGTTTACGCCAAAAGGTTTATTGGTTGCTGCTTTGCATTTGCTGATGTGTTGCTGAAGCACCTCGGGATACATGCTTCCTGCACCCAAAATGCCGAGTGCGCCGGCGTTGCTAACGGCTGCGGCCAAACGCCAGCCGCTCGCCCAGATCATTCCCGCCTGAATCATTGGATAGCTAATAGAAAATAAATCCGTAACCCTGTTTTGAAACATAGTATTGTTTGAGGCAAGATAATTTATTTCAGTTTAGGGTTGTTGATATGCCGTTCCGCATCGCGTTGTTGTTTCTTTTTAAAATTCTTTTCGAGTGCGTGGGTTAAATCGGTTCCGGTTTGGTTGGCGATGCAAATAATCACCCATAACACGTCGGCGAGTTCATCGGAAATAGCAGCCGTTTCTTCATTGTTTTTGAAGCTCTGATCGCCATATTTTCTCGCCATCAGGCGCGCCAGTTCACCCACTTCTTCCGTTAAAACAGCCATGTTGGTGAGCTCGCTGAAATACCTCACACCGGTTGTTTTTATCCAGTCATCAACCTGAAGTTGCGCATCTGCAATCGTCATTTTTTTTGTGTAAAAATAAAAAAGGCCGCCTTAGAAAAGACAGCCTTCGTCTACCCTTAACCTTTGTGCTATTTTTTGGTGCGTTTCACCACGGAGAAGCCTCCGTCGATAGTAATTTTTACCGTCACTTTTTCTTTTTCGTTTTCTGCAACGGCGAAGTAGTTAAAGTCGCCCTCTGCTGTTTCAAAGCTGGCAAGTTCTCTCACCATATAACCTTCGTAGTCGCTGAGTAGCTTTTTCGAAATTTTGCTGCTCAGATCTTTCAGCTTAACGGTTTTGGAAAGGCCGATGTAGTCGCCGTTCAGGTTAAAGTATGCCTGGCGGAAATCGTCATCTGTGTAAAAGCTTGCACGATAGAAATCTGCGGTACCTTCCCACTTTACATTGGTTGCGTTTTCAAATAGATGGGCGAAATTGTTTTTCGCGTTTTTGCTCACATATCCGTCGGAAGCAAATGAGGTGAAGAAAAGAAAACATCCGAGTGTTGCGATAAGGATCTTTTTCATAGCGTTTTTGTTTTAATGTTTTTTTGAATGATTGACAACCCAAAATTATCGGCACTGTTCACGCTTTATATTTTATTATGACAGAACGGATACGTGGCGGACCGTTTTGTGATGAATGGTAAAAACAACCCGTTTTTTTTGTCCTCACAACCGCTGAAACCCTTGCTGCCACTGCATTAGAAAAGATTTGATAAAAACATGATAATTACAGTAAAGCAGCCGTTAAATTTGAGAATTGGTAAACCGTAATACTAAGAATGAATTTTCTGGCGCATGCTTATCTTTCTTTTGCACAGCCACAACTGCTGCTGGGCAATATGATTAGTGATTTTGTAAAAGGAAGCAGGCAATATCATTTTCCTGAAGGGGTTCAACGCGGAATTCAGTTGCACCGGCAGATAGATGATTTTACCGACAGCCATGCAGCCAGCCGCGAAGCAAAACGCATCATGAAGCCGGCAGCACATCGCTACGCCGCTCCTTATGTTGATGTGATTTACGATCATTTTCTTGCTGCCGACGAAGCCATTTTTCCTAATAACGACTTAAGCCTTTTTGCGCTTCAAACCTACACCCTGCTCGACCAACAGCAGTCGTTGTTTCCACCCGCTTTTACGCCGGTGTTTCAAGGGATGAAGCACAACAACTGGTTATATAATTATCGTACTGGGTACGGAATAAGGAAGAGTTTTGAGGGCTTGTACCGCCGCTCCAAATATTTAGCAGGATGGGAAGACATTTTCGATTGCTTTGAAGCGAACTACCACGAATTGAAGAATTGTTATGCGTCATTTTTCCCGGATGTACATTTGTTCGCCAGGTCAAAGGTTGCACGGCTGTAAACGAACCCGGGCCAATATTTAAACTATGTGTGGAATTGCGGGTATATTTTCTTTGGATACAGATGCGGTTGATGCTTGTTTGCAGAAGTTGAAGCACAGCCTTCAGCATCGCGGGCCCGACGGAAGCGGGTGTTGGATATCAGACAATCGCCATTTTGGGTTTTCGCACAACCGGTTATCTGTGCTCGATTTGCATGAAAGAGCCGCACAGCCATTGCACTACATGCACTATACCATCGTGTTTAACGGCGCTATATATAATTATCCAGAGTTGAAGCAGATGCTTCTGGCCGATGGTTACGTTTTTTATACCACTACAGATACAGAAATTATTCCTGCCGCCTACCACAAATGGGGCATCGATTTTCTACATCGCATCGACGGGATGTTTGCGTTTGCCATTTTCGATAGCAAGCAAGATGAAGTGATTATTGCGAGAGACCGCTTTGGCGAGAAGCCCCTTTATTACTTTGCCGAATATGGCGCGGAGAGGAAACTTAGGCAGTTTGTTTTTGCGAGTGAGATAAAAGCGTTTTGGTCGGCCGGCATTCCGCGCCGGTTGAATCCCACACTTTTGCTTAACTATCTCACACTCGGATATGTTCAGAATCCGATAAAAAAGTCTCAGACTTTTTACAACAATATTCTCAGTCTTCCGCCCGGCCATTATCTTCAAATCAACGGTAGGAGTGCTACACTTAAAAAGAAGAAATGGTATCGTCCACAACTCAACGGCACCCTGCTCAGCGACGAAGAGGCGATTCATTCGCTGCGCCATTTATTAAGTGAGTCGGTTGCCCGCCGCCTCCGCAGCGATGTTCCGGTGGCAACGAGCCTAAGCGGAGGCCTCGACAGTGCGGCGCTGTTAGCGGTAATTCACGGGCAGCATCCTCCTGCTGAAAGCTGGAGCCAAACCTGCTTCAGTGCTGTGTTTCCGGGGTTTGCAAAAGACGAATCGGCTTACAGTGCGCAACTGGCAACCGCTTTCAACATCAAAAGAGTTAAGGTGCATCCCGATGCAGGGATGTTGTGGCAAGAGCTCGAAAAAATGCTCCACTTTCAGGATGAGCCCGTAACCAGCGCAAGCGTTTTTACGCAGTATATGTTGTACAGCACGGCGAAGCAACATGGAATTAAGGTGATTGTTGACGGACAAGGCGCAGATGAAATTTTTGCCGGTTATAAACGCTACACACACTGGTATTTACAGGAGTTGTTACGATTGCGCCAATGGCAAAAATTTGCACGTGAAAAAAATGGGTTGTTCAAGAATTCCTTTTTGGAGCAGTGGAGTTGGAAAAATTATGTAGCTGCTTTTTTACCGGAGCAAACGGCCGGGCAGTTGCAACAAAAGGCTGCATCGCAGCAGGATCAGAATACCTATATCCATCATCAATTGTCGGGGCATAAAAACCGTTCAACGCTTTATAAGCCGGTTGTCCGCAACCTCAACGATATTTTGCACTACAACGTTTTTTATCATGGACTGGAGGAGTTGCTCCGCTTTGCCGACCGGAATGCGATGGCGCACGGCGTGGAGGTGAGGCTTCCGTTTCTGTCGCATCGGTTGGTGGAATTTGCTTTTGGGCTTCCTTCGGGTTTAAAAATACGAGAAGGATTTACGAAGTGGATTTTACGCAAATGTTTTGAACAGCGGCTTCCGCCTGAAATCGTTTGGCGGAAAGATAAGGTTGGATACGAACCGCCGCAGGAAACCTGGATGAAAGAAAAGAATGTTGAGGAGATGATTATAGAGGCGAGAAAAAAACTTGTGTCGCACAACATGCTCAATAAAAAGATTATCGACGCGCCTGCATTATCGTCGTCAGCGCATGATGGCAATAACCTCGACTGGCGAATTTTGAATGTGGCCCACTTTATAAAATGATTTTATGAAACGTACTGTATGCCTTTTATTGTTTTGGTTACCGCTGCTTGCTGTGGCGCAGTCGGATGAAGTGAAAATCCGCGCCATGATGCAGCAACAGGAAGACGGCTGGAACGAAGGCAATCTCGAAAAATATATGCAAGGCTATTTGCCGGACAGTGCGCTGACTTTCATTGGCAGGAGCGGCATTACCAAAGGCTTTGCGGCCACGTTAAGCAACTACAAAAAGTCATATCCAGATAAAAAAGCGATGGGCAAACTGCAATTTAGTTTACAAGAGCTAAGGCCGTTGGGCGCAGAATATTACTTTGTGATTGGCCGTTGGCACCTCGTTCGGGAAGCCGGCGATTTAAAAGGATACTTCAGCTTATTACTGCAAAAAATAGATGGCGAGTGGTTTATTATCGCCGATCACAGCAGCTGACGAAAGAGTTGAGGTATATTTCAACTCAACAATACCTGCCATGCATGAGCCACCTTTCCGGCTGCCAACAGTTGCTGCGCATACTTATGCAGTTCTCTCTCCATTTCATCCGGGTTGGTGGAAAAATATTGAACAATTTCTTTCACGCGAGGGTCGTTAAAAGAAGCTTCGGGTTGAGGCATCTCGTGGAGGTTGGCCAGCTGTCCTAAGTTATTTGCGGTGAGAATTTCACTTTTCAAAATCGCATCAGGCAGTGAATCGAAGCCAATGCCGAGCTTTATGTTTGGCTTTTCCACTTCAAACAGATTTTGGTTGTTTACAACACAATACCAGTCGCCGCCAAGGCGCGCAATATGTTGCATTTTCTTCTGGTCAATCATGGAGCCGTCGTCTTTTAGAATATTGTCGTTAACGTGCATCAGCAAAACTTCACAGATAATCAGGTTCCCGGCGCCGCCTTCATTCCCAAGGTGTTTCACTTCTGTTACGCGGCATTCGAGCTGAATCTTTGCTTCCGCCACCATAGGTGGTTTTACGAGTGAAGCCGGTTGTTTGGAGAATCCTGCTTTTACAAATTCGTCCACATCTTTTTCATATTCGCAGCTCGACAAACTCACCTGTTGCACCATATCATAATCGCAGATGTGAATAACCACTTCGGGCACTTCGAGTATATTCTCGAGTGTGTGTTTAATAGTGTTGTTTCTGACGCGGCGCGCCGGTGAAAAAATAACTATCGGCGGGTTGGAAGAAAACAGATTGAAAAAGCTGAAGGGGCTGAGGTTTACCTTTCCCTTTGCGTTAATGGTGCTGGCGAAAGCTATGGGGCGGGGTGCGATGGCATGCTGCAACCATTGTTGCTTTTGCGGAGCAGACAGCGTGCTTAGGTCTATTTTCATGCGGCAATATTATAATAGATTTTTCATGCCGCAACCTTCCTCCCTCCGCTCCGCAAATGCTTACGGCTACATTAATAAGCCGAACCCCGACGGGTGCGACGCGACGGGTGGCGAACAATGAAAAAGAAGCCGGTACCATAAAAATAATTGTTGTACCGAAGGCCGATGGCCTTAGCGGTTGTATTGTCTGCAAAACCCACTAAATTGTAGCGTGAGAACAATTATTCAAAGAGTACAACAAGCCTCGGTGGAAATTGCGGGCCAAACACATGCAACCATCGGTAACGGAATGCTGGTGTTTATAGGAATGGAAGCGGCCGACACGTTGGAGGATGTGGAATGGCTGAGCCGTAAAATTGCTGCATTGCGCATTTTTAACGACGATGACGGTGTAATGAATAAAAGCATCGGAGAGGTGGAAGGCGCGCTGCTGCTCATCAGCCAGTTTACGCTTCATGCGGCGACCCGTAAAGGCAACCGCCCTTCCTATATAAAAGCCGCGCGGCCTGAAGTGGCACTGCCGCTTTACGAAGAGATGATTACCGCACTGAACAGGCTGTTGTGCCGGCCGGTAAAAACGGGTGTCTTCGGCGCCGATATGAAAGTGCAGCTCATTAACGACGGGCCGGTAACCATTTTTATAGATACAAAAAATAAAGAATAAAACCATGCTCCAATCCAAGCTGCCCGATACGCCGACAACCATCTTCACTGTAATGAGTCAACTTGCAGTGAAACATAATGCCATTAACCTGGGACAAGGATTTCCTGACTTTGCGATGAGTAAAGAATTGACCGATTTGGTGAATGTGGCCATGCAGCAGGGTTTTAACCAATATGCCCACACCAACGGTTTGCCGCAGCTACGAAAAAAGCTATGCGAAAAAGCGAACAGGCTTTATGGCGCTGAGCTGAACGAAGAGGAAAACCTGGTAATTACACCGGGCG
This sequence comes from Chitinophagaceae bacterium, assembly GCA_039811185.1. Lineage (GTDB taxonomy): Bacteria > Bacteroidota > Bacteroidia > Chitinophagales > Chitinophagaceae > JAEZDR01. The sequence goes on along the minus strand of JBDHYF010000001.1, from coordinate 52,343 downwards.
CCACTTATGCGCTTTACACAGCGCTGACAAGTTTGCTGCATCCCGGCGATGAAGTAATTGTTTTTGAGCCGGCTTACGACAGCTACACGCCAAATATTATTATAAACGCAGCGGTGCCGGTTTATTTTTCTTTGCAGTTTCCCAATTTCAGCTACCCGTGGGAGGCTGTGAAGAAGGCCATAAACCCGCGTACAAAAGCCATCATTATTAACTCGCCGCACAACCCAACGGGACGCATTGTAACGGATGAAGATATAGCAGTGCTGCACGAGTTGCTGGCGCAGCATCCGCAGTTGGTAATTATCAGCGACGAAGTATACGAACACCTCGTTTTCGATAACCGGAAGCACTTAAGCGTGCTCGCTTTTCCCGAACTGCTGAAGCGGAGCATCGCCTGCTATTCTTTCGGTAAAACCTACCATTGTACCGGATGGAAGATGGGTTATGCAGCAGGCGCCAAGCATTTAATGGATGAGTTTAAGAAAGTGCATCAGTACAACGCTTTTTCGGTAAATACGCCGATGCAGTGGGCCATTGCGGAATATTTGGATAATGCCGATGCCTGGAAACAGTTGGGCGCTGAGATGCAGGCAAGGCGCGATTTGTTTCAGGAGTTAATGCTTCAAACGCCGTTTCGGGCGTTGCCATCGGGCGGCAGTTATTTTCAATGTTACAGCTATGAAGCCATCAGCAACCTGAGCGAACGGGATTTTGCCGTGTGGTTAACGGAGGCTTATGGCGTTGCTGCCATCCCGGTCAGTTCGTTTTATCACAACGGGGCAGATCATCAAATTGTCAGGTTTTGTTTTGCAAAGAAAGAAACAACCCTGCGTGCCGCGGCGCAACGGTTAGCTGCTGTGCAGGCGAAACCACACCCCATCCCGCATGGCACAACAATTGAATAATCACCTCTTTATATGAAGCTTTCACTCAAATCGTACTGGAACATCTTAAAACAAAGCTTTTCCGAATTTGGCGATAAAACCATCTTAAAAAAAAGCGCTGCCCTTTCCTATTACACCATTTTTGCACTTGCGCCCATGCTCATCATCATTATTACAGTGGCGCAATTTTTTTATGGACGCGAAGCCATCGAAGGCTCTATCTTTTCGCAGCTTCAGGGCTTTGTAGGTGAGCAGGCTGCCCTGCAAATTCAGCAGCTTATAAAGAATGCAGCCGTTTCCGGGCAGTCAACTTTTGCTACTGTTATCAGCGCGGTTACATTAATATTTACTTCTACAGGGGTGTTCACCGAAATTCAGGATTCCATCAACCACATCTGGAACCTGAAGGCGAAGCCATCCAAAGGATTTATAAAACTCATTTTAAACCGGCTCATCAGTTTTTCAATGGTGGTGGGCCTGGGTTTTATTTTGTTGGTGTCGCTCGTGGTAAATGCCATCATCGAGGCATTTGGTAAAACCATTAACGAGTGGTTCCCCGACCTAAGCATCTATTTGCTGTATAGCATTAACCTTGGCTTAAGTTTAGTCATTATTACGCTTTTGTTTTCCGTTATTTTCAAAGTGCTGCCCGATGCCATCATTCGCTGGCGCGATGTATTTGTTGGCGCGCTGTTTACCGCTGTATTATTTTTAATAGGCAAGTTTGCTATTGCGTTTTATCTGTCGCAAAGCACTGTTACCAGCAGCTATGGCGCAGCAGGCAGCATCATTGTTATTTTGCTGTGGGTGTATTATTCGGCCATCATTTTATATTTCGGAGCGGTGTTTACGCGCATTTATGCGCAGGTAAAAGGTTGCGAAATATATCCGAGTAATTATGCTGTGTTTATTGTAGAAAAAGAAAAAGAAAGCAAAGGCTCACTTCAGGAGCAGGAAACCACAAAAGCTGTTGTGGAAAGTTGTAGCGTAGCGCCGAAAGAAAATTGTAAAGATTAGGGCGTGCCCCCGGCTGCGGCAAGGCAACTCAGTTAAAAAATGCAGGCTGCTGCCTTGCCGGGGTCAGGCTTTCCGCTGCAAGTCCTCGCCCCCTGGGCTGCGGGCTTTCCGCTGCAATCCTTCACGCGGGCGGCGGTGCGTATGGTAAGGCACTTCCCTGCAAAACAACCCTTTGAGGAATCGTTTCTCATCTTCCTTCCATTATCTTTGCCCGCTATGAGTACTGATAAGTTGCAGGCAATTATTTCGCACGCTAAAGAATATGGTTTTGTTTTCCCCGGCAGTGAAATTTACGACGGCCTCAGCGCTGTTTACGACTACGGCCCATGGGGCAGCGAACTGAAAAAAAATATCCGCGACCATTGGTGGAACTCCATGACGCGAATGCACGAAAACATTGTGGGCATAGATGCAGCCATCTTTATGCACCCCGAAGTTTGGAAGGCCAGCGGACATGTAGATAACTTCAACGATCCGATGATCGACAATAAAGACAGCAACAAGCGCTACCGCGTAGATCACCTCATCGAAGCACAGGCCGAAAAGCTGGCTTTCGAAGGCAAAAAAGAAGAAGAGTTTGCGCTGTTGCAAACCATGGATAAACTGCTTGCCGAAGAAAACTATCCCGCACTTAAAAGCCTGATAGAAGAAAATAAAATTTCTTGTGCCATTAGCGGTACCGCCAACTGGAGTGACATCAAAAATTTTAACCTGATGTTTTCTACACAAGTGGGCTCGGTGAGCGAAGAAGCCGAAACCGTGTACTTGCGTCCGGAAACCGCACAAGGCATTTTTGTAAACTTTTTAAACGTGCAAAAAACCGCACGCATGAAAGTGCCGTTTGGCATTGCACAAACCGGCAAAGCTTTCAGGAACGAAATTGTAGCGCGCCAGTTTATATTCCGGATGCGCGAATTTGAGCAAATGGAGATGCAGTTTTTTGTAAAGCCGGGAACGGAAGGCGAATGGTATCGCTATTGGAAAGATGAGCGCCTGAAGTGGCACATCAGCCTCGGCATGCGCGCATCGGATTTCCGTTATCACGATCATCTGAAACTGGCACACTACGCCAAAGAAGCCTGCGACATTGAATACAACTTCCCCATGGGCTTTAAAGAACTCGAAGGCATTCACTCCCGCACCGATTTCGATCTGGCGCAGCATCAGCAGTTCAGCAAAAAGAAACTGCATTACTTCGATAACGACATTAACCCCGAAACCGGAAAACAAACCGGCAACTACATACCCTTTGTAATCGAAACCTCCATTGGGTTAGACAGAATGTTTCTTGCGGTGCTAAGCCATTCGTACCAGGAAGAAACCATCGAAAAAGAAGACGGTACAACCGACAGCCGGGTAGTGCTGAAAATTCCGCCGAAAATTGCACCCGTAAAACTTGCCGTGTTGCCGCTGTTGAAAAAAGACGGCCTTCCGGAAATTGCCCGCGGGCTGATGGACGACTGTAAAAGCAGCTTTAAATGTTTTTACGAAGAAAAAGACACCATCGGCAAACGATACCGCCGCATGGACGCAATAGGAACGCCTTACTGCGTCACCATCGATCATCAAACCAAAGAAGACAATACGGTTACCATCCGCTACCGCGATACCCTTTTGCAGGAAAGAATTCCGCTGGCAAGCGTAAAAGAAACCATCATCAAACTGATTTCTTAATATAAAAATATTTCTATGCCCGGTTTTGAATTATTCGGAGAAGAAGAAAGAAGAGAAGTGAACGAAGTGCTTGAAACAGGAATTCTGATGCGTTATGGCTTCGACGGCCTGCGCCGGGGACGATGGAAAGCAAAAGAACTGGAGCAGGCAATTGTTGAGAAGTTCGGATGTGGCTACGCGCAGCTTACCAGCAGCGGCACCAGCGCCCTTACCACTGCGCTTGCAGCCCTTGGTGTTGGGTATGGCGATGAGGTAATTATGCCCACTTTCACTTTTGTGGCAAGCTTCGAAGCGGTGCTGAGCGTAGGTGCCGTTCCCGTGCTGGTTGATGTAGATGAAAGCCTTACGTTAAACCCGCTGCGGGTGAAAGAAGCCATTACTGAAAAAACAAAGTGCGTAATGCCGGTGCACATGTGCGGCAGCATGGCCAACTTAGATGCGCTAAAGCAGATTTGTGATGAGCACGATCTTTTGCTGCTCGAAGATGCCTGCCAAAGCATTGGCGCAACCTACAAGGGCAAAGCACTCGGCACCATCGGAGATGCCGGTACTTTTTCGTTCGACTTCGTAAAAACGATGACGTGCGGCGAAGGCGGTGTAGTGCTTACCAATAAAGAAGATATTTACCTCAAATGCGATGGGTACACCGATCACGGACACGACCATAAGGGAGCAGACCGCGGCGCAGACCTCCATCCCTTCATCGGTTACAACTACCGCATCAGCGAATTACATGCGGCTGTTGGGTTGGCACAAATAAAAAAGGTAGACCAGATTATTGCCATCCAGAAAAAAAATTACACGCGGTTGAAATCGCATTTGCAGTCGGTTGAAGAAATCGGCTTCCGCACCATTTTGGATGAGGACGGTAACAGCTGCACCTTTCTTTGCTGGTTTTTACCCACGGAAGAAGTGGCGAAGGCAACCGTTGAGCATTTAAAAAACGCGGGGCAACTGCCGGGCAACTTTTATTGGTACAACAATAACTGGCATTACATAAAAAAGTGGGATCACCTGAAAAGCGGATTGTCGTTATACCCGCTGAACCCGTTGCAGGAGCAGGCTTTGCGCGATTTAAAGGACAAAGCATTTCCGGAGAGCGATGAGATTATGAGCCGTTGTATCTGCACGTCGATAGGTCTGTTATGGACCGACGAGCAGACAGATCAGAAAGGGAAGGCGTTGGCAGAAGCCGTGCGGAAAGCGCTAAGGAAATAGTTTCATTTTTTTTTGAAGAAGGGGCCGGTTGGTTGCAGTTTGCTCACTGCTTTCAACCGGTTTTTTCGTTTTATTTCCATGCGTTTGCTACTTTGGCACTAATCATGCTAAATGGTTATTTTTGTAACTGTTTACAGTTCTTTTTTCCGGGATACTTTTAAAACAACATTTTCAAAACCATTTAATCAAAGAAGGAAAAAAAGGATGTCTTTAACGCAAACCTTACAACAGAAACTGCTGCAAAAGCTCTCTCCACAACAAATTCAATTGATGAAGCTGTTGCAAATTCCTACCGCCAATTTGGAGGAAAGAATTAAGGAGGAACTGGAAGAAAACCCCGCACTCGAAATGGCCGAAGAAGGATTTGAGGAAAATTTTTCGGAGGATATGAAAGATGAATTTCAATCGCAGGAAGAAGAGCACGAGGCGGACGGCAGCGCAGAAGATTACGACAACATCGATATCAGCGAATACATTTCGGATGGAGACGATGACATTGCAGATTACCGCCTCCGCGATGACAATTATGGCGATAATGAGGAAACCAAAACAATACCCTTTCGGGTGGAAACTACTTTCCACGACCTGTTGCTGAATCAGCTTGGCCTGTTGAATCTGGACGACCGGAAATTTAAAGTAGCCGAACAAATTGTGGGAAGCATCGACGACGACGGATATTTGAGAAGAGAAGCGATTGCTATCTGCGATGATCTTGCCTTCCGCCAAAACATTATGACGAATGAAGATGAGGTAGAAGAAATTATTCGCCAGATTCAGCAGTTCGATCCCCCGGGCATTTGCGCACGCGATTTAAAAGAGTGCCTGCTGCTTCAGTTAAAGCGGTTGGCCGCCGAAGGAAAAGACGTTTCGCTTGCCGTTACTGTAATGGAAAAATACTTCGACGAGTTTACAAAAAAACACTACGAAAAAATTCAACGCGGCCTGAATCTGAGCGACGATGATTTGCGTGAAGTGATTAACTCCATCATCCGCTTAAATCCCAAACCCGGAGGTAACGTAGGCGAAATTAATAAGGCCGAAAGTTATATCGTTCCGGATTTCTTTATCTTAAACAGCAATGGAAAACTCGAGCTTTCGTTGAATGCGAAAAATGCTCCCGATCTCCGGATCAGCGAAGGATATCGCGACATGCTGAAAGATTACGACCGCGGAAATAAAAAAGACAAACGCCAGAAAGAAGCGGTGCTTTTTATTAAACAGAAAATTGATTCGGCTAAGTGGTTTATCGATATGATTAAACAACGCCAGCATACCTTGCTCAGCACAATGGGCGCCATCATGGATTATCAGCGCGAGTTTTTTTTAACCGGCGATGAAACCAATATGAAGCCCATGATTTTAAAAGATATTGCAGAAATTACAGGGCTCGATATTTCAACGGTGAGCCGGGTAGCCAACAGCAAATTTGTACAAACAGAATTCGGAACCTACCGGCTGAAGTTCTTTTTCAGCGAATCGCTAAGCACCGACAGCGGGGAAGAAGTGAGTACAAGGGAAGTGAAAAAAATTCTGAGCGACCTGATTGATGCAGAAGACAAACACAAACCTTTCAGCGATGAAAAGCTCACGGAACTGCTACAGGAAAAAGGCTACAACATTGCCAGAAGAACGGTGGCCAAATACCGCGAGCAGCTGAATATTCCGGTGGCAAGGCTGAGAAAAGAATTATAAACTAAAGCAAAAAGAACTTTCCAAGTTCTTTTTTTTGTTTATTGCAGCCTTCGATGCAAACTACGCCCACCATAGAGAAGCAGGAAGATGAAAAAGCGCCTTCGGTGTTGCTGATATTTTCCAAATTACTTGCTTACATTTTTCATCCGCTGTTTATACCCACTTATGTTTTTTTGTGGCTGTCGGACAGGTTTCCCATTCATTTTGCCGGCCTGTTGCCACATCAGGTAATTATAAAATATATTCAGGTTTTTTGGATGACGGCTTTTTTTCCTGCTTTTGCTGTTTTTCTTTTAAAGCAGCTTAAGTTTATCGACTCTGTTTTTTTGCGTACACAGCGCGAGCGGATTATTCCCTACATCATTACCATGTTTTTTTACTGGTGGATGTTTTACCTCAGCCGTAACGCCGCATTTTCCAATCAGCCCGAAGTATTGAAACACTTCTATCTTGGAATATTTTTCTCAACGGTGCTCGGCCTCGTTATCAATAATTTTATCAAGATCAGCTTGCATGCAATTGCAATGGCGTCCGGTGTTACCATTTTGTTTTTAAGCTGCACAACGTATGGTGTAAGTTATGGCGTTGATCTCTCTACTGCAGTGTTATGTACGGGCATGGTATGCTCTGCGCGTTTGCTTGGCGGCCATCATCACGCGGCAGAAATTTATTCGGGTATTTTAGTGGGTGTGTTTACCCAACTGCTTGCATTCTGGATTGTTTAATTATGGGATGCAGCTCCCGCTAAAACCATTTTCTTTTCCGGAAAACGAACATCATTCCAAGAGGAATCAAGAACATCAGCGCTACGGCAATATAAAAGCCGTACCGGTTATGGAGCCAGGGAATTTTATCGAAGTTCATTCCGAAAATGCCTCCTATTACCGCCGCCGGTGCAAGCAGGCAGGTTACGATTGCCATCACCTTCATTACTTCGTTCATGCGCAGGTTTACTTTGCTGAGGTAGAGGTCGTGCAGGTTCATCATCATATCGCGGTAGTTTTCTACCAATTCATAAGCCTGAGTAATGTGGTCGGAAACATCTTTAAAGTATTTGATGGTTCTTTCGTTCAGTAGTTCATTGTCGCTGCGCAGCACAGCACTAACCATATCGCGAACGGGTGCAATGTTTCTTTTCAGCACAATCAGTTCTTTTCTGAGCGATACCAATTTACCGAGAGCTGAATTATTTCCGAGTCGTAAAATCTGCTCCTCAATGTTTTCAATGTTGTCGCTGAGGCTTTCCAGTACATAGTAGTAATTGTCTACAATGGTATCAATCAGGGCGTAACACAGGTAGTCAGCGCCGCTGCTTCTTAGCCGTCCTCCGGTTTTCAAACGCTCTCTAACGCCGTTAAACACATCTCTTGCCGCCTCTTCCTGAAAACTGAGCAGAAAGCTTTTTCCCAGCACAATGCTCACTTGTTCCGGCTCGATGGTGTTCGTTTCGCGGTCATAATACAACATGTTTAAAAGGAAGTACATCACCCCTTCGGTTTCATCTAATTTTGGACGTTGTCCGCTGCTGATGATGTCTTCGGCAATGAGGGCATGAATAGAAAAGTCGTGGCAAATTTGGTTTACGGCATCTTTTCTAATGCCATCAATATTTATCCAGCAAATGTGGTTGCTGCCCGTAAATTTTATCAGCGTTTCCGCCTGGTTTTCAAACTCAGAATAAGTAATTGTTTCCGCGTTGTAAGTGAATATTTGTACCTGAATGTGCTCGGGTTCGTCGCGGGTAGCAGCGATGGGATTGACGTCGAATATCTCTTTTGTGCGGCCCGAATCGACTTGAGGGAAGATGTATTTAAAATAGCGGGATGCAGTGGCAATCATAGCTGCAACATACTAAAGGCTTTCAGTAAAATGCAGCGGGCGGATGTAATTTTTTTAACCCATGCAGCACGAGCCCGTGAAAATTGTCTTACTTTTAGGCAAAGCCATTCCTTATGACAGAAGAGAGTTTATTGATGGGTTGTTGCAATAACGACCCGGCTGCTCAACGGGAATTATACAACCGGTACAGTGCAAAGATGCTTGCTGTTTGTTATCGCTATGCCTACAACAGACAGGATGCAGAGGATATGTTACAGGAAGGATTTATTAAAGTATTTACACAAATCGGGTCGTTTCAGAACAAAGGTTCGTTTGAAGGCTGGGTGAGAAGAATAATGGTGCATACCTGCATTAATTTTTTGAAAAAGTATAAGAAGTTTAATGAGAATGTAGACCTGGAAATGGCTGCATCGGTGGCAACAAAATCCGATTGGATTCCGGCAATACTTCAGGCGAAAATGGTTGTGGAATGTATCCGGCAACTTCCCGTTGGTTATCGCACGGTTTTAAACCTGTACGCAATTGAAGGGTTTTCACACAAAGAAATCGGGCAAATTCTGGAGATAGAAGAAAGCACGAGCCGCAGCCAGTACACGCGGGCAAAACAAATGCTCGAAAACATTCTTGTAAAAAGAAGAATTATCGAAAAGCCCGAAGAACAGTGGCAGCCGGCGCTTAAAACCAAAACTAACTGAGATGAAGAGGCAGCGTACATACGAAAATTTTGAAGATTTTCTGCAAAAACAAGCAGCGGCCCACCGCATGTATCCTTCCGATTTTTTATGGCAGAACATTCAACAGCAAATGCACGGCAAAACAAAATGGCCCGCACTTTCCGTTGCCGCCCTTGTTGTATTAGCACTGCTAACCATAGGAACTTTATTTATTAAGCCGGACGAAACCGTTTTAAAAACAATTAACGGCAGCTTTGCGTCCTTGACTAAAAATAGTGAAGCCGACTTCACCCGACAGATTGCCACCAACAATCTAACTTACAAAACCATTCAGCAGGCAAAAGAGAATGCTCATCCGGACGTTGATCCTGAACAGCCGGTGCACGAGGAGAATACGGCTCCGTTGGCGCCCAACCATTCCGGTTTTGAAAAGCCAATCAAGAAATCAGAAGTTCAGTTCGATTTGCTGAAATCGATTTCGGTAGCAACCGTGCCCGATAGAATCACATTGCAGGAAATGCCGGTGATCGCGGCTTTTTATAACAGATCTACGGACGATGCAGTGGCGATGAACCGATCGATGAAACATTCGCTCAACACTTCTGCACCGGATCATCTGAGCACAGAAAATCTTTTGTTGGCGCAAAAGTCTACCCCTTGGCAGGTTCAGTTTTATTATGCACGGTCGGCCACCTTCAGAAGGTTGCTTGATGATAAAACACGCGATCTGGCAGACAACGCGGCTCCTTTAAACGCAAGCTATCATTCCGATGTAAACGCAATGGTAAGGCATAAGCCTTCTATGGGAATGGAAGTGGGCTTGAGTGTGGGCTACCGCCTCAACCGTTCGCTTACTTTAAAAACCGGCTTGCAGTATAATGTACGTCAATACGAAATGGACGCTTTTCTTTATAATTATGAACCCGCCTCTATTCAACTGATGGACAACGAACGGATGACCACCGTTTCTAAATTTAAAAACAGTACCGGCGCATTTCCTGTTACCCTCAGCAACAAATACAGCGAAGTTTCTGTTCCGGTGGGAATTGATTGGACAAGCAGTTTCAGCAGCCGCCTTTCCTGGGGCATCGGTGCAAGCGTTCAACCTACCTATGTGTTCAGTAAATCACCTCAGGTATTGACGAGCGATTTTAATCATTATGCCGATGGCTCCGAACTGTTGCGGGAGTTTAACATCAACACCAGCGTTGAAACTTTTATCACCTATAAATCCGGGGGACTAAGGTGGCAAATCGGGCCGCAGTTCCGTTACCAACAGCTGCCCACTTACTCCAACAAATATCCTGTTCGCGAATTTTTGTTCGATTATGGCATTAAAGTCGGCGTAAGCAGGTCTATTTATTAACCTCAGTTTTTAAACAGTCGGTTGTAATTTGCAGAATGAAATTTTTTGCCGCTGTTCTGCTGATGATCGTTTTTGGATGCAATGCTTCAACCGAAAACGGAAATGCCGTAAGCCGTCAGCAGGAGCTGACACCGGATTCCGCATTTTTTTACCCGGCAAACAGCTTATTGAAGCTGGCGAGTGAGGAAGTTATCACTCAACCTTACTACATCTATGCAATAACAATTGATGGCGGTAAGCGTGATTCTGTTCAACTCACCAACGATCAGTTCTCCGCCCTTGCGCATAAGTTTACCGACTTCAATATCGACAGTGTTCCCGCCAAGCGGTATTACCGCGCTGCTTCGTTCAGCGATGCCACATTGCATAGCCTAACCTTGTCGTACACCAGCATTCATCCTGCCTATCCGGTAAAATCGATGGAAATATTGATGGATGAAAATGGCGATAAGGTGCATCGCATTTTTATTAACCGAAGCTTTCAAAACAGCGACAGTGCCGTAATAGAAAAGCTTGGTTGGAATTTTGAGCAAAACAATTTTTACATCAATCGCATCCTTTCATTTTCGGATGGAAGTGAAAAAACGATTCAGAAAAAAGTTTTCTGGCAGTAGGTAAGCCCGTATTATGACGCAAATCGAATTTCAACAAATCGCTTCCACCATTCCTTCGGCTCCGGGCATTTATAAATACTTCGATCAGCACAACGAGCTTTTATATGTTGGTAAGGCAAAGAACCTGAAAAAGCGCGTGAGTTCGTACTTCACCAAAACGCTCAACAACTATAAAACAAACGAGCTTGTAAAACGCATTGATCATATCGAGTTCACAATTGTTAATTCGGAGCAGGATGCTTTTCTGCTCGAAAATTCGCTGATAAAAGAGTTTCAACCGCGCTTTAATATCAATCTTAAAGACGACAAAACTTATCCCTACATCGTTATCAAAAATGAACATTTTCCCCGTGTGTTTTTTACACGCCATAAACTAAACGACGGGTCGCAATATCTTGGGCCGTTTACCTCCGTGCGCAAGGTGCGGGATTTGCTCACCTTCATCAGGCAGTACGTGCTGCTGCGCACTTGTAAGCTCAACTTATCTCCTCAAAACATAGCGAAGAAGAAGTTTAAGGTTTGTCTTGAATACCATTTGGGAAACTGTAAAGGGCCGTGCGAAGGATTTCAGACGGAAGAAGATTATAACAGCGGGTTGCAGCAGGTAACGCAAATATTGAAGGGAAATCTGCAGCCCGTTATTCAGAGCTATCGCAGGCAGATGCAGGATTTTGCCGCTTCGCTTGAGTTTGAAAAAGCCGAAGCTATGCGCAAAAAAATTCAGGGCCTTGAAGACTATCAGGCAAGCTCCATCATTATTGCAAAGCATGTAAAGGAAGCGGATGTTTTTTCGGTGTTGAAAGAACATCAGCACGCTTATGTAAACTATCTGATGGTGCAGAACGGAACCATTGTTCAAACACACACCATCGAGTTAAAAACGCCTGTTGAGGAAACGGAGGAAGATGTGCTGAGCTTTGCCATCCATCATTTGCGTTCGTCGTTTAACAGCAATGCGCCGGAGGTAATTGTGCCGGTTGCTGTTGCGCTTCCCTATACCGATGTTGCTGTTACGGTGCCGAAAGCCGGCGAACGAAAAAAGCTCCTCGACCTTTCAGTGCAAAACGTAACCTATTTTCAAAAAGAAATTCAACGCAGAAAGCTACTGCATGTGGAGGGTAAAACTGAAACCGAAATTAAAGACGTGCTGATCGTGTTGCAGCAGGACCTGAAACTGCCCGAGGTCCCCTATAACATTGAGTGTTTCGACAACTCCAATTTGCATGGAACTTTTCCTGTGTCGGCTATGGTGAGTTTTAAAAATGGAATGCCGAGCAAAAAAGATTATCGCCATTTTAAAGTGAAGACGGTGGAAGGCATTAATGATTTTGCCACCATGAAGGAAGTTGTTTTAAGAAGATATACAAGACTGCTTGCCGAGAAACAGGAACTGCCGCAACTGGTAATTATCGATGGCGGAAAAGGACAGCTCAGCGCAGCAATGGAGAGTATTGAACAGTTAAAGCTGAAGGGAAAACTTACGGTGGTGGGATTAGCCAAAAACGAAGAAGAAATTTTTTTTCCCGGTGACAGCCAGTCGCTGAAATTAGATTGGGACAGCTCAAGCCTCAAGCTCCTAAGGCGCATCAGGGACGAAGTGCACAATTTCGGAATTAACTTTCACCGTCAGCTTCGCTCAAAGAATGCTTTAGGGAACGAGTTGGAAAACATTCCGGGCATTGGTAAACGAACAGCGCTTTCGTTACTAAAACATTTTAAATCGGTAAAAAACATCAGGGAGCAGCCGAAGGAAGAACTGGCACGGGTAGCAGGTGCAGCAAGAGCTGCGGTGGTATGGAATTATTTTCATCCCGAAAAGGCATAAAAAAAGGGGCGTGGATGAAAATCCTACCCCGTTTTAAAATCCAATATCCTATGAAAAACCGAAACAAAAATAGCGGTAATTTTCAAATAGTAAAATTTTTCTTTATTTTTTTATTTAGACGGCTTTCCGGTTTTTTTAGCGGTCTTCACCTTGGTTTTATCTTTCAAAGTTTTGCTTACCGTGTTGTAGGGTCCGGTAACCACTTCATCGCCTTCCGACAAGCCGGAAACAATTTCAATATTGTTGATGTCCTGAATTCCGGTTTTTACTTTCACCTGTTTAACAGTATTGTCTTTTTGCAGCACAAAAACTACTTCTTGCAGGCCGTCGGTTTTTGAAGCGTTGGTATCATCGCCTGTTGTGCTTTCATCTTGCTTTGCGTTCTTCTCTTCCTTTCCGTCTTCCTTTGGAGTTCGGGTAGTTACGGCGTTAATGGGAATGCTGATGACGTTCTGTTTTGTTTCCGTTTGAATATCGGCGCTGGCGCTCATATTCGGACGAAAAGGGAACGGCATTCCGGGCTTAATGAGGTTGGCGTAGGAGGCAGGTATTAGCCGGATATGTACTTTGTAGTTGGTTACGGTGGTGTTGCCGATGGCCGAAGACGATATGGTTGGATTGGCTATTTTGTACACCACCCCTTTGAAGCTTCGGTTGTTATAGGCATCCACCGAAACCAAAGCGGTGTCGCCAATGCGAACCTTTGGAATGTCGTTTTCTCCTACGTCAACCTGCGTTTCAATGCTGTTTAAATCAGCGATACGCATCATTTCGGTTCCCGCCATTTGTGCGGTACCTACTACCCGTTCTCCCTTTTTTACCGCCAGCAAGCTCACCACTCCGCTCATAGGTGCAACAATGGTTGCACGGTTTACATCTTTACTTGCGCGATTAAGGCTTGCAATAGCGCTTTGCACATTTGCGAGGCCGGCTTTTATGCTTTGTTCGGTTGCTTTGTAGTTTGCCACAGCCGACAGGTAGGATTGTTCTGCCTGCTCAAATTCGCTTTTGGAAATTACTTTTTGGTCGTAGAGTTTTTTCTGTCTGTCGTAATTGTTTTTTGCCTGATCGAGCGATGCTTTCAGTGCGCCGAGTTGTGCCTTCGAGTTTTCTACCTGCGCCTGAGTTTGCGAAACACCCGCTGCGGCCTGGTCTTTCTGCGAAGCATAAATATCTGCATAAATTTTAGCCAGCACCTGTCCTTTTTTTACTGTATCGCCTTCGGAAACCGTGAGTTCCACTACCTCTCCGGAGATGTCGGGGCTAACCTTCACTTCTACTTCAGGAAATATTTTTCCGCTGGCATTTACGGTTTCAATAATGGTTTGTCTGCTTACTTTTTCGGTAGTTACTTCAATGCCTTCTTCTTTACCAAACACACCTGCTGCTTTTAAAACAATCAGCAACACAACAACCGCCACAAGAGATATCAGAATCCATTTAACATTTTTGCTCATACGTTCGTTTTTAAAGTTTTAATCCCTGGCCTTTATAAAATTCCAGCAGTTTAATTCGGAATACATAATCTATCTGGTTGGAAAGCTCTTGCAGTTTCGCATTGAGCAGCCGGTTTTGTGTGGTTAGTAAATCGCTTGTGGTGAGGAGGCCTACATCCCAGCGTTTTTGGGCAAAATCGTAGGCCTTCTGTGCCGACTCCACCGATTTCTTACCGGCGTAGTATTTTTTCATGGCCGAGATGGCATTGTTGTAAGCGGTATAGATGTCTTGTTTTAGTTGTAGGTCGGCGCGGTACTGATCTAACTGATAAGTCTCCAAATTCAATAAACTGTTGCGGTAGGCGGTGCGATAGGTTCCGTTGTTGAAGATGGGAACCGAAAGGGTGGCAGAAATATTTTGCTGAAAGTTGCGCTCTACCTGCGAGGCATATCCCATCTTTTTCAGTGAACTTCCCACTACTTCATAGGCCTTGTTGTTAAACGCAGTGCTTAGGCCATATCCACCGCTGATGGTGGGGTAAAGCGCCGCTTTGGCGGCTTTGATGTTGTATTCGGCGCCTTTTATCAGGCTGGAATACATTTTCTGCTGCGGAAAGGTGTTGGCGGCAATGGCATACACAACAGATGGTTCGAGCTCCGCAAGGTTTTCCAGCGGAATATTTTCAATATCGGGCTTTTCAATATCGAAAGGAGTGGCCGGATCCAGATTTAAAAGGCCTTTCAGTAGCAGCAGGTTTTGATCGTACTGCGTTTCAGCGGTAATTAAGTTTGCACTGTCGGTAGCCAGCTGAGCTTCCACTTCGGCAAAGTTTAATTCTGGAAGCGCACCGGCGTCCACCCTTGCTTTTACGTTGTTGTATTGAATTTTTGTTTGTGCAATTTGAATTTTGCTGATTTCAATTTGCTGTAAAGACCCCAGCGTTTGCAGGTAGTAGGTAGCCACATTTAATGCAATATCGTTTGCCGCTTTTTCAATACCCGCAAGGCGTGCGGTTAGCATAAACTCCGAGCCTTTGGTGTTGTTGTTTAAACGGTTCCAACCTACCAACTGCACCCTGCCACCAAGCTGATAATCTTGAAAAAAGAAAGGCTCTGTGGTAAACTGATTGGTTGTGGGGTCGATGGATTTGCCAAACTGCAAACCTGCCGAGGTGGAAAAGCTGAGTCCCGGATATTGAGCAAGTTTGTTTTGCTGAAGTTGCAGCGCGGCAGCCCTCGCATCGATGTCGGCCTGCTTTACCGACACATTATTTTTCATGGCATACTCCACGCAGCGTTTTAAATCCCACTTTTCCTGCGCAATTCCGAAAACCGGAAGTGCAAGGAAAATCAGTGCATATAATTTTCGCATATAAAACAAATGTAAATAAGTATAAACGGTTTTTATATCAATTTTCTACAAACGTTGAATGCGACTGTTGAACGGTTGGAAGGCTCGATGCCGGGCGGTTGTGGAAGGGGTTTAAAGGGGTTTCACTAACTTCTTTCCATTGCACGCATCCACCGCTCCGGAATTTCGTTTTGACACGCCATCAGATAGTCGTTTTTGCTACAGGAAATGTAGGCGCCATCGGGCATCAGCATCCACCAACGGCCTGTTCTCTTGCTTTGTAAAAAGGTGGCTTCTACTTCGCTAAAGGCCATTTTAAACTGATTGAAGTGGTCGGCATCCGATATTTCTGCTTCTTGTTTCAGTTTGTAAATCCCGTCTAAAACATACCACATCATGTGACTGATTTGTTTTGCAGTGAGCTGATGCAAATCGGTTGATGCATTGTAACCATAAATACCGATTGTGCTTGCTTTGTTACTCATACCCGCAAACTGCATCAGTGTGCACGCCTCCTCGCCTGTAAGTCCGTTAGGGCTAAGTGTGTTTGCCGGTGCATGCGCATGCTGAATGGCGCTGATATCGAAACTGATTAAATCAGCGTTTCGAACAACAGGTTCCATCTCCTCTATCTGCTCTTTAACCACTCCCGTCCGGTAACAATCAAATCTTAGTTTGTCGATTGTTTCAAGCATCGACGGATGTACAAAGTAGCTTTGGAAAGCCAGATGGTTGTAGTGGTTGATAAAGTTTGGTTCGGATGTAAAAAGCTGCATCAGAAAGTTACGCTCGGGGATAGGGCTTTCCATATCAAAATCAATCAGCGCGTCTACCACGGTAAGTTCAACTACTTTTTGAAGTTCGGCGTACGCCTGATATTGAGCAATGGTAAGATCGTGGGAGCCGCCGAGTATCAGCACCCGTTTGTTTGCAGAAATGATTTCTTTAACAACCGTTTTTAATGCAGCATACGTATCGGCGATGGTGGCGCCTTTTTTTATGTTGCCGAGATCGAAAATGTTTATTTCGGAATGCCAGTAGAAAAGGCCATAAAATTCTTTTCTTATGTCTTCAAGCCCCGACATGCCTTTGGCTGCCGGATATCCGCCGCGAAATTCCGGCACACCAATAATAAACAGGTCAGCGTCTTCAGCATGCAGTAGTTCGTTGCATCGTTTAATATGAAAGCCTATGTGTTTGCTGTTGTAGGTTTCATCGCCTGTAATTTCATTAAAATCTACAGGCGTCAGAAAATCGTGTAAGCTGTCTAAAGCCATCGGGCGTTGGGTTTCAACAAACTTAACTGAAATATGAAGCGGTTTCGATAGTGTGGATTATTTTTAGAAACGGAAATACTATTCAACAAAGAGCCCCTTCAGGAATGAAGAGGCGTTTTTTGAGCTGTATGAAGAAACTAAAATTTTGAAAGCAGGAAAGTGCTTTTTGTAATGTGGAAGAAATCATAATCGCGCGAAACTTCCCCCTCCGAAGGGCGAACGTTGATGCGGTACCGGCTTTTTGAAAATGACTTCAGATTAGAAAAAACAGATTCGTCGTACCGATATTCGTACTCATTGTCCTCCTCAAATTTATCCGATGGGTTGGGTTCATCGGCTTCCAGGCTTTTTAATCCGTCAATTGTCATTTCGTAGGTTCGGTTAAAATCATAGTCAAGCTCATCGTCCATGTCGTTCCAGCGCCAGCTTTCATTTCCCAGGCTGATGGTACCCACTCTGCCGTGCGAAACATTTTCGTTTATTCTTATGCGCTTACCCACCGGAACATAAATGAAAAGCTCAACATATTGGTCGCGGAACTTTTGGTTGGTACTTAGTCCGAAACCATTACTCACTTTCAGCGTACTGTCGGTCTGCTCCACGGTAAACTCTATTTTACCTGCGTTTTGCATAGCCTGTGCGCGGCTGGCGCCTTTGGCAAACTTGAGCAGCTTTGCATGATAAAGAGAATCGGTCGATTTAAAAACTCTTACACGAACGTTTTTCAGTTTAATAGAATCGGAGCTGTTGTTGGCAAACGGTTCAATCTTTAACCAAAGCGATCCATCGGAAGAGTAGTAGTCGGATGTAGATTTAATTTCGAGTGTACTGAATGCGCCTGTAGTGATGTTCACGTTTTCCTCGATGCGGCCTTTATGTTTAAAGTCTTTTACAATAGATGCCACTAAAAGAATTGCGCTGATTAAGCCAAGCGTCCATAAACCTGAAAAGCTAATTTTAACGGAGCTTGAAGTGCGTTTTCCGGCGAGGCGTCGGGTGGCTGCTGTTAAGAATGCCACCACCGGCACCCAGAAAAACAACAGCAGCGTAGTCCAGGCCAGTATGTTTTGCCAGCCGTCTGTAATCACAAAGTCTTTAACAGGCAACAGGCCGGTTGCGGCTACGGCAATGCCGAAAGCGGCAGCAGTAACAGCAAGATATACGGTTATTAAAATGATGTAAACAATCACTTTTACCACGCGGTTCAGCGAGCTGTCAGCGCCTTGAAAAGAAGAGGTTGTCGTAAAATCCTGCGATTTACTCTTTGCATATTCACTGGCTTCGCGGCCCATTTTCTGCAACCTTTCCTGAAAGCCTTTCAGGTCTTCGGAAACGGTGTTTTTGATCGAATTCAAATCTACTTTTTCACCTTTCATTTCCAGCTTTTCGGAGGCCGAACGCGCTTCGGGGAGCACAATCCATAAAATGATGTAGATGATGGTGGCACCCGGGCTAAACGAAAGGCTGAGAAAGTGCGGAAAGCTAAACCAGCCTACATGGCTCCATTTAAATACAAACGAAATAAATGGAATCAGAAATATGAGGCGGGGAATCCAAACACTTATGCCGAAATACTGCGAAATGCCGCTACACACACCGGCAATAATTTTTCCGTCGGGATTGCGGAAAAGCCTTTTCCGCGTAGAGCCGATTACCTGTGATGCGCTGCTTGGAACCGCAATCCAAAGGGCGAAATATACAATCACCGACATTCCGGGCAGGATGATGAACAGGATACGGATAAGCCAGGGTTCGATGTTGAAATAGTTGGCAATACCGCTGCACACACCGGCAATAATTTTATCATTTTCGCTCCGGTACAGCTTGCGTTGATTGCCAAACTGAAAGTTAGGACCACTGTAGGCATCAGCGGTTGCAGAAGTTTGTGCTTTATCGGCAAAGCCGCTGTCGTCGGCATCAAAATCTTCAGGCCGTCCCATACTTAAAATAATGGCGCTAACATCTGTATCGCTAATGCAGGGCGCTCCTTTTTTCAGTGTTTCGGCAAACAACTCGGCAATTCTGTCTTCAATATCAGAAATGATTTCTTCCTTTCCTTCTTCATTTGCAAAATGAATGCGCAGGCTCTCCACATATTGCTGGATGGTGGCGTAAGCAGTTTCTTCGATGGGAATTATTCTTCCCTGAAAGTTGATATTAATTACCTTTTTCATAGTTGTGCATTTTGAAAGGTGGAAGTATCGTTGTTGTGGTTTTGATTTTGGGTTAAAGCGTGTACGGCATCAGCGAGCTCTTTCCAGGTTTCTTCCAGATGACTGTAAAAGGTGAGGCCCTTTTCTGTCATGCTAAAATATTTTCTTGGCGGCCCGCTGCTGCTTTCCACCCATCTGTAGGTTAGCAGTTCGGCGTTTTTCAATCGGGTTAGCAACGGATAAAGGGTTCCTTCGAGAATGTTGAGGTTAGCGCCTTTCATTTTTTCTACGATATCGCTCGGGTATACTTCGCCCTGCCTGATAATAGAAAGAATGCAAAACTCCAATACGCCTTTCCGCATCTGACTCTGTGTGTTTTGAAGATCCATAACCGGCGTTTTAAAGATGATTTAAATGATTTTTAAATAGGACGTAGAAGTTTAGAAATACAGCCCTCTGCGAACCGATGGCGTGCGGCGCATATTCCGGATTTTCCAAAGGTCGGCCGCCGAAAATTGTTGTTTGGCAGAAACTTTAGCCACTTCCTCCTTTACCACTACGGTAAGGTTGGAAATTTCTGTTGCTGATAAAAGTTGTAAAAACTGACGGTTGGTGTTTAGCGTTTTCATGTTATTTATTTTATTTGGTTATGTTTTGCTTTGACAGTACAAAGATGAGAAGATTTTTAATACTATGCAATACATAGTACCGATTAAAAGACAGTAGTTGCCTTTGGATAGAAGTGTAGCAAAATTAAATCTATTGATTATCAATTCATTTCGCGCTTTTTAAGAAATATTCTTTGTGATGAACGGTAAAATAAAGTGATGAGCGACGGGCAAAAACAAGCGCCGAATTTTCTTTTATCGCACAAAACGGCCCGGAAAGACGAAAAAACGGCTAAAATTCGGAAACATCGCCACGCAACGGACAACGCAATTAATTTCGCACCATGAAACTGACGTTCGAGTTAACTGCAACCGCTGCTGCGGGCAATAGTCGTGCAGGGATGATTACCACCGATCACGGGCAAATTGCAACGCCGATATTTATGCCTGTAGGTACAGTGGGTAGCGTAAAAACAGTGAATCAGCAACAGTTGAAAGATGAGGTGAAAGCGCAGATTATTCTTGGCAATACTTATCATTTATACCTCCGGCCGGGCATCGAAATTTTAGAAGCGGCAGGAGGTCTGCACCGCTTTATGGGCTGGGATCGTCCCATTTTAACCGATAGTGGCGGCTATCAGGTTTTTTCATTGGCTGCCAACCGAAAAATTAAGGAAGAGGGCGTGTGGTTTCAGTCGCACATCGACGGAAGTAAGCATCTTTTCTCACCGGAAAAGGTGATGGAAATTGAGCAGGCTATCGGGGCCGATATTATTATGGCTTTCGATGAATGTCCGCCTTATCCGGCCGACTACGGTTATGTTAGGAAAAGCATGGAGCTTACCCACCGCTGGCTCGACCGCTGTTTGAACTATCTGGACAACCATCCGGAGCGCTACGGTTATACCCAAAATCTTTTTCCGATTGTGCAGGGCGGCACCTACCACGACCTGAGAAAAGCATCCTGCGAATTCGTTAGCGCGAAAGGAGCAGCGGGTAACGCCATCGGCGGGTTAAGCGTGGGAGAAAGTGAAGATTTAATGTATGAGTTTACGGCACTTTGCTGTGAGCACTTACCAACCGATAAACCACGCTATCTGATGGGTGTTGGAACGCCATGGAATATTTTAGAAGCCATCGATTTAGGAGTGGATATGTTTGACTGCGTGATGCCCACACGGAATGGCAGGAACGGTATGCTGTTTACCTCCAACGGCATCATCAACATAAAAAACAAAAAATGGTCAACCGATTTTTCGCCGATAGATGAAACCATTGGTAACGAAGTGAGCAGCTATTATTCCAAAGCATACTTACGCCATTTGTTTGTTGCGCAGGAAATTTTGGGGCTGCAATTGGCGAGCATTCATAATCTTTGTTTTTATTTATGGTTGGTAAAACAGGCGCGGGAAAAAATTATTTCCGGCGATTTTCAGCAATGGAAAAACGAAATGATGCCCCGGCTTAAGCAGCGTTTGTAATGAAGAAAATTGATTTTTACATACTTAAAAAGTTTTTCAGCACCTTCTTTTTTATTATCCTGCTGCTTACCGTAATTGCGTGTGTAATTGACATTAGTGAAAAAACCGACGACTTTGTAAAATCGGGCCTTTCTGCAAAAGAAATTTTCTTTCAATATTTTATCGGGTTTATTCCGCATATCGCGGCGCTGCTTTTTCCGCTGTTTGTATTTATTGCCGTTATTTTTTTTACGTCGAAAATGGCGGGGCGGAGCGAAATTGTAGCCATACTCGCAAGCGGCACCAGCTTCAGGCGACTGCTTCGTCCGTATTGGATAGGAGGTGCGTTGCTTGCGCTCTTGCTTTGGTACGCCAATCAGTATGTAATTCCACGTGCAAATGCCATTCGTACGCGGTTTGAAGCCATTTACGTAAACGGCAACTCATCATACAATCCACTGGTACAAAGGAGCAGCAACATTTATCGCCGGCTCGATTCATTCACGTATGCGGGGATGCATTATTACGATACGGTAAATAAGATGGGCGGGCCGTTCTTTATGGACCGCATTAAGAACAATAAAGTGGTGTACAACCTTAGGGCAGAAACGTTGAAGTGGGATACGGCATCGAAAAAATGGACGGTTACCAATGTGGTAGAAAGAGAGTTGAACGACCGGGATGAAAAAGTGTGGACATCTGAATCGAAAGAACTTGATTTCAATTTTAAACCTTACGATTTAAGCAGGGATGAATATGCGAAAGATAAGCTTACAACCGCTGAACTTGATCGTTTTATCCGGCTGGAAGAGTTAAGGGGATCGGAAGGACTAAACACGCTGAAGGTAGAGCGTCACCGGCGATATGCTACGCCATTGTCTATTTTAATCTTAACCATTATGGGGGTATCCATTGCTGCGCGGAAAGTGCGGGGCGGAAGCGGTGTGCATCTGGCACTGGGTTTTTGCCTTGCCGCGGCCTACATTATTTTAGATAAATTTTCTACTGTTTTCTCTACTAAAGGTAGCTTTCCGCCTGTTATTGCGGCATGGATTCCGAATATCATTTTTGCTTTTATTGCGTACTACATTTACCGGAAAGCGCCAAAATAATTTGTTATAAATGCCTATTTAAAAATAAATTATTTAAACTGAAACTCTTCGCATCGGTAGTTGGGACAAAGGTTGACGATAATAGGGATGTTTAAGAACCGTTTTTTTTTAGCTAATACAATCTTCTGTTTGTTAAACAATTTCGACTTTATTTCAATGGTTTTGTTTTTTAAAACAATTGTAATTTCAAATACATCTAAAGATTCACTGATAATCTTATATCTGCACTTATTTTTTTTACACATAACCTGTTCTATAGCATATGGTTTTAAGCCTTCATTGAAGTCGTTCAGGATGACAGTGCTGTCTGTTATTTTAATGTAAACATTAAAGTATGGCTCAGAAGCATAATATGCATAGGTTTTTCCTTTATATCGGTAAACACTGAGCCATTCCCCTAAAAGTTGTGTTCTGAATTTGTTAGGGGAAATCAGTTTTAAAGCACACATGTTGGATAATTTTTCTTTATAATCCGCATCCGATGTCACCAATTCTATGGCTTTTTTGTGAAAACGAGATTTAGAAGAGTCGATAAACACTAAACGAAAGTTTGAATCATTATCCCCCTTACGGAAAAAAAGTGTATCCTGTATGTTTTGACAGTAAATCTGACTAACTATTGTAGTTGCTACAAGTAATAGAATCGATTTCATAAAGCAACAATTTTATTTATTTTTCCTTACTTGAGTCACTATGTAATTATAGTATGCATTAGCAAAAGGAGCAGCTGATTTGCCGGATAAAATTCCTGTTGATTGATCGTAATAAAGTTTGTTTGAAGAGCTCGTTCCTTTATTGACGTCGTTCGTTGCATTATCAAAGAATGTAAAATATTTGCCTTGCGCATCTTGCCCGCATCCAACAATCGATACGAAATGATCAGTTCGGCCATCGGCATTCTTAGCGCTAGGCGTGCCGGGTCTGTTGTCAATTCCCACTATTACGGGTAAGCCTGATTTTAACTTAGTAATTATATATTCTACTCCAAACTTTGCGATGTCAGGATACGGCCCTCCTAAGGCATCGTATATTTTATAAGCGGAACCATACCCTAAATCATTAACCCCAGCCTTTGCAATTTGTGCTTTAGCGAGGGCTAGACAATTTTCAAAATTGTATTCAACAAATTGTAATGACGATAATACGTTTTGAATTGATGGCCAAGGATCCTGGTGAAAGTTAAAAGAAATTTGGGTTGTGTCCTCTTCAAAAACAGTCGGGTCGTCTTCAAAGTTCCCTAAAACTTGGGCCTCCGGTATTATCTCCTCATCGTCCAACACAACCCCCTCCTCCCCAATGTTAATAACAGGAATAAACGGACCACGTTTGCAGGGCTGATGATAGCCGCTCGGCAACACTGGAGATATGTCAGCGCAATCGGGCAATGGGTTTCCACCTGATTCCGGCGGGCCGCTTCCGCCAACAGCGCCACCCTGCCCACCGCCGTGGTTTTCGCCGTTTTGATTCCCTATGTTTCCGGCGTTTTCATCTTCCGAGCCAAGTTCACCTCCAACAGTCGGTAAAGGAGGCAACGGATCGTCCCAAAGTACAATTGACGTGCAGTCGTCGGAGCCACATTGATTGCAATATTGCCAGTCTTTGCATTCAGTTGGCTTCGGCTGGCATGTACAGGCTGCTACCCCATTAAAAACTCTTTTGCAGAGTTCAATTATAACAATGGGTCTTTCACCGGAAATTATACTATCGCCTTTTATTTTTATAACGAAGGGCGCATCGGAGGTTATCGCTGTACTGTCATTAAAAAGCCTCTTATCTAAAACTTTAAATTTCTTATAACCAAAAACTTCATAATTCATTTTAATAACTAAACCTACAAAGTCTTCAGCCGAATAGTGTTGTTCATCTCTAAACGGAAAGCGGTTGTAATCTTTAATGTTGTAGTACCCGATAGTTACTGTTGTTGCAGAGAGGCTGGCCTGCAAAAATCCGTTTACAGCATCCTCATTTTCGAGCACCAGCGGTATCACCACCACGGTATCCTGCTGAGCGGCTGAACGGTATGCGGTTCCACGGGGAGTTGAGATTTTTATCTGGGCTTTATCCCATCTGGGCAGGCCTTCTTTCCGGCCAAAATCATTTAAATAACCACGGTAGGCAGGTAAGTTATTTTGCCTTTCCAGCTCTTTGGCAATACGCTGGAGGGTGGGCGATGCGTTTGGCGGCAGTTGCAACACTTTTTCTGCATAGTCATACTGCGGCAAACTTAAATAATCGGCCTTGCGGCAGCCGAAGGCAACAAACAGCAAGGTGTAAACAAGGAGGTTGAAAGTTTTCATGATACGGCTACGATTTAGTTATAAAGAAAAGTTAAATAATCCAAACTGTCAAGTTTTTATTAGGATAAATATTTTGAAGCAACTCCCTTTTTATCAAGCCCGCTTTGTGCGCATTTTATTCAACAAAAAAATCGGCTGCAATGCCGTCTGCAAAATGCTTTCCTTCGTCGGTAAGTATCAACTGATCGTCTTCTAAAAACAGCAGCCCACGTTTCAAATATTTTTCAACCGTTTTTTCAAAAACATGCATCTGTGCGCTATTCATCACCTGTCGGCCAAATGAAACATCAAATCCCTTAGATGTACGGAGGCCCGTCATTATCTTTTCATTTAGCTTCTGAATAGGAGTGAGTGTTTCTGCTTCAAAATACAGTCCGCCGTTTCTAACCAATTTAATATATAAAGCGTTATTGGCAATATTCCATTGTCGGGAATGGCCGTTGTACGAATGGGCAGAAGGGCCTACACCTAAATAGTTTTCGCCACCCCAATAACTGCTGTTGTGCCTGCTTTCAAAACCCGGCAAAGCAAAATTGGAAATTTCATAATGCCGATACTGATGCTTTTTCATTGCTTGCATCAGTATGGTAAACTGTTCGCTCTGCATTGTCGGATTTACATCCTGCTTTTCTTTTTTTTCTATCAGCTTATCGAGCGCCGTTCGTTTTTCAACCGTAAGCGCATAACACGAAAAGTGTGGAATGTTTAGCGAAAAGGCCTGCTCCAGATTCTGCAACCACATGGCATTCGTAAGGTGGGGAAGCCCGTAAATTAAATCGATGTTTAAATTGCTGAAACCCGCATCCTGAGCGGCTTTAATGCAGTTTGCTGCCTGCTGCGCATTATGTTGAATGCTTTTACCCTATTCGTGAAAGCCCGTTTCTACCTGATGGCGTCAGACTGATTTCATTGCCTTGTTACCTTTTCAGCCTTCTTCCATCTTTCCTTGCAGTTTTTTTTGTAATGAAATAATCGGGATAACCATAAGTCGATAGCGAAACCAGCCCTTTCGCTATACATCTATAGTATCTTACGCTTTGATCAGGATCAGCAAATCCCTTTTCACGGTAGATGGTAGTAACTAGTAATGAATCGTTTTGATGATGAAATAATGTATAAACCAGATTAGTGTCACTATCCCTATAGCCTGCGCTTTGATAAGAAAACGCGATCAATCTTGTATTTTTAAAGCAAAGTGAATTGTAGGTGGCATTTAAATTTTGTTCATAATTATATTCCGTTCGCTTATAAACGCCGAATTTCTGATCACAAAGAATAATCGTTTCATTGGTCGTATAACATCCAACATAAATAAATACGGTTGTTAAAAAGAATATTATATTTTTCATTTTAATTGCCATATCTCTATTTTTTCAATTTTTGAAATCTCTTTAGGTAAGGCAAACCCTCCAAGGCATTCACCATAGGTCATTAAATCCACATGACCAGTATAATTACCAGAACTGGTAACAAGGGTGTAAATACCATGAACATTATTATCTTTTAAACTCTTTAAGAAATTATTTAAAGCGCTTCGATTTCCGTTTATTTGTTTGGCCGTTATTGAATGTGTGGCATTGCCAAATCGCTTGTTTATGCATGCGTTGAATGTTTTTTCCCTATTCGTGAAAGCCTATTTCTATCTGGTGATATCAGACTGATTTTTATTGCCTTCCTGCCTTTTAAACCTTCGTCCATCTTTCCTGGCAGTTTTTTTTATTGCAATATCGAGAGTCGGGATACAAATCTGAAAGACTTATAAATCCATCCGGTATGCAAAGATACTTTTGTTGGTAGAAGTTAATGGAGCAACCAGTGTTGTCGATATCTTACACCTATTTTTTAAAATAATTCTTTCTCTTCTTTGAAGTTTTCTTAGTAATAATAATATTTGAGTTCAATGAAACAATACCATTTTTAATACATTTAAAATAACGAATTGATTGATATGGATGACCAAATACATTGTCTTTAAAGTATGTAGTTTCAATTAAGGAGTCGTTTCGATGGCTAAGTATTGTATAAACCAAATTGCTATCATTATCTCTAAAGCCTGCACTCTGATATGCAAATGCAAATACTTTCGTATTGTGAAAATAAAGCATATTGAATGTGGCATTTAATCTTTGTTCATAATTGTATTCCGTATGCTTATAAATGTCGTATTTATTGCCACAAATTGTTATCGTTTCGCTTGCAGTATAACATCCAGCACAAATAAAGATAAGACTAAAAAACACTATTATTTTGTTTAGTTTAACACCCATATTTCTATTTTTTCGATTGTTGAAACATTTTTTGGCAAGGCGTACCCACCGAGACATTCACCATAAGTCATTAAGTCTACATGACCTGAATAATTACCTCCATTTGTAACAAGATTATATATGCCATGAATATTTTGGCTGCGCAAATTTTTCAAAAAATTATTCAAAGTAGTTCTGTCACCATTTATCTGTGCAGCACTAATTGAATGAGTTGGAATACCAAACCGCTTATACATGTATGCATTGAAGCTTTTTGCACTGAGAATATATAACAAATTATTTGCGCCGTATTCTGTATTTGCTGTACCGGGCGGTATTCTAAAAGGATATGTAGTACCAACTTTTATTTGATTGAATGCCCATGAACCGCGAATTGCACAGGCATTTAGATAGTTTAGTAGTCCATATTTACCTCCGAGGTCGCCACCAATCATTCTATACACGGAATCACTAGGCATAAGCCTGATACCATTCGAAGTAGTAATTTTTGGAAAATGTTCCACAAATTGTTGGAGGGTGGGCAATTGAATTTGTTGAAAGATTGTATTTGGATTTTCCCAGTAACTCGCATCATATTCACCATCGCCAGGCTCGGGCTCCTGCAGGTAATATTTCAGATCGTCTGAGGTAATGCTATTGTCGCTCATCATCCATTCAATAAGTTCCTTCAAAAATCCTTTATTTTCTTCGGTTGGATCAGCTTTTAAAAAATTATACAGCAGTTCAGCAATATCTGGCTTCGAAAGTAAAAATTGTTTCTGCTGTTCATTTAATATTAGTTGATCGGCCAAGTAAATTTCCTTTACCTCCTCCTCCTCCTCAATGTCAATAACAGGAATAAACGGACCACGTTTGCAGGGTTGATGATAGCCGCTCGGCAACACTGGAGATATGTCAGCGCAATCGGGCAATGGGTTTCCACCTGATTCCGGCGGGCCGCTTCCGCCAACAGCGCCACCCTGCCCACCGCCGTGGTTTTCGCCGTTTTGATTCCCTATGTTTCCGGCGTTTTCATCTTCCGAGCCAAGTTCACCTCCAACAGTCGGTAAAGGAGGCAACGGATCGTCCCAAAGTACAATTGACGTGCAGTCGTCGGAGCCA
The DNA here is from genome assembly GCA_039811185.1 of Chitinophagaceae bacterium. GTDB lineage: Bacteria > Bacteroidota > Bacteroidia > Chitinophagales > Chitinophagaceae > JAEZDR01. Next base: position 24,478 of record JBDHYF010000001.1, on the reverse strand, counting down.
CATTGATTGCAATATTGCCAGTCTTTGCATTCAGTTGGCTTCGGCTGGCATGTACAGGCTGCTACCCCATTAAAAACTCTTTTGCAGAGTTCAATTATAACAATGGGTCTTTCACCGGAAATTATACTATCGCCTTTTATTTTTATAACGAAGGGCGCATCGGAGGTTATCGCTGTACTGTCATTAAAAAGCCTCTTATCTAAAACTTTAAATTTCTTATAACCAAAAACTTCATAATTCATTTTAATAACTAAACCTACAAAGTCTTCAGCCGAATAGTGTTGTTCATCTCTAAACGGAAAGCGGTTGTAATCTTTAATGTTGTAGTACCCGATAGTTACTGTTGTTGCAGAGAGGCTGGCCTGCAAAAATCCGTTTACAGCATCCTCATTTTCGAGCACCAGCGGTATCACCACCACGGTATCCTGCTGAGCGGCTGAACGGTATGCGGTTCCACGGGGAGTTGAGATTTTTATCTGGGCTTTATCCCATCTGGGCAGGCCTTCTTTCCGGCCAAAATCATTTAAATAACCACGGTAGGCAGGTAAGTTATTTTGCCTTTCCAGCTCTTTGGCAATACGCTGGAGGGTGGGCGATGCGTTTGGCGGCAGTTGCAACACTTTTTCTGCATAGTCATACTGCGGCAAACTTAAATAATCGGCCTTGCGGCAGCCGAAGGCAACAAACAGCAAGGTGTAAACAAGGAGGTTGAAAGTTTTCATGATACGGCTACGATTTAGTTATAAAGAAAAGTTAAATAATCCAAACTGTCAAGTTTTTATTAGGATAAATATTTTGAAGCAACTCCCTTTTTATCAAGCCCGCTTTGTGCGCATTTTATTCAACAAAAAAATCGGCTGCAATGCCGTCTGCAAAATGCTTTCCTTCGTCGGTAAGTATCAACTGATCGTCTTCTAAAAACAGCAGCCCACGTTTCAAATATTTTTCAACCGTTTTTTCAAAAACATGCATCTGTGCGCTATTCATCACCTGTCGGCCAAATGAAACATCAAATCCCTTAGATGTACGGAGGCCCGTCATTATCTTTTCATTTAGCTTCTGAATAGGAGTGAGTGTTTCTGCTTCAAAATACAGTCCGCCGTTTCTAACCAATTTAATATATAAAGCGTTATTGGCAATATTCCATTGTCGGGAATGGCCGTTGTACGAATGGGCAGAAGGGCCTACACCTAAATAGTTTTCGCCACCCCAATAACTGCTGTTGTGCCTGCTTTCAAAACCCGGCAAAGCAAAATTGGAAATTTCATAATGCCGATACTGATGCTTTTTCATTGCTTGCATCAGTATGGTAAACTGTTCGCTCTGCATTGTCGGATTTACATCCTGCTTTTCTTTTTTTTCTATCAGCTTATCGAGCGCCGTTCGTTTTTCAACCGTAAGCGCATAACACGAAAAGTGTGGAATGTTTAGCGAAAAGGCCTGCTCCAGATTCTGCAACCACATGGCATTCGTAAGGTGGGGAATCCCGTAAATTAAATCGATGTTTAAATTGCTGAAACCCGCATCCTGAGCGGCTTTTATGCAACTGATTGCCTGAGGCGCGGAGTGCGCACGATTCATCCACAACAAATCATTGCCCCGGAACGACTGCACGCCAATGCTTAGCCGATTTATTCCCATAGTTTTCCATTGCTGCAAAATAGTGGTATGAATGTCGTCGGGATTCGCTTCCAGCGTAACCTCGGCATCTCTATGCACAACAAACCGGCTATGCACAGCATCCATTATTTTCCCTAACAGGCTAACATCCACAATCGATGGGGTGCCTCCTCCAAAATAAATGGTGTTAATTGCCTCCGAAACGTAGCTGCGCCTTTGATGTATCTCAAGCACAATTGCGCCAACCATTTCTTCCATCAGATGGTGGGTGGTAGAGAAATGGAAATTGCAGTAATGACAGGCCTTCCTGCAAAAAGGAATGTGTATATAAATGCCCGCCATTTGTTCGTTTATATTTGAGGCTGTTTTAAAAATGACAAAATTAGTTTACCGCCTCGCTTTTGTTTTGTTAATGATTGCCGTTGTGCAAGCTGCTCACGGCCAGCATACGCTTCGTTACCACACAGCGCCGGGCAATGCGGCTTTACCTCCTTTAAAGAAAGAATTTGCAAGCGCTGCGGAAGCCCTTGCTTACATAAAAAAGCTTCCTGCACTTTTTCTTGCCGGCGGATATTTATCTGCCGCGGTTGACTCCTTTCACCACCGATCCAACTACTCCGATGTATATATTTTCAGCGGTGAAAAATACATCTGGAAAACCTTGCATACCGACACCGGATTTAAACGCATTGCGCCGCTTGCTGGCATTAGTGGCGGGACAGTTTTTAATTTGAATAGCCTACAGCAGTCGTTTAATAACATACTCGATTTTTACGGCGGCACCGGTTATCCGTTTGCCTCGGTTCGTTTGGATGATGTGGCGATCGTTCAAAATGAAGTATCCGCCAAAGTTCTGTTCGATCCGGGCCCTTTTTATTTATTCGATTCAATAAAAGTAAGCGGCGATTTAAAAATTAATCCGGCTTTTCTGTACCGGTATCTCGGGTTGCAGAAAGGAACTGCATACAACCAGAACCTCATCAATCAAATCGATGAAAAGTTAGGCAAATTATTGTTTCTTGATGTAGCGCAGCCAACCACGATCAGTATGTATAACAGTGGCGCGGTAGTAAACATTTTTCTTTCGTCGAAATCGGTAAATCAGGTGAATGCCCTCGTGGGATTTATGCCTGCAAATCCACAACAGGGCGGAAAACTATTGGTAACCGGCGAAGCTTTATTAAACTTAACGAATGCGTTTGCGGGTGCAGAAAACATTCTCGTAAACTGGAAGCAGCTTCAGGAAAAATCACCGGCTCTAAAACTTGGATTCAGGCAACCCTATTTCTTACGTTCATCCATTGGGATATCGCTCGGATTCGACCTTTACAAACGCGATACTACCTATCTGAACACAAACATAGCCGCGGGCATTTTTTATAATGCCGGCCTGCATCAGAATGTGGAAATATTCTTTCAAAATTTTGCCACGCGGTTGCTCGATATCGATACTACATCAATTAAAACATCCGGTAAACTGCCCGACGTTTTGGATATGTCGTCAATCGAATTAGGCATTCATTATGCGTTCAACAACACCAACTATTACCTCAATCCACGAAAAGGCTGGGACATATCGGTACGTACATCCGGCGGCGCAAAATCTATCCGTAAAAACAATCTGATTACTTCGCTGAAGTCTGCCACTCATCAATTGGCAAACATTTACGATTCGCTTCAGCTCAACGGCTATCAATTTAAAACCGTTTTAAGTGCTGCGCATTATTTTCCGGTAGGCCGCCAATCTGCAATAAAAACCGCTTTACAGTCGGGCTTTCTTTTTACCAACACCTACTTAAAAAACGAGGTGTTTCAAATTGGCGGTTACCGTTTACTGCGCGGATTTGCCGAGGGTTCCATATTCGCAGATAAGTATGCAGTAGGCAGTTTAGAATATCGGTATCTGGTTCAGAAAAATGCATTTTTTAGTGTGTTTTCAGATGTGGGTGTTACCGGCTACGAAGTGGGAGGTATGAAGCAGTCTGATTTTTTTGTTAGCGGTGGTGCAGGATTGAGCATGGAGATGAACAACATCATTTTAAACATTGCTTATGCACTTGGAAAACAAAGCCGCGAAAAAATCGATTTCCGCCAATCGAAAATTCATATTGGCTTTGTGGCGCTGTTTTGATTTATCTATTTTTGGGCATCGCATGAAACTACCCATTTTTCTGTTGTTTTTAATTTTCAGTTACGCCGGCATTGCGCAGTCGGATACCCTGCTTCCCAACGAAAACCGCCATGCTGCGGATACTTCTATGCCGTCCACTATTGTTAGCTCAGCAGTTGATGACACCATTTTGGCCACCGATACTGCGATCGTTGCTGTTCCGGAAATTGAGAAACCGGTGAAGCACAAAAGCTGGCAGGACGACACGCTCTTCACTTCATTTTTTAAGATGGCTGCTTTCCCATCGCTTCAAAAACAGGCCGTGTATCAGTTTTCTGACGAGCGCGAAACCGCCGATAGCGACTGGATTTTTTATGTAATGCTTGGGTTTGTTTTGTTTCTGGCACTGATAAAAATGGGGTTTAAAAAATATTTTTCTGACATGTTTCGCCTTCAGTTTGTGTACTTTTTTAAAAACAAACAAATGGCTGAACAACTGATTCAGCACCGCATTCCGGCACTTCTTTTTAATATTTTATTCTGTTTGTCGGCAGGCGCTTTTTTATCCATTCTTCTGGTGCGCTCGGGCAACTTGCCCATTCCGTTCAGCAAATTGTTTTGGCTGTCAGTAGGAGGAGTGGCTTTGGTGTACGTGGTGAAGTATACCACTATAAAACTGCTGGCATTTATTTTTGGAATGAATGAAGCCGGCTCGCAGTATTTGTTTTTAGTTTTCCAGGTGGCAAAAACTACGGGCATCTTTATTTTGCCGTTGTTGTTTTTTATTATTTGGGGCGACGACAGCATATCGTTTTGGTTTTTATGGGCAGCCGGGGGTTTATTCATCTTATCGTTTTTATACAGGTATACGTTGTTCCTTACGTCTTCATCAAACCAGCTTAGGGTACGGCCGGTACATTTTTTTATTTACTTTTGCGCACTGGAAATTGCGCCTGTGCTAGTAATTGCAAAACTTTTGCTGGAGCAAACAGGTATTAGACTTTAATTTTGTAACACATATTGAAAGCATGGCAAAGACAGGCGGGAAAACCGGTGCATCTAAAACTACTGTAGGAATTTTAATAGCGCAGCCAAAACCGGAATCTGAAAAATCACCGTATAACGAAATTGCCAAAAAACATGGAGTTGAAATCATCTTTCATCCCTTTATCTTGCTTGAGGGCATTCCTGCCCGCGATTTTCGGAAACAGAAAATAGACGTTTCGGCATTTTCGGCCGTTATTCTCACCAGCAGAAATGCCATCGATCATTTCTTCAGGATGTGCGAGGAGATGAAAATCGTTATCAGTCAGGATACAAAATACTTTTGTGTAACGGAGAACGTGGCGCTTTATCTTCAAAAATTTATTCAATACCGGAAACGAAAAGTTTTTTATGGTGCAGACGGTACGAACAAAAGCTTGTTCGATGTAATCAGCCGCCATAAGGAGAACGAAAAGTTTTTATATGTGTGCAGCGAGAACCAGCAGGACAATGAGATAGTAAGTTTTTTAAAGGCTAACAACGCACAGTATGAGCTTGCTTTTATGTACCGCACAATCAGCAACGATATTAAGGAGGTGTTTCAGCATAACAAAATTGATGTTGTATGCTTGTTTACGCCGAGTGCTGTAAAGAGCTTGTTCGACAACTTTCCGAAGTTCAAGCAAAATGGGATGGTGATAGGAGCATTCGGTAACAATACAGCGAAAGCTGTTGAGGACGCTAAGCTCGAACTCGGCATAAGAGCGCCTTTGCCGGGAACTCCAAGTATGATTACCGCGCTTGACAACTACTTGACTATAAGTTCACGATAAGGTTTCGGCCGTTGTTATGGGAAAAATAGCATCCGTAAAAAGGCGTAGAACCCAAAAAAAAGTTTTGCCTAAACTTTGTAATTTCAAAAACAACCTTATTTTTATGCGATATTTTAAAACCTTGCTCTGATATTTTGAGTGTTTTAATTTAATGATAAGATGAAATTTTTGAGAGATCGGAAAAGTTCTTCCTGCCCTGCTTCACAATTTTATTGTAGTTACGGCGTTAAATTAATCAGCGAATTGTTTGAGGCAATTTTTTAAAATAGTATGGAAAATAGGTTCATAATTGTTTCATACCATTTCTTAATTTGTATTGTAGAAAATGAAATTTAAACTAATAGCGTCCGTCGCTTTAAGTGCAGCAGCTTTGTCGCTGACAAGCTGTAAATTAGGAAAATCCAAATCCCGCGACGATGGTCAGCTAAGGGGTGTACAGTCAACGTCCCGCCCGGGAATGACGCGCCCCGTCGGAATGGTATATGTTCCGCCCGGCACCTTCCACATGGGACCAAGCGACGAAGACATCAACTTCAACTACACTTCCAGAAATAAGCAAGTTTCTATCAACGGCTTTTGGATGGATGCCACCGAAATCACCAATACGGAGTATAAACAGTTTGTTTATTGGGTACGCGACTCTCTTGCAGCAGTGGAAATGGGCTATGTAAAATCCGGATCGAGCGGTGATACCGCGGTTGACTGGACGAAAGTGAAAACAATTAAGTGGGGTGAAAAAGGGACGCTTGAGAAACTGAATAAGCTCATTCTTGCTCCCGATAACCGGTTGTACAACAAAATGGATGTAGATCCGGACAAAGTTGTTTACAATGTGCAGATCTTCGATTTGAAAGAAGCGGCAAAGCGCGAAAACGCCGGAAAGCCCCGGAAAGACTTTATCTATCGCTACGATCAGAAAGTTTATCCCGATACACTCGTTTGGATGAGAGATTTCTCTTACTCCTATAACGAGCCGATGACGAAGCGTTACTTCTCTCACCCTTCCTTTTCGCACTATCCGGTTGTAGGCGTGAACTGGAAGCAGGCCGTTGCTTTCTGCCATTGGAGAACACACTATCTTAACAGTTATCTTGAAAGAAAGAAAAGAGCCGTGGAAAGCGATTTCCGTTTGCCGTCTGAAGCAGAATGGGAGTACGCTGCTCGCGGAGGCCGTTCACAGTCCATGTACCCATGGGGCAACTATTATCTTAGAAATAAGAAAGGCTGTTTGCTTGCAAACTTTAAACCGGGTCGCGGAAATTATCCGGAAGACGGCGGATTTTACACCGTTCGTGCGGACGCCTACTGGCCAAACGATTTTGGCTTATACAACATGTCCGGAAACGTTGCCGAGTGGACGGGCTCTTACTATCACGAAAATTCCTACGCCTTCCAGCACGATATGAATCCGGATGTGCGTTATAATGCAAAAGATACCGACCCTCCACGCATGAAAAGAAAAGTGGTGCGCGGCGGTAGCTGGAAAGACATTGGTTATTATTTGCAAACCGGAACTCGTTCGTACGAGTACCAGGATACGTCAAAATCTTACATCGGATTCAGATGTGTTATCGACCTTCCTGCTCAACTGAGAAAAAGATAATCGGCAGCAGCCGTAACCTTAATGGTAAATTAAAAAGTCATTCATTCAATTCAAATATTCAAAGTAAAAAACAAAGTTTATGGCAGTTGCAATCCCTTCAAAAACCAGCAAAGTTGTTGACATTTTCGTATCTGTTGCGGCTTCGGTAGTAATTCTTGGAGCCCTATTTAAACTAATGCACTGGCCTGGTGCAAACGAAATGTTGATTGTAGGTTTGGGAACAGAAGCAGTGGTGTTTTTGGTTTACGGTATATTATACTTGTATTTTCCTGCAATTTCAGATCCTCACATGGATGAAGTGCTCGTTGATAAAAAAGCCGACAAAGGCAATCCTGCTTTAAAAAGCATGGAGAAAATGCTTCAGGAAGCAGATATTACACCTGTAAACCTGAACAAACTTGGTGAAGGCTTCAAACAATTAAATACTACAGTAAGCAAAATTTCGGAAGTGGGCGATGTGGTTAAAGCTACCGGCGATTACACGCAAAAAACCAAAGAGGCAGCGGCTGCTTTAACTCAGGTTAAAGACGCATATACAAGTGCAGCAAATTCTGTGGGTGCGTTTAATGCAGCTTCCGAATCTACAAAGGTGTTCCACAGTCAGGTTCAGGTGCTTACCAAAAACCTTTCTTCATTAAATACGATTTACGAATTAGAGCTTAAAGAAAGCAACAACCATTTAAAAGCGCTCAACAACTTTTATGGCAAACTCGCCGAAGCTTCGTCTGCCATGCAGGGAAGTGCCGAAGATGCTAAAAGAGCAAAAGAGCAAATTGCAGCTTTGGCGAACAACCTTAGCCGTTTAAATGCAGTATATGGTAACATGCTTTCTGCCATGCAGGGCAACCGCGGATAATTATAAAGTAAACTAATTCTTAATCTGAAAATTATTTATAAAAAATGGCACTACCTAAAGAGCCGCGGCAGAAGATGATTAACCTGATGTATTTAGTGCTTACCGCACTACTTGCATTGAACGTATCATCAGAAATCCTGAATGCTTTTAAAACCGTAAACAATAGCTTATTGACAGCTAACGGTGTAATTGATAATAAAAATGCAGCGGTGTTAAAGTCGCTCGACGCACAGCTGAAAGATCCAAAAACAGAGGAAAGAGCACGCGTTTGGCAACCCCTTGCCAAGAAAGCGCAGACCATGTCCGATGATGTAATCAAATACATCGACGACCTTAAGACGGAAATCATGAAGGCTTCCGGTCTTGAAGCCGACGGAAAGTACAAGGAAGATGATCTGGAAGGTCCTACTCGTGTATTAATTGAGCAAAAGAAAGCCAAGGTGCTGCAGGATAAACTTGCTGCATATAAAGATGCTCTGTTGAATATTGATCCGAAAATTAAAGCGGAGTTTGCAAATTCTCTTCCTATCGATTTGTCAATACCCAAGTCGCAAACCGGCGCTAAGAATACTGATTGGGGCGTGGCTTATTTCCACATGACGCCTTCGGTAGCTGCGATTACCATTTTGAGTAAATTTCAGAATGACATCAAAAACAGCGAATCGAAAGTAATTGAGTTTTGTCAGAAGCAGGTGGGCGCGGTAGAATTTGTGATCGACAGCTATCAGGCTTTTGCAGGTACGAATTCGCAATATCTTATGCCGGGTCAGGAGTTGGTAATTACTGCTGGTGTAGGAGCATTTAGTAAAGCTGCCGTTCCAACCATAACAGTAGACGGAGCTAATGTTTCGCTGAACGAAAACGGTGCAGCAGAGTATAAAACAACTGTTGGCGGCCCCGGATCCTACTCAAAGAAAGTGAAAATTAGCTTCATCAATCAGTCTACCGGGAAGCCTGATGTAAAAGAAGTGGATGTGAAATATACGGTTGGTTCGCCAACGGGCATTCAGGTTAGTCCGGATGCTGTGAAAGTATTGTATATTGGACTCGACAATCCGATTTCAATTTCCGGAGGCAGTAAGGGCGCAGAAGCGATTTCTGCATCCATGACAAACGGTAGCCTTCAAAATCAAGGAAACGGGAAGTACGTTGCGCGGCCAGAGTCGCCCGGTAAGGCTACTATTAATGTTACTGTAGATGGTAAAACAACTCCTTTCGAGTTTCGCGTCAAGCGTGTTCCGGACCCTACTCCAATGGTGGGCCAATTTGGCGGTGGGAGCGTGCCTGCAAATGCATTTAAATCTCAGCAGGGTGTACGTGCTGACTTGAAGGATTTCGTTTTTGAGGGCGTTACCTATTCTGTTACCAAGTTCACAATTGTCTGCACCGGGAAAGGGTTCGAGAGCAGTGGCGCCCAGTACGATGTGGTTTCCGGCCCTTATTTTTCTGCAAAAGCCAAAGCAGCTATTGAGCAATGCAGACCAGGATCCTCTGTGAACATCACTGAGATTCACGTTACAGGACCGGATGGTCCACGTAAACTAAATGCATCTATGGCTTTTAACCTTACGAATTAATTTTTATTTATAATGGTTATTTTAAAGAGAATCGGATTATTGGTTTTGTTGGTTGCGATGTCAGCCGTATTAAATGACGTGTCTGCTCAGACTAAGAAAAAAGCGAGGACTTCAACAAAGAAGAAATCAGCGACTACTCAACAGCCGTCCGGCGATCCGTTTGGCGGCGCTAATACGGGAAGTAGTGATCCTTTCAGTAGTGGCTCCAAGTCTACTTCAAAGCCATCTACAGGAGGTGGCGATCCATTTAGCTCAGGAGGCGGTGATCCGTTTTCCAGCAAATCGGCCGGTTCTTCAAAGGTGGGTAATGCTTCGGTAGGCACAAAGCGCGATACGGGTATTTTGGGCGGCGGTAAAATTCCTATCGAAGTGGTTTCTAATAAGGGTGCAGACAATCCGTTAGCCGACTCATTCCCGGTTTTTCTACGCTCCGAAACTGTAGTGGACGACAGCTACACACGAATTACAGAAAGGGCACCTTTAGAGTACGAACATATTCGCGAAGATGACGCGGTTTTCCGTCACAAGATATGGAGGATTATCGATGCAAGAGAAAAGATGAACTTGCCGTTTGTGTATAACACCAAAGAATCGAACGGTCAGCAACTCTTTTTTGCGATATTATATCACATGGTAAACGATTCGTCTAGCGGAGTGACTGCGTTTGCTGATGAAGATTTTACGATTCCATTATCGCGGTCAGAGTTTCGGTCACGGACCAGCGGCGGAGTTGACACAAATGCGGTTTATGGGCTGGATGGTGAAACCATTGAAAGATATGAGGTTCGCGTTAGGGAGTTTCCACTCGATTCGGTTTTTTCGTTTCAGTTGAAGGAAGAAGTGCTGTTTGATAAAGAATCGTCAAAACTTGTAACGCGGATTATTGGTATCGCTCCAATGGCCCCAGTTATCGTAAACGGTAAAGTATATCCCGGAAAGCATCAGCCTCTATTTTGGCTCTACTACCCCGATATCCGTACAGTACTTTCCAAAGCCAAAGCATATAACCCCAAAAATATGGCAAACCGGATGACCTGGGAGGACGTGTTTGAAAGCCGCTATTTTAGTAGCTACATCATTAAGTCCACCTTAGATAACCCCGGAAATCAGAAGCTGGATCAGATTTACGAAAACCCGCTTTTCCGTTTGTACGAAGGAGAGAAAATTAAGGAGAAAATTTTCGATTACGAACAGAACTTATGGAGTTATTAATTGCAGTTCGTAACTAAATAATAGAGGGTGCTCCGGCGCCCTCTTTTTTTTGCGGTGTCGAAATCAATTCAAGCAAGATTAATTTCTTAAAATTTTGTTGCCGATTTGAAAAAATATCTATATTTAACCCCTCTTTAGAAATCCAACTTCTTCTGAACACCAGCCAAACGGAGATTAACTTTAACGATTAAATGCTAAAACCCCCGATATTATGAGGACAAGGCTACTTACTTTGTTAACTGTGCTATTCGCTATTGGAAGCTATTCATCGGCATTTGCGCAATTCCCGGCGCCATACTGCTCCGTAGCTTTCCCCAGCGCAGTGGAACCGATTACCAATGTTACTTTCAGTAACATCAATAATTCTTCATCAGCATCATCCGGATCGCCGGTTCACGACAATTTTTTGAACCTAACCGCAAACCTTGTAATCTCACAATCCTATCCTATTTCAGTAGAAGGATATACAGGAGGGAACTTCACTACGCACGTGGTGGTATACATCGACTGGAATGGTAACAACAGCTTTTCCGACGGAGGCGAGTCGTATTACCTCGGCACAATTGTAAACTCAACCGGAACCGATGGTATTAAAGCAACCGGGAACATTACCGTTCCGATGAATGCAGTGCCTGGCACCACCCGCATGCGTGTTATAAAAAGATTTAGCTCCCAGCCTGACGCCTGCAATAACGGAGGCTATGGGCAAGCTGAAGACTATACGGTTAATATTGTTCCGCTTACCAACTGTTCAGGCATGCCTGCGGCCGGTACTGCGACGAGCACAATCTCGAACATTCTGTGTGCAGGCGCAAACTTTACCTTAGGCCTTAGCGGATCGCCAATTCAAGGTGGAATAACCTACCAATGGCAGCAATCTACCGACAACATTACATTCACCAACATGTCGGGCGCAACGGGTTATAATTACACAACAACCCAGTCTGCCCCTATCCGATACTATCGCGCGAGAATTATCTGTACAAACTCTAACGACACCGCCTATTCTGCGCCCGTAACCGTAACCTACAATGCAGGGCCAACATTTGCCACACTGCCTTTTACAGAAGGATTTGAAAATGTGTGGATGAACACATGTAACACCCGCGAGCTGCCGAACAACAGCTTTAGAAACACACCGGGCACCGGCAACAATTCCTGGAGAAGGAATGACGATGGCGCCGCCGCTGCATGGACAAATGCGACTTCCGGAGATTATAGCCCGGTATCAACACAAGGTAACTTCTCAGCGCGCTTCCATTCGGCAGGCGCTGCCAATTCGCAACCCGGCCAGCTAAATGTGTATGTTGACTGTAGTACACCAGCTACTACAAAAAGAATCACTTTCGATTATATCAACACATCAGGAAGCGATTCCATTGCCATTTTACTTTCTACAAACGCGGGAACCAGTTTTGCCAGAATTGGCGGTTTTAAAACGACAAACGACTGGGAAAACAAATCAGTTCCCTTTAACTCGAATTCTGCAACCACGATTATCCGCATCATTGCCTTTGGCGACCTTGGATCTTCTGATATAGGGATCGATAACATGCGCGTAAGCGACTTCGACAATTGTACCGGTATGCCTGTTGGAGGCACAACCTCGGCCAATAAAAATAATGTTTGTTTAACGACGCCGTTTACAGTTACTGCAACCGGATTTACGGACGCTGCCGGCATCACTTATCAATGGGAGAAAGCCGACACTATTTTGTCGGGCTCAGGTTTTGGACCGTTTACTGCTATTGCGGGTGCAACCAACACCACCCACACCACTACACAAGGGTTAACGACAAAATATCGTTTAAAAGTAACTTGTACACTAACCGGCGACGTAGCCTATTCCGCGGAAGTTGTAGTATCCAGCCCGCCAACGTTGGGAGGCAACTATATCATCGACAAAAATGCTGCTTCAACCGACCTTTGGCCGTTGCCCGGTAAGAACACTTTCAAAAGTTTTAACGCTGCTATCAGTGCGATGGCTTGCGGTATTTTCGACCATGTTTACTTTACGGTAGCACCCGGCTCCGGCCCTTATGCCGAGCATATTGTGGTGAAACCGATTCCCGGCGGATCTGCTTCCAGAACAGTAACCTTCTTTGGTAATGGCGAATCGATCAATTTGGCGCCGACTGCTGCTCAAAAAGCTGTGATCAAACTCAGCCGTGCCAGCTACATTCGCTTCGACAGCCTTGTGATTAATATGACAGGTACCGGGGCCGGTATGGGCGTTTTGCTGATCGACAGTTCACATCATAACGTGATCAGCCGTTCAACCATCAATATTCCACTCACCAATTCTAATACGAATACGGCGGGTATTGCGATGAACGACTCTACTGCCAATCCTGTTTCCGCGTCCAATACCGTTAGAACGTATTGCGACTCGAATACCTTCCGCAACAATATAATTAACGGTGGCTTTTACGGAGTAGCGCTTGCTTCAACCGACCTCGGGGCGAGCGGTTACAACCTTATAGAAGGAAACGACATTCGCGATTTCCATAAATTCGGGGTGTACTTAATTGGAACCTATAACTCTGCCATTACCAAAAACCGCATCAGCAGGCCAACACGATCGACTGTTGACCAGTTTATCGGAATCATGGTGGACTCGAAAACCGGCTCAGGTAACCTTTCGAACGAGTTTAGCAAAAACCGGATATTTAATCCGTTCGGGGGCATTAAAACATCAACAGCTCAATTTACAGGAATCAGCTTTGAAGGAATTAAGGCCAATGCCCGTGAACACTATGTTACCAACAATGCCATTTATTATGTGAATGGAATGGGAAGCCAGGTGGGCATCAACTTAAACAACTCAGACGGTATCTGGTGTTTTCATAATACAATTTCGCTTGACAGCACGGCGGCTGCCACTCAAACAACGCGGGGTATTTTCCACGCCAGCAGTACTCCAACGCTGAATATTTTCTACAACAACATTGTTAACATAACAAGAGCCGGAGCCGGCCAGAAGCATGCAATTTATTTAAGTGGTGCTAACGCACTCTTGTATAGCGATTTCAATGATTTGTATGTAGCCGGCACCAACGCACACGTTGGATATTTCAATGGAAACCGTACCTCACTTGTTCAATGGCAGGCCGCAACGGCTTCTCAGCCCTGCGATGTTTATTCGAAGAGTATTAACCCGCTATTTGTTGACATAAATAACGGCGACGGAAATGTGCAGAATGCGGCGATTGATAACCGCGGCACTTTCATCGGAATTATGGATGACATTCTCGGCAATACAAGAAACACCGGAACTTACGATGATCCAACATCAGGGCCAAGGCCGGATATGGGTGCATGGGAGTTTGTTCCGCCGCCTTGTACACCTCCGGTACTTGCAGGAACGATTGTGCGCCAACGCCAGTCTGACTGCTGGAACACGCCTGTAAACCTATCCCTTAACGGTAACTCTTTTGGTGGCCAGCAGGAATATCAATGGCAGGTTCTTCAAAACGGAAGTTTTGTGAACTTTGGAACCGCAAATTCGTTCCCTGATACTACCTTCCTTCAGGATACTACCATTACCATCCGTGCAAAAGTTAGTTGCGGCGTGGTAGAGGCTTTCTCCGATACAATATTGAACGTTGTCAGCCAGCCGCTTTACGCAGGTACCTATACTATCGACAGCAGCATGGCTACTAATTATACGAAGGGCTCCGGTAACTTTAGAAACTTTACCGACGCCGCTTCATCAATGGGATGTGGTATAACGGGTGCAGTGGTTTTCGATGTACAATCGTTTACGCCTACATCTCCCAATTTACCCGGTGTATATAATGAGCAAATTAAGCTTCGTTACGTTTCAAATTCTTCTACTACCAATACCATCACTTTTAAAGGTAACGGCAACACACTTAAATATGCGCCATTGATAAGCAACGAAAGAGCGGTGCTAAAAATGGACAGTGCGAAATACTACATTTTCGACAGCCTTAGAATTGATGCAACGGAAGGAAACTTTGGATTTGGTGTTCAGTTTCTGAATGACGCGGATTCCAACACCTTCCGCAAGTGTACCATTTTGGCAAGTCAGGCCGCCACTTCCGCTAACCAAAATTTTGTTGGCGTGGTGATGAGTTCTTCTCCAACCAGCGCAATTGCTACCGGGACAGCAGGTAACGACGCCAACTGGTTTGATCAGAATATAATCAGCGGTGGTTATTATGGAGTTACTGTAGTAGGAGGAAACAGTGCGGCTCAAGTAATTAACGACAACAAGTTTACAAACAATATCATTACCGACTTCTTCAGTACAGGTATGTATGTTGTAGGCACAAACAACACCTTAATTGAGGGTAACTTGTTCACACGGCCTAACCGCACAACCTCTACTTCTACCTACGGCATTCAGGCAACAACGGCGGCAAGCAGCGGCTTAAAGATTTCTAAGAACCGCTTTACCCGCTTCTTCACGGCTCAGCCTGCATCTACCAGTTTGTTCTACGGCATTTATCATAACAGTGTTTCCGGAACAAACAATGCAGTAACCAATAATATTTTCTATGGTCTTGATGGAAATGGGTTACAATATGCAATTGCCAACAGCAACTCTGCTGATATCGCCTACTATCATAATACCATTGTAATGGACGATACTGCCACACTCGGCGGCAGCAATACCAGCGCCATGTACTTTGTAGGAAACGCAAATGGCATCGATATTAAAAACAATCTCATTTATGTTACCCGAAACACTTTGGGCAACAAACACGGCATTTACATCAGTAGTGCGGCTGCCGGAATCTCTTCCGACTTCAACAATATTTATGTATCCGGCGGAAACAGAGCCTACACCGGATTTTTGTCCGGAAATAAAATAACACTTTCCGACTGGCAGGCTGCGAATACAAATGGGAACGATGCAAATTCTCTGGCGCTCGATCCTTTGTTCGATACAACACTTGGTTTTCCGTATGGCTATAAGCCGGTACTTTATCCATTGGATGATAAAGGAACACCCGTTGGTATTACCACCGATATTATTGGCGAGCCAAGAAGTACGACTACTCCCGACATCGGCGCTCTTGAATTTGCTCCTGCACCTTGTGTAAGCCCACTCGTTGCGGGCACTGCTTCGGTAAATCCAACTGCCGGTTTGTGCCTCGAACAACCCATTACCCTCGACGTTGCAGGACACTCACCTCTTGGGTTAATCACTTTCCAATGGGAGTCTGCATCTTCTGCAGCCGGGCCCTTTACGCCATTAAGCGGAATTCTTTACGGGCCCAAGTACGATACCTTAACAGCGGTGTCAGCTTTTTACAGAGCAAAAGTGAGCTGCGGCGGCACAGACGTTTATACGAATGTGGTTAGCGTAACGCTTAACCCGATTCTTGCCGGCGGAACCTATACCATCGATAGTTCAGCAGCAGCCGGTGATTTATGGCCATTGCCCGGAAAAACTACTTTCCTCAGCTTTACCGATGCCGTAGCGGCGCTTCAGTGTGGAATTACCGATAAGGTAGTGTTTAACGTTAAAAACTTCGTATCGCCGCAAACCGGACAAGCATCCAACATTTACAGAGAGCAAATCCGGATTTCGTATGTACCGGGTACAAGTGCGGCGAAAACCATCACCTTCCAGTCGCATCCGTCTAATGCTTCTCAATCTGTTTTAACCTATAACTCTGTTGACGCGGCCAAGAACTACACATTGCTGATAGACAGCACAACTTACCTCACCTTCAACAACCTTGAGTTAAGAAGCGAAGACGCTACACTTGGACGGGTAGTGGAGTTTAGAGGAACTGCAAGCAACGACAGTATCCTCAACAGTACAATCAATATGGTTGAGATTACAAACGGCTCGTCGTCGAACACGGTGTCCGGTATTTATACACAGTCGTTCCGCGGTGAGAACATTGTGTTGCAGAACAACACGATTAATAATGGTGTGACGGGGATTTATATTTCCGGACTAAATGCGACCACGCTTATAAAGAACCTGACAATTAGGGGTAATACGATTAACAATACAGGAGCAAACGGAATTTTTGCTCAGTTTGTAACGGACAGTAAACTGAACGACAACACCATTAACTTGTCGAAAAATTTCAGTGTAACGAGCTATGGAATCTTTACCTCGTATTTTGACAGCGCATATCAAATCAATAATAATGCGGTTAACATCAGCAACAGCCTAACCGGTTCCACAACGGGCATCTCTATAAACTCCTCACGGAACTACGATTCATTGCCTGGTGAAATCAAAGGAAATAAGGTATATGCCATTAACAACAACACTTCGGTTTTACAGGGTATATTCATCAACAACTTAAAACCCCACAAATTCTGGAACAACGTAGTTTCCATTGAAACCACCGGATCAACGGCAAATGGACTAACTTCTCAGAATTCGAACGGAACTTACTTCAATAACTCCATTCAAAACAATTCAAGCGCGGTTGGGCTGCAGAATTATGCTGCTTATTTCAACAACAGCAATACAACCGATCTAACACTGAGGAATAACATCTTCTCTCACACCGCTAAGAACGTTGTAAACGGAAGGGCGTTGCATGTGTTTGATATGGATAGGATTAACAGCAACTACAACATGTTGTACAGTGCCGGGCCTTGGGTTGTTAGCAGGAACAAGCCTACGGTTGCAAACTTTGCGAGCGTGGGCGACTTAAAGGGCGGCAGTTTCCAGGAGAAGTTCTCTATCTCCGGTGTTGCCCCTGCCTTCATAAGCAAGTACGATTTACGCCCCGACCTGAACAACGACTCGGTTTGGGCAATGCACGGGCGAGGCGTACAAATTAAATTTGGGGAAAATAATCTGGATATTAACGGTAGTTATCGTCCTGATTCCGTTATTTACGGTGTTCCTGATTTGGGTGCTTATGAGTTTTATCCGAACGTTCCTCCAGTTAAATTGAAAGGCGTTCCGGAATTTCCGGTGGCTAATCAGTCGCAATACTTCATGTTTGGTTCCGATTCGGTAATGCGCCTCAACTGGGGTAATATGGTGCCCGACTCCATCAGTATTCAGCGTCATTCCGGCGTGGCTCCAATTGGTTTGCCAAGCACGTTCGACTCCATGTACTTCTATAACAAAGTGAATGTCCCCAACCCGTTGGGGAGCTATAACTTCGAGATGAAGCAGTTTTTTGTGCCTTCATGGCAGGGAACTATAGAGGACCTAAATACGGTTGGGCTGGGCAGAACTAATAAAGACAACGCCTGGGTAATAGTGCCTACCAGTAAAAACAACCTTACTGAAAGCGCCATTCTCAGCATTACAGCATTGGATTATGCTGATAAGTTTACCGGCCTGGTGAATCCATTTATTCCGCCGGTGCTGCCTGATCAGGATAGCTCGAATACCGGAAGAAGATTTTGGGTGGCTTATCCTGCCAACCAATTGAATGGCGGAAGCACACAGCAGATGGTCTTGTACATCGCTGCGCTTTCGGAATCGGCCAATGTGCAGGTGAAAATCAATGGAACCAATTGGGTGAGAAATTACTTTGTGCCCGCCGGTACGGTGGTTCCTACAGAATATCTTCCAAAAACGGGACCCGACAACGCGTTTATTCAAACACCCGGATTGTCAAATCGCGGTATCAGTATCCACAGCGACGTGCCGATTAACGTGTACACCCACACAATTGGAAGCGCATCGTCCGGCGGTACCACATTACTGCCCGTAGGGGTTTGGGCTTACGAATATAGTATGCTGTGTATTACGCAGGACTATGGAGCATCCAGCTATTCTTACTTCTACGTAATCGCAGATAATGATAATACAGTTGTAGAAATTACCCCAACCGTGCCGGTGCAAAACGCTGGAATGGCTGTAGGTGTTCCAACAACGGTTACATTAAACAAGGGTGAATGGTATCAGGTGTTGGCCAGTTCGCAAACGCAAGAACTGTCAGGCAGTACCGTGAAATCTGTTCCAAACTCTGCGGGCAAGTGTTATCCAATTGCGATGTTCAGCGGAAGTACCCGGACCGCAATATCAGGCGCGTGTGGAAGCGGAGGTGACTTTATCATGCAGCAGAATTTCCCTTACTCGGCCTGGGGTACGAAATACCTGACAGCGCCTACATCCAGAAGCTCCACTGCAAGTCAGTTCGAAACCAACATCTACAGGGTGCTGGTAAAAGATCCGACCACGGTGGTAAAACGAAACGGTACCACATTAACCGGAATGTCGCCCCAGAAATATTATCAGTTCACCAGCAACACGCCCGACTATATTACGGCAGATAAGCCCATTATGGTAGCACAGTTCGAAGGCGGTTCGTGCTCAGGTGATGTGGGCGACCCTGAAATGATTTATGTAAGTCCGATAGACCAGGGAATTAAAGACATCGCATTTTACAGAAATACCGAACAGGCGATTACGGTGAACTACCTTACATTGATTATACCTGCCAACGGTGTTCCTTCTCTCGTACTGAAAGATGCAGGTGCTTTACAAACCTGGGATGTAAATATTGCTCACCCCAATCTTGCCGGCTACAGAGTAATGGTTAAGCGTTGGACTTCTGCAAAAAGACAGGTAACCGTGTCGTCCGATTCAGCATTCACCGCCATTACCTACGGACAGGGATCGGTAGAAAGCTATGGATATAACGCGGGCACTCTGGTAAAAACACTTGTGCCGCGCTCATCTATCGTGGTTCCAAGTGCGGGCGATTCAGCAAGCTATGCGCAATTCACCTGCGCGGGCACGCCATTCTACTTCAATGTGTATATTCCATTGAAAGTTACCTCGCTTACATGGCACTTCAGTAAAGTGCCCGGACTTTCAATCACGTCCGATTCGGTTCAGATAAACCCAGAGCCGATTGATTCCGTGTTCATGCAGAATAGATGGTACTACATCTATACTGTACAACAAACCTTTGTGTCCAATACGTCGGCTGTTTTATCATTGCCGGTTACCTTTACCCATCCGGATATTGAAAGTTGTGATCATACATTTACGTCTCAGGTGCACGTTCAAGTCACACCCAAACCGGATCCGAACTTCGATATCAACTTCTCCGGATGTATTGGCGATTCTACTAAGTTTCATGCGCTCTCTACCACAACGCTCGGACTCGAGATTGGAAAATATAAATGGGATCTGCTCGATGGCGATACCGCAATCACCCAAGACGTAACCAAGTTGTTTACGACACCGGGCGATAAAACCATTAAGCTTTCCATTGTTACCAACGAAGGTTGCTTTGGAGATACCTCGAAAACCTTTACGGTAAATCCGCTTCCGGAAATCAACTTTGTAAACGCCAACGTAGATGTATGCTATGGACAGGCTGGAACAATTGATGTGTTGAATCCGGATGCCGGAACTGTGTACAACTGGTACGATGCCGCCACCGGAGGAAATCTGGTGTTCACCGGTACTTCCTTCAGCTGGCCAACGGTTACAACTGATTCCGTGTTGTATGTAGAAGCAACCAGCGCAACCGGATGTATGAGCGAAGCAAGGAAGATGGTGAAATTGTCGGTTACCGTTCCGGTTCCGCCAAGCATCGTGCTCCAAAGCGATAACGTGTCGGCTTGCGAAAATACGAGCGCCAGCTTCGTGATTACGAGCGTTGAACCCAACACTACCTATCAATGGTATGATAATGCGGCCATGACAGGCAGCCCGATTGCAACCGGTGCAACCTTCACCATTGCCAATGTAACTTCGGCTACACCAACTACCTACTACATTAAAGCGGTTACAACGCAGGGTTGTGGAAGTGAGGCCACCAAACAGGTTACCTTAACAATCGGAAATATTCCGGCGGTAGCAGTTGTTGCTACACAAGTGGATGTTTGCGTCGGCAATACCGCAACAGCTTCTGTTGCCTCGCCCGATGCTCAATACACCTACACTTGGTGGGATGCTCCAAACGGAGGCAACCAGCTTGCCACCGGCACCAGCTATACATCTGCCACACTGTCGTCTTCAACAAACGTATACGTACAGGCACAAACTGCGTCGGGATGTATCAGCAGCCGCACGGTAGTTTCACTCATGGTAACGGGTATTCCAGTGGTAACGCTTGTTCAAAATAATGTTCAGGATTGCGAAGGCAATACGGTTACCTTACAAGTGCAGGCGCCTTCCGCGGGCCTTACCTATGCTTGGTCGGGACCCGGAATTGCTGCCGGAACCACAGGAACCACAGTTGCGGTTACCCAGAGCGGAACCTTTACCGTAACCACGCAAACCACTTCGCCCGTTTGTAGCAGTGTTCCGGTGAGCGCCACAGTGAACTTCCTTCCCAAACTTGCGCAACCGGTGGTTAGCTGGGATCAGCAAAACCAGTCGGCGGTAGAAGTAAACTTTACCTGGGCTGCCGTTACAGGAGCAGTGAGCTACGAAGTGGCTACTTCTGCTGCCGGGCCATGGACAAACGTGGGCAATTCGCTTAGTTATTCTCTGAAGAATATGCTACCAACAACTTGTGCCGACCTGTTTGTGCGGGCAGTGGGAACGCTTGGTTGCCAAATCAGCACGGCCGGAACAGCAAATGGTTGCGCGCTCGACGATAAGATCGAAATTGCCAACAGCTTTACGCCGAATGGCGACGGATTGAACGATGTGTGGTACATTAAGAGTCCGATGGTAAAAGAAGTGAAAATGCTCATCTTTAACCAATGGGGACAGAAAGTGTTTGAAGGAAGCGGAACGCCTGCCACCGTTAGATGGGATGGCCGTTACAAAGGAGAGATGCTGCCAACAGGAGTTTACGTGTATGTATTACAACTCGATTTAAAAGATAACAGCAGAACAGAGAGAAAAGGATCATTGAATTTGATTAGATAAAATATAGGGGACGATTACTGATGAGACGGATTAGTATTTTATTTCTTGTTGGCTTTTTGCTGACGTCGGTGCATGGCTTTACCCAGATAACGAATAAAGGAACGGAATTCTGGGTAAGCTATGGGCACCATCAGTTTATGGAACAGGGAGGCAACAGTCAGGAAATGGTTTTGTACCTGAGTAATACGGAAAATACGGCTGCCAAAGTAAAGGTGGAGTTATACGGAAGTGGAAATCCACCTATTGTTCCAAGATGGACAAGGACGTATACCATTCCTCCCAATTCCGTTATTCAAACGGAAACAACTCAGGCCGACACATGGACGCCCACAAATGCGAATAACACCGGTATTGGAGCCATGCCCAAGTCGGGCCCCTACGACTCCAGGTTGTTTATTACAGGAAGCAACGCCGACGCTAAAGGTGGGGTAGGAAAGTTTAAGGCGAAAGCCTTTCAGATTACCAGTACCAACGGTGTTCCGATTGTAGCCTATTCCCACATCTATGGAAGTGCCTCGTCGGGCGCTACTATGTTGCTGCCAACTGCTGCCTGGGGATACAATTACACCTCTATCAACAGCAAACAGTCATATCAAAGTAACTGTTTTTCCTGGATGTATGTAATTGCGAAAGATGACAATACTGTTATTGAACTTACGCCAACCGTAAAAACGCAGTACCAGAATTTTTCCGGGCTTCAACCGAATGTTACCAAGACAATTTCTTTGAGCAAAGGGCAGGTTTATCAGATTTTAGGCGCAAATCTTTCGTCAGATGCCAATGGAGAAGGCGGAAGTTCAGCAGAAGGATATGAGCTCACCGGCACAACGGTGCGGTCCATTCCGGGCCCTGATGGAACCTGTAAACCGGTTGCCGTTTTTTCCGGCAGCAGCCGTACTCATAACCCGATGAGTTGTGGTTCAGGTGGGGGAGATAACGACATGCAGCAAGGCTTTCCCGAGCATACGTGGGGCAAAAAGTATCTTACCGCTCCTATGTCGAGCAGTACATCCGCCAGCGTAAGCCAAAACAACGGATTTCGGGTAGTTGTAAAAGACCCTACAACCGTTGTCAGGCGAAATGGAACGGTGCTTACCGGACTTATCAGCGGCCGCTATTATTTTTATGAGAGCGGAACTGCAGATTATATTGAAGCAGATAAGCCCATTGCCATAGCCCAGTTTATGAACGGTGGCAGTAGCTGTTTAAACGGCGGTGTGGGCGACCCGGAAATGGTATATATCAGTCCAATTGAGCAGGGTATTAAAAAAGTTGGTTTCTTTCGCAACACAAAAGAACAGATTAGTGTTAACTATCTGACTCTGATTATTCCCGACGCCGGCATGAGCACGCTGAAAATAGACGGCACTTTAAATAATTACGATTATGTGTACAGCCATCCTGCCTACGCCGGATATAAAGTAGTTGTAAAAAGATGGTCGTCAGCACAAGCCGTTGGCAAAGCAGAAAGCAGCGAAAAATTCAATGCCATTACTTACGGACTGGGCAGTGTAGAGTCCTATGCTTTTAACGCGGGAACCAACCTGGAAAATATTGCCGGGTCGTCAGTTAAAAATGTGCCGGATACAAGCAGCGCCGATGAAAGTCCGTTCAACTGTGCACAAACGCCGGTGAAAATATCGGCTGTATTGGATTTTCAACCTACGTCTATCAAGTGGAAAATCAGCGCTCTTAGCAATATCAGTCCCAGTGCCGATGTTACAATGACCAGCCCGGTTCCAAAAATCAGCGGCAACTCATTTATCTATACCTTACCCGGCGAATATGTGTTTAGCCAGCCGGGCGATTACACACTCGAAATAGAAACCACAAATCCGTTGGCCAACTCTTGTAGTTCTACGGAAACATTTGCTTTAAAGTTAGCCGTGAAGCCAATGCCGAGTGCCGACTTTACTTTTGATCCGCATAGCGGCTGTCCTTCGGACAGTGTTCAGTTTTATGGTCCCAATACTTCCGGAAGCACAAGCGTTGTAAAGTGGTTGTGGGAGTTTGAACCCGGAAAGACGGACAGCGTTAAAAATCCTTACTATCATTTTGCAGTCGGTGGCACTTACCCGGTAAAACTAAAAGCAGTTGCAGATGGCGGTTGTATTGCCGAGAAAACCAAGTCGGTTACCGTTACTGCGCCTCAACCACCAACGTTCAGCCTCTCTGCTTCTCAAATCTGCGAGGGCGGGTCCGTTA
This sequence comes from Chitinophagaceae bacterium, assembly GCA_039811185.1. Taxonomy (GTDB): domain Bacteria; phylum Bacteroidota; class Bacteroidia; order Chitinophagales; family Chitinophagaceae; genus JAEZDR01. The sequence continues at coordinate 677 of JBDHYF010000001.1, read as the reverse complement.
CTATTACGCCAGGGCCGGAAGCTTCAACCGAGTGGTATTGGGATTTTGGCGACGGTAGAAAAGATACTTTAACTGCCAGCACACCTTTTACAATTACATTTGACACTTTCGGCGTATTTAGTATTAAAGAAAGCATCAAGCTTCCGGGAGGTTGTGCCGCAAGCGGCGCTTCCGTAAAACAATTAACGGTTTACGCCAATCCGCGTATCGGATTCACGTATCCGGCAGGCTGTCTTCCACCGAGTGGCAATGTACAGTTTACCGACACTTCTTCTATTCCTGATGGTGGTCTTCAGGCCATCAGCTCCTGGAGTTGGAATTTTGGCGATGCTTCGGCAACGCCCTCCAATCCCAATACGTCCACCCAACAAAATCCTTCGCACATTTATCAATACGGTAACTACAACCTTCAGCTAAAGGTTACTACAGACAAAGGTTGCAGCAGCGATTCTTCGTGGACGGATACTTTTAAAGTAACGCCGGTTGTTGCGCTCGATGCGCTTACGGCGGTATGTGTAAGCAGTGCTCCTTATTCCCTTGCTTCGAAAGCTTCGGTTACCAACGGAGTTCCCGGTACTGGCAAGTTTGCGGGCGCTGGTGTGGATGCTGCGGGCATGTTTAGTCCTGCGGTTGCGGGCGTAGGTACGCACATCATCAGTTATATTTTTGAAAGCACG